>CAWDND010000038.1:0-104904 GCA_963803395.1 uncultured Planctomycetaceae bacterium
GGATCCCGGTGGGGACGGTCCGCTCGCGGCTCCACCGCGCCGGGAGGCCCTGAAGGACACCCTCCGGACGTCGGCGAGGGCCTGATGCCGAGCGAGGCTCGGGAACGGGCCGAGCCGGCGAGCCGCCGATTTCTCCAGGAGCTTTCACCAGGGGCCCGGCACTCTCCCTGGGGAGGGACGAGGGAAGTTCTCCCTGAGCCGCTCCTCCAGGCCGGCGCCGCCGTCCAAGCGTCCGATCCAGCGGTCGGCCCAGTCCATGCCGACCTGCCCGGCGGGTCGACGAAGCAACGGCGCGAAGTCCTCCAGGGGGTCCAACCCCGCGAGGGAGCGGGCCTGTCTCGGCGTCGGTCGCTCGTCCGGCCACGGCCACTCGGGTGGTGCCTCGGGCACCAGGCCGACGATCGTCCGGGCGCGACCTGGTGCCGGCAATTGCAGGGAGGAAACTCGTTGCCCCTAGACCGACTTTTCGTATTCGAGAGCCCAAGAAGTTGACGGTCGCGCTAAAATTACCCGGCTTGACTAACTTCCCATTCGCCAGGAGGTCTCTTACCATGCCGGGCAAGGCGGCCAAGATCACCATCACCGAGCGTCAGCCGGAAATCCTTCAGACCTTGTCCCGTTCCGTCGTCGCACCCTCGCGGCTCCGGCAACGCGCCGCGATCATCGTCCTGGCCTTCGACGGCCTTCTTCATGAAGAAATCGCCGAGCGGGTCGGCCTGACCCACCGCCAAGTCGGACGCTGGCGACGGCGCTGGGCCCACGCGTGGAACCGACTCATTGACCTCGAGTGCTGCGAGTCCCGCGCCGTCTGGCGCCGCGCCATCGAAGCGGTCCTCACCGACGAACCACGCCCCGGCGCCCCCGGCAAGTTCACCCCCGCGCCGGTCACCCAAATCTTGGCCGTCGCCTGCGAGCCTCCCGAAATCTCCGGCCGGCCGATCACCCCTTGGACGGCGCAGGAACTGACTGATGAGGTGATCAAGCGCCGCATTGTTGCGAAGCTCTCGCCGTCGCAAGTGAGCCGCTACCGGCGTGAGGCCGCCTTGCAGCCCCACAAGAGCCGCTCTGGGCTCAAGACCACCGAGAAGGACCCCCAACGATTCGAGGCCCAGGTCAAGACGGTCTGTGACACGTACCGTGCGGCACCCGACTTGGAGCGGACCCAGCACACGCACACCGTCTGTGTGGACGAGAGGACCGGCTTGCAGGCGCGGGAGCGGAACGCCCCCACCCGGCCGAGGATCGCGGGGAAACGCGAGCTGATCGAGTTCGAGTAGACGCGGAACGGGACCTTGTGCCTGAGCGGCAACTTCGTGGTGACGACGGGGGAGTTGCTCCGGCCGACGATCGGTCCGACAGGGAGGGAGGCCGACTTCGCCAGCCACATCGAACAGACAGTGGCCATCGACCCGGAGGGGTCGTGGGTGTTCGTGCTGGATAATCTGAACATTCATTGCTCGGAGAGCTTGGTGAAGCTTGTGGCCAAGGCATGTGAAGTCACCGAGGAGTTAGGAAAGAAGGGGACGCGTGGGGTCCTGAAGTCGGTGGCGAGCCGGCAAGCGTTCTTGTCGGAGTCGAGCCACCAGATTCGGTTCGTGTATTTGCCGAAGCACAGCTCGTGGCTGAACCAGATCGAGGTGATCTTCGGGGTGATCATGCGGAAGGTGATCCGGCGTGGTTCGTTCACATCTGTGAAGGATTTGCGTAGCAAGTTGTTGAAATTCATCGAGTATTTCAATCATGTGTTCGCCAAGCCGTTCCAGTGGACGTACACGGGTCGCCCGCTGAGGGCGAAGGCAGCGGCATGAAGTTGGGCAAGAGAGGGAATGAGAGGATGTCGTTTGCTTCATTGACTTTCAACTATGAAAAGTCGGTCTAGGAACACCTGGGGCTGAAGCTGCCGAGCTCTCACTGCTGGAGCGGATGCAGATGCCGGTTGACGAGGCAGCTTGACCCAAGAACTGTCAAGTTCCTAACTTATGCTTTGGGACGTGGGACGATCCCCCTCCTGGGACTGGACGCCCGTCAACACGTCCAGGACCACCTGCGCCTTGAACTCTCGGCTGAAATGTCGTCGCTTCGCCATGTCGCTACGCCCTCCTTCAGGACTCACTCTTCCATATATGCACCTATCCAGTTTTTGGGGCGCACTCTAACCGGGATGTGCGTCGTCGCGGGACCGAGCGCGGCGCGTCACGCGCCTGCGATTTCGGTGGCCTCGGCGGCATGTGCCTTGTGCGAATTCTGGCCGACTGGTGCCAGGCGCCTTGAGAACTGTTCGCGGACCCAACTCAACCACTCGTCGGTCGGGAGTCCGTAAGGGCGGAACTTCTCCAGCCCGCCCTCACTTTCGCTGAAGTAGAGCGCCCGGTTCGGGCCGAGTTTTCCAGCAGCGGGCGCGTCGATCAGGGTACTCGAATCATTGCCGCTCATCTGGAACAGGACGCGGATTTCGAACTCGCGCAGGGTCTGGCGATCGAAGGACCGGTTCAGGTTATTCAGGCTGTCGCACCAGACGAGGGTGTACATGCCGACGGGCGGGCCGTCGCGGAGGATGCTGGCGAAGAGCTTCGAGGGCGGCTCGGCCTTCTCCTCGCCGTAGCGGGAGAAGCCGAAGTCGTCCTCCGACTTGCGCAGGTCGCGGAACCGTTGGAGATCATAGACGAACAGGTAGACCACGTCCGATTCGCCGGATTCGCCCTGCTGCCGGCGCTCAACCTCGGCGGCCAGGTCGGTGATGGTGGAGGAAAGCTCGCGCCATGGGACATCCTTGACGGGATGGGGAACGACGTCCGCGAGTTGGCCGAGCCGGCCGGCGTTCGGCGCGTCGGCCGGGCTGCCGTCGAAGAGGAAGAAGCGGACGCCACTGCCGGGGTTGGCGGGGTCGGATGGCGCATGCTGTGCGGCGATGCTGACCAGCGCGGTGATCAGCATCGCCAGGGCCCCGCTGTCGTTCTGGCCGACGATGAGGAGGTTGCTGCCGCTCTGGGGGCGGAAGGTCGCCGCCGTCGGGTCCTTGATCGCGATCGGGTCGCCCAGCCAGGCGATGTCGGTCTTGGGCTCCTCGAGCCACTGGGCGCGAGCAGGAGCCGGTTGAGCAGGTGATTCTTGGCCACGACCGCCGGCAAGTTCCCCTCGAAAACGATTTGCGTGGCGGAGGGACGGTGCTGCACGCGCGACAGTTCTTGAAGTCGCCGGAGGTAATCCTCGCGGCGATCGTCGGAGAGCCAGACGACCTGGAAGAAGTTATTGCCCTCGACGAGGCCGTTGGCATCGTTGTAGATCGCCTCGCCGGGCCGGGTCAGGAGCCGGGCGGCCGAGTTGTCCTCGCTCAGGATGAGGTGGGCGTCGGCCTCGCTGCACTGCAAGGCGATCCGGACCGCCATCTGGCCCAGCGTGCTCCGCGCCAGCGAGTAGGCCCCGCCCAGCGACTGCGAGCCGAGGTGGACGTGGATGCCGAAGGCGCGACCTTGCCGGACCATCCGGTCGAGCAGCAGCGCGACGTCCTGCGCGATCTTATCATCCTCGACGAAGAACTCTTGGAACTCGTCCACGATGAACAGGATCCGGGGCAGCGGCGGCACGCCCTCGAGCTGGCGATAGCTGTTGAGGTCCTGAATGCCCAACTCGCGGAATCGCTCGCCGCGCACCTTCAGCTCGGCGTCGAGGCGTTGCAGGACGCTCAGGCCGAACTCACGCTCGCTCTCGACAGCGATCACCCGCGCGTGGGGCAATTCCAGCGCCGCGTAGACCTTGAACTCGACGCCCTTCTTGAAGTCGATCAGGTAGAGCTCGACCTCGTCGGGGCTGTACCGCAGGGCCACGTTGACGATCAGCGCGTGGAGCAGCGTCGATTTGCCCGAGCCCGTCTTGCCCGCGATCAGGACGTGCTGCGAGGTCCCCTTGCCCAGCTTGAGGTATTGCAACTTGGTGGCGCCGGCGCGACCGAGCGGGACGGTGATCCCCCCGCTGCTGTCGGCGGTCCAGTATTCCTCGGGCGCCGGCGCGATGTACTCGAACGGAACCTCGACACGGTGCGCATCCTTGGCCTTCTGCCCGACGTCGTGCATGAGCTTGGTGAAGGTGTCGGGATCGGGGGGGGCGTCGAGGTGCAGGGGGTACTTGCCGAACTCGGAGCTGCGCCACCGGAACCGGCCGTCCTTCCAGGTGAGGTTCAGGCAGTACGGCTCCAAATCCTTGAGCTGGATGCCCGAGGGGAGCTGCTGCTTCATGTCCACCGAGATCAGCGTGGAGACGCCGCACCGGGCGCCGCTGCTGACGATGCTCGCCAGCCGACGCGCCGCCGCTTCGCTGAAGTTGACCGGGAAGTTCGCGACCACCAGGACGCGGAACGGCTCGGCAACCTCACCGGCATGCACGTTATATTCCTCGATCGTCGAGAACTCGTTCCGCAGGTATTTCTGGATCACTACCTCCATGTGCGCCGAGAGGTCGGCCAGGCGTTGCTCGAGATGCAGGGTCTCGGTCCAGATCCGGCTTGTGATGAGCAGCTCGCTGTAATCGCCCAGGTGCATGAAGGCGGCGAAGTTCTCGCCCAGGCCAACCGGGTCGAAGATGGTAAAGCGGACCTTGCCGGGCGGGATCGAGGTCACGTAGCGGAGCATCAGCGCCTGGAGGACCCGCGCGGCCTCGGCCTTGCTCGCGTCGGCCGCCTTGATCAGCACCGACCCATGGGTGGGGAACGGCGTCAGCGCGGGCAGGGCGAAGGGGGGTGGGACGGCCGCTCTCAGGCGCTCGTCCTGGGGGCTCCCATAGGGGATCTGAGCCAGATCGACCTCGAACGCGCCGAATCGCAAGGAGGGGGGGACGGCAGTGGGAGACGGCCACTCCTCCGGGCGTCCCTGGTGCCAGTCGAGGAACTTCCGGCGCATTCCTGCTGGACCTCGGCGACGGTCTCCTGGATCTGGGCCAGCCCTTGTTTCCAGCGGGTGACCATCGCGTGCCAGGCCTCCTCGTACTGGTGCTGGGTCGCCTCCTTCTGCTGGTGGAAGGTGTCCTGGAGCTGCTTCGACTCGCACTCAAGGCGTTCCTTGAGCTCGGCCAAGCGGCGGGTGTATTTCTCGTCCACCTGCTTCAAGGCGTCGTCGCGGCGCTGCGAGATGTCTCTGAGCAGGGTGGGGTATTTCTCTTCGGTCTGCTTCGCGTCGTGCTCGCGCCGCTGCTCGATCTCGACCGTGATCCTGGCGTATTTCTCCTCGCCCTGCTTGGTTTCGCGCTCGCGACGTTCCCCGATCGCGGCTTTCTCGCGTTTGAAGGCGGCTTTCGACCACTCCTCAGACTCCCGGCGGAGCGCCTCGGCCCGCGTGAGGGTCCGGAGGAACGGCGGATAGAGCCGCGCCACCTGACGGCGGGCGATCGAGGTCAGCCAGACCCTGGCCCCCACTGCCAGCGCGACGGCGAGGACCGTGTCCGCCGCGATCCCGTACGTCGAGCCGATTTGGATGCCGAGCGGCACCCCCGCCGCGAGCCAGAGCAGCAGGAATGGCACGATGAACTGCTGGGGCCTGAGAAACTTCGGCAACCCGAGCTTGGCCAGCGCCGCGAGCTGGTCGTCGGCGGTCTTGAGGGTCTCCTGGAGCACGGGTATGGGGTCGTCGGTGGCCAGGGTGAGGAACTCTCCAGTTTCCTCGCTGACGTCGGCCGCGTACTTGCGGCAGAGCGCGACCGTGGCCTCAGAATCGTCCCGGATGGCCTGGAGCGTCTCGATCGCTGCAGCGATCTCCGCCTCGCGCTGCTTGTTCCGCTTGAGGACCCCGTCCTTGCCTGCCTCGTAGATCGCCGCGGTGTTCCAGTGTGTGTCCTCGTGGGCCTTCTTGGCGGCCTTCTTGCCGGAGACGGCCCTGGAGGCGATCTTCTGGCGGACCTCAGCGTATTCCGCCTCGGCGGCCTTCTGCTCCGCGTCGAACTGCTTGACAAGGCCGGCGCGGATGCTCTGGTACTTGGCCTGAGTCGTCTCGATCTCCGACTTCGAGGTCGCCATCAATCGCTGCTGGGCGTCGTGGAAAGTCCTCTCCTCGGACTCGCGGCGGGTCCGGAACGTCTTCTCCACATCCGACTCCGCGCGAGCCCGCTCGACCGAGATTTGTTCGAGAAATTGGAGGGCCGTGGCTTCCAGTGCGACCAGGGACGATTCAGGCATGTGATCAAACCCGTGGTTCGAGCGCCCGCTGTTGGGGGAGAGTCCGGCCCGTCGCGGGCCTCGACACACGTGAGGGGCGATTCACGAACAGTCCTGACGGAGCTTGCTGAGCACCTCGCTGAGCTTCTCCATCCCTCGCATGGCATTCGAGGTCTGATGCTCCAGGGAGACGAGGTGATTCTTCTCGAAATCGCGGGCGACCTGGTCGCTCCATTGCGACTTCGTCTCGTCCCAACGCTCGCGCAACATTTTCAGACAATAATTCAGTCGGCCTGCGCCGGCGATCATGGATCTTGGCCCTCGCGAACATGCTCTCGTGCCAGTGATCGCGCCCCCTCCGGACGTCAACGAAGGCCTGTCTTCGGGAGGAAGACGGGCCTGGATGGGATCCTCTAATGCGGTTCTGCACCAGTCGCGGCCCCGGCGCGTGCCTCCGGCGGCATCTCGTCGGGCGCCTCGGCCTCCGCCGTGGCGACCGTCGGAGCCTCCTCGGCTTCGGCCGAAGTCCCAGTACCTGGGGCCGCGACGGTCGTCGACCCGGCCGACGTGCCCTCGCTCGGGGGGAGGAGGGGAGCTTCAGGCGCGGCGACCGCGAGATACCCCTCCAGCGCTTTGGTCATCCGTTCAAGCACCGCGATCGAGTGGCTCAGACCTCCCGTGAGGTGATCCCCCAGAGGCTGCGATTGCGAGTGATACTCCATGGTCGCGTGTTCCAGGATGGGAACCCAGCGCTTCACCCGCTCCACCTTCTCCTCGGCGTGGCGGAGGCGCTTCTGCGCCTCGCGCAGCGCCTCCTTCTGATCGCTGTCGGAGACTGCGTCGCTGTTCGACTGTGAAAGCTGGCGGCGGAACAGGTCGGCCTTCGCTTGCGCGACCTGCTCCTGACAGCGCTTCACCTGCGACTTCCAGTACGCGAGCTGATCGCGCTCCAGCCAGTTGCGGGTGTGGTTCAGTTCCATCTCCGCCGCACTGAGCGCCACGCGCGCCTCTTCGGCGAAGGTGATCAGCGCGATCTTGAACTCCTTGATCGCATCGATCGAGCGGACGTTGGCGGTTTGAGCCATGGGTCACGTCCTACCGTTGTTGCAGGTATTCTTCCACCCGCTCCGCCTTGCGGAGCAAGAAGGGCACGTGCTGATTGGTGGCATCGACGAACCGGGAGGCCACCTGCAACATCTGCTCGAACTGCTCGACGAACTTCTCGTTCTCCTTGTCCCGCCAGGACTGCCCCAGGCTTGCCAGTTGCCCGTGGAGGACGGTCATCTGGTTGAGCATGTCGTTGTTGAATTGCCGCAACTGCATCGCGAACCGTCGCAACTCTTGCGGATCGACAATCGCTTGTGGCATGAGATGCCCCCTCATGACGATCGGACAACGGTGGGCTGGCCTTGGCTTACGGCCCCGCCGCGACCGCGACCGCGAAAGAATAGAGTAATGTCTTCATCGTAGTCGGATTCCATCACTCTGTAAAGCACCCTAACCCGGCAGAGCCGGAACCCAAACAGGATAATAATCCGAGTTTAAGATCATATTATGTTACATTATAGATGTAGATTCGTCCGAAAAAAGTCGGGAGTTTTCGACAAACCGCTTCCGACCATTCTGCTATAAGAACTTAAGCCATAATGGCTTAAAGCATCTGACTTCGAAACTCTTTACAGCCGTGCGCAACATCTCAAGTCGAAGGGACTCGGCAAGGGGCTGCGCCCCTTGTAATCCCCCAGAAGAAACGGATCTCACTACCATTGGCGGTGACACTCACCCATGCTCAGCGTGAGGCTGGCTGGTTGAACCGATCCACAACGAGAGTGAAATCAAGGGGTTAGGAAAACGTGTACAGAATTCGCGCTTTCAGCTCTATAACGGGCTAATTGAGATATTAGAAATGATCGTGCGAGCGGATTCGGTCCTGGCCGAGGGGACGTGTGTTGCGTTAGAATCAGCGGGAGGGACTCGGTCCGGGTGGCCCGGGTCGCGAGTCACCTCGCCGAACGCATCCCGGGGGAGCCTCATCGATCGACAACCCTCCGAATGGGCGCATGCAATGACGCAAGGACCGAGCAAGCCCGATGACGGATCCGGGGACGAGCCGCAGCGACCCTTCGGCGCCTTGTCTCGGAGCGGGTCGACGCACGAGGTGAGTGCCGAATTGACGCCCCCTTCGGGCGCCGATTCGGTCCCGACGGACCAGACGATGCTCTCGCCGCCCACGCGGGCGAGCGGTCCGCCCCTGGATGAGGCATCCGTGGAGATCGACGCGATCGGCAAGCGCGGTCAACCCGAGCCCGGACATGTCCTCTTCGGCCGCTACCTGGTCGAGAGGCAGCTCGGCGAGGGAGGGATGGGGACCGTCTGGCTGGTCCGGCACCTCGAGCTCGACGCCCCTCGAGCCTTGAAGCTGATCGTCTCGGGGATCGCCTTCGACCCCCAGGCGCGGGCGCGGTTCCAGCGCGAGGCGCGGGTCATGGCCCGGCTCTCGCACCCCCACGCCGTCGCCGTCCATGACGCGCGGATGGCCAAGGACGCCGCCTTCATCGAGATGGAATACGTCAAGGGCCAGAGCCTCAACCGGATCCTCACGCCGGGCGTCTCAATGCCGCTCGACTGGACGGCCCGGATCCTGGAACAACTCTGCGATGTCCTCCAGGAGGCGCACTCCCTGAAAATCGTGCATCGCGACCTCAAGCCCGCCAACCTGATGCTCGTCGACGGCCGGCCTCCCGGCAAGGAGCAACTCAAGGTCCTCGACTTCGGGATCGCCAAGATCCTGGAGGGGGATCTCACCTCGGGCGACTATCTAACCAAAACCGGGTGCTTCATGGGCTCGGCGCCGTGGTCGAGCCCCGAGCAAGCGAGCGACGTGCCGATCGATGGCCGGAGCGACCTCTATTCGGTCGGGGTCATCCTCTACGAATTCCTGACCGGCCATCGGCCGTTCAGCGGCCCGGTCACCCGGGTGCTCTATAACCACCTGTTTACCCCGCCACCCTGCTTCACCGAACGGAACCCGAACGTTCTCGTTTCACCCGAGGTCGAGCGAGTCGTCCTACGCTGCCTGGCCAAGAGCCCCAACGACCGTCCCCAGACGGCTCGCGAGCTGTATGAGGAGTTCCAGGCCGCCCTCTCCAGCAAGTTGATGGTCTCTCCCGAGATCGAGGTCCCCCTCCAACCCGGTCCCAACGCCACCCCGCCGTCAGGGTCTCCACACCCCCTCTCTTCGGTCAGGTCGTCGATGCCCGAGCCGGGCTTCACGTTCGTCCCCCCGCCCGTCGCGCAGTCCTCGAGCCGGGTGGCCACGACCGAGGGGGCGCACGACGTCGATCGCCCGGTCGCGGCCGCGCCCGGGGTCGCGCCGCCGCCGGCCGCCGAACCGCAGCCGCAGGCCAGCCCTCCCTATGAGACCCCCTTTCCTCCGAGCTCTTGGAAACACGCCCCGCCGGCGCGACGGCGCCGCACCTGGACGACGGTCCTCGTCCTGATGTTCCTGCTCGTGGGGCTCGGCGCGGGCACTCTCTTCCTCATCCACGTCTGGTCGTCATCCTCTCCCTTGCCCGAGGGATACCACGCCGAGAACTCCCGCGACCGGGTCAACGACTGGCCTCGCGTCCTCGTCCACGATCGCGACAGCACGCGCTTCATCCGGATCCAGGGGGGCAGCTTTATGATGGGCAACCTGGGCGGCACCCTCGATCCTCAGGCGACGGAGACCGACGAGGATGTGCCGGCCCACATGGTGATCCTCTCGGATTACTACTTCCAGGAACACGAAGTCACGAACGGCGAGATGGACGCGTATTTCCAGGCGAAGGGGATCGCTCCTCAGGACCGCCCGAAGCGGTGGCAGGCCGCCTACGACGCCCTGAAGGAGGTGAATCGCGATCCGAAGAAATACCCGGCCGTTGGCGTGCTCCACGACATGGCCGAGGATTACGCCAGGTGGGTCGGTGGCCGACTCCCGACCGAGGCGCAGTGGGAGTACGTCGCTCGGTCGCGAGGCCAGAAGCACCTCTACGTCTGGGGCAATGATCCGAGGCCCTCGCGCAAGGACGCGAACGTTGATTTCGGAGGCCTGGCCGGCGAGATCGCGACCGTCCCGGGGGGGACGTTCCTCAAGGACAAGACCGAACAGGGGATCTTCGACCTGACCGGAAACGTCCGGGAGTGGTGTCGGGATGTCTGGGAAGAGTATCGCGAATCGAACGATCCCCTGATCGATCCGCAGGGGCCGAGCCGGCCGGCCGGTCGCGTGCCCTACGTCATCCGTGGCGGGTCGTTCGCGACCTTCGCGGATAAGTTCCGGACGACCCGGCCGAGGCGCCCCGAAAAGGGTGATCTGACCGAGAGGCAACTTGCCGAAGACGGGACTGCGGACGACCTGGGCTTTCGTGTGGTCATCGAGTGGCCCCACAACTCCAAATGAAGGAGGCGTTACGCAGTTGGTTCTCGTCGGGTGAGTCTCGCGGCGCTCGGCCCGACCGATGCAGATCTTCCAGACTTCGAGCCCTTGGATTGCCGATTCCCTCAACTGCGTCACTTCCATGAATCCTGCAAATCGATTCTTCCCGCGCGGCAAGTTCCTGGCGCTCATGGCCGCCGTCTTCGCGACGCTGGGGCTGGTCATCTGCCTGGTCCTGATCGTCCTCCGCCGACCGCATCCGCCCGGCCCACCCCCAAGACCCGAGCGCGCCCCGGTCCGGCTCGCGCCCGTCGAGGCGACGCCGCAAGTCTGGGTGATTGCCATCGGGATCGACCAGTACAAAGACGCGGCGATCCCGTCCTGTCATGGGGCGACCCGCGATGCGCGCGCCGTCGGCAAGTGGTTCGCCAGGACCGGCGGGTGGAACGCGCGGAACGTCCTCTTGATGGACGATATGGGCCAGCCCACACCCGATGCGGCCTCCGGCCCGCTCGAGAACTTGCTGCCCACCCGGGCCAACCTCGACTGGGCGTTCAAGGAATGGCTGGGCCCCAGGGTCAAGCCCGACGACACCGTCGTCATTTACTATGCGGGTCAGGCCGTGGCGTCGCCGCCCCGAACCGACGACCCGCTGGAGAGCCCCGTGCGGTCGTATCTCCTGCCGATCGACGCGCTCTCAGGACGGTGGGAGAAGACAGGTTGGCAGCTCGACGAGGCGATCGACCCGATCGCGGCGACGGGCCGCAACCCGGTCGTCTGCTGGCTCGATACTTCGCTGATGGGCGCGGGCGGCGTGTCGATGACGCGTCGGACTTCCGGCCGTCGGCGACGGCGATGCTCCAAAAACTGTCCCGCTGGCCGGGCGTGACCGCCTGGCTGGCCGCCGATGGCGGGTCCGCTGTCGAGGCCTCGCGGGTCGGCGAGTTGAGTCCCTTCACCGGCGCGCTCCTGGAGGCGCTCGGCACCCCCGAGCGGCCTCGCAACCTACTCGCCTGCCTGGACCGCTTGAATCAGAACCGCGCGCTGGCCGTCCAGGGGTTCCGGATGCTCGGCGGGATCGACCCGACCCTCAACCTCTGGTCGTCGCAGGTCCGTGCATGAGCCTGGCGAAACGGGAGTTGCTCCTCCAACGAGGCCACGCCGGCGCCGTCTCCGCGATCGTCCTCACCGCGGACGGCAGCCGGATGATCACCGGCGCCCAGGATTCGACGATCAAGGTCTGGCGGACATCCGACCGCCTGGTGCTCCGCGCGCTCTCATACCACATGATCGGCGTGACCAGTCTGGCCCTGAACCCCGACGGCAGCCTGCTCGCCAGCGGCGACGGGGCGGGCTGGCTCCGGATCTGGGACATGGCCAAGCAGCGCGTGGTCCCTGCCGGGCCGCCGCACGAACGCGGCGTGGACCTCGTCGCGTTCCTGGCCGACGGCACACACCTGGCCGCGCTCGACATGGACGGGCGATGCTGGCTCCTGAGACTCGGGGGTTCGGAAGCGGAGGGCCGATCGCTCTCGAAGCTCGGCAACGGCCTGGCCTGCGCCACCCGGCCGGGAGGATTCGCGCTGGCTCTGGCCGAGAAGGACGGCATGGTCCGGCTCTACGACGCGGACGGCAACGTGGTGTCGGTCCTGGACGGGCCGGACGGTGTGGTGACCAGCCGTCGGCTCGCGACCGACGGCCGGATTGTGACCGCGGGCGACGACGTCGGCCGGTGCACCGTCTGGGACGGTCAGGCCGCGCAGGTGCTCCACACCCAGTCGTTCGACGCCGCCATCGACGCCCTGGGCCTCTCGCTCACGGGCCAGCTCGCCGTGGCGGTCAAACGGGAGATCCACCTGTTCGACCTGTCCGATCCCAAGCGGCGCGATCAGCCCTGGAAGCTCGACGTCCCGGGCCAGGTCAACCAGGTGGTCTTCTCCGGTGAGGGCCGATGGCTGGCCGCCTGCACCGCGACCGGGAGCCTTCACCTCTGGCAGGTGGACCGGTCGCCCCCCGAGGTGATCCGCCTCGAGGAAGACGCCGAGGCGTCGGGCCAGACCACGGCGCTGGCATTCTCGCCCGATGGGCGGCGGATCATCTCAGGCGACAAGGACGGCGGGATCAGGACCTGGGACCTGCCGAACGGCAACCGTCGCCCGCGCGTCCCGCCGCGACGGGGGCAGATCGCCGGGTTGAGTGTTTCGGACGATGGCCGGTACCTCCTCCAGGTCACCCAAGATCGGCAAGCGCAGGTCTGGGACCTCCAGGATGGCCGAGCACTGACGACGCTCGACGGGCAATGGACCTCGGGCACGCTCGCGCCCGACGGCTCGAGCGTCTATCTGACTTCCGAGGAGACGGGAGACGTCGTGGTCGTCGATCGGGCGACCGGTCGTGGTCGCGCGACGGCGTTCCCTCGGCCCGAAGCGTCGCTGCAACGCTTCGGCCGGCTGGCGGTTTCCCGCGATGGCCGATGGGTCGCGGCCGGGAGCATCGAGGGACCGCTCGCCTGCGTCTGGGAGGCCCGGACCGGCAAGCTCGTCCTGCCGATCCGGGGCCATCGTGACCCTTACCCAATCACCGCGATCCGCTTCTCGACGGATTCGAAGCTCTTGCTCACCGCGAGCGAGGACGGTACTGCCAAGCTCTGGGACCTCGCGGGCGACGGGATTAAGCCGTTCCGCGAATATGCCATGACCCACTCGAAGACCGGCGAGCCAATCCCGATCTCCGCCGCCCAGGTCGGGTCGCTCGACCCCCTTCGGGTCGTCACTGGTGCGATCGATGGCCAGATCCTCTTGTGGGAGGACGGCAAGGCGCGACCGCTCGACCTGGGGAGCCTGGAGGGGGCTGTCCTGGCAGTGGCGTTCACGCCCGACGGCCAGGGGCTCGCCGCCGCGGGCGCCGACAAGTCAGTCTGGGTCTGGGGCATGGACCGCCCCCGCCAGCGGCTCCGGCTGGAGCCCATCCCTCAACATGCCGAGCAGGTCAATGCCCTGGTGGCCTGGCCGGATGGCCGGATCATCGCCAGCGGCAGTGACGACACCACTATCCGCCTCTGGAGCCTCGCCGAGAAGTCGCTGCTTGGGACCCTCTCCGCCGAGCAAGGCACGACCGACTGGATCGCCTACACGCCCGACGGGCTCTTCGACAGCTCGATCAACGGAGAGAAGCAGGTCACCTGGCTCGACGGCCTCGACATCGCGACGCTGGAGCAGGTCTATGACACCAGCCACGTTTTCAAGCTGACCGACCGACTCCGCCGGGGCGAACGGCCAAAGCCCCCGGCTCTCCCGCGGCAGCCCCCGCCTCGCCTGTCGATCGAACCACCGGCCCGGCCGGTCCAGGAGAAGCGAGAGATGGAGCTGACGATCTCCCTGGCTGAGCCCAACGTGGCGAACCTCCGGCTCTACCAGAACGGCATCCCCGTGAAATCGGCCCCGGACCTCCCCTTGGACCAACGGCGGATCACGACGCAAGTCCACTTGCGCCATGGCCTGAACCGGTTCCACGCCATGGCCGGCTGGGCGGGCTCGAACGAGATCGAGGGGCGCTCGGAGACTGTCGAGGTCCGCTACGATGGCCCCGACTCGCCCAGCCAGCTTCACATCCTCGCCCTCGGCATCAGCAAGTACGACCGTCCCGGCCGCGCCCTCCAGTTCGCCGACCGCGATGCGCAACAACTCGCCGACTTCCTCCACCGCAGCAGCGCCCGTATCTCGGGAGTCCCCGGCCTGCAAATCGTACTGACCAACCGTGATGTGACCGAGGCGAAGGTTGACGAGGCGTTCTTCCGAATCCGCGACCGGGTCAAGAATCGTCCCGAGGATACGGTCGTGGTCTTCCTGGCCGGGCACGCCGATGCTCTCCGCGACCGCTTCTACCTGCTCTTGCCGAATTTCCCCTTCCCCGACCTCGACGCGCGGACCGGTCACCCCGAGCGAATCCTGTCGCCGTCCGAGATCAACCAGGATATGGTCCTGCCCTACGTGGCCCTTTATCGCAACATTGCTCGCCTCAACGCGCTGCAACGGCTCGTGGTCGTCGATGCCTGTCAGGCGGAGGCGATCCTGGATGATCCCGGGGTGCGCGTGCTGCAGCAATTGATCGACAACGGGGCGCAGCGAGCCAAGACCGCCTACCTGATGGCCGCCCGTCGGGGCGAGCCCGCCGGCGAGGTTGCGGCGCTGGCGCACGGCCTGATGACCTACGCACTGCTCAAGGGCATGGGAAAACCGGACTTGGAGTCAGTCCCCGGCCTCACGCTCTTCGATGATCTGCCCTCCGCCGATCAGGACCGCGACGGCGTGATCACGACCGCCGAGCTACGCTGGTATACCGATCTGACCGTCCCCAAACTCGCGAGCATCTTCCCTACGGTCGTCCAGCGCGCCGGCATCGACGGCGCGAGGGAGAACGTCCGCCCCACCGCCAACCTGGGCCAGCGTCCGCGCCTCCAGGCATCCGACACGTCGTTCCCGCTGATCGAAGTCTCTCACGACGTGGCCCAGCGACCGTCGGAAAGGCGCTGATCAGAAGTTTGTGCCCGCTCGGGGCAGTGGGCCGCCCCCGAGGGAGCACCGCCGCCCACGGCGATGGGCACGCTCGGTCCAAGAAGCGTATCAGACCCTCAGGAATGTGGCCCAGCCGCCGCCGGTTGGGTCGGGACGGCTGAGGGTGGCCGTACCCCACACACAGGGCTTTTCTGACGCTCATTAAGAGGATCACACCGTTCCGGAAAAATAAATTCGTCGAAGGACCTTGGTGCGGTCGATACCACTTCTGCCGTTACCGCCGCGTCGAATGCGGCCCGGAGGGACTGCCTCTGTCGGCGATTGCGAGGGATCGCACGAATGGATGTCCTGTCTGTCGGGATGTACCGGGCTTGCTCAACCTGGCAATATGAGGTGATCGCTCATCTTCTGGAGCGACACCGCGACGGCCAACGGCTCGGCTATGTGACCGGTGAGCAGTATGCCGCGCACGTCGTCCGAAGCCGCTCCCGGCCCGACTGGCGGGTTTTGAAGTCGCACGAGGGGCATCGGGGGTTCGCGAAGGCTCTGGCCCAGGGTCGCGCCTTGGCCGTCTACGCGTATCGCGACATCCGCGACGTCGTCTTCTCGCTCATGCACAAGCGGGGCGTGATTTTCGAGCGACTCGTCCGTCAGGGGATGATCCACCAGATTCTGGTCAACGACCGGTTCTGGTCGACGCAGCAGCGCGTGCTCCCTCAGCGGTACGAGTCGCTGATCGCGGACCCGATTGCGGGCGTGAGGGAGTTGGCGTCCTATCTCGGCATCGCGATCACCGACGCCGAGGCGGCCGACGTCGCCGCCGAGTACCTCTTCCAGACGAACCGCCGACGAACGATCGAACTGGTCGATCGCCTCCGTGACCAAGGGATCGACCTTGACGACCCCTCGAACCTCCAGTATTACGACCAACGAACGCTGCTCCACTGGAACCATCTCCGTGAAGGCCGCCCCGGCAAATGGCGGACCCATGCAACGCCCGAGCAGCGGGTCGTGCTGGCCCGCCTCTGCGACGCTTGGCTGGTCGCCCACGGCTACGAGGCGGACACACTCAATGGCGTCGAGGTCCCGAGCGGGCTTCTCACTTCCCTTCACAGGGAGGTCGAGTTGGCGCGGTCCTGGCTCGCCTGCGCTTTGCGCGTGCGCCTCGCTCCGCTACCCGAAGATCGCCCGGACGGTCAAACCTCTGCTCGGGATCGCGTCCGACGAGGTCTCCGCCGTACCGGTCCACTCGCAAACCCACGTCCGGATCGACAGCGGCCAGCCCTCCTTCTCTCCCTCGACGTCTCGAGGACCGTTCCCGCACACCACATGCACGGCGAGCACGTCAGGCAGGACGGAGTCGGCTGGAGGCAGTGAAGACGAGAGCCCTTCGCGGATAAAGCCCCTTTCGTCTGCACTGTCTCCGGCCTCTTCCGCCCTGCCTCGTGCAAAACCAAAGGAGCTGTTGTGGGCAGCCCCTCTCCTTCGGAGGGTAGGCTTCAGCCTGCCGTCCGAGACGCCGAGGAGGCTCCAGGATTCGCCGCGGCGGCAGGCGAGAGCCTACCCTAAACCACCGCGCCAAATCCCGACTCTACAGGCTCGGGGCTGGGTCCCCAAGTACCGCGGCCAGATCCCCGGCGCCGGTGATTTACACCTGGAGGGCTGGTTCGTGCCGGTCCTGTACCAGGAGGATCACGACCCGCAATTGTTCCGCCACCTGCCGATTCGATCGGCCCGCCGGCTGATCGAATCGGCGCGGCGGGGGAGCTTGGGCGCGGTGCCCGATCCGCCGGCGCACCAGTTCGTCGGCCGCAGCCGCGAGCGGCTGAAGCTGAAGCTGGAGCGGCTGCTGGCCCGCGAGCGCTTCGCGGTGGTGTGCGGTGCCGCGCAAGCTGTTCGCGGCGATCCTGAGCCGGATCAACCCACTGCGGCTGGCGTGTGCCTCGGAGTGAAGCTTGTCGTTGCCGACAACCCGTTCTATACATCGTCGCCGGGCGTCCGCGGTGCGCCCTGGTGACGCCTATTTCGGCGCATCCGTGGGGAGATAGAGTGGACCCCAAAAACTGGACAGCCCGGGGGCCTGGATTTGTTATGGTCCTCCCCCGCTCAGCCTCCCGCGAACCCCGGCCCGATAGACCTCCCCGGGGTCCGGTAATCGAGTGACTGATGGGGGCGATCCTCGTCGTAGAACCGGAAGTAGGCCGTCAGGCCCGACTCCAGCTCCGGAACGAATTCATAGTCTTTAATGTAGATGTCTTCGTATTTCACACTCCTCCAGAGTCGCTCGACGAACACGTTGTCCAGCGCACGCCCCCGACCGTCCCGGCTCACCGCGATCCCGGCCTCCTCCAGGCGGCCGGTGTACTCCCGCGACGTGAACTGCGACCCCTGGTCGGTGTTGAAGATCTCCGGCCTGCCCCGCGCCAACGCCTCGTCCAGCGCCTCCAAGCAGAACCCCCCGTCCAGCGTGTTCGACAGCCGCCACGACAGGACGTACCGGCTGTACCAGTCGATCACCGCCGTCAGGTACATGAACCCGTGCCTCATCGGCACATAGGTGATGTCCGAACTCCAGACCTCGTCGACCCGGGTCAACTCCCGGTCGCGGAGCAGGTACGGGTAGGCCTTCGCGCCTGCCGCCGCCGCGGTCGTCCGCGGCTTGGGGTGCAGCGCCTCCAGGCCCATCAACGTCATGAGCCGTTGGACCCGCTTGCGGTTGACCGCCTCCCCGGACCGCTTCAAGCACTCCGCCATCCGCCGGCTCCCGTAGAACGGGGTCTCGAGGTACTGCTCGTCGATCAACCGCATCAGCCGCAGGTTCTCCTCCGACTCGGTCGCCGGCGGGAGGTAGTAGGTCGAGCGGTTGAGGCCGAGGAGTTCGCATTGTCGACAAATGCTCAAATGAGGATGATCGGGGTCGACGAGAGCGCCCGCTTCTGGTCAACCGCAGCGGGCAACCCTTTTTTTCAGCCACTCGACCTCCATGTTGAGCCGGCCGATCTGCTCGTAGAGTTCGGCCTGGCGGGCCTGTCCCTCCTCCCGCTCGCGGCGGCGGCCGTCGCGGAAGAGGGACTCGACGCCGTCGAGGAGCTGCTTCTTCCACTGGCTGATCTGGACGGGGTGGACCTGGAACGCCTTGGCGAGCTCGGCGACGGTCTTGGTCTGCTTGGCGGCCTCCAGGGCGACCTTGGCCTTGAAGGCGGCCGGATGGCGCTTCTTCGTACCGGCCATGACGCACCTCGGGATGGAACAGTGACCTTCGATCAGTTTAACATCCCGAGCTGTCCAGTTTCAGGGGTCCACTTCACTGTCCGCGGGCCCCGCTTCGTCAGTCTCATGCACCCGTCCCGACGCTTACCAACGCCAATTGCCGTATCTGGGGCGGGCGTAGTAGGAACTGTAGACCCAGCGGCCGTAGAACCCGCGGCGGCCGTAGAACCCGCGGCGGCCGTAGACGGAGCGCCGTACGGGGAAAGCGCGATAGAATCGGGCGCGTAGCCCGAGCCGGGGTAGACGCCCACGCCTGGGGGTTGACGACGACGACTTGGGCCTTCACCTCGCCCACGCCGGCCCCCAGTAGACCCCCCAGTGCCACGACACCTGCCAGGATCACGGTCCACACTCTCGGTCGCATCGTTCGGTCCTCCACTGATCGCCAGGGTCTCGTCGGAGTCCGATCCGAGGGGAGGAACCCGGCTTGAGACTAACCTTGTGGAAGCAAACTCCTGAATAATAAGGTTCGGAAGTTCATAAAGAAAGAAGCAACAGCCTCCTGACAGTCTGGGTTTGCCACAACCCCAGTACTGATCAGGAGGCTGCGGTGATCGACATCCTCAAGGAGGCCGACGCCTTCGCGTCGTGGCCCACCCGCGAGCGTCTCCGCGCCTTGAAGCGTATCCTGCCCCGCGCCCGTGTGTGAAGAAACCCTCGCCCGCACCCGCCGCGATCGCGTCCACTGCCCTCGTCTGCCGGACTGGTTCATGATCTGATTCGTCATCGCGCTGGGCCTGTTCTGCCGCGACTGCTACCGCCAAGTCTTCCGCTGGCTCCAACCTCATCGGCCCGGCGGCGTCTCGCCCCGATCGACCTTCTGCGAGGCGCGGCAACGCCTGGGGATCGCCCCGTTGCGTCACCTGGCCGAGTCGTCGATCCGCCTGCTGGGCACGCCCGGGACGCCGGGGGCCTTCTACCGCGGGATGCGGCTGATCCCGGATATTTCATACTCACGGCCGACTTCCGCCGTAACAAGGAGAAAGCACGTCACTTACGGCGACAGCATGCAATTAACGTGCCCCGTTTGAACGAGCTTCGCCATTAAGGGTGGCCACTCCGTGACTTATGGCGAATTTCGGAGCGAGTATGAAATATCCGGGTGATGGCCCTCGACGGCTTCACCGTTGATTAGTTCTACAGCAGCAGTAACTTGGAGGTCAGCGGCGTAAGTCCTGCTAGCCAGGGGTGTTACAGCCAGCAAGCTGGAGCGTCCTGCGGGTCACATCGACGCCGACGCATGGGATTAACCCTCAGTGGGTGAAGGTCTTGCGCCAATGACGTTTGTAGGATGTGCTGCTGTAGAATTAGGAATCGAGCGCATTCGAGAAACGCGTTGCCTATGGTCTTTCCCGGCATGAAGATGGATCGCTCCTGCGCCCTATCGCAACTTCCCTCCCGTTACTCCCACTCCTCGGCGGGGGCGACAGGCCCAGGACCACTCCACTCCACAGCCGCTCGAGTGGGAAGAAACCGCCATCGCCAGTGTCCGCCTGTTGAATCTGACTCCGGGACGAGGCCATCGCTCTCGGGTGGCGGGGATCTTTCTCTTCCTGCCTCTGTTGGCCCAGATGCGCTTCGATCATCTCGTCCGGCAGGCGGGCTATCCCGGCTCACATATGGTGCCCGCCACCGGCGCGTTGTTGGACTTGCTCGCCTTGAAGTTGCTGGACAAGGAGCGACGTAGTCACATCAGTGATTTCAACTGTGATGAGGCACTCGGTCTCTTCGCCGGCCTGAACATCCTGCCCAAGACGGCGTTCGCCGCCGAATACTCCTATCGCACCCAACGTGATCATCAGGAGCGGCTCCTCTCGGGCTGGATCGCCGCGTTGGCACCCCAGCTCTTCCCCGACAGGGATGACTTCTCCCTGGACTTCCATGCCATCCCCTTTCGGGGCGATCCCACGGCTCTGGACACGCACTATAATCCCCCGGCAAAGCAAGGCCGGTTCCAGTGTGCTCGGCTTCTTCGCTCAAGAGCAGGAAAGCCGGGTCTTGTGCGACGCCAACGCCAATCTGACCCGTGCCGATCAGCCCGGCGAATTGATGCGTTTCGTCGAATTCTGGCACCAAATCACGGGACACGATCCCCAGTGGCTGTACTTTGATTCCAAGGTGGTCCCCAATCCCGAACTGTCGCGTGTCAACCAACGCGGCATCCACTTCGTCATCGACACGCCTACTGATCACTGCGCAAAGGAGTAAAGTTCCAGGCCCTGCTGTCCCCTGTTTTCCAAGCATCAGACGCTCCGACAACTTTAAGTTCTTTGCGCAGCGATCAGTAAACACTGTCATCAACGCATCCGATTCGTGGACGCGGCGATCCGACTGACGGGTTACGAGGGGACGATCCGGCAACTGGCTGTCGATGGGCTCGGACGCGAGCCGCCGACGCTCTTCCTCACCAATGAGTTTGGCGAGACGGCTCGATCGCTGATCCTCCGCTACGCCGGGCGCAACCGTGTCGAAGGTGGCCTGGGGACCAGTATCCGCGATCGGCTACGTCACGCCGAAGTGTTTTGCTTCAGCCGGAAATGGAGAAACGCCACGTCCGAGTTATAGTACAACTCGGGAGGAGTTTCTCCGATGCGAAAGCCCCGCAAGAACTACACGCCCCCTGAGAAGGTCGCCATCCTCCGGCGCCATCTGATCGACCGAGTGCCCGTCTCCGACCTCTGCGACGAGTACCAGCTCTCGCCCACCCTCTTCTACGCCTGGCAGAAGTTGTTCTTCGAAAACGGTGCCTCCGCCTTCGAGCGCAAGACCTCTGCGGCCGAGCAGTCACACCTGCGGACCATCGCTGCGCTCAGGGAGAAGCTCCAGCGCAAGAACGAGGTCGTCGCGGAATTGATGGAGGAACATATCCAACTAAAAAAAGAGCTTGGGGAACTCTGACCAGCGCCGGGGTTCCCCACGACGTTCGCGACACCCTCGTCGATTACGTCGCCCGCTGGTCCGAACGCACGGAGATCCCCGTCCAGCGGTTCGTCGCCTGGCTCGGAGTCGCCGCGAGCAAGTTCTACGACTGGCGCGCCCGGGACGGCTTGGCCAACGAGCACAATGCGCTGGTTCCCCGCGATTGGTGGCTCGAGGGCTGGGAGAAGAAAGCCATCCTCGACTTCCACGCCCAGCATCCACTGGAAGGCTCCCGGCGGCTCGCCTTCATGATGCTCGACGCTGACGTCGTCGCCGTCAGCCCCTCCAGCGTCTACCGTGTGCTCTGCAACGCCGGATTGATGAAGGCACACAACAGCAAACCGTCACTCAAAGGGAAAGGCTTTCAACAGCCCTTGCGGCCCCACGAACACTGGCACGTCGACGTCACGTACGTCAACGTCGCCGGGACGTTCTTCTATCTCTGCAGCCTCCTCGACGGTTGCAGCCGGTTCATCGTCCACTGGGAGATTCGCGAGAGCCTGACCGAGGCCGATGTCGAGACGATCCTCCAGCGGGCGCGCGAGCGGTATCCCGACGCGCGGCCCCGGATCATCTCGGACAACGGGCCGCAGTTCATCGCCAAGGATTTCAAGGAGTTCATCCGGATCTGCGGTATGACTCATGTGAGAACGTCGCCTTACTATCCGCAGAGCAACGGGAAGATGGAGCGGTGGTATAAAACCCTGAAAGGAGAGTGTATCCGAGTCAAGACGCCCTTGAGCTTGGAGGACGCACGGCGGATTGTCGCGGAGTTCGTCCTGCATTACAACGAAGTCCGTTTGCACAGTGCAATCGGCTACGTCACACCCGCGGACAAGAGGGCCGGCCGCGAGCGGGTGATCTTCGCCGAGCGGGATCGGAAGCTGGATGCGGCGCGGCAGCGGAGGAGTGCCGCCCGCGCAGCGAGTCGGACCACCGTCTGACCTTGGCCGAAGAGGTCATTGCCTGTTTTGTCTGAAGGCGCTACGATGTCTGAGGGCCTGGGCGGAGGATAGGGCTCCGTGGCGACACGACCCGAGCACCGACCCAGGGACCAAGACCGAAGGGGGGCGGCACGATGCCGCCTCTTTCTTTCCCTTCGGGATTGGTACGAAAGCGGCAAATCGAAGCCTTATGATCGTGCGTCCACTATCTTATCTCACGACCCCAGTTTCTCCATTTCACGCTGAACCATTACACCTGCAAGCGGAAGCTGGCGGAGGCCAGGGCACGGCGCCGGGGCAACGCAGCCGTGGGGGCCGACTCGCCGCTTGCCGCCGGGCTGTGTTCTTGGGTACAGTGAGGGCGACCCGGGCGGAGGATAGGGCAACGTGGGGACGCGACCCGAGCGCCGGCCCGGGAGCCAAGACCGGAGGGGGGGTAGGACGCCCTCCACCGTGGCCCCGGGATTGGCACGAATGCGATAAATCCAACCAAATCTCTTGATCCCATTGGTCAGCTTACGGCGCGGGCCCGATTCTCCATTTCACGCTGAACCAACACAGCCTAGCCGACACTGGTAAGGAAAGAACCCGAGCATCGTGGTTACTTGCTCTGGTCCGTCCGGTTCGGAAGGCCATGCTCGGAGAAGAAAGAATTCATGAACGGCAAAAATTGCGATCGAAGGCGCCTCGGTCGGGCCGTGCCATTTGCCGTGCCAATCATCCTTCTCGCCGCAGGGTGCTCGCCGCACGATTCGACCCGTCCCGATGTGGTCCGCCCCGTCAAAACGATGGTCGTGGCAGCCGGGGGAGAAACTCACGCGCGATCCTTCCCTGGAAGGATTGAAGCTTCGAAAAAGGTCGAGCTTGCATTTCAGGTGCCCGGTTTGCTCGTCAAATTGCCGGTCAAGGAAGGGCAGAGGGTCGCCAAAGGCGAGGTGATCGCCCAACTTCGGCAGGACGAATTCCAGGCCCGGCTGAAAACCCTGCAAGGCCAACTCGATCAGGCTCGGGCGGTCCTCCAAGCTCTGCGGTCGGGCGAACGGCCCGAGGAGCAACTGCGGCGCGGAGCGCAGGTGCGGGCGGCCGAGGCGAAGCTCGCCAACGCCCGCGTCGAATTCGATCGCTCCGCGCGGCTGGCCCGGTCCGGTGCCGTCTCGCGCTCGGAGTTCGAGCGCGACGAAACCACCTACCGCGTGGCGCGGGAGGAATACCAGGCTGCCCGCCAGATGCTCGAGAAGGGGACGATCGCCCGCGAGGAGGACATTGCGGCCAAGGAGGCCGTGGTCCGCGGGCTCGAAGGCCGGGTGGTCGAAGCGAATATTCAGCTCGAGGATACCACGCTCCGCGCCCCTACGACGGCGTGATTGCCCAGCGATTCGTCGAGCAGAATCAGAACGTCACGGCGAAGCAGCCGATCGTCAAGTTCCAGGACGTTGACGAGATCGAGGTCGCCGTGGACGTGCCGGAGACGGTCATGGCCGCCGACATTCGCTCGGCCGACATCGTGCAGATGGTCGCGGAGTTCAGCGGGGCACCGGGACTGCAGTTTCCGGTCCAGATCAGAGAGGTCGCGCAGGTGGCGGACCCGACGACGCAGACATTCCAGATCCGCGTCGCCATGAAGGCTCCGCCCGACGTGAATTTGCTGCCCGGGCATGACGGCCACGGTCACCGCTCACCTACCGCCGCGCCGGTATCCTTGGCGATCGGATTCTCGTCCCGATCTCCGCCGTTTTCAAGGACGCCATGGGGGAGCAAGTCGCGTGGGTCGTCGGCCCGGATCAAGCCGTCACGCGCCGCCCGGTGAAAATCGGCGCGGCGACGGGCGGCCAGCTCGAAATCGTTGACGGGCTGCAACCGGGCGACCGCATTGCCGTGGCAGGGGTGACGTTCCTGCGCGAAGGGATGAAGGTGCGCGATCTGGGCGACGCGCTCGGAGGCGGCCAGCTATGAATCCCGGCGAATTCTCCGTCCGCAATGACCGAGTCGTTTTCGTGGCAATGCTCTTCGTCCTGGTCGGCGGGCTCGTGGCCTATCAGCAGATGGGCCGGCTCGAGGACCCGGAGTTCACGATCAAGGAAGCGCTGATCATCACGCCCTACCCCGGGGCCAGCGCCGAAGAGGTCGCCAAGGAAGTCACCAACCCGATCGAAAGCGCCTGTCAGCAACTCGGCCAGCTCAAGCGCGTCGAATCGGAATCCTCGCGCGGGATGTCGGTGGTCACCGCCATCATTCAGGACCGATTCCACAAGGACACGATCCCCCAGGTTTGGGACGAGCTGCGTCGCAAGATCGCCGACGTCCAACCGCAGTTGCCGCCCTCGGTACGCGGCAAGATCGATGGTGATCGACGATTTCGGCGACGTCTACGGCATTTTCCTGGCGATTACCGGCGAAGGCTACTCGTTCCCGGAACTGCGCCGCTACGCCGAGTTCCTGCGCCGCGAGCTGCTGTTGGTGCAGAACGTCAAGAAAGTCGAACTCTTCGCCGCACAGCAGGAAGTCGTGTTCCTCGAAATCTCCCGGCAGCGGCTGGCGCAACTCGGCATCAACGAGGAGCAAATCTACAGCCAGCTTCAGGCGAGGAACGTCGCCGCCGACGGCGGCCGCGTGCGGGTGGGCGATCGAGCACATCGCGCTCGATCCGCAAGGCGGATTCCGCTCGGCCGATGACATGCTCGATCTGGTGATCGGATCGGACCGGTCGGGCCGCCAGCTCTTCCTCAGGGACGTCGCCACGCTGGAGCGCGGCGATCAGGACCCGCCGCGCCGGCTGCTCCGGTACGACGGCAAGCCCGCCATCGGCCTGGGGATCTCCACGGTGCAAGGCGGCAACGTCGTCACGATGGGCGAAGGCGTACGGCGAAAGCTCGAGGAGCTCAAACCCGACCAGCCGATCGGCATCGAGATCGGCGAGATCAACTTCCAGCCCGAGGCCGTCACCGCGGCCACCAACGATTTCATCTTCAATCTGGCCAAGGCGGTCACCATCGTCTTCGTGGTGCTCCTGTTCGCGATGGGCCGCAAGACCGGGCTGATCATCGGCATGGTGTTGTTCCTCACGATCATGGCGACGTTCCTCGTCATGTACATGAAGGGCGACCTGTTGATGGAGCGCATCTCCCTGGGCGCGCTCATCATCGCGCTGTGCATGCTCACGGACAATGCGATCATCATCATCGAGGGGATCAAGGTCGGCATCGAGTCCGGCAAGGACAGGCTCGAGGTGGTCCGCGAGGTGGTCGCGCAGAACCAGTGGCCGCTGTTCGGAGCGACGGCCATCGGCATCATCGCCTTCGCCGCGATCGGCCTGTCGGAGGATCGAACCGGCGAATACTGCAACTCGCTGTTCTGGGTCATCCTGATTTCGCTGAGCCTGAGCTGGGTGTCGTCGATCACCGTCACTCCGCTGTTGAGTTACCTGTTTTTCAAGCCGATCGACGGTGGGCCAGCCGGAAGCAGCGATCCGTACGGGGGCCTGTTCTTCCGGGTCTACCGCAACTTCTTGGCTCTAGCACTCCGCTTCCGCTGGGCGGTGGTCGCTCTGTCGCATCGGACTATTCGCCCTGGCGCTGTACGGCTTCACGAAGGTCGATCAGAGCTTTTTCCCGCCCGCGACGCGGCCGCAATTCATGGTGGATGTCTTTCTGCCGGCCGGCACGCACATCCGCGAAACTGAGGCATTCGCCAGCACCGTCGAGCGGTACATCCAGGCGCAGCCCGGCGTCACGCATGTCACGTCATTCATCGGCGGCGGCGGGCTGCGCTTCCTGCTCGTCTACACTCCGGAAAGGGAGAATCGGGCGTTCGTGCAGTTCCTCGTCGATGTCGATGACCGGAGGAAGATCGACGGGTTGATTGCCGACATCCAGAGACATTTGGACGAGAAGCACCCGAACGCCAACGCCGTCGCCAAGAAGTTTCTGCTGGGCCCAGGCCAGGGCGGGCGCATCCAGGCGCGGTTCCGAGGCCCCGATCCCGCGGAACTGCGCGAACTCGCCGACCAGGCGAAGAGAGTTCTCGAAGACGACGGCGGGGCTGTGGGCGTGCGCAGCGACTGGCGCGAGCGTGAAAAGGTCATCCGCCCCGACCTGCTCGAACTCCAGGCACGCCGCAACGGCATCACGCGCGTTGAGGTGGCCCAGGCCCTGGAAAGCAGCTTTGAAGGACGCGTGGTCGGCTTCTACCGCGAGCCGGGACAGCGCCGGCACGGGAGTCTACCCGCAGGAGACGCGGCTGCTGCCGATCGTCGCTCGTCCGCCACTGGCCGAGCGCGACGACGTCCACGTGATCAACAGCTTGCAGATCTGGAGCCCGGTCGCCGGGCGGATGATCCCCATGAATCAGGTCACATCCGGCGCCGAGGTCGTCTGGGAAGACCCGATCGTGATGCGCCGCGATCGCTTCCCGACGCTCACCGTCCACGCCGATCCGCGGTCCGGTCTGCCCAGCCAGCTGTTCAATCGCGTGCGGCCGAAGATCGAGCAGATCGAGTTGCCGCCGGGCTATTCGCTCGAATGGGGCGGCGAGTATGAGGATTCCCGAGACGCCCGCGCCGCCCTGGCCAGCCCCTGCCGTACGTGCTGGTACTCATGGTGTTCATCGTCGTGTGCTTGTTCAATTCGATCCGCACCACGCTCCTGATCTGGCTGATCATGCCGCTGGCGATCATCGGCGTGACAACGGGGCTGCTGCTGACCGGCATGCCGTTCGGGTTCATGGCCCTGTTCGGAGTGCTCGCCCTGGGCGGCGAGCTGATCAAGAACCAGATCGTCGTCCTGAGCAAGATTCTCACCGAGATCGACAAGGGGAAGGCGCCTTACCAGGCGATCCTGGACGGGGGCGTGAGCAAGATGCGGCCAGTGTGCATGGTCGTGTTGACGACCGTGCTCGGGATCGATCCCGCTGTTGACGGACCCGTTCTTCGGCGCGATGGCGGTGTGCATCATGTTCGGGCTGTCGTTCGCCGCGGTCCTGTCCTTGATCGTCATGCCGGTGCTGTACGCCATCTTCTTTGGCGTCCACGAAACA
The DNA here is from genome assembly GCA_963803395.1 of uncultured Planctomycetaceae bacterium. Classification (GTDB taxonomy): domain Bacteria; phylum Planctomycetota; class Planctomycetia; order Isosphaerales; family Isosphaeraceae; genus JAFANO01. Next base: position 27,235 of record CAWDND010000038.1, read on the forward strand.
GCGCCTCGTGGCCCCGCTTCATTGCACGACGGGGAATGACAGCCACTCGCTCATTGACCAGACATGATCGGTCAAGCCGGCAGCCATCGCAGGAGCCCGCTCCGGCCCCAAGTCGTGTTCATCTCGGGTCCGCGACGTACGAGCTAGCCAAGTGAAATTATAGCTGTACATGGTGAAATAGGTCACGGCCTCATGGAAACGCCAGTCCTTCGAGAACCGGTACGTCTTGCGGGCCTTGCGGGCGTTGCGGTGCCGGTCCGTGGCGTTGTGCCGCTCCACGAACGCCGTGTTGATCACCCGACTGACACGCGACAGGCCCAACGCCGCCAGCACCGCTGCCACGGTGCCGAAGACCACGCGGGAGGTGATCGTTGTGACGCGGCCCTTCTCCCGCACCTTCCCCACCGAGGCGTGGTTCAACTCCGCCGGCACGACCTTGTACGGGGCCTTGGGACGTCCCGGTTTGCCGGTCCGCGGCGGGGTGATCGTCCGGCCGTAGGTGTTGAGGATCGCCGTCTCGTAGGCGGGGTACTCGTTACCCCGACACCACGCAAGACTCGCTTCCGGCTGCTGGCCAGCTTTTCCGGGCGGGCGTTGGTGCCCTGCAGGGTTCCATCGAATCCTGTACCAGGAGGATCACGACCTGCAGTTGTTCCGCCACCTGCCGATTCGATCGGCCCGCCGGCTGATCGAATCGGCGCGGCGGGGGAGCTTGGGCGCGGCGATCCAGAGCCGGATCAACCAACTGCGGCTGGCGAGTGCCTCGGGGTGAGGCTTGTCGTTGCCGACAACCCGTTCTATACTCTATACATCGTCGCCGGGCGTCCGCGGTGCGCCCGGTGGCGCCTATTCGGCGCATCCGTGGGGAGAAGAGGCTGAGGCGGTGGCTCCAGGAACCACCTGAACGCAGCCGGGAGGTCGTCCAGGCAAAAAAATTCGTTGCCAGCGGTCCTTCACGGTGGTATCGTCATCGGCTGTAGGTGAAGTTGCGGTCCCAGAGGGCGTCCATCTGGGTAAGATCGATTTAAGATAAGTCAAGGCGTGCGTCAATCTAAGTAGGTGGCAGAAAGTTCTTTGACAAGCCGGTCATTTCGTCAGCCAGAAGTTCCCCGATAATGCCCCTGCTTGCCGCAGTCGGCCGCGCGGGCTCAGGTCGAATCAAGCATCAGCAGTACGGTGCGGACGCGGCCCCTCAGCCCGCGTTTCAGCCCCCTTTTGACTGCCGCCAGGTGTCCGGGCGTAACGACAACTGATGCCGTGGCTGCTTCCAGCGGACGCGGAGCCGCTCAAGGGCGGGGCCGATGCTCCTGCGGGAGACATCAACCCCATGAGCCCGCTTCAGGTGGCTCATCAGGAGCGGGGCGGTCCAGACGGTGGAGTGGTAGCCGAATTCACGAGGGTCCTTATCGATCAGTTCGGCGATCAGCGGGTCGATGACCTCTGAAGCAGTCGGGGAGCGGCCCGGCCTCGGCGCATCGAGCAACCGTGCCCGTAGGTCGAGACCGTCCCGTTGCTGGAACCGCTCTGCCCAGTTGTAGACCGTCTGGCGGGGGACACACAGCAGGTCGGTGATCTCCTCGGCGGACATCCCCTGGGCGAGCCAGAGCACGGCCTGGGCTCTTGAACGTTCCTTAGCCAACGGGGTATGGGTGACCAAGGATTCCAACTCGGCGCACTGGCGATCGCTCAGGGTGAGGGAAGCCATCGGGTCGGACCCCTCGGTCTTCCGATAACTCGATGACCGATCCTAATTTTGTCAAAGAACTTTCTGCCACCTACTTAGTTCTTCTTAGTGTCCGTTTCGTAAGTCCTTGCCTGGCAACGACTGGAACTGGCGATGGATTTACGAAACGAACATCTAGCGTTGGCCTATGGAGTAAACGCAAATGGCCGATCTCGTAGAAATCGCGTTCCCGTCCGAGGAAAAGGCGGAACAGGTCCGCCAGAAGCTGCTCGACATGCAGAAGGAATACCTGATCGAGCTGAGCGATGCGGTTATCGCGGTGAAGCAGCCCAATGGCCGTGTCAAACTTAATCAGCTCTTCAACCCAACCGCGTCCGGCGCCCTCTCCGGAACGTTCTGGGGCACGCTGATCGGCATGATCTTCCTGGTGCCCCTGGCCGGTGCGGCGATCGGCGCGGCCTCCGGCGCCATCTCCGGCGCGCTCGCCGATGTCGGCATCAATGACAGGTTCATGAAGGATGCCGCGCAAAGCTTGCAATCCGGTAACGCGACGCTCTTCCTGCTCATCCGCACGATGACGACCGACAAGGTGCTGGCGGCCTTGCAGGGCGAGGGCGGCACGGTGATCCGCACGTCCTTCGATGACACCAAGGAGGAAGCCCTGCGCAAGGCGCTAGCAGGTGCAACCCAGTCCTCCCCGCCGCCTGCAGGTTGAAGAAGCTGCAAGACGGTCGCCGCCGTCCTTGCCGGCTGGCAGCCGCCGTCCTGGTGGCTGCAATCGGACTTGTTCGCGCGCGTACGCGTTCACGGGGCGGAACCCCTTGTTTTTAAGAGTTTCCGTGAGGTCGGACAGCGGCAAAACCGGCGCAATTGTCAGGCGCCCGATAACCCCTTGTTTTCAGCCTTCCCGGCCCGTGAACGCGTACGTTCTGCGCAACGCCCGGCGCCTGCAGCATGTCGCTAATGTAATCAACGACCCGCAAAAGAGCTAAAAACTCGGTGATTCTTGGGGTTGCGCCAGAGACTTGCCCGCCAGCCTCCGAAACGCTCAACCCCTCTCAAAGGCCGACAAAACAAGCTGCTGGAGATGACTCGATTTCTCTGGGAGTTTTAGCTCTTTTGCGGATCGTTGAATGTAATGCTCTAGGATAGGCTCGACCAGTTGTCACGATATCCGAACTACGAGGCGAGATGTCCATTGCCTCTTCCAAAAGCTCCCGTAAGGGTTAACCACGATCCCGTTCTGGTGGACCTCGCACTGCAAGGCGGAGGCGCTCATGGTGCCTTCACTTGGGGGGTGCTGGACCGGCTCCTCGAAGAGCCTGGTTTGCGGATCGAGGGTATTTCCGGCACCTCTGCCGGCGCCATGAATGCCGCGGTGCTGGCGGACGGTCATGCGGCAGGCGGACCCCAGGGCGCCAGGACAGCCCTTGAGGACTTCTGGCGTCGCGTCTCGCGTGGCGCCCTGTTCAGCCCGTTTCAGCGAAGCCTTCTGGATGTGCTGATGGGGCGATGGACGATGGATACGTCGCCTGTCTTCCTTGCCTTCGACCTGGCGGTGCGCCTGTTCTCGCCCTACGACCTGAACCCCCTAGGCGCCAATCCCCTGCGCGGAATTCTGGCCGAATGTGTTGACTTTGCCCGGGTGGCGCTATCGCCGATCCGGCTATTCGTGACTGCCACCAATGTACGCACCGGCCGGGGTCGCGTGTTCCACAACACCGAACTCACGCCGGATGTGTTGCTCGCTTCCGCCTGCCTGCCGACGCTGTTCCAGGCCATCGAGATCGACGGCGAGGCCTATTGGGATGGCGGCTATGTAGGCAATCCCACCATCACGCCCTTGGTGCGCGAGTGCGCGTCGAGCGATACTCTGCTGGTGCAGGTCAATCCGGTCGAGCGCCCGGGCACGCCACGCTCCGCACGCGATATCCTCAATCGTTTGAACGAGGTTTCCTTCAATGGCACCTTGCTGAAGGAACTGCGCATGATCGCGATCCTGCGGCAGGTGGCCAATCCCGGCGATTGCGAGGGGGCTCGATGGGCGGGAATGCGCATCCACCGCATCGCCAGCCCGGCGATGACCGACCTTGGCTATTCCTCCAAGCTCAATGCCGAATGGGGCTTTCTTTGCATGTTGCGCGATGAAGGCCGCCGTTCCGCGGAAGCATTCCTGAAAGCTCATAGGGAGGATCTGGGCCACCGCTCTTCCTTCGACCTTGACACCCTGCTGGAACAGGTCTGACGCCATGGGCCTCATCGGGATACTTCTCGCCCTCGGACTGTTGATCTGGCTGGCCTACAGAGGCTGGAGTGTGCTCCTGTTGGCTCCCGCGTCGGCACTTCTAGCCGCGGCCGTTGCGAGAGAGCCGCTTCTCGCTCACTGGACACAGACCTTCATGGGCAGTGCAGCGCGATTCCTGGCACAGTTCTTTCCTTTGTTCTTGCTCGGGGCTCTGTTCGGAAAGCTCATGGAAGACAGTAGCTCGGTTGAAGCGATCGCTCGCTTCATGTCCGAGCGACTGGGCCCGCGCCGTGCGGTACTGGCGGTCGTACTTGCCGGCGCACTGGTCACCTATGGCGGTGTAAGTCTCTTCGTCGCCTTCTTCGTGCTGGTGCCCATGGCGCGGGCCCTGTTTCAGCCCGCCGACATCCCGCGTCGGTTGATGCCGGCGGCGCTCGCTCTTGGTACCTCCACTTTCACCATGTCCGCACTTCCGGGGACGCCCTCGATCCAGAATGCGATCCCGATGCCGTTCTTCGGCACGACGCCCTTCGCTGCACCCGGCCTCGGCATCACCGCCTCGGCCATCATGCTTGGCTTCGGCCTGTGGTGGCTCGGCCGAGCCGAGGCCATAGCCCGTCGGGCCGGGGAGGGCTATGGCGGCGACGTGGACATCGCTCCCGATGCGGCTGCCGAAGATCAGATCGTCCGCGAGCGTGCCACGACCGCCCGTGAATTCGATCCCGCCGAGGTTCGTCGCGGCCACCACAGCGACACCTCACCGCCCGTTGTTGTAGCCGTGCTGCCGCTCGTGGTGGTTGTGAGCGTCAATCTGCTGATGTCGATGTTCGTTCTGCCGCGCCTTGACGTTTCGTTCCTGGCGGAGGAGCGTTGGGCGCCACCTCGCTGGCGGCCGTGGGGGGCGTGTGGGCGGTGGCCGTTGCGCTCGCCGCTGCCATCCTGACGCTCGTCCTCATCAACCGCCGTCGCCTGTCTGCATTGCGCGAGAGTATGGATGCTGGCGCAAACGCCTCCGTCTTGCCAGCTTTCAGCGTTGCAAGTCTCGTGGGCTTCGGCGCAGTTGTCGCGGCGCTACCCGCCTTCGCGATAGTGCGCGACTGGGTGTTGTCGATCGGGGGCGGGCCACTCGTCTCGCTCGCCGCCGCCACAAACGTGCTCTCCGCCCTTACCGGTTCGGCCTCGGGCGGACTGACGATCGCCCTTGACGCGCTCAGTGGCACCTATCCTGCGCCTCGCGGCGGATCTGAGCATCGATCCCGCACTCATGCACCGCGTCGCCGTGATCGGCTCCGGGACGCTCGACAGCCTGCCGCACAACGGCGCCGTGGTCACACTGCTCGCCGTCTGCGGATCGACGCATCGTGAGAGCTATTTCGACATTGTCATGGTCGCCATCGTCGGCGCTATTCTTGCCTTGGCCGCAGTGATCATATTGGGCACAGTGTTCGGGTCGTTCTAAACACGTGTGGTCGCCGCGGCTACTCGAGGCGTTAACGCAACCTCGGTGCATGTGAGGTGAACCCCTAAAATCCCGCCAGAATTGGGTAGGATCCGGACCGTTCCCTTGGAGCCGGGAGGACGACTCACCACCTCGATCCGATAGCCGGCCTTGGTCTCCACCAGCCAGTCTTCGAGGTGGTGATTGTGGTACTTCCCGTCGGCCCAGAGCAACTCCAGCCGGGTGCGGTGCTCCGCGGTCAGGCGCGCCAGCACCTCCGGGGCGCTCGTCCCGTCATCGGCGGAGGCCACCGTTACCACGACGACGAGCAGCAACCCCAGTGTGTCCGCGATAATGTGTCGCTTCCGCCCGGTGACCTTCCTGCCCCCGTCGGAGCCCCGCTCGTCGGCGACCTCGGTCGCCTTGACCGTCTGGCTGTTGATGCTCCCGGCGCTGGCGTCTTATCGTGGTCACGATCCGGCCAGTAAGGCTGGGGTACAATCCACCAAGATCCGCCCCTGGACCCGGTTTTGCGGCGGGTCGTCGCGCAGCCGGTTTCGTCCAACGGCCCGCTATTCCGCCGCTCCGAGACGCTCTCGCTTTCCGCCTTGCTGGGGGAATCGCGGCGGAATACCGGGCTGACGTTAACCTGACAATCGATCACCTCATGATTTGGCTTGACGCGACACTCTGGGCCTGGGTCTTTTTCCTCAGCGAGTGGGCCATCCGGGTGATCATGCTGGCCGCCGTCCCGTTCCGCCGGACGCCGGCGGCAGCCAAGGGCTGGCTGTTGCTGATCTTTTTCGAAACCCTGGATCGGCCTTGCGCTCTACCTCCTGATCGGCCGGCCGACCCTGCCTCGCTGGCGGAACGAGCGGATTTCCCGACTGCCCCAGGCCATGAGCAAGGTGCTCGAACGGCTCGCAGACCACCCGAACGTCTTTCACCCCCGGCTCGCCCCCGAACTCTCCCAGGCGGTCCTACTCGCCGAGAACCTGGGCCAGATGCCCGTGCTGGGCGGCAACGCGGCCGAGATCCTGGTGGATTACGACGCGGTGCTCGACCGGTTGGTGGCGGACATCGACCGTGCCGAGCATCACGTCCATTTACTCTTCTACATTTTTGCTGACGACAATGCGACGGCCCCCGTGATCGCCGCCCTGGGCCGGGCCTCGCGACGGGGCGTCCGCTGCCGCGTGCTGGTCGATTGGGTGGGCTCCCACTCGGCCCTGTCCACCCTGATCCCGAAACTGACGGCTTCGGGGGTCGCCGTCCGCGAGATGCTCCCGGTCGGCCTGTTTCGCTGGAGGTCGGCCCGCCTGGACCTGCGGAACCACCGGAAGATCGCCGTGATCGATGGCCGTGTCGCCTACACCGGCTCCCAGAACCTCGTGGCCGCCGAGTTCAAGGAGGGGATCGTCTACGAAGAGTTGATGCTACGCGTGATCGGTCCGGCCGTGTGGGACTTGCAGTACGTCTTCGCCGCGGACTGGTTCCTGGAGACCGACGAGGTGCTGGATTGCGACGAGGTCTTCGCCGACCTGGGGATCGCGGGGCCCGTCCCCATCCAGGCGTTGCCGAGCGGGCCGGACTTTCCCACCCAGAACAACCAGCGGCTCATCGTGGCCCTGATCCACGGCGCCTCCAAGCGGGTCGTGATCACGACCCCCTATTTCATCCCGGACGAGCCGCTCCTCCAGGCCCTGCAGACGGCCGTGCTCCGCGGCGTGGACGTTCACCTCGTGCTCTCCGCGATGGCGGACCAGGTGCTGGTGTCGCTGGCGCAGCAGTCGTACTACGAGGAATTGCTCGAGGCCGGGGTCAAGATCCACCTGTATCGGCAGAACTTCCTCCACGCCAAGCACCTCAGCATCGACGACGACATCGCCCTGATCGGCACGAGCAACATGGACATCCGCTCGTTCGTCCTCAACGCCGAACTCGTGCTGGTCATCTACGACCCCGGCGTGACGGGCCGATTGCGCGCCGAACAGGAGCGTTATTTCTCGGATTGCTGTCTGTTGACGCTCGAGGAATGGAGGCGCAACTCCTTCGCGAGGAAGCTGGCCCAACACCTGGCCCGGTTGTTCAGCCCGCTTTTATGAACGCCTGGGCTCTCCGCGGCCCTGTGTCCGTGTGTCGAGGAACGATGCTCGTGCGCCGCACCGACGCCGACGCAAATGTCATGAGCGCGGGCGGGTGGCCGGGTTGAAGTCTTGGTGCCCCGGCTCTTTGTAGGCCCAATACCAGGGAAGCTGCTCTGAGGTGCCATCTGAGGTACAGCCTCATGGCAGATTGCCACTTCTGTAAAAAGTTCCATCTCAGTGACGATTTAGAACTTTCCCGAATTGAGCCCTTTTCGGGAAAATTCCTGGTGCCAAGCCCTGCATTATCAGGGGATTCGCCCTGCGTGCCTTGAGTCCCCGAGCACCGTTTTCGGGAAAGTCTCCCCAGTGAAGACCGAATGGCACCCGGTGTCAGCTTCCCTGGTACTGGGCCAGCATAGCAATCGTGCCCATCTTAAACAATTTTCAAATAAAAAATCTACATTAATCATATCTTAGTTACGACGTCCGCGATTAACCATCGATTCGCCGCCATCGAGGAGAATCCGGCCCGAATGCCGCGGTCGGGCAGCGTCGGCATGGCCGGGCCCGGGTCATCTGGGGAATCCTGACGCATGACCCCTTGACCCCTCCTCTCCGTGGAGCATTCCGGATAAGCTAGCGCCGATTCCGGAGACTCGTGATCGTCGAGCATGTCCTAACCGGCGCCTCAAGAGGCATTCCTCTTTTCGACGCCGGTCGCCTCATGCGGGAGTCACGTTCTTGGGAGGTCACACCGATGCAAGTCCAAGGGCGCTGCCCTTGTCACGGTCCTGCTCGCGGCCCTGGGCTGGTAGGACCCCATCTTCGGCACCTTGGGAGTTGTGGACATCCACGTCAACGCACTCGGCCTATGACACGCGCGGGATGATGGTCGAGAAGCACAGGGACGACGTGTTCCGCCACTAGATCCTCGGCCTCGGGTCCGGCGACATGAGCGTCAAGACGGCCGGCATGAACGCCACCCAGTTCGAGATCCCGAACGTGCTCAATGTCGACCGCAAGCTCGAGAGGATCAAGCGGACGCTCCAAGGGCGTGAGGTGGTGGTGAGCAAGTCGTGACGATGTCTCCCGGGTCACCCCCCGAACATCTGGGTCTGCGCGAACCTGGAGAAATCCTGATGAAAATGGTGACGACCGATCACTTGCGCGAGGTCCGGGCCGCCCACGAGCCGCCCTGTATCTCGCTTTACCAGCCGACACACCGGCACCATCCCGACAACAAGCAGGACCCCATCCGCTTCCGCAACCTCGTGGACGGGGCGGAAGCGTCGCTCCGCCAGAAGTATCCCAACGTCGAGGTCCGGCGGCTGCTCGGGCCGTTCCGGGCCCTGGCCGATGATCAGGAATTCTGGAATCATACGCTCGACGGCCTGGCCGTGCTCGGGTCCCGCGGAACGTTCCGCGTCTTTCAGCTCCAGCGGGCGGTCCCCGAGCTGACCATCGTCGCCGACAGCTTCCACTTGAAGCCCCTCGTGCGGATCCTCCAGTCGGCCGACCGCTACCAGGTCCTCTGTCTCAGCCGACGAGAGGCGAAGCTCTACGAGGGAAATCGCGACGCCCTCGACGAGGTCGATTTGGCCGCGGGCGTGCCCCGGACGATCACCGAGGCCCTGGGCGATGAACTGACCGAGCCGCACCGGACGGTCGCCTCTTACGGCGGCTCGGGCCGGGGCGACCCGGGGATGCACCATGGGCACGGATCGAAGAAGGACGAGGTGGATAGCGACGCCGAACGCTTCTTCCGGGCGGTCGACCGCGCGATCCTGGAGCACCACTCCCGACCGTCGGGGCTCCCGCTGGTCTTGGCCTCCCTGACGGAGCACCACGACGTCTTCCGCCGGGTCAGCCACAACCCGTTTCTGACGGCCGACGGTGTCGGGCAGGACCCGGGGTCGCTCTCGACCGACCGGCTCCGCGAAGAGGCCTGGAAGGTCGTGCAGCCGCATTACCTTCAGCGGCTGTCCAAGCTGGTGACCGATTTCGAGGAGGCCCGCTCCAAGCGACTCGCGACCGGCGACCTGTCAGACGCAGCCCGGGAGGGGGTAGCTGGTCGGGTCGGGACCCTCCTGGTCGATGCGGATCGACATGTCCCTGGCAGGCTCGACCTCGCAACCGGCCGCGTCGATTTCGATGACCTCGCCCATCCGGAAGTCGACGACCTGCTCGACGATCTCGCAGAGCTCGTTCTGAATATGGGCGGCGAGGTAGTGATCGTCCCTTCCGATCGGATGCCGACCCAGAGCGGCGTGGCGGCGATCTATCGGTTCTGACCCATCGCCAGACGACGTGGCGGTGTGGTACATGACTTCATCCCCGCTCCGATGGCTACCGGCGGGAGCGACAAGCGTTGCCGGGCAGGAGTCAATTCCGAATGGACGGCCGCCGGAGAGCATTGGTTTTTGTCCGTTTGCGATCGCAAGGCCAGGGTGGGCGAACAGCCCCTCTGGCTCTGCGCGGGCTCCAAACATCCGAGGGCTGACAATGATCTGGAATCAGAGGCCGCGTACCGGACTGCGGACGCTCCTCCTGGGGGCGGCGGTCCTGGGGCTCGGGTCGAACCAGGCCCGAGGCGATTGGGGGTGGGGGTGGGGGTGGGGCTTCGGGGGCTTCAACTATGTCCCCAGTCCGACCGACTTCTTGAACCAGCAAGCGTTGAACAACGCCGCCCGCGCCGGCAGGCCGCCTTCGAGTAACGTCCATGCGGGCAATCCGAACTCCTCTCGCAACCGCATCCGGGATAACGGATTCGTCCCCTCTTTCGACGTGGCGAGGCGGGTGCCACCGGCCCAGCGGCCGAATCCCCCGGTCTCCCCGGGTGAAAGGCCCGTGGCCCCCGCCCCGCCCCAGACGGTCAACACCGTCCCCGCGCCGGTGGTCCCCCTGCCGAGCTTCTTCAATGACGCAAGACAACTCGTCTGGCCGAGCGACGCCCCGGTCGCCGGCGACTTGAGACGGAAACGGGACATCTCCGACGAGGGCTCCCTGGTCGTCCTCGGGGAACTCCAGAGGCTGGGGCGTGCCTCGATCGCCTCGGTCACGGACTCCCGCCAGAAGCTGCTCGACTACGGCCAGCCCGCCTTGCAGGAGATCCGGACCTATGCCACGCCCCGCGTGGCCGACACCTTCCATTTCTTCCTGCTCTCGCTCTACGGGTCGTTGGCCCAGGCGGCAAACCCCCCGGAAACGCCCCCGGCCGCCTCGCGCTGAGGGCATCTCGGGGTGGCCTCGCGGAACCTGGCCGATGAGGTGGATCGGCGACTCAGGGCCCGATGATCCGGGAGAGCACCCCCTCGAAGTTCTTCCGCACCAGGTCGATCTGGACCACGTTTCCGTCCCGATCGACCAGGACGTTGGCCGGGATATCGGTGATCCCGTAGGCGCCGGCGTAGTCTCGATCGCCCGCGCCGTTGATGAGGGTCGGCCAGGGGACGTTGTGATCGATCAGGAACCGACGGACGTTGGGCAACACCGTCTCGAGCTTCTGACCGCCATCCTGCAACGCATCGAGGTTGATCCCCACGATCTGCAAGCCCCGGCCGCGGTAGGCGTCGGAGGCCTCCTCGAGCCACGGGAGCTCGGAGGCGCAGGGGAGGCACCAGCTCGCCCAAAAGACGACGAGGACGACCTTCCCCTTGGATTCGGCGAGGTCGAACGGCTTACCGTCGATGTCGGTCCCCCGGATCGGAGGGGCGGGCTTGCCCACCCGTTCGATCCGCCCCAGGCGACTCCTCAGGAAGTCCTTGACTGCGGGGAGCTGGGCTTCGCCGAGCGCGAGTCGGAACGCCTTCCGGGCGATCTCGAACTGGCCCTCGTGGATCAGGCGCTGATAGTACGCCTCGCAGATGCCCACGAGCTCATCGGCCGCGAGGGTTGCCTGGGTAGCGACGGCTTGTCTGTCCATCTCCCTCTGCGCGAGGGCCTGTCGCAGGCAGTCGAGCGAGTCCTCGTAGGCCCCGCGGTCGGCCCTGGCGATGATGCGCACCAGATGGGCCAGCGCCAGCGTGGTCGGCGAGGGACTGCCGCCCTTCACCACGGCGTCGGCGGCCGCCTCGGCATCGCGGAACAGGTTGGCGGCGATCCCCAAACGGAACAGTTGTTCGTAAGTGGCCGCGGCGTCGGCGGGCTTCTGCCGTGCCGCGAGACGACCGAGGCGTTCCAGGCGTTGCCGGTCGAGCTGGAGGAGCTTCTGGTCGTATTCGTCGTTGATCGTCCGGATGCTCTCATCGGTCCGGGATGGGGCAGCCTGCGCAGGGTTTGGTGTCCCGGGCTGATCCGGGCGTGCCGACTGGCCCGGGGCAATTCGCGGCAACGCCACGGCCGTGATCAGCGCCAGGGATGGTACGAGCGGGCGGGCGAAGCGAGGAAGTCGCATGTCGGTCGAATCTCCCGGAGGGGGTCATGCAATCGAACTCATGAGCCAGGAATTCACGGGAGCGACGTTACGTCCCCTGACCTGGCCTTTTCAGGGGACGCTTCCCAGGTACGACCTGATCGACCATCGCCGTTCCACCTTTCGACAGAACAGTCGTCAGCCTGCTGACCTCGTCGACCCCGTCCAGCACCTTGTTCGTCGCCGGCCAGTCTAACATGGTGTTCTCTGGGGGAGGAAACGGAATCCCCGCGGGGGCTCATCCGGTGTTTCGGGGGGACGGCTTCAGGAGTAATCCGACCAAGGCTTCGAGCCGGGCCTTCCCCCGCCGCCTCACGTCGTGCACGAACTTGAAGAACCCCAGGTACGGTGGCAACTTTTCCGGCGACACCCCACGGTGCGGCCGCAGCCAACTCCGCAGCAGGGACCAGAACCCCTCCCGCGTCTTGACGTGCGCCTCGCAGAAGCCGTCCCCGTCTTCAGCCCGGGCGAACTCCCCCGCCGCATGACACACCGTCCGGTGGGTGTAGCCCCACGCCGGGAGCCGATGGGAGATGTCGTACTCGTCCGTGTCGACCACCGACCCGGGGGCGATGGTCTTCTTGACCAGCGGACCGATCGACTTCGGCTTGACATCGGCCAGCATGCGTCTGACGACCGTGCCGGTCCGCTGGATCATCCCGAAGCTCGGTGGCTTCCCTTCCTCCAACGTCCCCCGCCCCGGCGCCCCCTTCAGCCGGCGGCGGCGGCCGGGCCGCCCTTCTTTCTGACCGCTTCGGGGTGGCCCTTGTGGCCCGCCACGACGTAAACTTCGTCGCACTCGACCGCGCCGCTGAGGCAGACCTCGGGCTTCCGGAGGACCAACCCTTCCCGCGGGGCGGTCGTCATCCGCCGGGCGTCGTCCGAGTCGAGGTCGAGCTCCTTGGCGATCGGCTCGTTGGAGAGGTTCAGGCCCATGAAGTACAGGACCAAAACCCAGACTCGTAGCGGCTGGTGGTGCCCGGCGAAGATCGGATCGGTCAGGTCATCGAAGCGACGGCCACAGGATCGGCACTCGGAGCGCCTGCCGTTACGGCTCGGTCTCATCCCGGCCCGGTCAGAGCACTTGACGTCGTCGGTGATCCCCAGGATGTTGACGAGCAGGGCGGACGCTCCGATGTCCTGAGGGAACGAACGGGTGGCCTCCTCGGGCTTGATTGTAGGGCCGGGTTCCGGATGGTGCATTCATCTCCCTGAAACACCGGATGAGCCCCGCGGGGAAACTACTGCTTAATGGTATTATTCGCGTGTGGACAATCACATCGAGCCGACTATTATCTTCTTAGTCTGCGAGTGATTTCCCGCGCCGCTTACGGGGTGCCGTCCTCGTACAGGGCGTTGATGAACGTCTGCAGCCGGGACCGGGCGGTCATCTGGGCGATGATCCGATCCGAGGGGTGTTCCTGGACGATCCCATCGTCTGCTGGGCGATGATCCGATCCGAGGGGTGTTCCTGGACGATCCCATCGTCTGCGAGGGCCGGATCCTGCGGGTCCGCGACTCCTGGAAACCGGAAGGGCAGGAGAACAGCATGCACTCGGCTTGACCTTTGAGCCCCATCACGTTCCCCTCACACAAGGAGCGAGACACCGTGAGACTTTTATTTCCAATGTCCTCCGCCGGCCCGACGTACGACGAGCGCGCAAGTTGCGCCCGCTTGGTGGTTATTCTTGGCCTTGGGTCTGGTGTCGATCATCGTCGGCTTCCTGGCAATCAGCTCCGCCTTCATTGCCACGCTGGCGTCCGTGGTCGTCTTTGGAGTGCTGCTGCTGGTCGAAGGGATCACGGAGGTGATCCACGCAGTGATGGTGCGCAACTGGAGGGGCTTCGCGCTGCACCTGCTCGCCGCCGCCCTCTACCTGATCGTCGGCGTGTTCATGCTCGAGGACCCCGTCCGGGCGGCCACCGTCCTCACGCTGCTGCTCGCGGCGGTCTTTTTCACGGGCGGCCTGCTCCGCATCATCTTTCCGCTCGTCGTGCAGTTCCCCTCCTGGCCGTGGGTCCTGCTCAACGGGGTGGTCGATCTGATCCTCGGTGTCGTTATCTTGAGCGGGTGGCCCGAGTCGAGCCTCTGGGTCATTGGCCTGTTCTTCGGCATCGACCTGCTCTTCCACGGCTGGTCCTGCGTGATACTGGCGCTGACCGTGCGGACGCACAATGCGGTTCAGTCTGCCTGACCGAAGTTGTTTTATCCAGACGCTGACATCCGTCTGGCATGCCGGGTCGGTGGAACAGGCAAGGGGCGTTGATCAACGTTTGGACTTTTCCATGCGCATGAAGAAGCGGTGGTTCGACCGGCAACCGTTTAAGATCTCCGGCGAGCCTTGATCGTCAGCGGTGCGTGGTTGCAAACGGACTGGTACGGCTGCCGATGGAGATCGCGGTAGCGCATCCCACACGCAACGCCCCGATTTCGCCCCGACCGTGAGGGCCTATCCCGTGGAGGGACCGCTGCATCCATTTTTGCGTCAGAAGCAATCGGTCGGACGCCGACCGTACGCGCCGGGGGACGATCGTTGATCGGCGCCGTCGCGGAGAAGATCGTGTGAACCGCACGCTGGTCGGCGACGATGGTGAGGGGGCCGTTCCGCCCGGAGTCACTTCTTCCTAAGAGTCGTCATGCCACTGCGCAGCACCCAGAAACCATGAAAATGACGGCTCCTACTGTACGAGCGTTCATAGAGGAGCCTTGTTTTCAGAGCATCCTGGGCGAAAAGCCCGAAAACATCCTTGTTTTCAGGGGTGAAGACTAGCTTTTCGCACAGGCTCTAAGGAACTAAGTACCGAGAGAGGACATCTCCCCATGGACACCAAGCCAAGCGCCGCTCCCAGACCCTCGGGAGTTCCCGATCTCCAGGCCGACTCGGTTCTGGCGTTGTCCCGTAGGGTCTGGCGCAGCATTTGCGACCGGCTCGTTGGCGGTCTCATCCTCGCAATGCCTATCCTGATCTCGTTCTGGGTCATCCGTTGGCTGTACTTGATCCTAGAAGAGAAGGTCATCGATCCCCTGGCGCTGCTGGTGCTTTGGAAGATCAAATGGACCACCTCCAGCACGGGATTGCCCTACTGGTTCGAGACGTACGCGGCTCCGCTGATCGCCATCATTTTTGCCCTCACGCTCCTTTATTGTCTCGACTACCTTGCGAATACGCGTCTGCACCGGGCCGTCGGTTGGATCCTGACGCATGTGCCGGTGATCTCCTCTGTTTACAATCCCGTGCAGAAAATGTTTCAAGCCCTGGAGAAGCAATCCGGGCAGCAAAGCCCGCAGCGGCTGGTACTGGTCAAGTTCCCGCATCCAGGGGTAAAGTTGCCAGCCTTCGTGACGGCGGCGTGTCGGGACATCGAAACCCAAAAAGTCCTCCTGTGCGTGTACGTCCCGACGACGCCGGTGCCGACCTCGGGGTTCTTTCTGCTGGTCCCCGAGGAAGAGGTAACGGAGTTGAATTGGAATTCGGATCAAACCTTGCAAGCAATCATGTCGGGTGGCCTCACGGCTCCCCCAGAGGTCAGTTTCTTCACGACCAAGCCGCCTACCGACCTCGTCACGAGCGAAGTTTCCCCAAAGCCGCACGACGACAGTCGATCGCACCCGGCCTGATTCGGGACAGTTCGATGAAGGCCGGCAAACGAATCGGTGGCGTCCGTCAGGGTGAGTTCACTGGGAATTCCCGGATTCTTGCCCTGGCGTACGTGGCGGGGGTTCCCCGCCGCCGGCTGCAGCTATACCACCGCAGTCGGTGGCGGCGTCTTGGTCCTTTCGTTGTGCGGCGGTGGTCTGTGGAAACTCCGGAGAACCTAGAGTCGTTCGAAAGAGGAGCCAAAGACTGAACACCAAGATAATCAGTTCCGAAAAGAGGGTGAGAATCAAGGCCATCAAGCTGACCATATCGACGGAAGATACCCAATGCACGGCTTCAGCACCCGACGTCTGGACCACAGGAATACCGCCTTGAGGCGCTTTTAGAAAGTAAAACAACAAATTCGCCGCTTCAATCAGCATCACAATCATGGAGGATAGCATACCGACCGTGCTTGCCACCACTCCGGTCCACACTGACCCAATTACGTATGATTCCGAGGGACGCCGTTGCGGATCTATTATTCGCTTGGCAAGCCTTGTATAGCGGTACGACCAAAAGATGGTAAAAACGAGCATCAGCAGGTTGGCGATCGTTAAGTACTCAACGAAAGGAAACCCGCTGCGGGAAACTGTGGCGGAACGAGAGAATGTAAGATAATAGGCCATCACAATAATCGGGAGTGAACCAAACACCACCTGGAGCCAGAAACCAGCCCAACCCAAGCGGGAGAATGCCCTGGCAAGACTGCTGCCTTTCGAAGGTCTGATCGCGTCTCGGAGTCTCCGTAACATCGTCCTTCTCCCGTTTTGGTGTCTGTCCGTGGAAGGCACAAGAACCGGTAGATTCAAGCTGACCAAACATCGAGTTCAGCCACAACTAAAGTGTAATGGTTCAGCGTGAAATGGCGAGACCGGGGTTGATGAGATAACGAGTGCTGAACGTGTGACCAAATGGTGTCGATTTGCCGCCTTGGGGTTCCGAGAGCAACGGAGAAATTTCCAACGATCTTCGGGGAATGCCGTTCTCATGAACGATGGTAATCGAGAAGTCACAAGACCTTCTGGTGAACCAGCGTGATTTCGCGGGCACTTGATTCTCGATAACCGTTCTCGAATGCGTGTTCTCGAATCAGGCCCTCGGTGACGGGTTTCGAGAAGCCTGACACCGGAAGAAACGGGGCCTTGGACCAAGTTCGTTGTTTTTTTTGCTCCGTTGCTATCGGAAGCTCGCCTTCGTACCAATCCCGAAGAGAAAGACAGGGTGGCATTGTGCTTCCCCCCTTCGGTCTTGGTCCCTGGGTCGGCGCTCGGGTCGTGTCACCACGGCGCCCTACCCTCCGCCCAGGCCATCACTCATCGTAGCGCCGCCGAACGGCTCGGGCAAGGGCTGGCCGCGATCGGACGGCGACCGGTTCGCCGCACGGGCTTTCTGCCTCCTCTCTCGTGCCGCCTCTCGCTTGCGGTCCCGCTCCGCGAAGATCGTCGGCGCACCCCCGGCCTGTTGACGCCGTAGAACGGCGTCGTGAGTTCCTTGAAGAACTGCGATCGGTCGGCGACGACGCCGGCGCGGATGCCGTCGAACGCCTCGATCGGCAGGCCGCCGGGATTGGCGTCCGTCTTGAGCATCAGCGGCGGCACCGCGCCCACCAGCACGGCCTTGGCGACGCGCTTGGTGCCGTGGCGTCCGATGTAGCGGGCGACCTCTCCGCCGCCGGTCGAGTGGCCGACCAGGGTGGTGCCGTTCAGGTCGAGCGTTTCAATCAGCGCCGACAGGTCGTCGGCGTAGGTGTCCATCTCGTTGCCGTTCCAGGGCTGGCTCGAACGGCCGTGGCCGCGACGATCATGGGCGATGCAGCGATAGCCGTTGGACGCCAGGTAGACCCTCTGGCTTTCCCAAGCATCGGCGTGGAGCGGCCAGCCGTGGCAGAAGACGACGGGTTGTCCCGAGCCCCAGTCCTTGGAGTAGATTTCTGTGCGGACTTTGGTGGTGATCGTGCTCATGGTAGGATTTCCTTCGTTGTTATGAGATAGGTTGCCTGCTTGGCGTCGATGTCATCAGCAAATGTCGATATCTACTCGCATGGCAACTGAGTTCGCCGCCTAAAGGATCACACAACAAGGCGGTTGAAGCCGCATGAGTGACTGGGGAAATGGGGACTGGGGCGGCACGGAGTGCACCCCGTCCGCCTCTTGATCCTCACCCGCATCGGTCGCACCGACTTCATCGGGGCGGTCCTCGATGTACAAGGGAGGGTCGAGCGCCATCAGGCCCGTCGCCAGGTACTCGAAGAGGGCGATGCCGAAGACCCACCCCAGAGAGCCCTTCACCCAGAGCACGGCGAAGCTCACTGACAGCAGAGAGATTCCCCTGAGGGTGCGGGTGAGCTGTCGCAGCGCCTCGGATGTCATGATCGGAGCGCATCCTCTGGCCACGCGACGCCCCCGGTCAGTCGTTCGAGGCCCGCAGTCCCTTGAACGGTTTTCGCACGGGGGGATCGAAAATCGTGATCTGACTCGGGATCGCGTCGGGGATGTAGCAGCGGGCGTGCTGCTGGCGGTTGGTGAATACGTGGACATTCCGCGCGACGCGGTCCTGGAAGTCGAAGAGGGTGAGTGCCGCCCGGGGTCGGCTCGTGAGCCGCGACCGCCCCTGGACGTTGAGCGAGTCGAGGATGCCCTGGGCGAAGGCGCCGTGGCCCCGGGAGGCGACGGACTGGCTCGGCCCGTGGATCGATGCGACGAAGGTGATGACGTTCTTGCGGTAGAGCGTCCGCGCCCACTCGTTGAGGCTGCGATTGGTCTGCTGGGGCAACGGCCGCTTCTCGTGGAGTGCGTCGATCAGGATCATGACCTTGCAGCCGTAGTCGGCCAGTTGGCCCAGCGACTCGGCGATCCTGGCGGCCGGGACGGAGGGGGTCGGCGGATGGCCCAGCGTCGCGTCGGACCCGAGGATCACGCCCTGATCCGGGTCGAAGCTCACGAAGTGCGACTCGATCACCACGAAGACCGAGTCGCCCTGGCTGAGTTCTCCCCGGTCGCGGTGCCGGTCGAGCATCGCGGAGGGCGTCGAGGATACCGCTCGAGCCGTGGCGTCGGGGCCGAGCGAGCGTCCGGACCTCGGCGCTGGAAGCGCGGTGATCCACGAGCGGGGCCGAGGAAGGCGGCGACGTCGCGGGCGTCCTCGACGGCGAACGGGATGCGCGGGCAGCGACCGGGTCCTGGTTGGTGAACCGGTCCGCCCCGATCGCGAGCACGACAAGCGGCGGCGGCGCGGCCGCGACCACGGCGGCCGGGGGCGGGCGGGGAGGCTCTTCCGCGATCACGTCGAAGCTCTCGGTCCGTTCCTGGCCCTGGTCGTTGACGGCGACCACGGTCACCGTGTGTGCGACCCGGGTTGATGTTGAGCGTGCACTCCCGATCGACCGGCCGGCAGGGGGGGCTTGAACTCGACCTCGGCAGCCTTGCCGCTGTCGACCATGACACCGCAGCGAGCGGATCAGGCCGCGGCCCGCGGCGAGGTCCTCGGCGGTGGCGCGGATGCGGACCGGCAGGTTCGCGGCGGGCACGACCAGCGGACCGAACGCGGGACGCACCGGCGGCGACCACCTGCGACGTTCGGCGAGCAGGTTCTCGGCCACGATCTGCTCGGCGGCCGCGACCGGGGCCGGGCTTGCGGCGGGCCGAGCTCGGGAGGGTCTGAGGACGTCCAGGTCGCCCGTCTCCAGGAGTCGCAGCAGCGCCTCGGGCCGCCGTAGCTCCTTCTCGAAGTGATCGAATGTGAAGTAGTCGGTCGGGCCTGGTCGCCGACAGGCGGTTGCGGTGCCAGCCAAGGTATTTCCGGTCGCCGAGGGGCGACGTCTCGTAATAGCCGTGGGGCGTCCAGACGATCCACTCATGGTCGAGCGACGGGAAGAGCGTCAACGCCGGCGGCGTCGCGCTTGGTCGTTCCCATGAGGATCGATTTCCCGCTCCCGGAGCGACCACGAGGAACCGATTTGCGTGTTGGGGACGACCGCGTCGAGATCCGTCAGGTTGGTCCTCTCTGTCCGTGCCGATATAGAAGCTTCTCGACCACGTCGCCGGCCTGCATCCCCATGGCCTCGGCAAAGCCCTGTCGCGCGACCTCGATGACCATGCCGCGTCCTCGGCTCGATGGGGCCGAACCGGGCGCCGAGCGGGGCGAGGGCGTCGCAGCCGTCGAGCCGCCAGAACCGGACGGTCTGGTCGGAGGAGCCCGTCACGAGCCACTTGCCGTCGGGCGAGGGGGCGAGCGCGTAGACCGGGCCATTGTGCCCGGCCAGGAGCCGCGTCCGGCGGCCGTCGTCGAGGCGAGAGATGGCCACGCCCGCCTCGCAGCCGATTGCCACCGTCGGTCGCGGGTGCGATGGGGCCGGCGGGAGGAAACTTAGGACCACCAGCGCCGATCGAGGACCGGATCGAGCATCAGCCGATGTCCCTGGTCTTGCGCGTTGATGAGGTCAAGCGTGTAGGGGTCGATCCGGTCGGATCGTCCAGCCGTCCAGCGTCGGGAGGTCACGGCTGAGCTCTGCGCGGTCGAACATCGCCACGCGCCGCCCCTGGAGGTCGAAATCCTCGTATTTCGAGGGGGGGCCAGTCAGGTCGGGCTCGACTCCGCGAAAACCCGATCGTGCGGCCGTCTCCGCCGAAGCCGACGTCCCAGATGCTCCGGCCCTGGCCCGCCAGCTCGATCGCCTCGCCGGGTCGGGTTGAGCCGGATCCTTGATCGTGATGCTCTGCGCATCGCCCCCGGCGAAGGCCACGCGGCGATTGTCGGGGCTGAAGGCACAGGCGTAGACCAGGTTCGAGGTGCGGGCGAGCCGCGCCCGCACGGCGCCGTCGGGCAGCGAGCGTAACTCGACATCGCACTCGACCCGGGGGCCTCCGACCTCGGGAAGATATGGCTGACCACGCTCGTGACGAACCGCTTGCTGTCGGGGCTGATGGCCAGCGCCTCGACGGACCACTGGTCGGCCTCGCCTTTGCGGCAAGAGGGTCTCGTTCCGCAACGTGGCGGCGTCGTAGCGGATCAGGTCGCCGATCTCGCGGCCGATGATCACCCAGCGATCATCGGGGCTGGCCACCAAGGCGTTGATCGCGTCGCCGCGCGGTCGTTGGGCAGTTGCCGTCGTGGATCCGGCCGCGCGGTGGCCAGGACCTTACCCTGCTTGACGTCCCAGAGCTTGACCAGGCCGTCCGCCCCGCCGGTGACGAGTCGCAGGCCATTGGCGAGGTAGGCGAGGGCGTTGACCGGACCGGTGCTGCCCTCTGAGCACGGCGACCGTGGACCGCGTCTTCATGTCCCAGATCCGGACTGTCGCGTCGTTGCTGCCCGAGGCGAGGAATTGGCCCCGGGGGTCGAACGCCAGGCATATGACGACTTCCGCGTGGCCCTGTGGCCGGCCGCCGGGGAGCTGGGAGTCGACGTCGCCGGTGGGGGAGTCGTTCGATCCCGGGAACCGGAACAGGCCGATCTCGCCTCGGTTGTTTTGCACGCCCCACCCGGCCACCGCCAGGAGCCGCTGTCCCCGAGCATCGGGGACGGGAGACAGGGCCATCGTGTAGATGGCCCCCGCGTAGCCGCGCCAGATCCTCGGGCGGATCGTCCGGGAGAGGGTGGGGCGGGTATCGCCGAGGTTCCAGATGTTGACGATCTTGTCCTGGCCCGCCGAGAGCAGTTGTGAGCCATCGGGCGCGGCGAAAATCAGGGCCCGGACCGGGGCGCTGTGCCCTCCGGTGTTGACGACCGGGATCGGCTGGGTCAGGTTCCGCACCTCCGCCTGAGCCTCGGCTCGATTGAACTGAAGGCCGCAGAGGATGCAGCAGGCCAGACCCCAGGAGGGCCACGGGTGAATCCACCCGCGTTGCCTCGAGCTACCGGCGCTCATGGGACTCTCCAGGATGATCGACGACCCCACACTCCCCGAGGAATCTTACTCGAAAGGGATCAGTGCGGTGACGGCAATTCTTTTATCCTCATGGCCCTTCCGACTTCGGACAAGGGGAAATTCGGTGGAAAATGAGCAAGCGGGAAAACGGGAGGGGACGATAAATCTAGCGAATTCACCACGCTCGTCAACCGGCCTAGAATCGCGCCGATGCACTCGGACCACCCGGTAAGGGCGATGCGGAGAGAACACATGGGGTTTCGTCAGATCATCGCGTGCATGGAACGCGGAGGAGCGATAAGCCGATGAGAGTTAAAGGAGAGACACTCCTGGGGTTCGCGATGGCGATCATCGCGGATTGGGATAGCCGTCCCCGCGTCGGCCTTCGAGTGGCCTGCGTTGTTACGTCTGGGGCAGGGCTGTGAGCGTTGCGGTCGATCGAGGCCCAGGTTCACGGTCCATGCGCCCAACTGCCCCGCCGTGGCGGTGCCCGTCCCCTCGGCACCTTCTCCGCCCTCGCCGCCGCCAGCGGCCGCAATGCCCGGGGCGCCGGCGGGGGCGGCCGCGATGCCGGGTGGGCCTCAGCCCGAGCAACCCTCGACGCCCCCGTCCGTCCCGCCCACGACGCCGGAGGCGGCTCCCCCCTCAGTGCCGGAAGGGGCCCCGCCCACGGCGCCAGAGGCGGCCGCCCTTCCGGGATCGGCGGGATTGGGGGGAGTACCAGGCGCACCGCAAGGCGCCTTGAACATGTTTGGCGATATGGTGCCGGGTCTCGGGCAGGTCATCCACTCCAACCAAGAGGGCGGCTTCCGGCCGCCAAACCCTGCCGAACCACCGCCGGGACGTCGCTTCTTCCAGACGGTCCGGTCGTCGCCCCCGGTGCTGAGCATCCGCAGCTTCAAGATCGCCGAGAACCAGACCCCCATGCCCGTCGATCGGCTGACGTTCAATTTCAATTTTTATGATTATGTGAACCAGGCGCTCAATCAGCGTTTTCAGTTGCCCATCAGCCGGGTCAGGGCCTATCGCTACGTCTTCGGCTTCGAGAAGACGCTCCTGGACGGGAATGCCTCGTTCGGGATGCGCCTTCCCCTGAACAACGTCGTGGCCAACAGTTCGATCCCGGGCATCGGGAATTCGAGCACGTCGGTCGGCGACATCTCCGCCTATTTCAAGTACGCCCTCTGGATCGATCGGCCGCGGGGGCGTGTCCTCACGAGCGGGTTCGCGGTCACGATGCCCACGGGACCCGCGTCCTTTGCCGGCGCCAGGTATCTCAAGGGCCTCCACTACACCGACCTCCAGCCCTTCCTCGCCTTCCAGTGGCAATGGGACCGTTGGTACATGATTGGATTCTCGTCGATCGACATCCCCACGAGTCAGCGCGACGTGCTGGTCTATTTCAACGATCTCTCCGTCGGCTACTACGTCTATCGCAATGTCAATCGCGAGGGGTGGCTCCAGGCCATCGCGCCGACCCTCGAAGCGCACTCGAACACGCCGATGAACCACCACGGCGTGTTCGACTTCCACGACATCGCCGGCGCGTCGCAGGTGCTGGACCTCACCGAGGGTCTGAGCTTCTTCTTCCGCAACCGGGCGGTGTTCTCGCTCGGCGTCGTGGAGCCTGTCACCGGGCCTCGGCCCTTCAGCATCGAGGCGATCGCCCTGTTCAACGTGTACTTCTGAGTCCGTTGCGATGGCCCCGGGTCTGAAAGGGTGTACGAAAAGCTAGTTGGACTGTCACCGTTTCAACTATTGCCCTGGTCCGAGAGGTGTTATGATCGAGGGTGGAGGAGACCGACAGGAGGGACCGCCATGTCACTCTTGGACCACCCCAACGCCCAGGCCCTTCTGGCTGACGCTGTCGTGACCCCCGACCAGGTCCGGGGCTGCCAGGACCGGTTCACCGCGTTCCTCGAACGTTACCTGCCGCGGTTCTACCGCGCCGAACAGCGGACCAACGCCACCCTCGTCATCCGCGGCCTGCTCGCGGCCTGCAGCGCAAGACCTGCGAGCCGATCGCGGTCGAGGCCGGCGTCCACCGCAAGCCCATCCAGTTCTTCGTCGGCGCTGGCAAGTGGGACGATGAGGCCGTCCTGGCCGAGTTGCGCCGCCACGTCCGCGAGGTGTTGGGCGATGACCAAGCCCTCCTGGTCCTCGACCCCAGCGCCTTTCCCCAATCGGGGACCGAGTCGTGCGGGGTGGCCCGCCAGTGGTGCGGCCGGCTCGGCAAGCAGGACCACTGCCAGCTTGGCGTCTTCCTGATCTACGCCGCCCCAGGCGGGTACGCACCTTTGGACCGGCGGCTCTACCTCCCC
The DNA here is from genome assembly GCA_963803395.1 of uncultured Planctomycetaceae bacterium. Lineage (GTDB taxonomy): Bacteria > Planctomycetota > Planctomycetia > Isosphaerales > Isosphaeraceae > JAFANO01. The sequence goes on from CAWDND010000038.1 coordinate 50,928, forward strand.
GAGGAGTGGGCGGCCGACGCGGAGCGGCGTGAGAAGTGCCACGTCCCCAAGGCCGTCAAGTTCCAGGAGCCGTGGCGGATCGCCGTCGAGCGGTTGAAGCGGTGTCGCCGGGACCTGCCCCATGCCTGGGTCACCGGGGATGACGAACTGGGCCGCCCGGTCCGGTTCCGTGCCTGGTTGCGGGAGAACGCGGCGCGGTACGTGCTCGACGTGCCCTGCAACACGAGCGTCCGCGACCTGGAGTGCCGGCGCCCGCCGCGGCGGCGCGCGGGTCGGGGGCGGAAGCGGGAGGTGCCGTTCCGCCACGCCGACGCTGGGGCGGCGCGGCAGCCGGACGGGCGCTGGACCCGGCTGACGGTCTGGGACAGCGAGCGGGGGCCGTTGCAGGTCGACGCGAGGACGGTGCGGGTGCGGACCAAGCAGGAGCGGCGAGTCGGCCCGGAAGAGCGGCTGGTGGTGATGCGCACCGTCGCGGCCAAGCCCCAGGTCCATGACTCGCGGAGCAACGCTGGTCCCGAGGTGCCGCTGGCCGAACTGGTGCGGGTCCGGTTCACTCGGCACCGGGTCGAGGAGGTCTTCGAGGCGGCCAAGGGGGAGGCGGGGCTGGCGCCCTACGAGGTGCGGAGCTGGATGGGGTGGCACCATCACATGTCGTTGTTGCTGCTGGCGCTTTGGTTCCTGATCCTGGAGCGGAGGCGGGTCGGGGGGAAAACCCCGGCGGTGACGGTGTCGCAGGTCCGCGAGATCTTCACGCGGCTGGTGCGGGTCCCGGCCCCGAGCCCGGAGCGGATCGCGCAACAGGTCACGCGGGTGCTGTGGCGGACGGAGGCGGCGCGGATCTACAAGTGGCACAAAGCGACCGGCCGGTTCCCTCCCCGCCGCCCCACCCCAGACACGAGTTGAACAGTTGTGCCGCTGCTTAAACGGTGACAGTCCAACTAAGAAAAGGTCATGGCTCATGCCCGACCATCGGTGATTGTTGATCCACGAGGATGCCCTCGCTTACCAGATCATCACGGCGAGATCGCCGGCGGTCGTTTTGGCCATGAGACGGATCCGCAACACGTAGCGCTTGCCCTGGGCGAGGCGGACCTTGAGCTGGCCGTTCTTGGGAGTGCCGCTGTCGTCGTCGCCGTCGACGTACTTCATCTCGCCATTCTGGTCCTCGAACAGGACCATCACAACGTCCGACTCGCCGAAGGTCTGGATCGTGTAGTCGCGGGTCGCGGTCGGCTTGATCACGAAGTTCTTCTGCTCGGCCGGGGCGATCGACAGGGGCTCGGAGCGCATCATCCTGAGCTCGGCGTGGGCGCTGTCGTCGATCGGCGGATAAAAGAACTTGACCTCATCGATATCGTGCTGGCTCAGCCCGCCGGCGGGGGTGAGGCCGTTTCTGTACTTCTCGGGCTTGTCGATCAGGCCGGCCTCGAAGGCGTAGTGCATGATCGAGTCGGGGTCCCACTGGGTGCCCATGACCTCGCCGGTGGGGAGCTTCTCGAGGATGTTATGGAAGGCGGTGTCGTGGTCCCACTGGTTGGGCGGGGCGCCGAAGTAGTCGTACACGGCCTGCTCGTTCCAGACGATGCCCGAGAACGGGTTCTGGTGCTCGTGGGGGAAACCCAGGGTGTGGCCGATCTCGTGCACCGGGACGTCGACGCCGCGGGGGTCGGTCCGGAGGTCCCAGCCGAGGTTCATCGTCCGCTCGCCCTGGCCGGGGATTTTGATCACGTCGGTGCCGATGTACGACCACGCCCCATCGCCCTGAAGGAAGCCGATGCGGACCTCGGCCTCGCTCATGTCCTTGACCTCCTGGAAGGAGATCCCGATCTTGAGGTCCTCCCAGACGCCGAAGCCCTCGCGCACGCTGTCCTTCTGGTCGTCGCCGGCGGAGTTGGGGCCGCTGTCGAAGAACCAGTAGTGGAGCTTGGTGCCGTTGACCCACTTCTTGGAGCTCCACTGGATCAGCCGAGCCCGGTGGGCGGAGACGTCCGGGCCGAATATCCGGGGCGCGACCTTCGGCAGGGAGCAGTGCCGCAGCTTCTCGGGAGGGGGGGCAGGGCCCGTGTAGGCGGACTTGCCGCTCGGGTCGAGCCGCGATTCAAGCCGTTGGATGCGATCGAGCAACTCGCTCAACTGGGTCTGCACGGAGCTTGTACTTGGACTCTCGCTCATCATCGCTGCCTCACGATCATATGGGGGGATGGAGAAACCAGCGCCTCGGGGAAGAGGAGACCATTGGGCCCCGGATGTGGTTGGTGGGCCCCGCCGTCCCGCGACACTGCGATCCGATATTCCCCGACCTCGTGCATCGTACGAGGCAAAAAAGCAACATGCAAGGGTTATCTATTTTGCCCAGACTAAAGAAGCAAGGCCGGGCCGGATCAGGCGGGTGGGGGGGATCTCGCGGCCGGTGAGACGGGTGAACAGCTCACAGAGCCATTCGGGACCGGGGCGAGGGGGTATCACCGCACCAAAGCAAAGAAGGTTTCATGCCATTTATCGACAAAGCGGCGGGGCGAGGGGACGGGCGGCGCACAGGCCGGCTCGCCTGGCGTCAAGTCTTGCGTCGCTTGGGGTCACCCGACGATCACGGAGGAGCGCAGTCAGGCGATTCAAGCGCGCCGAGGGCGCCGGGGACGCGCCGTCGCGGGGCGCCGTGCCGCCGAAGCTGGAATCGAATTTGCTTCTCATCAGAGAGTGCTCCGAAGGTGCCTAGGGGAACTGGCTTACCCCGGCACCGGAGCCGTTCCGATCCTCGGAGCCAGACCAGGGAGGTTACTATGCTTCGGACCACGCGATCTCTCCTCGGGGTGGGGGTGCTGACGCTCGGTTGTCCCCTGGCACTCGGGACCTCCGCGGCTCAGGCCCAGGTTCTGGCCTCGCCTCAGGCCCAGTTCACCGTCTCCCCGGCCCCGCTCTTCTTTTACCCTGCCGCGCGCTCTGAGCGGCCGGCCCCGCTCTTCTTCTACGCGGCCGGCTGCTACTCCATGCCAGCCCCGAGCGTTTCCTCTCCAGGCCGCACCTGGGCCTACCAACCCGGGCGCCGGACTCCTCCCCGAGCCCGCCCGTGTCCTCGTCGGCCCAAGAGGACTCCCAGCCCAATCGCAGCTATTCCTATTACGATTCAGACGGCATCGAGCACGACTCCCGCTATCCGCACTGGAGTTTTGATCCGAGGCGCGCCCGACCTTTCGGGGGAGGATGAATCACCCGGGGCGAGAGGCTGGCTGCGCAGCGACCGGTTGCAAGCGAGGGTACTGGCCCTCGGAGTAGCTCGTTCAGCATGAAGGGCCAGGTGCCATCACCTCCCGATCAGTTTTGTGCCACCACCTCCCGATCAGTCCGGGGTAATCTGGACTGAAAACCGCATCCCTCCCTGGAGGTCGCCGTGAGTGGGGTTCCGATAGCAACGGAGAAAAAAACAACGAACTTGGCCCGGGGCCCCAGCTCCACCGCGTTTTGCCTTCTCGAAACCCGTCTCCGAGGGCCTGATTCGAGAAGTTGCTTTCGAGAACGGTTATCGATAACCCGGAACTCGCGAAAACGCTTGGTCTCTCCCGAAGGTCTTGAGGCTTCTCGATTACCATCGTTCGCGAGAGCGGCTCGCACGGAAGATCGTTGTCTTTTGCTCCGTTGCTATCGGAACCCCCTCAAGGCCAGCGAGGGGCGCCGCGTACCCGCCCTGCTCGACGTTGAGGACGGGCACCGAGTCGGGCGTCTGCGTACGCGGCCGGCACCGGCCGCGCGACGCCGCGCCGGGACGAGGTCCGAGAGTACGCATGCGACCAGCCCGGCGCAGGCGGCTCCTGGGGCCAGTTTACCGCGAGTCGGCCGCCGAAGTCGGGCAGGCCAAAGGGGCGATGGGGACGCAAGCGCAGCCGCGGCTCCAGCGGCGGCACCGAGCCGCAACGGCCGGTAGGATTGCCGGCCGCAAGGGCGAGGGATCGCCATGGGCGCCACGCCGGCCCGCAGGCAGCCGGCATGCCGTGAGGAACGAACGGCGGGCTGGCTGCACACCAGGACGACGGCTCATCTCAGGAATGAGGCGACGCCGTTCCAGTGGCACTGCCTAACCCTGGGGTTCGATGGGACCGCGTTAGCGGTATTTGGGCTCCTGGGCGGCCTCTGTGCAGCCCCGCCCTACGCCACGCCGGCCTCGGCCGATTCCCCGACCCTACCCCTGACGCTTCAGCTCCCACCGGGGCAAGGCCCGGTCGAGCAGGTCATTCGCCACGGCGCTGACCGTCTGCCGGCGGTGGCGGGCCAGGAGGAACAGCCGGTCGTGGACGTCGTCCGTCAGGTGGAGGTTCCGCGCCCGGGTCTTGCCGGCCGGGGCCGTCCGCTTCCGCTTGGCGGCGGCGCGAGGAGGGCACATTGGACGCGCCCCCTGCTCCGCCGACTCCTCGGGCTCGACGTCATCCGGCGGCGCGGTCCTGGCGTCGGGCGGATCGGTCGGCGCGGTCGGCCTCAGCAGCCCGCCGGCTCGCTGAGCTGCTCGGTGGCTTGAATCCCAAGTCGGGCGGATCGGTCGGCGCGGTCGGCCTCAGCAGCTCCATCGACGCCGCCCCCAGTCCCGATGTTCTCGCCATGTTCCAGAATCTCCCGAGTCAGGGCCTCGTAGGCTCGCGCCGCGGGCGAGAGCCGGGCATAGTCGAAGATGGACTGATAGCGGGCGTGCGCCTCGCCGACCTTGGCGGACGCCGGGATGGTCGCCTTGCAGACCAGCGGGCCGAATGCCTGGCGTAGCTGCGCCTCGACGTCGCGTGACAGGTTGTCCCGTTGCATCCGGGTCACGACCAGGCCGGCGATCCGGACTGTCGAATTGTCGAGGAACTTCGCCACGTCGGCCACGACGCCCTGGAGCTTGACCAGGCCGGCGATCCCGAAGATGCTCGGGTCCACCGGGCAGTAGACCTCCTCGGCGAAGTTTAGGACGTTGACGTTGATCAGAGTGCGCTGGGGGCTCGTGTCGAGGATGACGAAGTCGTAGGACTCCCCGACCCACCCCTTTGAAGGTGGCTGCCCGTCTACGAGGTGCAAATAAATCGCTGTCATTGCGGTAATCTGGGGCATTTACTAGCGCCGAGATCAAGTCGCTGGAGCGAGAATTCGTTCCGAATCGGCCTTGACGGCCCGAACTCGGGACAGCGAATAAATTAGATTCTGATTTGTACCAGATTCGTATCTCTATCAGAAATCTCGCAACATTTTAAGCTACAAGACGTTGCGAGATTGTTGAACCACCTTCAAAGGGGTGGACTCCCCGACCCTACGCATCGCGGACCGCAGCCATCGCTCCCGGGCCAGCTCCGAGGCGAGCGTCACATTGACGTCGGCGAGCTGGTCGTCGGCTGGGATCAGGTCGATGCCTTCCATCCTGGTCGGGCGGATCGCGTCGAGGGCGTCGTACGTGCCGCTCAGGACGTGGTAGAGGGTCGGTGCCTCCGGGGCCTCTCCGCGGAGCAGGACGAGCGTGGCATTGCCCTGCGGATCGGCGTCGACGACCAGGACCCGCTTGCCCTCCCGGGCCAGGCCGGTGGCGACGTTGACTACGCACGTCGTCTTCGAACTCCCCCCCTTCTCCGACATGAACGCGATCGAGCGCACGGGCGGCCTCCCTTCCGGTGCGGAAGATCGGCCGATGATGCCGCGGTACTTGAGCATCATAGAGCCGTGGTGTCGCGGCATCGCGCGATCGTGACGCCCCGGTGGGATGGTGCTGCGCGATCGTAATGCCGCACCATCAGGGCGTCGTGACGCCGATGTGTCGCGAGGCTGACATATCGAGGTAGGTCGGTAGTTCGGTATCGAGGCAGGTCGGCATCGAGGCATCGCGGTTGGCTGATGCCGTAATGTCGTGCCACACACGCATACTGAGGTATCACGACACCGCCCCATCGAAGCACCGAAGGATCGAAGCACCGAAGGGTCAGGGCCTACGCACCAAAAATCCCCGTGTTTTTGCCAGTTTCATAGATTAGATCCTAACGTTATATTATTTATTAATATTAATTTAAATCATATTAGATTCTAAGATTTTAAAAAAAGCAGGGTTTTTCCAGGATACTGATCAAAATCACACTTGAGAGAGAGTTTTTCTATCCCTCCTATCTTTTCTATTTTGGTGCGTAGGCCCTGACCGAAGGGTCGAGGTATTTCAGCACGCCGATGCCTCGCCACCCCAAATACCGCACGATTGCGACATCTCGACACCTCGATACTCCGGCATCGGACGACCGCGACTCTGCGGTACGATGATGCCGCGATAGACCGGCGTCACGGCGCCGCGATGCCATAGCACCTGGCGATCGAGATGCCCCGACACCGGGGCGCCAGATCACCGGGGCATTGCGACACGGAGATGCCGTGATACCGTGGCACTCCGGTGGCGGCGGGGGCTTCCGATCCGCGGGAATCTCGCTGTTTTCCAGGGGGGATCGCATGCCGGCGACCTGGGCCTCGGAGGCGTGGGCCGAAGCGATGGACCGCTCGCGATTGGCGCGGTGTGACGTTCCGGCGTCGTCAGCCGCCGCTCTGTCCTGGCGGGCCGGCCCACCAGGGCACGCACGCCGGTTCGGGCGTCTGACGTGTTTTCGGCCCCACCCGGCGGAGCAGGGGAGGGGAGAGGTCGTCTCAGGCCCTCGATGCTCAAAAACGGGCTGCGGCGGCGTCTCGCGACGTCGCGGGACGCCGCCGATACTCCGTTATGCACTCATTGTCGCGGCTGCTCAGGGGTTCAAGACGCTGCGCAGCCGCGCGTACAGTGCCTCTAGGATCACCATGATCCGCTCCTGCGTCATACCATCGGCGACGAAGTCGCCGACGCTCTGCGTGCCCTCCGAGTCGCGGAGCACCACGGAAACGCCGCCCGCGACGCAGCGAATCGTGGCGGCGATCGAGTCGTCGGTTCGCCTCGAGAATGCGAGGCTGACGCGTCCTGTCGTCGTGAATGGGACCATCGCCAGTTCCTTAATCCTCGGTCTCTACGAGGTCGCAAGGCACCGTCGGGGGAGCGGTCTCCGCAACGGCTTGGGGCACCGCTCTGGGGGTAATCTCAGCGTCGGCTTGCGATCCCTTGATCCAAAGCCTCCTCACGTCGGGGCAGACGAACAACGGGCCAGTCAAACTATTAGTTCCCCGATGTCGGACTGTCAATTACGCAGGGTCATGAGCCTGTCGCTCAAACGTTGGCCGAGCTTCCCGCAGCGTCGATCTGAATTCCGACGGTGGAGTTCCGATAGCAGTGCGCCGTAGAAGGGGTTCCAGTAGTCGGGTAGCGGGGAAGTATTGCTACGTCCCCGCCCCCTCAGAACTGGACATGAGAGTTGCCCCTCATCCAGCTCAAGCCTTCACAAACGCCCCTCGCGGGACGCGGCCGCTTTCGTCCGTCGTTCTCGCACATGGATCTGCCGATGGCAGTTAGCATGGAGCAACTCCATGTTATCCATCGTGTCCGGACCGCCTTGGCTGCGCCCAATTCGATGATGGAACTGGTAATCGTCCTCTGCGATCCGCAGGGGTTGACCGCAGACCCGACATCGTCCCTCTTGTTCCTTCCATAGGTATTCGATCCGACTGCGGCCTGCCAGCGTTTGGGCCAGTTGCCAGCCCAACCGTGCTTCCAGGTACAGTTCCCACTTCGGATCGTAGGGATTGACGCCGCTGCGGATCTTCACGTAGCGAATGATCTTCACCTTCGCCGCGGCCATCAACTGGATCGGCCAGCCTTGGCCTTTCTGATCTCGCAGCGTGCCGGTGAAGACCCAGTGGCGATGCCCGTCTCGCTGGAAGTATCTCTCCCTGATCCACTTCCCGCGCTTGTTCGGGTGCCGTCGCCGGCACCAACGCCACACCATCTGGAAGATCCGGTGATCCACGCCGCAAAGGTGCGTTTGCTCGCCGCATAACGGTGGTACATGGTCCAGCCTTTGATCTGTTGGTTCAAGCGCCGGATCAGTTCTCCCGCCGTCAGGCCGCCTGAGTCGTCGATCGTTTCCTGGATCTTGGACAGGAACGTCTTGACGCTTGGCACCGACGGCTTGGTCAGGACCTTGCCGCAGCGGTAGCGCCGGACGTTCTGCCCCAAGAAGTCGAAGCCTTCCTCCACATGGGTGATCCTGGTCTTCTCGTGCGAGAGCTCGAGCCCTCGTTCCTTCAAGAAGTGAGACACGAGAGGTTGGACTTGATCACGAAGGAGTTCCTTCGACGTGCCGGTGATCAAGAAGTCATCCGCATAGCGGACCAGGTGGACTTTGTTCATCCGTTGTTGCCTCGGCGTCCTGGCGAAACGTTCCGCCAGGAGCCGTTGCAGTCCATCCAGGGTCCAGTTCGCCAGGGCGGGTGAAACGATCCCGCCTTGAGGTGTCCCTTCCGTGGTGGCGAACCAGGCGTGCTTCTCCAGGAAACCCGCTTTCAACCATTTCCCCAGCACCTGCCGGTCCATGGTGACGTGATTCAAGAGCCATTCATGGCTGATCTTATCAAAGCAAGCTTTGATGTCACCCTCGAGGATCCATTCCGGGCCGTGCCGATGGCTCAACACGATATGAGTCTGTGCCATCGCGTCCGCACAGCGGCGTTCCCGCCGAAAGCCATAGGAGTGGCCGTCGGCGCGACATTCCGCGATGGGATCGAGGCCGAGCAAGTGGAGTGCTTGCATGGCTCGATCGGCCATGGTGGGAATCCCGAGGCCGCGTCGTTTTCCGTTGCTCTTGGGGATATAGACCCTGCGGAGCGGTTGCGGTCGATAACCGTGCCGGCGCAGGGCGTCGAAGGCGGCCGACTTGGCCTCCGGTGTGTTCCAGAGGGCTCTGTCCACACCAGGGGTCTTCGCACCCGAATTACTGACGACCCGTAAGATGGCCAGGGCCCGGCCACCGAACGAGTGCGTGAGCAGATAGACCAGGGCCTTGACTTTATTCCATCTGCCCTCCGCGACGGCCTTCACGATACGCGCCTGGAGCCGACGGACCGTACGCCAGACCTTCTTCCCATTCGATGGAGTGCCAGTCGGGCGCACGCCCGGGAGCCGCACCAGCAGGCATTTCTGCCGCCGACATCTCTGCTTGTCTCCCTGAGTCGGTTGGCCAAGGTTCTCTCGTGACGGAACACCCGAGGGAAGTCAGCCCGCTTTCGCGGCGCGGGGATGTCGTCCGTGGGCGGACTCACCCGCTATCCGATCGATTACCGACCAGCGTTCGCTTTCTCCCTCATCCCTTCCCCGCTGCCTCGTCGGCTCCCTTTGCAGTCGGCCTTCCCTCGCGGGGAAGGCAACGGGGTTACTTCGTTCATCTCGTCGATCACTCCGGGGTAGGGTCGTGCCTTTCGGCCGGTGGCACGTCATCCGCGACGGGGGACATTGCAGCCCCCGTTCCTGGCCACGTACCTTTTGGTTCGAGCCTGACAGCATCTTTGGCTTGTCTTCTGTTTACGGCCTTTATCAGCACTTCACCTGGGTTGACCCGACCCGGACTGCTGGCCCCCGACCGCCGTGATGCTGGCAGTCGCCGTGTCGGCTCGCGCGTCCACGACCGATCCGAGGATCGAGGTTACGTTGTCCCCCAGGCTTCGGACCTCGCCGTTGCCGGTGACGCCCGCTGGGGTAGCAGACCGATGGCGGAACATCGGGTAATGTCGCAAGACCTCCTTGCATAACGCATTACAGGTCGATGAGATGCTACGAATCGCACGCAATGGAACTGAAAGTCACGCTAAGTGGTCCGTTTCAGAAATAGCTGTAGGGTTTCCCGACTCGCCTGGGTAAGCTTCGAGGACCTTGAGTGGACATCACGATCGCTCCTGCAACTGGACGCGTGCCATGCCTGGTCCTCAGCGATTCTTCCGCCCTGACTTCCCGCGGGATTTCCTGGCTCAAGCCCAGGCCGTTGTGCGCCGACGCACGGTCAGGTTCCAACTCCGACAACGAGCCAGCCTGGTCCTCCTGCTGCATCAGCATCCACTCCTCTCGAATCCCGCGGCGGCGATCCGCGTGCAACTGCATCCCAACTCCGTCCGTCTCTGGCGGAAACGCTGGGCCGAAGGCGACTTCACTCTGGAGGATGGACCGGGACGGGGCCGCAAGCCCGATTTTTCCCCCGCGGGACGAGGCCATCGTCAAAGCGATCGCCTGCGAGACGGTCGCCGAAACGAAATTGCCCCTGAGTCGCCAGTCGTTGGACGACCTGACCACGCGCGCCGATTACGCCCTGGAGAAGCCGATCAGCCCAAGCACCGTCTGGCGAATCCTGGACACGGACGCGATCAAGCCTTGGCGGTATGAGTACTGGATCTTTCCACGCGACCCGAGGTTCGCCGAGAAAGCTGAACGTGTCCTGGACCTGTACGCGCGGCTGTTGGCAAGGCATACCACTTGGTCGCCGAGGATTACATCATTAGCGCGGACGAGAAGACGAGCATCCAGGCTCGCATCCGTTGTCACCGAAACTTTGCCCCGGCTCCGGGCCGCCCGCGTAGAGTGGAACACGAGTACGGACGAGGAGGCGCGTTGCAGTATCTTGCCGCTTGGGACGTCCGCCGGGTCGAGTCCTGGGTCGATGCGAGGAAAAGACGGGAATCGACTCGTTCGGTCGATTGGTCGCTCAAGTGATGCGGAGCGCGAGCCGTACCGATCGGCCGAGTCGCGTCTTCTGGATCGTGGACAACGGCTCCTCGCATCGCGGGGAGGCCAACAGCGCAAACGACTGAGAAAAGCCTACGGCAAGGCTGATCTTGGTTCATACGCCGGTGCATGCCAGTTGGCTCAACCAGGTAGAGATCTATTTCTCGCTGATTCAAAGGAAGGTCCTGACGCCAAACGACTTCGCCAGCTTGGATGAGGTCGAAGAGCGACTGCGATTGTACGAAGACACTGAGCAATGGAGAGCCCCGGCCATTTGAATGGAAGTTCGACCGGGAGAAGTTGGCTGCCTTCCTCGAACGCCTGGAAAAGAAGCGACTGGCAAATGTCATTGCGAAACCCTACAGCTATTTCTGAAAGTCACGCTAAGCCCTCTGTCGCCCTGTCGGGCGGCTCAGCGGGACCGGCGTTGCTTCCGCCGCCATGCCCGCAACTCCGCGTCGGCCGTCGCGTCCGACTGCTCCGCGTAACGCAGCGTCGTTTGCAGATTCTTGTGCCCCAGACGCTTCCGGATCGTCGCCAGGCTCACGCCCCCGTTGACCAGTTCGGTCGCATGCATGTGGCGCAACGGGTGGAGGGTGCACGACACCCCGGCCTGGGCACAGTCCCGCGCCCATCTTTCCTGCACCGATTGATACCGCAGCGGGCCACCTCGGCCGTTCTTCTCGGCCCGGAACAGCGGCCCATGACGGTAGCCGGTCCACTTCAGGTACAAGCGGAGCTGGCCGACCAAGCCCACCTCGTCCAGCAGTACCGTGCGCCGCTGTCCGCCCTTGCCCAGCACGTTGAGGCGTTCGTCATCCGCTGTCAGATCCAGATCCTCCACGTGGAGCCCCAGCGCCTCCCCGACTCGCAGTCCCGTCTCGAAGATCAGCCGAAACAGGAGCCGGTCCCGCTGCTGGGTAGCCGGAATCGTCGTGAGGACGGCCTCCACTTGCTCGCGCGTCAGCGACCGGGGGCGAGGGGGGTCACGGCGGACGCGCTCGATCGTGTCCATCGGGTTGGAGGCGACAAGGCCGCGGCGGTGGGCCCAACTGCTCGCTTGCGACGCGCTGAAGCGCCGGATCAACGCCGCCTGCGCGGGCCATTTGCCCCGGGGCCTGCGCCTGCGCCGCAAGCAGCCGCTCGCGCTCGCCATCGACCTGACCCTGATCGCTTCCTATTATGGCAAGCATCCCCTCGACGATCCTCGACATCGGCCGCGGTCAGGCCCAGCGCGGCACCAACTCCTGCTTCGCCTACGCGACCGCCTACCTCATCTCCTCGGCCAACGGTTCAACCTGGCCGTGACTTCGGTGACGCGGTCGGAGTTGCTCAAGGAGTTGCTCCGGGAGTTACTCGCGGCGGTGAGCCAGGCCGGGCTCAAGATCGGTCTGGTCCTCCTGGACCGCGGGATCTCCAGCGTGGAGGTCGTCCGCTCCCTGCAACGGGCGCGACGACCGTTCCTGATGCCGGTGGTCTGTCACGGCCGCATGCCCAAGCATCCGAAAGGCCCCAGCGGCAGCTACGTCTTCCGGACGTGGAAGAAGAACGGTTGGTCCACCTCCACCCTGGCCGACGCGACGCAGCGGACAGCGACGGTGTCGAACGGTATCGATCTGCGTGAAGTGCCGCAACTCCCGAGGGGAGCGGCAGCGCCACGGGCGTCCGGCGTTGATCTACGCCTCCTGGGGCCATCAGCCGCCGTCGTTGGACGCGGTGTTCACAACCTACCGGCTGCGGTGCTTGATCGAGTCGAGCTACCTGCGGACTTCCCAGGATTCAGAGCGCAAGGCATGATGTCGCCGCGATCGTTCCCGACGTGTCGGCATCTTCAAAAATCCTCTTCAGAGTACAGGATGGGAGGCCGCCTCTGACGCCGTCATCGTTTATAATGGATGAGTTTGGTACAGATGGCCAAAAAATTTGGAGAATCTCCCGAAAGTATAGGTTTTTTGGGGATTACAAAGGATGGGAGAGATGGTTTGTTTATGAGGGTCTTTCTCCTCCGCTTCTCTCAGGAAACATCTTGCATCCGGCCGATGAGAATGATTTATTAAAACTAATAATATAATTGTATTCATTATAAAATTCATCCCGGAACGATCGAGACTTCTCGCTAATCTCCACCACGGTTATGACGTGAACCCCAATGCCATAGGTAGTTGACCGCGATTTTCGGCGTTCTCGGCTCGGTCGTGTCAAAATCTCAGAGAGCGCCCCTCTCTCACTCTTCTCCGGGCCTGGTTTTCTCGGAAGATCGTCGTGAATGGGCCACCCGCACACTGGTGGAGATCAGCGAGGAGTCTCGAACGATCCAGGATGCTTCTAATGTGAGGAACATGGAGTGCTAGGGACAGCCCCGCATGCGAAATTTGAAACTATATTATTTATCTATAACTTCTTCTTGTGAATTTCACTTCTGCATGCATCATTCCCTATAATGATCATTGTCGTCACGACGGATCAGTTTCTCGCAGTTGTTCCTATTTCCCACTTTTCACTCAAGACAATGGACATGGTCCATCCTTTGCAGTAAAGTTGACCGGTCCGGACTGTTATCCAGGAGTCCGTCGGATGATCCCTGCCAGGGGCTCCGCCGATGGAGTGGAAACCGCCGTCGTCTCGTCGTATTCGAGGTGGCCCCAGGGTTCCAATTCGGGTAACTCGTCATGAAAAAAGGCCGACGGAACCGCCAGCACGCCAAGTCCGCCCGTCTTCGTCGTCACCTGGAAATCAGCCTCGACCTGCTCAAACCTCGCCGGATCCGCACCCGCTCGGCGCGGTATGCGGCGGCGCTCGGCGAGCAGCTTGGTCTGATCACACGGCCCAGGTGCTGCGTCTGGTGTCGACGTCGGCTTCGCCTGGAGCGCCATCACTGGAATTATGACGAGCCGTTGAACGTCACCTATCTCTGTGGCGACTGTCACGAGATCGCCGACTCGATGGTTTGTGGCGCAGGTGTTGCCTAAGACGTGGGCAGCGGCGGATCAGTCTTCGAAATCGGAGGACCCTTTTCCGATGCCGCGAGGACAGGGGGCATCGGCGGTGCCGTCAGGGGGAGATGGACGTGGAAGATCGTCCCTTGGCCGGGCGTGGAATGCCAGCGGAGCTCGCCGCCGGCCTGCGCGACGATCCGGGCGGCGCGAGGCAGGCCAAGTCCGAGCCCGCGACCGGCCTGTCGTCCGCAGTAAAACGGGTCGAACAGGTGCTGGCCCTCGGCCGCGGTGATCCCGCGACCGCTGTCCTGGACGGTCCAGTGCAGCGCCTCAGCGTCGCCCGAGGCCGAGACCTGGATCGTCCCTCCCTTGGGGGTGGCCTCGAGCGCGTTGCGGAGCAGGACCTCGGCCAGGTGCCGCAGCGCGTCGGGGTCGGCCCAGACCTTGGGGCCAGGCTTGGTGGGATCGGCGACGAGATGGATGCCGCGCACGTCGGCCTCGGCCTTCGTGTCGCGGAGGCAGGCGCGGAGGATCTCCTCGGGCTGACAGAACCGGGGCCGAGGCTCGGACGGACGCGCGACGTACATCAGGTCGCGCAGGATTCGGTGCGCCCGCTGCGCCTGCGCCAGGATCGCGCGGAGCATCCGGGCCGCGACGGGGTCGGTCTCGCCGGCCAGCAGCAGTTGGGCGCGACCGACGATGACGGCCAGCGGGTTATTCAGCTCGTGGCCTGCCCCTGCGGCGAACTCGGCCAGGGCGTCGAGCTTGGCCTGCACGAACCGCGATTCCTTCTGCTGCGACCGCGGTCGCGATGCAGCGCGGACGACCTGGTCGAGCCGTGCCGCGGTCCGGGTCCTCTCGGCGACCAGCGCGGCCCAGGCTTGCCAGGCATCCCGCGCGGCCAGGGCCCCGGCAGGGGGCACGGGGTGGTCAATCTCGGTCCACAGGTGGACCTCGGCAAACGGTTGGCCGCGCTCCGAGAGCGGTACGACCAGCGACGGCGGGCGGCCGACGCAAGGGGCGGCGTCGTCGGAGGCACTCGGCCCGGTCCAGACGACGCGCGCGGTGGCCACGCCCGGCAGGCCGCACCAGGCCAGCGCCGCGCGTTCCGCCCAGGTCTCCGGGCCCTCTAACGGGTCGGACTCGGCCAGTGCGCCCAGCAAGTGGTCGCGCGCCGCCTGTGCGGTGCGGAGTTCGGCCACCTCCCGGCGGAGCCTCGCGTCGGCGCGCGACAGTCGCTCCTCGTGCGGCGTGGCGTCGGGATCGACAAACGCCGAGCCGCAACGCACCTGGACCTCGGCCGTCAGCAGTCGGATCCGTGGGTCCGAGCCCGAGGGCTCGCGGCCCCTGTCGCCGAACAAGGCCCACGGGGTCCGTTCCGCCTGGGCGTACGCCCGCTGGATCAACGCGAGCCGGCCCGGCTCCGTCGCGCAGCCGTTCAGGCTGCCGTCGCGGTCAGCATGCAGCCAGGCGGCCTCCGCAATGAGCGGGTCGCATTCCCAGCGCTCGGCGAGCGTCCGGCCGAGCGTGGTCGTCTCGACGCCCAGCGTCCGGCATTCGAAATCCCGGCGCCGCGGGGGTTCGGCCTCGTCGAGCCAGAGCACCAGCCAATCCGGGTCGAGCGCGGCTGCGGCCCAGCGACCGAGCCCGTGCAATAGCCCCGCGTTCGCGACCCGATCGGGCTCGGGGTCGTCCGCCTTGCGGGCCAACCGCCACGCCGCCTGGCGAACGGCCACAGCGTGCCGCCAGAGCCGGTGGACCGCCTCGGAGGCCGACGATGACATCGCGGGCCACCAGGGCCGATCGGCCACCAGCGCCAGCGGCTCGAACGGTCGCGACCGGCACGACTGTGCGAGAACCCAGCCGGGATCGACCCCCGTGAGCGCAAGCGACTTCGGCGCCGCCCGCCAGTCGGGGGACGACTCGCCCGGCTCGTCGGACCTCGCGCTCAGCACCAGGCGCGCCGAAGCCGGGCGCAGCGGCAACCCGTCCAACCGTTCCAGCCGCCGGCGGAGGTCGAGATGGGGACGGTGTCGAGGAGGGAACGTACACACCGAACCGGGCTCCTTCCCGTCGGCGACAACCGAACGAGCCATCCGTCCGAGAGACCAACCACAGACCAACCATACACCATGACCCCCGCATCCTGCCAGGGTCGACTCGCTCAGCCGGTCGGTCCGGTCTCTATATCCAAGAGTCGGCAGATGCGGCGAATCAGTTCATCGATGTCGAGCGGCTTGTGCAAAAAATCGTCGGCGCCGGCCGCCTTCAACTCGGCGATCTTGTCTTCCTCGACCATCCCCGAGATGCAGATGATCTTGATGTCGGACATCGTCGGGTCCTGGCGGATCAGCTCGCAGACGGCCTGGCCGTTGATGTCCGGCAGCATCACGTCGAGGATGATCAGGTCGGGGTGATACTCCTTGGCCTGCATCCCCGCGGCGAAGCCGTTATTGACCACCTTGGTCTCGAACCGCGCGTCGTTGGCCAGAACATCCGAGATCAGGTCGACCACCGCCTGGTCGTCATCGACGATCAAGACTCGCCGCCGACCGCTCTCCAGCGCGTCGGTGGGGATGTTGTTTTCCTTCATGAAGCGATAGAGCGCCTCGCGCGGAATCCGCCGGAACCGCGAGCCAGGGACCCGAAAACCCCGGAGCTGGCCCGAGTCGAAACAGCGGATGATCGTCTGCTGACTGACCTTACAGATCTTCGCGGCTTCGCCCGTCGTGAAAACGGTCTTCATGGTCGGGTACGTCCCATTCTGCGAGCTCATGGGCTCGGTCGCTCCATCCCCGGCGAGCTTGGGCCTCTTCCCCCCGCCATCCGCCGGACGCCCTCCAATGCCTCCTTGCCGGACTCACCCTCGACGCAGGCTGCCGCCAGGCGGCCAGCCGCCTCAAGACCGCCCAGCCCCGCTGCGACAAACGATCCGTAAAGTTTGCTAAACCTAACAAACTTACCAGAATTGCCAATGCAGCCAATTATAGGATTCCTTCCTAACCTGTCAACCCAAATGACCGTCAATCCCTTCCGCAGAGCGCGGGCATCCCCAGAAGTGGATAAAGGGCCCAGGATCTCAGAAAAGGCGTTCTCGGACAAAGGTCCGGAAATCCCCAAGGAGCCGAAAGTTTCCCGTCCTCATTGGAGCGATGTACACGCGTGTTCGGGATCGATCTTTTTTCTTGAATGGGGCAGAATGCCTTCACAACGTGGTCTGGGGATCTTGAGTAGATAATGCGGAATTGCGTCGCTTGAGGTAAACGAGGAGCGTGGCGATATCGGCCGGGTTGATGCCGCTGATCCGACCTGCCTGGCCGAGCGAGTGCGGCCGGACGCGATGGAACTTCTCGCGGGCCTCGGCGCGGAGCTGGGGATCGCGTGATAGTCGAGGTCGGCGGGCAGCGGCTTGTCCTCGAGGCGGCGGAACCGCTCGACCTGTTGCGCCTGGCGGATCGATGTAGCCGCCGTACTTCGCCTCGATCGTCACCTGCTCGACGGCGCTCGGCGTCGGTCGGCGAACTTCGTCAGCGCCGGGAGACAGGTCTAGCAGCGTCCTCCCAGGTCGTCTCGGGGCGGCGGAGGATCTGGAACAGCGACTCGCCGTCGACCCGGTGGTGGGTCAAGACGTCGCGCAACGTGTCGATCCGCTCCTTCCGCGCCCGGAATCGCTCCCAGCGCCGATCGTCGACCAGGCCGACGCCCCGACCCAGCTCGGTCAGGCGGAGGTCGGCGTTGTCGTGCCGGAGCAGCAGACGGTACTCGGCGCGGCTGGTGAACATCCGGTAGGGCTCATCGACGCCCCGGGTGACCAGGTCGTCGATCAGGACGCCGATGTAGGCCTGCGATCGGTCGATGACCAGCGGCTCGGCGCCCTCGACCTGGAGCGCGGCGTTGATCCCGGCGATGAGCCCCTGAGCGGCGGCCTCCTCGTAGCCCGTCGTGCCGTTGATCTGGCCGGCGAAGAAGAGGCCGGGGATCCGCTTGGTCTCGAGGGTCGGGTGGAGCTGGGTCGGCGGGGCGAAGTCGTACTCGACCGCGTAGCCGAACCGCATGATCTCGGCGCGCTCCAGCCCGGGGATCAGGGGGATGATCGCTCTCCTGCACGTCGCGCGGGAGGCTCGTGGAGATGCCGTTGCAGTAGTATTCGAGGGTGTTCCGCCCCTCGGGCTCCAGGAAGATCTGGTGCTGCTCGCGGTCGGCGAAGCGGACGACCTTGTCCTCGATCGAGGGGCAGTAGCGCGGGCCGGTGCTCTGGATCTGGCCCGAGTACATCGGCGCCCGGTGCAGGTTGGCGCGGATGATCTCGTGGACGGTCGGCGTTGGTCGAGGTGATGTGGCAGTCGAGCTGCGGCTGATCGATCCGGTCGGTCAGGAACGAGAAGGGGACCGGGTCGTCGTCGCCCGGCTGGGGCTCCAGGCGTTCGAAGTCGATGGTCCGGCCGTTGAGCCGGGGGGGCGTGCCGGTCTTGAACCGATGCAGCTCGAAGCCGAGTGCCCGTAGGCTGCCGGAGAGCCCGTCGGCCGATACGTCGCCGGCGCGGCCGCCCGCGGTCTTGACCTCGCCGGTGTGCATCAGCGCCTGCAGGAACGTGCCGGTGGTCAGGACGACCGCCCGCGCGCGATACTCGGCGCCGCCGCGGCAGCGGAGGCCCACGATCCGGCCTCCCTCGACCAGGAGCGACTCGACCATCTCCTGGCGGAGCGTGAGGTTTTCCTGCTGCTCGACGGTGAGCTTGGCAGGAACTGGTAGGCCTTCTTGTCGCACTGGGCGCGGGGGCTGTGCATCGCCGGGCCCTTGCCCCGGTTGAGCAGGCGGAACTGGATCGCGGTGGCGTCGGTGAGAACTCCCATCGCGCCGCCGAGGGCGTCGATCTCGCGGACGATCTGCCCCTTGGCCACGCCGCCGATCGCCGGGTTGCAGCTCATCTGCCCGACGCGTATCGCAGTTGATCGTCAACAGCGCGGTGCGGCGGCCCATCCGCGCCGCGGCCAGGCGGCCTCCAGGCCGGCATGGCCCGCGCCGACGACGACGACGTCATAGCGGTAGGGTTCGTGTCTAGAGACCGACATATCTCGCCCAAGTGATTAGAAGCCCACTCGTCTTCGTTATCTTCTCTATCTTTATCATACGCACGACCCCATCGCAACGAAAAGACTTGGCGCCGACTTCATCTCCAATTCTCTTGCGGTGGCGACGAGTGCCTGGTTACTGTGAACATCTCAACGGATCCGCTTCCGATTCCAGACTCCTGAGGATGCACCATCATGGCCGAGACGCGCAAGGGTGAGGTGACTTTCAAGGGCAATCCGATCGAGCTGATCGGGCCGAAGCTCAAGCCGGGGGATAAAGCGCCCGACTTCTCGTGCGTCGGCGCGGGGCTGGAGGTCGTGAATCTGGCCGCCAGCAAGGGCAAGGCCCGCCTCTTCAACGTCGTGCCGTCGCTCGACACCCCCGTCTGCAACAAGCAGACCCGGAAGTTCACCGAGGAGTTGCAGGCGCTCGGCGACAAGGTCGCCGCATACACCATCAGCCTCGACCTGCCGTTCGCCCAGCAGCGCTGGTGCACCGAGGCGAAGGTCGAGAACCTCAAGAACCTCTCCGATGTCCACGACCACAGCTTCGGCGAGCACTACGGTGTGCTGATCCAAGGCTTGCCGATCCCCCTGCTGGCGCGGGCGGTGATCGTGGTCGATCCCAGCGACACGGTCAAGTACGTCGAGATCGTGCCCGAGATCGCCCAGGAGCCGAGCTACAAGCCCGCCCTTGAGGCCCTGAAGGCCGCGGTCCAGTAAAGATGATCGCCACGAAGGCACATCGTTCACAATGCGAGGAGGAATCATAAATTCACCTCTTTGTGTTCTTTGTTCCTTTGTGGCGAAATCTCAATCGCACGTCGGGGAAGGGTTTCGAACCCCTCGGCCACGATCGGGTGGTTCCGCTCGAAGCGCGTGCCGCCGACTCCGGGGATGTAGAGCCCGGGCTCGATGGCAACGACATCGCCGACCATCAGGGTCTCATCACTGTCGGGAACGAGGAAGGGGGGGGGTGGGATGCCCGAGCCCGAGCCCGTGTCCCGAGCGAGTGGGGGGAATGCGGTGTCGAGGCTGAGGATCGGCTTGATCCAGAGATTGCGGTACTGGACCGCGTTGTCGTGGTCCTGGAGCAGGATCGGGCCGTCCTCGCCCTCCTTGGTGCTGGTGCCGCCGGGGGTCGGGGAGACCTCGGCGTCATCGATGGTCTTGATCCCGTTCTGGACGACGGTGACCCTGGCCTTCTTGACGAATCTCGTTCACTCGGATTCGGCGGCTCGAACGCCGTCTCAGTGGCCAGGATCATCCCAACGACCTCGACCAGCGTCCGATGGCTGTCCCGAGACAGTTTCTGGAGCTGGAGGAATGCTCCGTCTTTCTCCAGGTCCACCTTTTTCATGGCGACCGACCGGAGAGGACGAGCCGCCGAGGCTTGGCCCCCGATGCCAAGAGCAACACTTCGGCCGGTTGGACGTCGTTGCGGTCGCCGATCTTCTGGACGCAGCTCCGGGTGGCCTCGGCGCTCAGGCCGGCGAAGAGGACGAGTTCGCGATGGGGGTTGAGCGGGTTGCTCCCGGCCGCGATCACCGCCGAGGCCGGGTGGGCGTAGGTGTCGCCTCGGAGCACGAACGAGCCGGGGCCGAATGCGATCGGTAACTGTCTGGCGAAGCGCGGCGAGGGCGTTCGCGTCGGGGCGGCCCACCAGGAGGATGTGGCGCGATTGCAGGTCGAAGGGAATATCGCGGTCGGGGGCGATCGGTACGGCCACGTTCGACCAGCGCCGGGCGATCTGTCGCTGGAGCAGCTCGGCCGCCTCGCGCTGCGCGTCGGCCTCCTTGAGCGTCCCGAAGACGATCACGGCCCGCTCGGGCTCGTCCTCGAACGAATCGATCGACCAGAACCCGCCGCCTGGGTCGTCGGGCAAGCCGCGGTCCTTGAGCCAGGCGTCGAAGAAGGATGAGTTGAGGGGCTTGACGGGGAGTGCCGCCACCGCCTGGCGGAACTCCGCGGTCGAGACCGACTTGCCGGCGTGGGCGCGGCCGAAGTCGTCCATCAGCTTCAGGAAAGCGTCGTCACCGAGCCGTGCGCCGCACAGCGGCCAGGAGGAGCACCCCCTTTCCCGAGGCGATCTGATACCACTCGTCCCGGGTCAGGTCGGACCGGACCTCGGCCAGCGGGATGTCGCCGAGGTGGCGCTCGACGGCTGTGAGATAGCGCGAACGAGGTGTAAAGAGCGCAAGGTCGAGCCGGTCCCTCTCGGCCACGTTCAGCTTGCGATCCTTCGCCTTCTTGCGGATCTCCTGCTCCAGCGCCACGATCTTCTCGTAATCGGCGAACGCGGCGGCCAGCCAGACGTCGGCGTCGGACCAGGGCAGGAGCGTCCCGTGCCAGGCGGCGGGGAGGGTGGGCGGGAGGTCGAGGGTCTCGGACTCGTCCTCCTTCTTCTCCTTCTTCGAGGAGGCGAGATCGACCGCGGCCGCGGCCTTGCCCTCGGCGGCGGAGGGGACCTCGGCGGTCAGGACCGTCCAGTCGTTGCCGACCAGCGGGAGGATGTTGGGGAGCCGAACGCGCGTCAGCCTCGGTGGGCTCCCAGGTCCGGCCCAGGGGGGGACCGAAGAGCGCCCAGGTCTTCAAGTCGCGGGCCATCGCCGAGGTGGTGAACTTGGCGTCGCACGACGGCGACCCGGCGATCGGCGGCGTGGTGAACGCCTCGAAGCCGAACGCCTCCGAGATCTTGCCCTTGTGTGCCTCGTAGAGCCGGATCCAGGCGCGGTCGCGGTCGGAGGGGTGGAAGACGACGTTGGCGGGCTTGCCCGCGACGCTCGCCACCGTCTCGAGCCGGACATCGATGTCCTTGGTATTGTTGCAGCCCCAGTAAAAGCCTTTCGTGCCGCCGAGCCACTCATCCCGGCTGCTCCGCCAAAGCTTGCTCTTCCGCGTGCCCAGCTCGAACATCGCGATCTCGTTGGTCTTGGTGTCGGCCAGGAGCCACTCGTTGGTGTACATCCCGTTGTTCGACGCCTCGAGGATGGCCACGGCGGCGTCGATCGAGTCGGCGTATTGGAGTGCCTTGCGGATCCGCGAGGCGAGCGACTGCCCGTCGGCGTCGAACCTCGTCTGGTCGATGGTGGTCTCGGCGACGAGCATGCCGGCGTCGTTGAGGTAGTAGTCCATCCCGCTCATGATGCCGCCGGGAAACGTCTGCATCAGGACCCGATGTCCCTCGGCCGGCTTGACGTCGAGCCAGACGTTGAAATGGCGGACCATGTAGAGGTTGAACATGGTGATGTGGCCGAAGACGATCTGGCCGTCGGCGGTTGCCGGGCCGGTCGCGGCGAAGGCGCTACAATGCTCGGGACGGGTGGGCCGGGGACACGTGTCGTTCGGCTCGGCGAACCGCTGGCCCTCCAGGCCGGTGGGGGTGGCGTCGAGCGCACCATCGAGGAACTCGATCTCGATCTCGGAGTTGACGGCGACCACGTCGAGCAGGTCGAGCGCCCGGTCTTGGAACTTGGCGCCGGCGGCGGCCGCGCCAGCGACGATCCCTTTCATTTCCTCGAGGTATTCCTTATCGTATCGCCGCAGGAAAAGGGCGTTGACCAGCTTCCGGTGCTCGCGCCAGGCGTCGGCGGGGGCCTTGGGGCTGCGCTTCGTCGCCAGGGCCTTGATGAAATCGGCGATCTCGGGGGCGAGCAGGCGGCCGTGCTGATAGCCCCGCTCATACGGCTCGCCCTCGATGTGCAGCACGATCCAGCCCGCCTTCGGATAGCGGTACGCCGGCCCATACCGCTCGATCGTCGCCGGGTCGGGCCGTTCGCCCTGCGAGGGCACCAGGGGACGCGCCGCATCAACCGCCCAGGGCCAGACCAGGACCAGACCCAGCGCGACTCCGAACCGACGTGCGATGCGAATCATGACGGTTCCTCAGGGGTCGTGGGGTCCAGGCTCTTCGGATTCAAGCGTCGATTGTAGAAGAATCCGGCGACTTTGCGAGAGGGTTCGTTCACGATGAGTGACGACGTGCGGCTCGACAAGGAGTTCTCCCCTCTGGTGACGCCAGAGCCTGTGGAAGGGATCGCCGCCGAAGTCGCGTTCGTCGTCCCGGCGTCGGCCTACGACGCGATCGCGACCGAGGACGACCACGCGCAACCGCTCGAGCTGGCCGCCGCCGACGAAGGCCCGGCGGCCCCGATGCTCGAAGCGATCGTCGCGCTGGGCAGAAGTAAAGGCTCAAGATGGAGGCTCAAGATGAATTCCGGGGTGGTGGACCCAGGCAATCGGCCGCAAGTCCTTCCATAGAAGGCACTTGAGTGCTATGGGGCGAGGATGTTGCCTCCGGGCCGTAAGTGCTGCCCACATGGCGACTTATGGCAAGACGGCCTGACCACCACCCCGGAATCCATCTTGAGCCATTGTGGAATAGCGACCCCGAAAAACGGCATCAGTCGAGCTCAGCTCGTCAGGAACTTCTCGCGGGCGAGCAGCGTGGCGCCAAGAATGCCGGCGTCGTCACCGAGGGTGGCGCGTTCGATCCGGATCTTGGCTTCGGGATCG
Source organism: uncultured Planctomycetaceae bacterium (assembly GCA_963803395.1). GTDB lineage: Bacteria > Planctomycetota > Planctomycetia > Isosphaerales > Isosphaeraceae > JAFANO01. The sequence continues at coordinate 74,070 of CAWDND010000038.1, forward strand.
GCCAGCGCCTGGCCTCGCGCCGCGGTCCGGATGTGTTCGAGGTAGGGTTCGCCGAGGGCCTCGGTCACGCCGCCGCCGATGATGACGATCTCGGGTCCGAGGACATTCATCAGACCCCCCAGGCCCAGGCCCAGGAAGTGCGCCGCGCGTCGAGTCTCTTCGATGGCGACCGAGTCGGCCGCCGCGACGGCCTCGGCCAGATCGCGGCTCTTGAGCACGCCAGATTTCCGCGCCAGCTTCTCGCTCAACGAGGTAGGCGTCCCGTTGCGGACTGCCTTGGTGACTCGTCGCGTGATGGCGGTCCGGCTGGCCAACGCCTCCATACACCCGTTCCGGCCGCAGCCGCACTTGGGACCGCCGGCCTTGAGGACGATGTGGCCCAGTTCGCCCGCGTTGCCGGTCGCCCCGTTCACGAGCTGGCCCTCCTGGATCACGCAACCGCCGATGCCGGTACCCACGAACGCGGCAATGATGTTGCGGTAGCCCCGACCCGCCCCCAAACGGAACTCGCCGTAGCAGCCGACGCGGACGTCATTCTGCACCAGCACCGGGCGCTTCAGCACGTCTGCCAGATCGGGACCGAGCGCGAAGTTGCGGACGTTCATGTTCGCGCTGTAGAGGATAACGCCCGTCTCGGGGTTGAGCGGACCGGGCGAGCCGACGCCCGCCGCGGCGACCTGACTGTGAGACACCCCCGCCCTCGCCAGGGCATCGTCCACGCACGCGAGGATCGTCCGGAAGATCGCCTCCTGTCCTTCCATGGCCGGGGTCGGACGCTTGGCCCGCCCCAGGATGACATTCTCCGCGCTGACCACACTCGCCAGAATCTTGGTGCCCCCGATGTCGATTCCGACCACGGGCGGACCGTCCCCCTGACCTGTCATTTGCGGTGAAGCTCCCCGGATAAAGTCACCCCGGCGAAGGACATGAGGGCCGGTGGCTGCGCGAATCTTATCCGATCCGACCGGTCAGGGGAAATTGGAGACCTGCGATTTCCGCCGACTCTCTTCCTGATCGCTCAGCACCTTCCTCAATTCCTCCTGGAGTTCGTACACCAGCTTCCTTCAGGCGCGTCGGGTTCAGGTCGGACGACATCTCGACCAGCCCCACACGTTCCTCGGCCCATCGCGACTTGATCCGGTCGGCATCCGTGACGCCGACCTTGGAGAGCCAACTCGCAAGCTTCGGGATGAAGACATTGTCGAGTTCGTTGGTCAGCTTGATCAACCAGGCCAGAAAGCGGTACCGATCGTCGAGATCGAGGAGTTCGAGCCTCAGCGCGGTCCGTCTTTCGAGGAGAGAGTTCCATCGTCCCATGGCCGCGATCCCCGTACGGTCGAAGTCGGAGAGGGCTTCGAGGCAGTGCCAGCGGACACGTCCCAGCTCGGAGACCCGAGACCAATCTCGTTCCCCAGTCTCGAGGGGCTGGGGCGCCGGCCTGTTCAGGGGTACGAGGTCGGATGAGGCGAGGCCCGTCGAGCGGCTCGGTGACCGGCTCACACGCCTCGGCGGACTGATCCATCGCGCGATCTCGATCAGCGTGTCCGCGGCGATGGGTGCCATGGGCGCGAGGCGGACGAACGCGTCACGGAGGTCGTCCCGTGCCCCGAGAAATCGAGCTGACGCCCACCAGGGCAAGGCTTTCGAACGTTTTCAGGTCCGCGATCCGCGACGCGACGGCGGCGGCCGGCGCTGGGCCGTCGCAGACGTTCAGCCAGAGTTCAAAGAACCTCGCCGAGTGCAGCCCCTTGACGAGCTTGCGATCCCACTGCGTCAGGACGTCGAGGCCGTCCTTGACCGACTTTCCGCGCACTTCTTGCGCAATGTCCACGGCCAGGGTCCGCCAGGCGGAGTCGTCCTGGAATGAGGAACTGCCGGAGCCCCCAAGGGTCGAACTCCGGCCCCGGCAGTCGAGTCGTCGCGGCAACGATCTCGGAGGCCAGGCCGTCGGGCTCGAACCCCGACCAGGCCGAGGCGGTCAGCGCGAGGCGATCGAGGAGGGAGACGAGCCGATCGAACCAGAGGTCATGAGCCGACCGGAGGGAGCCCAGGCCCTCGGCGAGCGCCTGGGCCAGGCCGCCGAGCCCGACGGCGCCGGCGGCGAAGGCGCCCGGCCAGGCATCGCGGCAGGTGTCGAGAGCCAGGTCGAGTGCGTCGTTCGAGGCGCCTCCCAGGTGCGCGAGGATCTGGCTGAGCATCGCCCCGCGTTCCTCGGCCGGGATGGCGGGCAGCTTCACGTCGAGCAGCGCCCGGGCATCACCCGAGCGCAACGCCCGCGCGTATTGCTCGCAGCCGTCGAGCCGCGCCACCTGTTCCGGAGACAGCTCGCCCCGGGCCCGCGCCTGGTCGAGCCAGCGGCGTACGCCGAGCGAGCGATACTCCTTTGCGGAAGAGCCGCTTGAGCAGTTCCAGCCCCGACGGCATCCGGTCCAGGTACCTGCCCGGCCAGGCCGGGTCGTGCGGCCGTTCGGTTTCGGCGGTCGGCAGCAAGATCTCCTCGACGCCCCATCGGAACGGCTCGTCGGGCAGCGTGCGGTCCTCCGCGACGCGCAGGACGACCCGCGTCAGCGCGGGGCGGAGTTCAGGGGGCGTTCGCGCCAGGATCTCCCGCCAGACATCGAGGTTCAGCGGATTGGCGAAGGCGCGGCGTAAAGGGCGGCCAGGCCAAACTTCCGCGGCGTCATCCCGACGTAAGGCCCATCGTTGGACGTCGCCAGCCGCGTTAGGGTCGGCCGATTCGCTCGCCTCGGCCAGCACGGCGGCGAGGGCGTCGCGGCCCTGCGGGCGGTCGTCCGCCTCGGCCTCGATTGCGTCGAGCACCGCAGTCAGGGCGGCCGGCATCGAGCGCCGCGGGTCAGGACGCCGCGGAGCGGGCGCGGATCGCGGCGCTCGATCGCCGCCTCGGCGGCCGACCGGACTTCGAGCGGCAGGATCAGCGCGTGGTCGGAGTCGGGCCGCTCCTTGAGCCAACCCAGCGTCTCACCGGAGAGTGCCGCGGGCAACGTCTTGATAAACGCCCGGACAAAACGGGACCGCGCGTCGGGGGTCGCTGCGCGGAGGGCGGGGTCGAGCACGAGTGGCCGATCGGGAGGGGGAACGAGCGGGACCCAGCACGCGAGAGCCGCGCCCCAGGCGGCGGCCGCCCCATCGCCGCGCTACGATTCGGGCAGGGCGAGGTGGGCCAGCAGCGCCTCACGGGCCTCGGCTCCCTCCGAGGCGGCCGATTTCCACCACGACGGGTCCCGCGCCTGGCTCCATTCCTCGGCCCGCCCGGCGTCACGCGCCCAGGTGGCCAACCCGGCCAGTTCGCTCCACGGGCGGGGGCGGCGGTGGAGCCAGGTCGCGCACCAGGCTGGCGACCTCGAAGATCGTCTGCGACGAGCCGTCGGGCTCCTTGGCCACGCTCGACTGGAGGATTGGCATCCCGAGCGGGGTGGCCTTCGGGCCCTTCAAGCCCTCCTCGCCTTCGGTCGGGCAACGGCCGTGGTGCCGTGGACAGACACGGTTGGCCAGGGCGTCGCGGAGGCATCGCTCCTCGCGGTAGCTGACCAGAGCAGGCCGACCGGCGCGGGGTCGGCCGGGCCATCAGCCGGGTGTCCCACTCGAGAACCGACGCCGCCAGTACCCACCCCTGCGTCGGCCCCTCCCTCGGCCCGATCTCGAACATCGTGAGATTGCCGGGCGGCGACTCGCCGTAGACGAACCGGATCGCGAACGCGTCCAGCGGAGGGCCAATCGGTTTTCCGCCGCTCGGCTGATTCCGGCAAACGACGTTCAGGTCCTTGATCACGACCTTGCGCCGGAGACCGTCGCGTGTTCGCAAGTTCCCGTCGGTTGGCGATTCCGGCACGGTCTCGGCTGGGGCCGTGCCGGCGGGCGCGGTCTCGGTCTTGTACACGGTCTCGGCCTCCGCCGAGGCCTCGCGCGGCGATTCAGGTGAGGTCCGCGATGCTCCGCCCGATCGGCTCCACGCGGCGAGACCGATCGTGGCGGCCAGCACCAGCACGGCCAGAGAGAACACCGGCTTCCGGTAGAGCGCGGGCATCGAGGATCGTCTTCCCGACGTCTTCACGATCCGAGACCAATCCCATCCAACGACGTTCATGGTACCGGGTATGGTCGAAGGCGTAAATGAGATCAATCACCGCGTCCCAGGGGGCGTCTCCAGGGTCGGTGGCTCGTGTACCCCCATCGATCCTGGTCAAAGGCCCCCTGGATCTGCCAGCCAACTTGGCAAAAGACGAATCCGGGAAAGACAAGAAAATTAACTTGCCCGGGAGGAATAAAATGATTAATTTGCACAATATAGGGGTTACGCAGGGTATTCTAGATAAGATGGCCCCGATGTAAATCCTTATTTCTCGTCAATTTCTCGGCGAGGAAAATTACCCAAAGTACCAACTGCGTAACTCCTCAATGTTCTGGATGATCTTTCACCTTCACCTATCGCACCGGTCCGTGAGATCCAATGATTAATTTATATAATTAGTTCACATGATAAAAATCTAGAAAATGTTCTCAATTCAGTTTCTGGAAGCGAGATTAACCCTGAAACAAGCGTGATCCGAGGATTGACATAGGGATGACAGTGACCTGCGTCCTATGAAACAAGGCATAAACCGGGACGAGGGAATTCGGAGAAGCATCACTCGAAAACGACAACCCACTCGCAAATGCCTTCGACAAAGGCCTTTGAACATAGGGGTGAGGTTCCAAGCAGCCTCTCATCACGCTTGTTTCAGGATTAACCCTGGTCGTCCCGCGGACCGATCGGATAGGCCGACAGGAAAGGTCGCTCGAATCACCGGTGTGTACCCCCGACAGCTCTCCCAACATCCCCGGACGACGAGCGCACGGCGCGTGCCGCGAACCCTTGGAGTTGCACCATCATGAGGAAGGCCCGGAAGACGACGGTGTTCAGGAACCGGGTTGAGCTCTCGGTGACACCGCTGGAAGACCGCTGCTTACTCAGTCTCTCCGCTTCTTACATCGGTCAGGCCCCGCCCAATAAGGGTGGTGCGTTGCACGACACGGTCAGCTTCACCACCAGCCTTGTCAGCGACGGCATCGCGGACTATGCCATCACGGTCACCGGCCTCGCGAGGAAGACGATCCGATACTGGGTCGTGAGCCAGGAAGGGGGTGGGGAATACGTCACGGGGGGACCCTGCCGAGCGGCGTGAGTCAGGGCTGGAGGGCCGACCTTCAACACGTCGGGTCGGCCGTCAACATCTACTTCGAGCCCACCATCGCAAATACCGTCAACACGGCCTATGACGTCACGATCGGGTACAACGACGGCACCTCGGACGTCCTCTACACGGTGAAGCCCGACCAGAACCACTTGTTCAATCCCGGCCTGCGCATGACCGGGGCCGCCGCGCAGGTGGTCTGGAATGGCCAGCGAGAGGGGGCAGACTTGACGGGCCCCGACCCGGGCGTCGGCCCCGACGGGATCGTGGATGACGAGGTGACGCTTTCCAACCTCTCCCATTTCCCGATCAACTACGTGACCATCACGGGGCCGACGGGGTCGGGTCTCGCCTGGGAGTCAGGCCTGAACCCCGACGGTTACGCCCACGCCGAGATGAACCGGGCCAAGAACGATTCCGGCTCGACCGGCGGGGGGTCGCCCAACGCGCAAGACAGCACGACCGCGAAGGTGTATTTCGACCCGTACGTCATCGAGAGCAACGGCATGCAGATCAACCTCCTGAACACCCAGTCGTTGACGGTGACGGTCCACTACAACATCTTCGGCTACGACGAGCCGGACACGTTCTCGAACCTCTCCCTCAGCGGGGCGACGACCGACCCCAACCTCGCCGTCCGCCCGCCCCCAATCCGCCAATCCTCGACTCTGTGAGCGGCGTCCAGGTTACCTGGGACGGGCAGGATGGCAGGAACCTCACGGGGGGCCAGGGTGACGTGCACCTCGCACTCACCAACCTCCCTCCCGGCAAGACCGTGACGGGGGTCGAGCTCAGCGACCCCGCGCGCTCGTCCTGGACCTGGCCGAACGGCCTGGCCTACCAGCAGTCCTCGCCGAGCGACTCGACGGCGGCCGACGTGGGCTTCCAGCCGACTCGCGACGAATTGTACGCGGCGATGGTCCTCCGCATCACGTACTCCGACGGCTCGATGGCCGTCATCCCGTTCTGGGGCGGTTCGTGCGACGTCGGGAAACGGCTGGCGGACATGCGGTCGAGCGGCCAGACCGTCACCGCCTACTCGGCCACGGAGCCTCATCAATGATGTCGCCAACACGTCCAACGGTACGGTGACTCGCTCGGCTCCCCGAGCTACAGCCTCTCCAGCCCCCTGATCCTCAATCACCCGATCACCATCACCCCGGCGCCGGACCTCGGCTCGATGCCCTACCTGACGTTTAGCCAGGGGGATCCCACCAAGTTTCGCGCGACCGCGATCATCGTGAACAGCGGGCACGTGACGCTCAACGGATTCGGGGTCAACTTCTCCGGGACGTTCAACTGGTTGTACGACGGGACCGTCAACTTCGGCCCGACGGTCATCGGCACTGCCACCAACTTCGACAACACCACCTACCCCTCGACCTGGCCCCCGACCAACACGCCGTTCGTTGATATTAAGATTCTGAATATGAATATTAATGCACCAACAATCCCGTCCTCACAGTTCTCGCAGGCCAACCCGGTTGCGGCCCCGAACCTGATCCGGCTGTACTCCGCCCTCTCCGGCCAGGTCAGCAACAACGTCCTCAAGGGAGGGGACGTCTTCGTCGAGAACGGTCCGTGGACGATCAGCGGCAACTGGTACCACGGCACGCAGCCGGGGACGTACGCGCCGCAGGTGTTCGGGATGTGGTGGTCGCACGACGTGGTCCTGAGCGGCAACACGGCCCAGTCGGACGGCGACCCGAACGCGAACCCCTACGCCACCAGCAGTCTTTCGGGACGGACCTGGCGCTTCTTCGTTGAGAACCACGCGGGCTACAACAACCAGATCCTCAACAACATCTCCATCAACCTCGGCCCGCGGGACAGTGACGCCAGTTACGGCCCCGCGGGCCAGAACGAGCTGCTCGGTGCCAACTCCAGGGAGAACTTCTTAACCGAGTCGTACTCGGTCCACTTCGAGGGGCTCCCCCTGGCGGTCTCCAACGGCGGCCTGATCCTCCAGGTCCCCCAGCCCCAGAACGGCGCGGCGAATACCGGGGACGTGGTCTCCATCCTCTCCGGGCCGTTCGCCGGGCAATGGTACATGGTCGCCCAGCAGATCAATGCGACGACGTACCTGATGCAGGAGCCACTCCCCTCGGGCCTCTACAGGATCTCGATCTCGAACTACGGGTATGTGAATCAAATCTTCCAGGGTAACACGATCGATACCCAGGGAGGTGAGAACGCCTCCCAGCCGGCGGAAGACCTGGTCTTGGCCGGAAACACCTTCGGCACGCAGATTATCAGCAATCATTTCCTGGGTGGGGGGATCCGCCTGGAGGCGGCCCCGACGAACGAACCCGATCACTCCGCCCTATATCTGGGGCTGGTCCCACGCCCCCTTCCTGGGCGCACTGATCCAGGGCAACACCTTCGAAGACACCGTGCCGGGCTTCATCGGAGTCGATCATAGCGCCGCCATCGCCACATCGCGGGGGCGAACTTATCTATCGGCCACGATCTCAGGTAACGTGTTCAAGTGGTCCACTACCCCCGTCGGCCCGAACCTGGGGCAACCGGGCTATACGACGACAGTCTATCCCTGGATCGATCCGAACGAGCTGAGGTTGACGATCCCCACGACCAGCAACTATGGGCAAGGCCCTTCGGGCTCCACCGTGGCGGTGACGCTCCAGGTCAGCGCGGCGAACATCAACGGCACGGCGGAGAGTAATCAGCAGATCGTCTTGCCGAACATCTCCCCCAACACCGTCATCCTCGACGACAGCCAATCCGGTCAGGGCTTCAGCGAGACGGGCACTTGGACCCAATGGGCCGTCCAGGGCGGGGGTTACGACAACACCCACTCCACCGCGCCCGGCGGTGACGGCTCGACCACCGCCACCTGGTCGTTCACCAATCTGACGCCCGGCTATTACGAGGTCTGGGCCACCTGGGTCCAGGCCCCCAACCGCGCCTCTAACAGCCCCTTCTCCGTCTTCGACAACACCACCTTGCTGGCCACCGTCCCGATCAAGCAGACCCTGGCCCCCAACGGCTACTACGAGCAGGGGTTCAGTTGGTCGTCGCTGGGCGAGTTGTACGCCATCACCAGCGGCACCCTGGTGGTGAAGCTGACCAACGCCGTCGCGGCCGGCTCGTACGTCGTCGCCGACGCCATCCGGGTCAACCGGTTGGGAGACCTGCCGTCGGGCGGCAACTCCTCCTCTACAACTGTCCACGGCGGCGGTGCAGCCCGCTGAACTGTCGAGCCAACCCGCGATGCTCGCACAGCCGATCAACGACACCGGATCGCCCCTGGTCCAGGGGGGATTGATCATCGGCCCGAGCATCGAGGTCCAAGTGACATCGGAGCCGGGTCCCGGAAAAAAGGGCCGGCTCGTGGCGGGAAGCGGCTGGGGTTCTCCATCGCGATGATTCCTCGGATACTCCGACGTCTTGAACCGGCTTGAGTGCGGCTTTTCGTACACCCTTTGAGGCCGTCGCGCGTCCGCAAGCTCCCGTCGGCCGTCGGCTCCGGCGCGGCCCCGACCACGGCTTCCGCCTCCTCGGGGGTGTCGCGCGGCACCAGAGAACACCGGCCTCCGGGCGAGGGCGGGCATCGCGGGCCGTCTTTCCGACCTCTTCACGATCCGAAACCAATCCCGTCCGACCACTTTTTTGGTAGGCTGGATCAGACCGCGCGGACAACATCCGGCTCGTACCGCGCATCGTTCGGACGGCATTGTCGAAGAGGCTGCCGAGCCTCCCGGGCCTTAGCAAACCGACGGGGATGATCCATGTCGCGTCGCCTGGTGCCAGCGATCGTCGGGTTCTCGTTCGCCCTGATCACGCCGGGGGCGTCCGGTCCTGATCGCGCGACCGGCTGGTGGCGGCGGGACTGGGTCGATGCTCCCGTCTCGGTCGCGCTCAGACTCGGCCTCGAGGCCTCGAGCCCACCGACCCCCGCATCGTGAGCAACGTCGCTCCCCTGCGCTGGAGCCTCCGTCCAGGCCCCGAGACCCGATCGAGGTAGGAGTTACGCAGTTAGTATTCTAGGCAAGATGGCCTCGACGTAAGTCCTTATTTCTCGTCAATTTCTCGGCGAGGAAAATTACCCAAAGTGCCAACTGCGTAACTCCTCAGAGGATCATCCATGGCTCCCGGTCCTGACGCGAAAGCGGCCGTCGTCACGCCCCAGCCGGGCCTCCCCCGGACGATCGGCTTCCTGAACCTCCTCTTCGGAGGCATGCTCTTCCTCTGCGGGCTGGGATGCCTGGGTTATGTCGCGCCGATGCTGGCGCCCTTGCAGCCGCTCCGGCTCGACCCCGACGAGGCGCAGTTCAGCTTCGACAACCTCAAGCAATCTCTGATCGTCATGCTTCAGGAACGGGAACAGAAGGCCACGACCGATGCGGAGAAGGAGAAGATCAAGAAGAGAAGAATCGACCTGCAAGCGCTGCACCCCAGGATCGGGGATCAGCTCGATCTGAAGACGATCAATCACGACCTGCGCTGGCTGACCTGGTATCTCTGGGCTGACGTCGTCACGGCCCCGGTCCTGAACCTGCTGATGCTCACCTCGGGGATCGGGCTGATCCAGTTGAGAGGCTGGGCGCGGACGATGGGGCTCTATGTCGCGGCCGGAAAGCTCCTCCGGCTCGCCGTGCTGACAATCTTCCTGATCGCGGGGGTCATCCCGCATCTGTCGAGGACGTCAGAGGTGATGATGGCCTCGGACTTCGGCAAGCTCTTGATCATCGGCGCGGAAGCGCAGCAGCAAGCCCAGCAGGGTGCGGAGAACCCCGCCGCCCAGATCGACCCCAAGGATCTGGTACCGATCATGAGGGCGATGGGCTACATCTCCGCCATCCTCATGCTCGGCTTCGGCGCGATTTACCCGGTGCTGACGCTCGCCGTCCTGAGCCGCCCCGCCGCCCGGGCCGCGTGCAGCGACCCTGATGCTGATTCGGAGGAGCAGGACGGCGATCACACGTAGGCGCGTGATCCTCCCATCGAGTCGATGAATCCCCGGAACAAACGGGGAGGCCGGATCGAGCAGGCGCAATAATCCCCGTCTCGGAGCGACTTCATTTGGTAATACGCCTCCCGGGACGTTGGTGCCCGCCGGGGGGACGGGCCTCCCCCGAGAGAGCACCGCCGCCCCCGGCGGGGGCACGATCGTTCCGGGACGCGTCTCAGCGCGCGGCGGAGGCGGAGACAGGCCGGACCTCGTACGGATCCTTGTCGAGGATCGTTTGTAACTCGGCCGCGTCGATCGTCTCGCGCTCCATCAGGGTCCGGGTGATCTCCTCCAGCGTCTCGCGGCGCTCGGACAGGATCTGCGGGTGCTTTGGCCTGAGACTCGTCGAGCAGGCGGCGGACTTCCAGGTCGATCTCGCGGGCGGTGTGCTGGCTCCAGGCGTAGTCGCCGGCGCCGCCGCCGGCCAGGAACGGGCTGCGGCCCTCGGACTGGTAGCTCACACGGCCGAGCTTGGGGCTCATGCCGAACTCGGCGACCATCCGGCGGGCGATCTTGGTGGCGCGCTGCAGGTCGCTGGTCGCGCCGTCGGAGACCTCGCCGTAGACGATCTCCTCGGCGACCGTACCGCCCAGGAGGGTGCAGATCGTGCTCTCGAGCCAGGTCTGGGTGTGGAGGAAGCGGTCGTCCTCGGGGCGGTACATGGTGTAGCCGAGCGCGGCGTTGCCCCGGCCGAGGATCGAGACCTTGTGCACCGGGTCGGTCTGCGGCAGGCTCCGCGCGACCAGGGCGTGGCCGGCCTCGTGGTAGGCGATCCGGAGCCGCTCCTCGGCCAGCAGGACTCGCTGCTTCTTCTCGGGGCCGGCGATCACCCGCTCGACCCCCTCCTCGAACTCGCTGGCGCCGACCTTCGACTTGCCCTTGCGCGCGGCGAGCAGCGCGGCCTCGTTGACCAGGTTGGCCAGGTCGGCGCCGACGAACCCCGCGGTCATCGCGGCGATCTGCCGGAGGTTGATCTCGTCGTCCAGCGCCACCGTCTTGACGTGGACCTTGAGGATGTGCTCGCGGCCGGCGATGTCGGGCCGATCGACGACAACCTGGCGGTCGAACCGGCCGGGGCGGACCAGCGCGGCGTCGAGCGTCTCGGGCCGGTTGGTCGCCGCGATCAGGATGATGCCGCGGTTCGAGTCGAACCCGTCCATCTGGACGAGCAACTGGTTGAGCGTCTGGTCGCGCTCGTCGTGGTTGCCCGGCCCGCCGGTGCCGCGCGCCTTGCCCAGCGCGTCGAGCTCGTCGATGAAGATCAGGCAGGGGGCCTTGGCCTCGGCCTGCGCGAAGAGGCTGCCGGACCCGCGCGGCGCCGACGCCGACGAACATCTCGACGAAGTCGGACCCCGAGAGCGAGAAGAACGGCACGCCCGCCTCGCCCGCGACCGCCTTGGCCAGCAGCGTCTTGCCCGTGCCGGGCGGCCCGACGAGCAGGACCCCCTTGGGGATCCGGCCCCCCAGCGCCTGGTACTTCTCGGGCGTCCGGAGGAACTCGACCACCTCGCGGAGCTCGGCGACCGCCTCGTCGTTGCCCGCGACGTCGTCGAACGTCACGCGGCGCTCGTCCTTCTGATAAACCTTGGGCTGGCTCTTGGCAAAGGCCATCGCCGAGCCCATCCCTCCCGTCCGCCGCAGGAGGACCCAGAAGGCCGCCGATCATGACCAGCAGCAGCGCCGACGGGAGCGAGGATCGTCTCGGCGAACGACGGCCCGGCCTCGGCCTCGTAGGCGCCGTCGGGGATGTTCTGGTCGAGCAGGCTGGCCAGTTCCTGCGTCGTGCTCCATGCCGAGCCGGGAGGTCCGGAAGCGGATCGGCTGGCCGTCCGGTCCCTTCGCCTTCAGCTCACCGGTGATCCAGTGCGGGCCGACCTTGGCCGAGAGGACCTCGCGTTGCGCCAGCTTCTTCTTGAACTGGCCGTAATGCAGCTCCTGGGCGGACTCATCACGAGGCGATCCAGGAGACGAGAGCGAGCAGGCTCAACAGGCCCGCGGCGAGCAACAACCAGGGGGAGAACCACCGTCGAGGGTTGCGGGAGGGCGAAGAGGCGCGGGGTCTTCGTGATCCATACCGGAATGGTCCGTGGGGCAGTGCCGCCTGCGCTCAGGATTCATCGGATCGGGACGACGCCGTCCCTCGGGTCTTCTTCAACCGAGGCGAGCGGAAGCAGGAAGGTAGGTCGAGTTAATCTAATAGAATCGCCGCCCGATCGTCAATGATTTCTCCCCAATTCTCGGAGGGATTCACCGACTCCTCGGGTGCGGCGCGGCCGGTTCGGGCGCCCGCGAGCGTCAGGTGGCGGCAGCGGGGCGTGGGGCTCGACGCGGCGGGCCTTCGACAGGTCGATCCGCTCGTCGGAGAGGTTGACCTCGAACTTGCGGTTGCCCGGCAGTTGCATCGGGATGCGGACGGTGAACGTGCTCCCCTGGCCCGGCTGGCTCTCGAGGTGGACGTCGCCGCCGAGCAGCTTGGTCAGCTCGCGGACGATCGAGAGGCCGAGGCCGGTCCCCTGGTGCTCGCGGGTCAGGACGCCGCCCTCCTGCCCCGGGCCGCCAGCCTGGCGGAACTTCTCGAAGATCTTCTCGCGGTCCTCCTCGGCGATCCCGATGCCCGGTGTCGGCGACCTCGATCACGACGTGCCGCCCCTCGGCGCGGGCGCAGAGCGTGACCCGGCCCCCCTCGGGCGTGAACTTGATCGCGTTGGAGAGCAGGTTGTAGAGGATCTGCCGGAGCTTGCCCGGGTCCTGCCGGAGCAGCGGGATCGCCTCGTCGAGCCGGCATTCCAGGTCGATGTTCTTCCGCTCGGCGATCGGCCGCGCCAGGCTCACCAGCCCCTCGCAGACGTCGCGGATCGAGAAGTCCTCGATGCGGACCTCCATCTTGCCGCTCTCGATCTTGGCCAGGTCGAGGATGTCGTTGATCATCCCCAGCAGCATCTTGCCCGAGGACTGGATGTTCGTGCGCGTACCGCCGCTGCCGCTCGTTGAGCTGCGTCGCTGCCGGAGAGGACCTCGGAGAAGCCGATGATCGAGTTCAGCGGCGTGCGCAGCTCGTGGCTCATCGTCGCCAGGAAGTCGCTCTTGAGCCGGTTCATCTCGAACAGCGCCAGGTTGGCCTGCGCCAGCTCGTCGACCTTGCGGTCGAGGTCGTCGTTGACGTCGCGCAGCTCCTGCTGCATGGCGACCAGGTTGTGGAGCATCCGGTTGAACGCGTGCGAGAGCTCCTCGAACTCGTCGCCGGTCTGGATCTGGCTGCGGATCGTCAGCTTGCCCGCGGCGATCGCGTCGGAGACGTCGCGCAGGTGCTTGACCGGCTTGACGATCACGTAGCGGACGATCACGTACGAGGCGACCATCGCCAGGATCGCCGTCACCAGCGCCGCGGTGATCAGGATCGCCCGGTTGCGGTTGATCGCCTTGTTGGTCTGCTCCATCGGCAGGTTGACGACGACCGCCCCGGCCAGGTCGCCCGCCTTGACGCGGACCCAGTCTTGCCGTTCTCGGCCGGCCGCATCATGTGGTTGTCGATGTGGTTGTCGTCGCCGCCGTGGCAGTCCATCAGGCAGCTCGGCTTGAACAGGACGGCCTGGATGTACTGGATACTCCTTCTTGCCGGGCATGATCCGCGACTGCCACATCGGCGTGCCGTCGCCGAAGGTGTACGGCTTCGCTGGGGCGTCCCGGCCTTGCGGTACGCCTCCTCGGCCGAGGCCGACTGGAGGAACCGCGCCAGCGCCTCGCTGCTCGAAGTCGTCGAGCGGCTGCTTGCTTCTCAGCGTCGGCGGGCTTGTACGGGCTCGAGGATGTGCGACATCGTACCGCGGCAGGTCGTCGAGCGGCGTCAGGTCGTCCCAGAGCATCGTCGATGACCGACGCGAAGTCGCAGTTGCCCAGCGCCTTGTAGTGGATGTTCATCAGCGTCGGGTTGACCAGCATCCGCGCCGCTGCGTCGTCTGGCCGATGACCAGGCTCTCGGTCTTCTGGCCGTACCAGTAGAAGCTGAACGTGACGAGCACGAGGATGCCGCCGCCGAAGATGAAGCGGCACTTCCGCTCCAGGCTGGTCTCGCCGAGCAGGTGCTTGAAGCTGCGGTACGACACGGGGCTCCCCCCTCGAGACACCGACGCCTCGCGGGCGCGGCGTCCACTGGCCTGTTCAGTCGTCTCCGACGCGCGCGACCCGTGCCAGACGCCCATGATGTGCGATTCCGTCACCCGTCACCAGCCGAGATGGTCCGGCGGAGTGGCCAGACGGACATGCGTCATCGGGCTGGCGGACGCTTGAGCCGGCTGGCAGTTCGGGCAGAAGTGAGGTCGGCCGGCCGATCAGGCCGGCGATCCGGGTCTTCTCGATCGCTCGGCCGCAGCCGGGCACGGCTGCCCCCCCCGGCCGTACATCGCGTTCTGCGCCAGGAAGCCCCCCTCCAGCCCGAGGACGGTCCGATAGCCCGCGTCGAAGCTCGACCCCTCCGCCGCGATCGCCTCGGCCAGGACCGCGCCCGATCGCCTCGTGAATCCGGTCGACCTCTGTCGTTCGACAGGCGCGACGGCCGATCCGCTCGGGGTGGACCCGCGCCCGGAACAGGATCTCGTCGGCGTAGATGTTGCCGATCCCCGCCAGCACCTTCTGGTCCATCAGCGTCGGCTTGATCGCCCGGCGCGGTCCGCGCCAGCCGGCCGGCCAGGTCGTCGCGGCCGATCTCCAGCGCGTCGGGCCCGTGCGACCGCGCGAAGACGCGGGCCGGCCTCGTCCGGGCCGGCGTACCAGGCGATCTTGCCCAGGCGCCGGTTGTCGCAGAACCAGATCGTCTCGTGCGGCCCGTCCAGGTGGAACGTCAGGCGGACGTGCTCGGGCCGTGCGGGGAAACACAGCCAAAAGCCTCCCGTCATCCGCGGCTGGATGACGATCAATCCCCGCTCGGCCGCTCAGCACGATCACGACCCACTTGCCCCGACGCTCGACCCGAGCGACCGTCGCGCCCCGGCCCCGGCGCTCGAACTCCTCGGCCGAGCACCCCTGGAGCAAGAACGGGTCGTGCACCCGGACGTCACGCAGCGATCCGGCTCGTCAAGGCCGGCCGCAGGCCCCGCACCATCGTCTCGACTTCCGGCAACTCGGGCATCGGAACCTCCCTCCCGACACATCTACGATTCTATACACCCCACCCTGGCGACTCCTTCCGTCCGGCAGACTTACCGTCAAAAACTTCCAAAATCGGTCAAAATTTATTTTCAAAGTTCTTGACATTTTTTGAAGAGTCTGAACACTATTGCCAAGTTCGTGCAAAAATCCGTCGCAAGAGTTGACATGCTCGCCGAGACCCGCCGCCGCCTGCTCCTGGATCTGGTGCATCGTCAGGGGTTCGCGTCCCTGGACGAGCTGGTCAAGGCGCTGGGGGTCTCCGAGAGCACGGTCCGCCGCGACCTGGAGATGCTCGACCTGGCGGGCACGATCAAGCGGACGCACGGCGGAGCGGTCTATCCGGGCGAGGTCCGGGCGTTGCCCGCCTTCGAGGATCGGGTCTGCGACCGCGACGGCCGAGAAGCAGGCGATCGGCCGGGCCGCAGCCGCCCTGCTGGAGGACGGCGACACCGTCCTGCTCGACGGCGGCACGACGACGCTCGAGGTCGCACGGGCCCTGCTCGGGCGGCCCTTCAGGTCGTGACCAACAGCCTGCCGATCGCGCAGCTGCTGGCGGCGAGCCAGCCGATCGACCTGATCCTGATCGGGGGATACGTCTATCCCCGGACCGGCGTGGCGCTGGGACCGCTGGCGATCGCGACGATGCAGGGGATTCGCGTCCGCAAGGCGATCCTGGGCGCGGGCGGGATCGTGGCCGAGCGGCATTTACAACTCCAACCTGCTCCTGGTCGAGACCGAGCGGCAGATGATGGCGCTGCGGCCAGGAAGTGATGATCGTCGCCGACCACTCGAAATTCGGCCGGCTGGCGCTGGCACGGCTCTGCGGGCTCGACGAGGTCCAGCACGTGGTCGTCGATCCCGGGCTGCCCGACACGTACCGCGGGCTCCTGGAGGCGGCGGGCGTGAGGTCCACCTGCCCCCGTCGGCGACCGGACGAGGCCGGGCGCCGAGCGGGCAACGGCGCCGCGCGACCCGACGGCTCGAGGACCGAAGCATGAGCATCCTATGTCGCCTCCCGCGACCAGGTCGAGCAGCTGGTCCGGTCGATCCTGCGGCAGCAGCTCGCGCGCCGGGCGACCGGCGAACGGCCGGCGGCCGCGAACGGCGTACCGGCCGCACCTCGTCGCGAATATCTCGGCGCGGCATTGCCACCTGACACAGGCAGACGTGAACATCCTGTTCGGCGAAGGTTATCAGCTCACGCCGATGAAGACGCTCTACCAGTCGACCGACTTCGCCGCGAACGAGACGGTGGCAGTGGTCGGCCCGCGGCAGCGGATGATCCCGGGGGTCCGGATTCTCGGCCCGTGCCGCGACGTTCAGCCAGGTGGAGCTGGCCTTCACCGATGCGATCAGCCTGGGCATCGACGTCCCGGTGCGGCTCTCGGGCGACATCGAGGGGACGCCCGGCTGCCTCCTGATCGGCCCGAAGGGAAGCCTCGTGCTGCCCAAGGGCGTCATCCGTGCCGAGCGGCACGTCCACATGGGACCGAAGGACGCCGACTACTACGGCGTCAAGCACCTCGACCGGATCAACATGCGGGTCGAGGGCACCTGCCCGACCGTTCTGGAGGGCCTGCTCGTCCGGGTCCACAACGACTGGAAGCTCGAGGTGCACATCGACACCGACGAGGCGAACGCCTGCGACCTGGCGCATGCGACCAAGGTCACTCTTTTTCGATAATGATCACCAATTGGCAAGAATCTGAAACTTTGGTCTCAGATTTCAAACGATTCTTTTGGAATTCGAGGTCTCGAGTTTGAGATCTCAGTTGAAGTTTCCGATTCGCTGAAGGAGGGCCGCGATGGCCGTTGCGACGTTAGAAGCGCTCGGCATGATCGAATGCAAGGGGTTCGTCGCCCTGGTGGAAGCCAGCGACGCGATGTTGAAGGCGGCCAACGTGGACCTGGTCGGCTGGGACAAGATCGGCAGCGGCCTGGTCACGGCGTTCGTGGCGGGCGACGTCGCGGCGGTGAAGGCGGCGGTCGACGCCGGCGCGGCGGCGGCCAGCCGGATCGGCGAGGTGGTCAGCGTCCAGGTGATTCCCCGCCCCCACGAAGACCTTGGCGGCATCTTGACTTTCGTCAAGAAGGCCGCGGCCCCCGCCCCCGCTCCCGCCAAGGCCAACACCCCCAAGAGCGACGGAGCCTGATCCCATGGCGACCATCCAGAGATCCGCGCAGCGGACGGCGACCCACGGCAACGGCTTCGACGGCGATGCCCTCGGCCTGATCGAGACCAAGGGCCTGGTCGGCGTCATCGAGGCGACCGACGCGATGCTCAAGGCGGCCAACGTCAGCCTGGTCGGCCGCGTCGGCATCGGCGCCGCGTTACGTGACGACGCTCGTCCGCGGCGACGTCGGCAGCGTCCGCGCCGCCGTCGAGGCCGGCGCCGAGGCCGCCAGCCGCGTCGGCGAGCTGGTCAGCGCCCACGTCATCCCCCGGCCCGACGAGGCCGTCCTGCGGACATTCATCGGCTGAACAGAGATCCTCGTTCCCACGCCCTGCGTGGGAACGAGTCGAGTAGACACTTCGGACGACGCAGGTCACTCCTATGAACGGCAACGCTCTCGGCCTGATCGAAACGCAGGGTCTGGTCGGCCTGATCAACGCGATTGACGCCATGCTGAAGGCCGCCAACGTCGAGCTGGCCAGCGCGATCATCAAGCTCGACGGCGGCCTGGTCAGCGTGATGGTCCAGGGTGATGTCAGCAGCGTCCGCGCCGCCGTCGAGGCGGGCGCCGAGGCGGCCGAGCCGGATCGGCGAGCTGAAGGCCGCGCACGTCATCCCCCGCCCGGGCGAGCCGATCGTCCAGGCGTTCGCCGGAGGATCGGCACGTTGAAGATCCTCGTCGCCAACCTTGGCAGCACCAGCTTCAAGAATCGCCTCTACGACCTGGACGGGGCGTTGGAGCGGTTGCTGGCGCGCGGCGCCATCGAGCGGGATCGGCGCGAGCACCGCCAAGATCGCCACCAATCGCCGCGAGGCCGAGCGCAGGGTCTCGGCCCTGGATTCCCGCGTCGAGATCTGGACCGTTCCGACCCATGAGGAACTCGTCGTCGCGCGCCAGGCCCGCGACCTGTTGATTTCGGGGAAATAACCCATGGTCGTCGCCCGAGTGACCGGGAGCGTGGTGGCCACCCAGAAGGTGGCGTCGATGATCGGGCACAAGCTCCTGACTGTCGAGCCCTACCGCGTCGATGAGCAGAGTCGCGACCGGCTGATCCCGACCGGCCGGACCATCGTGGTGGTTGATACGCTGGGAGCGGGGATCGACGAGATGGTCCTGATCTGCCAGGGCTCGAGCGCCGGCTTACCCCCGAGACCGAGAAGCTGCCGATCGACGCGGTGGTGATCGGGCTCGTCGATACCGTGGACGTCGGCGGCCGGACGATCTTCTCCAGCAGAGGCGGGCAGGAATGCGGTTTCCCCCGACCTGTTGTGTGATCCTGGAGGGTCGGCTTCCGCCTGCCTCCTCGGCAAATCGGACGGCTGGCGGAAACCTACCCTACAAAGAGAGAGCCTCGCACAACAGGTCCTTTGGTCCTGCAGGAGAAACGACGGTCCCGGGATGAGTGGCTGGGGAAGGATCCCCGGACGACCCGAGCCGGCCAACATGAACATCAACATCGAACAACGACCCGACCTGAGCGCACGCGACGGACTCGAACTGATGCCCTTTTCGCAACGGTGCCTGCCATGCAAATGACCGAAGATCTGATCCGCAGCGTGGTCCAACAGGTCCTCTCCCAGATGGGGAGCGCGGCTCCTGCGACCAACGGGAAGGCGACTGCCAGGCCCTCCGGCACCTTTGGCGTGTATCCCACCGCGGACGCCGCGGTGGCCGCCGCCGCATCGGCCTTCGAGCAATACCGGACCCGGCCGCTCGGCGACCGCAAGAAGGCCCTCGCTCGCATCCGGCAGGTCTGCGTCGAGCAGGCCGAGGAACTCGGCCGGATGGAGCTGGAGGAGACTAAGGTCGGCCGGCTTGACCACAAGATCGCCAAGCTCCGCGACGCCATCCCGCGCGTCCCCGGCGTCGAGTTCCTCCGGACCGAGAACGATTCGGGCGACCATGGCATCACCCTGACCGACTACTCGCCCTTCGGGGTCATCGGCGCGATCACGCCGGTGACACACAGCCTTCCGACCCTGGCGGGCAACGCGATCAACATGCTGGCCTCGGGCAACACGGTCGTCTTCAACGCCCATCCCTTGGGCGCGAAGGTCGCCGCCGAGGGGGTCCGCCGGTTCAACAAGGCGATCCGCGGGGCGATCGGCCTCGACGACCTGCTCACGATCATCGACCCGCCGACCCTGGAATCGGCCGCGGCGCTGTTCGATCATCAGGGAGTCCGTCTCCTGGTCGTGACGGGCGGCCCGGCCGTCGCCCGCGCGGCGCTTTCGAGCAAGCGGCGGGCGATCGTGGCGGGGCCGGGCAATCCCCCCGTCGTCGTGGACGCGACCGCCTGCCTCGAGAACGCCGCGAAGTCGATCATCGAGGGCGCGGCGTTCGACAATAACCTGCTCTGCATCGGCGAGAAGCAAGTCTTCGCCGTCGCCGACGTCTTCGACAAACTGATGGAGGCGGTCGGCCGCCACGGCGGCTACCGGCTGAACTCGTCGCAGATCGATGCGCTGACGAAGGCCGCCTTCAAGAAGGGCGACGACGACGGTGCGCTGCACATCCACAAGGACCTGGTCGGCCAGGACCCGGCTGTGCTCGGCCGGCACGCGGGAGCGGACGTTCCCAAAGGGACACAGATCCTTTTCGGTGAGACTGGCGCCGAGCACCCGTTCGTCGATCACGAGCAGATGATGCCGTTCCTTCCCTTCGTCCGCGTCTCGAACGTCGATCGCGCGATCGCGCTGGCCAAGGAGTCGGAGCATGGCTACGGCCACACCGCAATCCTCCACTCGCGCGACACCTCGGTGATGTCGAAGATGGGCAAGCTGATGGATTGCACCGTCTTCGTCGTCAACGGCCCGAGCCTCGCCGGCGTGGGCCTGGGTGGCGAGGGCGTGCTGTCGTTCTCGATCGCCGGCCCGACCGGAGAGGGCGTCACCACCCCCCTGACCTTCTGCCGCCAGCGCCGGTCGGCCCTCGTCGGCGGGATGCGGTTTGTGTGATCCGTCTTGAGGCCCCGCTCCTCTTATTTGAGATATGAAAGAGTGAGGATTTGGTAATGCAGCTCGGGCGCGTGATCGGCACGGCGACGGCGACCGTCAAGCACCCGACGTTCCAGGGGGAGCGATTGCTGATCGTGCAGTTGGAGGGGCTCGATGGGAAGCCCGACGGCGAGCCGATCCTCGTGTTCGACCGCCTGGGCGCGGGGCGGGGCGACGTGGTCATGGTGACCAGCGATGGTCAGATCCTCCAGGAGCAGATCGGTCGGTTGACGCCCGGCCGCTGGAGTGTCCTGGGGTTGCCTGACACGCATTGAGCCGTGCTGAGTCCTGAGTGCGGAGCGCCGAGTCCTGTTTTCAGATCGGGCAGCATCACCAGGCTCGTGCATGAGTGGACGATTATGAGTGATTCAACGCTCGATCCTCGAACCTTCTGTGCGAGAACGGGATATTCCGTCCTCGACATCGAGCACTTGGTCCGGACCGTTCTGCAATCAGCACTCAGAACCCAGGACTCAAGACTCAACACTCGAGAGCACCCGACACTCTCCACGCAGCACGCAGCACGGATCAGAGAAATCGATGACGCCGTCAGGTCGGTCTTGGCGGAGTTGAGGGGTGGGCCGAGGCCCGGGCGCTTGGAGGCCGAGGTCTTCGCCGATCAGCTCCTGTCGTTGCGACATGCCGAAGCGTTGCCAGGGGGGACGCGCGAGGTCCGGATCGCTCCCGGGACGGTGGTGACCCCGCTGGCCCGCGACTTCCTGAAGCGGCGCGGCATCACGTTGCGGTGGGTGTCGAACATCGAGGCCGATCGCGTCAGGAAGCGGGGGGAATGGGGCTTCGCGGTCGAGGTCGATTCGGGCGTACTCGCGGCACTTGCGGCGGGTCTGGCTCGAAGAGGACTGGTCGGAGGTGGCGTCGTCGCTCGATGCGACGGCGCGGTGGATCGTCGAGGCCCCGCACCGGGGGGCGCTGCTCTTGACCGATGAGGCGTCGGTCGCGGTCTGGAGGGCGTGCCGGTTCGAGGGCATCCGCGCGGCGACGGCCACCGAGCCCGAGGGGGTCGCCCGAGCCGTCCGGCGGCTCGGGGTGAACTTGCTCGTCATCGAGCCCGCCGGCAAGTCGCTCGCACTGCTGCGGCAGTTGGGGCGGACGTTTCGACGCACGGGGGCGCCCCAGGTCCCCGACAAGCTCGAAGGGGAGGGTCGGCCATGCGGATCGCCGAGGTGATCGGCCGGGTGACGCTCTCCCGGCTCCATCCCAGCCTGAAGGGGGCGCGGTTCGTGATCGCACTGCCCATGCCTCTGGAGGCGTTGACTGAGGATTCGCCCGCGCGCGGCGAGGAGGTCGTCGCCTATCGACAACCTCGGCGCCGGCCCCGGCGACCTGATCGGCCTGAGCGAGGGCCGCGAGGCCGCCAACCCGTTCGGCAAGACCAAGACACCCGTGGATGCCTACTGCGCCTGCATTCTGGATCGGCTGTCGCTCTGAGCGGGCCGGGAAGACACACGTTGGACAGGGGAGTTCGAACATGATCGGCAACGGTTCGATAATGAGCGAGTGGAAGCTTCGCGAGCAGATGTGCGAGATCGGCCGGCGGGTCTACGCCAAGGGGTTCGCCGCAGCCAACGACGGCAACATCAGCTTCCGGCTGGGCGAGGACCGCGTCCTCTGCACGCCCGACCCGCGTCTCGAAGGGGTTCATGAAGCCCGACGACCTCTGCATCGTCGACCTGGAGGGCAAGCAGGTCTCGGGCAAGCGCAAGCGCTCCAGCGAGATCCTGCTGCACCTGTCGATCCTGAAGGCGCGGCCCGACGTCCGGGCGTGCGTCCACTGCCACCCGCCCCATGCCACGGCCTTCGCCGTCGCGCACGAGCCGATCCCCAAGTGCATGCTGCCCGAGTTCGAGGTCTTCCTCGGCGAGGTGGCGATCACCCCCTACGAGACCCCCGGCACCCAGGCGTTTGCCGACACGGTCCTACCCTACTCAAGGACACCGACACGATCATCCTGGCCAACCACGGCACGATCACCGCCGGCAGCGACCTCGAAGACGCCTACTTCAAGACCGAGATCATCGACGCCTACTGCCGGATCCTGATCCTGGCCAAGCAGCTCGGCACGGTGAACTACTACTCCGACGCGAAGGCCGCCGAGCTGATCAAGATCAAGCCCGGCCTTGGCATCCGCGACGTCCGGCTCGAACGCGGCCTGGAGAACTGCGACCTCTGCGGCAACAGCCTCTTCCGCGAAGGCTATTCCGACTTCAAGCCCGAGCCCAAGGCATTCATCCCCGCCAAGTTCCAGCAGCAGCAACCACAGTTACAACCGCAGCCGCAAGACGTCTCCGCGGCGGCCTGCTCCTGCCCGACGCAGGCGCAAGACGGCGAGGACATCGAGGCCCTCGTGAGGTCGATCACCGATCAGGTCATGCTCGCGATGAACGGCGCGGCCAACGACAAGGATAACTCCATGGTCAAGAGCGGGCCGTACGTCTCGGGCGTCTCTGGTGGTGTGTGAGAGAAGAATCGAGCCGCGGAGGAACGCTGACGTATTGACTTGATATTAATCATAACTAACATTGATTGATATACGTTCATCTGCGGTTGATTCCATGCATTGAGGAAAGCGGGCCATGAAGGTCAGCATCATCGGCGGCGGCGGCCTGGTCGGCTCGTGCGCGGCCTTCGCGTTGCAGTGCGGCGGGATCGTCAGCCAGATCGACCTGATCGACGTCAACGCCGACCTCTGCCGGGGCCAGGCCCTCGACCTGCTCCACGGCGCCTCGCTGGTGGCCGACCAGCGGATCCGGGCGACCGGCTACGAGGCGATCCCCGAGAGCGACCTCGTCATGATCACCGCCGGTCTGCGGCGCAAGCCCGACGAGAGCCGGCTCGACCTGATCAACCGCAACGTCGAGCTGTTCCTGAGCATCCTCGGTCAGGTCAAGGCGGCGGGTCTCAAGCGGGAGGCGATCGTCCTGGTCGTCTCCAACCCCGTCGACGTGCTGACGTACCTGGCGACGCAGCAGCTCGGCCTGCCCTCGTCGCAGGTGATCGGCCTGGGCACGCAGCTCGACTCGGCGCGGTTTCGCAGCCTGATCGCCGAGGCGCTGAAGCTGCCGGCGACACAGGTCACCGCGACGATCCTCGGCGAACACGGCGACAGCATGGTCCCGATCTGGTCCGCGGCGCAGGCCGGCGGGCTGCCGCTCGACAAGTTCCCCGGCTGGAACACGGGCACCGGCCGAGGCCCTCTTCGCCCGGACCCGGGGCAGCGGTGCCGAGGTGATCAAGCTCAAGGGGGGTGCCGGATTCGCCGTCGGCATGGCGATCCGCGAGGTCGTCCACTCCGTCGCGCTCGACCAGAAGCGCATCCTGCCGGTCTCATCGCTGGTCAACGGCCAGTACGGGATGCGCGACGTCTGCATCTCGGTCCCGACGGTCGTCGGTCGCAAGGGGGTCGAGGCACAACTGGAGATCGAGCTCTGGCCCAAGGAAGTCTCGGCGTTGCAGCACTCGGCGACAGGTGCTTCGTGAGACGATCGATCAGGTCCTGAAGAAGAACCCGGCCGCCGTGAAGCCGGCTGCCCGGCCCGAGTCCCCCAAGACCGCCCCGGCCAACGGCGGTGGTCCGGTCCGGGTGACGATGAGGCGCCGGGGGTAGCGGTGCCGTCGTGAGCAGTCGTCCTCGCGTCACGATCTCTGGGCAGTGGGGTGGGAACCACTAAGGCACTGTCATGAAATAACATGAACATTCAGGCTGCCTTGGGTGGCTGGGGTCTCGTCTTTGTCACGCGACAATAGGTCTGGCCGCTAATCCGGACAACCAGTTTTGCCGCGCCGACGGTCCCGCTGCCGGTGCCGGGTCACGTCCATGCTCCGGACCCGCTCCGCAGTCAGCTCCTCCGCTTTCTGGCGGCGGTAACACACCCCGTTCGGGCCTGCGTAGACCCACTCCACCGCAAGGGGGTCGAGGCTTATGTGCACATCCTGACCACACAAATTCCTTCCCACGTAACGGCTCTTGTTAGACACCGAGACCGTTCCACTGTTGTCTACCCGTCGGACCAATACATATTCGGCGAGATGGCTCAGCACGGGCGTCAGATCCCACAGCGCCTCTTCCTCTTCAGGGCGGTAGACCCGCCCCGAGTGCTTCAGGCCGGGGAATGCCTCCATCCGGCTCAGCCCCTTGATTCGCGGATCCAACTCGCGTTGGATGTGATCCTGTTCCTCCAACCGCTGACGCAGCTCGGCCTCATCACGGCAGGCCCCCGGCTCCGCCCACCGCTTGCCCGTACCCTGCGACCGCTCGACTACGCCGTTGGCTTGAGGGCGTCGCGGCGGGTTCCAGCTCACGCCCACCCCCAACCCGATCAGCCACCACGCCAGTTCGGTGGGCAGTTCTCCGGTCGAGCCCCACGGCGCGCCGTTGTCCACCCGCACGCGCCGCGGCGGCCCCCAGCGGGCGAACGCCGCACGCAGTTGTTCCTGGGTGCCGGTCGCCGGGACGGAATTCCAGCGTCCGAGGGGGGAAAACCGCGGTGTGCCACACCGCGCCAGGGAACTCGTCGGCGACCCGCAGCCAGGAGACGGTCGCGCCACTGCCGAGTCGGATCTCCTCAGCCGCGTCGACCTCCCAGATCTCGTGAGGGGCGGTCGCCCGCCCCTCCGAGGCTCGTGGCCGCCGACCCGGCGGTGCCGGGCCGAGCGGGTGCACGCCAGCTTCTGGACATTCCAGCGCAGGCCCGGAATCGTCAATAGGAGAACCTGGGGATTCCGTGGTAGAGTGCGGCGCCGTGGAGCTTTGGAGGTGCGAGTCTCGGCGTGGAAGGAGTCAATCCATGGATGGGACGGCGGTCACCTTGAAGGAAAAACTCGATCCACTCCTGCGCGAGGCGGCGGAGGTTTCCGTGGCCCTCGATCAGGCCGACGGCACGATCGTGGGAGTCCCCCATTACGCAGTCATCGAGGCCCGCGTGCACGAACGGGGGCAACCACTCAGCCGGCAGATTCAGGCACGCCAGATGGGCCAGATCGCCGCGCGAGCGGCCGACACCGCCAAGTGTCCCGAGTGCGGTACCCGGTGCCAACTCGTGCGCCAGAAACGTCGGGTGACCTCCATCGACGGCTCCCTCACCGTGGAGGAGCCGGTGGGTCACTGCCCCGGCTGCCGCCGGGGCTTTTTCCCCCCTCCGGGAATCGTTGGGCTTCGACGCCCGTGAACTGACCCCCTTTTATTGGTGCAGCGGATCACCGTCGCCGCCGCCGAGACGCGCTCCTTCACGCGCGGCGCGATCGTGAGGAAAGACGTGGGCGACCGGGGCGTCTCCGCCAAGACCATCGAGCGAGTCGTGCATGACGTGGGTCGGGAATTGGCCGAGCGTCGTGATGCCGATCCCAAGACCGACGATGCCCTGGCCCAGCGTCCGCAGACGCCACCGGAGTGGGCCGTCGTGGAGTGCGATGGGGGCCGGATCCGCACCCGCGAGCCGGGGCACGGCCCCGGGGTCCATCGCACGGCGGAAGGCTGGCGCGAGACCAAGAACGCTTGCTTGATTCGCGGCTCCCGCACGATCTCCGACCAGGATCCGCAGCCGGAGCCGCCGGCCTGTTTCTGCGACCCCAAGCACGTGGCGAAGATCGCCGAGACCGCGGCGTTGTCGGTGGCCTCGGCGCAGCCGGCCCCAGTGGTCGAAGTGCCGGAGAAGGGATCCCCCGAGCCGGCCGGGCTCGTCACGCCGGCCGAGTGGCATCCCCGACGACTGGTCCGCACCGTCCTGGGCAGCATCGCGGAGTCGAAGGACTTCGGCAAGCAGATGGCACGCGAAGCCAAACGGAGGCGGTTCGCCGAAGCCCCGGCCAAGGCGTTCTTGGGGGACGGACTGGCGTGGAACTGGTCGATCTGGAAGCAGCACTTCCCCGACTTCACACCGATCCTCGACTTCCTTCACGTCTTGAGTTATCGGTTCCTGGCCGCCAAGGCCGTCCACGACGTGGCCAGCGACGCGTGGGCTCAGTATCTGGTCTGGATGCGTGGCGCCTGGCAAGGGGAGGTGGCGCAGGTGCTCGAGGAATGGCGCGCCTGGCAGACCAGGCGGGGCGAACCGCCTGAAGGCGCCGCGGAGAACGATCCCCGGACCCTCCTGCAGAAGACGATCACCTATCTGGAGAACAACCGGGGTCGGATGAAGTACCCGGAGGACCGCCGAGAGGGTCTGCCGGTGACGACGGCCTGGAGGGAGTCGCTGGTCAAGGAGATGAACTATCGGGTCAAGGGGACGGAGATGTTCTGGAACGACCCGGAGGGAGCCGAGGCGCTCCTGCAGGTGCGGGCCGCGGCCCTCTGTGACGATGAGCGGTTGGCGAAGCACCTCAGGACGCGCCCGGGTTGTCCCTTCACACGTCGACCCAAGTCGCCCAAGTTCGCAGCGGAAAAAATCAGAAGCTGACGTGCACCCGGGCCGAGCCCGGCTCGGGAGAACCACCGCTGGAGGGTGCGGGCCGCGGGCAGAGGGCGGACGCCTTGCCGATCCAGAGAGATGCGGATGAGGACGGCCCCCCAGCCGGGGTGTTCGCGGCGCAAGAGCAGGGCCGGTTCGGAGGCGGGGTGGTCCGGCGGTGGGGGCGGGACGGGGCGGTGGGCGTACGCGGGAGCCACACTGCTCCCGGGCCGCTCCCGCCACGCTCGGACCAAGTTCCGCACGGTGCGCGGCGCGATGCCGAAGGCTTGGCTCAACTGAGTGACGGTCGCCCCGTGTTCGAGGCGGCGCCTCATCGCTTGGCGGATGGGCAGCGGTACCGGGGCTGGCATGGGCGGAGTCTCTGTGGTGTTGTGGCGAGATCAGGTCGGAATCACGTGACTATACCCGGACCGTCGGCGCGGCAAAACCGGTTGTCCGGATTAGCGGCCAAACCTATTGTCGCGTGACAAAGACGAGACCCCAGCCACCCATATTTTCACGGAACCACTCATAGATTGTTCAAGTTATTTGTTGACAGTTCCTAATCGGCCAGGTGCCACCAAATCCCGATCAGTTGAAAGACGAGACGGTGGCACGTGCCACCACATCCCGATCAGTCATCAGATGAACGTGCTTAATTTACAACATATGCTCAATCGAGCATGCACTTCCGGTCACTCCGAGACCTTTTTTATTCGGGTGTAACTACTGGATTGAGCTCACCCAGCTTCCCGTATTTTGCCATAGAGCCGTTGATCTTCCTGTAACACATGGAAGTTCCAGAAGGCGTCCCACTGGTTCTTCCGTTTTTAAGTGCAAGACCAGTCAAATAGGGCCGTCAGGCCCTTGGCCATCTGGCGGATGTGCTCGATCGAGTAGCCGATCGCTTGCGACGCCCGATTCAAGTCCAGGATCAATCGGTCCCACAGACTCTTCGCTGACTTCAGTCCATAGGTACGCTTGGTGATCACCCGGGCCTTGTTGTTGATCCCTTCCACCGCGGCACTGGTCTGGCGGGCATCAAAGTAGTTGAGGATCTTCGTCTTCCAACGGTCGTATGTCTCGAAAAACGAACCGAGATCCAGACCCAGTTGGCCGCACTCACGGCGAAGTTCCCTCAACCAGCGCGCGGCCGTGATTCGGTCGCGCGCTGTATCAAAGATCTCCTTGAACCGGAGACGAACCTTGTACAGCGGCCTCAGCGCCGGGATCTTCTCAAAGAGGGCCTCCAACGCTTGCTTCTCCTCGGCACTCAAACTCTCGGGATCGCGGCGGAAGGCCCACATTTGGGACCGAAAGGCTTTTCGCTGGTCCTTGGTCAGCTTCGCCTTGTACTCTAGAGTGATATTTTTTCGCAAGCTGTCAACCACCTCGTTGAACTTCTTAGCCACATGGAACCGATCCGTCACGGCACGGCCGTGGGGCGACCTCAGGGCGCAGCCGCCGGATAAGCCGGCCCCATGTCGACCCGATGGGTGCGGACCTGTTGGCGTTGTTCCTGCGTGAGCCGATCCAGGCATTTCAGCGCCGCCGTCGTGTCTCTGCCACGCTCCACCGCCAAGATCGGCGGCCGCGTCGGGTCGCTCAGATCGGTCATTAACGTCACGTAGAGCCGATGCCGCTTCTTCAAGCTCAATTCATCCAGCCCAATGTCGGTGATCACACGCTGGGGATCGATCTGTCGATCCTCGGTCAATTGATTCTCGACGATCCGGTCTACCGTCTCGGCCGAGATTCCCAAGCGACGGGCAACCTCCTCCGCCGTGCTGCCGATCAGCGAGCGGAGCACGAACTGCTCGAAGCGATAAGTGGAGGATACGTCCTTGCGTTTGAACGGGGGGATAATGTGCTGCCGGTAGTTACACCGCGCACAGCGATGGAAGGGAGCTTGGTAAATCCAGAAACAGGGCTGCTCCCACAGGTTGAGGTCCCTGATCGCCGTGGGGGATTGTTTTGAACTCGATGTGGGCGACGTCGTCGTGGCCACATTTTTCACAACGGCATCGTGCGGGCAAGGGCCACCGCACCTCCAAGCCATGGCCCTCCTGATACCGCTGGTAACCGGTGATTTCCACCTCGGGAGTAAGGTCGACATCGATGGTGATCCTAGGGCGTGTGGACAATATCTGGGCAGGATGCAAAATCTGGGCTAGAGCAATAACACCATGATTGCAGCCACATGAACGAACCCCAGGAAGTTCCGAGCCGTCTTCTCATCCCGTGTCGCCACCCGACGGTATTGCTTGATCCGGTTGATGAACCGCTCCGCCAGGTGGCGCTCCTTAGAAGATGCGCGTCATACTCTCGCTTGAAAATCCGATTCTTCCTCGGCGGGATCACCGCGGCCGCTCCGCTGGCCTCGATGGTCGCAACGAACTTATCCCCGTCATATCCCTTATCTGCGATCACTGCATCAGCATCGTGACCTTTGACCAATGCAGCGCCTCGATTGATGTCGGCCTCTTGTCCCCCGGTCAGGATCAACTCGACAGGGTTGCCCAACCCGTCTACAGCGATGTGCAGCTTGGTCGAGAAGCCGCCGTGCGAGCGTCCCAAGGCTTGGTCGGCACCCCCCTTTTTTACCGCCCCGGCGGCGTGCTGGTGGGCCCGGATCACGGTGCTGTCGAGGCTCAGCCACTCCAAGTCAGGGTCCTTCAGCTCCTCGAAGACCCGGAGCCAGACGCCCTTGGCGGACCAGCGATCGAACCGCCTCCAGACCGAATTCCAATTCCCGAAGCGTTCGGGGAGGTCACGCCA
Organism: uncultured Planctomycetaceae bacterium; assembly: GCA_963803395.1. Taxonomy (GTDB): domain Bacteria; phylum Planctomycetota; class Planctomycetia; order Isosphaerales; family Isosphaeraceae; genus JAFANO01. The sequence continues at coordinate 103,732 of CAWDND010000038.1, forward strand.
GGGGGCCCCGGTCTGGGCGATCCAGAGGACGGCGTCGACGAAGAGACGGTTGTCTTTGGCGGTCACGCCTGGGTCGCCGGCTGGGCCGGGGAGGAGTGCTGCGATCCGCACCCAGTGTTCATTTGTTATCGAATGACGGTACATGGTTGAGTGCTCGATCAGCCTGGAAACGCGAGCTTTGATACCCTCCTTACGAAGTTCACCCAGGTTTTGTCCACACGCCCTAGGGCGTGTGGACAATAGCTGGGAAAGCTGCGGTATTTGGGCTATATCAGTAGAACCATGATCGAAGCTACATGAATAAATGCAAGAAAGTTGCGTGCCGTCTTCTCATAACGGGTCGCTACACGACGGTATTGCTTGATCTTATTGATAAATCGCTCCGCCAGGTTCGTCTTTGTAAAAATGCGCGTCATACTCGCGCTTCAAAATCCGATTCTTCTTCGGCGGGATCACCGCGGCCGCTCCGCTGGGCCTTGATCGCCGCAACGAACGGATCGCTGTCGTACGCCTTGTCCGCAATCACCGCCTTCAACTTGTTCTCATCGATCAGCGCCTCGGCCCCTGGGCTGGGGCCTGGGGTGTCGCGTCCGGGGGCCGCCTCCACCTTGTTCTCATCGATCAGCGCCTCGGCCTGCGTCACGTCGGCCACCTGGCCACCGGTCAGGATGAACACGACGGGGTTGCCCAAGCCGTCGACGGCAAAGTGCAACTTGGTGCTGAATCCACCGCGGGACCGACCCAACGCCTGGTCGGCGCCCCCTTTTTTACCGCCCCGGCCGCATGCGGGTGTGCCCGGATCACGGTGCTGTCAAGGACGAACCACTCCAAGTCGGGGTCCTTCAACGCCTCGAAGACCCGATGCCAGACGCCCTTGCGGGCTCACCCATCCAACCGCTTCCACACCGAATTCCAGGGGCCGAAGCGTTCGGGAAGGTTGGCGCGAAGGGTGGCTCGGTTTTGGCGATCCAGAGGACGGCATTGACGAACATCCGGTTGTCCTTGGCAGTCACGCCGGGGTCACCCTCTTGGCCGGGGAGGAAGCCCTTGATCCGATCCCAGTGTTCATCCGTGATCTCGTGGCGTCGCATGGTAACCCTCCCGGTAGGTCCAGAACCGTAAATCAGTTTGCCAACCTTACCCAAAATCCCTAGGATTTGTCCACACGCCCTA
>CAWDND010000039.1:0-17854 GCA_963803395.1 uncultured Planctomycetaceae bacterium
AGAACCCCGAGGCCGAGGCCACCTACCTGAAGGCCATCCTCGACGAGCACATCCGCCGGATCCTGGATCCCGGCCATCGATGAAGCGGTCCACTTCCGGCGCAAAATGGAAGCCGTGTTCTCGAAGATCGAAGAGGCGCTGCGGGAGCACCCAGCGGTCCGTGAGGTGGCGGTGGTGGGCATCCTCGACCCGGAATGGGCGGTGTCCCTGAATTCGTTCAAGCCGCCAGCATGCGCTCGGAACGTTGGTCCGACTGCACGACGCGGCAGAAAACGCTGACTGGTCGGCCAATCTGGCGTCCCCAGCGATGAAAAAGGCCTCCGGGTCCTCCAAGATTGCCGGTCCCGAGCGTCTCGGCCACCCACGTCTTCAGCTTCTGCGACGCCGACGCCCGCAGCACGTTCCAACCCGTCAGCTTGTGCAGAACCACCCGCGACACACTCCTCAGACCGCGCACACTCAGACGCCCCAGGTCCAGGCGGTTCTTCAGGCCGCTGTTGGTCGACTCGATCCCCGAACGCGGCGCGGACCGCTCCGCGAAAACGTCGGTCTCCTCTTCCACGCGACGCCCCGCCAGGCGGCGTTCCTTGTCGGTGAACTCCAACGTGAACTTGCCATCACATGTTTTCCTGATCGGACATTGCTTCCGGAACAGGCACTCCGCGCCTGCCGACGCCGGCATCTCGATCCGCGTCGTCGCCGTCTCGGTGTTTCGCGAACACGAGGTCGGCCGGTGGCCCGTGGGGCAGGCATCGATCGTGCCGGTTCCAACTGGTCGAGCAGGGGCGTGACCGCCTGGGCGTCGGACACGCAGGCGGTTGCAGGCGGTTTGCGGCAGCGCGGCGGTGATCAGTTGCACGTCGTTGCTCGGCACGCAGGTCGCGGTGATCTGCACCTGAGAGCCGGGGCCCTTCTTGCCGTCGTAGGTGGCGTCGAGGTCGGACGGGTTCTGGACGCAGTCGCCGCCGGTCTGGGCCTTGACGACGACCTGACCGCCGCTCCACTCGCACTGCTGGTCGAAGATTGTGATCAGATCTTTATAAGTCGAACGGTTCGTGAGGTCGGCGCGGTCGGCGAAGCGGTCGAGGACGAAGCGGAGGTCCTCGGCGGCTGGCTGGCGGCAGCGGGCGCGGGCCTCGGCGTCCTTGGCGTCGGCGAAGAGCCGCGCCTGACTCGGCTGGTAGCGCTGGCGGAGGTCCTCGGGCAGCGTGGCGTAGGTGTCGGGAGCGTGCCGCTGGAGCTGGGTCAAGAACCGCTTGATCGCCACGGCCAGGAGTTTGGTGCGTCCGAAGCGGGCCATGTGGCTGAAGACGTGGGTCGAGTCGAGCCGCTGTCGGGACACGTCGAGATCCAGTGCTTTGACGAGGCGGGTGGTGACCTCCTCGAAGACGCGCGCGGCGAGGTCGTCCTCTCGGAACAGCTTCTGGTAGCGTTCGATGCTGCGCGTGGAGACCTCGACGCCTGGATCGAGGTTCAAGGCGTACTGGACATCCGAGCGAAAGATGTAGGCCTCGACGGCTTCCTGGGGGGTCCAGCCGAAGAAGTCGGCGAGGAAAACGAGCCCCGCCATGGAGTAGAGCTCCTTGGTGGGCGCGCCGAGGGAGTCGCTGAAGTGTCGGCCGAGCGCGGCGACGGGCATGACCTCGAGGAGGACGTGGCGAAAGACCCCCTGCCAGCCCTCGGCGATGATCCGCCATCCCACCGGCGGGATGACGCCGTCGAAGGGGTCGAAGAGGCGGTTTTGTCGGGGATCGACGGAATAGATCATGGCGGGCGAACTCCTTATCCAAACAGGGGTCGAAGAGGCGGTTTTGTCGGGGATCGACGGAATAGATCATGGCGCAACTCCTTATCCAAACTCTAGTTAAGTATAGAATCGGTAACTTCTCAAAAACCCCGGTCAGAATGGCATGGCAGTTGGTAGAATTTGGCCATGACCGTACCGTTGCCCGACATCTCTGAAGCAGAATGCACCCCGCTGGTGCGGCAACTGCTTGATATCATCGGCCACCTGCAGAACCACATCCAGGAACTGGAAGACGAAATCCTTCGCCTCAAGGGCCTCAAGTCCCGGCCGACCATCGCGCCCAGTCCTCTCGAGACTCCTCCCCGTCCGCCTCGCGACCCGGGTCAGAAGGGGCCCGGATCAGCCAAGCGGCTCAAGACCGCCCCATTGACCATTACCGACGAGGTTGTCGTCCCGCTGGCCGACCCGCCACCCGGATCGACCTTCAAAGGCTACGAAGACTTCGTGGTTCAGGATCTCCTCCTCCGCCCGCGGGTCATCCGTTACCGCCGCGAACGCTGGCAGACCCCCGACGGCCAAAACCTGGTGGCCGGACTGCCAGCCGATGTCCGGCCCGACAGCCACTTTGGCCCGAATCTGATCTGCTTCATCCTCCACCAGGATCACCACCAGCACGTCACCCAGCCGTTGCTTTGGGAACAGTTGGACCAATTAGGCATCGACATCTCTGTCGGCCAAGTCAGCCGGATCCTGACTGAAGAGAAAGACGCCTTTCACCAGGAGAAGGCCGAACTGCTGCCTGCCGGGTTGGCGGTGTCCACCTACGTGCAGGTGGATGATACGGGAGCGAGACACCAAGGGCACAATGGCTTTTGTACCCACATCGGCAACGAGTTGTTTGCCTCCTTCGAGAGCAGCACCAGCAAGAGCCGCCCGAATTTCCTGGAGGTGCTCCGCGGGCCCGACACCGATTCCACGATCAACGACGTTGCGGTGGCCTACTGGCAGCGGCAGAAGTTGCCTCAGGCGGTGATCGCGCGGTTGACGGCCGGGTGCGCAGCGGTGGGCCGACAAGACGGCCTGGCAGGCGTCTCTGACCCAGCAGCAGGTGACGGATCCACGGCACGTGCAAAGCGCCACCGAAGGGGCGGTGCTGGGGAGGTTGATCGCACACGGGGTGTCGCCGGAGTTGACGGTCCTCAGCGATGGAGCCGGACAGTTCGACGTGTTTGGGCATGCGTTGTGCTGGCTCCATGTGGAGCGTCCGCTGGAGCGGCTGGTGCCGCACAATGAGAAGCATCGCCAAGCCATCGAGCAGATCCGGCAGCGAATCTAGGAACTGGAGTTTTGCAAACAGTGACCTCACAGCCTGGAAGCAGGCAAAATGGGCGTAGTTGACCCTCATCCGCGATGGCGCTGTTGGAGTGCGGAGTATCTGATCATGCCAGGAATTATCGAATTCACACCGCGCAATCGATCCCGCGTGGCTGCGCACCAGGGCTGACGATCTCACGACAGCCCCAACTGGGCGACCACATGGTCAGAGGGACGCCCCCAAGTGGTCACCTGCTCGATCGCCCACGAGAGCGTCGTCCGCAGGGTCTCCTTCTCCATCGCCCGACAGGCCTCGCCGATGGTCATCAGCCTCTGGAACGCCCCTTCCTTCGCACGGCCCTGCTGCAACTCGCTCAGGAGCAGACTGTACGCCAGCATGACCAGGTCCATGTGCCGGGTGTGGCCCTGGAAGTCACGCAGCTGACAATCACCCAATCCCAGTTGCTGCTTGCCGTCCCGAGGAAACGTCTCCGTGCCCGTCCCACGATGCCCAGACACCCGGACGCCTCGGCCCACCTCCCAGGTGGTCCGGTTGGTGACCAGGATCTTGACCGGTTCGGGTCGTGGCGATCCCGCCACAGGACCATGATCCGGACCTTGTGCTTCACGTCGGGGATCTCCAACGTCACCGTAAAATACCACTGCCGCCGATCGCCGATCCGCAACTCCTTCCGGTCCGCCGCCGGGATCGAGGCGGCCAGGTGATCCACCTTGAGGATCCGGCCTTGCCATTGCACCTTGCGATTGCTCTTGAGGTCACCGACCTAGGCCCGGGGCTGGCCGAAGTGATCGGTCTTGCCGTGGATGTGGTTGAGGATCTCGGCGTTGGTGAAATCGCTGTCCCTGGTGAAGTCGCCGGGGATCCGTCGCTGACACACCCAGTCGATCAGGTCGCAGCACAACTTGGTATGGTTGCGGAACGGCTCCTTCATCGCCGCGCAGATCTCCTGCTTGCGGAAGAGTCGGAACTCCAGGGGGTAGTGCTGGCCGCTGGTGCAGACGTAGTTGACGAAGAGGGAGTCCTGGGCGATCTTGTTCCGCTCCTCGGCGTGGTCCCAGTACCAGCCGGCGTCGGGGATCAAGAACCCGTCGCGGTCGATGAGGGTGTTGTCGATGGGGATGACGCCCTGGTCGCTGTAGCGGGTCGTGGGATCCTCCTGGAGCAGCTCCAGTCGTCGCTCATTGAGGCTCTCGGCGTTCCAGGCGACCTCGGTGAGGAAGCGGTTGAGGCAGGACTGGTCGGTGGTGTGGGCGAACGCCTCAGGGATGCCGAGGACGGTCTTGCGCTGGGCGACGAAGAGGCCGGTGAGATACTCGGCGAAATGGCGGCGCTGGCAGTCGTTGGCGAAGAAGTCGCCGTATCGGGCCACGGCGTCGCGGACCACGGTGGGGAATTCGACAATCCCTGGCATGATCAGATACTCCGCGCTCCAACAGCGCCCGAGGAAATTCGGGTCGGAATGCGCCGATTTTACCTATTTTGACGCGGTCGAAACACTGTTTGCAAAACTCCAGTACAACTGATCGCCTGTACCACCAACTAACGTGACGCTCACCGTTGATCTCGCAGTTGACCATCCAGGACGGGCGGAGCACCTCGGGCGGCGGCTTGGTCGCCGGGGGCGGCGGGTTGCTCAACGCCGGCGGGCACGTTGGATTCGTCGAGTGGTGCCTTGACCGACATTCAACACGCGGTGGTGTCCCAGTTGGATTGAAAAATGGACAGTAAGTCCCGCTGATATAGGAAGTTATGAGTCGAGGCGGCCTCGGGAGGCCAGGCCTCTGTCTCGAAAGGACTTACGACGCGTAATTCAATCCAACTGGGACACCACCCAACACGCCAGAAAATTACTTCGTCACGAATGCACCTCTAACGCGTATGGGGAAATAAGTAACCGTGCTCAGAGGACGTGGTATTAGGAAGGCCCCCCGAGGGGGCTGTTCACATGGGGAGGCCCCCGTTGGGGGCGGGCCGATCAGCCGACCCAGGCTCACGGCCGGGCGGCCGAACCGAGCCGGTCCCGCAGGCTCCTCCCCGGCGTGCGTCCCAGCGGCCTGACCGGTGGATCAACCCGGCGTTACCACAGAGCTGGGGGGGGGGCATCGGATCGCGTCTCCGACCGAGGGGCAAAGCCCGGAGGCACGCCGGATCGCTCGAAGCTCTTCGGGGCACACGGCCAGAGGCCGTGGCGTCATAACGTAGTGAGGATAATTGGGAAATGAACCAAGACACGTCGTCACGGCAATCCGCCCCGTCCTTAGGACAATACACAATCATGTTTGCAAATCATTCCAGAAGTAGTGGCCGGCAGGGCGCCTTGTCAGGCCAGGCTCGCGACCGCAAGCGCCGCCCATCCCTGGAAACGCTCGAAGGGCGGCAACTGATGTCGCTCGGCGCCGAGTTCATCTCGCCGATCAACACGACGACCCGCAACTTCCAGTACGAGTCCGACAACGCCACCTCGGCGGACGGCTCTTCGGTGGTCGTCTGGACCGACCAATTCAGCTCCACCGACCTGGACATCCGGGCCCAGCGGTACAATTCCTTCGGCGGCAAGCTCGGCCCGGAGATCATCGTCGCCTACACCGGCCTCAGCGAATACGCGCCCTCGGTGGCCATCGACGACCAGGGGCAATTCGTGGTGTCCTACACCCAGGCCGTGGGAGGCGACACCAACATCCTGGCCCAGCGGTTCGACTCCAACGGCAACGCCTTCGGCACCCCCATCCAGGTCGGGGCGGGCACGTTCGCCGAAAGCGACTCCGACGTGGCCATGGATCGTTATGGTAACTTCGTCGTCTCCTACACCCGCAACACGAACAACAACAACCCGGACATCTTCGCCAAGCAGTACAACAGCAACGGCCAACTGCTCAACGTGGTCAACGTGGCCACCTCGTCTGTGGCCGAGTACCATTCCAGCGTCGCGATGACCCCGGACGGCCGGTTCGACGTGGCGTGGGAGCAGTACTACGGCTACGCCGACAACGATATCTATCTGAAACGCTACAACGCTTCCGGCGGCCTGCTCGGGACCAACGTGATCTCCTACAGCACCGGCTACGACACGACACCGAGCGTCTCGATGGACAACGCCGGCGACGCGGTGGTGGCCTGGTCGCGGAACCATGACATCAAGGCGATGCGGGTCGGCGCCTCCGGTTCGCAGGGATTCGAGATCAACATCGCCAGCACCTCGAACCTGGAGGACGATCCGTCGGTGGCGCTGAAGCGGGGAGGTGGCGGCTTCGTGGTGGCCTACCAGAGCAGCAACACCACCTCGGTCCATGTCGACGTGGCCGAGGTGTCGGCGTTCGACACGGTCACGACTTACGACGCGGGCGAGCGGAATGTCCCGGCGGTGAGCATCGACGCCTTCGGCGACTACCTGCTGACCTATACGACGCCCGACGTCGACATTCGCGGCCGGCGCGGTTTCCTGGTGTTCTGATGGGCTTCGGGTCGGGTGCGGGCTCAACCTCGCGGCCGGCGGCAGCGTGACCTTGAAGGATACGAGCGTCACCATCAACCAGGCCACGACCAGCGACCCGGACATCCTCGGCACGTTCTCGCAGTGACACCCTTCCAGGGGCATACCACAATCGCTGCCCGGCCCGACGAAACCGCCCGGGCCGGGCAGCGATCGCTGCACGCTGAGGGCCGCCGCGTGCGAGACCCGAGGCCCCCGCCCCATCGAGGAATTCCCGCCCGACGACTCAACCATTCCTTGATTCCTTCGAGGCGCCTCATACCTCGACATCTTCCTCCCCAAGGCCGGCGCCTGAGCGGGGCTGAACAAGCCCGGTCTGGGCCCTCTCGTCCGGACGTTTCGGCCCACGCCACCCGACTGCGTGTTCTGCCAGGAAAGGGTGTGCTGAGCGACTGTTCATCGTATCCCTATCTCAGGTAGGAGGTTCTCGGGTGAAGAACCTGGGTCATCCGACTTACCTACGGTCGAAAGACACGGGGGACCACAACCTGCCGGAGAAGCGGGGGCAGGCGAAGTCAGCCAACCGAACGCCCCGCAAGACCCGCGTGGTAGGGTCAAAGCTGTATTGCTTCAAGTCCAATCCTGATCGGGACATATGCGGCCACGTCGTTATGCTGGCTGAACGCGACGTCACCGGATGTCGATGGATTCGCCTTTCATCCTCGACACGCCCGTGCGGTGAGATACCGGGAGATGATCCCGGGCGTAGGGATGAGTGGACGGCCTAACCCATGCTCGCACGTACGATGATCGGAAAACCCGGGGTCGGGCCCGGCCCGGCTCGCGTCGCTGCCGGAGCGGGCCGCACCCGAGGGTGCGGCCCGCAGGGTGGTCACCCGAGCAGGTGGCCGCGCCGCGCGAAGATGTTCGCGTCGCTGCCGCTCCCGATCCCCCCCGTGTAGGACAGCAGGAAGTCGCCGTCGGCGTCGATGCTCAGCGCCGCGTCCCCGTTATTGGGGAACCCCGGCAGGTTGTGGATCGCCACGACTTGGTTGGCAGCGGTGACCTCGGCGACCTCGACGGTCCGGTTGCCGGGGATGCTGAGCAGGTCGCTGTTATAGGCCACGACGAACGCGCCGCCCGTGCGGCTCAGGGCGACGGTCGGACTCACCTCTTGCGCGAAGGTGTTGCGGATGTTGATCTCGTCGCCCTGAATGCCGGTGCGGCTCACCCGCCTGGCCTTGATGTCGTAGTCGTTGCCGACGAGCTTCTGGTAGGCGACCACCGCGTTGCCGGCGTTGTCCATGGCGACGCTCGGGTTCAGCTCGCGGGCGGAGGTGTGGGCGATGTAGTAGTACCCGAGCTGGCTGCCCGCGGTCGTGTACCATCTCAGGTGGACGTCCTCCTCGGCGGAGCCATTGACATGGCTCTGGTAGGCGATGGCGAACTCGTTGCCGTTCGGGTTCATCGCCACGCTCGATTTCGTCTCGCGGACGTCCACGTCCCCGAACTGGTAGAACTCGAGAAGGTCGCCCGACGAGGAGTCACGGAGCTGGGCCACGACGTCCTCGTTGGAGGAGCTGAGTTCCAACGTGTACGAGATGACGAAGTTGCCGGCGTTGTCCATCGCCACGTCCGGGTCGGAATCGTTGTAGAAGAAGTCGTCGGAGACATCGATGCGGCTGCCGAGCTTGGCCCCCGAGCTGCTGTACCGCTGCGCCCAGACATCGCTTTGAACCGTGGGACTATCCTTCTCCCAGGTCACCACCCAGTCGCCGGCGGCGTCCATGGCCGCCGCCGGGTGGCTCGCCATGTCGCCGTCGAAATCGACGACGATCTCCGGGCCCCGCTTGGACCCATCCGCGTTGTACATCTGGGCGCGGATGTCGTGGTCGGTGCTGTTGAACTCGTCCTCCCAGACGACCACTGAGAGCCCGCTGTTGGCCGCGCTGGCGCTGTCCGAGTGGTACTGGGTGTTGCGGGTCGTCGTGTTGACAAGGAACTCGTTACCCAGCGAGAGGAGCTGGCGGCCCTCGAGGGCCTCCAGGCCGGGCCGCTGCCGGCGCGGGCGGCGCACCCGGGCCTCGGTGAACTTAGCGGCGAAGGTGCCGCAGGTGCGACGGAGCGAGGAAAGCATGCCTTCTCCCAAGTACTCTGACCTCATGGTGCGATACGAGCCTTCTTAAAGGGGGATGGCCGGGGACTCCCGGGCGGACCCGCCGCAACTCAGTCGCCCCCTCAGGTCTGCTTCGCCTTGCCCGCCGATGGCGCGTCCTGAGCGAACCCCAGGAACCGGGCGAACCGTCGCTGGCGGTGGCGGGCGAACCACTGCTGCCGTGTCCGATCCCGCGTGCGTCTGGCCCGGGTGGCGTCCATCGTTTGGAGTCCCGCAGTCTGGACATGGCCCCCGCCGATGCCCGGGCCCCCACCGGGACGGGCTCGCATCGAGGGAGTCGCCCTGACCTAAAGCACGCCGGATACCGCGCGGAGAACCTGCCCGGGATGCGCGCCGCTCTGGCCCGTTTCCCTCGCGCAATCCCTTGTTGCTCAAGGATTAAAAAAATTTGGAAACCGTTAAAAATTTGGCAACCAGGGGAGTGTTCGGGCGGGACGGCCGGCTGCCGGCGTGCACGCCGTGACCGGCGCGCGCACGGAGTGAGCGCCCGCGCCGGTTCAGAAGTTGGCTCATGGGCCTAAATCGGTGCCATCCCGCCTGACAGGTCGCTTAAATGGTTTGGCTGTAAGTGGTTGGGCCAGCACCAGGTCCGGTCGGTCATCGATTTGGGCCCATGAGCCGGTATTTCATCAGGCAGCGGCCGAGCCACGATGATAAGCATCAGCGAAGGAGCCTGTCCTGGAGGTACTTCTGGAGTCCGAAGAGCAGATGGGCCGGAACAAGCCGAAGAGGAGCGCAACGCGTCCCCGTCCCAACGGCCCGCCGGCATCCTCACCCGCCGCCGTGGCCGACCAAACCGGAGGATTGCTGGCCGAACGCGAACACGAGTGGCTCGAACGCCTGACCACCGACCCGGCCAGCTTCGCCGCAGTGGCACGCGAAGTTCACGAGCAAGCCCGACGGCAGGCCGACCTCGACGTCGCCGGGCTGCTGGCCAAGGCCAGGGAGCAGCCCGAGACGGTCCCGCACATCGACAAAGTGAGCGGCGCAGCGGAGGTGCCGCTCCGCCCCGTGGAAAAAAAAGACGCCCCCTGGTGGTCCGGCTTCTGGGTGGCCTGGCGGTCCCGGTGATGACCCTCTCCTGCTCTCCTCGGGGGCGCACCGGCAGGGGACGAGGCCCGGAGGGAAGCGGTCTCTACCCCGAACTGGCGGCCTATCGAATCCGTGAGGGTTGCAGCCCCACTGCGCAATCCCAGGTGGGTCGCCGGGTCGGTCTGCTGCCCCTCGCACAGTCGCGCGCGGCGTGGGCGCGGCAGGGCCTGGATCTCGACGAGAAAGCGATCCGGCGCCTCGCTGGTGAGTTGGGAGCCCAGATGCGGGCGACCCGCACGCGCGACCTCATGCGGTTCCGTCGTGGGGAACTCCCGGCCGGCCGCGAGTTCACGGGCAAGAGCATCGCGGTCGGGAGCGACGGCGGTCGCCTCCGCGTGCGAACCGTGGTGGAGACGATTCGCGTCGGCGGCAAGCGGCAACGGACGAAGTTCCGGATCGAGTGGCGCGAGCCCAAGGTGGCCATCCTGTTCGAGGGGGACAAGAAGGGGCGCATGGTTCGGGGGAGCCAGCCCGTCATGGACGGGACGCTCCAGGGGCCCGATGCGTTGATCGAACTGGTGGCGTTTCATCTGCACCGCATGGGTGCCGCTGGGGCTCGTTTGGTGACGTGCGTCGCCGACGGCGCCCCGTGGATCTGGAAGCGGTTGGATGGGGTCATCGCCCAGGCCAAGTTGGATCCGAAGCGGGTTGTTGAGGTGCTCGATTGGTGTCATGCCGTGCATCATCTGAGTGTGGGGTTGGCGGCTTTGCCACGGACCGAGGGCCAGCGCAAGGGGCTTTACCCGCGGCTTCGCGGGCTCCTCAAGGAGGGCAGAAGCGCGGACGGGATCGCCGAATTGAAGGGGTTGGCGGGGAACCAGCCCGAGGATTCACCGAGGTGGCGCGAGAGCCGCTATTTGACCAAGCATTCGGATGCGGGGCGACTGCGGGATGACTGCCTCCGACGCCGCGGTGTGCCGAGGGGCAGCGGCGCGATCGAGAGCACGATCCGGCGGGTGATCAATCTTCGGCTCAAGGGCAACGGCATTTCCTGGACGGAGGACAACGCAGAGGCGGTGTTCCAACTGAGAGCGGCCGTCGTATCGGGCCGGTGGGAAGAGATCCTGGAGCCCACGCGGGGGGCCATGGCGAAGGACCGGCGAACGGAGTGGCGCTGGCTGCCGCCGGAATGCTTGGCCGAGTTGAAAGCGCTCCAAGACGAGGACGACGAATGGACGCAACCATCAGCGAAGAAGCAAACTAAGCGTACTGCGGCATAACCGCTTATTGGGATCGCACCCTGGCGAAGATCAGGGCGATCCGGCCCTGGACCTCGACGTCGGGGTGCTTGACGACCCGCTTCAGGGGATCGCGGATCAGGCCGACGGGCAGGGTCAAGGCGAGACTCACCACGTGGGGCCTTGTTGAGGAGGCCGGCGGTCAGGCGGCCCCGGATCGTATGCAGCTCCAGCTCCGAGATCTGGCCCTTGAGGCCCAGGAGCATGCGTCCGTCGATCGTGGACGGGTCATGGATCCCATCGCGGTCGGCGATCAGGCAGTGGTGATAGCTGCAGATGTCGAGCAACGGATACCAGTCGGAGCAGTTGCGCGAGATCCGCGTGACCTCGGTGGAGAAAATAATCCCCACATGTTCGAGTGTTAGCAGGTTCACAAGTTCCTTAAACCCGTGACGTCCCTCGGCGGTGCTGGCGGTCCGGCCCTGATCGGCGTCGATGATCCGGATCTGGTCCTCACGCCAGCCGAGTTCGAGGGCGCGTTGCTTGAGGGCGTACTGGAGTCTGGTGCTCTCCTGGTTGTTCAGGGCCTGGTGAGGGCTGGACTGGCGGATGTAGATGACCGCCAGGCGGCCGAGGTGGAGCGGTGTGATCAGATCCAATGTATTCATGAAGAATCTCCTGAATAATAGCAGTGATGTCCTGTCGGATCTGCTGCCTCATGCCTTGGGGGAGCCTGTTCCAAATGTCTCCGGGCGGGGTGGGCATGGATCTTGGCACCTCTCGACGAGTGAAAGGAGATCCTGGATCGCTTCCACCGTGAGTTTGGTGCGGGCCGGCGTGTCGGGACAGGGTGCGGCGAGTTGGGTGGCCGGCACGGGGATCCTGAGCGTCATGAAGTCTCGGTAAGAGACATAAACATAGCCGTGGCTATGTGGCTGGCTGCTGATGTGACGCACAGGGAATCGGCGCCCGAAGAGAGGGTGGGAGGGGTCGGTTACCTCGATCTCGTCGAGATCCGGATGAGTCGGGTTGTTGAGGAGGGCATCCTGTTGGCGTCTCGTTGGTTCAGTGGGGGTATGAAATACCCAGGCGTCATCCCCACGCTCCGGTCGAAGTACGAAACCCTTCAGCCCTTCCTCAATGAGAGGGTGCGACGGCTTTGGTCCGCGACCGAAGCCATGGGCTTGGGCCATGGTGGGATCGCCGCCCTGGCAGAGGCGACCGGGATGTCCCGGACCACCATCCGCCACGCCATTGAAGAGATCCAGGACCAGCGTGAGTCGCCCGGAAGCACACTCCCCATCCAACGCAGTCGTCGTCCGGGGGCCGGGAGGAAACGACTCATCACCCAGGATCCGGCCCTGCTCATCACACTCGAATTGCTCGTGGACCCGACCACCCGCGGTGAGCCCATGTCGCCCCTGCGGTGGACCTGCAAGAGCACCAGGAAACTGGCCGAGCAACTTCGGCCGTATGGCTATCAGATCAGGGCGCGGACCGTGGCCCACTTGCTCCACCAACTCAACTACAGCTTGCAAGCCAACCGAAAGACGCGCGAGGGCCAGTCGCACCCTGACCGCAATACCCAATTTGAATACATCAACGCTCAAGTGGCCCAATTCCAGAAGCGGAATCAGCCCGTGGTCTCGGTGGACACCCAGAAGAAGGAGTTGATCGGGAATTTCAAGAACCCAGGTGCGGAAGGGGAGCCCGAGGGATCGCCTGAACTGGTCAATGTGTCTGATTTCAAGGAGGAAGAACTGGGCAAGGGGATCCCTTACGGGGTTTATGACCAGACGACGAACCGAGGGTGGGTCAGTGTCGGCATCGATCCTGATACGGCCTACTTCGCCACCGAGACGTTACGTCGTTGGTGGTTGAGGATGGGAGCGAAGGACGATCCTCAAGCCACGGAACTGCTGGTGGTCGCCGATGGTGGCGGGAGCAACAGCAGTCGGGGACGGTTGTGGAAGGTTGCCGTTCAGAGACTCGCGGATCAGCTTGGCCTGACGATTTCGGTCTGCCACTTCCCACCGGGTACGAGCAAATGGAATAAGATCGAGCACCGGATGTTCGAGACTCCTCGCTGATCTCCACCAGTGTGCGGATGGCCCATTCACGACGATCTTCCGAGAAAACCAGGCCCGGAGAAGAGTGAGAGAGGGCGCTCTCTGAGATTTTGACACGACCGGGCCGAGAACGCCGAAAATCGCGGTCAACTACCTATGGCATTGGGGTTTACGTCATAACTGTGGTGGAGATTAGGGCCCGTAAAATAATAAGCGTTACACTGTAGCTGTCTGATGCTTGATCGTATAGTTCCACTCCCCGTGAAAGTGATGAGGGTGCAGGTCCACGCTTGCCAGGTCCTCATCTTTGACCTTCACCTTGGTGGGATAACTCTCCGTGTCAAGGGCCGCCCGTACACGCAAACCCTTCTCCGTTGTGGTCGCTCCGATCAGGTTGACAATGATCTCGTAACTGACCAGGGGCCGACCCCGCCAATTCATGGTGATGTGTGAGAACAACCGATGCTCGATCTTGTTCCACTTGCTGGTCCCCGGTGGATAATGACAAACGGTTATATCCAGTCCCGTCTCATTGGCCCACCGTTGCAACTCCACTTTCCAGAGCCGAAGGCGATAGCCATTGCTGCCCCCGCTGTCGGCACAAATCAAGACCCCCTTCGCCTGGGGATAGAGTGGTCCCCCCATCTCTCGCCACCAACGGCGGATGCTCTCCACGGCAAAACGGGCTGTGTCATGCGAACAACCCACGGTCACCCACCCCAAGTTGTGCTGTTGATCGTAGACCCCACGAGGCACGGCCTTGGGAATCTCCGGATCGGGGAAATCATGGACATCGACCGGCACAGGTTGTCCTTCCAGTTGCCATTCTTGCCCGGAATTTGCGTGGTTTCCGACCAGTTCTTTCTTCTTGGTATCGACCGAGATGACGGGCCAACCTCGGCCCAAGAATGACTCGCTCTGGCGTTGGATGTAGCGAAACTGAGGATCCCGATCGGGGTGTTGTTTCCCTTCTTTAGTCTTGGCATTCCCCTGCAAACTGTAGTGTAAAGCATATAACAATTGGGCGACCTGCATATGGCTGACCGAGTGTCCCCTTGCTGTCAGGAGGTGGGCTAACTGGCGGGTACTCTTACAGGTCCAACGTAACGGCGACATGGGATCGCCCCGGGTCTCAGGATCAATCAACGCCTCCAACGCTGGGATCAATTGAGGGTCGTGCTGGACCAACCTCTTCCGTCCGGCTCCGGAGTGCCGTACTCGCTCGACGGGGAGGGGTGGTTGATGAAGATCCTGAATGGCACGAGAGACGGTCGGGCGAGAGAATCCCGTCACACGGGAGACGAGTGCAATACCTCCTCGCCCCAACTGTTCGGCATCGACGGCAGCGACAAGGTGTTGCTGTCGCTCATTCAGGTGGGGGAACAGAGAAGCGTATTTCTGCTCAAGTTCTTCCTCTTTGCTCATACTGTCAGCATAACACGGGGTGCGTCCTTTGTAACGATTATTATTTTACAGGCCCTTACGGAGCGAAGCGGAGCCGGACACCAACCACTATGAGGTTGGATTGAAGGTCAGTGATGCGGAGTTAGCGGGGGTTCAGATCACAAGAGCAGACTTTCACGGCAATTGGAATTATAAGATCTCTCCACGATCGAAATGACCAAGTTATTTTTTCGCGGCTCCTTAGGGTCTCAATTACGGATTGTTGGGAGCTGGTCCAAAATAATTGTTCCAATCAGCCGCCCTATTTCGGGCGTGGCTCTATCCTGTAATTCCAATCCCCGTGGAACTTGTCTCTCTTGAGCCGCACCGACTCGATCTCCTCATCAGTCACCTTGATCCCCTTCTCATAGGTGTTGGTATCGAGTTCCGCCTCGACGCGTAATCCACTCCGTGTTCGGGTGCTCCCGATCAGGTTCACGACGACCGCACGGCTCACCAAGGGTTTCCCCCGCCAGTTCTCGGTGATGTGGCAGAACATCCGATGTTCGATCTTGTTCCACTTGCTCGTCCCGGGCGGGAAGTGACAAACCACGATCTGCAATCCCGTCTCATCCGCCAACCCCTGAAGGCAGACCTTCCACAGCCGATTGCGGCTGCCGTTGCTCCCGCCACCGTCGGCCGTGATCAGCAACTCCTTCGCCTTCGGATAGACCGAACGCCCCATCCGGCACCACCATCGCTTCACCGACTCCACCGCGAACTTGGCGGTGTCGTGACTGATCCCCACGCTGACCCAATCCTCATCCGCCGTCAGATCGTAGACCCCATAGGGCGCCACCTTGCCCAATACCTTGTCCGGGAAGTCCTTCGACTTGACCCGACGCGGCCGACGGCGCGGCTCCCACTCATGGCCGGGATTCCGGTAATTTCCCACGATTTCCTTCTTCTTCGTATCGACCGACACCACCGGCTGGCCCCGCCGCTGGAACGAGCGGACCCTGGCATTGATGTGCTCGAACTGGGCATCGCGATCCGGGTGATCTTGGCCCTCCTCGGTCTTGCGGTTGACCTGCAGGCTGTAACCCAGATCGACCAGCATCCGGCCCACAGTCTGATGGCTCAGCTCGTGCCCCAACCCGAGTAGCGCGTCGGCCAAGTTCCGCGTACTCTTGCAGGTCCACAGCAGCGGAGACATGGGATCACCCCGGGTGTCGGGATCGATGAGCCGCTTGAGATCCTGGAGCAAGGTCCGATCGGTGGCCGCGATCGAGTGACGGCCCCCTCCGGGCCGGCGAATCTGAGGCGGGTCCGGAGGCTCGTCATCGGCGCTGAGGTCACCGGCTTGGAGTTCGGCGATACCGCGGCGGATCATCGGGCGCGACAGATCGGTGGCGGCGGCGATCAGAGAGATACCGCCACGACCCAAAGAGAGGGCCTCACAAGCGGCCCATCGCCGTCTCGCCTTCTCGTGGAGGAACGGGGCAAGGGCCTCATACTTCCGACGGACGCTGGAAATCATCGCCGCGTTTGCCATAATGGCAGTATAAGGGGAGTGCGGACTTTGGAACAGTTATTTTGGACCAGTTCCTTGGTCTAGATTATCCCGGCGACCTGTGCGCAGGAACGCAACTGCACCCTACAGGGCCTCGAAGCCCGGGTCGACGAGGTCGAAGGCCGCGACCCAGTAGTGGTTATGCCCGCGGACCGGGTCGGGGATGTGCGCGGGCTTCGAGCCGGGCAAGAGGATCGGGAGGAACCGCGCGCCGGCGGGCTCGCTGTAGGCGATGCGGTTGTAGATCAGCGTCCCCTCCCAGCGCACGCCAGTGCCCTGGCCGGGCGCCTCCTCGCCCAGGACGCGGCGGCGGTAGGTCTCGGTGCAGACCATCAGGACGAAGTCGGCCGCGTCGAGGTTCCGCTCCATCCAGCGGGGCCAGCCCTCCTCCGGCGCGGGGTGGACGTACCGGTCAAGGATCACCTCGATCCCGCGGTCGCACAGGGCGTCGGCCAGGGCGAGGACGCGGTCGGCGTGCTGGTCCGAGTCGTGGCTGTAGCTGAGGAACACCCGCGCGCGCCCGCCATCGTGCCGATCCTTTTCGCCGACGCTTCACTCGCAGCGGCCCACTGCATTATCTGGCGAACGGGATGCGGCGTCCAAGCCGGGACGACAGCGGGGGTCGGATGCGCCCGCACCCGTGCGGCTCGACCGGGATAGGTGTCCGCTGGCCTACGGCTTTATGGCGGCGATGATGCGCACCCACCGGCCGGGGGATGATGCTTGCTCAGATCGAAATGCGGCTCGACGATGTTCCGCGTGACCTTGCGCCGCCGCCGGTCGTAGATCCGGGTCGTCCGCGGGTCGGAGTGCCCGGCCAGGTACTCGATGGCGGTTGTGGACTGCTCAGAGGACTCGTCGTAGGTCGAGTTCAACGACTCCTGGCGCCCGAACCTCCACAACCGCTCGATCAGGTTCAGGTTGGGAGAGTCGCGGGGGAGGTATAACAATTCGATCCCCAACGACGCCGCCAGGGTTGGCACCCGCGCGCACTTCTGGTAGCGCGCGTTGTCCAGCACCAGTGTGATCGGCAACCCCACGGAGGCTTCCGCAACCACCCGCACCAGCGCACAGACCGACTCGGCGTTGATGGAGTCGTGATTGGTCACCCGGATCAGCCGGTGCGTCACCGCGTCCAGAGCCCCCAGGACGTGGTCCCGCTTGCGACCCGAGGCCGCCCGCACGAACAGCCGCGCCGCGCCCACAAACAGCCCAGGAATGGCGCGAACACGAAGTGGGCGGCGTGCACGAAGGCCACCTGCCGCTGACCCCGCCGGGCCTGCTCCAGCCGTGGCTCCAACTCCTCCTGCACGCAGGTGGCCTGCTCCTGGGCGTGCTCCTCGCTGGTCTTCTTGGGGGGGACGGGGATGGCCCCGACCTGGCGCCAGCGCCGCCCGAACCGGTCCTTGAGGAAGTGGCGGACCTGGCTGAGGCCCCTGCGGACGCCGGTTCGCTGCTCGATGCTCGCCCGGGCCTGCTTGGTGGAGCGGGGGGGGCGCCTGGAAGTACTCCTCCAGGGAGGTCTCGTGTTCGACCAGGGCGCTTCGGGGATGATGGCCTGGGCAGCGACGCAGGCGGGGCAGGCCCCCCTCGAGGTACTCGTCCAGGGAGCGTGGGACGCTGCGACGGGAGACATCGGCGTCGGTGGCGATGTCGTCGTGGCTGAGGCCGTGGCTCTTGAGCCAGAGCACCTCCCTCTTCCGCTGGACCCGAGGGTCGGGGTGATGGTAACGGTCGTGGGCCAGTTCCTGCCGGTCTTCTGCTGGGAAGGTGAAGGTGCGCATGACGGCGACTCGATGCTGTCCTCAGGTCGTTCTCCGTCAGTAGTTTATCTCCTCGCACGGCCGCCTACAATTTGTGCCAGACCAGG
>CAWDND010000040.1:0-161678 GCA_963803395.1 uncultured Planctomycetaceae bacterium
CGCCGCCAAGCCCCTCTACGAGCAGGCCTTGGCGATCACCAAGGCGGTGCTGGGCGAGCGCCACCCCGACACCGCCACCAGCCTGAACAACCTGGCGGCGCTGTTCCAGGCGCAGGGGGACTATGCCGCCGCCAGGCCCCTCCTCGAGCAGGCGGTGGCCATCAGCCGCGACAACCTCGACCTGGCCTCCGACGCCCAGACCGAACGACAGCAAATGGCCATGGCCGACATGCTCCGGTACTCTCTCGATACGTTCCTCTCGGCGGCGCCGCGGGCGGGGATCGCCGCCGGGGTGAGCTATCGGCACGTCCTGGCCTGGAAGGGGGCCATCCTGGAGCGGCAGCGGCGGCTCCGCGACTTGTGCCGGCTCCTGCGGGCCGACTCCCGGCCCGAGGTCTCCCGCGCCGCCGCCGAGTGGCAGTCCGTCGTCGGCCGGCTGGCCACGTTGGCTCTGGCCCAGCCCGGCCCCAACCAGCAGGACGCCTGGCGCCGCCAGCTCGCCGACCTGACCGGGCGCAAGGACCAGCTCGGCTGACGCGCCAGGGAGTCACGTTCCGCGCCGCGCGGGCCGAGGCCCGGCGCACCCCCGAGCAACTCCAGGCCGTCCTGCCCCGCGACGCCGCGTTGATCGACGTGCTCGAATACACCCACTTCAGCCCGCCCCCCGAACGCAAGGGCGAGCTGAAACGCGAGCGCCGCCTGGTCGCGTTCGTGGTCCGGCCCGATCAGCCGATCGCGCGGGTGGACCTGGGGCCGCTGGCGCCGGTCCGAGAGGCGATCGACGCCTGGCGGCCGATCCTGAGGCGCGAGCAGCCCGCACCGCAGGACGAGCCAGGCGGCCCGGCGGCGCAGCTGCGGCGGCTGGTCTGGAGCCCCTTGAAAGAGCACCTGGCGGGCGTGGCGACGGTGCTGGTCTCGCCCGACGGGCCGCTGGGGCTGGTGCCGCTGGGGGCGCTGCCGGGCCAGGCAACGGGCTCCTACCTGATTGAGGATTACACGCTCGCCCTGGTCCCCGTGCCCCGGCTGTTCGGCGCCGAAGGGGCGGAGGCGGCGGACGGTCCGAAGCCGGCCTCAGCCCCGGCCGAGGCGCCGTCGCTGCTGCTGGTCGGAGATGTCGATTACGGCGGCGACCCCGGCGTGACATCCACTCAGGTCGCGAGCCGGTCGGCGGCTTGGGACGCCCGTACCGGGTTTTCGCCGGTCTTCGAGCGTCGGGAAGGGATGCGCGTCGAAGTCTCGGCGATTCGCGACTCGTTCGAGGAGCAATTCCCCGAGATCCGAGCGGCCCTCCTGCGCGGCGGAACGGCGACGGAAGAGGCCATGCGTCAGATGGCCGGGAAGTATCGCTATTTGCACCTGGCCACGCACGGCTATTTCGTCCCGCCGGAACTCCGCTCGGCGCTGGGGCCGAGCGCCACCCCGACGCATCAGGGGACGAACCTCTTCGGCGCCGGGGGAGTCGCCGGGTTCCATCCCGGGCTGCTCTCGGGCCTGGCGCTGGCCGGGGCCAACGTCCGGCCCACCCCGCTCGGGAAGGATGACGGCATCCTGACAGCGCTGGAGGTCGCCGAGCTCGACCTCGCCAAGGTCGATCTGGCCGTCTTGTCGGCGTGCGAGACGGGGCTGGGCGAGGTGGCCGGCGGTGAGGGGCTGCTCGGGTTGCAGCGCGCCTTCCAGGTCGCCGGGGGCAGTGCGGTCGTGGCCAGCCTGTGGAAGGTCCCCGACCTCCCAACCCAGAACCTGATGACCCGGTTCTACGAGCAGCTCTGGCGCAAAGGGCTTCCGTCTCGCGTGGCGCTGCGGGCGAGCGCAGTTGGAGATGCTTCGCGAGGGCTATCGCCGGGGCATAGTCCCCGTGCCCGCGGACGCGCCGAAGCCGGAGCGCGTCCCCCCCTTCAATTGGGCCGCGTTCGTGTTGAGCACCGATCGGCTCTGACATCTGGTTGAATCATGCAAAAAAATCGAAACACATGATCTGCATCATTTGGATGCAATACAATACTTGCTTGCCATGAAAAGGGAGGTCGCCATGAGGAGCAACCGAAGACGATTCCTCCGGGGAGTGGGCCTGGCCGCAATCGGCGCGGCCGCCGTGGCCACCAAACCATCCTTCGGCCAGGACGCGACGGCCCGCGCCAAGCCGCGCGGCATCGCGATGACCGTGGGTCTGAACCGACTCGATCCCGAGCATTACCCCGGCGCCCGCCCACTGCGGGGGTGCATCAACGACTCCATGGCCATCTTCGAGATCTCCAGGCTCCAGAAGTTCGCCTGCTACAAACCTCTGCTCGATGAGAAAGCCACCGCCGCGTCCGTGCTCGAAGGAATTCGGAACGCCGCCCGGGAGCTGAAAGCTGGCGATCTCTTCCTGATTCAGGTACTCCGGGCACGGCGGCCAGGTCCCCGACCGCAACGGCGACGAAGCCGACGGGCTGGACGAGACCTGGTGCCTGTACGACCGCAATGCTGATCGATGACGAGTTGGACCGGCTCTGGACCGAGTTCACTGACGGGGTGCGGATCCTGATGATCTCCGACAGTTGCCACAGCGGCAGCGTCGCGCGCGGGCGGGGCTTCATCGAGGCGGTCAAGGCGGGCGGCGCCGTCGCCCGGGGCCCTGATGATCGCGAGGCGATCCTCAATGACCTCAAGGATGGAGCCGCGTCCTTCCGCTATTTGCCCGAGGACGTGCTCCGGAAGGCCTATCAGAGGGCACAAGGCCATCTACGACAAAATCTCCGACGACCTGGGCGAGTCGGCTCGAGACGACGAAGGGATCAAGGCGTCGGTCCTGCTGCTGTCCGGCTGCCAGGACAACCAGCTCTCGGCCGACTTGAGCCAGAACGGCCTGTTCACGGCCAGGCTCCTCGAGACCTGGAACGAGGGCCATTTCAAGGGGAATTACCGGAGCTTCCACGGCCAAATCGTCAGCCGGATGCCGGCGACCCAGACGCCGAACTTCTACCCGATCGGCCTGCCTGACCTCAGGTTCTGGCTGCAGAAGCCGTTCACGATCTGATCGCGTCGCCGGTCGGGGAACCCTGGCCGCCGGTTTCTAGGAGCCTCTTCGATGCATCGCTCTCACGGCCTGATCGTGGTCGCGGCCGTCGCCGCGCTTCTGTGCCTGGGCCCGGGCCAGGAATCGAGCCGGATCCGAGGGGAAGAGCCCCGGAATCCACCGGCCGGAACGATCGACCAGGCCGGCCCCCGGAAGCTGGCACTCCTGGTCGGGATCAGCCAATACGAGCGCGCGAAGGATCCGCCGCGACAGCCCCCGGACTGGTGGAACCTCCACTGCCAGAGCAATGTGGACTGGCTGAAGAAGGCCCTCCGCGAGCGGTTCTCTTTCCCCGAGGGGGACATCCGCGTGCTCACCGACACGGCCGCGACCCGGCAAGGGATCGTGGACGCCTTCCGGAACCACCTGATCGCGAAGGCCAACCCAGGGACTTTGGTCTATTTCCACTACTCCGGCCATGGGCAGCAGATCGCGGACGACAACGGGGACGAGCTCGATGGCCTGGACGAGTCGTTGGTGACCGCGGACTATAAGAGCCAGTCGGCCCAGGACGGCGCCGCAACGAATCTCCGCGACGACACGATTGGGGAATTGCTCCAGCAGCTCAGGGCCCGGATGGTCGACCCGGCCGACGGCCAGTTCAAGGGGAACATCACGGTCACCTTCGACTGCTGCTTCTCCGGGACCGCGACCCGGGGCGAGCCGCCGATCGGACGGCTGACGCACCGGGGCCGCGGGTGGAATGAGGCGATCGACGGGCCTCGGCCCCCGGCCCCGACGCGGGGCCTCGCCCGCATCGAGGACTCCACTGGGCTCCTCGAGGCGGGTGAGGCCCTCACGCAGGGCTATGTCGCGATCACGGCGACCCGCAGCGACCAGACCGCCAAGGAGAAGATGGGGGAGAATCAACTCCCGATGGGGGCCTTCACCTTCTACCTCTACCTGCGCTGAGCCAGGCGACCCCTCAGACGACGTACCGCGACGTGTTCGAGCAGGTGAACGCCGAGCTGATCGGCGATATTCCCAATCAGAGCCCCACGATCGAAGGCGAGGCGGACAAGCTCCTCTTCTCCGGGGTCGCAGTTCCCCCCGACCCCTACGTCGTCGTCCAGGATTACGACACCGGCGCGGGCACGGTCACGCTGCCCGTCGGCCGGCTCCAGGGGGCGACGGTCGGCTCCCGTTTCGCGATCTAACGTACCGGCAGCGACGTCAAGAGGCCGGAGAACAAGATCGCCGAGGCCCAGATCACCGAGGTGCGGACCACGACCAGCCTGGCCCAGCTCCAGGGCGAGCAGACCGAGTGGCCCAAACCGGCCGAGCTGAAGGCGGCCCGAGCGGTCGAGACCGAACACAACTATGGCGACCAAGTCCTCAACGTCTTCCTCGACGGGATCACGGGACCGGTCGCCGAGGCGATTCGCCAGCGCAAGGTGCTGACGACCGCAGAGGTCACCAAGGACAACTACGACGTGCGTGTTGGTACGAACCGCAAGGGGGACAAGCTGGTCCTGGAGCACAAGGACGGACGGATCATCCAGGAGCTCGACCCGCAGACGCCCGAAGCCGCCCAGGCCAAGATGGTGTGCGAGGCCCTCGTCGGCGCCTGGAAGTGGCTCTTCGTCTCGCGGCTCCGCAACGACGATCCGCAGAGCTTGATCCAGGTCGAGTTCCGCCTCGTTCCCGTTGAGGTCGAGCTGAATCCGGCGACCAAGAAGGTCCGGAAAATTATCCGCGAGCGCCCCGACGTGAAATCCGAGGGGAACCGGCTCGTATTGCAGGAGGGTGACTGCGTCGTGCCCGAGGTACGGAATCACTCCAAGCTGCGTTCCGCCCACATCACGATCCTCGACCTGGCCGGCAACGGCGCGATCGCTCCCATCTATCCCAAGCCAAAGACGGGGGACGACACCAAATTCGAAAGGGGTGAGGAGTGGCATTCCCTGGGGATCAACTACGTCTTCCGGACGACATTGCCCAAAGGGTCCTCTTCAGACACCGATGTCTTCAAGGCGATCGGGAACAGGGAAGAGGCCGATTTCAGTTCGCTGCTCTACCAGCCCGAGGACAGGCGGGGCGGCCAGGAGCTCAAAGAGGATGTCAGGCGAATGAGAGGAGGTAGGCATCACGACCTGGCGCGGCTGATCGGCCTGGCGAAGCTGGGGGAGGACCCGGATCCCCCGGAAGGTCTATCCCCGCTGCGCGTGCGCAAGCGTGCCGTCGAAGTCGTGACCGCCGAGGTCACCGACTGGAGCACGGCGGAGTTCGTCCTGGTGGTCAGGAAGCGGGTGCCCTGAGGGGCTGTCATCTTCACAGCGAGGACCGGGACGGTCACGCACCCGAAGACGGGCCAGGTGATGACCCCGAAGGGACTCGGCGGCGACGTGATCCTCGTCTCGACGGGCGCCGACCCGCGGCAGAAGCTCGTGGACTGGATGGCCACCCGCAGAACCCGTTCTTCGTCCGGGCGCTGGTCAACCGCTACTGGGCCCACTTCTTCGGGCGCGGGATTGTCGAGCCGCTGGACGACCTCCGGCTGACCAACCCACCGTCCAACCCCGAGCTGCTCGACGCCCTGGCCGACGACTTCGTCAAGCGCGGGCCGGGCACGACCTGAGCGTGACCTTGAGCCTCCAGGCCGTCTACGTCCTGTCGCACAGGCTCGATCTCCGCAGCCTGATGCCCCGACCCCCGCACGAGCGGGCCAACCCGAAGATCCAGGTTATTTCCGGGATGCGTCTCATCCTCATCCTCTCCTTCGGGTACGGCTCAGGAGCACCGCCTTCACGTCGCCCCAGGCGGTACGAAGCGCCGCGCCAAGGCCGCGGCGCCGGCGAGGTCGGCGCCCCTCCCGGCCTCTTCCACCGCGCGGCTGGCGACGGCCAGCACCTCCGCCCCGATCGTCTGGCTGATCCCCTTCAGGCCGTGCGCTTCGGCGGCCAGTCGGCTCGCATCACCCGCCGTCAGCGCCGCGTCGACCCCCGCGATCAGCCGCGGGGCCGTCTCCAGAAAGGAATCGGCCAGCTCGCGCGCGAACTCGGCGTCGCCGCCGCAGGTCTGGAGCAGTTGCTCCCAGACCGGTCCACCCACCACCTCGGCTCGCTCGCCGGTGCGGGACCTGTTCTCGCCGAGGGTCCGGCGGAGTTCCTCGGCCCGGATCGGCTTGGACAGATAGTCGTCAAAGCCGGCCTCCAGGCAGCGCTCGCGGTCGCCTTTCATGGCGTGCGCGGTCAGGGCGATCACCGGCATGTGTGTCCCCGCGCCCTCCTCCCGGCTGCGGATCGCCCGCACCGTCTCAAATCCGTCCATCTCGGGCATCTGCACGTCCATGAGCACCAAATCGAACACGTTGTTCTGGAGCGCCGCGAGCGCCTTCCGGCCGTCGCCAGCGACGACCACCGAGTGGCCCATCTTCTCGAGCATATGGACGGCCACCTTCTGGTTGACAGGATGGTCCTCGGCCAGGAGGATCTTGAGGCAGCGGACGTCCGCTTCGAGGTTGCTCGCCTCTTCGGGACGCGGGCCGGCGCGCCTGGCCTCGGCCGAGGCCGGGGTTGAGAGGGCAGCCCGGAGCGCCCCCAGCAAGTCGTTCTGGAGGATTGGCTTTTGCAAGTGAGGGGTCCCCAATTGGCGGCAGCGTTCGAGGTCTTTTTGACGGCCGCTCGAAGAGAGAAGCAGGATGATGGGTGGGGAGGTCGCGGCATTGCGCAAGAGTTCCTCCGCCAAGGAGAAGCCGTCGCCACTGGGCATCGTGGCGTCAATCAACGCGAGTCGGAACGGCCGCCCGTGGGACGCGGCGCGCTCGCACTCGAAAGGGGCGAGCCGGCCCTCCCCCAGCGTCCTGGGCGTGAGACCCCATTCGGTCAGGATCTCGGACAGGATGCAACGAGAGGAGGTGTTGTCATCGACGACCAGGATGGGCAACCCCGTCCAGTCACTCGGCGGCGACAACGCGGGAGAGGGAACAGTGTTGGCCTGGGCGTCGAAGCCCGCGGTGAAGTGGAACGTACTGCCCTCACCGGGTACGCTGTCGACCCCGATCTCGCCCCCCATCATCGCGATGAGCCGGAGCGAGATCGCCAGGCCGAGCCCGGTGCCTCCGAAGTTTCGCGTGGTGGAGCCGTCAGCCTGCACGAATGGCTGGAAGATCGCCCGCTGCTTCTCGCGCGGGATGCCGATGCCCGTATCGCGCACGGAGAACCGCAGCACGATCCGTCCCTCCTGGCCCGCGCCCGACTCGACGTTCAGCACGACCTCGCCCGACGCGGTGAACTTGATCGCGTTGCCGATCAGGTTGACGAGCACCTGGCGGAGCCGCCCGGGGTCGCCCACGAGGTGGTCGGGCACCTCGTGGCGGATCCTGCAGCAGAGTTCGAGACCCTTGTCGCTGGCGCGAAACGCCAGCGGCTTGAGCGTGTTGGCGATCAGGTCGCGCAGGGAGAAGTCGACCAGTTCGAGGTCAAGCTTGCCGGCCTCGATCTTGGAGAAGTCGAGGATGTCGTTGATGACGGTCAACAGGCAGTCGGCCGAGAGCTTCACGAGCTCGATGTACTCACGCTGCTCGGTCGTCAACTCGGTACCGAGGACCAGCTCGGTCATCCCGATGACACCGTTGATCGGCGTGCGGATCTCGTGGCTCATGTTGGCCAGGAACTCACTCTTGTCCCGGTTCGCTTGCTCGGCGCGGATCTGGGCGTCTTGCAGCTCGTAGGCACGAAGGGCCAGCTCGGAGGCCTGCTGCTCGATGCGGCTGTGCGCCTCCTCCACATCCAGAGCGTAGCGCAGCAGCTCCTCCTCGGCGTGCTGGCGCTCGGCAATTTGGGCCTGGAGGGCCTGGTTGGCGCAGGCGAGTTCGCTGGTGCGCTCGAGCACCGCGCTGCTCAAGCTGGTCGTGGGCCTGGCGAAGGGCTTCCGCGGCGCGCTTCTGGTCATCGATGTCCGTGCAGGTACCGACCCACTGGACGATCTGGCCGTCGGGCCCGCGCAGCGGGATGGCCCGGCCGAGATGCCAGCGGTACTGACCGTCACAGGCGCGAAGGAACCGAGACTCGATCTCGTGGGGGAAGCCATCGGCCAGAGAGCGGTTCCACCGCTCGATAAACCTGAGCCGGTCGTCAGGATGAAGGGCGGGCCCCCAGCCCTGTGATTGTTCGAAGGTCTGGCCGGTGTAGTCGTACCAGCGCTGGTTGAAGTAATCGAGGTGGCCGTCCGAGGACGCCGTCCAGACGATCTGGGGCATGGCGTCGGCGAGGAAACGGTAGCGGCGCTCCCCGTCACGGAGTTCCTGCTCCACCTGGGAGCGCATGACGTTTTCGGCGAGCAGGGCGTCGTTGGCGGCCGCGAGTTCCCGGGTGCGCGCACGCACGCGCTCCTCCAAGGCATCGTGGGCCTGGCGGAGGGCCTCCTCGGCGAGCTTGCGCTCGGTGAGGTCGCGGAGGATCAGGGTGAACTCGCGCCGGCCGTCGCCGGCGGCTTGCTCGCTGATGGCCGGCTCCAGCGGGAAGGTGCGGCCATCCTTGCAGCGGCCCCGCACGTCGCGGCCATTGCGGAAGGACGGGGCCGCATCGCCCGCGTCGTGAGCCAGCAGGAGGGCGATCCCGCATCCAAGCACTTCCTCGGCGGCATAGCCAAACATCCGCGCGGCGGCCCCGTTGTATGACTCGATCGTGCCCCGGTCGTCGAGGGTGATGATGCCGTCGGCGGCCGTCTCGAGGATGCTCCGGATGCGCGACTCGCTCTCGTCGAGCGCGGCGATCGTGGTTCGGTTCTGCTCATGGAGCCGTGCGAGCTGGGCGCACCTCTTGCCGGAGCGCTTTGATCTGCTGATATTCCGAGGTGACGTCCTGGATCGTCACGAGGGCCAGGCGCGCCCTCCCCGGGAGCAGCCGCACGGAGGTCTGCTGCACCATCAGCTCGTCGTTCGACCCCTGCCGCGAGGGTACCGGGAGGAACCGCTTGTGGATCGCCGAGGAGAAAACCGCCGGCGTGCCCAAGTCGAATACGTCCATCAGCCGGGAATAATACCGAGCAAGCCGGAGGTCCGGAGCGAGCGTGAGGAGGTTGGTCCCGATCGCCGCGTGCCGCGGCAGGCCCGTCCAGTCCGCGAGCGTCTGGTTCCAGCGAGCGATCAACAGATCGCGCCCGAGGACGCAGGCTCCCATGGGCAGAAGGTCGAGCAGGTCATCCAGGGTCGGTTCGACGATCGCGTCGCTCGGAAGCCCCTCCATGATCGCTCCTCGCTCGGGTTAGGCCCCGACCTTGCAGAGGGCGTCCAGGAGCACCTCGAGTCTCGAGGTCCCGAGGACCACCAGGAGAGACCCGCGGATGCTGTCGCGCCGCACCCAGAAGTCGGCGTCGGCCACGATCAGCTTGCACTGGTCGTGAGTGATGGGCGACAGCAACAGGCCGAGGGGACGGGAGCTGTAGAACGAGGGCACACTGTAGTCCAGGTGAGCCTTGATGATGTTCGCCAGGGCGCCGAGGACACTGTTGAGCATGATGTTGCCGACCTCGGTGAGGATACCGCACATCTCCAGGTCGAGCTCGTCGACCGGCTCGGCAACCTCGCCCAGGAAATGGGCCAGGCGCAGGCCGCTCGCCTGGGGCAGCAGGAGGGCGGAGCGGCCTGTGAGGTCGCCCCGGAAGTCCTGGATGATGACCACGTCGCGGATGTCCGCGGCGGACGCGAGTGGGTCGCCCGGGAGGTCAAGCGCGTAGAGCGCGACGCGAGGCACGGCCATCTCGATGCGCGTGCCGATCAGCTCGCTGAGCGTGGCGGCCGCGCGGCCGATCCCGATGTTGAAGATCTCGCGGAGCGCGTCTTCCTGGTCGGGGCTCAGGTGCACGGCATGCCCCCCCGCTTGCCCTTGAGGGCGCCCTCGACGTTCCGGCAGATCTCCTCGCCCCGCACCGGCTTCTGGAGGAAGCCGCTCACACCAAGATGCTCGCAGAGCGCGCGGGTGCTCGACTGGATGTCGGCCGTCACCACCACCACGGGAAGGTCGGAGCCCCCGGCGCGCAGGCGTCTGAGGAACTCAGAGCCGGTGAGCACCGGCATCAAGAGATCGAGGAGAACGCAGTCGGGATCGTGGGCCGCGACGGCTTCCAGGCCCCGCGCCATCCTCGGCTTCGATCACCTCGTGGCCGGCTCTCCGCAGGGCTTCAATCGTCCGGTTACGACTGAATTTCGAAATCGTCGACCACCAGAATCTTCGCCATCGTGCGCAGTCCTCACGTTCCGCCCGCAGGTGGGCAGTTGGTCTCGAGCCACGACTCGACCGCCGATCAACTCTAGGACACACCCAGCGTCCCGGGAGGCGCACCGAGTTTTCGGCGATCTCCTGGCAAGTGTCGTGGGTGTGTTCTACCTTTCTCCCGTGAAGGCCGGCGCACTGAGCCATCCCAACGAGTCTCCCCGTCGAAGGAGGAGCCGTCCGTGGGCGAGATGGACTTGGCGATCAAAGAGTTCCTGGTCGAGAGTCAGGAGAACCTCGACCAGCTCGACCGCGACCTGATCGCGGTCGAGAAGGAGCCGACCAGCCGGGAGATGCTCGACAACATCTTTCGCACGATTCACACCATCAAGGGGACCTGCGGCTTCTTCGACTTTCCCAAGCTGGA
This sequence comes from uncultured Planctomycetaceae bacterium, assembly GCA_963803395.1. Lineage (GTDB taxonomy): Bacteria > Planctomycetota > Planctomycetia > Isosphaerales > Isosphaeraceae > JAFANO01. The sequence continues at coordinate 10,640 of CAWDND010000040.1, forward strand.
GGCGGTCACACACGCGGGCGAGGGCCTCCTCTGCGGCCTGCGCAACGGCCGTCTGGCCTGGAACTCGGCGATCACCGGCGACCTGCTCGAGCTGGTCGACGTCGTTCACCGGCTCCTTGCGGGGATCGAGCGGACCGGGGCCGAGATCGACGAGGACTTCTCGGCGCTGGTGGAGAAGCTCGAACGTCTGCGCGAGAGCGGCGGTCCGGTGGCGGAGGCCGTCTCGATCCCGGCTGGCACCGGGGTCGCGATCACGGCGGCCGCCGTCGGCGTCTCGGACGGCCCGCAGCCGGATCTCGGCGACGAGACACCGTCGTCACTGACCAGCACTCCTCCCATCCTGCCGGAAGACTCGGCCGACGGTGGGCGCGGCGAGGGGACGATCCGCGTCGATGTCGGCCTGCTCGACAAGCTGATGAGCCTGGTCGGAGAGCTCGTCCTGGCTCGCAACCAGATCTTTCGCCACATCAGCTCGGAGAAGGACTCCTCCTTCCAGAACGCCGCGCATCGCCTGAGCCTCATCACCTCGGAGCTCCAGGAAGGGGTGATGCGCACCCGCATGCAGCCGATCGGCAACCTCTGGAACCGCTATCCCCGGATCGTGCGCGATCTCGCGCTCCACTGCGGGAAGAAGGCCCGCATCGCGATGGACGGCAAGCACACCGGTCTTGACAAGACGATCCTCGAGGCGATCAAGGACCCGCTCACCCACCTGATCCGCAACGCGATCGACCACGGCATCGAGCTGCCAGAGTCGCGCCTCGCCGCCGGCAAGCCCGAGGAGGGGAGAGTCTTCCTGCGGGCCTACCACGAGGGTGGACTGGTCAACATCGAGATCAGCGACGACGGGGCCGGCATCGTCCCGCCGAAGATCAAGCAGAAGGCCCTGGAGCGCGGCCTGATCTCGCTCGACCAGGCCGCGCGCCTCGACGATCGCGAGCTCATGCAGCTCATCTTCCTGCCCGGCTTCTCGACGGCCGAGATCGTCACGAACGTCTCTGGCCGGGGCGTTGGCATGGACGTCGTGAAGACCAACGTCGAGAAAATCGGCGGCAGCGTCGACCTCCAGAGCGAGCCGGGCCGCGGCACGACCTTCAAGGTGAAGATCCCGCTCACCCTGTCAATCATCCCGGCGTTGATCATCCTCAGCGGCGGCGACCGCTATGCGATCCCCCAGGTCAGCCTGCTCGAGCTCGTGCGGCTGGAGGGTGAGGAGGCGTGCGGCCGCATCGAGTGGATCCAGGGTGTGCCGCTCTACCGCCTCCGCGGCGAGCTCTTGCCCCTGGTCGACCTCGACCGGACTCTCGGCGTCAACCGACCCCACGCCGCCGCGGGCGACGAACCGGTCGCTAATCATCGTCGTCATCCAGGCCGACAACCGCCGCTTCGGGCTGCTCGTCCACGAGATCATCGACACCGAGGAGATCGTCGTCAAACCCCTCGCCCGGCAACTCAAGCGCATCCCTCTCTTCTCGGGCACGACGATCATGGGCGACGGCCGGGTCGCGCTGATCCTCGACGTATTGGGTCTCGCCCGAATGGCCGGCATGAGCGCCGGGACCGCGAGGTCGTGCGTGCCCGGACCAGCTCGGCGGCGAGGCCGGCCGCGGCCGCCGAGGCGGCGCGGTCGTTCCTGCTCGTCGGACTCGGCGACGAACGGCGGATGGCCCTGCCGCTCGACGTCGTGGCGCGGCTCGAGGAGATCGACGCCGAGACCGTTCGAGCGCACCGTCAGCCGGGAGGTCGTCCAATACCGCGGCCACATCCTTCCCCTGGTCCGGCTCGCCGAACGGTTCCAGGGCGGCATCGATCCCGAGGGAGAGGATCCAGGTGGTCGTTGCCTCGGACCGGGGGCACGACGTGGGGCTGGTCGTCGACAGCATCCTCGACATCGTCACCGAGACGCCCGAGTTGCAAGACCTGGGCAACAGGCCCGGCATCCTCGGCACGGCGGTCCTCCAGCACCGGGTGACCGACCTTCTCGACATCCCGAGCCTGATCCAAGGGCCGAACTCGGCCTCCGGGGGGTCCTGAGCCATGACCGGTGTCCGGCAATTCTGCACCTTCACCCTCGCCGACCACGTCTTCGGGATCGACGTGCTGAGCATCCAGGAGATCATCAGGCAGCAGGAGATGACACGGGTCCCCTTGGCCTCGTCGGCCATTCGCGGCCTGATCAATCTGCGCGGGCAGATCGTGATGGCGATCGACCTGCGCCACCGACTGGGCCTCCCCCCCCTCCCGTCCGACCTTCCACAGATCAACGTGGTCATGCGGACCGCTGATCGGCCGGTGAGCCTCCTGGTCGACGATGTCGGCGACATCCTCGCCCTGGGCGAGGCCGACCTGGAGCCTCCACCCGAGACCCTCCGCGGCGAGGTTCGCGACCTGATCAACGGCATCTCCATGCTCAAGGACCGGCTCCTGCTCGTCCTCGATCCTGAACGTGTGGCCGACTTCGACGCGGCCGCCGATCCCGTCGCCGAACCGCCCCCACGCGACCGATCGCATACAAACTCTCCCCGCCCGGCAGACGTGACGGGCATCCTTGCAAGAAACGGAGCCTCCCTTGCGGACGAGCGGACAAGGCAAGCGCAGCACGATGCCGGCTGATGGGAATAGCAAAGGAAATGGCAATGGTGGCCGGGATCACGGCAAGGGTCCTCTCCTCGAAGCGCCTGTCGCCCCGTCCGATCCCGAAAACCTCGCGCGGAGATTGGAGGATTCCCTCGCAGACTCCCGGGCCATCCTCAAGGTCGTGGAGACGATCCTCCGAGCGACCAGTGTCGATGAGGCGGTCCGGGAGGCCATCGAATCGGTGCGCGAGGCCTTCGGCTGGGCCTATGGCTCGTACTGGTCCCTGGAGCACGACAGCGGGCTGCTGCGCTTCTCACTCGAATCAGGGAAGGTCAACGAGGAATTCCGCCGGGTGACCGAGACGGCCCGCTACCGCGAGGGGGAAGGGCTGTCAGGTCGGGCATGGGAGGCGCGCGACCTGGTCTTCGTGGCCAACCTGGCCGACATGAAGGACTGTTGCCGGGCGCCGATCGCGCGCCGCGCCGGGGTGAGGTCAGGGGTCTGCTTTCCGATCACGCTCAACGGTCAGGTGATCGGAACGATGGACTTTTTCGCCCTGGAGACGCTGTCACCGTCGGCGGAGCGCCTCGAAACCCTGCGCGGCGTGGGGCGGCTCGTCTCCTCGGCCATCGAGCGGCTGGGTGAAGAGGAGAGGCTCAAGCGCCAGTCCGAGGCCGCACGGCAACAGGCCGACGAGATCTTGGCAGTGGTCGGGGCGGCCGCCGAGGGGAACCTGACGCGCGAGATGACGGTCCGCGGTGACGACGCCATCGGCAAGATCGGCGAGGGGCTCGCGCGCTTCCTGTCCGACCTCCGCGGCAACATCGAGAGCATCGGAGCGACCGCGGAGACCCTCGCGGGGGCCTCGGCTGAGCTCTCGGCCGTGAGCCAGGAGATGAGCTCCAACGCCGAGGAAACCTCCGCGCAGGCCAATGTCGTCTCCGCGGCCTCGGAGGAGGTCAGCAAGAATCTTCAGACCGTGTCCACCGGTGTCGAGGAGATGGGGGCGAGCATCCAGGAAATCGCCAAGAACGCGTGCGATGCGGCCAAGGTCGCCACGACCGCCGTGCAGATCGCCGACAAGACGAACGCCACCGTCGCCAAGCTCGGCGAGAGCAGCGCCGAGATCGGCAAGGTCATCAAGGTGATCACCTCGATCGCCGGCCAGACCAACCTGCTGGCCCTGAACGCTACGATCGAGGCGGCCCGCGCCGGCGACGCCGGCCGGGGATTCGCCGTCGTCGCCAACGAGGTCAAGGAGCTGGCCAAGGAGACCGCCCGCGCCACCGAGGAAATCGGCCAGAAGATCGAGGCCATCCAGCGCGACACCCGAGGTGTCGTCGAGGCCATCCTGCAAATCGGCGCGATCATCAACCAGATCAACAATTACCAGGGGACCATCGCCAGCTCCGTTGAGGAACAGACGGCGACGACGAATGAGATGAGCCGCAGCCTCGTCGAGGTCGCCAAGGGCAGCGCCGAGATCGCTCGGAACATCACGTCGCTGGCCCAGGCCGCCCAGGGCACCAGCCTGGGGGCCTCCGACGCCCTCAAGGCCTCGGAAGAATCGGCCCGCATGGCCGCCGAGCTCCAGAAGCTCGTTCGCGCGGTTCGTCTACCGGCGCCAGGCGGGACCAACCACGAGGACCTGACCCGGACCCGCCATGACCCGTTCGAAAAAGGAGACTCTCGTGCGTGCACTGATCGTCGACGACTCCCGCGCCATGCGCCACCATCCTCGGCCGGATCCTGCGGAGCCTCGGCTTCCAGGTCATCGAGGCGGGCGATGGGTCCGAGGGACTTGACCGCCTGCAGGAGACCGGCGGGGCCGACATCGCCTTGGTCGATTGGAACATGCCCGGCATGAACGGCCTCGACTTCGTCCGCGCCGTGCGCCGCCATCCAGCCTACGACCCGATGCGGATGATGATGGTCACCACCGAGACCGAGATCGAGCGCGTCTCCCAGGCCCTGGATGAGGGAGCCAATGAATACGTGATGAAACCGTTTACTCATGATGTGATCGCCCAGAAGCTGGAGATGCTGGGGCTCCAGGGCTCCTGAAAACGCGCTCCCGCCTTTGCACCTCAATTTATAATAATACATATATACAAATATATTAAAATTTATGAATTTCGCATCAATCGTTCAGCGCAAGAGGGGACTTGTGGGACTGTCGCCCCTGGCTGTCCTGGCCCAGACGGGGGCGGCTGGGTCACATCCCTGAGCACAAGTCTCTCTTCGAAGGGACCGAGATCGACAATGCGCAAGATCCGCGTGCTGATCATCGACGACGCCGTGGCGGTCCGCCGGCTGCTGAGCGAAGAACTTTCCAGGGACCCGGACCTGGAGGTGGCCGGGGTCGCCGCCAACGGGCGGATCGGGCTGGCGTTGATCCCGCAAGTCAGCCCTGATATCTTGATCCTCGACCTGGAGATGCCGGAGCTGGACGGCCTCCAGACGCTCGCGGCGGTCCGCGCCATGCACGCAACCTTGCCGGTGATCGTCTTCAGCGCCCTGACACATCGTGGGGCGACGGTCGCGCTCGACGCCCTGGCGCTCGGGGCGAACGACTACGTGACCAAGCCCACCAGCGGCGGCGGTCCGGGAGCGGCCTCGCGGATCATCCGCGAGCAGCTTGTGCCGAAGCTCAAGGTCTTCGGCGGTCTTTTCGAACAGCCACGGGCCCCGGGCCTGTCGGTCGGAGCCGGAAGTGGACGTTGCCTCCGCCAGTCGCGCCGCCTTGAGGTCGTCGCCATCGGGATTTCCACGGGGGGGCCGAACGCACTGGCGGCCATGCTGCCGCTGTTGCCGGCCGACTTCCCCGCTCCGATCTTGATCGTTCAGCACATGCCCCCGATCTTCACGGGTCTTCTGGCCGAGCGGCTCGCCGCGAAGTCGGCCCTCTCCGTCAGCGAGGCCGTGCCGGGACAGGCCCTCCTGCCGGGGCTCGCCGTCATCGCGCCGGGCGACTGGCACTTGGCCGTCGCGCGCGACGCGAATCGTGTGCGGGTTGTCACCCATCAGGGACCACCCGAGAACTCCTGCCGGCCATCGGCCGACGTGCTGTTCCGCTCGGTGGCCGCCACCTACGGCCCGGCCGCCGTCGCCGTGGTGATGACCGGGATGGGCCAGGACGGCCTGCGCGGTTGCGAGGCGATCCGCGACGCGGGGGGCCAGGTCCTCGCCCAGGACGAGGCCACCAGCGTGGTCTGGGGCATGCCCGGCTACGTGGTGCGGGCCGGGCTGGCCGATCGGGTCCTCCCTCTCGATCAGCTCACGGCCGAGGTCATGAAGCGGGTTCGGGGAGACCCCCGCGGAAGCCTCTCCGCCTGAACCGGCGAAGGTGCGGCCGTGACATTCAATCGGTTGGAAATCGGCGAGGCAGAGCGGTCGTCAGGCCATCGAGTACAACATGTTGCTCAGCTCCATGGACTTCGATTATATCCGCAACCTCGTGCGCGACCACGCGGCGATCGCGATCGAGGCCGACAAGTCTTACCTGGCGGAGGCCCGCCTGGGCACCCTGGCGCACCGTGAGGGATTTACCTCGCTGGGAGACCTGATCGCCCAGGCCCGCAGCGATCGCTCCAACGGCCTGCAACAACGCGTTGTGGAGGCGATGACAACCAACGAATCGTCCTTCTTCCGCGACGTCCACCCCTTCGAGGCGATCCGCAAGGTACTCCTCCCCGAGTTGCTCACCCGACGGGCCGCCGCGCGACGCCTGCGGTTCTGGTGCGCCGCGTGTTCCAGCGGCCAGGAGCCCTACAGCCTCGCGATGATCTTGCGTGAGCACTTCGGCACGCAACTCGAGGGCTGGGACGTCTCCATCCTCGCCAGCGATCTTTCCACCGAGATGCTCGAGCGTTCTCGTCGCGGGAAGTACAGCCAGATGGAGGTCAACCGGGGCGTCCCGGCCAACCTGCTCGTGAAGGCCTTCCACAAACAGGGGCTCGAGTGGCAGGTCAAGGACGAGATCCGCGCCATGGTCGACTTTCGTCGGATCAACCTGATCGAGAGCTGGCCCAAGGTACCCATCATGGACATCGTCCTCTTGAGGAACGTCTTGATCTATTTCGAGTCCGATACGAAGCGGCAGATCCTGGACCGCATGGCCGACATGATCGCCGCCGACGGCTCCCTGTTTCTTGGAGGGGCCGAGACCACGTTGAACCTGAGCGACCGATACGAGCGGGTCGCGGCTGAGCGCACCATCTGCTACCGACCGCGAAGCGGCCGATCGTGACGCGATCCGCCGCGTGGCACGGGCGTTCCATACGAGTCCCCGAATTTCACAATCACATAATGTTATCAATACATTTTAATCAAATTGATGTTTTTGAGTTCGTCGAGGAGATCTGGACCTCGATGCTCGGGCTCTCGGTCTGCCCGGATGAGCAGGCGGTCATCCTCGCCACGTTGGAGAGAGCGATCATCGGCCGCGTGCAGCTCTCCGGCGCGTGGCGGGGAGAGGTGACCCTCGACTGCGACTCGGGCCTTGCGCGCCACGTGGCCGCCACCATGTTTGGTGTGGACCCCGAGAGCATCTCGGTCGAACAGGTCGAGGACGCCCTCGGCGAGTTGGCCAACATGACCGGAGGCAACTTCAAATCACTCGTGCCCGGGCCCAGCGTCCTCTCGCTGCCTCGCGTCAGCCTCATTGGCGGTGGGGGCACGGCCAAGGCGACCGAGCGTGTGCTCGGCCGTTTCGGGTTCCTGTGCCTCGACCTGCCTTTCCTCATCACGGTCAGCACGGCCGAAATCCGCGAGTGACGCTCCGGGACATGAACCTCCAGCGCCTCCCGCCCGTCCTCGACAGTGATGTGACCTCGGCCTCGCTGGACGTCGCTTGGAGTCGGCCTTCTTGCTCGCGATTGTCGATGTCGTGCTTGTCTCCATCGAGACATCGGTCCGTCTCTTCTTCGCCGATTTTCGCGGGGGCGTAACTTGCCTATTCCCCACTCAATTCCTTCCTGAGAGCCCTGCGATTTCACCGGGTTTTGTCGAGCCCTGAGGGTCTGCACCTGAGTCCCGAATAAGCAAGCTCCTTCCCGATTTCCGCCCCTCCACGCCTTCCTTCCTCGCCCATCTTCACCTCGGCATCTCCGCCGAAACCCCTCCTTCCTGGCTTCTCTTCCCATCCGGCGTTCACCTCGTCCCGGGTGTTAGACCCGCACCGTTGCATCCCGCGGCGGATGACAACATGCTTATTCGGGACTCAACTCCCATGGCCCGATCCCCAGATCTCGCGTGCCTCTTTCAGCAACCCGACTCAACGGCCCAACGCCGCTACGAACTCTGCCGCGCCTCCTTCCTCGAGGGGGCCACCGCCGACCAACTCGCCCAACGGTTCCAACTCCATGTCGGCACTGTCCGAGCCGTCGTCCACGACTGCGCGCGCGACCCCGACCTCAACGCCTTCTTTGCCACCGAGCCACTCAGTCGCAAGACCGCCCCGAAACGCCAGGCAATCCCGGAACGTGCCGGTGCCCTCCGCCGTCAAGGCGGCACCTTGGCCGACATCCGCGCCACGCTCCAATCCGAGGGCTTTGACGTCAGCGAGTCGTATCTCTTCCGCGTCCTCCACCGCGCGGGCTTGACCGAAACCCGGAATCGACGCCCGACGCCGCAACCGGGCGAGTTCACCCGCGACGGCTCCGTCGTGCCCGACATCGCCGACGTCCGCGCGTTGTCGTTGGAGGACGGCCGACGATTCTCGACCAAGGTCGCCGGCCTCTTCTTGTTCCTTCCCATGCTCCTGGACCTCGACCTGCCCGGGGCCGTCGCCGCCGCGGGACGGCCCGGCTCGGAGCAGGTCCCGCCGTTGCAGGCACTGCTCGCGCTCTTGACCCCCAAACTCCTGGGGAAGCGACGCGTCAGTCATCTTAGTGATCTGTGTTGTGACGCAGCCGCCGGGAGGTTCGCCGGCCACAACGTCCTGCCCAAAACCACCTTCGCGACCGACGACTCCTCCAAGACCGGGCGTGCCATGAGCGAGCGGCGGGTCGCCACCGTGATCGGCAAGACCCCGCGCGGCGACCCGCCCCTGAGCTTCCACCTCGACTGCCACGCGATCCCGTTCCGGGGCGCCGAGCCCGACCTGGAGCACCACTGGGTGGCGATGCGGAAGCGGGCCCTCCCCGCAGTCAGGGCTTTCGTGGCACAAGCGTCCGGGCGGCGGATCATCTGTAACGGCAGTGCCGACCTCTTGCGCGACGAGGCCGACGCGATGGTCCCGAAGTTCGCCGACTCCTGGCGGGAACCGACCGGGCCCTCCCCGGCCCGTTGGCTCTTCGACTCGCGTGCGACCACCTATGCCGGCCTCAACGCGCTGAATCAACGCAAGCTCGGATTCCTCACCCTCCGTCGTCGCGGTCGTGGCATGCTGGCACGCGTCGGACGCTGGCCCGCGGAGAACTGGGGCCGCTGCCAGGTCACCCAAGCCAAGGGAAAGCGCCGCCAGATCCGGTACATCGACGACCGCGTCCGGCTCGACGGTTCCGACGGCGACTGGCGGCAAGTGATCGTGACGGGGCTGGGGCACGAATCGCCAACCTTCGTCTTGACCAACGACCTCCCGAAGCCGCGGACGGCCCGCGAAGCGATCCAGACCTACGCGCGCCGAAATCACGTGGAGAACCACCTCGGTGAACAGATCACGTTCTTTCACCTCGATTGCCAGTGCAGCGACGTCCGGCTGAACGTGGACTTCGACCGAACCCTGAGGGTGCTGGCGGACCTCCTGTACCGGAGCCTGGCCGAACGGGTGAAGGGCTGCTCTGGAGCGGGGCCGGCGCGGCTGTCCCGGAAGTTCGTCGACACGCCGGGGGTGATCGAGGTCGGAGCGGCAGGGGTGGTCGTGCGCCTGAACACACGGGCGCACAACCCGCTGTTGAAAGAGGCAGGGCTGACGAAGCCGACGCGCCCGGTCCCGTGGTTGGGCAATCGCTCGGTCAAGGTGACCTGCCCGTGACGCCCTTGGGTCCGCCCGCGCATCGGGAGGATGGCTGCCGCGCGACATCCGAAAGTTGAGTGTCGAATAGGCAAGTTACGCCCCCGCGAAAATCGGCGATGAGGCGAGCCCGGGGCACCCGATCACGATGACCGTGGACGGAGCACCCCGCAACGCGTTCGGGGTCTTGCCCCTCCGGGATGGCGCAGATCGTGATCCAGGCCTGAGGGATGCACTGCGCCACCTGCGCGACCGCTCAGTTCTTGGGGACTGGGAACAGGACAAAGTTGAGGAGTTGGAACGTGCCCAGCTTCAAGAGGATCAAGAACGTGAGCAGTAGTCCCACAGTCAGGCAGAACAGGCTCGACCCGAATTGCGAAAGCCGCGACGCCAGGGTCTTGGACAAGCCCAGGTTCGCTCGAGAGCCTGAGACCTCCCTTTGCTCTCGAGGACCAAGCGAGCCATCACGACGCGATAGAGTTCGGCCGGTGCCAGGTGCGGGACGGGTTCGAAGCGGTGCGGATTCACTCCGCCCGAGGGTCGCGGGTGTGGCTGATGGGTGTCGGCTCGCGTGGCCGGTGCGCGGCGGGGTCGGCCGAGGTGGTCGGCAACGGGTCGCGAGGCGGGTCGCTGGAGACCGCCGCCTTGAAGAAATCGACGAGGCAGGGCCTGGAGAGAGTCAGGCGGGGGCGCTGCTCGCCGCGATCGGTGGTGACCATGCTCGCGATCCTAGCCCTCACCCAGCAGACCCAGACGACTTCGGCCTTCGGCGCCAATTCGTCCACAGCGACCGCCGCGCCACCGAAGCTCAGGTCGCGGAGTGGGGCAACTCGTCCATCAGGAGCACTCCCGCTGTGGATTTTCCACGACGTCGCGGTGCTCTCGGTGGATTGATGGGATGGCAGAGGCGAAAAGGGCAGATGCCAGAGGACAGAGGTGTCGATGGCCGATCCCCATCCGTCCTCTGGCATCCTGAAGCGGGCCTGCTCCGCCGGATCGTGTACGAGAGAGGACTGTTCGGTCTCGGGGTCAGGCGAAGCGTTCCTTGACCACTTACCCGCCATCAACGAGCTTGATCGGCCGGCCGAGAGAACTTAAGTTTCACCTTGCGCGGGTCAATCTTCAGCGCGAGGCAAACGCTGCCCAGGAGGTCGTTGACGGCGACCAGCCGGTCCTTTGACCTGGCCACTTTTGCTCCCGCCGCCAGCCAGGGAGACTTGCCCAGAGCAATCTCGATTTGTGTCAAGGCCACCGCGATTTCGGGGCGATTGAAGGAGAACACCCCGAAACACCGCAAGAACCTCGATCAGGCAAGGATTAAACCCGAAACTTGAAAGGCCATACTGCGGCATGGGAGGAGAAATCTAGACCGACTTTTCGTAGTTGAAAACCAATGAAGCAAGAAACATCCCCTGGCTCGCTCTCTTGCCCAGCTTCACGCCGCGGCCTTCATCAGAGGACGACCCATGTACGTCTACTGAGAGTCAGGAAAGTAATGTCCGCCCGGGTATCGCTCATGTATACTTGCAGGCATGAGAGACAAAGGGTCGCCCGAGGAACATGAACACCGTCGCTTGCTGGCCTCCAGCGCGTCCTGGAGGGATACACCGCCGAGGAAGTCGCCGAGATCCTTGGTGTCGATCCACGGTCGGTCCGTCGTTGGGTCGCCGCGTATCGTGAAGGAGGAGGACGGAGTTTACTCTGCCGGCCCGTCTCGGGCCGCCCGCCCAAGTTGACCCTCACTCAGGAGAAGATTGTCCGGCGCTGGTTGGCCGACAGCCCGAGAGAGCATGGGTTCGAGACCGAGTTATGGACCGCCTCGCGGTTAGGTCAACTGATCCAAGAGGAGTTCGGTATCCGACTCCATCCGAGGTATCTCAGCGTATGGCTGCGGGACCGGGGGTTCACCCCGCAGAAGCCGCAGCGCGTCCCCCGAGAGCGCGACCCGAAGGTGATCGCCGCATGGCTGGAGTCCGACTGGCCGCGCATCATAAAAAAAGCCAGACGACAAGGAGGCGCACATCGCCCTGATCGACGAGAGCGGCTTGCTGATGGGACCGCTCCTCCGCCGCACTTGGTCTTTGAAGGGCCATACCCCGGCGATTACCCAGGGCGGCGCCCACCGCCAAAAGGTCTCGGTCGCGGCGGCGGTGGGGCTGTCGCCCCGCCGGGATCACTTGGTCGACAACTGGTATGGGACCGCCTTCATCGAGGCGATGTTGCGGGACCTGTCCGGTCGATTCGTGGTCGTCTGGGACGGCGGCCCGATGCACAAGGGGGAGCCAATCCTGCGCGTTGGAGACTCAGTTCGCCCATCGGCTGATCTTGGAACGGCTGCCGCCGTGGGCCGCGATGCTCAACCCGGTGGAACCACTTTGGAGTGGGTTGAAATGGGAGCGGTTGAGCAACTTCGCCCCGCACGATGTGCGTGAACTTGACGAGCGCGTGGTCGCCGAGTTGGCTGCGAAGCGAAACGATCAAGTATTCTTGCGGAACTTGTTCCATGCCTCGGAACTCCCGCTCCCGCGGACATTACTTTCCTGACTCTCAGTAGCGGAACGGCTTGGCGAATACTCGATTAAAATACGCGACCAAGTTCAACAGCTTCGTGCACAAATCCTCCACCGAGGTGAACGAGCCGCGCCGGATCACCTTCCGCATGATCACCCCAAACACCACCTCGATCTGGTTCAGCCACGAGTTGTGCTTCGGCAGAGACACGAACCGAATGCCGTGGCTCGACTCCGACAAGACAAAAACACTTGCCGGCTCGTCACCGACTTCAGGACCCCGCACCTCCCCTTCTGGCCCAGATCCGTGGGGACTTCACACGCTTGGGCGACCAGCTTCACCAAGCTCTCCGAGCAAGGGATGTTCAAGTTATCCCTCACAAACACCCACGAACCCTTCGGGTCGGTGGCCACCGTTTGCTCGAGTGTGGCTAGCGAAGTCGGTCTCCGTCCGCGTCGGACCGATCGTTGGCTTGAGCAATTCTCCGGTCGTCACCACGAAGGTGCCGATCAGGCACAACGTTCCGTGCCGCTCGTACTCGCACTCGATCCGTTGACATTTCCCCGCGATCATCGCCTTGCTGGGGGCGATTCGCTCCTGCGCCTGCAAACCGATCATCTCGTCCACGCTGACGGTGTGGGTCTGGTGGGTCCTCTCCCGCTCCGGCGCCGCGCGGGACGTGTCACAGACCGTCTTCTCTTGCTCCTGGAAGCGCTCGGGATCCTTCTCGGTGGTGTGGAGCCAAGAGCGGCTCGTGTGAGGCTGCAAGGCGGCTTCGCGCAGGGAGCGGCCCACCTGGGACGGCGAGATCGACGCCACGATGCCGCGTTGGGCGAGCTCTTCGGCCAGTTCGTGAGCCGTCCAAGGGGTGAGGGGCCGGCCGGAGTCCTCAAGGGGCTCGCAGGCGACGGCCAGGATCTGGGTGACCTGCTCGGGGGTGAACTTGCCGGGGGCGCCGGGGCGGGGTTCGTCGCTGAGGATCGCTTCGATGGCCCGTCGCAGGACGGCGCGGGACTCGCAGCACTCGATGTCAATGAATTTGGTTCCAAAGCGTGGGCCCGGCGCCGTCGCCAGCGTCCGACCTGGCGGTGGGTCAGGCCGACCCGCGCGGCGATGTCTTCCTTGAGAAGGCCGTCGAAGGCCAGCACGATGTTCGAGGCACGTTGCTGGAGCCGGGAGGGCGCTGTGACGGAACGGGAAAAGGTCTGAAGGATTTCTACTGACGCTCGGTGATAGTGATCTTGGCCGACTTGCCCGGCATCGTGAGAAAACTCCTGTTGAATGAGAAGTAAGTCAAGCCGGGTAATTTTAGTGCAACAGTCAACTTCTTGGGCTCTCGAATACGAAAAGTCGGTCTAGTCAGAGCGGTCTGGACGGCCTTGGCGCCGATCTTGTGGACCAGGTCGCGGACAGTGAATTCGGTAGCCCCGAGGAGTTGGTCGTCGGGCTTGAAGGCGAGCCGTTCGGCGAGGGCGGGAGGTCGTCCTCGGCGGCGTGGAGCAATCTCTGGAAGTTGCGTTGGGCGCGCTTGGCCTGTTCGGGGGTGAGCGGAGAGGTGGACATGGGTGCCCTCAGGGAACGGGTGATGAGGAATTTGGGGACCACTCATCGAAGATCTCTGTTGTAACGAATTTCCCACCTCTTTCGAGATGCCTACCCATGAGACCAGTCCGATCGCACGCCATGGCCGCCGTAGCCGAGACAATTTCCCACCTCTTTCGAGATGCCTACCCATGAGACGCTTCGGGCGAGGCGAACGCTGGACCCGGGCCGACCCGCCGAGTAGGATAACCGCGCCGGGCTCGGGCCGTGCCACGTCGTCCCCGCCTGGGACTCCGGTCTCCACCGCACGACTTCGAAAAAGGTTTGTACCATGCATGGGGTATCGAGCAACTGGCGCCGATGGCTGGGCGGCCTCGCCCTCGCGCTGGCCCTGAGTGTGTCCGCCCCGATGGTCCTCGCTCAGGGTGAAAGCGCGACCACCAGGCCCGTCCCCCGCGAAGGGAAATGGATGGAACTGCATGAGCGGTTCCTGGAACGCGCCAAGTCGTCCGAGGGCATCGACCTGCTCTTCCTCGGCGACTCGATCACCCAGGGCTGGGGCAACTACGCCGTCTGGCAAGGCTACTACGGGTCCCGGAACGCGGCCAACTTCGGCATCGGCGGCGACCGGACCGAACACGTCCTCTGGCGAATCCAGAATGGTGAAATCGACGGCATCAGCCCCAAGGTCGTCGTCCTGATGATCGGCACCAACAACTCCCGAGACAACTCCGCCGACGAGATCGCCGACGGCATCACGACCATCGTCAAGACGCTCCGCGAGAAGTTGCCCAAGAGCAAGGTCCTCTTGCTCGGCGTCTTCCCCCACGGCGAGACGCCCGACAACCCGGCCCGCGCGAAGCTCGCGGCTGTCAACCAGAAGATCGCCAAGCTCGATGACGGCGACACTGTCAAGTACCTCGACATCGGCAAGCGCTTCCTCAACGACGACGGGACGATCGCGCGAGATCATGCCCGACTTCCTCCACCTGAGCCGCAAAGGCTACCGGATCTGGGCCGACGCCATCGAGCCGACGCTCTGGTCGATGCTCGACGAGAAGCAGGACGATTGAGACGCATTGCCGGGTATTTCGTGCACCTGATCCGAGAATCTGAAATTTAAGATTTTAAATTTGAAATGATGAGGATTGCACACGAAAATTCCTCGACCCCGTCTGAGCGCTGCGCGGCGTCAAGCCAGGCGCGGCTTCGCTTGACCACCCGCCGTGCGAGGCTGTAAGATGCCCTGGGGGTTGGGATTTCAAGGATTCTCCCCGCGCAGAACTCGGGGAACAGATTGAGGTTTCGGATGAAAGACGAGCCGCGCTCGCCGACCAGGCACCAACGGGACCATGTCGTTCCCACCGTCATCCACCACCCCGAGGAGGAACTTTCCCTGCTCGCGCGTTGGTTGCATCGCGCGATGGAGAACCAGCCCCGGTTCTGGGCCCTGCTCGGCGGGCTGGTGGTCGTTGTGATCGGATTGACGGTCCTGGCCACCGGCTTCTCGCTGGGCCGCTCGACCTCGGACGAGGCGTGGATGAAGCTGGAGCTGGCCAAGACGCCGGCCGAACGGGTCGAGCTCGCCAAGGAGTTCCCCAAGACCCCAGCGGAGCGCTGGGCTCTCTTGCAGGCGGCGACGGAATACTACAGTCAGGGGTTCGCCGACCTGCCGTCCAACCGCGACGTGGCCCTGCCGGCGCTGAAAAGGCGCTCGACCTGTTCGAGCAGGTCGAGAACGAGTCGGACCCGGCGTCTCCCCAGGCGCGCGTCGCGGCGTGCGGCGTGGCGCGGACGCTGGAGGCCCGCAACGAGCTCGACAAGGCGATCAAGCAATACGAGAAGGTCGCCAAGACCTGGCCGGGCACTGACGAGGCGCGGCAGGCCGAGCACCTTGCCCAGGAGCTGCAAAGGCCTGAGAGCGTGGCCTTCTACAAGGAGCTTTACGCCTTCAAGGCGCCCGAGGTGACTTTGCCTCCCATGGGCCAAAGAGGCCTGAATCTGCTGCCGAACCATCCCCCGATCAACGGCCCGACGGTTCCCGCCTCCTTGCTGCCCCCGCCCCCCCCAAGCCCGCCACCCATACCCCTCGCCCCCACCGCCTCGGAGACCGGCCAGCCACCCGCGCCGGGCTTGCCGTTGGACATCTTCGCCCCGGTCGTCCCCGCGCCCCAGGCCGGGTTGCCCCAGACCGAGGCCCCCAAGATCGAAGCCTCCAAGACCGAACTACCAAACGACAGCTTCGCCCCCGAGACCAAGGGCCGCACGCCGAAGCCCTGAGTGCTCGGCGGACGAGGGCAGGTCGAAAATGGCAGAGGGAAGGGAATGGCCGATGCCAGACGAGAATACTGGCATCGGGCAATCCTCCATCCGCCCTGTTGCTTTCCTGATTTGAAAACCGTTATTATAATATTTAAAATTCGCTATTCCTATTTCTTCCGCATCTGTCATGCGTGACCTGCCACCTTAACTCATGTCTCCACCCGAACTGTCGAACACCCCCTGCGAATTCCAGGTGAAGGCCCGGATGGTGGGCAAGCGGATCGACGCGTACCTGGCCAGCCGCTATCCCGACTATTCGCGGAGCGTGATCCAGAAGGTGATCGACGCCGGGGCGGTCCTGATCAACGGGCAACCGACCAAGGCGTCGTACCGGGTCCGCCTGGATGACCGGATCCGCGTCTGGCTCCCCGAGCTGGCCGACGACGCGCCGACACCCGAGGACATCCCGCTCGAGGTCGTCTACGAGGATGAGATGCTGACGGTCATCAACAAGCCCCCCGGCATGGTCGTCCACCCGGCCAAGGGGCACTGGAGTGGGACGCTGGTCAACGCGCCTCCAGTTTCACTACGACACTCTCTCGACCACGGCCGGCGAGAACCGCCCGGGGATCGTCCACCGCCTCGACCGCGACACCACGGGACTGCTGATCGTGGCCAAGGACGACCTGGCCCACCGCCGGCTGGCGCTCCAATTCGAGCAGCGGACGATCCACAAGGAATACCTCGCGCTGGTCGCGGGGGTCCCCCAGCGCGACAGCGACTACATCGAGCGGACGATCGGCTTTCACCCGACGAATCGCGAGAAGATGGCGATCCGGCTCCCCGAGGACGGTGGCAAGGAGGCCGTGACCTTCTACGAGGTCCTGGAGCGGTTCCGGGGCTACGCCCTGGTCCGCTGCAAGCCCGAGACCGGGCGGACGCACCAGATCCGCGTCCACCTGGCCGCACATCGGCCACCCGATCGTGGCCGACAAAGCGTACTCCGGCCGCGACCGCCTGACCCTCGGCGACCTGCTCGGTCCCGATGCCCCCGACGCCGACCACGGTCCTCCTCGACCGCCAGGCCCTGCACGCCCACGCCCTCCGCCTCGATCACCCCTTGACCGGCCAGGAGCTGAACCTGACGGCCCCCCTGCCCGACGACATGGCCAGCGCCTGGCGGCGCTCCGGACCCATCGGGGCGCCGGGCCGAGACCAACCCCTTGAGCCCAGTCCGGGCGAGCGGCGCGGTCCGAGATCATCTCGACCGATCGAGCCGAGCCCCTCGCCGCGCTTTCTACTTGACCTGTCTGTCCGTGCATAATACACTTCCGTCCATGTGGACCCGAGCGACGGCGGTGGGGCATCTCGACGCCGATTGCTTCTACGTGTCGGCGGAGCGGGTGCGCGACGAGTTCCTCGCGCGACAAGGCGGTGGGCGTGCTGGGCAACCAGGGGGCCTGCGTGATCGCCAAGAGCTACGAGATGAAGGCGGCCGGGGTGGCGACCGGGATGCCGATCTGGGAGGCGCTGGTCGAAGTGCCCGGCGGGGATCTACGTCAAGCGCGACTTCCGCTGGTACGAGGTGCTTGAGCCGGCTGATGCTCGACGTGTGTCCGCGACCTGTCGCCGCGGGTCGAGTATTACTCGATCGACGAGTTCTTCTTCCTGGCGGTGCCGCCGCGCGGCCAGACGTTCCAGGAGATGGCCGTGGCGATCCGCGACCGGATCTGGGAGCGGGTGCGGGTGCCGGTGACGGTCGGGATCGCGCGGACGCGGACGCTGGCCAAGCTGATCTCCGACTCGGCCAAGCCGTTCGGGGCCGTGGCGGTGCTCGACCCCGAGGCCGAGGCGGCGCTGCTGGCCGACCGGCCGGTGACGGAGATCACCGGGATCGCCGGCCGGCGGGCCGCGCGGCTGGCGCCCTGGGGCATCCGGACGTGCCTCGACCTGGCCCGCGCCGACCGCCGGCTGGTCCGATCGCTGCTGACCGCCACGGGCGAGGCGCTCTGGTGGGAGCTCAACGGCGACCCCGTGCAGCCGATCCACCCGCAGCGGCCGCTGCACAAGGCGCTGTCGCGCGGCGGGAGCTTCGGCGAGGCCGACCGCCGACCCGGTCATCCTCTACGCCTGGCTGGTCCGCAACCTGGAGCGGCTGATCGAGGAGCTGGAGTACCACGCCGTCTGCGCCGGCCGGCTGACGGTCTGGGTCGCCTACAGCGACGGCCGGGTGGGCGTCGGGCCAGGCGACGCTGACGGTGCCCAGCGACCGGTTCGACGTGCTGCTGGACGCGGCCCGGCCCTGCCTGCGGCGGGCGTGGGTCGCCGCGGGTCGCCGGCGACGCGGATGCACCTGATCGCCGAGCGGCTGACGCCCGAGGCGCCGGCGCCCGCTGGGCCTGTTCGACCCGCCCGCCGACGCGCGCCGAGGCCGTCGCCCGGCTCAAGCGCGAGGTCAACGCCCGCCACGGCCGGTTCGCCCTCCGCAGCGCCGCCACCCTGCCGCTGGCCGCCATCTACCGCGACGCCGCCAACGAGTACGACATCTGCGACGTGCGGGGAAAGATTTGTTTCTGAAGTAGTCAAGAGTCAGATTCCAAATCGCGATCTCGGGCTCTCCGAACTGGCTCCGACTACTCCCGAAGCCATGTGCACCGGAATCGCCCTGGCATGGAGCGAGTTGCCCACGGAGCTGATCGGGCGGCACGGGCTGGAGCGCCGCGTCCACGAGCGGGGCGGCGAGCGGGAGGTCCGTTTCCTGTACCGCGACCGCCGGCCCCGGCTGCCGGTCTGGCGCGACGGCCGGCTCCAGGTCGTGCGCTGGGGCAACGGCCGGGGCCAGAGCCGGTTCCTGCCCCGGACCGGCTGGACCTGGCTCGCGACGATCCAGCGAGGGGGGCTGGCGGGGCTCGGGGCGCGATCCCGGTGGACATCCCCGCGACGCTGGGCCTGGAGCGCGGCGTCTGGTTCCGGGTCCGCCAGGGGATCCGCGGCCTGCTCGTCCCCGACGAGCGCGGGATCGCCGTCGCCTACATGATCTGCGAGCCGGCCAGCCACTATTACCAGGTCATGACCCGCTCGCCGCGGATGCCCGTGCTGATCGAGGAGCGGATCTGATTGACGGGTCCGCTGATGGAGTCCGGTTTCTCCTTGTCGGGTAGGCTACAGCCTGCTGTCCGATCGGCAAGGGAGGCAGGCTGAAGCCTACCCGACACGAACCAGAAAACGCCAGCGGGTCTCTGGAGGTGGTGCCCGTGTAGGGCACCACCTCGCGCCGAAGTCGACGCGCTCCGGTCGATCAGGCAGCCGACCACCGGCGTCGCGGGCACCGCCACCGGCCGGTTCGCGAGGATCGCGTCGATCGCGTCGCGCACATAGGTCCGGGTCGGTGCCTCCTTGCGATACTTCAACCCGTACTGGTCGTCGATCGCCCCGCGATAACGGACCACGGCGTGGCCGTCGAGCACCACGACCTCGCACGTCCGCTCGGCCTGCGCCAGATCGGCGACGTGATGGTTCGGGTCCTTCAAGACAGGGAAAGCGATCCCATATGTTCTGGTGTGCTCGGCCACCTGCGCGGCAGTCTCGTGCGCATTGGCGTTGATCCCCAGGAAGGCGACCCCCTGGGCGGCATACTCCTTACTCATCTCGGCCAGGCGGGGCGCGTAGAGGTTGCCGAGCGGGCAGTCGGTGCCCAGGAACACCATGATTAGGGCCCGTTTGCCGGAATAATCCTCATAGAGCGTGACCCGCTTGCCCGAGACGGCGTCCTTGAGCGTGAAGTCGGGAAACCGGCGACCAACTCCACGATCGATCAGCGCCTCGGCCGCACCCAGCTTCCCCACGGCCAGCACCATCAGGGCGAGGAATCCTGACAACCCGCAGACCATCCGACGCGCCATGCGTGCTCCCCTCTCCAATCCCCAATGGCCGGACCCACGGCGCGGGATCTTGAAGTGCGCCCCTGAAACTGGACACAAAAAGGGTGGGGCGAGTGTAATGCTGACCGATCAACATGCGTGCTGCTTTGCCATCCATTGTTGCTCGAACTCGGCCGGAGTCAAGTAGCCCAACGACGAATGAATCCGCTGCCGGTCATACACGTCCTCCCGTTCTTCCGGCACGCCTCGGCCTGGGACTGAACACCCGTCAGGACGTCCTGGACCAGCTGCGCCTTGAACTCGGGGGTGAACTGACGGCGTTTCTTCATTCCGGTGCGCCTCCTTCAAAACTCGCCCGTTATATTACGCACCTGTCCAGATTTTGAAGGCGCACTACAGCCCGCGTCGGCACGGACCCGGCAGCTCCTCTGTCCGTATTGCCATAGGCCGGCGCGCGCCTACTCCGTCGCGCCGCTCGTCAGCCATGCCCACGCCATCTGCCGCAGGACGTCGGGGCCGAATAGCGCCGAGGGTGGGCGGAGAAGGTGAAGCACCTCTACCAACCGTCGTCGCACGCCAACTTCGCGCGTCGAGAGCCGAGTCAATGCATCGACGTAACGGTGCATCACCCGAGTGGACCGCCGCTGCGGCGGTCCTTCCGTTCGCCGAAAGCGATAGGTCCGTGCCGGTGGCCAGCAGCCACGGGGCGGCGATCATTCGCGCCAGCTCCTGCTGGAACTTCAGGCTCATGCCTGGCAAGATGTCATGCGGCGGCGGGATCTCCGGAGGCAGCGGTCCAGGACTTCGGCGCCGAGGGCGGCCGTCGTCATCCCCTGGCCGTACACCGGGTTGAGCACGCATACCGCGTCCCCGAGTGCGACCAGTCCCTTCGGCCAGCGTTCCAGGCGATCATAGTGCCACAGGCGGTTCTCGGTCGCGCGGTAGCCGACGATAGGCCCGAGCGGCTCGGCGTCCTTGATCGCCTCGGAGAGGTCCGGGGTGCGGAGGGCGCGAGCGAAGCCGAGGAATCCCGCCTCGTCGGTCGGTGGGTAGTCGCCATCACCGCCGGACACTGTCACCAACCAGCGTCCCCCCTCCACCGGGAGGACCACCCCCCGCGCGGGTGGTCGGTGGCGCTGCTTGAATGTACAAGCCCTTCCAGTCGGCCCGGAAGCCTTGGGGTGGGCGATAAAGGCGCGTGGCGTAGCCCAGGAACGAGTTCACCACCGTCTCTTGCGGCGTCGCGTACCCCAGCGCGGCCAGCCACTCGGGGAGGCGCGCGTTGCGACCGCTCGCCACCACCACCAAGTCGGCGGCGAGTTCTTCCTCCCCGTCGGTCCCGACCGTGTCCCTGTGGCATGGCCGCAGCCGCACACCCGCCACTCCTTGGCCGTCCGAGGCGGCGACCAGGCCAGCGGTATTGACTTCCTGTCGGAGATGCACGTTCGGCAGAGAGGCGACTCGGCGACGGACACCCCAGTCGATCAGGTCGCGGCTGCTGGCGAGTAGTTGGAGGCCGGAGCGGAACCGGAGGCCCCAGCCGAACGGCGTCAGCGTGGCCATGTCGCTGGTATTGTCGAGCAGCAGCGCCCCGGCTGCCATAAGGTCCGTCGTCAGGCCGGGGAGCAGCCACTCCAGAACCATCCGGCCCCGTTTCAGCAGAACGTGCACGTGACGGGCCTGCGGCAGTCCCTTGCGGTGGGACGGCGTCTCGGGGAGGCGGTCGCGCTCCAGCAAGGTGACCTGCTCGAAGTGGTCGGACAGGACTCGGGCCACTAACATCCCAGCCATGCTGCCGCCGACGACCACGGCGTGGCGGAGGATGGCCTTGGTCGGTGGATCGGTGGAAACGAGCGTCCCGTGCATCTCATCCTCCTCGTCTCGGATGGAGTGTCTCAAGACCTTCACTCAACTTCTGCCCTTTTTCGGCGCCCGATCATCCGGAAAAGCCTGGAAAACCCGGCAATTTTGACTTATTGAACACCAGCTATTCCGACGGGGGTTTTCAAAAACGCGGGTTGCTATCCTTAGAAACTATCTCAGAACCCCGGCCGAACGGTCACAAGTCCTTGTCGGAAAACGACCTGGCCTCAATAGGGACCGTCCCAAATTGATCCGGCGGCTACTTGACACGTTCAGTAGTGGTCGTTTGGCTCTTGTTGCGCAACTGCCGTGAATCACGAGGGATAAATGCTCCAGTCCGTGCCTCACTTTGTGCCGTAAAGTGTCAAGTTCGTACACTATGCTCTGTGCCCCACTTTGGGACGATCCCCCTTCAAAGGGGTGGATGCTGGCCCGTACCGTCCATATTGGCGAAGACGGATCCCGACGGGCGCGCGCCCCAGCCCAGGGCGTTCGCCAGGTGCTGCGCGGGTGTGGTGCGCGAGCAGTCTGGTGGTATGCATCCACAGCGTGGCGCGGATGCAGCCAGCGCGACACCGTAAGATGACGCAGGGCCTGCTGGACCTGAAGCGGCTGTCCTGGAACCTCCGCCGGTTCCGGACCGGCCGCCGCAAGAACCAGACGCCCTACGGCCTGCTGGACCTGAAGCTCCTCGATCTGAACTTCTGGGAGTTCCTCAAGCTGACCCCGGAGGAATTGCGGAAGAAGCTGTCCGTGCAGGAGGATGCGGCGTGAGATGGTGCCTTCAGGGATCACAGGCCAAGTGCCACAACTTCCAGGTCACTCGCCTGGTAGATTGGATGAACCGTATTTCTTCGCGGTCCGGGCAACGTCGACGATCCCCTCCGCGGCCGTCCCTCCGATCGCATGATCACCTCAACGTACCGCTGGCTCTGGTCAGCGGCTATCATCGTCCGAAGGGGCCCTCCCCCGGCGGGGTGGCCCCGCCGGCCATCTCAAGGGGCGGCTCGAGGATCGGCCGATCGTGTCCCGAGATCTATACTTCCCGTCAGTCGGGCAGGGAGGGGGAGGGCCGGCTCGGGTGACCTCGCCCGAGTCGATGGCCTCCTCCCGGAATTGGGGGATCCCATGGAGACATCGCTTGAAATCGTCGTGCGCTCGACGGAGATCGACGTCAACGGTCACGTCAACAACGCCAAGTTCGTCGAGTATCTGGAGTGGGGGCGCGAGGAATGGTACGAGCGGAACGGCCTGCCATATGAGCGGCTCCTGGCACTGGGTGCGATGACCGTCACGGTGAAGATGGAGGTGAATTTCCGCAGCGAGTGCCGCCAGGGTGATGCGCTGCACATCACCGCGGCGCCGGCAAGGCTGGGACGCACGAGCTTCGTGCTGCGGCAGGAGATCCGGCGTGGCGACGGCGTGGTGGCCTGCGATGCGGCGGTCACGCTGGTGACGATCGGCCCTTCGACCCGGAAGAGTCGCCCCGTCCCGGAGGAGCTGGCGCGGGCGTTCTCGGGGTGATGGCGGAGGCGGCTCGGCCCACGAGGAGGACGCGCCGGGCCGGGTCTCCGCGCGTCCGCGACGCGTTCCGGGGGATCCGTCGGCACACTCGCTGAGACCGGCACCGGTTCGCCGATCGGCGCGCGGTGCCGGCGCGTCCGAGAAGGCTCTTATACGGAGTCCAGTTGAAGTGTGCGCTGGCACCCCCTCGGGAACAAGCTGAATTCTCCCGGCGACCATCGCGGGTGGCGCACGAAATTCCTGGACTCCGTATTATGTACCTTATACGATAATAGGGGGCGATCAGATTGTATGGGCCTGTCATGAACCTCCGGGGCTAAAGCCCCGCGGCTTGTGCCTGTACTAGCGTGTGGTTTCTCTTGCGAGACCTTCACACGTTCCGACACTTTGGGGCCTCATGACGAGGGCCCGGGTCCGGATGTTCCGGGCCGCGTTTCGATCGGCGTTGTCGGTGTTGCGAGACGACGATCAGGCGGGGCGGCTCACAAACTCGATAAGCTGCGCAAGCGGCGTTTCTTGACCACCCCGCTCCCAATCCACACCCGGGAATTGAGCCCGCCAGCTCTCGCGCCGCAGCGCCGCCAGGATGTCCGCGTACGACGGCTCCTCACTTGTCCGCGAACCCCTTGTTCGTCCAGGTCTGGCTCGGGGTCATCCTCCTGAATCTTCGTGCTGCTCTGCCTGGCGATGCCCGACTGGGTCTCGACGCGGATCTATAAGCCTGGCGGCACTGGCGCGCAATCGTCAAGGAGCGGGTGGAGATGATCCGGGAGGAGCTGCGCCGCGCTCGTTTCGCGGCGACGGCCGGGACGGGCCGCGCAACTCGATGGGCGATTTTCCGCCGACCTGATCCCCTCAGCGCGATCGAGTCCCCAGCGTGAAGGGTGCACGTCAGCTTCTGATTTTTTCCGCTGCGAACTTGGGCGACTTGGGTCGACGTGTGAAGGGACAACCCGGGCGCGTCCTGAGGTGCTTCGCCAACCGCTCATCGTCACAGAGGGCCGCGGCCCGCACCTGCAGGAGCGCCTCGGCTCCCTCCGGGTCGTTCCAGAACATCTCCGTCCCCTTGACCCGATAGTTCATCTCCTTGACCAGCGACTCCCTCCAGGCCGTCGTCACCGGCAGACCCTCTCGGCGGTCCTCCGGGTACTTCATCCGACCCCGGTTGTTCTCCAGATAGGTGATCGTCTTCTGCAGGAGGGTCCGGGGATCGTTCTCCGCGGCGCCTTCAGGCGGTTCGCCCCGCCGGGTCTGCCAGGCGTGCAATTCCTCGAGCACCTGCGCCACCTCCCCTTGCCAGGCGCCACGCATCCAGACCAGATCCTGAGCCCACGCGTCGCTGGCCACGTCGTGGACGGCCTTGGCGGCCAGGAACCGATAACTCAAGACGTGAAGGAAGTCGAGGATCGGTGTGAAGTCGGGGAAGTGCTGCTTCCAGATCGACCAGTTCCACGCCAGTCCGTCCCCCAAGAACGCCTTGGCCGGGGCTTCGGCGAACCGCCTCCGTTTGGCTTCGCGTGCCCTCTGCTTGCCGAAGTCCTTCGACTCCGCGATGCTGCCCAGGACGGTGCGGACCAGTCGTCGGGGATGCCACTCGGCCGGCGTGACGAGCCCGGCCGGCTCGGGGGATCCCTTCTCCGGCACTTCGACCACTGGGGCCGGCTGCGCCGAGGCCACCGACAACGCCGCGGTCTCGGCGATCTTCGCCACGTGCTTGGGGTCGCAGAAACAGGCCGGCGGCTCCGGCTGCGGATCCTGGTCGGAGAGCGTGCGGGAGCCGCGAATCAAGCAAGCGTTCTTGGTCTCGCGCCAGCCTTCCGCCGTGCGATGGACCCCGGGGCCGTGCCCCGGCTCGCGGGTGCGGATCCGGCCCCCATCGCACTCCACGACGGCCCACTCCGGTGGCGTCTGCGGACGCTGGGCCAGGGCATCGTCGGTCTTGGGATCGGCATCACGACGCTCGGCCAATTCCCGACCCACGTCAGGCACGACTCGCTCGATGGTCTTGGCGGAGACGCCCCGGTCGCCCACGTCTTTCATCACGATCGCGCCGCGCGTGAAGGAGCGCGTCTCGGCGGCGGCGACGGTGATCCGCTGCACCAATCAGGGGGTCAGTTCACGGGCGTCGAAGCCCAACGATTCCCGGAGGGGGGAAAAAGCCCCGGCGGCCGCCGGGGCAGTGACCCACCGGCTCCTCCACGGTGAGGGAGCCGTCGATGGAGGTCACCCGACGTTTCTGGCGCACGAGTGGGCACCGGGTACCGCACTCGGGACACTTGGCGGTGTCGGCCGCTCGCGCGGCGATCTGGCCCATCTGGCGTGCCTGAATCTGCCGGCTGAGTGGTTGCCCCCGTTCGTGCACGCGGGCCTCGATGACTGCGTAATGGGGGACTCCCACGATCGTGCCGTCGGCCTGATCGAGGGCCACGGAACCCTCCGCCGCCTCGCGCAGGAGTGGATCGAGTTTTTCCTTCAAGGTGACCGCCGTCCCATCCATGGATTGACTCCTTCCACGCCGAGACTCGCACCTCCAAAGCTCCACGGCGCCGCACTCTACCACGGAATCCCCAGGTTCTCCGATTGACGATTCCGGGCCTGCGCTGGAATGTCCAGAAGCTGGCGTAGCTGGCGTGCACCCCAGCGTGAAGGGCGCGTGAACTCTTGGTTGACGGGATGTTAAACGGAGGATAGGATTGATCACAATAATCGATGATCCAGGAAGGAACCCCTTGGGACGATGCGGTTTCGAGGATTCCCCAGACCTGCGTGAGGTTCGACCGACGCTTGCCGCCGAGACTCTCCTCCATCCTCTTTGCATGGCGGCGGATTTCTCATTCGCGGTTCACCTCTCGCCACCCTGTGTTTCCGCCTCTGGACCATCCGACGGGTCCCGCCTGTTCCCGGAGGTCTCCTCGATGCGATCCTCGCTGACACAACGGTGGATCATCGGACGTGTTCTAATGACTGTCCTGGCGATCGCGAGTTCCGCCGTGGCCACGGTCGCGGCCGAGCCCGACCCGAAGACCTACTGGGACATCAACGAGATCCGGCCCGGGATGAAGGGGACCGGCCAGACGGTGATGGTGGGCACCAAGCTGGAAGAGTTCGGGGCCGAGGTCCTGGGCGTGATGCGGGGCGTCAGCCCCGGCCGCGACATGGTGCTCTGCCGGCTGACCGGATGCAACCTGGAGCACGCCGGGATCATTCAGGGGATGAGCGGCAGCCCGATCTCCATCGACGGCAAGCTCCTGGGGGCGGTCGCCTTCGCCTGGGAGTTCGCCAAGGACCCGATCGCCGGAGTCACGCCGTTCCAGCAGATGGTCCAGTACGTCCGCTCGAACGATCGCCGGATCGCGGCCGAGGCCAAGGGCTTGGAGAAGGACGGGTTCCAGGCCGTCCTCTGGAATATGCCGGTCTTGATCGACGGCCGAGCGGCGGAGGATTCGATCGGCTGGGCACCCACACCAGTGTCGGGAGGCCCTCTGGCGGGCATGCGCCCGATCGCGACGCCCCTGGCGGCGTCGGGGTTCGGCCCGAGGGCGCTGGCGCTGCTGAGCGAACGGTTCCAGCCGCTCGGCATGGCCCCCATGGCGGGCGGCGCCGCTCCCGAGCGGCTGATCCGCGAGGAAGGGGATAAACCGCTGGTCCCGGGCGCGCCTCTGAGCATCGCCATGGTCACCGGCGACTTCGACCTCTCGGGCATCGGCACCGTCACCCACGTCGAGGGGAACCGCGTCTATGGCTTCGGTCATCCGATGTTCAGCCTCGGGGCCTGCGAGTTCCCGATGATGACCGGTTACATCCACACCGTGTATCCCCGAGCCAGCGTCAGCATGAAGATGGGCTCACCACTGAAGGTCGTCGGCGTGCTCGACACCGATGTCAGCACCGGGGTCGCCGGCCGGATCGGCCCCAAGCCCGACATGCTCCCGCTGGAGGTTCGAGTCAAGACCGGACGCTACGCCGAGCCGCACACCTATCACGTCCGGATGGTCCGCGAGCCCAACCTGCTGCCCACCCTGGTCATGGCGGTCCTGACCAACGCGATCGACACCGAGGGGAACCTCCCCGAGGAGCTGACCGCCCACATCAAGGCGACCATCCGGATCAAGGGACAGGATCCGATCGAGCTGTGCGACACCGCGAGCGGCCCGCGCTACTCCGGCCCGATGGGCGCGGCCGCGCTGTTCAATCCGGTCGCCTCGATCGTCAACATCCTGGTCCACAACCCGATGGCCCCGATCCGGATCGAGCGGATCGACTGCGACGTGGAGATCGCCTCGGGACGGAGGGTCGCGACCATCGAGTCGGTTCGTCTGGCCTCCGACCGGCTCGAACCTGGCGAGACCCTCAAGACGTTCGTCACGCTCAAACCGTTCAAGGGCGAGCGGCAGATCATCGAGGTCGTCCTCCCCCTCCCCCGTGACCTCGAAGCGGGGACCTACGAGCTGAATCTTTGCGACATGGGCAACAGCCTCCGCCGCCGGTTCCGCAACGAGCCCTCGCTGATCGAGCCGCGCGACCTCGGTGGCATCCTCAAGGCGATCCGGGTCCAGATCGAGCCTCAGCGGACTGCCCTCTTCCTGCACGTCCCCCTGCCCGATCGCGGCGTGGCCGTTCAGGGGCAACCTCTGCCGAATCTTCCCGGCAGCGTCCGCGCCGTCTTCACCAACGGCCGGCAAAGCCAGGAACCGCCGATCCGCGCCGACTTGATTGAGGTCGTGGAAACCCCCTGGGTCATCGAGGGAAATCAGTCACTCAAGTTCAACGTGGTCAAGGATCCGGGCCCTCGTCCGCTGAACGAGATAGGCTGATGAAGGCAATTGAAGGACGACATCATGGATCCGAACGCGACCGCTGACCGGGTTCGGACTCGCCCAGCGCCTCCTCTTGTTCGGATTGCTCGGTTCAAGTCTCCTCCCCGCTTCGCTTCCGCATTCGCGAAGCTGGAGACCTGGCGGCAGGAGACCTCCGCGGCCTTCGCCAAGGGGCACCGCGAGCGCGTGGTGGTCTCCGAGAGCGGCCGGGTCCGGCTGGGCCAGTCGTTGAGCCCGTCGGGAAGCTCGACGCGGCGCACGTCTGGGACCTGGCCCGGACGGAGCACGGCGCGGTCTTCGCGGCGACCGGCGACGCGGGTAAGGTCTTCCTCCACGAAGGGAAAGGAGACGCGCCCTGGGTGCTGGCCTACGACGCGCCCGATACCCAGGCGTTCGCGCTGGCGGTCCGGGGCGACGGCCACGTATTCGTCGGGACCGGGCCGAGCGGCCAGGTCGTCGACGTGACCGACCCAAATCACCCCGCCTCGCGACCTGACCCGTGCGTTCAGTACATCTGGGACCTTGCCGCCGACGCAAAAGGCAACCTCTACGCCGCCACCGGCCCGACCGGCCAGCTCTGGAAGCTCACACCCGAGTTGAAATGGTCGCTGGCCCTCGACAGCAAGCACACACACCTGCTCTGCGTCGCGGTCGGCCCCGACGGCACAGTCTACGCAGGCAGCGATGGCGAGGGGCTGATCTATCGGGTCGATCCCCACGGCAAGGCTTCGGTCGTCTACGACGCGTCCCAGAGGGAGATCCGGACCCTCCTGTTCGCGCCCGATGGAGCCCTGTACGCCGGCACGGCAGCCGAGTCGGGCGGAGGGAGCGGCTCGGGCCGGAGTTCGCTCTTGCTCTCGGACTCCGCGAGGCCAGCGTCGCCAGCACTACCCGATTCTTCCCCGACGCGGGCCGCGGCGGCCCCCGAGCTTGCAACGACTCCCAGCCCTAAATCCTCCGCGTCCACAACACCCTCGGGGGGCTCGGCCACGCCCCGGCCCGCCTCGCCCGGAGAGAACTCCGTCTATCGAATCGGCGCCGACGGGGTCCCCGCGAGGTCTTCCGCGCCAGCGCCCTGATCTACGCACTGGCCTGGCAGGGCGACCGTCTGCTGGTGGGGACCGGTCCCGACGGACAGCTCTACGAGGTCCGGGATCTGGGTGTCGAGTCGGCCCCGATCGCCCGGCTCGACAACGGCCAGATCCTCTCGCTGCTGGCCGACCCGCAAGGCGGAGTGCTCGTCGGGGCGGGCGACCCGGGCGCGGTGGTCCGACTCTCAGCCCGGTTATGTCGCCAGCGGCACCTTCGTCTCCGACGTGCTCGATACCAAGCTGATCAGCCGGTTCGGGGCGTTGACCTGGCAGGCCAAGCTACCAACCGGGACGACGCTCGCGCCTCCAGGTCCGAACTGGCAACGTCGGCGAGCCCGACTCCACCTGGTCGGACTGGTCGGCCGAGCAAACCGACCCCGGAGCCTCCTGGCGCGGAGTCGCCTCCCGGCCGGTTCGTGCAGTACCGCGCCACCCTGGCGACTCGCGACCCCGCACGTGACCCCCGAACTGCGCTCGGTCGCACTCCGCTACCAGACGGCCAACCTCGCTCCCGAGATCACCAAGATCGACGTTCCCGACGTGACGCGCTCGGACGGCGCGACCCGGCAGACCCGCCTGACGCTCCGCTGGGACGTGACCGACCCGAACGGCGACGACCTGAACTCACACCTTGCACGTCCGCAAGGAGGGCTGGCCCGATTGGGTCCGGCTCGGGGAGCGACCCGCTGACCGCGTCGAGCTACGAGTGGGACACGACCGTCGGTCCCGGCGGGCATCTACCGCGTCCGGGTCACCACCAGCGACCGCCCCTCGAACAACCCCGACGACGCCTTCTCCCGCGACCGCGCGAGCGAGCCGTTCATCGTCGATCACGAGGCCCCCGCAGTGACCATCACCCCCAGGCCGCCGCACCGTGAGTGTCGCGCTCAACGACAACCTCACCCGGCTGGTCAAGGCCGCCTACGCCCTCGACGGCGGCGACTGGAGCCCGATCTTCCCCGAAGATGGGCTCTTCGACACGCCTCACGAGACGATCACGATCACCCTGCCCGAGCTGAAGCCGGGGCTCCATATCCTGGTGGTCCGGGCCACCGATGCGGCGGGCAATGTCGGCACGGGCGATGCGCTGATCGAGATCCCCTCGTCGCCCACTGCCTCCCCAGTGGACCATTGATTCATCGGTGATCCATGGTCTCGCAGCCGGCTGACTCTCAGGAAGGTCAACCTCTGCTCTTTGGCATGCCAGCACGACGGTGGAGAGCATCTGCGGATTCCCTTGTCGCCGTGAGGGATTGGCTCGATAAATGGGGAGTCGGGTCGAGGGGCGAGTCAACGACTGAGGAAGGTGAGCGCGTGACGATTGTGGAACCGAGGATTGACGAGGCGGCGGTTTGGCCGGAGTTGCTGGCGACTGCGGGCGATCGGACGTGTGGCTCATGGGCTCAAATCGGTAAAGGGACGGACCTTGGTGCCGCCCCAACTCCTTGTAAACAAACCTTTTGAGTGACTTGGTGGGCAGGCTGTCACCGATCTGACCCCATGAGCCGGGCAAAGTACTCCTGCACCGGGAGTCAAGCATCGGGGCTCGGAGTTTTGCCCGGCGACCCAGTTGTCGGTCGCGGTATTCAGCGACGTTGGCTCGAGGCCACGGTGCTCCTCTCCCGTGGAAGGAGACTTTACGTGGGGAAAATCGGGATCGTCCCAAACGGGCCGAACTGTGGTTGACACATACAGTAGTGATCAGATAACCACTAGGTGTAGCGTAATCAATTAACTCTCAACCAGTTACGCCTGGGCGTACCGCTGGAATCACCGCTGAAAAGTGTCAAGTTTCGTACACTATAGGTGGCAGCCGTTTTGGGACGATCCCACGAACCGATGTCGGCGGTTGCCTGAAAAAATCGGGGTTTCCTCGCGGGCAGCGAAAAAAAGGGTCGATCTGAGGGCACAGGGGGCTCTGCCGAGCAAATTCTTCGTAAGCGTATGACATCAAACGGCTTGTATCTCGATGGCGACCCGATACAGTAGAAATACGCTGACCGTCACGGATTTTGGGGTGGCGGTTTGTCATTCCCCTACGAAACAAGGCTTCCCGGCTGATCGCGGTTACGTCTTACGCTCACCGGAACGGATGGAGGCTCTATTGAACAATTGTCGGCTGACGAAAAATCGGCGCATCTAAGTCGCTTGGCCACAAGGGGATCCGACTTCGGCGCCGAGATTTCGTCACCTCGGTAATACCTGCCAAAAATAGCGCCACCCCTTCCTAAATCCGTGCCGGTCAGTAATTTTCAGGCTTTTTTCGTAGCTTCGGCCGTCGCCATGGTCCTGTCCAGGAGTGTCGGTTGAACGAAAACCCTTGATTTTCCTTAACTTAAGATGCGGTGGCCCTGGGAGCCGTTGATGGCACCGCTTTGGGGCAAGTTCTGAGACGTTCTCTGGTACAGCGAGCACTCGCGCTACGGCGGATGCGGCGCCCCGCCGCTGGAGCCCAACGATCACTGGCGCATCCCCGGCCGCGCCGCCATCGTGCTCCGCCCCGTGCCAAGGGAGAAGCCGGGCTGAAGTGCATGCCCGCCTCTCCTCCGCCCGGAGGCTTCGATCGGACTGGGATGCCGGGGCCGGTCGAATATGCGAAGCCGTATCCCATACGGTCGAAATGATCGGCTACGTCCTGGGCTTTTCCTTCTCCAGCAAGGATTCGGCCTCCAGACGGCGATACTCAGCGTCCATCCGGGACAGGGGATCGACCTGCCCGGCCTCTTGCAAGCGATCGAGGAGTTGCTCCACGGCCTTCATCTCGTCCAGATGCTCTTGAACGGCGGCGACGCGGTCAGCCTTCGTCGCGCTCAAGTCGAGTCGGGCTTCCATCCGTCGACGAGACCAGATGGAGATCGGGTCGCGCTCCCCGGGGTTGAACTGCCCCCGGCCGATATCAGCGCGGACGGTCTCCACGGCGCCGTTCGGGCAAGCTTGAGCCGGGCTTGTGCTGTCGCGGAGAGCCGCCGGGTGTCCCCCGCGGCCGCCAGGGCCACAGGTCCGCCCGCCAACAGGCCGCCGAGGGCCAGCAGCGCCCGTCGCGTGATCCCGGGCACGGAGCCGCGGGAGACCGGGTCTGGTGTTGGGGTCGGCTGCCGCGAACGTCGGGCATCACCACAATCGTCCGA
Source organism: uncultured Planctomycetaceae bacterium (assembly GCA_963803395.1). Taxonomy (GTDB): domain Bacteria; phylum Planctomycetota; class Planctomycetia; order Isosphaerales; family Isosphaeraceae; genus JAFANO01. The sequence goes on from CAWDND010000040.1 coordinate 42,791, forward strand.
CTGGCCGATGAGAGGTGCCATACAGGTCTTCATCCATTCGGTTTGTCGTTCTCGGGATACCGTCGGGTGAATGCCGCCTTGAGCGTTTCTCATTTTTCTCGGAGTGTCAGGAGTTCCCAACTTCTTGACCTGATCTCACCGCTCGAGCCGGGCGACACCGCTCGATCCCAGACGGCTCAACTTAAGGAAAAGAGGGGTTGGAAAAACAGTGAGAAGTCCTTAACCCAGTGAACGTTGTGTGGAGATCCAGTGTTCTGGAGAAGGAGCTTCCCGATGAACATCATAGGCGCAATGACCTAGTCATTGCAAACGGCCTTGGGAGCGGCGCTCGACCCGATCAGTCGCCGCACCTGGGTCCTCCTCCCATCCGCCCTGCGGAGGCACATCATTCAGCCGCGGGAGCAATTCCGATGCGCAGTGGAAGCAGGTCGAGGCTGATCCACATCTCGTGAATCAGGGGGACCGGATCGGGCCGAGGACATGCCTGGAGGCGGCATCGGACTTGCAGCTTATTACTGATGCCGCGGGGGCGAGGCCCGCGGCCAAGGGTTGACATCTCCGCATGACTTCCTTGAGGAAGGAGCAACCGACATGAAATTGAGGACGCGCTTTGTCGGTTTCAGCGCTGCAGTCCTGGGGCTCGCGCTCTGCTTGGGCGCCTCGGCGCAGACCGGGGACAATGCCAAGGACAAAGACGAGGGCGGCGACAAGATCGGGGCGGACCAGAACGCGGGCCGGAGGGAGACGATTCGCGGCTTCATCGCCGGAGTGACCGTTGAGGGCGAGACCATGGTCGATACCCGGTCGAACCGCGCCGTGACCGCCGAGATGGACTACCTGACCATCGTGGGATCGACGCACGGTGAGCGTGGCCACGGCGCGGTCGGCTCGGCCGAGCGGGGGCCACGGGAGGCCAGCGGGGACAGGGACAGAGATCGGGATCGGGAGAGGAACAGGGACGGCGACAGGACGGTGTCGGCGTCGCGGCGGCGCTACAACGTCTACATCGTCCGGCTCACGCCCAAGACCCAGGTCCGCGAGGCCATGGGCCGCGACCGGGGTCGCGACGGCGAGGGAAGGGAGCATAGATCCCAGGCCAACGTCGACACCCTGGAGATCGGCGACCACGTCGAGGTGACGTTCCTCTGCCGCGATGAGGCAGGCACCTCCGAGAACGCCAATGCCAAGGACGCGAGCCGCAAGCACGGCCGGCACCGCACCTCCTTCGGCGATGCGCTGACGATCACCCTCCTGCCCGACCAAGGCCCGCGTGAGCGGAGCGCGGTCTCGCGTCGCGAGGGGAACAGGAATCGCGGCGATTGGGACAGGGACAGGAACAAGGACGAGGACGACAAGGACTGAGAGACGATCGGGCACGTTGTTCTTCATTCAAGTCGGGTGGGCACCGCCTACCACATTCATCGATGGATGGTGGGTGATGCCCACTCTGGGACTACGGGATTCGACAGGGAGGTGGGTTTTTTCCGATGAGCCAGGTCCAAGCGGAACCCCGGTCGCCGATGCCCTCGCAGCACCAAGAGAAGCTGGGCGTTGAGTCGAAAGTCAGCCCGAAGCCGAAGTACGAGGCCCCGCGGTACAAGGGGTCGGACAAGCTCAAAGGGAGGGTCGCGCTGATCACCGGCGGCGATTCTGGGATCGGTCGGGCGGTCGCCGTGCTCTACGCCCGCGAAGGGGCCGACGTGGCGATCGTCTATCTACCCGATGAGCAAAGCGACGCCGAGGAGACGAAGCGAGCCGTCGAGGGCGAGGGGCGCAAAGCGCTGCTCGTCCCCGGCGACGTCTCGCAAGCCGCCTTTTGCCGCCAGGCCGTTGAGCAGACGGTCAGGGAGTTCGGCAAGCTCGCATCCTGGTCAACAACGCCGCGTTCCAGCAGCATCAGAAGAGCCTGGAGGACATCTCTGAGGAACAGTGGGACCGGACCTTCAGGACGAACATCTACGGTTACTTCCACATGGTCAAGGCCACCCTGCCGCACTTGAAGGCCGGCGGCGCGATCGTCAACACCGGCTCGATCACCGGTCTCGAGGGGAGCAAGCAACTGATCGATTACTCCGCAACCAAGGGGGCGATCCACGCCTTCACCAAGGTGCTGGCGAAAAGCCTGATCGAGAAGAAGATCCGCGTCAACTGCGTCGCCCCCGGGCCGGTCTGGACCCCGTTGAACGTGGCCGACAAGGAGGCGGAGAAGGTCACCCAGCACGGTGCCGACACCCCGTTGCAGCGCCCCGCTCAGCCGGAAGAGGTCGCGCCGGCCTTCGTCTTCTTCGCGTCCGAGACCGACTCCAGCTACATCACCGGCGAGGTCCTGACCCTCCTCGGCGGCGAGACGGCCGCCGCCTGAACGCCTCGCCCCGTCTGGGACGGCGTGCCAAGTTCATCATCTAATCCTGAAAAATTCAATGTCGATATTGGCACATCAATTGTTCATGAATATTTTTTGCAGTCCGGCCGCGGGGCCGGAGAGGGGCCAGAGGGGAGCCGTCTTCCCGTAGAAGACGCCCCCTGGGCCAGAACGAGAGTGAGGTCAGAGCAGGAGACAAAGAGATGGCCGACAAGAGCAATCGCGGTTTTGCTTCCATGGACGATGAAAAGCAGCGCGAGATCGCCAGCAAGGGGGGCAAGGCGGCCCACGAGAAGGGGACGGCGCACGAGTTCACCTCCGAGGAGGCAGCCGAGGCGGGCCGCAAGGGGGGTGAGGCGGCCCACGAGAAGGGGACGGCGACGAGTTCACCCCCGAGGAGGCAGGCGAGGCGGGCCGCAAGGGGGGCAAGGCGGCCCACGAGAAGGGGACGGCGCATGAGTTCACCTCCGAGGAGGCAGCCGAGGCGGGCCGCAAGGGGGGTGAGGCGCGCAGTCAATCCTCGGGCGGCGGTCGCGGCCAGCGTGGTGGCTCGCACGAGCAGCACGTCAAAGCTGGGCGCCAGAGCCCTAAGAACGACTGATCGCCGTGTCGATTGAGCAGTCAGGGCGGGCCGGTGCATTCACCCCAGTGTCCGGCCCGCCCGCTTTTCGGGGTCCGGCAACGATTCGTGACCGCATGAACCCGCCGCAGGCCTCCCTACTTCAGTGAGAGAGGTGAGGTGGGTCTCTCTGGCAGGGCTTCAGCCCATGGTGCTGATCCCCGGCAGCATGATTGAAACGAATATCCACGTTGGTTATCCTTATATCCACTACGGCCGGCATTGCCCACGACAGCGCCCACAACCTTCGTGGGATCAACCGGTGCGGCTCTTTGGAAACTTGATGGTCCCGGTTGAGGGGGGAAGGCCCCCCTCGTAAAACATCAACCACTGAAGAGAGGAACTCAAGGACACTTCGGGGTTCCCAGGCCCGGACGAGGCCTTTGGGCGTGAACGTAGAGGGTTAGGGCCCGGTACGAAATAAGTTATCCAACCGAGTGTCGCCCCGACCTTCTGAATGAGGTCGTATGCAGGTCAGGATGTAAAGATTATTTCGTTCCAGGCCCAAGGATCAACTCGCCATCCGATACGGCCTTCGGCCGTCTCCGCCTGTGGTCGAAGCCGGGTCACGAGAGCGATCCACCCGCCCAGCGTTCCATCGAGGTGTTTGGTGAGACACCCACGTCGTCCCGTCAATCGCCGTGACTTGCTGCGCCTTCGGAGGCTGAGCGAGCCGCCACCCTACGACCCGGCGCACCTTGGCCATGGCCGGGCGCTCGACCTGATCAAGGCGAGCCGGCCGGCGATGGGCTCGTACTTCGAGGTCCGCCTCGGCGCCGGCATCCCCGGCGCGGTCGAGCTGGCGAGCCGGGCGCTCGATCTGATCGACGACCTGGAGTGGCAAATGTCGGTCTATCGCGACGACTCGGAGGTCAGCCGGCTGAACGCCTCGGCGCACCTCGGTTCGGTCGAGGTCGAGCCCGGCCTGTTCCGGCTGCTCGAGCGCGCCGTTGCGATCGGAGTGGCGACGCAAGGGGCGTACGACGTGACGGCCGGAGCGCTGTCGGTGGCTTGGGGCTTCTTTAAGGGACCGAAGCGCGTCCCCGACCCCGAGACGCTGGCCGACGCGCGCGCGCGGACCGGCCAGCACCACATGACGCTCGACCCCGACGCCGGACCGTCGCCTTCGACCGACCCGGGCCTGATCATCAATCTGGGCAGCATCGGCAAGGGATACGCGATCGACCGCGCCGCCGAGGTGATCGCGGGGCACTGGTGGCCGACCTCGGCGCTGATCCACGGCGGGCGCTCGAGCCTGTACGCGCTGGGCTCGCCCCCGGGCCGGTTCGGCGGCCGCTGGGAGATCGCGCTGCGAAACCCGTTCCGACCCGAGTCGCCGCTGGGCCTCCTCCGACTCCGGAACCGAGGCATGGGGACGTCGGGGACCGCATTCCAGCAGTTCGAGGCCAACGGTCGCATCTACGGCCACATCCTCGACCCGAGGACCGGCTCGCCGGCGCTCGGGCCGGCGAGCGTGACCGTGCTCGCCCCCACCGCCGCTGATGCCGACGCGCTCTCGACCGCCTTCTACCTGCTCGGCCCCGAGGCCGCCGCCGCCTACGTCGCCGATCACCCCGAGGTCGGCGCGGTCTTCGTCGAGGAGGGGCCGGCCGACGCCGCGCCCAAGGTCCTGACCCTGGGCCTGGACGCGGATGATTACGCGGGGGACGCCTGAACCCTTAAGGATGGTAGATGAAAAATGCACCGTGATCGATGATCGGAAAATAGTTTCGATGTGAATAGGAGTTACGCAGTTGTACAGTTTCTGTACAGTAGGTGGCCGAAATTTGCCTTACCGCGCAGACGCTATCTTGCCCATGTTCCGGCTCGACTGGCCACTTTACTATACATCAATCAACTAACTGCGTAACTCCTAATTCGATCTCGCACCCGACATTTCGCGTCGAAAATCCCGAATCCCTGACCCGACCTGTCGCCTCCCCTAGGACAAAGGAGAACTCCTCTGTCTGACTCGCGACGTTACTATCCCGGATTCCTCGGGGCGTTGTTCCTCGTGCTCCTGCGCATCGCGATCGGCTGGCACTTTCTGTACGAGGGGCTTGAGAAGTACGAGTCCACGCGGAAGGGGGGCAAGCCGTTCTCGGCCGAGCCTTACCTGCGGAACGCGACGGGGCCGCTGTCGCCCTCCTTTCGGGGGATGCTGCCCGACGTGAACAGACTCGCCGTGCTCGACCCCGTGCGCCTGAAGGCCGGCTGGGCGGCCGACGTCGAGCGGATCGCCAACCACTACAATTTCGACCAGGTTCAGCGCGACAAGGCCCAGGCCGAGTTGCGCGACAGCAAGACCTACGCCGACATCTGGTTCCAGGACAAGGAGAAGGTCGAGAAGCGGCTGAAGTATTCCCACGACCTGGGCGAGGTGCAGGCGATCGAGCGCAACCCCGCGGCGCTGTCCTACGAGCGCGAGCGCGCCGCGGCGAAGCGGAAGGACCTGGACACTCGAGCGCCGCGACCCTGATCGCCGACCTCGAGGCACGGGGCGCCGCGCTCGCGAGGCCGTGACCAAGCTGAGGACCGACGCCGAGCAGCGCGAGGCCGCCGGGCCGTACGTACCGCCGATGACCACGCTCGACTGGATCAATCTCTCGACCACGTACGGCCTGATCGCGATGGGCCTCTGCCTGATGCTCGGCCTGCTGACGCCCCTGGCGGCGCTGGCCGCCGCGGTCTTCCTCGGGCAGATCTACCTGAGCATGCCTCCCTGGCCCGGCCTGCCCCCCAACCCGATGGCCGAGGGCCATTACTTCATCATCAACAAGAACCTGATCGAGATGCTCGCGTGCCTGGCCCTGGCCTGCATCCCGACGGGCCGCTGGATCGGCCTCGACGCCCTGCTGTTCAACTGGAGGGACCGGCGGCGCGAGGCCGAGCGCCGGCGCACCTGGGACGACTCCCAGCGCGAGCCGCCGCGGACCATCGAGCCGAGGCCCCAGATTAAGGATACCGGCTCCATCCCACACTCTTGAACCCCGGGTCCTCCGAAAGGGAGCGAGCAACCCATGACGAACCTGACCCTCGAGCAGCGTGCCTTGGGCCGCGAGAATGCGAACCGGGTGATCGGCTCGACCCGCCGCGACTTCCTCAAGGCGGCGGCCGCCGCGCCCGCCCTGGGCGCGTTCTATTTCGGCTACGAGAAGATGAACAAGTCCCCCGTTCGCGCCGCGATCATCGGCACGGGCAACGAGGGCTGCCAGGCGATGATTCGCGAGCACAACCGCGACTACCTCAACTTCATCGGCTTCTGCGACATCCGCCCGTCGCAGCAGGAGCGGGCCATCAAGGAGTTCTCCGGCCACAAGCAGTATGGCGCGGCCGACGCCAAGAAGCTCAAGAACTACGCCGATTCCAAGGAGATGCTCGCCGACCCCGACGTCGAGATGGTCGTCATCGCGCTGCCGCTCTGGCTACACGCTCCGATCGCCATCGAGGCGTTGAAGGCGGGCAAGCACGTCTTCTGCGAGAAGCTGATGGCGCACTCGGTCCGCGAGTGCAAGGACATGTGCCGTGTCGCCCGCGAGGAGAACAAGCTCCTGGCCATCGGCCACCAGCGGCACTACTCGGTGCTCTACGAGAATGCCAACTACCTGGTCCAGAACGATCACCTCGGCGAGATCCGCCACATCCGCGCACTTTGGCACCGCAACAATGCCCAGCCCCGGATCGCCAAGGACAAGGACCGCAAGCCGCTCTACGATCCCAAGACCGGCCTGCCCGTCTACGTCAAGGACGAGGAGGGGAACATCGTCTTCATCGACGGCTGGAAGCCCGACATCCCCGAGCTGGACAAGAACGTCGATTTCGCCAAGTACGGCTACAAGAGCCTCGACGAGCTGGTCCGCTGGCGGCTCTACAACCGGACCGGCGCGGGGCTGATGGCCGAGCTGGGCAGCCACCAGCTCGACGCCTGCTCGATCTTCCTGGGCAAGAAGCACCCACTGGCCGTCACGGGCATCGGCGGCACCTTCTTCTACACCGACGGCCGCGAGGTGGACGACCACGTCTTCGTCACCTTCGAGTTCCCCGGCAAGGACTCCCAGCCGGGCGGCAAGGACAAGGGGGACCACGTCGTCGTCACCTACTCGTCGATCAACACGAACGCGTTCGAGAACTACGGCGAGTGCGTGATGGGCTCGCGCGGGACGATGATCGTCGAGGCCGAGAAGGAGATCCTCCTCTACAAGGAAGCGGGCAACGCCAACGCCTCGCGCCTGACGAGCATCAGCGTGGAGAAGGGCGCCGGCGGCAAGCCGGTGATCGAGACCAGCCCGAGCACCGCCGGCCCGTCGGCCGCATCGTCGCTGGGCGGCCTGGCGACCTCCGACCCGTCGCGCGGCTATCGCGAGGAGCTGGAGCACTTCGCCTTCTGCGTCCGCCACGGCAACGCCTCGAACTACCACGCCGACAAGGACCATCAGCCCCGGTGCCGCGGCGAGGTCGCCCTGGCCGACGCCGTCATCGCGCTGACCAGCAACATCGCCATGAAGCAGAAGCGGCGGATCGAGTTCGACGAGCGCTGGTTCGACGCCCAGTCGCCCGAGGTCCCTGAAGGTTCCGAGCACGCGATCGCCAGGCGATCCTGACTCGACCTCCCGCGCGCCCCTGGCGAGGGGATGACCGATCGCATGGAACTGTCATGCCCCGGGGACCAGCCGACTCGCCCGTCCCCGGAGGATTCCTTCGGTACACCGCCCTGAAAATTTGGGTGTGAGGTAGGGCGCACACCTCCCCCCTCCCCACCTCATGAAGGCGCATGCCTCGGACCAAGGCCTCTCCACTGCCGGACGCAGCACCTGCACCCGAAGCACCGCGGCTCTCTGCGCGGGCGGACCGGCGGAACGAGGCGCACGCGGCCCTCCGTGCGCCCCGGGCTCGGGGGCGACCGGTGCAGGTTCGCCGGGAGTCCCGTCCAGACGCAGCCGCGGGCGGGACGCACCGCACCAGAGACAATCCGGCCTCAGTCCCTCGCAACGGCGCGACTCCCGTTGACGCCAACTCGACGCCATTTTCAGGAGGTTTGGGGTGACGCAGGGACGTTATGAGGACTCAAGGGATTTCGCCGACGCGCGTCCTGGGGTCGTTACTGCGCCCCGGGCGGCGTGGGCGGCGCGGGCGATCGCCGCCCCCGGCTTGACGGTGGGGAGGGCTCCCTTAGACTGAATGCATCCGAACGACTGATCTTCCGACCCAACGTCGGGGATCATGGGGCCGTCCTTCTTGCACTTGCTGAGGTCGAAGCCGCGATGACCGTCCATGCCATGCCGGTGATGCTGGGTGTCCTGGCCATTCTGGCCGTGGCCTATCGCTATTACAGCGCATTCCTGGCGGCGCGGGTTGCGGCGCTGGACGACGCGCGGATCACGCCCGCGCACGCGCAGTACGACGGCCAGAACTTCCACCCGACCAACCGCTGGGTGCTGTTCGGCCACCACTTCGCGGCGATCTCGGGTGCGGGGCCGCTGATCGGCCCGGTCCTGGCGATCCAGTTCGGCTACCTGCCGGGACTGATCTGGCTGGTCGTCGGCGTCTGCTTGGCCGGCGCGGTCCAGGATATGATGGTCCTGGCGTCCTCGGTCCGCCGCGGCGGTCAGAGCCTCGCCGGGATCGCGCGGGCCGAGATCGGCACTGCCGCCGGGGTGGCCACGACGATCGCTATCCTCTACATCATCATCATCGCGCTCGCGGGCCTGGGGATCGTCGTCGTCAAGGCGCTCGGCGGCGAGGAGGTGCCGATGAAGCCGGGCTCGGTGCTCGTCTATCCCCTCGAGGCCCCCTTCGAGAAGTTGATCGTGCCCAACGGGCCGACCGTCTATTCCGTCCCCCCGGCGCGAACTACCAATACGGCGACAGGGCCGGCGAGTCGATGACCTTCCATGAGCCGTTCAAGCTGGCCATCCCTCCGGGCGAGACGCTGGCGAAGAACCCCAAGGGTGATGGCTGGGTCCTGCCCAGGGACGCCAAGCGGCTGGTGCCGGGCAGCTCGTGGGGGACGTTCACGATCGCCTGCACGATCCCGATCGCGCTGTTCGTCGGCTGGTACATGTACCGCTTCCGCAAGGGGAAGGTCGTCGAGGCGTCGCTGGTCGGCGCCGTGGGCGTCCTGGCTGCGACGGTCGCCGGGGCCTACATCCCTGACTCGAACCTGAGGCCCTTCTTCGAGCTGACGCGCAACCAGACGATCGGTGTCATCGCCGCCTACGGTTTCATCGCGTCGGTCCTGCCGGTCTGGCTGCTGCTCTGCCCGCGCGATTATCTGTCGAGCTTCCTCAAGATCGGCACGATCGCGCTCTTGGTCGTCGGCGTGCTCATCGCCAACCCGACGTTCCAGGCGCCGGCGATCAACCCCGTCTTCGCTCAGAAGGGGGGCCCGTATTTCGACGGACCGATTTTCCCCTACGTCTTCATTTGCATCATGTGTGGCGCAATCTCGGGCTTCCACGCGCTGGTGTCGTCGGGGACGACGCCGAAGATGGTCGACAAGGAGAGCGACATCCGGATAATCGGCTACGGCGCGATGCTGATGGAGGGCCTGGTCGGGGTCGTCGCGCTGATCGCCGCGGCGTCCCTGCCGAACTCGATGTATTACGACATCAACATCGACCTGGCCCGCCGCCCCGCGTTCACCAAGCCGCTGGAGGCGCTGGAGGTCGACCACGATGGCAAGGCCGCCGTCGCGAACGAGCTGGTCACGATGGAGGAGGACGTCCGGGAGTCGCTCCACGGCCGGACCGGCGGCGCGGTGACGCTGGCCGTCGGCATGGCGCGAATCTTCTCCCAGGCTCTGCCGAGCCTGAAACGGCTGATCGCGTATTGGTATCACTTTGCCATCATGTTCGAGGCGCTGTTCATCCTGACGACGATCGACACGGGAACGCGGATCGGCCGGTTCCTGGTCCAGGAGTTCCTGGGCAAGCTCTGGAAGCCACTGGCCAATCTCGACTGGCTGCCGGCGTCGATCCTCGCGACCGGGCTGGTCGTCCTGGGGTGGGGCTACTTCATCTGGTCGGGATCGGTCGATACGATCTGGCCGATGTTCGGCATGGCCAACCAGCTCCTGGCGGTGATCGCGCTGGCAGTCGTGACGACCGTGCTCGTCAACTCGGGCCAGGCGCGGTACGCGCCGGTGACGCTGCTGCCGCTGCTCTTCGTGGCGACGACCACCGCGACAGCCGGTTATTACGAGATCACCGGCAAGTTCTCCCAGATGATCCAGGCGGGGGCCGTCCTGAAAGGATCGCTCAATATCGGCCTGACCGCGATGCTCCTGATCTGCGCGGCGGTGATCTTGATCTCGGCGCTGGGCCGGTGGTTGTCGGTCTTGCGGGCGCTGAAGGCCGAAGTCGAGGCAGGGGTTTGAGTTTTCGGAAAGGGCGTGCGACACACCGACTCCTTGGCGGGATGCCAAGCTGATGCGTTGCACGCATCCTCCGAGGCGATCACGCGATCTCGTCGCCTTCGGCCAGGACGAGGCTCTTCTCGGGCTTCTGCTGGCCGAGCCGGCTGTGGTGCATCCCGTAGAGGAAGTAGATCGTCAGGCCGATGGCCATCCAGACGAACAGTCGGACCCAGGTGTCGAAGGGCAGGCCGAGCATCAAGAGGAACGCGGTGATCACGCCCATCGGCGCGGTGAACCAGACCAGCGGGGTCTTGAACGGGCGCTCGAGGTCGGGCTGCATGATCCGGAGGACCAGGACCCCGGCGCTGACGATCGCGAAGGCGAACAGGGTGCCGATCGAAGTCAGCTCGCCCGCGATGTGGATCGGCATGACTCCTGCGGCGACCATGACCACCAGGCCCGTGATGATCGTCGTCAGGTAGGGCGTGCGGAACCGGGGATGGATCTTCGAGACCGCCTCGGGGAGCAGTCCATCCTTGGCCATCGTGAAGAAGATCCGAGGCTGGCTCAGGAGCATGACCAGGACGACCGAGGTCAGCCCGGCGATCGCACCGAGCTTGATGACGCTCGACAGCCAGGGCATGTGGATGGCGTCGATGGCGACAGCCACCGGGTCGGAGACGGCGAGTTGTTTGTAGTTGACGATGCCGGTCATCACGATCGCGCCCAGCACGTACAGGAAGGTGCAGACGGCAAGCGACCCGAGGATGCCGATCGGCATGTCGCGCTGGGGGTTCTTGGCCTCCTGCGCGGTTGTTGAGACGGCGTCGAAGCCGATGTAGGCGAAGAAGACCAGCCCCGCTCCCCGGAGGACACCGCTCCAGCCGAACTCACCGACCTTGCCCGTGTTGGGCGGGATAAACGGGCCGCCCCAGTTGGCCGTCGAGACATGGCCGATGCCCACGAGGATGAAGAGCAGGACGATCAAGACCTTGATCACGACGATCACGTTATTGACGTTGGCCGATTCCTGGATACCGATGACCAGCAGCGCCGTCAGCGCCGCGACGATCAGCATGGCCGGCAGGTTGACGATCGCGGTGATCTGAGGGAAGGTCGAGGAATCGACCTGGGCCCTGGTCAGCACCTCTTGAGCGTGGGCGAGCACGTTCCACCCGTGCGTCAGGTGGAGCTTGTCGGCGAGAGTGTCGGAGACGAAGATCATCCGCGTGCCGGGCAGTTCGCTGAAGGTCAGCGCGGGGGGAATGTGGATGTTTAGTGTCTTGCCGAGGAAGCTCACGACGTAGCCCGACCAGCCAATGGCGACCGTCGTGGCGCCGACGGCGTACTCGAGGATCAGGTCCCAGCCGATCAGCCAGGCGATGAACTCGCCCATCGTGGCGTACGCGTAGGTGTAGGCCGAGCCGGCGATCGGGACGGTCGAGGCCATCTCGGCGTAGCAGAGCCCAGCGAAGGCGCAGACGACGCCCCCGAGAATGAACGACAGCGCCACGGCTGGGCCGGCGTGGTTTGCGGCCGCGTTGCCCGTCAGCACGAAGAAGCCGGCGCCGAGGATCGCGCCGATGCCGAGCATCGTCAGGTTGGTCGCAGTCAGTGTCCGCTTCAGGCTATGTTCGTGGACTTCGTTGGCTTCCGCCTGGAGCACATCAATCGATTTTCGAACCCATAAATTCGGCATCATCACCTCTCGGACAGATAAGCGTCGCGGCCCCCGGCTCGGATCATCTTCGATCGCGTCGCGCCTCGAAGGGTGGGTTGTGCGGCCCACTCCATCGATTCTACTCATTCCTTCGCCGAGTTGGGCAGTTCCCAGACCTTGATCGTACGGGTCTCGACCTTGCTGCCGGAGTCGTGCTGCGGGAAGGCGAAGTGGCCCTTGCTGAAACTCTTGGTGTGGTCGAGGCACTCATAAAGCAGGTCGCCGTTGACCCACACCTTGATGTGGGGGATGACCTTGCCCCGGTCGTTCTTATCCATGACCTCGACTTCCTGCGTGAAGAACGTGTCCGGGGGAACGAGGGTCTTGTATACGATGGACTCTCGTGAAGACCGAGCTGGTCTTGATCGGGTCACGGTGGGTACTGTTGACCTGGATCTCATAGCCGTCGCTGAAACTGACCTGCTTCGCGGTCCGGACATACATGCCGGAGTTGCCGCCGTCGTTGATCTTGAGTGCGGCGCGGTAGTGGAAGTTCTTGTATTGGCCCTTCGGGCTGAACAGCATCGGGGGCTGCCTCGTCCCGGTCAGCAACCCTTCCCTGACCTCCCACTTGCTCGTGCCCTCGCCCCTCAGTTCCCAGACCTCCCATCCGTTGAGTCGACGATAACGCGACGAGCGCTCTGGTCAAGCTTGGTCTCAGAAGATAAGCTGAAAAGGATATGCGATCGGTGGTGTCATCGAAGGATACTCACCGCATCGCGACAGAGAGGTGAGAGACAAGACGGGGTTCACCATGCGTTTGGAGGCAGTGATCCTGCCCGACCTGGGGACCGGTCTGGACGTTCCAATCGTGGTGAGTCACTGGTTCGCCGCGCGGGGGGATGAAGTCTGGGAAGGGGACCGATTGGTCGAGGTGCTGGTCGGTCCGGCGACCTTTGACATCCCTGCGCCCGCGACCGGCCGGTTAGCCGAGATCCGCAGGCGAGAGGACGACCTGGTGGCGCCCGGGGCCGTGCTCGGCCTGGTGGCGGCGGCCGAGGAGAGCGGCGGCGACGAACAGGGTCCGCCGTCAGGCCGCCGTCCGACATGACCACGATCCATGAGCGCTCCGCCGGGGTGATTCCTTATCGGGTCGATGGGGACAAGGGGCCGTTGTTCCTGGTCCTTCATTCGGCGACGGTGCGCAACCCCCGCGCCAAGTGGGAATTCCCCAAGGGGGGGATGGAGGCGGGCGAGACGCCTCGCCAGACCGCCGCGCGCGAGTTCCAGGAAGAGACCGGCCTGGTCGAGTGGTCGTTCCGCGAGGGGTTCGAGAAGAGCCTCTCGTACACCTACATCCGCCGCGGCCACAAGGTCGTCAAGACCGTCACCTATTACCTCGTCGAGGTTCGCGACACCCAGAAGCTGATGCGCTCGACAGAGCACGTCGAGGATCCCTCCGGCTACTGGCATCACTGGGGCTCGTTCGAGCAGATCACCCGCCTGCTCTATCACGCCAAGATCCGCCAGGTCTTCGCTGAGGCCAACGCCTGGCTCCGGGGTGGCCCCTCGACCTGACCGGCCCCGTCGCCGAAATCCCCTTGCGGGAACGACGTTTGCATCGAACTCACCTTCAGAAGGCGGGGACGCCCCGTCGACGCAATCTCCTCGTCCGAAGGAGGATCACGATGCGCGATCTGATTCGAACCGCCTGGGCGCTGGCCCTCCTGGCCTCCTCGCTGGCGACGGCGACGTCCGCGGCCGAGCCCCCGATCCCGCCTCCGCCCGCGGACACCACACCGCGACCTGCCGAGACCACGCCGCGCGCCACGGACACTCCGGCTCTGCCCGCGCACACGACACCGCGCGCCGTCGAGACTGCGCCTGGCACCACGGACACCTCGCCGCGCACCATGGATGCCCCGCCACTTCCCGAGAGGAGCAGACCGGCGGCAATGGCTCCGGCACCGGCCCAGCAAGCGGCGGCGGCCAGGCACGCGGCCCCACCCCTGATCAGCACCCATCAGATCAACCGGTACGACGCAATCAATCGGCTTCAGGCGGCGCTGAAGGCCAATCCCAACTCGCTGGCCGACTGGGTCATCCTGGGCGAACTGTCCCATGAGGCCGCGCTCGACGCCCCCCGCGACCACGCCGCGAAGTTTTACCAGATGTCGCGCGACGCCTATGAGCGGGCACTGACCCTCGACCCGAACACCGCTGGCCTGAAGGCGGCCGTCCAGTTCGCGAGGGATCGGGAGGCAGGCGCCGATCGTTTCGAGCAGATCCGCGATCAGGCGACGCGGACCTACCTTGAAGCCCGCCGCCGCGACCTGGCCGCGACCGGCTACCTCCCGGCGGTCCGCACTGCTGCGCCGCCGGCCCCGAACCGGGTCTTGCTCGTGCCGGCCAATCAGGTTCTGTCGATCGAGTCGCCCCCCGTCGAGCCGAGCACGAATCCCGCGATCCCCGCCCCGATATCCGCAACCGCGCCAGCTACCGTGGTCGCTCCCGCGAGCGCAGACGGGCCGAAGGCCGCGGACACGCTGGGGACCTCGGCCGGGCCGGCGACCACCAAAGTGCCGGGGGTCGGCCCCTCGGCCAACGCGCCCTCGCAGGGTGCGGGGGTCGCCTACGACCACCCGGCGAACTCCGTGATCGAGTCGCACTTCGGGACGCGACAGATCTACTCCGTCACGCCGTACTATCAGCCCTATATCCTCGGCCCGGGTGTGCCTTACACGTTCCAGCAATACAGCAACGCGTACTCTCCGCCGAACGATTACGGAAACCCGGCGCCTCTCCGGTCACGGTCCAGCGTTATCTCCAGCAGATCCCCCAAGGCTTGAGCGGAGGCAGGCCGCCCGCGCCTCCCACCACTCACACGTCGTCTCCCATGGGAACTTCCCGTTGAGCTTCCCCTGCCGCGGGGCTTGGGCTACATTGGAGGCATGCCCGATCCGGAACCCCCTCTGCCCACCCGCGCGGGGCCTGTTCTTGACCCTGGACGGCCCCGACGGCGGCGGCAAGACCACCCAGGCGGCCGCGTTGGCCACCTGGCTCCGCGCGGGGGCACGAGGTCGTCACCTGCCGCGACCCTGGCGGCACGACCCTCGGCGACCGACTCCGCCAGATCCTCCTCGACCGGAGGACGGCGAACCTCGCCCTCCGCGCCGAGATGCTACTCTACATGGCCAGCCGGGCGCAACTGGTCGAGGAGGTCATCCGCCCGGCGCTGGCGGGCGGCCGGCTCGTCGTCTCCGACCGCTACCTGCTGGCCAACATCGTCTATCAAGGATCCGCGGGCGGCCTCCCGGTCGAGGAGGTCGGGCGCATCGGCCTGGCGGCCACGGGCCAACTCCTGCCCGACCTGACGCTCCTCCTGGACGTGCCCCCCGGGGTGGCCAGGGCCCGCGTCGGGACGGCGCGCGACCGGATCGAGGACCGCCCCGGCGCCTACCACGCGCGCGTCCGCGAGGGGTTTCTTCAGGCCGCGCGCGAGGCGCCTTGCCCGTATTACCCCGCGCCGATCGTCGTCATCGACGCCTCGACCAACCTCGAGACTGTCGCCGCGCGGCTTCGAAGCGAGGTGGAGCGTGCCCTGGAACTCGGTCCGAGGACATGACCGGATCGTCGCGAGTCTCCGGCAGAGCCTGACGCAGGGGAGGTTCCCGCACGCCTTCCTCTTCGTCGGCCCGGAGGGGGTCGGCAAGCGCACCTTCGCATTGACCCTGGCGCAAGCCCTGGTCTGCGAGCGCCAGCCCGAGGCCGACCTCGACCCGTGCGGGACCTGCCCGAGCTGCCTCCAGGCCCAGGCCGGCACCCACCCCGACGTGCTCTGCGTCGAGCGGCCCGAGGACAAGCACGACCTGCCCATCAAGGTGATCCGCGACCTCTGCCTCGACCTCGGCTTGAAGCCGGCGCGGGGCGCGTGGAAGGTCGCGATCGTCGACGATGCCGACGATCTGAACGACGAGGCAGCCAACTCGTTCCTCAAGACACTGGAGGAACCCCCTCCCGGCTCGGTACTCATCCTGATCGGCACGTCGGCCGAGGTCCAGCTCGATACGATCGTCTCGCGCTGCCGGGTCGTCCGGTTCGACCCGCTGCCCGAGACCGAGCTGACGGCGCTGCTCCTCGAACAGGGCGTGACCCACGACCCCGTTGAGGCCGATCGCCTCGCCCGGCTCGGCGAGGGAAGCGTCAGCCGCGCCCTGGGACTGGCCAACCCCGACCTCGAACACTTCCGCCGCGCCCTGATCGACGAATTGGCTGACCCGCGCGGCTTCGATCCGCTAGCCCTGGCGACCCGGCTCGGGGCGTTCATCAAGGAGGCGGGCAAGGAGAGCGTCGAGCAGCGCGGCCGTGCCAGCCTTCTGATGGGCGAGCTGGCCCGCTTCTTCCGCGGCCTGCTCTGGCAGACCGCCGGCCTGGTCCCCCCCTGCCCCGATCCCGACGACCGCCGCGCCATCGAGACGCTGGCCGCGCAGCTCGACCCCGAGGCCGTCCTTGTCTTGGCCGACCGCTGCCTTGACGCCGATTACCAGATCCAGCGCAAGGCGTACATGCCCCTGATCCTTGAATCGCTGCTGCACGACCTCGGCAAGCTGATCAACCCCCGAGGATGAGGGGGCCTCCTTCCAGCCATCGGCATGGCGGTTGATAATGCCGCTCTGGCTCGATCCCAAGTTCGAGTTTCGCACTTTTTCCGAGCTTAAATTGCCCACAATTGCAGCGTACAGCCGTCGGCAAGAACGATGGGACCGCCCCTCGAAAAGGAGTTTCGTCCAAGATCTCCTGCACAACAGCCTGTGCGCCAAAATTTCGGCGCTGCGCTCACCAGCAGTACTGCTTTTTCTGAGGCAGATGCCGCCTGGTCAGAGACCGAAACGAAACCACTCAAAAAGCGCGAGACCCGAACTAAGCAGAGGCCAAACGATCAACGATCGTTTGGCCTCTGTGATCTCGGTTCTTCCCTCCTGGCTACCGCGCTTCTCAATCAGGGCTGGACCGGGGGCTTCTGGGGGAAGGACGGGGTCGGGACGTAGTTCTCGTGTTGGCGGTTGGTCGGGACGACCGGGACCTTGTGGGTGAACTGGATGGTCTTGCCGGGCTTGAACTTGCCCCGGGTGAAGACGCCGCGGCCGAGGGTCGAGATCCCGTGGCCGGTGTCTTGATACTTGCTCCCGAATTGGTGCAGGTGTTTCTTCGGGAAGAAGTATTGGTCGAGCCGCTCCTTGAAGCCGGTCGCGGGCTGGAATTGCTGGATCGCCACGCGAAGTGGGATCGCCTTGTAGTCGAGCCGCGACAGGGTCGAGATCTGCGGCACGAACCGGTCGGGGCCGAACGGGGGCACGAAGGCCGTCGGGGTGATCAAGCCGATGGGTGGAGAGCCCACGACCACGATCTGGCCGCCCCCTCCGCCTCCGCTGCCGCCGGTGACCGTGACGGTCGCCGTGCCGGAGAACTGCTTGCCGGCGTTGGGGCTCGTCGCCAGGGTCCGCCCGGTGATCGTCAGCGTCCTGATGCCGTTGGCCAGGTTGAGATTCGACCGGGGGCTGATTGTGATGATCGCGTCGGGGATGCCGTCCGCGTTCTCGTCCACTGGGTCGGCCCGGATCGTGGCGTTGGGGAAGGCGACACCGTTGACCACGATCGTCGTCGGGTCGATGTCGGTGACGGGCCGGAACGCCGGCGTGGTCGTGTTATTGCTGAAGACGAAGATGTCGAGCGCGGCGGGGGTGGTTGCGTTGATGTTGAACGGCGCGAAGGGCTGGCCGACGCCGATCGTTGTGGTGATCCCGGTGTTGACCGGGGTTTGGAGTGGGAGGAAGAGTCCTTCGAGGATGAAGGCGCCGCCGTCGAGGCCCCGGCTGAGGTTCACCGCGTATCCCGGGGCGCCAAGGATCGGGTCGGCCAGGGTGTCAGTGTCGGCGGTCCGACTGGTCGTCAGCCGGGGCAGGAGCCGGCCGCCGACCGACGCCCCCAGAAACACGGGGGAGATCGTCGACGAGGCGCTGAGCGTGATCTGCGTCCCCGCCAGCGGCTGCGCCTCGGCGTTGGCCAGCGAGAAGTTGCCGACCAGATTGGTGCTGCCGGTGACCAGCCCAGGGATCATGTAGACGGTCCCGGCGCTAACGTTGAAGCCGGGCGCGCCGATCAGAATCTCTGAGTTAACCGCGCTGGTGGCGTTGATCCGGCCCAGAGGCGCCAGCGCATATCCCGCCAGGTCGCCGGCGGTGGCGCCGACGAAGTTGGCCGCCGGGATATTCGCCGGGATTGCGTCCAAGGGGATGGAGCCGGTGATCCGGTTTGTCCCGTTGACCGATTGGCCGTAGATCAGCGTGGCCTCGCCCATCCCGTTGAACTCGGGCGAGCCGATCAGGAAGTCGCTGAGTCCGTCGTTGTTGAAGTCTCCCGCCGGGGCGACGGCGAACCCAGTTTGAGCCCCGATCCCGGCCCCCTGAAAGACCGCGCCGGCGACGATGCTGGGGGTGGTGGTGCTCGGGGTTCCGATCCGGCTGAGCGAGATCTGATTGATGCCGATGATGGTGGTGGCCTGCGCGGAGAGATTGCTGGCCCCATAGATCAAGTAGGCCGTGCCCGAGCCACCACTGGCGGCCGGTGCGCCGATCAGCAGGTCGTCGACCGACAGGTTGACGTTCAGCGAGCCGTCGACGTTGCCGGGGAAGGCGATCGCGGCGCCGATCTGGTCGCCCGAGCCGGCCCCGGAGAAGACCACGCCCGCCGTCCCGCCTTGCTGGCCGACGGCAGTCAGGTCGATCGTCGCGGTCCTCGCTCCCTGGACCGCCGCGCCGTCGATCAGGTAGACGGCACCGTTGTTCGACTGCCCGCCGAGAGACGCATTGGGGGCGCCGATGGCGAGATCGGGCAGGCCGTTTGTGATCACGTCGCTGCCGACTCCCTGCCCACCCCCCGCCACCGCAGCCCCGATGTGCGCGCTGGGCTGCGTGCTGCTGACGAATGTGAGAAAATTGACCCCGGAATTCTGGTTCGGGTTGTCGAGGTCGAGCGTCTTGCTCGGGACGGTCCGCAATTGGGGGCCGCCATAGATCAGGTAAGCGCGACCGGTTCCCGGATTGTTGAAGCTCGCGTCGCGGCCGCCCGGGGCGCCGATCATGAAGTCGGCGAACCCGTCGCCGTTGATGTCGCCAAGCGGGGTCACCGACGCACCGAGCTGCGCGCCGATGCCCTGCTGGCTGGTAAGGAGGGTCAGGCCGTCGAACGGGAAGCCAGCGCTGCCGGTGATCGGGTTCTGCTGCGCGTTGGCCGTGTTGCCCAACTGTCCGAGGTCGCCGACGCGCTGCGTCGGGTTGAGCGTGAGCCAGTCCACAATGCTCCCACCGACGGCGGCCGAACCAAAGACGAGATAGACGCGGCTGTTGTTGCCGACGCCCTTGCTCAGCACCCCGTTCTGGTTGATCGTCGTCGGGGCGCCGATCAGATAGTCATCGAAGCCGTCGCCGTTGACGTCACCGACGTCTGAGACGCTGAAGCCGGCGCCGCCGTTGGACTGCGCGCCGCCGAGACCGACCCCGTACGGGATGGTGGCGATGTTCGGCAGGTTCGGCGGCAGCGCGCCGCCGAGGTCGATCGCCAGGAGCTCTCTGGCTTCGAGATTCTCGCCCTTGGGATGGAACCCCCCGAGCCGCCGAGCGACCAACGACCGAGGTTCGCGATTGCCTAACAGCATCGGAGACTCCTTCCTCCCTGCCCCATCGTCGGCGCCCGCCGTGGGCACCGTCGGCCCGCCGCGGCGAGCGTTCCCCCGGAGAGCTGGAACCGGGGTGACTCCTCCCCACCCTCCGGCTCGGCGCAATCTCACCGCCGCCGAGGAAGCCAAACTTCCAGAGCAATTTCGGCCCCCCACCCGGCCCCACTTCACCAAACACCTGGGTCGAGACCCGGATCCAAAGCGGCCGCTGCACATCTTGCGATTCAACCCCTACCACCCGCATATCCGATACTCCCGATGAAGGCGAAAAAGGTACGGCCAGGGGAATCCCGCAACCGATTCAAGCCCGAGATCAAGCCCATGAACGCAGCCACACAATCGCGCCGACCGCTCTTTTCCCACGCCCGGACGTGGGGGCTGGCTGCGCTGGCGGTGGCTCTGCACAGCGGGTGTGGCCGGGAATTCTTCCGTGAATGGGCCAACCAGGACGTGTCGGAGGCCGTCTTCGAGAAGAGCCGCGACCCGCGCTGGCGGATCGACTTGTTCTCGGTTGATCCGCCATCGTCTGCGCGGTACGCCGACCCCTACGACCCCGACGTCCCCCCCGCCCCCCCCGACGACTTCGCGACGCAGGCACTGTCACCGGTGCCCCAGTGGCCCGACAACCGCCTGCTGGTTCCCGTCGAGGGGACCGGCTACCTCGACATGCTCGACGCCTGGCAGCGCCAATCGCCCGCGGGTGCCGGCATGGGCGTAGGCGCGCTGCGCCACCGGGCCCGGCCGGCGCAACGCCCCCGGACACCCGCGCGCCCGCTATGCCCGCGCCGCCCGTCCCTCCGCCCGATGCGGCCTCGCCGTTCGGACGCGAGGGGAATTCCGGGACAGACCGGGGCGGAATATCGCCTAGACGTGTACCGGGACCTTTACCCACGAACCCGAACCTACCGGAATCCAGCCCATCCCAGACCAGCCAGGGCAAGCGCAGACCTGGGGGTCCGGCGCGCCGCCTTTCAGGAGACGGGTCTCCCGAGGCCGGTCCCAACTCCGTTGCCCGCGCCGTCGAGTGCGCCTCGCGGCCCATCGCGCGAATTGCCGACTCCTCCAATCGGAATGGACCCCAACCCCACCGAACCCGATCTCTCGGCCCCGATCAGCCCACGGCCCGACCTGTCGCCGGAGCAATATCGGACGTCCGAAGCCACGGGAGCGGAGATGGCCGGGATCCTGGTCCCCGGGGCATCGAATTCGACGAGGCGGAGGCGGCGGGCCTCCCCAGAACCAGCCGACCTTACGTGCTGACCCTTCAACAGGCCTTTGTCCTGGCCCTGATCAATAGCCGGATCTATCAATTCCGTCTCGAACAAATCTATTTGACGGCCTTGGCCGTCACGCTTCAGCGGTTCGCATTCCAGCCACAGTTCTACGCGGGGCTGTCCCCCCTGACGGGGGTGGCCTGGGTGGAGGGCCGAGCCCCGGCGGCGGGTTCCCGCCCCCGGTGCCGATCAATCAGTTCCTCTACCGGACGATCGAGACCGGCAGCCCCGCCTCGGCGCTGAACATTGGGACCATCGTCGGTGTCGGCAAGGTGTTCAACACCGGCGCGCGGCTCCTGATGGGCTTCGCCAACCAGGTCGTCTTCAACTTCATCGGACACAACTCGCGGCAGCCGGCCGTGCAATCGACCCTGCCGCTCACCCTGGTGCAGCCGTTCCTCCGCGGCGGCGGCCGCGCCGTCACGCTCGAACTCTTGACCCAGGCCGAGCGTAACCTGGTCTATGAGATCCGCAACTTCGCCAAGTTCCGTCAAGAATTCATGGTGGCGATCCTGGTCGGCGGCTCGTTCACTAACTTCGGCTCGGCCGTCCCGACGCTTGGCTTCTCAAGCGCTGGCAACATCGACCCGACGATCGGCTACATCAACGTGCTCCAAGATCTCCAAGTCGTCGAGAACGACCGCCGCAACATCGCGGCCTTCGAGCGCCTGGTCGAAGTCTACAGTGAGCTGATCGAGGGCGAGTCGTCGGGCCTGACGCAACTCCAGCTCGACCAGATGGCATCGAGCGTCCAGGGCGCCCGGCAGCAGCTCGTTACGGATCGGGTGACCTACCGCTCCGACCTCGATCAGTTTAAAATTCAAATAGGCCTGCCTCCCGACGTCCCGCTCATCCTCAACCGCAGTCTGACGCGGAAGTTCCACGATACCTTCAACGCGATCGACCGCTGGCAGCGCAATCCGAGGCGGGATCTCAGCGAACTGCCCGAGATCGTCAAGGGATTCCCCGAGCTGGAGGATCTCCTCATCGATGGCCGATCGTGTCTCTCGGTGTACCGACCCGGAAAGGACGATGAAGACGACTTGGAGCCGTTGCTCCTGGCCGCGGAGCGGGTCGCGCTGGAACACCGGCTTGACCTGATGAACGCCCGGGCGCAACTGTACGATGCCTGGCGGCAGATTCGGGTCACGGCCAACGCCCTGCTGGGATACTTCAACGTCGCGCTGACCAACCAGTTCATCACACCCCCGACGACGAGTAATCCATTCGCCTTCTGGGAGCAGGCCAAGCAGTTTTCGCTGGTGCTCAACACCGAGCTGCCCCTGGTCCGCCTGTCCGAACGCAACGCCTTCCGCGCGGCGCTGATCAACTACCAGCGCCAGCGCCGGATCTTGCAAAACACCGAGGACTTCCTCAAGTACCAGTTACGTCAGGACATCAGGAACTTGCACCAGCAATATCTGACGTACGAGATCACGATCAAGAACTTCGTTTTGACCGTCCGCCAGAAAGACCAGGCCATCGAGCAGATCATCGCGCCACCGCAGGGGACGGCGGCGGCCGGGGGCGGCAACCAGGCCCCCCTCCAGACGACGAACTTGATCCAGTTCCAGTCACGCATTCTGCAGCTCCAGAACACCCTGGTCCAAACCTGGCAGCAATACGAATTGCAACGTCTGACCCTCTACCGAGACCTCGGCACCTTGCCCTACGACGAATGGGAGGCTTTCAATGAACTTTTCCCTTCAGAGTCCCAACGCGGTGGCGACGTCGCCGCCCGGGGCGCGGGACCTGCCGGAACGAGAGCGGCCCGCCCGGCGCAGGCACGTCGGCCGGTAAGTCGCTGGACGATCGCCTTGGGGCTCGCCCTGGTGGTTGCGGTCGGGGTCCTCTCGAGCAGTCCCCGGGACGCGGAAGACGCTGGCGGCGCTGCTTCCCCAAGCCGGCCTCCGATGTCATCCACTACGAGGTCCGGCCGGCCAACCTCCCCGTCACCGTCGTCGAGCGCGGCAGCCTTGAGAGCGCGAATAACGAGGACGTCTTCTGCCTGGTCGAGGGTCAGACGCAAATCATCTCGATCGTCCCCGAGGGGACCCGCGTGTCCAAGGGGCAGCTCGTCTGCGAGCTCGACTCCGCGGCGCTGAAAGACCAGTTGACCAACCAGGTGATCGCCACCCGGGGGGCTGACGCCGCCTACCAGAACGCCCGACTGACCCGCGAGGTCGCCGAGATCGCCGTCACCGAGTACGTCGAGGGCGTCTTCAAGCAGGACCTCGAAACCGCCAAGGGGGAGATCGCGCTGGCCGAGTCTGACCTGGCCCGCGCAGAGGACCGCGTCGAGTGGTCGAACCGGATGTTCGAGAAGGGCTATGTCTCGAAGGCGCAGAAGATCGCCGACGCGCTGGCGCTGCAACGTGCCAAGTTCGCGCTGGAGCAGGCCCAGAGCAAGCGGAGCGTGCTCGAGGAATACACCAAGAAGAAGACGACCAAGGAGCTCGAGAGCGAGGTCGAGAAGACGCGCGCGGACGAGCTGGCCAAGGAGCAGACCTGGAGTCTGGAGAAGTCGAAGCAGGCGAAGCTCGAGAAGCAGATCGTGAACTGCAAGCTCTACGCCCCCGGTGACGGCCTGGTCGTCTACGCCAATGACCCGAACCGCTTCGGCGGCAGCAGCCAGCCGCAGATCGAGGAAGGGGCAACCGTCCGCGAGCGGCAGAAGATCTTCAGCCTGCCCGACATCTCCAAGATGCGGGTCAACACCAAGGTCCACGAGTCGATGATCGACCGCCTCTCTCCGGGCCTCCGCGCCCGGATCCGGGTCGATGCCTTCGCCGACCAGGTCCTGACCGGCGTGGTCGAGTCCGTCGCCCCCCTGCCCGACCCGAGCAGCTTCTTCAGCTCGGACGTCAAGGTCTACACCACCCTCGTCTCGATCGAGAACGGCCTACCCGGGCTCCGGCCGGGGATGACGGCGCGAGGTCGAGATCCTGATCACGGAGCTGCCGGACGTCCTGAGCGTCCCGGTCCAGGCGGTCCTCGAATACCAGGGCAAGGACCACGTCGCTGTCCGAGCCGGCGACCATCACGACTGGAAGGTCGTCACGCTGGGGACCTCCAACGACAAGCTCGTCCAGGTCCTCGAGGGGCTCAAGACCGGCGACGTCGTCGCGCTCAACCCGGTCACGCTGATGTCCGAGGAAGAGAAGCACTCGGCGTTCAACTCGTCGTCGGGCAAGGACGCCTCGAAGAAGAACTGGGGCGCCGACTCCCAAGGCGAACGGCGTGCCCGGCGCCGGCCCTGCCGGCCGGTCCGGACGCCACCAAGGGCGGGTCCGACAGCAAGGCTAAGGCCAAAGGGAAAGGCAAGGGCCAGCGAAGCGGCAGCCGTCTCAACCCGGCGATGATCGAGAAGCTCAAGGCCGCCAGCCCCCACGAGCAGCGCCAGATGTTGCTCGATCAGGGCGTCCCCTCCGAGCGCGTGGATACGATCCTGCAACGCATCAACAGCGGCGAGAGTTTCGGCGGCGACCCTCCAGGCGGCGGGCCTCCCGGCAGTGGATTCGGCGGTCCGGGAGGTCCGAAACCGTGATCGACAACAACCACGACAAGCCCGTCGTCGTCCGGCTCCGGGACGTCCGTAAGACCTACGTGATGGGCAACCACCCAGGCGGCGGCCTCCTCGGCCGCCGCCGGGGCGCCGAGCAGGCCGTGACCGTCCACGCCCTGAAGGGGATCTCGGTCGATTTTCATGAGGGCGAGTACATCGCCATTATGGGCGCCTCGGGCTCGGGCAAGAGCACGATGCTCAATCTGCTCGGCTGCCTCGACCGACCCACGAGCGGCCAGTATGTCCTCGGCGGCCAAGATGTTGCGAAGTTCAGCGACGACGACCTGTCGGAGGTCCGGAGCCGGTCGATCGGCTTCATCTTCCAGTCGTACAACCTGATCCAGCAATACACGGTCGTCGAGAACATTCAGCTCCCGCTGACCTATCAGGGCAACGGCGAGATCACCGCGGCGATCCAGCAACGGACACTGGAGCTGGCCCGGCTGGTCGGCCTGGAGAGCCGGCTCGACCACCGCCCGAACCAGCTCTCGGGCGGCCAGCAGCAGCGGGTCGCGATCGCCCGGTCCCTGATCAACGACCCCTATATCATCCTGGCCGACGAGGCCACCGGCAACCTCGACACCCAGACCAGCCACGAGATCATGGAAATGCTCGGCCAACTCAACGACACCGGCAAGACGATCATCATGGTCACCCACGAGGATGACATCGCCGAGTGCGCCAGACGGATCATCCGGATGCGCGACGGTCAGATCATCGACGATGGGCCGAGCCCGCGGATGCGGCAAAAATTCGCACTTGCAAGCAGTCAGTAGGCAAGGCGGAGTAGGCAGGCGGCAAGAGGCAGAAATGACTGAGAGTCGATTCGGCCGGAGGCCGCAAGGAGGAACCCAGAAAATACCGTGGGCTCGTGGGCCTCTCCTCTGCACTCCCTCCTTTCACAGAGTGGAGACATCATGGAACGTTTCTGGCGCGGCCTGAAACTAGGGATGAAGAGTCTGCTCCTGCACAAGCTCCGCTCGGGCCTGACGGTGCTGGGGATCGTCTTCGGCGTTGCGGCCGTGATCTCGATGCTGGCCGTCGGCGAGGGGTCGAGCCGCGACGCCCAAGAACGGTATCAGCAGCTCGGGGCAACCAACATCATCGTCCGCTCAGTCAAGCCGACCGATGAGGCGCAGATGACGACCGGTCGGCCCGCGCGGATCCTCAACTACGGACTGACGTACGACGACTTCGACCGCATCCTCGCCACTGTCCCGACGATCAAGAAGGCGCTGCCGATCCGCGAGATCCGCAAGCAGATCCGTCATCTGCAACACTTCATCGACGGACGGGTCGTCGGCACAACGCAAGACTACCTCGACTTCAATCGGCTGGAGATGGAGAAAGGGCGGTTCCTGACCGAGAGCGACAACGAGCGGTATCAGAACTATGCTGTCCTGGCCGCGGAGACGGCCAGGACGCTCTTCCCCTACGAGGATCCGAGGGGCCGGTCGGTCAAGATCGGCACCGACTATTACACGGTCATCGGCGTCACCAAGGCGCGGGCCAGCACGGCTGGGATTGGCGGCAGCCTGGCAGCGCAGGAGTTCAACAAGGACATCTACATCCCGCTGAACACCTGCAGGCTCCGGTTCGGCGATCGGATCATGAACAGCCGCGCCGGGTCGATGGAGTTCGAGGAGTTGCAGCTCTCGCAGATCACGCTCCAGGTCGGCGACATCTCCCAGGTCAGCCCGACGCACCCGATCATCGATGCCGCAGTCAAGCCGTTCCACGGGAAGAAGGATGTGGATATCATCGTCCCACTCGACTTGATCAACGAGGCCAAGCGAACGTCGCGGATCTGGAGCATGGTGCTCGGCTCGATCGCCGCAATCTCGCTGATCGTCGGCGGCATCGGGATCATGAACATCATGCTGGCGACCGTCACCGAACGGACGCGCGAGGTCGGCATCCGCCGCGCCCTGGGTGCCAAGCGGCGCGACATCACCCAGCAATTCCTGATCGAGACCGCCGTCCTCTCCGGCGTCGGGGGGCTGCTCGGGGTCAGCATCGGCATCGCTATCCCCTGGTGTATCCACTATTTCACGGCGATGCGGACCGATGTGACGCTGTTCTCGGTCCTGCTCGCCTTCGTCGTCTCGGTGATGGTCGGCATTCTCGCCGGCCTCTACCCGGCCCGCCGTGCCGCCTTGATGGATCCGATCGAGGCCCTGCGCCACGAGTGATCCGCAACTCCGGACGTTCCGGCACGGCCGAGCGCGGCCATGTTCACCGTCGGTGGGCCAGCCGCCCCGGCGGGCGGGCATTTCCTTCCGAGAATGCGTCTGAGATGGGGGGACTGAGGGGAACGGGCGACGGAAAGCTCGGAAAAATCGGGATCGTCCCAAAGCGGGCCGATAACGCCATTTTCAAGTTGACACTTGGCAAGATTCAGCCAGCCCCCTCTTGACTCTTTTGGGGGATGGACCTCAAGTGTGCGGTTGCAAACGGAGCCGCACCCAAGAGGACCCACCCCCCATGCGTACCATACCCTATCGTTGCCTGGATCGCCAATGCCGCCGCGCGTTTCACGGGCCCCCACCGTGCTGTTACCGAGCAGGCCCAGAAGTCTGGTTGCAGCCGCCAGTGCGTGTACAACCATGCCCGGCAGGTCATGGCCGCCGTCGAGGCCGAGCACAGCGGTGGACCCACCCGAGAGGAACTGATCCGAGACAACGCGGCCCTCCGCCGGGAGAACGCCCAACTGTGGGACTGGCTGTTCCAGACCATCGAGTTTCCCCTGGTCAAGCAACAGGAGTTCGCTGTCACGGCCCTGGCCATGGGCTTGAGCCTCAACCAACTTGGCGTCTTGCTGGCGATCCTTCTGGGCACCCAGGCATGTCCCGGTCGCTCCACGCTTCATCGCTGGGTCCAAGCCGCCGCAACCGCCGCCGGTCGGATCCTCGAGCAACTCGATCGCTCCTGCCAGGCGTTCGTGCTGGTCGGCTGCCTCGATGAGATCTTCTTCCACCGCCGACCGATCTTGGTCGGGGTTGAACCCCACAGCATGGTCTGGTTCGTGGGGAAGAAGGCCGACAATTGCCAGGGTGCGACCTGGTTCGGAGAATTGAAGCCCTGGAGTTCGTTGCGCTCGGTCGTCTGCGACGCGGGCTCTGGACTCCAAGCGGGCATCGCCCAGTTCCAACAGTACCGCCGCGGGAGCCAGAGCGAGTCGGCTTCGCTGGAGAAGACGCTCGATGTCTTCCACACCAAGCAGGAGGCTCAGCGCGTCCTGAGGACGATGTGGAATCGGGTGGAGCGGCTCTGGGAGCAGGCCGAGGCCGCCACCCGAGCGGTGGACCAGGCGCAACGGCAGGGCCGAGACGCGCGGGGTTTAGCCGTCACGGCCCGCGCGGCCTGGAAGAAGGCGTCGGCCGCTTTCCAGCGGTCTGAGCAGGCGGAGACGGGTTGGAAGCGGGCTGAGCCGGCCCTGAGTCTCTTTCGTCCTGATGGTCTCGTGAATGATCGGTCCTGGGCGCAAGAGCAGGTCGCGTTGGCCCTGCCGTTGTTGTCAGGCGCCGAATGGTCCAAGGTCCGTGGGCTGCTCCAAGCGACGGAGTCGTTCACCTTCTTGGATCAGCTCCACCATCAGCTCTGCCAACTTTCGGTGCCCGAGGAGTTGTGTGCCGCTTTGGTGCGTTTGTGGTGGCTGCGGCGGCAGCGGCCCCGGAATTCGGACCCGACTGCGGTGGGGGGTTATCGCCAGGTGGCCCCGTTGGTGCAGCAGGTCCTCTGCCAGAAGATCGACCCGAACTGGCGGCAGTTCTACCGGCAGGTGGCGGCGGTGTTCGGTCGAGCGATGCGCGCCAGCAGTGCGGTGGAGTGCATGAACAGCGTGTTGCGGATGCACCAGTCGCGGCATAAGACGCTGAGTCAGGGGATGCTCGATCTGAAGCGGCTCTCTTGGAACACGCGGGTGTTTCGCGGTGGGAAGCGCCGTGGCCGTTGCCCCTATGAGCACTTGGGACTGAAACTGCCCAGCTATCGCTTCTGGAGCTTACTCCATGACGAGATGCTCACCGCCATAGGCGAAGCCAAAGCGAAAGCCAAGGCTAAGGCGGCTTGACCGAAGAAGTGTCAAGCTGAGAATTTGCGATTTGGGACGATCCCGAAAAATCCCACCCCTCAACCCCGTTCTTCTCTTTCCTATCTTGGGCTTGCGTAATCGTCTTATGAAGACTAGGCTAAACGCAACGATGATCGCGACGTCGGGGATCGGCCCGGCGTCGCGTTATTTGCTTTAGGCTTCCGAGGACACCCACCCCCCCCCAGGAACCTTGTCGAATGCCACGGCTTCGGCGCATTGTCGTCCCGCGTGCTAGTAGATTTGGGAGCAGAAAGGCATGTCCACAGACCGAATCCCCATGTCGAAGGAAGGCTACGAGAAGCGGAAAGCCCAGCTCGACAAGATGAAAAACGAGGACATGCCCCGGATCGCCGAGCAGATTGCCCAGGCCCGGGGCTACGGCGACCTCTCCGAAAATGCCGAGTTCGACGCGGCGGTCGAAGCTCAGGGGATGCTCCAGGCCAAGATCAACGAGCTCCAGAACGAGCTCGCGCGGGCCATGATCGTCGACAAGACGACCCTGCCCACCGACCGCGTCGTCTTCGGGGCGAAGGTCCGCGTCCTCGACCTCGACCTTGGGGAAGAAGAAGACTTCATCCTGGTCGGTCCGGGCGACGAGGACTACGACCAGAATAAGATCCTGCTGACCAGCCCAATCGGACAGGCGCTGGTCGGGAAGAAGATCGACGAAGTCGTCGATGTCCCCATCCCTCGAGGGAAGCTCCGTCTAAAGATCCTCGGCATCAGTAGCGGCCTTGAGTAGCGAGCGTCTCCGGCAGCTCGATCCCCTGCGCGCCCAGATCTCGGGCAGCGGCGCGACCCAGGAGATCGCGCGGTGCAGGATGGGATGTTCGACCGTGAGTGCGCGGGCGTGCAACGCAATCCCGCGCGAACGGCCGGGTCGAGCCAGAGGGGACGTCCCCGAGGATCGCCCAGCCGCGTGCCGCGGTCTGCGCACGGAGTTGGTGGGTCCGGCCCGTCTCGGGCCAGAGCCGGAGCCAGGCCGTCCCCAGCGGCAATCGCGCGGCCCCATCGCACCGGAACCGCGTGACCGCCCGGCGCGACCCCGGGGACTGCGGGGCAACCACCCGAACCACACCCGAGGCGTCGGGCGACGTCAGCCAGTCGTCCCACGTCCCCTCTGCGCCGAGGCCCGCCCTGGACGAGCCGGACGCGGCCTCAATAATCGCCCAGTATTCCTTGACCACCAGCCGGCTGGCGAACTGCGCCGCCAGCCGGCGCGGCCCTGGGAGTCTTGGCCCAGACCACGACTCCCGAGACGGGACGGTCGAGCCGATGGACTGTCCCGAGGTAGACCGACGTTGGGTCGTCGGGGCGGAGGTAGCGGCGGACCGCCACTTCGAGGGTCGGCTCCCCCTCGCGCGTTCCTTGGGTCAACAGCCCGGAGGGCTTGGCGACTACCAGACAGTGCGGATCCTCGAAGAGGATGACCAGCGGCTCGCTCATGACAGGATGACGATGCGCCCGAGGCGTCTTCAGAGTTGACTGGGCGGCGCCCCGATCTGGCCCATTGTGCCCTGGTCGGGTCGGGTCGTCGGCAGAGTCGACGGAGGGGCCGCCGCGGGACTGGAGGACGGCGGCGCGGCGGACGGCGGCGGCATCAGGGCGGGTCGGGACGCTTGCAACGGAGCGACCCCGGCGGTGCCGGGGGGGCCGTACGCGTTACCCGTCGGAGCCCCCCAGTTGTTGCTCGCGCCAGGGCCAGGCGTGCCGAACTGGCCGGTCGATCCGGGCTGTCCGCCCGGCGCCCCCGGCAGAGCGCCCGGCGCCCCCGGCAAACCGCCCGGTGTGTTACTCAGGGCATTGCCCGCCATGGGGTGCGCGTCCGAGCTGAACAGGGTCGATCCGGGAGGCATTTGCCGCCCGTCACTCGTGTAGGGACGTCCGGGTGGGACTTCGGACCGCGTGCTCCGGCAACCGGACGACGCCAACAGCAGCATGAAGCCGCAACTGGCCAAGGTCAACGTGTGCCGATCCATCGGCAATTCTCCTCGTTCGTGGTTAGACGCGAACAGCGATTTGGCCCGGCGGGCGGCGACCGCGACGCGGCATCGTGCCAACGACGTCGGGACGTTCCACCGAAACGAGGTGTCTGGCAAAGAAAGAAACCGGACGCCGCCGGAAGGTCGCCCCTCCGACGCGCCCGGATCATAGCGAAATTTGCGCCCCGGTCAAGCGATCCATGCCCTACCCCGGCCGAACCCGGCCGACCTCACATGTTGGCGGCCTCGTAGCGCCGGGCAACCTCGTCCCAGTTGACGGTGTTCCACCAGGCGGCAATGTAGTCGGGCCGGCGGTTCTGATACTTGAGGTAGTAGGCATGCTCCCAGACGTCGAGTCCGAGGATGGGAGTCATGCCTCCGGCCTCTTTCATGTGGGGGTTATCCTGGTTGGCGGTCGAGGTGATCGCCAGCTTGCCGTCGTTGCCGACGACGAGCCAGGCCCAGCCCGAGCCGAACCTCGTGATCGCGGCCTTGGTGAACGCCTCCTTGTACGCGGCGAACCCGCTGAGGTCCTTCGTGATCGCAGCGGCCAACGCCCCGGTCGGCTCGCCGCCGCCGCCCGGCTTCATGATCTGCCAGAACAGCGAGTGGTTGGCGTGCCCGCCCCCATTGTTCCGCACAGCGGTCCGGATGCTCTCGGGGAGGGCGGCGAGGTTGGCGATCAACTTCTCGATCGGCTGACCCTGATGATCGGGGTGATCCTTCAGCGCCGCGTTGACGTTATTGACGTACGCCTGGTGGTGCTTGGTGTGGTGAATCTCCATCGTCTTGGCGTCGATGTGCGGCTCCAACGCCCCATAATCATACGGCAGCGGAGGTAGGGTGTACTCGGCCACGGTGTCGCTCCTTGGTTGTGTGTGTGTTGCTCGCGGTGCGCCGAGGCAGGAACACGCCGGTGCGCTCCACGGGTTCCGGTCCGCACAACCTACCACATGGCCGGGCGCGGCTCAAATGCTTCCGGTCGGAGATCGAACCCCTTCCCGTGCAATCCGGCCGAGAGTGTCCGAGTCCGACCTCTGTCGGGATTCCCGGCATTTTCCCCGAAACATCCGGATTTTCAGTGCGCCACGTTCCTGCTCGTCGCTGACCCTCTGGAGGGCGCCCGGCGGTTGACCCCTCGTGGAATGCGCGGATAATGGTACGTGACGATGCGGGAAGCCGGGCCTTGTCGCTGCGGTCGGACACGCCGCGTTCCCGAGTCCTGCCGCTTGTCCTCCCGCCCGTCTGGACTCCGTGTTTTTTTGTTCAGGCTATGTGCGATGGGGATTTCGAATGTCGTTGGAGATCAGCGCGCGGCCGCTGGGAGTCCCTGAAACGCGTCGGCGCCGGAGGCCGGGGTTCGTGGCGATGTTCCTGATCGCGTTCGTGAGCCTGGGGGTCTGGGGGCGGGGGTCCGGCCGTCGTCACCTTGGTCGAGCCCGCCGCCACCT
This sequence comes from uncultured Planctomycetaceae bacterium, assembly GCA_963803395.1. Taxonomy (GTDB): domain Bacteria; phylum Planctomycetota; class Planctomycetia; order Isosphaerales; family Isosphaeraceae; genus JAFANO01. Next base: position 74,886 of record CAWDND010000040.1, read on the forward strand.
CTGACGACCCTGGAGGTGGACCAAGGTGATGTGGCGATGGTCGTGACCGAGAATGGCTCGCTCGAAAGCGCCAACAACGCCATGGTGCGTTGCCAGGTCGAGGCGCTGATCGGAACGGTCGGCGGGGCGCGGACCGGGGGTCAGGGCGGAGCCCAGGGTGCGCGAGGGGGTCAGGGGGGCGGCATGGCGACGACCGGGAGCGGCGCCAGTGGCTCTTCCGCGCAGGGTGGGGCCGCCACAAGCCCGGCACCCGCCACCACCAAGACCGCCAAACCCGGAGCAATATCCACCACGACCACAGGGACCAGCAGTTCGACGTCCTCCGCCGGCGCGAACCAGGCGGTGACGACCGGCGCGACGGCGGCAGCGACCACCACCCGGCCCAGCATCCGCAGCTTCAGCTTCGAGGTGGTCCCCCACGTCCCCTTGCGTCCCAAGACGGTCACAACCGTTCAGCAGCCCAAGTCCGCTTCGTCTTCCGATCCTTCGATGGGCGCCGGGGGCGGGCGCAATCGCCAGAATGCGTCGCTCTCGACCGAGAAGCCTGGCTCGACCCGGATCATCTCCATCCTCCCCGAGGGAACCCGCGTCGAGGCCGGAGACGTCGTCTGTAGGCTCGATGCATCGGCCTTCGAGGACTGAGCTCAGGCGCAGGAGATCCGCCATGCGCAGGCCAAGGCCTGGGTCGATCAGGCACAGGCGATCCTGGAGGTCACCGAGATCACCCTCCGCGAATACCGCGACGGGATCTTTCCCCAGGACAGGCAACTGATCCGCCAGTACGTTGCCATGTGCCAGCTCGAGGTGGATCGGGCACGGAAAAACCTCGACTGGTCGCAGGTGGCGGCCCTTAAGGGCGTCCGGTCTTCTCAACAAGTCCGGGCCGACAGCCTGGCGCTCGAGAACGCCGAGATCGCGCTGCACGAGGCCCAGGGGATGGCCTACCGGCTCGAGGCATTACACGGGGCCGAAGCTGATCAAGTCGTTGGAGGCGAAACTTGAGGCCATCCGCTCCGACAAGCTCACCCAGGAGGCCACGTTCCAACTGGAGGACGAGCGGCTCAAGAAGCTCCAGCGGATGGTCGCGAACTGCACGATGACAGCCCCGCGCGACGGCATCGTCGTCTACGCCAACCAAGCGAACAACTGGGGACGGGTTGAGTTCCAGATCGACGAAGGCGTGACCGTCCGCGAGGGGCAGCCGATCTTCCAGTTGCCCGACCCCAAGAACATGCAGGTCAAGGTCCGGATTAACGAGTCGAAGGTCGCGATGATCCGGCCGGGCCAGTCCGCATCGATCCGGATCGACGCCTTCCCCGATCGGCCGCTGAAGGGAATCGTGACCGATCTCACCGCGATTCCCGCGCCCTCCAACCGGGCCTCGCCCGACATCAAGGTCTACTTCGCGACAGTCAAGCTCGACACGGGCGGGTTCGACGCCCTCCGCCCCGGCCTGAGCGCGGAGGTGACCTTTGACATCACGTCCCGGCAGCACGTGACCCGTATCTCGTTGCAGGCGATCCGATGGGCCGGCAACGAGGCGTTCGCCGCGGTGGCATCGTCGCGGACGTCATGGCAGTGGCGTCGCGTCGATCTAGGCCTGACCGACCAATCGTACGCCGAAGTCACCTCCGGCCTGAAGCCGGGCGAACGCGTCGTCGCTCGTCCCGACCACCTGCCCGCACCTCACGCCGTCACCTCGGCCTTCGCCAGGACGACGAGTCGTCCGCAGGGATCGGCGCCTCGCGTGAGATAAGGAACTGTCAGGAAATCAATTGACCATTCAGGCTGTCCTTGGGTGGACCCCGGTTGAGGTCTCGTCGCCGGAACATCTGGGATTGCGGAGAGTTCGGTATCCAGGGATGGTCCTCACACCGCCGCCGGAACGGTAAGTCACCGAGATGCCCCTGCCCTTCTCGAGGGCATCGTCCTCTGGTGGCCGAACTCGTTCGCCGGGAAGGCCAGGACCTCGAAGCCCCAGCAATTCCCGGAGGTGTTCAGTAGTGTCAACAGGGTGGCATACTCAAAATCCCCTGTAATTTCCCTTGTTGGAGACCAATCAGGGAGAAGATAGTACTGTACAAGAGTTTGCGAAGAGCGTCTTCTGGAACCCCTTGTTTTTCCTTGCGAAATGGCTGTGCGGGAATTGCTGTCGAATCCCTGAGGCTTGTACGTTTCGCAGATCGACTCCAGCCTCTCGTACTGAGGCGTAGAGCCGCACTGGCTGGCGGTGTTGACGATCAGGAGCACATCGCCCTTGTACTTGGAGAGACCGACCGGTTTTCCGTCGATATCCTGGACCGAGAACGCGAGGATGGAGGTGGGTTTCTTCGCGGGTTCGCCGGCCGGGACAGCCCTCGCGATGGACAGCACGGCGACGGTCACCACAATCAAGGGAAGGATGCGATCGAACACGGCGGGTTCCTGCCCACCCTGCGCGCGTCCTCCACGGATATCGGGGTGAAGCCACAACATGACGTATCATGGCGGGATCGGGTGGGGAAATCAAGGTTCGGAGTTCGGCACCGGGACCGGGGATGGTGGATGGCGAATGGCAAATGACGGAGGGCAGAGGGTGGATGACGGAGGAGAGAGGATCGAGGGCAGAGTACGTGACGAAAACGATCATGTGGCCTCTCTCATCTGTCCTTTGAGAGAGACCATGCTTGGTCTCCGAGCGAGGATCACGACTCATGCAGGATTCGTTCACTGCCGGCGCGTTGCGAGCCTTGGAACGTGCGCAGATCCGCGCTCGGGAGCGGGGGGCGTCGGCCGTCGAGCCGACCGATCTGCTCGCCGCGTTGGCCGACGAGGTCGAGAGTCGGGCGGCCGAGCTCCTGTCCGAGTTCGGATGCGATCCGGTCCGGCTCTGGCGGATGCTGGGTGCGTCGGAGGTCTCGCCGACGGCAGCGGCGCTGACCTCGCACGCAATGCCGCTGCCGCAATCGCTGAAGGTCCGGTCCGCGTTGAATGATGCGTCGATCAAGGCACGCGCGGTTGACCGCACGCAGTTGATTGGGACCGAGCACCTGCTGGCGAGCCTGCTGGCCGCACCCGGCCCGATTGCCGATCTGCTGGCGAGCGCCGGGCTCGAGCTGGCCGCGCTGCTCGAACGGGCGACGCAGGCGACGAAGGCGCCATCGATCCCGATGGCCGCCGACATCCCCCCGCTCGAACTGACCGCGCCGAGGCGAGGGGGTCGATCTCGGCCGGATCCTCGACGCTTCGGCCAACCGCGCCGCGAGGGCCTCCGCGTCGTCGAAGACTACGTCCGGTTCGCGCTCGACGACCCGAGCCTCACCCGTCGGATCAAGGAGGTCCGGCACCGCCTGGCCGAGGCCGTCCGCAGCCTCGACCCCGACCTGCTCGTCGGATCGCGCGACACACCCGGCGATGTCGGCACGCACATCATGATGGCGTCGGAGCAGGTGCGCGAGAACCCCGCGCCGTCCTGACGGCCAATTTCAAGCGGACCGCCGAGGCGCTGCGGTCACTCGAAGAGTACAGCAAGCTCACCGACGTCTGGCTTGCGGGCCGGTTCGAAGGGCTCCGCTACGACGTCTACATCCTGGAGAAGCTCACCCTGACGGCTGTCGCCAGCTACCGCGCTCTGAGCGACGCGCGGCTCATGGTCCTGGTCGGCGGCCTGCCAACGATGGGCGACCTGACATGGATCGTCTCCGAGGCGCTGGCCGGCGGCGCCGACGTGATCCAACTCCGCGAGAAGGGCCTGCCCGACCGCGAGTTGCTCCGCCGCGCCCGCGAGGTCCGCATCCTGACGGCGCAAGCCAAGGCTCGGTTCATCCTCAACGACCGCCCCGACCTCGCGCAACTCGCCGGCGCCGATGGTGTCCACCTCGGCCAGGAGGACGTGACCCTGCGCGACGCGCGGCGGATCGTCGGCCCGACCGCGCTGATCGGTGCCTCGACGCACGACCGCGTCCAGATCGACCAGGCGGTCCTCGAGGGCGCCGGTTATCTGGGCATCGGGCCGATCTTCGCCAGTGCGACCAAGGTTTTCTCCGACTTCGCCGGCCTGGCCTTTGTCCGCCAGGCTGCCGAGGCCACGGCGCTCCCCTGGTTCGCCATCGGCGGGATCACCGCGGAGAACGTCGCTGAGGTGCTCGACGCCGGCGCGACCCGCATCGCCGTCAGCGCCGCCGTCATCCACGCCGAAAGGCCTTCCCAGGCCACCGCTGCCTTCCGCGCCCGACTCGACGCGCTCGGCCCCGAGCCGGTCGGTAATTAACGGGCCGGGGTGGAGCGCAGCGGGGTGACGATGGTGAGAAAGCCTCTCAGGGAAGGGGACTCGAGCCAGCGGCGACGCCACAGATCACGCCGACCAGAAGAATCGCCAAATCTCCGACTTCGGCGCGACTCATCGAAATCGCACGACGGGGCCATGATAACCAAATTCCGCTCCAACTCCCGCCAAGAATCACGCCCATGCCGCCGACTTAATCTCTGTGGAGGAATCCTGTTCTCACGCGTGCCCCCGACATTGACCGCGAGATGATCGAGGCGTGCCGCCAGGAAGATGAACGACGGACCCAGGTCATCTCGTTCCAGGCCGAGGTGTGAGACGCATCCCGGGAAGTAAGTGCCCGCCGACACCGGCGGTGGCCACGATCGATCCGAGAAGCATATGAGTCGATCAACTCTCGTGGCCTCCCAATGATTTGCACATTCAGCCGAGGGAGATCCGCATGAGCCTCCGTTGTATTCGGTTCGTGAACAGCCTCGGGGCCAAGGACGAACGGCCGGGTAGCGATGAGGACTGGAAGTCCCTCATCGACTTGATACTTGAGGGCTGGACAGTCGCGAGCAGCTATCCACTCTGGGGTGGGTCGATCGTTTACCTGGAGAAAAGCTCTGAGGATCGCTAACGAACGGCTTCCAGGAGCGTCCTCGACCTGGCTCTTGGAAGGATCATCGCCTCGGGAGCAGCGGGGCTTCGTACGGAGGCACGAGGAGCTGGTTCGGGAGCCCGTGTTGATACTCCATGAGAACCTGCTGGTTCGAGACCTGGCGTTGAGATTCCGCAAGCCCGACGAGCTCTTCCCAGCAGAACGACGACGTGGCGCGGGCCGCCTGGTAGTCGGGACTATATTCGGCGCGGGTGCCGCACCACCACGGATGAGCAGGGGCCGACACCGGGGTCACCAGGAGGAGCAGGAGCAGGAACACGTTCTGCATCACACGGCCTCGAAGGGAAAAACGCGTCGAACTTCGGAGGCTCAACCCGGAAAGTATGCACTCCGGCGCCGACTTCGCAAGGTGGCTCACGGAGACGTCGAGGCGCCGACGTTGCAAGTCCTTCCACCTGACCCTCCCGATTCCACTCCCGACCGAACTTTCGACCCTTCGGAGGCGAACGTGGCCGCTTCCGGCCCCCCAGCGCGACACCGAGCGGTTCGTCAAGTTCTGGCCGCGCTGCCGGATGGAACGAGGGAACGGATCGGCTCAACCGCCGAGCGACTTGGGCATCAGGACGATGATCGTGTCGATCGACGTCCGGTCCTTCTCCGGGAGTCGGATGATGAGGCCGCCGTCGGCTTGGTCCTCCTTCAGTTCCTCCGGCTTGCCGAACACGCGGGCGTCGAACGAGAACAGCGCTCGGGCAATTTGATCGGCACGCCCGGCCGGATCACATGGAGGTAGATGGTCTCCGGCTTCTCCTTGACCGTCGAGACGCCCCAGGGCTGCGGAGGGATGGGACCTCGTCGGGTGCCGTAGACCGACTCACCGTACTTGTCGAGCCAGCGGCCGACCTCGGTCAGCCGCTCAGTGAACTCAGGGCCGATCGTGCCGTCGGGTCTCGGCCCGACATTCAAGAGCAGGTTCGCGCCCGGCCGACGGCCCCCAGAAGCTGATGGATGACCTGCTCGGAGGTCTTGAAGTTCTTATCCTGGGCGTTGTAGCCCCACGAGTGATTTATCGTCAGGCAGGTCTCCAGCGGGAGCGACGCCTCGACCTCGGCCTTGTTGAAGCCGGCCTTGTTCTCGCCGGGCAGGTCCTGCTCGAAGATCTGGAAGTCCTCGCCCGGGAACGGCCGGACGTGGTGGTTGTTGCCGACCAGGGCGCCCGGCTGGAGCCCATGGATGATCCGGTACGTCCCGTCGAGGTCCCAGTCGGCGTCGGGGCGGTCCCACCAGCCGTCGAACCAGATCCCGCCGATCACCCCATAGTTGGTGCAAAGCTCGCGGACCTGCCCCTGATAATACGCGACGTACTTCTTCCAGTCCCCCGATTCCTCGCGCCTGGCGGCCTTACCGGTCCGGCCTCGCGGGGCGTAGTCGGGGTGATGCCAGTCGAGCAGCGAGTAATACAAGAAGAGCTTGAGCCCCTGCTTGCCGCAGGCGTTGGCCAGCGCCTTCAGCGGATCCTTGGCGTAAGGGGTGGCGTCCACGATGTCATAGCGGGTCAGCGCGCTGTCGAACATGCAGAAGCCGTCATGGTGCTTGCTCGTGATGGTGATGTACCTCATCCCGGCCGCCTTGGCGGTCCGGACCCACGCGTCGGCGTCGAACTCGGTCGGGTTGAACCGGGGCGGAAGCTTCTCGTACTCGACGATTGGCAGCGTGTCTCGCTCCATAACCCACTCGCCCTTGCCCAGCAACGAATAGACGCCCCAGTGGAGGAATAGGCCGAACTTGGCGTCTTCGAACCAGCGGTGGGCCTCGGCGTTGGGGCCGGTTGGGGCCGCCGGCTCGGCGCCAAGCACGACGAGGGGAGGCCGCATGGTGAACGCGACGAAGAGTCCCAGGATGCTCAGGGCGCATCGGACGAGGAGGAATCGCCACATCGCAAAGCTCCCACGAAGGTCTGGCCGGATCGGGACGGCTGAGTGGAGGAGTGCCGCGTGCCGAGTCCTGCCCCTCGAACATCGCCGGCCCAACCTCGCCGGTCAAGCTCATGAGTTCGGTAAAAAAGGATCGGGGCGGCCACCCCCGCAGGAGCAAGCCACCCCGATCGGCGCTTCGATCGCGATGAGTGAGGAGAGCCGTCAGCCGATGCTGGCGATGATATCGTCGATCAGGCGTTCGAGGACTTCGCGGGTCATCTGGCAGGAGGCGGGGCTTCTGCGCCGGGTCGTCTCGTCGAAGGCGACCCGCGACAGGCGCAGGGTCCCCGGGCGGCCGAGGCGGACTTCGTAATAGGCGCGGCGGTCGGCGCGGGCCGTCGGCGCGTGGCTCCGGAGTCCGACCGTGCCGCCGATTGTATCATTCTCCAGAACGGCCAGCGGCTCCATCAGGTAGCTCACGCGCCGCGTGAGGCCTTCGCCCCACGCCAGCAGCGCCTCGGACGACCACTCGGGCCGAGCCGTGGTGGCGAACTCCAACGCGTCGAAGGCCAGCCCGACGGGGCTGGAGGCGGTGAGGTGCAGGGTCAACTGATGCGGTCCGTCTCCGACCGCGAGGGCGCGGGGCATCGCGCCGTTATCAAGGCGCGCATCAAGCGCGACGGCGATCTTTTGACTCAGGCTCATGGGACGTTCCTCCCAACGGGCGGATCGTATGATCGGTCCCGTCAAATGAGAACAGGGTAGGCCGCCCATCGACGACGGTCTCGAGGTGGACCGGCCGCGTCCAGAGGCGGTTCAGGTGGCGCATCGTATCCTGGGCATGGTCGAGCTTCAGGTCCACCCCGAAGTGCTCGTGCTGGAGGTACAACTCGCCTCTGTTCCGATAATTGCCATCCTTAACTCGAATGATCGGCTGGCCGAAGTTGGTCAGCCCGAACAAGAGACGTTCCTTGATCTTCTTGAACTCGCGACTCTCGATCTCGTATGTCTCGTTCTGGTCGTTGTGCTTGAAGCTGAACATCTGGTGACGTCGGCAGAAGTCGGGCGTCAGGAACGTGTCGATGAACGTGACGTCGTTGTGGATCCGGCGCACTTCGAAGATCTTCTTGCGCCCCAGGCCAAGCTGTTGATCCCATTTCTGGCGCGTCACGTAGTCGTCGCAGTCCTCGTACTCGGGACCGAACTGCCCTTTGTTCCAGCGCTCCTCGATGTCGCGAAGCAGCTCGATGCCCAGCTTGTACGGGTTGAGCCGGCCGGGCTGCGTCGCCATCGTCCCCGAATGGTGATCGGCGTAATCAACCAGCTCCGATGGATTGAGCGTCCGCGTCGTCATGATCGTCGAGTGCCAGAACGACGCCCAGCCCTCGTTCATGATCTTGGTCTGGCCCTGCGGCGCGAAGTAGTAAGCCTCCTCGCGGATGATGCTCAGCACGTCGCGCTGCCACGCGTTCAGTGGTGCGTGCTCCAGCAAGAACAAGAGGACGTCGCGTTCGGGCTGCTCGGGGAACTGCTTGGTCTTTTGCCGTTCCGCCTCCTTCTGCTTGGCCTGCTCCTTGAGGAACTCGGGCGGGTTGACATACGAGTCCATGTAATCCTTGCTCTGGAACTTCGAGACGGTGGTAAGCTTGTCGTCATCGGGGTCGAAGTCATAGCGGCTGTGATCGTCGCGCCGCTTGATGAATGGCGAGTGGATGTCGACCAGGTTCTCCAGCGAGAGGCAACTGTCGATGAAGTTCTCGACGATATCCACCCCGTGCCGCTCCATGTGCGCCCGGATCCGGTTCCCGTGGTTGGCCGTCTCGTCCATCATCTTGCGGTTCGTCTGGCTGAACCAGATATTGTTCTTGAAAAAGTCGTTATGGCCATAGACGTGCGCCATGACCAGCTTCTGATCGACCCACTGATTACAGCGGAGCAGGTAGGCGTAACAGGGGTCGTTGTTGATCACCATCTCGTAGATTTTCTGGAGCCCGTAGCGATAGCCCTTGGAGAGCTGCTGATACTCCATGCCGAACCGCCAGTGTGGATAGCGGGTTGGGAAGCCCCCCAGCGCGGCGATCTCGGAGAGCTCGTCGTAGTCGAGGACCTCGAAGATGGTGTCGTAGAAGTCGAGCCCGAACTCGCGCGCATGCGCCTCGGTCTCGATCTGGAGCGCGCGGAGGTCGGGGGGAAGTTCGTGCTCATTGCCCATGATCGACATCGTCAACTGCCTCCAGTTCTCTCGATCACCGCCGCCCGCTGTCAACCGCCCGGGCCACGTTAGGCCAGGAGCTTGCGGATTTCTTTCTCGACGTGGTGCGTGCTGATCAGCAAAGGCTTCTTCGTCATTTCGATCTCCAACTCGCCGGTCCCGTCCAGGAGACGATACGACCCGGCGAAGTGACCGAGCGTCGTCGAGCCGTGGAACACCCGCGCTCAGGCGTCCCCTCGTAACTGCCGTGCCGCGCCAGCAGGGCGACGGCCCGCGCGAAGACGACGCGGCGACGCTCGGGATCGCTCGGGTAGGAGACTCGGATCAGGGCCATGCGATTTGCCTCACGATCGTTTGATTTCGAGGACACCGACGCTCAAGATCGGCAGCGGACCAGCCTGCATCCCTCAGCGGCGCCCGTGGCAATCCCGGCCTCATCGCCTGCTTCGCATGGACGGGGACGACGGTACGCCCTCTCGGCTCTCGTACTTGCTTGAGGTCAATGAACCGAGCGTGATCGCGTGCTGGTCGCCGCGTCGCTCAGTGTCCTCCCTGGGAGAGGCTTTTCATCCCGCCGAGGTTCACCTCCCCCGGCCGAGGAACTCCTTGATCGACTCGTAGATCCCGTCTTTGTTCCGGATTTCGGAGAGGGCGAGGTTGGGCACGTTGTCGAACGCCTCTTCCAATTCGCGATAGAACTCGCCCGAGCCATAGGGGCTCTCGACCTGGCCGTAGCCGAACAGGTTGCATTTGGGCAAAATCTGGTCGCGCAAGAGCCCAACGCACTGACGGTTATCCTCGCCCCAGTTGTCGCCATCGGAGAAGTGGAGCACGTAGATGTTCCAGTCCACCGGCGGGTGCTCGGTGTCAATGATCTTGTTGGCCAGGTTGTAAGCCGAGCTGATCCGCGTCCCGCCGCTCTCGCGGGTGTGGTAGAAGGTATGCTGATCCACCTCCTTGGCGACGGCATCGTGGATAATGTAGCGGGTGGTGACGCCGTCGTACTGGCTCTTGAGCCAGGTGTCGATCCAGAACGCCTCGATCCGGACGATCTCCTTCTGGTCGTCGGTCATCGAGCCCGAGACATCCATCAGGTAGAAGACGACGGCATTCGAGTGTGGCGTCGCGACCGGATTCCACGAGCGGTACAGCTTGTCCTCGCGGACCGGAATGACCATCGGGTCGTTGGGGTTGTAGGTGTTCGAGGCAATCTGCCGTTTCAGCGCCTTCTTGTAGGTCCGCTTGAAGTGGCGGAGACTCTCGGGGCCGGCCTGGCGGATGCCGGTGTACTTATCCTTCTCCTCGATGATGTTGGCCCGGCCCTTGGGCTCGATCCGGGGCAGCGCGAGTCCTTCGCCGAGGATCTGCGCCAGTTCGTCGAGGGTCAGCTCGACCTCGAGGATGTGATGGCCGGGGGCCTCGCCGGCGCGTCCGGTCCCGTCGCTGGGCTCGCCGGAGCGTCCGATCGGGGTGCCGACGTCGCCCGGCCCCTGCCCGACGCCGCCGCCCCCCTTGGTCCCGTAGCGGAACTCGGGGATGTCGATCTGCGGCAGCGGGATCGAGACCAGTTCGCCCCCCGTCTTGCCGATCATCTCGCCGTGCGTGATGTACTTCCGCAGGTCGGTCTTGATCTTGCCGCGAACGATCTGCTTGAACCGGTTGGCATCGCGCTCGATTTTACGCACCACGACTGTTGAACCCTCGCCGTTGGGGGACAGACGAGCCCTCACATCGCTCGAAGGCGCCGCGTTGATCACGCCCGCCTGTCCCGTCTCCGGACCCGACTCAAGCCCCGGCAGGACGCACCTCGCGCGCCCCCGGCGGCCCCTCCTCGGATCCGGCTTCCTTTGAGATGGCAAAGATCAGGTTAGGATAAGCGATGGAAAGAAACCGACAGGCGGGTGCGAAGCTCGGAGGTCGTCTGCCAGGCCGGCACGATTCCACTGCGAAAAACCCCGCCTCTTCCAAGGGCAAATTTTATACCGGAACTCGATCAATTCTCAAGTGCCCGGAAGAAAATGTCTGGAACCTGGAATCGCCGTGCTGACCGCGGCACGGGTGCCCGACGGCGCGGCGATTCCGGCCCGAAATGTGGGCTCAATGGCCGCCGCGCTTGACGTCGCCACGGGCGAAGATGCTGGCGACGTAGTTCAGGACATCAGTCGCCGAGTCCTCGTCGTAGCCGTAATTGCGGATCAGCCGGCCCTTGACGATGTCGATCTTCTCCTGCGTGTCCTTGTCCACGACGCTAGAGACGAGACTGGTCAGCTTGATCGTATCTTTCTGGTCCTGGAACAGCTTCAGCTCGAGCGCCTTCTGGAGCCGCTCGTTGGTCTTGTAGTCGAACCGCTTACCGTCCAGCGACAGCGCGCCGATGTAGTTCATGATCTCGCGGCGGAAGTCGTCCTTGCGGCTCTCGGGGATGTCGATCTTTTCCTCGATCGACCGCATCAGCCGCTCGTCGGGCTCCTCCGTCTGGCCGGTGTATTTGTTCCGGACCTTCTCGCGCTGCGTGTACGCCTTGACGTTGTCGATGTAGTTGCCGCAGAGCCGGGAGAGGGCGTCCTCGTCGGCGGCGATGGCGCGCTGGACCTCGTTCTTGACGATGTCCTCGTACTCCTCCTTGACGACCGAGAGCAGGTGCTTGTAGTGCTTGCGGACCTCGTCATTGTTGATCAGCGAGTGGTGCTTCAGGCCCGCTTCCAGCTCGTTGAGGACCATGAACGGGTTGACCGAGCGTTCGTCGGCGTGCGCCACCAGCGCGTTGGAGATCTTGTCCTGGACGTAGCGTGGGCTGATCCCGTGCATCCCCTCGCGCTCGGCCTCCTCGCGCAGCTCCTTGATGTTGTCCTCGGTGAAGCCCGGCAGCGACTTGCCGTTGTAGAGCTTCATCTTTTGCAGGAGCGTCAGCCCGGCGTTCTTGGGCTCTTCGAGGCGGGTGAGCACCGCCCACATCGCGGCGACTTCGAGCGTGTGGGGCGCGATCCGCTTGCCGCGCACCTTGCGGCTGTTGTAGTCCTTCTCGTAGATCTGGACCTCGTCCGAGAGCCGGGTTACGTACGGCACATCGATCTTGACGGTCCGGTCGCGCAGCGCCTCCATGAACTCGTTCGACTGGAGCTTCTTGTACTCGGGCTCGTTGGTGTGCCCGACGATCACCTCGTCGATGTCGGTCTGCGCGAACTTCTTGGGCTTGATCTTGTGCTCTTGGCTGGCGCCGAGCAGGTCGTAAAGGAAGGCGACGTCGAGCTTCAAGACTTCGATGAACTCGATGATGCCGCGGTTGGCGATGTTGAACTCGCCATCGAAGTTGAAGGCGCGGGGGTCGCTCTCGGTGCCATACTCGGCGATCTTGCGATAGTTGATGTCGCCGGTCAGCTCGGTAGCATCCTGGTTCTTCTCGTCCTTGGGCTGGAAGGTCCCGACGCCGATGCGGTCCTGCTCCGAGAGGATCAGGCGACGGACGCGGATGTCGTCGAGGACTCGCGACCAGTCGCCCGCGTACCGCTCCATCCGCTCGTTGAACATCTGGCGGCAGTAGGGGCAGAGGTCCCCCTCGATCGTGATGTGGAAATTGTGCCGCTCGGCCTCGGAGTTCAGCATCTCGAGGACGCTGACGCGGTGCTCGGCGGGGATCAGGTGGAGCGGCTCCTCGTGCATCGGACAATCGGCGTAGGTGTCGGAGCCGTCGAGGTTCTCCTCGCGCCAGCCGAAGGTAAAGAGCGCCCCCTCATCGGTCTTCGAGTAGCGTTCCAGGCCCTTCTTGAGCAGCCGGGCGATCGTGCTCTTGGAGCTGCCGACCGGCCCATGGAGCAGGAGCACGCGCCGTTCGGTGCCGTAGCGATGCGCGGCGCTCTTGAGGATATTGACCAGGTTCAGCATCGTCTTGTCGAGGCCAAAGATGGCGTCCTGGCCACCGTTGTCGCGGTCCTCAAAGAACTTGTAGCGGATCAGCTTTTCCTTGTTCACGACGGCCTCCTCGGTCCCGTGACTGAGGATCATGTCGTAAACCCGCTGATAAGCGGTCCGCGTCACCTTCGGGCTGCGCCGGACGATGTCGAGATATTCGGCGAAAGTACCATGCCAGTGCTTCTTTTGATAATCCGCCAGGTTCTGGCGGCTGGCAATCATCGCGATCAGATCCGATCCTGTGGACATAAGCGGTTTCCCTCCTGAAGATGGATCCGTCGAGCAAGGAGCGCGTCGCGGCGAATGAGGCCGATCCCTGGCTTTGGGGACAGTCGCCCTCCGGTTGACCCGCGCGCGGCGGGGAGTCCTCGAATCGAGGCCAATCCAAATTGTCAACGTATCGTTGGGGAAAAGCCTGCGTCGAGATTCGCCTTCGGGTCGCTGGTCAAGGACCCGAGGGAACGGGCGATATGGCCTCCGCGGCAGGTGCCGTGCGCTCGATTGCGGGAAAACACCGGGCTGTCTCCTCTATATTACACTCCCCACCCCGTGTTCGTGTCAAGCGAACCAAGTGTTCGAACCTTTTCGAACACGTGCCCAAATGTCACCGGGTCCCGGCCTCTCCCGCGATGCCGGGGCTATCCCCTCGACTTCCAGAATGTTCCGACTTCCATAATTATTGTAGAAGATATTCGGGGCGAGGAAGGTTCGCCAACGACGATCTCGGGCGATTCGCTGGCCGCGGGGAAACGCCTCCCCGGATCTCTCACGAAGACGCAAGGCGTTGCCTGGGTGCCCTGCCCACGTCTTCGTGGGCTGTCCAAGGTCTCTGCGACCCCATCACATGCCCACGTCTTCGTGAGAAGGAGCCGCGGTCTTCCCACCTTATGCGTCACTGTGAGGAACGTCTCATTCCGTCGCGGACTCACCCGCGTTCGCCTTGCCCACCAGCGCCGCCGTCGGCAGCGAGCGCTCACCCAGCTCGACGAAGGCGGCCAGCGCGAGCAAGCCGATCGGCAGGGTGGCGTAGTGCGCGTAGCTGTCGGCCGCCGCCAGGACCCACGTCTGCGCGGGCATTGCCAGGATCAGCACATAGGCGACCGCCGACAGCCCCCCCGCCGCCAAGCCAGCCAGAATCAGCGCGACGAGCAGATGCCCCCCCTCGGCCGAGAGGAGCCGGGTGTAACCCCGGACCGCACCCGCCAGCGTTCCCCGGCTCCACGCGACGGCGCCGGCCAGGCCGACCAGGGGGAGCGCGACCCCTTGGAGATCGGCCAGGCCCCAGCTCAGTTGCCAGCGCAGGAACCGGCCGAGGAGCGTCGTACCGGCCGTGCTCGGCAGGTAGAGCGAGGCCAGCAGGACGATCGTCGCCAGGTAACGCGCCGGCATTCCCGCCAGGCAGGCCAGCGCCGAGCCCGGCATCAAGCCGACACCCTGGTTGGTGTCGCAGACGTCGTTGCCCGTCTCGCCCAGGCTGGCGTTGCGCAACTCGGTCAGGATCCAGGCCAGCACGATCCCGTCGGCCAGGGCCATGATCAGCGGGATCCCGACCACCTCGAGCGTCAGGCAGCCTCCCACGGGGAGGTCGCCGGAGTCCGAGACCAGCAACACGAGCCGGTACAGGAGATAGGATGCGGTGCTGATCCAGGCGGCGTTCCTCCAGCCCGAGGGCCGGACCCGGGGACGCCTCTCGGGGAAACCCAGCCCACTCCAGCCCTCGGCGGCGTCGCGGAACAGCAGGATCGTCGCGAGAATCAGCAACGGCAGGTTATCGCCCAGGCCGAGGACGTCGCGCAGCGGGGTCAAGGCGGCCATGACCCCTTGTTCGAAGGCCAGCTCGCCCAGGCCCCGCGACTTGATCAGCAGGAGCAGGTCGGCCTTGCCCTGGTCCTGCTGGAAGGTCCGGATCTGGCCGGCGGTCCAGGCGACGACGGTGAGCCCGATCGTCACGGCCACCACCCGCCCCGAACGTCGGAGCCGGCCCATCGCCTCGGAGAGCAGCCGGACGTGACCGGGCAGGTCGCACACCTGGCGGAGTGCCCGCGCCGGGCCCTGCATCACTATCGCCAGGACCAGCAGTCCCGCCAGCCCCGCCAGCCCCGCCCAGAGCCCGAACAGGCTGGGAATCAGCTCGGGCGAAGACAGCGTCAGGCTCGAACACCACCGCCGCAACGCCAGCGTATTTGCGTTCAACCCTGTCGCCTGCGCCCAAAAGACCGGCAGCGTGAACAGCCCGTTCAACGCCACACCCCCTCACCCCGACCCAGGGCCCGGCCCGAACTCCTCCCCGATGCTTCGCCGATTCTACTCGGACATTGGGCCACAGGCCAGCTTCGGCCAATACAATAACGCTCATCCTGCGTTTCGGGGGGTTATTCCCCGACGCCTACAATTCCCTTGAGACCGCCCCAGCGAGGCGGCGGATCCGTCTTCCTCTCTCCGATATCATGCGTGCAGGGATGATGCTGAACATCCAGAACCTCATCGACGAGGGCAAATGCTTCGAGACCGTCCGGCAGATGCGCTGGCCCGACGGAGTGATCTGTCCTCGCTGCTCCTCCCCCCAAGTCACCAAGCAGGGGTCCGACGAGACCCAACCGGCGCGGCAGAAGTACGAGTGCTCGGCCTGTCGGAGGCGCTTCGATGACCTGACCGGGACGATCTTCGCCGGGCACCACCGGCCGTTGCGGACCTGGATCCTCTGCCTCTATCTCATGGGGCTGAATCTCTCGAAGGAACAAATTGCTCAGGAGTTGGATCTTAAGGGTGATGACGTCCAGAAGATGGCCTCTCAGCTGCGTGAAGGCATCGTGGAACGCAAGCCGGAGGTGACGCTCAGCGGCGAGGTGGCATGCGATGAAGTCTATGTCACGGCAGGACATAAGGGACATCCGGAGGCGGTCAAGGAACAAGGGCGGCCGGGACGACGGCGTCGGTTGAAGGGGGAGCGTGGCCGTGGGACGCTGGAGAAGGAGAAGCCGCCGATCTTCGGGATGATCCAACGCACGGGCCAAGTCGCCATCCGGATGCTGGCGGACGTCAAACAGGCGACGATCGCCCCCCTGATCCGACGGACGATGCCAAAGGTACCATATTATACACAGATGAATATAATATCTACAGCCGTCTGACGGAATGGGGCTACAGTCATCGCACGGTGTGCCATGCGCGGGGAGAGTTCGCACGGGATGAGGATGGGGATGGATTCTGCGAAGTACATGTCAATACGATCGAAGGATTTTGGTCTTTACTGCGGTCGTGGCTCCGCCCGCACCGAGGGATCTCGCAGGAGAAACTGCCGCTGTATCTGGGGTGCTTTGAGTTCGTCCACAACGTCCGCCGACGCGGCAAGGCGTTGCTCGGGGCCTTGATCGATCTGCTGGTCACGCCAACCCCCCGAAACGCAGGATGAGCGATCATGAAGAAGGTCAGCGCGGTGAGAATCGCCGTGCTGGTCGGGAATGTGGTCATCGTGATCTACTTGATTTACAAGTTGCGACAGGAACGCTGGATGCAGTCAGTGCATCCCGAGAACCTACTCTCGGAGGCCGAGGAGGCGCGGCAGGTTCGCGTCTCGTGACGGAAGCGGCGGCGGTCTGCCCACCCGGGCATCAGCCCACGAGGATGAAGCATCATGGCGACGATCGAGAAGGCCTTGCAGATCGCGGCGAAGGCCCACGAGGGCCAGAAAGACAAGGAAGGTCAGCCCTATATCCTCCACCCGCTCCGGGTCATGGCCGCCGTCGAGGGGGAGGCGGCCCGGATCGCGGCGATCCTCCACGACGTCGTCGAGGACTCGGAGGTCATCGAGGACGACCTGAGGCAGGCGGGTTTCGGCGAGTCGGTCGTCGCCGCGGTCCGATGCTTGACCCATGTCAAGGATGAGCCCTACGCCGATTATGTTATCCGGTGCAAGGCCAACGGGGTCGCCCGTCGGGTCAAGCTGGCCGACCTGGAGGACAACGCGCGACCAACCCGGGCGATCCTCCGCCCCGATCGGCTGGAGCCCGACATGACTCGGCTCCGCAATTATTTCCTGGCCTACAAGTTCTTGACGGGGATGATCACCGAGCCGCAGTATCGAGAGGCAATGCAAGAAAGGTCCTGAGTGCTGAGCCCTTGCGTTCTTCACGCAGGACTCCGCATTCCGCACTGCGATCGGGGTTGGGCCGATGTCGCTGATCAACCTCTCCGTGAAGCACGGCAAGACCCTGGAGAAGGCTCGGACCCGTCTGGAACTGGCGGTCGACGAGGTCCGCGCCCAGTTCGGCACGCTGGTCCGGCGGGTCGATTGGGCCGCCGACCGCACCGCCGTCACGATGATCGGCGCCGGCTTCATCGTCGAGATGCGGGTCGATGCCCAGGACCTCCACCTGACCGCCGACATTCCCATGCTCGGAGCGCTCTTCGGGAACGCGTTCACTTCGGACCTGAAACAGATCGTCCAGAAGACCTTTCAGAAGCAACTGCCCTGACGCGGACCGTCCTGTCTCACACTCCCCCATCTTCGGTCCGAAAAACACCTGACCGTCACGGTTTTCCGCATGAAAGGTTCGTGGTTGGGTCGATATGATCCGACATGAGTTATCGAACCCTCTTTCGTTCGCGGACGAATTGGGCGTCTCGCCCCCGACGGCGGCGGGTGGGCCCCGAGGTTCAGTTGCTCGAAGGCAGATCGTTACTGAGCAGCACGTCGTCGTTCACGAAGTTCCTGCTCACTCCTGTGACATAGCCCCTGCGCGAGCACATCCACCCGCACCTGACCATCATCATCGACGGGCAGAAACAGACCATACCCGAGGGGATCGGACTCAGGTCGGACGGCGACTTGCCGTTGCACACACACGATTCCTCGGGGACGATCCACGTTGAGTCGCCGGTGAATCAAACGTTCCACCTGCGCGACTTCTATACGGTCTGGGGCCAGCCGTTCAACCGTCACCAGATCCTCGGCCATGAGCGCCGATTTTCGCGGGGGCGTAACTTGCCTATTCCCCACTCAATTCCTTCCTGAGAGCCCTGCGATTTCACCGGGTTTTGTCGAGCCCTGAGGGTCTGCACCTGAGTCCCGAATAAGCAAGCTCCTTCCCGATTTCCGCCCCTCCACGCTGATCGACGACAATTATTTTTCAACGGTCCGGCAAAGGGCTAGAAACCCGTGGATTCCTGACGTAACGTGAGAACTGGTCTCGGGAATCGATGGCTGGTTCATGGTCACGGAGTTCGGCAGGATGGCTTACCAATGGCCCGCGGACACGGATTTCTCGCTGTGGGAACTCGACGTCCTGGACCGGAACTGTCCGGTCTGTGGACGGATGATGCACATCTGCGATCATCGCTCTCGCCGCTTCCATACCTTGAACGGTCCAGTGCAACTGATCTGCACGCTCAATCCCTGTCCCGATCGGGCCTGTCCGGGACACGCCAAGACCAAGAGCCCCGAACTCGAAATCACCCTCGCTCTGCCCCAGATGGCGATCGGTTGGGACGTCTTCTGCTGGATCGGACATCGCCGCTGTTCGCGCCACATGGCGATCTCCTTGATCCAATCCGAAGTCCTGGATGACTACGGGATCAAGCTCTCCGAAGATGCGATCGACCAGTACATCCAACGTTACCAGGTCATGCTCGCGGCGCGTCAGCAAGACGCCGAGTCACTCGGTCGACAATACCCATCCGAGGCGGAGACTATTCTCTGCATCGACGGCCTCCAGCCCGAGAAGGGACACGAGACCCTCTCCGTCGTGCGGGAGTTGACCCAGAAGCGCGTGTGGTTCGCTGCGCCGTTGCTCTCTGCAACTGAGGACGAAGTCCGATGCCTGATCAAGAAGGCCAACGCGTGGGCCCAGTCCTTGGGCACGCCTGTGGGGCTTTGGATGTCGCATAAGCAGCAGGCGTTCGTCAAGGCCATCGCGGCGGAATTCCCCGACGTGCCGCACCGCTACTGTGATAACCACTTCCTCCGCGATCTGGCCCAGCCCGTCTTGGAAGCCGACAGCCATGCCAAGGTTCAGATGCGGAAGAAGGTACGCGGCCTGCGGACGATCGAACCAGCCGTGCTCCAACGGCAGAAGGCCGAGACCAAGGAGGACCTCACGCCCAAGACTCCGGAGGCCACCGGCACGGCGATCACGGCGGCGGCGAACCTGTCTCCTGCCGTGGTCGATCCTGCGGGCTCTGTGGTGCTCGACTCTTGCGCGGCGGTGCGCGGGATCCTCAATGACGATCAAGGCGGGCCGCTGCACCCTCCCGGCTTGCGGATGGCCGAGGCCTTGGGCGAGGTCCAGGAGTCGATCCAACGGGACTTGGGCGCGAAAAAAGGGGGTTCGCGGAAGAGCAACTCGGCCGGTTCTCGGGAGGCATCCAGGCGGGCCTGGACGAAGTCAAAGAGCAGCAAGAGGTGATCCGAGAATACGTGGATGTGATCGCGGAGGTGGCCGCGACGCTGGAACCCGGGACCGAGGACATCACGGAGCGGGAGGAGAAGTTCGAGGCCCTGATCGATCAATTCGAGGCGACCGAGGATCCGATCCGCCACGGCATGGCCACAGTGATGCTCAGCTTCCTGGCCGGCCTCTTCGTCGGCGAGGAGGAGTATGAAGCGATCCAGGATAATCTCGACCTGGAGCGGTGGTTTCGCTTGCCCCAGAGTCACGAGCGGCGGATTCACGGTCAGCGCCACGCGGGGATTCGGCTGGTCCTGGAGGGACCGACGTTGGTGCATGCCTTGGACGCTCACGCCGCGCATCCCGGGCCGTTCACCGTGGACGACCTGCTGCCCTCTCGGACAGCCCGAGAGCCGCCGTGCCAAACAGAGGCGCGGAACCGCCGCACGATCATGAGGAAGGCACGCTCCAAGAAGAAACGGCCATTACTCCTGGCCGAGCTGGAGCGGCGTTATCGGGAAACGCCGGTATTCTAGCTCTTTCGCGGACCATTGTTATTTTTCCCGGTCAACGTCAATGAGAATTCCCGGCTCCTGACCCCTGGTAGGCTGTCCCATTTCGGCTCCCCCAAGCTGGAACACCGGGATGGTCACCGACCGACAATTCAGGAGGCTGCGGAAGTTGATCCAGACCGAAACCACTCTGGCCAACGCCGCGGACAGGGCCAACATCGACGAGAAGACCGCACGCCAGTACCGCGGCTCGGACTCGCTCCCCAGTCAACGACGCGCCCTTCATGCCTGGCGGACCCGGGAGGACCCGTTCCAGGACGTCTGGCCCGAACTCGAGGCGCAGCTCCGGCTCACTCCCGGGCTCCAGGCCAAGACCCTCTTCCTCGACCTGCAACGGCGCTTCCCGGAGCGTTTCCCCGACGTCCCACTCCGGACCCTGCAGCGGCGGATCAAACGATGGCGGGCCCTCGAAGGCCCAGAAAAGGAGGTGTTCTTCGGACAGACTCACGAACCGGGACGGCTCGCCGAGAGCGACTTCACCCACATGGGCGAACTCGGCGTCACCCTCGCCGGCGAACCGTTCGATCACTGGGTCTCTCACTTCGTGCTGACCTACTCCAACTGGGAGACCGGCACGATCTGCTTCTCCGAGAGCTGCGAGGGCCTCAGCGAAGGGCTGCAGAACGCCTTGTGGGAGCTGGGAGGTGTCCCCAGGCGGCATCCCACCGCTCGCTTGACCGCGGCGGTCAACAACGATTCGGAATCCGAGACGTTCACTCGGAAATCCCAGGCCCTGATGGCGCATTACGGCCTCGAAGCCCAGGCGATCCAGCCGCGCAAGGCCAACCAGAACGGCGACGTCGAGCAGAGCCACCACCGGTTCAAGCAGGCCGTCGATCACGCCTTGATGCTGCGAGGGGGCCGCGATTTCGCCGGCCGTGGCGAATCTCAGGCGTTCCTCCGCAAGCTCCTGACCGGTCGCAACGCCAATCGCAAGGGGCGATTCGCCGAGGAACAGGCCGCGCTGTCTTCGTTGCCGGCGCGGCGGTTGGAGATGGCCCGGCGGGTCAAGGCGCGGGTCGATTCGGGGCGCACGATCCACCTCGGCGGCCACGTCTACTCGCTGCCCAGCCGCCTGATCGGCGAGCAGGTCGACGTCCACATCGGCCTGGAGTCCCTGGATGTCTGGCACGGAGCCCACCTGGTGGACCGCGTGCCTCGACTCCGGGGACGGGGCAAGCACCGCCTCGAGTACCGCCCCGTCATCGACTGGTTGGTGCGCACGCCGGGGGCGTTCGAGGAGTACCGCTACCGTGATGCGATGTTCCCCAGGAGCCGATTCCGGAGGGCCGAGGACGCCTTGAAGGACCGGCGGCCCGGCCCCGCGGTCAAGGAGTACCTGGCGATCCTCCCCCTGGCGGCGCGGCAGGGGGAGAGTGGCGTGGACGAGGCGCTGCGGTTCCTGCTCGACCCGGAACAGCCGCTCGACAGTGAGGCGGTGGCCCGATGCGTGCACGAAGGCCGCCGACTCCCCGCGGTAACCGACGTAACGATTATTAATGTGGATTTAACAATGTCTGATCGGCTCCTGGAGCCAAGGGAGGATCATGAACTCGAACGCGCCGGACATGAACGCTCAATTGACCGAGTCCCTCAAGGAGCTTCAGCTGCCGACGATGCGGGGCAATTTCGAGGGGTTGGCGCGACAGGCGCAGCAAGAGTCGCACAGCTATGAGCGCTACCTGATGGAGCTGACCGAGCGGGAGTGTGAGGCGCGGCGTGGTCATCGGATCGAGCGGTTGCTGCGAGAGTCGCGGCTACCACTGGGCAAGGGGCTCGAGTCGTGGGACCGGAAGCGACTGCCGCCGAAGGTGGTGCAGCAGGTGCGGACGCTCTTGGTCGGGGCGTTCGCAGACCGATGCGAGAACGTGCTGGCTTTCGGCAACCCGGGGAGTGGGAAGACGCATATTTGATCGGCGATTGGACCAGAATTGATTCGATCAGGAAGGAGGGTCTATTTCCGGAACTGCGGGTTGATGGTGCAGGACCTGCTGGCGGCGAAGCGGGACCTGAAGCTGAGCCGTTATTTCAAGGTGCTCTCACGTTACGAAGTGCTTATCCTAGATGACCTGGGCTACGTGCAGCAGGGCCGGGACGAGATGGAGGTGCTGTTCAGCCTCCTGGCCGAGCGCTATGAGCGCGGGAGCGTGATGCTGTCGAGCAACCTGGCGTTCTCGGGTTGGGAGTCGATCTTCAAGGACGCGATGATGACGGCGGCGGCGATCGACCGTCTGGTACATCACTGCGTGATCCTGGAACTGAACGTGCCGAGCTACCGCGCGGAGCAGGCTAAGAAGGCCCGCCAAACGACCGCCGCGGCTCAATAACCACCGGCTTATGCGTCCGGGAATAATAATGGACGCCAGCCGGGAAAAATAATTGACGCCAGACACTCCACGCCTTCCTTCCTCGCCCATCTTCACCTCGGCATCTCCGCCGAAACCCCTCCTTCCTGGCTTCTCTTCCCATCCGGCGTTCACCTCGTCCCGGGTGTTAGACCCGCACCGTTGCATCCCGCGGCGGATGACAACATGCTTATTCGGGACTCAACTCCCATGGCCCGATCCCCAGATCTCGCGTGCCTCTTTCAGCAACCCGACTCAACGGCCCAACGCCGCTACGAACTCTGCCGCGCCTCCTTCCTCGAGGGGGCCACCGCCGACCAACTCGCCCAACGGTTCCAACTCCATGTCGGCACTGTCCGAGCCGTCGTCCACGACTTCGCGCGCGACCCCGACCTCAACGCCTTCTTTGCCACCGAGCCACTCAGTCGCAAGACCGCCCCGAAACGCCAGGCAATCCCGGAACGTGCCGGTGCCCTCCGCCGTCAAGGCGGCACCTTGGCCGACATCCGCGCCACGCTCCAATCCGAGGGCTTTGACGTCAGCGAGTCGTATCTCTTCCGCGTCCTCCACCGCCGGGCTTGACCGAAACCCGGAATCGACGCCCGACGCCGCAACCGGGCGAGTTCGCCCGCGACGGCTCCGTCGTGCCCGACATCGCCGACGTCCGCGCGTTGTCGTTGGAGGACGGCCGACGATTCTCGACCAAGGTCGCCGGCCTCTTCTTGTTCCTTCCCATGCTCCTGGACCTCGACCTGCCCGGGGCCGTCGCCGCCGCGGGACGGCCCGGCTCGGAGCAGGTCCCGCCGTTGCAGGCACTGCTCGCGCTCTTGACCCCCAAACTCCTGGGGAAGCGACGCGTCAGTCATCTTAGTGATCTGTGTTGTGACGCAGCCGCCGGGAGGTTCGCCGGCCACAACGTCCTGCCCAAAACCACCTTCGCGACCGACGACTGCTCCAAGACCGGGCGTGCCATGAGCGAGCGGCGGGTCGCCACCGTGATCGGCAAGACCCCGCGCGGCGACCCGCCCCTGAGCTTCCACCTCGACTGCCACGCGATCCCGTTCCGGGGCGCCGAGCCCGACCTGGAGCACCACTGGGTGGCGATGCGGAAGCGGGCCCTCCCCGCAGTCAGGGCTTTCGTGGCACAAGCGTCCGGGCGGCGGATCATCTGTAACGGCAGTGCCGACCTCTTGCGCGACGAGGCCGACGCGATGGTCCCGAAGTTCGCCGACTCCTGGCGGGAACCGACCGGGCCCTCCCCGGCCCGTTGGCTCTTCGACTCGCGTGCGACCACCTATGCCGGCCTCAACGCGCTGAATCAACGCAAGCTCGGATTCCTCACCCTCCGTCGTCGCGGTCGTGGCATGCTGGCACGCGTCGGACGCTGGCCCGCGGAGAACTGGGGCCGCTGCCAGGTCACCCAAGCCAAGGGAAAGCGCCGCCAGATCCGGTACATCGACGACCGCGTCCGGCTCGACGGTTCCGACGGCGACTGGCGGCAAGTGATCGTGACGGGGCTGGGGCACGAATCGCCAACCTTCGTCTTGACCAACGACCTCCCGAAGCCGCGGACGGCCCGCGAAGCGATCCAGACCTACGCGCGCCGAAATCACGTGGAGAACCACCTCGGTGAACAGATCACGTTCTTTCACCTCGATTGCCAGTGCAGCGACGTCCGGCTGAACGTGGACTTCGACCGAACCCTGAGGGTGCTGGCGGACCTCCTGTACCGGAGCCTGGCCGAACGGGTGAAGGGCTGCTCTGGAGCGGGGCCGGCGCGGCTGTCCCGGAAGTTCGTCGACACGCCGGGGGTGATCGAGGTCGGAGCGGCAGGGGTGGTCGTGCGCCTGAACACACGGGCGCACAACCCGCTGTTGAAAGAGGCAGGGCTGACGAAGCCGACGCGCCCGGTCCCGTGGTTGGGCAATCGCTCGGTCAAGGTGACCTGCCCGTGACGCCCTTGGGTCCGCCCGCGCATCGGGAGGATGGCTGCCGCGCGACATCCGAAAGTTGAGTGTCGAATAGGCAAGTTACGCCCCCGCGAAAATCGGCGTTCTTGTGGTGGACCGGGGGCCTCATGGCGGTGGCGGCCGCAGCGGTGACGGCCGGGATCTACTGGAGGAAATCGTGAGAGGCCTTCTGCTGCTTGTCCATCACCTGCATCTACTGCTGCTGTTTCATCATCTGCTGTTGATACTGCAGCATCATCCGCTCTTCGCCGCATCTCCTCCGCCGCGAACGGGTTGTACCCCGTCGCCCGCATCTCGTTCAGAGTGAACGCCCCCCACGGAGTGTTGACATACCCTCCGGAGCATCCATACCCCCGCGCTTCCGCGGCAGTCGGCACCAACACGAAGGCTGCCAGCATGGTGAGCAGACCGATTCCTTTCTTCATCGTGTACCCCCTTCCCACCAGGAGTTCATCATCGAAGTCATCCGTTCCTGCCGTTCCCAGCGGGCGAAACACTTGACAGGATTGATGGGTACATCCACCAGCATCTCCGAGTCTCGGCAGTCGCGAGCATTGTCCAACGGCCAGATCATGGGATATAAACCTGGTGATGTCCAGGATCGCCACAATCGAGTTGTCGGTGAGCACTCGAGACATGATCCCGAAACCGATCTCGTGGAGGCGTTCGAGGGGCGATTTCTCAGGGTGCCCGGCGCGCTCCGTGGCTCATCGAGGATTTCCTTGCGATCAGGTGGACACTCCCCGAGCGGTTCGCCACGGCCAGCAACCCGCGATCGGGGTTGAAGGCCAGGCCCGTCGGCCTCGTGGCGCCAAGGTTCATCGCCCCCGATCGCAAGGTGAGCCGGCCCAGTGATCGACGGGTGGCGGCGTCGTAGAAGATGAGGCCCGAGCCTCGAGGGAGCGTGCAGGCGAGGCAGCCGCCCTTCGGGTCGGGCGACCCGGGCCAGGTGATCCAGACGGCCTCGCTCCCCGAGGCGACGGGACTCACGATCCGGTCGTCCGGCGCCTCCGAAGGATACGGGACCTCGGATTCCGGCAGCGGCGAGCGCCCTACGATCCGAGGATTCGCCGGGTCGGCCAGATCGATCGCGGCGACCTGGTTCGACCCCAGCAGCGTGACCGCCGCGCACCGTCCCGAAGCCGAGAGCGCGAGCCGCGCCGGGTCGTCGCCCGGCCCGTCGAACGCGACACGACCAACGACCTGGGGAGGGGCCGCAGGCGGTCCCGATCCCGATCCGAGCGCCACGATGTCGAGCGCCGGCGCGGGCCAGTGTGCATCTCCCTCGGCCTTCCCCGAGGTCAGGACCAGCGCGTGTCGCCCGTCCGGCATCACGGCCAGGTCGTCGGGATACATCCCGACCCGGAACCTCGAGCCCACCCGCCTTCCCTGGAAATCCAAGGTCTCCCACCACCCCGCCTCAATGTGCCGCACGTCGCCCGCCGGCCGTTCCAGCACGAAGAAGCGGTCGGTCGTCGCCCAGAGCGCGACGGGCCGCCCTTCGAACTCGACGTCGCGGATCATGTTCAGTTGTTCGGACTCGGTCACGCGGTAGAGGACGACCCGGTTGTATCGCGGGCAGGTGACCGCCAGCCGACGTCCCCGGTCGGCGAACGTCAGCCGCTCGGCGCGTTGGTATGCGGTGCCAACGCGCGCAACCTCGGCCAGCGTGTGCCGTCCTACCGTCAATTCCGGGCGCCTCGCGGCCTGGAGCGCGAGCCCCCGCGCCACGCCCAGGGCCACGACCGCCAGCACGACGGCCAGCACCCCCGCGACCCGGCCGGCTGGCGGCTGCTTCTTCCGGAGCGAGACCTTCGGCTCGGTCCCCGCCCAGATCTGGGAAAGGTTTTTGCGATGCCGGACAAAGAGCAAGATCACCAGGGCGACGACCAGGGTGCTCATGGCGAAATGGTCCCGCTTCCAGGGTCCCTCGACGTGGTTGAAATACACCACCAGGAAGACCAGGCCCCCGCCCAGCGAGGAGAGCGAGACATACCGCGTGACCAGCAGGAAGACCACGAACCCGAATGCCGCTGCCCCGGCGGCCACCGCGTCGAGCGCCAGCACGGCCCCCAGGCTGGTCGCGACCCCCTTCCCCCCGCGGAACCTGAGGTAGATCGGGAAGTTGTGGCCCAGGATCGTCGCCAGCGCGACCAGGACGCCGAGTTCCGGGACGGGACGCCAGCCGGCCTCGGCAAACGCCCTCGGGAACCCATACGTCGGCAGGAACCCCTTGATCAGGTCGAGCACGAAGACGAACACGAAGAAGCGGAAGCCCAGGAACCGGCCGGCGTTGGTCGCGCCGATGTTGCCCGAGCCGACCGTGCGGATGTCGATCCCCTTGACCCAGCGCACCGTCAGGTAGCCGAAGGGGATCGCCGCCGATCAGGTAGGCCGCCAGCACCGCCAGCGCGGCGATCGGATAGGGGTTCACTGATCTCGTCCGATCTTGAGCGCCCGCTTCTCCGGGTCGCCCAGGAACGCTGCCCGGCGCGCCTCGAAGATCTCGTTGGCCGTCGCGTAGTCGTCGTGCCGGCCGATGTCGAGCCAGTAGCAGTTCTGCCGGAAGCAGTGGACGGAGTGCCCCGCCTTCCGCATCGTCTCCAGGAGGTCGGGCATCGGCAGCGCCTGGCCGGGGGTCAGGAAGTCCCAGGCGACCGGGTCGAGGATGTACACCCCCATGCTGACCTGGAACGAGAACTCGGGCTTCTCGCGATAGCCGGTCAGGACGTGCGGGTCATTGCGCGAACTCGAGGACGCCGAAGTCGATCCGGACCTCGCGGGAATACGAGGCGATGGTCGCCGCGCGCCCCCGGTCGCGGTGGAACGCGTACATCGCGGCGAAGTCGAGCGTCGTCAGGATGTCGCCGTTGATCACGAGCACCGGCGCCGTCGGGGCGGTCGAGCAGGGTCAGGCCGCCCGCCGTCCCCAGCGGCGTGACCTCGCGGCGGTAGGTCAGGCGGGTGCCGAACTTCTTGCCGTCGCCGCAGAACGCCTCGATCAGCTCGGTCAGGTAGCCGGTGATGACCGTCACGTCGCGGAACCCGATACGCGCCAGCTGCCGGAGCACGACCTCGATGATCGGCATCGGGTCGGCATCGCCCAGGGGCATCAGCGGCTTGGGGAAGACGTGCGTGAACGGCCGGAGCCGCGTCCCCTTGCCTCCCGCCAGCAGGACGGCCTGCATGGCGATTCGCTCCTCAAGAGTCTTTCACCACAGAGCACACAGAAAAGAAAACAGAAATAAGTGACTCTTATTATTAAACATGATTATAGATAATTCTTCCTCGTTATCTTTTTTGGCGGATGGAGCACATGAGGCTCGCGGCGAGCCGGTTGGCGGCCACCTCCTCGAACACCTTGACCAGCCGCGCGACGTGGTTGTCGAAGGTCTGTGCGCGGCCGAGCCGCGCGGCGTTCGCCGACATCCGCGCGCGAATCTCGTCATCGGCCAGGTGGTCGAGAGCCGCCGACAGTTCGCCGAGCGCGTCGGGCGCGGTGATCACGTAGCCCTCCGGCCGTCGGTCATCAACTCACTGGCGCCGTTGCTCGAGGTCGTGATCACGGGGAGACCGCACGCCAGGGCCTCGAAGACGACGAGCGAGCACGGGTCGTAATAGGTCGGCTGGACGAAGAAGTCGCTCGACCAGTAGGCGGCGCGGATGTCGGGGTGAATCCGACCAGGGAGACGGTCTCGGCCAGGCCGAGCCGCGCAGCCATGCGACGGAAGGGGCCGAACTGAGCCGCCGCCGCAGACGATCAGGTGGATCGGCCGCGCCCTGGGGTCATGCCGGATCCGGTCGGCCAGGGCCCGCAAGAGCGGCTTCAGACCCTTGAGCCAGTAGTTATGCCCGACGAAGAGCCCGACCAGGTCGCCCGGCGTCAGTCCCAACATGTTCCGGAAGCGCAGCGGACCGCGCCAGGGTGCTCCACCATCAGGCGGCCAGTGTCGATCGCATTGGGGATGACGTGGATCCGGGTCCTCGGCACGTGGTGGTACTGCGTCAGGTGCTCCTTGACCATGTTGCTGACAGCGATGACCTTCGCCTGCCGGTCGGGGTCGTACTGCTTCCGCTCGATCGCCCGATGGACCCAGTACTTGGGGTTGGCTGCCTTGCCTAGCCGGTACAGCCCGCGCCGCCAGCCCACCGGGAACCGTTTTGCGTTCGCCTCCAGGCTCCCCTGGTGCACGCCTCCCTGGGGAATGATGACGTCGTGGTGCCAGGTGTTGATGAAGCCGACGGTGCAATCGTGGGAGCGCTCATGCAGCGCGACCTCGGAGTTCGCGGCGAAGTTCCAGAGCCGCTCCC
Organism: uncultured Planctomycetaceae bacterium; assembly: GCA_963803395.1. Lineage (GTDB taxonomy): Bacteria > Planctomycetota > Planctomycetia > Isosphaerales > Isosphaeraceae > JAFANO01. The sequence continues at coordinate 103,375 of CAWDND010000040.1, forward strand.
AGCCGGTTCCTTCCGGGCGCGGCGACCTTGACGCAGCGGACCTCGCGGGGTAACACCCCCTCGCGCCACCACTCGGCGTAAAGTTCGACCCGATGCCCCGCCTTGACAAGTCGGTGGCAGAGATCGACCACGTACGTCTCGGCACCGCCGCGTGTCGGATCGACCCGTTGGAAGTTCAGGGCCAGATGCATACCCGAAGTCTCCTGATCCGGTCAGATGAGAGAGATCAAAGGGGATAATCGCGATAATCCCTGGCTTTTTTTCATCTGCATCGGCCCTCTGATCCCAGGTGGCGGAAATCTCAGCGATTATGCGCCAGGTAGCGCGCGGACTTGAGGCGGATCATCCGCAGGTGCCAGCGGGGCCGGCGCAGGCCGAGCCGTCTCTGGTAATGCGTCCAGAAGCGCAGGACGTCGCGGTCGACTCGACCCCGGCGACGCCGTACGTCGAGAACAGGAGCTGCCCCAGGTCCTTCCACCGCCAGCGGTCGGGCCACCAGCGATGCTCCGCCATCCGGTGCAGGTCGATCAGGAAGAGCCACTGACCGCCCGCGTTCCGCCGCCCCATGTCGAGGTAGAAGTGGCAGAGATAAAGATCTTTATGGAACAGGCCGAGTCGGTGGAGCGTGGCGGTGGTCGAGGCCATCTCGGCGATCAATGCACGTTTGAACGAGGCGAAGGTCGAGCGGTCGAGCGTGCCGGCCAGCGCGGGTAGGGCCTCGTGCAAGGGGAGGCAGCCGGTCAGCTCAGCGACCATCAGGAAGCTTTGCAGCGCTCCCCAGGGTCCGATCCGCTCGCCGGCGGCGACCACCTCAGGCACTGCAACGCCCCTGGCGCGGAGCCACTCCAGATTCGCCCACTCGGCCGACGCGGGCGTATGTGCGCCCCCTTGGGTCGATCAGTGTGGCGAGCCTCGCACGCCAGGGGAGCCGGTAGTGTCGCTTCAGGTAGACCGGAAGCGGCCCCGCGGCCGAGTGGAAGACGACCCGCGCCGTCGACCGACCCTGCTTGGCGTGGTACCGGTCGTGGCTCTCCAACGCCATGACCCTCGCGGCCAGGTCCACCGGCAGCGTGTCGCGGTGTCGCTCGTCGAGCCAGGTCCAGTCCGTCCCGCGCACCAGCCGATCCCAGAATGAGCCGTGGATCATGGGCGCAGGCCCCTCCATGAACAGGGCCGGCGGAAGCGGTAGACCCGGACGCCGGTCCCTTGACCGTCGCGGCGCTCGGGGAACTCCGCAACCGGCGCGGCCGCATACGCCAGGACAGCCCGTAACGTCGCAGCCCGCCGGCTCGCCGCCGAGAGCTCGTCGGTTCCCACGACGATGTAAGCCAGGTGCGAGTCGGTGAATGCCTGGCGGACGTGCCAGTAGTCGTAGCTCGGCCGGCTCGAGACAAACGCCGCCCAGCCTCGGGTGTCGAGCACCGCGTCGGAGGACTCCGCGTGCGCGAGCAGCCAGCGCCCCGCCGCCCAGTGACCCCAGCGGCTCGGATGCGCCGGCTTCACCTGGAGCGCGACTCCCGAGGCGATCAGGACCGTCAAAGCCGCCGCGCTAACCGCCTGCGCGTGGTGATGCCCCCAACCGAGTGTCACCGAGATTCCCCGGGCGCAGACGAACACTCCGGCCCCCGCCCACGGGACCGACGCCGCCACCAGCATCAACATGTGCCGATCCGACAGGTAACCCATCCTCAGCACGTGCCGGACCAGCACCAGGCTAAACAGCACTAGATAGATCGCGATCAGCCGGCGTCCCTCGACCGGCGCGGGAGTCGCCGCACGTGCGCAGAGCGTGCGGATGAACCGATCCCGCGCCATGCCCCAGGCCCCGAAGAACGCAAAGACCCCACAGAGGCCCTCGGCCCATCGCAGGAACAGGCGTCGCACGACCGGCCACGCCGACGTGGACGCCGGCTCCTCCGACTCCTCCTTGGGCGAGAAATCCCAGCGCGGGTCGTCGAGACCTGGCGGGAGCCACTGGCCGACCTTACGGGCCTTGATCGGATTTGCTCCGAGTTCCGCCACCTGGCGCAGAGCCAGCTTCTCGGAGACCTCGCCCTTGACCAGCGCGTACATCCCGACCACCACCAGGAACGTGACGGCCAGCGTCGAAATCGCGCGACCGCCAGGCGCGACAACATCGGCCCGCGCCACCGCGCAGCCAGGGTGAGGACGACCGCCGCGGGGACCACAACAACTTCAGGCCGCGCCAGGTAGCCTAGTCCCGCCACCAGGCCGCAGCCCAGCGAGGCCGACCGCGCGCCCGTGCGGAGCGCGACCTCGCCGAGGTGCAACGCCAGCACCGCGGCCAGCAGAGCCAGGCTGTCGCTCAGCGTGTCGTGCCCGATCGTGGCCGGCAGCGGCAGGAGGGCGTAAATCAACGTGGCCAGCGATGCAATCCGGTCGTCGAACAACGTGCGGGTCAGGGCGTGCAACGGCACGAGCACGGCCAGCGTGGCCAGGATCGAGACCCCCTGCGCGGCGATCCGCCAGGTGTCGGGGCCATGCCCGGCGACCGAGGCGACCACCGGCTCGGCCAGCGCGATCAGCGCCGGGTAGAGCGGGTGCTGGTCGGACGCCCGGACGACGTCGTCCCACGGCCGCGTCTGGAACTGGCGGGCGATCCTGATGAACTTCAGGCCATCCTGCGCGGGCAGGAGGGTCCGCGCCAGGGCGATCGCGTGCAGGGCCGCCGCGAGGAGGATGATCGCGAGCAGAGAGCGACGGCCAGCCATCGAGGGCGCTCCTCCTTGAGCGTGAGTTGCCGCGGCGCGATCCCTCGGCCGAGGGTCTCATGATACGGGTCACGGTTCAGGCGGTCAATGGCAACCGCGCGCGACCGCGCCTCATCCCACAAGTCCGCAAGGCTTTGCTCCCACACGCCCTCGGGCCGCCATCCCGTGTGCGTGACGATCCGCCGGATGTCGGTGCGCGAGTCCCTCGGCCCCGCGATCTGGGCCGCTCGCGGATCGGCCTTCACCTCGACCGCGCGGCCGCTCAGGCGGATCAGGTAATCGAGCCCCTCGCCAACGCGCCGCGACTGACCCGTGCCCACATGGTAGACCAGCCCCGCCCGACCACGTTCGGCCAGGGCGATCAGCGCACGGGCCACGTCGCGGACGTCGATGAAATCGCGCCGGACGTCGAGGTCGCCCACAGTCAAGGGCATCGGAGGCCCCTCGGCCAGCCGGACGGCGAACCGGCCAAGCGCCTGGGTCGGTGGTTGGCCCGGCCCGATCGGGTTGAAGATCCGCGCGGCCATCACCTCCAGCGGCGGCCGCGCCGCCAGCCCCGCGGCGGTCGCCAGGAGCTTGCTCAGGCCGTAGCTCTCGGCAGGCCGGCACGGGTGGTCCTCGCCGACCGGCAAATCGGCCACCTCGATCGGCCCGAGCTCGGCCGCCGAGCCCGCTAGGACGACCCGCGGCGCCACCCCAGGCACGGAGCGCGTCGAGCAGGTGGACTGTCGCCAGCGAATTGGACCGATACAACTGCTCGGGCGAGGCCGGCGGCGTCTGCCCCGCCAGGTGCAGGACCACCGCCGGCGCCGCCCGGCCGATCGCTCGCTGGACGCTCGCGGGGTCGTCCAGATCGGCCTGCAGGAACGTAGGGAACGTCCCCTGGGGCGGACAGCGTCGCCCCAACGTCAAGAGTTCCACACCAGACGTTTGCCCTGCGCCGAGGGCCGCCAAAACGTGCCGGCCCAAGAACCCCGTCGCCCCCGTGACGAGCCAGACCGGCATGTCCCCTCCTTGCGCAGGCTCACACGAGATCTTCACGGGAGCCGGCAAGAGTGGCCGGGACCAAGTGCAGCATGCCCCGGAAGTCCCGGCCCTCGCACCGGGGGCCGCTGCGCTTCGTCCCGGGCAAACCCATCCTGTTCCCCACGGGATCGTTGAAACGGCATCAGGGAATTCCTGAGACTCCGTAGCACAGAGGCAAAAGATTCAGGAGATCAATGTCATTATGCCACGAGGGCGAGTGGCGCCAGGAATCCGGAAGCCTTGAACACCTCACGGCAGAGTGGTCGGACGTGATGATCGTCACGGTTTGCCGTTTCGAGTCGCCGCGACGGCGGCGTGGAGCAGGGGGATCATCAACTCGTGGTGCCCGGTCAGCGCGATGCCCTCGGCGCCGGGCGCTGCAAGACGTTGAGCAGGCCTCGATATTTCTGATCGAAGTCGAGGTTGGCGGTGGTCAGCCCATCGAGCGGTCGGCCGAGGTTGCGCGACGGCGACGGCCTTGAGGAAGACCTCGGGCAGGACGACCGCGCTGCCGAGGTTGATCCAGACGCCGCCGGACATCCCCGCGACCATCTCGCAGAGGGTCCGGAAGTCGTGGAGGGTTGCCTTGCCCAGGGAGGCGCCGTCGAGCCGGGGCGTCATGTGGACGATGTCGGTTCCCACCGCGACGTGGACGGTCAGGGGGACCTCGCGGCGCCGGGCCGCCACGAGCACGCTCGATTCCAGCCCGGGGCCGCCGTGTTCGAGGATCAGCTCACCCAGCGCCGCGCCCAGGCCGCACGACAACACGGCCGCCCGCGCAGGCCGAGGCGAAGAGGTCAGAGGTCTCGCGGGCGAACCCGAACGTCCCCGCCATCAGCCGGGGGCCGACGTCCTCACTCGTCCGCCCCGCGATCGCCAGCTCCAAGTCGTGGATCGCCGCCGACCCGTTCAGCGCCAGGCCCTTCAAGATCCCGCGCTCGATCCAATCGACCAGATACGGCGCGCATCCCGTCTTGATCACATGCCCGCCCAGCGCCACCACGACGGGACAGCCCTCGTCGTGAGCGCGGACGATCGCGTCGCGAAGCCGCTTAATCCCCCTGGCCGCCAACTGGTCGGGGAGGCCGTCGAGCCATTCCGCGAGCGTCGCGTCCGGGCCGACCGTCCGTCCCAGGTCGGCCAACGTCACCTTGCTCGGCCGCTCCGCGAGCGGCTCGTAACGCAGGTCGTTCAGGTCGAGTGAGGGGGTTTCATGCAGGCTCACGGGATTCCTTTCCCGATGTCCGCGGGAGGGACGTCGCACCCACCCTACGGATGAGGCAAGAGCGGTGACAGCGCCTCGTCCAGGATCGTGGCGCCCGACAGGACCTCCAGGTCGATCCGGAGGGCGGCGCAGCGGAACTGGCCCGAGGGTCGCGGGCGCAGCTTCACCGAATCCTTCTGCGTGGTCAAGGCCAGATCCGCGCCGAGACCACCGGCCCAGGCAGTCAGGTCGGCCATGTCGGCGGCGGAGTAGGGGTGGTGGTCTGGGAAGGTCCGGAATTCCAGGACCCGGCCGCATAACGGTGTCAGGGTGCGCCGAAACCCCTCGGGGTTACCGATCCCGCAGAAGGCCGCGACCGATCGGGTTGCGAGGTTGGCGACCGGCGACGTGCTTCCCACATCATCGACCAGGTCGCGCGGCGCGTGTCGCACCTCGGCCCAGCGGAGAGGCCCGGCGTGGCGCTCGGCCTCGGCCCGGATCGCCGCGCGGTCGGATCCGGCCACCAGGTCGGCGCGCGACAGCACCACGACCCCCGCGCGGCGGAGCGCCCGGACCGGCTCTCGGAGCAAGCCCCTGGGGAACAGACGACCCAGCCCGAACGGCTCCAGCGCATCGAGCAGGACGATGTCGAGGTCGCGCGCGAGCCGGCGATGCTGGAACCCGTCGTCGAGGACGATCAGTTGCGACTCCGACTCCTCGACGGCCGTCCGCGCCCCTCGGACGCGGTCAGCGTCCTCGAAGGGGGGGACGTCGGGCAGGTTCTCCCCGAGCACCCGCCCCTCATCGTTCATTCCCTCGGCGCGACCGTAGCCCCGGCTCAGGATGGCGACCCGCACCCCGCGCGCGCGATACCACCGCGCGACCCACTCGACCGTCGGCGTCTTGCCGGTCCCGCCGAGTGTCAGGTTGCCCACCGAGACGACCGGGACCGGCGCGCGCTGGATCTTCAGCCATCCCCGGTTGTAACCCGTGTTGCGAGCGTTAATGGCCCAGCCGTAGCCCGAAGACACCAATCCGAGTCCGAAACGTGCGGCATGAGCCAACGGACCTCGGGTCTCGCCCCGGATCAAACGGAGATAGTTGGCTTCATCCACCCCGGCCACTCCCTTGGCCAATGATCCCTACCCATCTCGCCTGGAACCGGGCATCTTCTGAAGAATGACCGGGAACGGGATTCCCAGGAAGATCAGGAAAATCGCGAGACCGACCCCGTCCTCGAAGCCGGCGATCGTGTCGTGGGCCCGGCTATCCCGAGGCTTCGAACGTGACGTCGGGATTCTCAACTTGGCGACCTCGCGGCGGACTTCGAGGAACAGGCCATCGGAGCACGATCCGGCATTACCCGATCCCGGTTCGCCCCGTTCTTGGCTTGCGGACACCGCCGGCGAGGGATTAACCTAATTACTTGGACCGAGGTGCCTAACGTAACCGCAGCCAGGGTGAGTCGTCAAGCGGCGCTCGGTCGATGGCCCCGGTGATGGAGATCCATCGATGATCTGCCCGCCCCATCCGCCCGCCGCCCTGGTTCAAAGCTGGTTCGACCGCCATCGCGACCCCGGCAGCTTCGTGCTGCACATGATCGGCATCCCGCCCACGATCCTCGGCGTTCTGATGATCCCGATCTACGTCTTCCTGATCTCGGTGCCCCTGTTCCTGTTCGCGCTGGGCTGCTTCGTCGGCGGCTACCTGATCCAGTTCCTCGGCCACGCGCTGGACGGGACCGCGCCTGGCGAGGTGATCTACCTGAAGCGCAAGCTGGGCTGGTCGTACGTGGAGGTCGCCAGGACGCGGAACTCGCCGCACAGCGTCGCCTGAGCGCGGGTGCTCACCTGCTCCCCACAGCCGATTCGCGTGAGAAAACGGTCTCGCCCGGGCGTGATGAGGGAACTCCGTCCTGACGGGAGTCCCGTTGCTCGAGGCGGAGCGGGATCCGTCTCCGGATCGGGCCTGCGCCCGGTCAGGGAGGAGGGCCGAAGGTTGACCTAGGACAGACGGAACAAAATCCGTAAAATCCTCCCCATCGCTTCAAGACGCACTTCGCTCACAGCCGACCTTATCGTACAGGTCGATCGGCCGGACTCCCGGAGCGGGGCGGACTGTCCCGGCGGCAGGGATTGTCCGCTTAGGGAACGGCTTGACCCGCGGTGGACTGCGCGCCCCGGAACAATCGCGGGGCCATCGTGAGGTCACAAGGACCAGCGCGGCTCGGAAGTATGGACGCGACCGGCCGCCGACCGAGGTGTGAGGGGACGAGACCGATGGCCCCCGACGACTGGGCCATCCCCTGCGACCCGGGACCACTCGTCACATGGCGATCTTAGTCAAGGACGGCCTGGCCATGCGATTGACCCTATTCAGGAACCGGAACGCGTGGGCGGCGGCGGTGGTGGCCTGGGCTGCCGCCGCCGGCTGCCAGCGGCTTCCCTACATCGACCAATCGAAGGCCGTGCCCCACGAGAACTTGGGGAACGTCGCGCAGGAGGACAAGGAGGTCAAGAAGGCCCAGTTCCTCAGCAGTAACCTACCGATGCCCCTGCCCAAGGTGGCCAGACCGCGGACGACCAACGACCCCGAGGCGCAGGAGATCTGGCAACTGACGCTCCAGGACGCGATCCGGATCGGCATAGACAACTCCGAGGTCATCCGCGTGATCTCGCTCGGGGCGCAGGGCATCCCGGTCGGCGGCTTCGAGCCGACCCCGTTGAACACCGGCGCCGGCGCGGGCATCGCCAGCTCCCTGGCGCCACCCAGCTCCAGACCGTATACGACCCCGCGATCCAGGAGACCCAGATCGCCCAGGCCCTGTCGGCGTTCGACACCAACCTGACGACCAGCCTCTTGTGGGGCCATAGCGTTGCGCCGTTCAACAACGCGATCCAGGCAGGCACCTTCCTGGCCGGGCCTCGGTTCCCGATCATCTTCAACCAGGACACCGCGGCGTTCCAGGCCGGGCTCCAGAAGCGGACGGCGACAGGGGCCCTGCTCGGCGTGACGCACAACGTCAACTATCTCTACTCGAACAGCCCGACCAACACCACGCCCTCGGCGTACACGACCAACGTGCAGCTCTCGTTGACGCAGCCGTTGCTCGGCAGCGCGCCCCTGGCAGGGGGACAGGCCGGTCCCCCGGTCGGCCTGGAGGCCAACCGGGCGCCGATCGTCATCCAACGGCTCAACGCCGACGGCGCGGTCTGGCGGTTCAAGGCCGAGGTCATCGCCTCGGTCCGCTCGATCGAGCAACAATACTGGAGCCTGGCGCAGCAGCACGTCCAGCTTTGGAGCAGCGAGAAGGCGGTCGAGCTGGCCGAGGAGATCCTCCGGCGCGAGCAGTCCGAGCTGGAGGTTGGCCGCGGCACCGTCGCCGACGTCGCCGAGGCGTCGCAACGGCTCGAACAGTTCAAGCTCGACCTGGTGACCAAGACCTCCGACGTCATCACGACCGAGCGGCAGTTGCGGAACATCCTCGGCCTGCCCCCGGCCGACAACCGGCGAATCGTCCCAGTCACCGAGCCGACCGAGGCCCGGCTCGAGCCCGACTGGGACGCGAGCCTGGCCCAGATGCTCACGTTCCAGCCCGATATCGTCGTCCAGCAACTGATCGTCCGGGTCGCCGAGCTCCAGTTGCTGGTCGCCCGCAACCAGCTCCTCCCCCAATTGAATCTGAACGCCCTGTACCAGTTCAACGGGCTGGGCCATAGCCTGGACACCGCCGAGGCGGTCATGACCGGCAAGCAATTGCAGGCGGTCGACCCACTCATCCGGGTCCAGCAGGCCGCCGCCGGCTTGGGCTCGTCGCCGGGCACCTACCGCGACTTCGTGACATGGCAGCTCGGCTTCACCTTCCAGATGCCTCTGGGCATGCGGAGCCCGCTGGCCAACACCCGCCAGGCCCAATATACGCTGCTGAAGCAGCGTGCCTACCTGCAGCAGATCGTCCACCAGACGACGCACTCGCTGGCGCGGTTCTTCCTGGAAGTCGACGCCAACTACAAGCAGTTCAAGACCGCCTCGCGGCTCCGGGCCGCGGCCGCGCAGCGGCTCGAGGCGCAGCGGGCCTTCTATGAGGAGGGCCGGATCACGATCGACCGCTACCTCGACGCCGTCAGCCAGTACGCCAGCGCCGTTGCGCAGGAGGCGCAGTTCAAGACCACCTACAACATCTCGATCGTGGCGCTGGAGGAGGCCAAGGGGACGCTGCTGGCCTACGACAACATCGCGGTGGCCGAAGGGCCGCATCCGCAGAAGGCGTACATTCAGGCCCGCGACCAGCAGGTCGGGCACCGGATCCTGCCGATCCTGCCCGACGGCAACTATCACCCGAGGCCGATCAACGGCCCGGCGGTCAGCGACCCGGTCCCCCCGATGGCGCCGCCCGATTCCGGACCGGAGAGCCCCCGGCCCCTGCTGCCTGCCCCCGTCGGGCCGCTTGGTCCCCCGCCGACCCCGGTCGGACCGCAGATCCCGGTGGGCGAGCCCGACATCTTGACCCGGTCGCAGCCGGCGACCGACGAGCCCGGAGTCGTCCCCGTCTCGAACTCCGCGCCCAAGCCCAATCCCCAGCCGAGCGACGCGAAGAACCTGCCCCACTTGCCGACCATCGAGCCGATCGACCTGCCCCCCTTGCCACCTGAGTGAGCGTCGGATCGCGGCAGCCAACGTCCTCACGCGGGGCCGGCCCTTCTTGCCGAAGGGCCGGCCCCGCGTCGTTCAGCCGGATTCCGGAATTCCCAAGCGGCGGAGAGATAACAACATCAGGCTCTCCGGGCGGGACAAAGGGGACTCGGTGAGATAACGACTATTTGACAAGCTCCTTGAGGCAAATTACCATACAATCGTGCATAGACCCATCATGCTAAGACGTAGTGCGAAATATCGGAGATTGGGATCACCAAGTATCGAGGAATGAGGATTTGGTACACTACTTTGTCGCGGGTGGCGGAGGTTTCATCGGAAGTCACATGGTTCGAAGATTGCTGCGTTCGCCCGAGGCGAGCGTCGTGGTCTACGACAACTTCAGCTCGGGGCGATCATGGCATCTCCCGGAAGGCGATCAGCGGCTCCGAATTGTCCGGGCGGACCTGAAGGAGCTGGCCGCTTTGACGAAGGCGATGGAAGGCGCCGCGGTGGTTTTCCACTTCGCCTCGAATCCGGACATTGCTCGCGCCGCCAGCGAGCCGGACATCGACTTCTGGGAGGGAACCTACCTGACACAGAACCTCCTGGAAGCGATGCGAGTGGCCGGAGTCCGGCGGATCCTTTACGCCTCCGGCAGCGGTGTCTACGGCGACACGGGGACCACGATGGTCGGTGAGGGCTACAGCCCGCTGGAGCCGATCTCCACCTACGGGGCGAGCAAGCTGGCGTGCGAGGCCCTGCTCTGCGCCTACGGCCACATGTTCGAGCTGGAGGGCGTGGCGTTTCGTTTTGCCAACGTGGTCGGTCCCCGGCAGACCCACGGCGTCGCCTACGACTTCATCCGCCGGCTGCTCCGCGACCCGACACGGCTCGAAATCCTGGGCGACGGCTTGCAAAGCAAGTCCTACATTCATGTGGATGACGTCCTCAATGCCCTGCTCCTGGTGCACGACCAAGGGTGGCAGGGCTTCGGAGTCTTCAACGTGGCCACCGAGGACTATGTGACCGTGCGCCAGATCGCCGACCTGGTTGCCGAGCGGCTCGACCTCAAGGGCGTGAAGTACACGTTCACTGGCGGAACACGCGGTTGGAAGGGGGATGTCCCGGTCGTTCGCTTCGATACCACCAAGCTCCGCAAGCGCGGCTGGGCGAATCAGAGGACCTCCGTCGAGCGCTGCGCGATGCCATCGATGCGATGATCGTGGATGCCAAAGCCGGGAGGTTTCCCTGAATACCGAACGGATTCCTGCCCGTGCTCACGCTCGGCATGTGGAGCGCGACCTCTGATCCCTGCTCATCCCGGGAGGTTTCTTAGCCGGACCCGGAAACTTCCCGGTCAACGGGCGAGGCTCTGAACTTTTGAGGACCACGCGAACGTCGCGAGAGTCCCGACTCTGCGGCCCTCTGGTTGGTCGGGCGGGAATCGCCGAACGCATATCGGCGAAACAACGTGAATTTTTGAGACTGTAGCAGCGTTACAGGGGCCGATTTGAGGATCGCTCGTCAGGAACCGGGAGAATCGACTCGGGACCCGCTCAACGACTCCGAGTTGGCCCCCAATTCGGCGAATGGCTCGATCCCAAGCCTGATTGCGTGGACCGTGCCAAAACCGCCCGGTAACGCTGCTACAGTCTCGAATTTTTCCCCAATTTTTCACTCGTTTCCGGAGCTAATATCCTGGGAGTTCAACCCTTGCTCATCACCCGCAGCCCCCTCCGCATCTCCCTCGGGGGCGGTGGGACCGACTTGCCGTCTTACTACGAAGAGCACAGTGGCTTCCTGGTCGCCGCGGCCATCGACAGGTATGTCTACATCACGCTGCACCATCGCTTTGTTCCCCGGCTCCTTCTGAAGTACTCGCAGATGGAGGAGGTCGAGAGCATTGATGAGATCCGGCACCCCCTGATCCGCGAGGCGCTGAAATTGGTCGAGGGGGACTGGAGAGGGCTGGAGATCACCAGCATGGCCGATATCCCGGCCGGGACGGGACTGGGATCCTCCGGCAGCTTTACAACGGCCCTGCTCAAGGCGCTCCATACCTTGAGCAAGAACCTGGTCCATCCCAGCGAGTTGGCCGCGCAGGCGTGCCGGATCGAGATCGACCTCCTCAAGGAGCCGGTCGGCAAGCAGGACCAGTACATCGCGGCGTACGGCGGGATCACCTGCTTCCGGTTCCTGCCCAACCAGCAGGTCGAGGCCTGGCCGCTGAAGATCAGCCGCGGAAACGCTCTACGAGCTGGAGGACCACCTGCTCCTGTTCTTCACCGGCTACACCCGGTCGGCCGGGGAGATCCTCCGCGACCAGGATGCCAAGAGCCGGCAGCACGATCGCGAGATGATCGCCAACCTCCATTTCATCAAGCAGATCGGCCGCGATACCAAGGAGGCTCTCGAGGCGGGCAACCTGGAACGGTTCGGCGAGTTGATGAACATCGCACTGGGAGCACAAGCGGCAGCGTTCCTCGCCAGATGAGCAACGCGCAGATCAATCACTGGTACGACCTGGCGCGACGTCATGGGGCCATCGGCGGCAAGCTGATCGGCGCCGGCGGAGGCGGGTTCTTGATGTTCTACGCACCAGAGCGGGCCCGACTCAGGAAGGTGCTGCACGAGGAGGGATTGCAGGAGGTCCGGTTCCGGTTCGATTTCGAGGGCACCAAGGTTGTCATCCAGTGAATTCTCCCTGTTCCCGACCGTTATCCTGGCGGGCGGTCTCGCCACACGGCTCGGGCCGTTGACTCAGGCGCGGCCCAAGTGTCTGGTTGACGTCCACGGCGAGCCGTTCCTGTTCCACCAGCTCAGGCAACTGCGGTCCCAGGGAGTGCGGCGGGCACTCCTGTGCCTCGGCCATCTGGGCGAGCAGATTGTCGCGGCGGCCGGCGACGGCGCGGCGTTCGGCCTGGAGGTTGCATACGCCTTCGATGGTCCCCGGCTGCTGGGCACCGCCGGGGCGATCCGGCAAGCCCTCCACCAGCTCCCGGAGCGTTTCTTCGTGCTCTACGGCGACTCCTACCTGGAGTGCGCCTACGCCGCCGTCCAGGATGCCTTTCAGGCCGCCGGCAAGCTCGCCCTGATGACCGTCTTCGCCAACGACGAGCGCTGGGATGCCAGCAACGTCGAGTTCAGCGACGGCCGCATCCTGGCCTACGACAAGGTGAACCGGACCTCGCGGATGCGGCACATCGACTACGGACTCGGCGTCTTCGACCGTCGGTCGTTCGACGTCGTGCCCGAAGGCGAGGCGTCCGACCTGGCGCAGGTCTACCAGGCGATGCTCCAGCGGGATCAGCTCGCGGCGCTGGAGGTTTTCGAGCGCTTTTATGAGATCGGCTCGCACGCGGGTCTGGAGGAGACGCGACGGCACCTGGCCGAACACTCCCGGCCCCTTACCCCCTCACCTCAGGTGAATGATGGACCACGCACGCCAGTTTCTGAGTCCGAGGCCCGGCAGATCCTCGAGGCCCTGGACACCGTCGCCATCGAGCGGATGGCCGAGCTCCTGGAGCAGACCCGTGAGCGCGGCGGACGGCTGTTCATCCTCGGCGTCGGCGGCAGCGCGGCCAATGCATCACATGCCGTCAATGATTTCCGGAAGATCGTCGGCCTGGAGACCTACGCCCCGACCGACAACGTCTCGGAGCTGACCGCCCGAACCAACGACGAGGGTTGGCCCACCGTCTTCGCCGCGTGGCTCCGGGTCAGCCGCCTGCGACCCGACGACCTGATCCTCGTCCTCTCCGTGGGAGGCGGCAGCGTCGAGAAGAATGTCAGCCCCAATCTGGTGCGGGCGCTGGAGTACGCCCAATCCGTCGGGACCCCGATCCTGGGGATCGTGGGCAAGGACGGGGGTTACACCGCCAGGGTGGCCACCGCTTGCGTGATCGTCCCGACGGTGAACCCCGCGCACATCACGCCGCACGCCGAGGCGTTCCAGGCGGTGATCTGGCACCTGCTCGTCTCGCACCCCCGATTGCAGCGGCACGCCACGAAGTGGGAGTCGGTGCGATGAGCCGCGACCTCCAAGCCGTCTTCCTCGATCGCGACGGCGTGCTCAACCGGGCCCTGCGTCCGCAACGGCCGGCCCGTGCCCGCCGAGCACACTCGACGAGTTGGCGATCCTCCCGGGCGTCCCGGAGGCCGCTGACCGCGCTGCGGGCGGCGGGGTTCCTGCTCGTCGGCGTCACCAATCAGCCCGACGTGGCCCGCGGGACCCAGCGCCGCGAGGTGGTCGAGGCGATGAACGCGCGACTCAGCGGCCGCCCTGCCGCTCCAGAGACTCCTCGTCTGCTACGAGGACGGCGACGACTGCTCACGCCGCAAGCCCAATCCCGGGCTGCTGCTCGAAGCGGCCCAGAACGCATCGGATCGACCTGGCCGCCAGCTTCATGGTGGGTGATCGCTGGAAGGATATCGAGGCGGGACGCCGGGCCGGGTGCCGCACGATCTTCCTCGACCTGGGCTACGACGAGCCCAGGCCCGACCCCCCCGCCGACCATACCACCGACGGACCTTCTGTCCGCACGTCCTGGATCCTCAACGTTCATTTGTCACCGGAGAGTAAGTCCATGTCGTCAGCTTGTGCCGACCTGAACGTCAAGATCTTCGCCGACGGCGCCGACCGTCGCGGGCATGCTCGAGCTCTACCGCAACCCCTTGATCAAGGGCTTCACGACCAACCCGACGCTGTTGAAGAACGCCGGGATCTCCGATTACGAGGCGTTTCGCCCGCGAGGTCCTCGGGGCGATCCCCGACCGCCCGATCTCGTTCGAGGTCTTCTCCGACGAATTCGACGAGATGGAAGCCCAGGCACGACGGATCGCCCGCTGGGGTGACAATGTCTACGTCAAGATCCCCGTGACCAACACCCAGGGGAAGTCCTCGATCCCGCTCATCCACGCGCTGGCCAAGGCCCGGGTCAAGCAGAACGTCACGGCCCTGATGACCCTGGCGCAGGTCCGCGACGTGGCCGCGGCGCTGGCAACGGCCCCGCCGTCCTGCATCTCGGTCTTCGCCGGCCGGATCGCGGATACGGGCCGCGACCCCGTGCCGATCATGGCCGCGGCGGTCCAGATCCTCGGCCCGTATCCCCACATCGAGCTGATCTGGGCCAGCCCCCGGGAGATCCTCAATATCTTCCAGGCCGATCAAATCGGATGTCACATCATCACCATCACCCATGATCTTCTTAAAAAACTTGCCTGATTGATAAATGTCTTGACGGTACCTCCCTGGAGACCGTCCGGATGTTCTACAACGACGCCGTCAGCGCCGGCCTCCGCATCTGAAGTGGCTCCTCCGCCCAGGCGCCGGGTAGCGATGGGGCCGCCGCTGCGGCGCGATGACCCATGCTCTTGAGGTTCAACACTCCGCTGGGTTCATCGCTTGATCGATCGGAACACGGACAGCTTTCGGAAGCTGAGAAAATGAGCGAGCTTCATCCTGACGTCGAATTTCTCGATCGTCCCGCCCAGCGAATGACGCGGATCGAGACGCGACCCGTGCGTGGACCCGAGCCGATAAGCGTGCCTTCGGTCTCGGTCCTGATGCCCACTTATCATGCCGAGCGCTACGTCGCCGAGGCGATCGAGAGCATCCTCGCGCAGACGTTCACGGATTTCGAGTTCCTGATCCTCGACGACGGCTCGACCGATGGCTCGGCCGCGATCTTGCGGAGGTACGCCGAGCGGGACGGCCGCATCCGACCCTTCAGCCGGCCGAACACGGGGCTCGTTGGTGCGCTCAACGAACTGCTCTCCCTGGCCCGAGGCGAGCTGATCGCCCGCATGGATGCCGACGACATCGCGCTGTCCGATCGAATTGAGCGGCAGGTCGCTTATTTGAAAGAGCACCCCGAATGCGTCATGGTCGGCAGCCGTGTTGTCCTCATCGACCCGGAGGGGAGCGAGATCACGGTCATGGGCCAGGCCCTGAGTCATGAGCAGATCGTCGAGGATTTTCTCGCGAATAAGGGTCAGATCGTCTACCATCCGGCCGTGATGTTTCGACGTCAGGTCGTGATGGACCTCGGTGGCTACCGTGCCGAGATGGTCGAGGCGGAGGACTTGGACCTCTTCCTGCGCCTGGCTGAGGTCGGTCGAATCGTCAACCTCCCGGAACCGCTGCTCAAGTATCGCGATCACCTCAAGAAATCCGGCGCGTCCGCGCAGAGCGGCTCGAGCAATACACGCGAATGATCCTGAACGAGGCCCGGAAACGGCGAGGGATGGGGCCATTGCCAGCGAGTAGTGACTGGAGTTATGCGAACCACACGCGGGCGCAGACTCACCAGTCGTGGGCTTGGTTGGCCCTCACGTCGGGGCGCGTCCCGACGGCGCAAGCATGCCTGGGCGAGCTTGGCCCGTGCACCGTACTCGCTCTCCTCGTGGAGGCTCTTGTATTGCACCCTGCGAGGGCACTGACAACGGCCTCGCCGACCCGGAGCGAAGGCGGCCACCTGCCCCGGAATCGGGCAAGGACCGAAGGACCGCCGCGCTGACAAAACTTGATTGACCAATCGTCGCCTGCTCGAATCGCATGGCTCTTGAGGCGGCATGCAGCGACGTTTTCTCCCATCGGCGGCGACCGGGGCCGCGCTCGCGGCGGCCGATCCGGCGCTGGCCGCCGCTCCACAACCACTGCCCAGCATCAGCCTGAGCAAGACGGGACAATCGGACATCCCGGCCCGGAAATCTGGCTCAATCCGCCTCGTCATCGTCGCCGGAATTGCCCGGCTCGGGCGGAGCGGAGGCTTCCGAGCCGGGGATCGCGTAGGCTCCGTCAATCCAGCGTCCGAGGTCGATCAGCCGGCAGCGATCGGAGCAGAAGGGAAAGGTCTGGAGGTCGGCCAGCGACGGGATCTCATACGGTCGAGAGCAGATCGGGCAGCGCCCTCGGATCATCCGGTCGTCCCGTTGGTTGAGGGCTTTGATGGCTCAGTCTTGGCCGACGATTCCACCGACTTGGCCGAGGATTCGGCGGGCTTATCGGCCTGCGCACCCTTCTTGTACGATTCGCTCCGATAATCCGTCTGGTAGAAGCCCGAACCCTTGAACAGGATCGCGGCCCCCGGGCCGATCCTCCGGCGCAGCCTGGCGTCGCTGCACGTGGGGCAGACGGACTGAGGTTCGGCCTTGATCGATTCGAACGCCTCGAACTCGTGGCCGCAGGAATCACAAACGTAATCATAGGTTGGCATGCGTTCGCCTCGAAAATTCGACTCGCCGTTTTTCACATCAATGCGATGGCTCGGTGGACGAGGTCGGCTTGACCGAGACGGCCACCTTGGAGGGCCGGAGCACGCGGTCGCGGATCTTGTATCCCTTGCTCAGCTCGGCCACGACGGTCCCCTCGGGGTGCCCGGCGTCGGGCTGCTGAATGAGCGCCTCGTGCTGATTCGGGTCGAAGGGATGACCCAGCGCGACGATCGGCTCGACGCCATGTTTGGCCAGAGTAGCCAGCAATTGCTTGTGGACCATGTCGAGCCCCTCGGTGATCCCCGAGGCGCCCGAGGCGCGGAGCGCATCAGTGGCGCGTTCGAGGTTGTCGAGCCCATCGAGCAGGTCGCGCGCCAACGTGCCGACCGCATATTTGATGTCGGCTTCGAGTTGCGACTTCGACCGCTTCTGATAATTGGCGAACTCGGCGCGGCTGCGCTGGAGTTGCTCGTAATACTCGTCGCGCTGCTGCTGAAGCTGCGCGATCTCGTCGCTGATCGGAGCGCTCTCGACCATGGGGGCTGGTTCTCCCGCGGCGCCGTTGGTGGTCTTTTCCGTAGGGTTGGTGGTGCTCTTACCCGTCATGTCGCTCATGGTGTGATCCTTCCTGGCCTTCGCGGCCGAGGGAACCGCGTGAGGTTCAGGTGGCGCCGGGCTCGGCCGCATCGGCGTCCTCGGTGAAATAATCGCGGAGCTTCTCGAAGAAGCTCTTGCGCTCGGGCTCACGTCTTCGTGTTCGATCTCGGCCAGTTCGCGGAAGAGTTCTTCCTGGCGCGGCGACAGGTGGCGTGGGGTCTCGACGACGACCTCGACCAACTCGTCGCCGCGGCCTCGGCCGCTGACGTCGGGCATGCCGCGACCCTTGAGCCGGAGCACATCGCCGCTCTGGGTCCCACTGGGGACGTAGAGGCGATCGGGACCGTCGAGGGTCGGCACCTCGATCTCGGCGCCGAGGACGGCCTGGGAAAAGCTGACCGGCACCTGGCAACGCAGGTCGTTGCGGTTGCGTTCGAAGAACGGATGCTTGCGGACCAGGATCTGGATTCGCAGGTTGCCCCGCGGCGCGCCGGGGTCGCCGGGCTCGCCCTGGCTCCGGAGCTGGAGCCACATCCCGCTCTCGACACCGGGGGGGATATCGACCTTCAGATGCGCGACGGCGTGGACCCGCCCCGAACCCCGGCAGGTGGGGCAGGGGTCGGTGATCCGGACCCCCTCGCCGCCGCAGGCGGGGCAGGTGGTCGCCACCTGGAAGAACCCCGCGACTGGACCACCTGGCCTTGTCCACCGCAGTAGTTGCAGGTCGTCGCAATCGTCCCCTTGCGCGCGCCCGAGCCCTTGCACTCGCCGCACATCTCCTGGCGATTGACGTCGATCGGCTTGGTCGTGCCCCGCGCCGCCTCGATCAACTCGATCTCCAGCTTGTAGAGCAGATCCTGCCCGGCGCGGGGGCCGCGCCGTCGCTGACCGAACAGGTCGCCGAAGAGCCCGCCGCCGAAGATGTCGCCGAAGGCCGACATGATATCTTCCGCGTTCCGGAAGTCGTGGATCCCGGCCCCTTCCAGACCCGCGTGGCCGTAGCGGTCGTAACGCTGCCGCTTCGATTGGTCGGAGAGGACTTCGTACGCCTCGGCCGCCTCCTTGAATCGTTTCTCGGCCTCGGCGTCGCCCGGGTTCTTGTCGGGATGGTTCTTGAACGCCATCTGCCGGTAGGCTTTTTT
This sequence comes from uncultured Planctomycetaceae bacterium, assembly GCA_963803395.1. Lineage (GTDB taxonomy): Bacteria > Planctomycetota > Planctomycetia > Isosphaerales > Isosphaeraceae > JAFANO01. The sequence continues at coordinate 121,926 of CAWDND010000040.1, forward strand.
GATGTCTTCGGGCTCGGCGTCACGCTTCACTCCCAGGACTTCGTAATAATCGCGTTTAGTGGTTGCCATCGGCATGGCGTCTCAAACAGGTCAGGGGAAGATCGGGCAGCGTCCGGCACCGTCCATGTTATCATACGACACCGGCTCGCGACACCGCACCCGAGATGACCAGCCTCCACAGAAGGTGACAGATTGAAGGGATGATTGAAGCTATCAATGACGTCGTGTGCCTGGCACGCGTGCGCTCATGTTGGCATGGGTGGGAGAGGTCAAGGTGCGCACGTGTCGAGATTCTTTCCCATCATCGAATCGTAAGTCCCAACCACCTCGTCGTTACCGGGTCAGTTCAAAGGGAGATTCTGTATTCATCTGAACGCTCGTCTCGATCGCTGGGTGGGCCCGGGCGAGTGAAGAGGTCGCCCGGACCCTGAAAGTCGAGGGATTCGACTCAGCGGATCGACCCTTCGGCGCGGGCCGCACCTTTCTCCTCGTCCTCCTTGATATTGGTGACCATCGCCTCGGTCGTCAGCATCAGCGCGGCGATCGAGGCCGCGTTCTGCAGCGCCGTGCGGGTGACCTTGGTCGGATCGACGATCCCGGCCTCGAGCATGTCGACGTACTCGCCGGTGTTGGCGTTGAAGCCGACGGCTCCCTCGCGCGACTTGACTTCCTCGGCGACGACCGCGCCGTCATGCCCCGAGTTCGCGGCGATGTGGCGGACCGGCTCCTCCAGCGCCCTCTGGATGATCTGGGCGCCGAGCTTCTCGTCGTCGGGTCAGCGAATCCACGATTTTCTGGACCGCTGGGATCACCCGGAGCAGCGCAACGCCGCCGCCGGGGACGATTCCCTCCTCGGCCGCCGCCCGGGTCGCGTGTAACGCATCCTCCACGCGGGCCTTGGTTTCCTTCATCGCGGCCTCGGTCGCCGCGCCGACATTGATCAGCGCCACGCCGCCCGAGAGCTTCGCCAGCCGCTCCTGGAACTTCTCCTTATCGTACTCGCTCTCAGTCTCCTCGATCTGGCGGCGGAGCTGTTCGATCCGCTTCTGGATGTCGGCCTTCTTGCCCGCGCCCTGGATCAGCGTGGTGCTGTCCTTGTCCACCTTGATCTGCTTGGCTCGGCCGAGCTGCGCGAGCTGGAGGTTCTCCAGCTTCAGGCCGAGGTCCTCGCTGATCACGGTGCCGCCGGTCAGGACGGCCATGTCCTGGAGCATCGCCTTGCGGCGGTCGCCGAAGCCGGGGGCCTTGACTGCGCAAACGTTCAGGACGCCGCGGAGCTTGTTGACGACCAAGGTGGCCAGAGCCTCGCCCTCGACGTCCTCGGCGATGATCAGCAGCGGCTTGCCCGACTGCGCCACCTTCTCGAGCAGCGGGATCATCTCGCGGAGGTTGCTGATCTTCTTCTCGTGCAGGAGGATCAGCGCGTCTTCGAAGAGGACCTCCATCGTCGTCGGGCTGGTGACGAAGTAGGGGCTCAGGTAGCCCTTGTCGAACTGCATGCCCTCGACGAACTCGAGGGTCGTGCTCGGCCGTCTTGCCCTCTTCAACGGTGATTACGCCGTCGCGGCCGACCCGCTCGACGGCGTCGGCCAGCATCTTGCCGATCTCGGGATCGTTATTGGCCGAGATGGCGCCGACCTGGGCGATCTCCTCCTTCTTGGAGACCGGACGCGAGATCTTCGTCGTCAGCTCCTCGACGGCGGCCTCGACCGCCTTCTCGATCCCGCGGCGGACGGCCGTCGGGTTGGCACCCGAGGTGATGTTGCGCAGGCCTTCGCGGATAGATCGCCCGGGCCAGGATCGTGGCGGTCGTCGTGCCGTCGCCGGCGACGTCGGAGGTCTTCGAAGCCACGACGTTGACGAGCTTGGCGCCCATGTTCTCGAACGGGTCGGGCAGCTCGATCTCCTTCGAGACGGTGACGCCGTCCTTGGTGACGGTCGGCCCGCCGAACGACTTGCTCAGGATCACGTTACGCCCGGTCGGGCCGAGCGTGGTGCCCACGGCGCGGGCCAGGATATCGACGCCTTCCAGCATCTTGCGGCGGGCGGCGTCGGAGAAGAGCAGTTGCTTCGCCACGGGTCGTCTCCCTGGAAAGTGCTGAGTGCCGAGTCAAAAGTCCAGAAACCGAAGCCGCATGCGCGACCCGGCACGGGATACTGATGCTGAGTGCCGCGTGGAGACTGAGTCGTCACGGGGCCCTCAGCTCTGTGCGTTACTTGACGATCTTCGCCAGGATGTCGGACTCGCGGAGGATCTTGATCTCCTCGCCGTCCACCTTGATCTCGGTGCCGGCGTACTTGCCGAAGAGGACCTCGTCCCCCTCGTCGACGCCGATCGCGGCCCGCTCGCCGCTGTCGAGCAGCTTGCCGGGGCCGACGGCGAGGACCCGGCCCCGCTGGGGCTTCTCCTTGGCGGTGTCGGGCAGCACGATGCCGCCGGCCGTCTTCTCTTCGGCCTCGATCTGCTGGATCACGACGCGGTCTTCAAGCGGGCGAATCTTGGCCATCGTCGGTTCCTTATCTCGCTCGGAACGACCCCGAGCCGACGGGGCCGTCCTCGTCGTCTGTAGAGTTGGAGAAGTCCGAGGCACAGATTCCGGAGGCCAGAGGACAGATCCGGGATCTCCGATCGTGAGTCACCGATCGTTCCTCTGACATCCGAGGCTCACATGCCCATGCCACCCATACCGCCCATGCCACCCATGCCGCCCATGCCACCCATACCGCCCATGCCAGGCCATGCTCGTCGTGGTGACCAGCGGGCTCGGCCTTCTTCTTGGGTCTCGGCGATGAGGGCCTCGGTGGTCAGGAGCAGGCCGGCGACGGAAGCGGCGTTCTGGAGGGCCGAGCGGGTGACCTTGGCCGGGTCGACGATGCCGGCGGCGAACATGTCGCCCCAGGTGCCGGCCTCGGCGTTGTAGCCGAAGTGGGGATCCTTGGCCTTCTGAATTTTGCTGACGACGACGGCGCCGTCGATCCCGGCGTTCTCGGCGATGAACCGGGCGGGCTGCTCCAGGGCGCGGCGGACGATGTCGACGCCCAGCTCCTCGTCGCCTGAGAGCTTCAGCGCGTCGAGCGCCGCCGACCGCGCGGATCAGCGCGATGCCGCCGCCGGGAACGATGCCCTCCTCGATCGCCGCGCGGGTGGCGTGCAGGGCGTCCTCGACCAGCGCCTTGCGCTCCTTCATCTCGGTCTCGGTAGCGGCGCCGACGTTGATCTGGGCCACGCCGCCGGCGAGCTTGGCGAGCCGCTCCTGGAGCTTCTCGCGGTCATATTCGCTGTCGGTCTGGGCGATCTCGCGGCGGATCATCTCGGTCCGGCCCTTGATCTCGTCGGCGGTGCCCGGCGCCCTCGACGATCGTGGTGTTCTCGCTGTCGATGATCACCTTGCGGGCCCGGCCGAGGTCGGAGAGCTGGACGTTCTCCAGCTCGATGCCCAGGTCCTTGAAGATCGCCTTGCCGCCGGTCAGCACGGCGATGTCGCCGAGCATCGCCTTGCGGCGGTCGCCGTAGCCGGGGGCCTTCACCGCCGCGACCTTGAGGATCCCGCGGAGCTTGTTGACGACCAGGGTGGCCAGCGCCTCGCCCTCGACGTCCTCGGCGATGACCAGCAGCGGCTTGCTCGCCCGGGCGATCTGCTCCAGCAGCGGGATGAGCTTCGTCGGCGAGCTGATCTTCTCCTCATAGATCAGGATGTAGAGGGTCCTCGAGGACGACTTCCATCCGGTCCTGGTCGGTGACGAAGTGGGGGCTGAGGTAGCCGCGGTCGAACTGCATGCCCTCGACGACGTCGACGGTCGTCTCGAAGCCCTTGCCCTCCTCGACGGTGATCACGCCGTCGGTGCCGACCTTCTCGAAGGCGTCGGCCAGCCGCTCGCCGATCGCTGCGGTCGTTGTTCGCGGCGATCGAGGCGACCTCGGTGATCTCCTTCTTGCCGGAGACCTTGCGGGACTGCCCCTTGACGTGCTCGACGACAGCCTCGACGGCCTTGTCGATGCCTCGCTTCAGGCGCCATCGGGTCGGCGCCGGCGGCCAGGGCCCGGAGCCCTTCCTTGAAGATCGCCTCGGCCAGCACGGTGGCCGTGGTGGTGCCGTCGCCCGCCGCGTCGGAGGTCTTGCTGGCCGCCTCCTTGACGAGCTGGGCGCCCATGTTCTCGTACGGGTCGGTCAGCTCGATCTCCTCGGCCACGGTCACGCCGTCCTTGGTCACGGTCGGGCTGCCCCAGCCCTTGTCGATGACGGCATTGCGGCCACGCGGACCCAGGGTACTCCGGACGGCCCGGGCCAGCTTGGTCACGCCGCTCGCCAACTTCTGGCGGGCCTCCTCGTCGTAGGCCAACATTTTCGCCACGGTGGCTTCTCCTTCGCTAGTCTCGATTCAACCCACTCCCGGTCCCCACGCGGGGCGACCCGCCGCCGGAGGCGGTCGAGTGTTGCCGCTCCTCGCTCCAGACCGGGGCGACGGAGGGGCCGTCCGCTGCGCGGCACCCCGGATGAGATGATGACTCGCTCGTTCCCGCTATGCAAGACGCATGCCATCTCGAAACTTTTTTCTTAACTTGTTTCTTGAGAAAGACTTGGATTCATCACCACAGCCGCGTCCTTCCGTCACCCCTGCCGTATTGGCAGCCAGGGAGCGAGATCTGTCATCTGCGGTAAGAGAGGGCGAGGCGCGGGGTTTGCCATCACCCGACCGCACCGTCAGCCTAATTAATAAGCGGTTCGGGATGTTTTTTTCTGAGCCCCGGAGCGACGGTCTCAATGGTCCCGACGACAACCGTTCCCTCGGGTCGGGAACCAAGGTATCGATGAGCGTCGCGCGGGTTCTGAGGGGCCTCCTCACCGGGATTTTCTGGCTGACAATCGCCAGGGCGGCGGGAGCCGAGGACGCGACGGCCGGAGCCGGGCTGAAGACGTCTCCGCTCTGGTCCCAGGGGGTCCCGGGCCGAAGGGTGAAGACCCCGACAAGGACGTGCCGAGCGTGACGGTCTCCCTGCCCCGGCGGCGGTTATCGGTTGCTTGCGCGATCACGAGGGGAAGCAGGCGGCCGAATGGCTCAACCGGCTGGGGGGAGCGGCGGTCGTCCTGAAGTATCGGCTCGGGCCGCGCGATCATCACCCCGTGATGCTCCAGGACGCCGCGCGGGCGATCCGGACCGTCCGCGCCGACGAGTCGGGCCTCGACCCCAAGTGGATCGCCATCCTTGGCTTCTCGACCTGGCCCGAGCACTGCGTGACCTGGCTCAAGGGCCAGGGGTCCCTGTTGAAAGGAAACGACCCCACGGACTGAAGCCCGGAAACGCACCCGCCGCCGAGCGGTCGGGTGCGTCTCGTGCTCGGTCCGAAGCATCAGCGGCCGACGGGCTCCAGGCTCCGATCGACCTTCTCGCCCGCCGAGCTCGGCCTCCATCTCGCGGAGCTCCTTGGACTCGGTCTTGCTCCGCCAGACGGCCCAGGCGACGGCGGCGATGCCGATCAGGCCGACCAGGTAGAGGCCAGGACTGGCCGCTGCGTCAGGCCGAGGATCGGCGCGATGGCCAGCAGGGCGACCATGTTCATGACCTTGATCAGCGGGTTGAGGGCCGGGCCGGCGGTGTCCTTCAGCGGGTCGCCGACGGTGTCGCCGGTGACGGCCGCCTTGTGCGCCTCGGAGCCCTTGCCGCCGTAGATGCCGTCCTCGATCAGTCTTCTTGGCGTTGTCCCAGGCGCCGCCGGCGTTGGCCATGAAGACGGCCAGCAGCTGGCCGACGACGATCATGCCGGCCAGGAAGCCGCCCAGGGCCTGCGTGCCCAGGAAGATGCCGACCAGGATCGGCATCAGGATCGCCAGCAGGCCCGGGCCGATCAGCTCGTCCTGCGCCGCGGCGGTGCAGATGTTGACCACGCGGCCGTAGTCGGGCTTCTTGGTGCCGGCCCAGATCTCCTTGTCGCGGAACTGGATGCGGCACTCCTTGACGATCAGGAACGCCGCCCGGCCGACGGCGCGGATCAGCATCGAGCTGAACAGGAACGGCACCACGCCGCCGATCAGCATGCCGATGAAGACCATGCGGCTGGGCCACCGAGAGCTTGCCGGCCTCGGCGAGGTACTGCGCCGGTGGTCATCTCGCCGATCTTCTCCTCGCTGCCGACGGCGATCACCGCGATGAAGCTGGCGAAGAGGCTGACGGCGGCGATGACCGCCGAGCCGATGGCGATGCCCTTGGTCTCGGCCTTGGTGGTGTTGCCCACGGCGTCGAGGTCGGCCAGGATCTGGCGGGCGCGCTTGTAGTTCTCCTCGCCCATCTCCTCGCGGTCGTAGCCCATCTCGCCGATGCCGTTGGCGTTGTCGGCGACCGGGCCGAACACGTCCATGCTGATCGTGTTGCCGGTCAGCGTGAGCATGCCGATGCCGCACATCGCCACGCCGTAGGCGACGAAGATCGGGCTCGCGCCGGCGTAGATCAGCACCGAGAGCAAGATCGCCACCGCGATGACGACGGTCGCCACCACGGCCGACTCGTAGCCGACGGCGAACCCCTGGATGATGTTGGTCGCGTGGCCGGTCTGGCAGCTCTTGGCCAGCGACTTCACCGGCTCGTACTGGGTGTGCGTGTAGTAGCTCGTCACTTGTTCAGCGCGATGGCCAGGATGATGCCGATCAGGCAGGTCCAGGCCGGCCGCATGTCGAGCCCGCCCATGCCGAAGCTCGCCCAGACCGGCAGACCGCTCGGCGAGGATCGGTCCTTCGATACGTCGTGACCAATCGCCGAGCTTGAGCCGGTACGCGCTCGTAGTCTGTCGTGCGAGCGCCAGCGTCTGTGCCTGATCGAAGCCTGCGTTCGCTCGGCGCGAAGTGCTCGATTGACGTCAGCTAGCCGCCGAGCGCCTGCGGATACTCGGCGTAGTACTTGTCGTCGAAGTGCAGGTAGCCGAAGCCCGAGCAGAACGAAGCCGACGACGCTGATGATCGAGCCGAGCACGAAGCCGCGGTGGACCGAGTGCAGCGCCTCGTCGCTGGTGCTGTCCGGGCCGGCCTTGACGGTGTAGGTGCTGATGATCGAGCCGACGCACGCCGATGGCCCGGACCAGGAGCGGGAAGATCACGCCCTTGTGGCCGAAGCTGGCGTAGCCCAGGATCATGGCGGCGACGATCGTCACCTCGTAGCTCTCGAAGATGTCGGCGGCCATGCCGGCGCAGTCGCCGACGTTGTCGCCGACGTTGTCGGCGATGGTGGCGGCGTTGCGCGGGTCGTCCTCGGGGATGTCCGCCTCGACCTTGCCCACCAGGTCGGCGCCGACGTCGGCCGCCTTGGTGTAGATGCCGCCGCCGACCCGCATGAACAGCGCCAGCAGCGTGCCGCCGAAGCCGAAGCCCGAGCAGCACCTCATAGGCGTGCTCGCCGTAGGCCATGAAGATGACCGTGCCGCCCAGCAGGCCCAGGCCGTCGGTCAGCATGCCGGTGATCGTGCCGGTGCGGTAGCCGAGCTGCAAGCGCGGCGCCGTAGCTGGTCCGCGCCGCGGCGGCGACGCGGAGGTTGCCCCGGACCGCCAGGCTCATGCCCACGAAGCCGACCAGCCACGAGAACGTCGCCCCCACGAAGAAGGCCAGCGGCCCGGCCCAGGCTGACGTGCTCCTGCCCCGTCTCGGCCGGGTTGGCGAAGTAGAGGATGGCCGTGAGCAGGAAGACCAGGAAGATGATCGCCTTGAACTGCCGGCCGAGGTAGGCGTTGGCCCCCTGGCGGATCGCCTCGGCGATGCCCTGCATCTTCGGCGTCCCCTGGTCGGCCCCGAGCACCTGGCCGACCAGCATCCCGGCGTAGAGCAGGCCCGCCACCGCCACCCCCAGCACGACCCAGAGTGCCCCGCGCTCAACGATGTCGTAGTGCGGATCGCTCAGGAAACTGAAGTAGTGAAAGCCGGGCCCTTCGGCCGCCACCGGCGCGGCGGCCGCGGCCTCCGGCGCCTTGCCCTCCGCCGCAGCGAACAGCCATCCCGGGATCGCTCCTGTGGCGCTCAGGATGGCCACGATCAAGAAGACTCGCCAACGTCGCATGGGAACCACCTCCGGTGACTTAAGCAATCGAGCCCGAACGCCGACGGTGGCCCGGGGCCACGTCGCATCACATGAAGAGAAGATTCAGGTCGATTCCTCTGGAAATGCCGGCGTCCAACCGGCGACTCCCAGGATTAGACACGACCTTGGGTGAATCGGAAAGGGAGTAGAACTGAAACCCAACAAAGCCATCACGTCCCTTTGGACGATCACGGCTGTGGGCAACCATTTATGGCGAGATCGTGGCCCGAGGAAGGGTCAAGCGGCGAAATCCATAAGGTGCGTGAAACACTCCGATTCCGTCAATCTGTCGCCGATGAACCGGATCCGTGGAGTCGCGCCAGCAGTCCTTTCGCGAGCAGATCCGTCGGTCCGTACCTCCTCCGTCTCACGGGCGCGAAAAGGAAACCCCCGCCTCTGCGTTGATTGGCAGAACGGGCCTGTCGGAGCCGACCTGAACCTGCCCACCCTGAGCAAGTTCGGCTCATCTCCCATGCAATTTACAAGGAGGTGAGATGACGAGTCAAACCATTTCCTGGAGTTGAATGAATGAGCCAATGAGCCCGCCCCGCCGGCGCCGGACGACAGACTCTTGCCTGGTCCCAGGTCAGTGCATGGATCGCGTGACGTGAGCCCGACACCCGGCCTCTTTCGACAGTCTCAGCATTCTAGCGCGATTGAGCCTGCATTCCCGCCAAGATGCACGGCCTCGCCAGCGCCACAATGCATTCAACCGTCTCTCTCCTTCCCTCTCGGGCAGTTCCTCCGGGATTGACCTGATTCACTTCTCGATCGTCGGCCTGGCGCAGGTCGTGCTGGCGGGGTGCCGATCTCGGGCGGAGCGATGTTCGCCTTGGCCGTGGCCACGACCCTGTTTGTGGGCCTGGCGAGCGCCCGGACCCTGCTTGGGCCAGAGCGGCTCGGCCGCTGGCTCCATGGCCCGGCCTCGCGGGGCGGACCACTGGCCGAAGGGGGATCGCGCGGCGCGACGCCTTGTCCGTTGTGGCCTTCCGGACTAGGATAACGGGGAATTCACCGCGCGGTCGCACGGACCCGCGAGCTTCGTTGCACGGGACTCGACGCCATGCCCAGTGACTCCCTCCGACCGTCTAGACCGGCCCGCTTCGGGCTGGTCGCGGCGGCACTGTTCGGCCTCGCCTTCACTGCTATCCCGCCAACAACCTTCGCCGCCGTTGCCAAACCGGTCAAGAAAGATAGCAGCTCCCGGATCAGGCCGAAGGAAGTCACCCTGACCCCGTCGGTCGAGCCCGCCGAGGCCCGGGCGGGCGAGACAGTCACGTACCGGGTCTCGGCCAAGCTCGCTCCCGGCTGGCACATCTACAAGTACGCCAAGACTCAGCCGGACCAGGGCCCGCGCAGCACCACCTTCGACTTCTTCGACACCGCCGGCCTGAAGGTCGCCGGCGACTGGACCGCCTCGAGAGCGGCGATCAAGCAAGCCGGAGCCGGCGTTCGACAACATGGTCCTCGAATTCTACGAGGACGAGGTCGCCTGGAGCCATCAGCTGCAGGTCCCCCCCGGCACCGCAGCCGGGCCGGAAGATGCTGCGGTGCCAGGTCGGGCTACCAGCTCTGCGACGCCCGGAGCTGCAAGATCCCCGGCCAGTGGACGCTGCCAGACGTGGTGCTGACGGTCCTGCCCGGCGACGCATGGCCGTATCGGCCCCTCCGCCGCGAACGGCCCAGCCGTACCCGCGACCGCCGCACCGGCCCCCGCGACGGACCGACGGCTGCGGCGGCCTCCGCCACGAAAGAGCCGCCGACGCCAGAGGAGTCGCGAGACCGAGTCTCCGGGCGCCGGAGCGAGATCGCGCAGAAGGCCGAGCAGGGGATCGATCCCGTTCCTGCTCGCCTCGGCGCTGGGCGGCCTGTTCGCGCTGGTGATGCCGTGCGTCTGGCCGATGGTGCCGATCACGGTCAACTTCTTCGTCAAGCAAGGGCAGGACAACAAGGGCAAGACGACCGGGCTGGCCATCACCTATTGCCTGGCGATCATCGGCGTCTTCACGGCGGTCGGCGTGCTCTGTCTCGTTCTTCTTCTCGGCGACGGCGCTTCAGAAGCTGGCGAATAACCCCTGGCTGAACCTCGTCCGTCGCCGCTGCTGTTCCTCGCCTTCGGCCTGAGCCTGCTCGGGGCTGTTCGAGATCCGCCTGCCGAGCTTCCTGCTCAATGCCTCGGCACGGGGCGAGAGCAGGGGGGGCCTGATCGGCGTGATCTTCATGGCGCTGACGCTGACGATCACGTCGTTCACCTGCACCTTCCCGGTGGTCGGCGGCCTGCTCGTGATGGCGGCGGGGGGCGAGTTCTTCTACCCGATCGTCGGCCTGGCGACGTTCGCCACGGTGCTGGCGCTGCCGTTCTTCCTGCTGGCCCTGTCGCCCGGCCTGCTGTCGAGGATGCCCCGGAGCGGCGACTGGATGAACGCGGTCAAGGTCGTCGGCGGCCTGGTCGAGATCGGCGCGGCGTTCAAGTTCATCAACACCGCCGAGATCGGCTTCGGCGCGGTCCCCGAGAAAGCCTGGTTCGACGCCCAGGTGATGCTCTCGATCTGGGTGGTCCTGGCCGCCGTCTGCGGCGTCTACCTGCTCGGCCTCTTCCGCACCGACCACGACCATGACGAGATCAAGGTCGGCCCGGTCCGGCTTCTGAGTCGGGTCGCTCTTCCTGGGCTTGGCGCTGTACCTGGCCCCCGCCCTGTTCGGCCGGCCGCCCAAGAGCCCAGTCCTGGGACGCTGATGGTCGGGCTCTTCCCACCCGACGTCGATGGAGCTCGTCGCGCCCGCCCCCGACCGGCCCGAACCTCGCCAGGGGCGAATCCAAGGGAATCAAGGCCACCTCCAGCGATCCCGACCAAGCCGAGCGCCAGCAGAAGAGCTTCCACGGCGTCGTCTGGGGGATGAGCCTCGAGGCCGCCCGCGAGCAGGCCAAGGCCGAGAACCGGCCGATCCTGATCGATTTCACCGGGCGTCAACTGCGCCAATTGCCGGGCGATGGAGCAGGGGGTCATGCCCCGTGCCCGAGGTCGTCGCGCTGCTCAAGAAGTTCGTCACGATCCAGCTTTACACCGACTTCGTGCCGATCGCCTCGCTCAAGCAGGAGGACCGTGAGGACTGGCCGCCGAGAACCAGGAATTGCTGCTCGACCTGGCTCATGAGGCGACCAACCCGATCTACGTCGCACTCGCACCCGACGGCAACGTCCTGGCCACGATCGGCGGCAAGCGTAGTCCCTGGGCCTTCATCGGGTTCCTCAACAAGGCATTGGCCAAGCACCAGGACAGCCGCAAGGTCGCGCAGGCGGGGCCATCGCGCTGAGAGGCTCTCACCAGAGTCCCCCTTGCCACCCCCGCGATACGCCCTCACCCCGATCCTCATTGCGAGGGGCTCGACTTATACGCTTCCCGGAAAATTTCTGCCCACCGCCGGGGGCGAGGGTGCTCCCTCTCGGGGAGGCCCTCCGCCCCCGGCGGGCACCATCTTTCTGGGATGCGTATCAGACGAGCCCCTCCTCGGGAGAGGGTCGGGTGAGGGTCTTCTGCGTGTGTGAGCTGTCACAAGGATGAGAGCGGTGTGAGACCGCAGCGGCGGCGGTTGGCGTTCACGAGCGCCGGGTCGTTGACCGGGTTCCGCGGGGATTCACCGCGGAGGACGCCGAGGACGTCCTGCGCGATCCAGGTGGCCATGTTCGCAGTCCCTCGACCGGTCTGCGCGGCGCTGTGGGGGGTGAGCATGACGTCGGGACGGCCGATCAGGGGGTGATCGGCCGGCGGCGGCTCGACCTCGAAGACATCGCCGCCATAGCCCCAGAGCCGCCCGGCGTCGAGCGCCTGGGCGACCGCCGGCTCGACGACCACCGGCCCACGGCTGCAGTTGATCAGGATCGCGTCGCGGCGCATCCGGGCCAGCGCCGTCGCGGTCGATCATGTGCCGCGTGCTGGCGTCGAGCGGGACGTGGAGCGTGACGTACTCGGACGCGCTCAAGCAGCTCGTCGAAGCTCGACCCGACGGGCGGCGGCGCGGGCCTCGACTTCGGGGGGCGGGGCGACGATGTCGTGGTAGAGAACCTTCATGCCGAAGGCGTTGTGCGCCACCGCGCCGACCCGACGGCCGATCCGGCCGAAGCCGATGATCCCGAGCGTCCGTCCCGAAGATGTCGCGGCCGGTCATCTTGGTCCGGACGAGGTAGTTGCCCGCGGCCAGCTCGGCCATCATCCGGGGGAAGTGCTTCGACACGCCGATCATCAGCGCGAAGACGTGCTCGCAGACGCTCTCGGTGTTCGCCCCCGGCGTGTAGAGCACCTGGATGCCGCGCTCGGTCGCCGCCTCGACGTCGATCTGGTCGTAGCCAACGCCGTGCCGGCCGACCACCTTGAGGTCCTTGCCGCAGTCGAGCAGCGTCGCATCGATCACGCCGCCGGTCCGGATGATCAGGCGCGTCGGCCCCGACGACCTCGCGTCGCAGGGTCTCTGGGTCGACCGCCGAGGCCATCCGGACCTCGGCCGCCTCGCGCAGCAGGCGCATCCCGGATTCGTGCATCGTGGGTCAGAGAGAGGACGATCGGCCGATCGTGACATGGGAGAGACACTCGCGTCATGCCGAGCGGTGCCCGGCAACGCCCTGGGAAACAACAATCGCCTCGACTTATCGAGGCGGACCATGCCCCCAGACTACCACAAGGACCCTTGAGCGCGATAGGATGGGGTCGAGTGCCAACACGCCCTGCGCCTTTGAAAACCATGAGACCTCGCCCGGATCGCCCCCGGTCGCCGGCCTCGGGGTCCAGGAGTTGGACGGATGACGGTATCGGAGGAGGATCCCGGCCGGTTTTTCCGCCGGGGCCTGGCCGCGATCGTGGTGGTGGCGGTCCTGGTGCGGCTGGCACTCTTGGTCCCCGGCTTCGGACGCCTGATCGACCCCGACAATTACCTGGTCCTGGCGCGGTCGCTGGCCGAGGGGCGGGGCTTCGTGCTGGAGGGTCGGCCGACGGCGTACCGGCCGCCGCTTGTATCCGATGGTCCTGGCCCCGCTGGTCGCGGCCTGCGGCGACCGGCTTGCCTGGGGCGATCGCCGGCCTGCACCTGGCGCTGGGGCGGGGACGGTCGCGCTGACCGCGCTGGCCGGCACGGCGGTGGGGATTGCCGCCCGCGCGGACTCTGGTCGCCGCGGCGATCGTCGCCTTCGACCCGGTCCTGGTGGCTCAGGGCCGCGATGGTGATGACCGAGACACTCGCGGCCTTCCTGGTCGCGGTCATCCTGGCGGCGCTGGGCGGGACGATCGGCGCGGTCCGCTGCTCGGCGGGCTTGGCGTTCGGCCTCGCCGCGCTCTGCCGGCCGAGCATGCTGCCGGCGGCGGGGCTGATCAGCAGGCGGCCGCGATCCTCGCGGGGCCGGGCGGCGGGCGCGACCGGCTGCGACGCGGCGGCGGTCCTGGTCGCGTCGCGACGGTCGCGACGCTCGCCCCCTGGGCGTTGCGGAATGCCCGGGTCCTCGGCGAGCCGGTCTGGACGACCACCCACGGCGGCTACACGCTGGCGCTGGCGAACAACCCGATCTATTACGCCGAGGTGCTCGACGGTCCGCCGGGCGCGGTCTGGTCGGGGCCGAACCAGCGACGCTGGTTCGACAGCGGCCCAGCGCGAGTGGCGGGACTGTCCGAGCCCGGAGCCGACCGCCGGCTCCGCGCGGCCGGCCTGCGGATCTTGATCGAGCGGCCCCGCGACTTCGCGCCGTGCCTCGCTCGCCCGGCTGGGACGGTTCTGGGGCGTCGCGCCCGCCGGCGGCGGTCTATCCCGCGATGGCTCCGCGCTGGCCACCGCCGCCTGGACGGTCCCGCTCTGGATCGCCCTGGTCCTCGGGCTGTGCCGCGCGGCGCCTCTGGCGCTGGCCCCGGATCGCCGCGCCGGCCATCATCGCTCGCGCTGTCGGCGGTCCATGCCGTCTACTGGACCGATTTGAGGATGCGGGCACCGCTGGTCCCGGCCATCGCCCTGATCGCCGCGGCCGGCCGACACTGGCCGCGATCGTGGTCGCTGCGAACCACGGTGCCGGGAAATCGCAAATCCCGACGGAAGAAACCGAAGGCAAAAAAATCGAAAATCCCACGGATTCTAGCTGTTCAAATTTCGGAGAAACGTTAGGCTAATGACAGCCGCTCTCGGCGGGTTCCCATTAGTTAGCCGTTTCGGACGCTAGCCTCGCCAGAACGCTCATTTCGCAGAGGTATGACAGTGGCCAAGAAGCTCTACGTCGGCAATCTGACCTACGACACCACCGAAGACAACCTGGTGGAACTGTTCAGTGAGTATGGCGAGGTTCTGTCGGCCGCAGATCATCATCGACCGCGACACGAACCGCTCGAAGGGGTTCGGGTTCGTGGAGATGGCCGATGGCGCTGACGAGGCGGCCAACGCCCTGAACGGCCAGGACTTCCGGGGTCGTAACCTGACAGTCAACGAGGCGCGTCCGCGCGAGGATCGCGGTCGCGGTGGCTACGGTGGCGGCGGCGGCGGCGGCGGCCGTGGCGGCTACGGCGGCGGCGGCGGCGGCCGTGGCGGCTACGGCGGCGGGTGGCGGCGGCTACGGCGGGGGTGGTGGTGGTAGCGGCTACGGTGGCGGTAGTGGCGGCCGCGGTGGCCGGTATTGATCCCACGCCGAATTGGACGCAAACTGCGGCGGTTCGATGGCTCCCACCCAACTCGCTCCGCCGCTGATGCTCGTGATCACCGCTCAGGTCGATGGCTTTGCTCCTCACTTCCTCACGATGCCGGCCCCTCCTGCGGGCCGGCCCTTTCAGGTTCTCGGGACCTCTTGAGTTGGAACAGCACCTCTCCTCTGGCATCGGTCCGAATCAAGCGGATTCGAACAATCTCGAATCGAGTCTGTCGCGAAGCCTCCGGAGGTCGCTTTGCGCCCTCAGCCCCGGACGGACTCGAGATCATGCCGCCAACCTCGCGATCGTCGCGCCGAATTTCTGAATTCGATCTCCGGAGGGAGCGCGTCCTCTCATCCCAGGAGTGTAAAATAAAGGGTGAGTGCGGATGGTGACGTGTTCCCCTGCAGCCCCTGATGTCATGCCTCGTCTCCGATTCTTCTCCAGCCAATCGCCCCTGACCGATCCTCGATCCCTGGTCAGTTCGCTGCTTTTCCACATGCTGCTGCTTCTGATCGCCTCGGTGGCGGCATGGAGCGTGGCGATGTCCGCCGATCGCGAGCTTCCCCATACGCTGCGCGGGGAGATCGACCCGGTGGACAACCGCGATCCGGCGCAGTCAGGCGGGGGTAGCCCAGGCGAGCTGGGCGGCGAGGGCCTGGTCGAGGCGCTCCCTTCGGCCGACGGGCAGTCCTGGCCGGGCGTGCCGCGAGAGCCGTCGGCCGACGCGCTGTTGTCCGAGATTCTGCCCGCGCCGGCGACTGCCGACGCGTCGCAACGCGCTCTGTCCGGCCCGCAGACCAGCGGCATCGGGCTCCTACACGGCCCCGGGCTGGGAGGCGGAGGAGGGTCCGGCGGCGGCTCCGGTGGCGGGGTCGGCCGGGGCATCGGACCGGGCACCGCGTTCTTCGGCGCGCGCGAGCACGCCGGCTCGTTCGCCTACGTCATCGACTGCTCGGGGAGCATGGCCACTCGCAACGCGCTCGACGTGGCCAAGCGCGAGTTGCTCGCCAGCCTCGACCAGCTCCCACCCGATGCGCAATTCGCCATCGTCTTCTATAACCTCCGCGCGGTCGTGTTCACCGACCCCCAGGGGCATCGTGGCCTGATGGCGGCCACCAAGGACCATAAGGCCCAGGTGGCGCACAGCTCGCCGCCGTTGTCCCTGACGGCGGCACCGACCACATGCTCGCGCTCTGCGCGGCGCTGAAGCTGCATCCCGAGGTCATCTTCTTCTTGACCGACGCCGACCTGATGACCAACACCGACGTGACCGAGATCCTCGCCGAGCGGGGCAGCACCCGCATCCAGGCCGTCGAGTTCGGCCGAGGCGCCGACCTGGGCGGCTCTGGCCCCCTCCGGCATCTCGCAACCTCCACCGGGGGCTCTCATCGCTATCTCGACGTGACCCGATTCCCGAAAGTCCCCCGTTGAGGTGGTGAGGCAGGCAAGAGCGAAGATCCCGATGCGCTGCACGTGCCGCGATCTGGTTCTGACGACTTCAACGACAGATCAAGCGGGAACGACGCGGCGGAGCTGGGCTCAAACTCCTGGCGATCACTCCCTCGCACATCGGCTGTCCTGGCGATCCGGCGAACCATCTGCCTGATCGATTCGGGTTGACCCCCTCGCTGTTCTCTCCTACGATCCCGACGCACGGCGGACGCCCTTGCCTTCCTTCCCCCTCGATTCGTCCCGATCCGCCGTCTCGACCCGGATCTCTCGAACACTCCACCCTCGGGCGAGGGACGCCACTCCATGCGCATCGCGATCATCCTGACGGCCGTCTCGGCTGGGGTGCTGGCCGCCTGGCTAACCAACGAGACCCAGCGCAACCGGCTCGTCTGGGACCACTTCGACGTCGTCAAGCCGGGCATTCTCTACCGGAGTGGCCAACTCAACGCCGACCAGCTCGCCCATGTCGTCCGGCGCGTATGAGATCCGGACCGTCATCAGCTTCCAGATTTCCGGCGAGGGGGTCGAGGCCGAGCGGGCGCTGGCGCGTCGGCTCGGAGTCGATTTCCTGAACCTGCCAATGCCGGGCGACGGCTTCGGTCAGGAGGCGCAGTTCCGCGAGGTGCTCCAGGCTTGCGACGATCCCGAACGCCGGCCGGTCCTGGTCCACTGCGCCCGGGGCACCTGCCGCACGGGCGCGGCCGTCGCGCTCTACCGATTCGAGCGCGACGGCTGGACCATCGGGGACGTCCAGAAAGAGATGGATCGCCAGGTCTATCGTGAGGGCTGGCTGGCGGGCTACGTCTACGGGATGGTCCAGGCGCGGCCCCACCGTGAGCGGTATGAGCCGACGATCGTGCACGACCGCAATCTCTCCACCCGGACCGCAGGCAAGGAGGCCGCTGATGGCCGCTGAACCCGTCACGGTCGCGCGGCCGACCCCTCGGACCCTGGCCGATCAGCTCAAGACGACTTCGATCATCGAGCGGGTCCGGACCTGGTCGGCCCTGGCCGCGCTGGCGGCAGGGTTCGTGCTGGTCGGCGGGGGCAACCTCGACCTCGGGCCGATCGAGGCGCGGCTGGGGCTCTCGGCGGCCGAGCGGCTCAGGCCGTTCGGCCAGGTCTTCGGCGGCTGGGAGCCGACACTCTGGCCCGCGCGGGTCGCGCCCAGCGTCCTCTGGGCGTGGGGCGAGGGGGGGATACCCACCTCGGCCTCGGTCCGCTGGCCGGCGGCGATTGCCGGAGTCCTCACGGGCCTGATCCTGGCCCGGCGGTCGGGGACGATGCTCGGGGGACGAGCCGGCGTGCTGACGGCGGCCTGCTGGTTCGGCAGCCTGGCGCTGATCGACCGCTCGGCGGGACGCGCCTCGACCTGATCACGGGCCTCGCGACTGTTGCCGCATTCGATCGGATCCTGGCCCGGGGGTCCGACATGGTCGCGGGGCTTTGGGCGGCGCTGGCCCTCCTGACCTCGGGCTGGCCCCCGCTGGCGCTGATCGCGCTGGCGACCGTTGTCATCAGCCGGCGCGAGGCCACACTGACCTCCTGGCTGATGCTGCCCCCCCTGGTGGCGTTTGCCGCCTGGTCGGCCTGGGCCCTGAGCGTTGCGAAGGCCCAAGTCTGGGCCGCGGCGCTCACGTTGCCTCTAACGCAGCATTCAGCGTGGTGGATGGCCGTCGAGGTCGTCGCGCTCGGTCTGCCCTGGAGTCCCGTCGCGGCCCTGACGGCCAGCCGATCGGTCCGGAACGGGTGGCCCCCTCTGGCCCGGACATGGGTGATCGGCTGGCTCCAGGTGGCCGGGGCCAGCCTCCTCGTGGGGACGGTCATCCCCGGCCTGTCGTCGGCTGCGCGGCTGCCCGCGCTGGCCGGCCTGGCGGTGACGGCCGCCGCCTGCGGCGAACGGGTCTGGGCCGGGTCAGTTTCGACCGCCGCTCGGCGCGGGTTCCTCGCCCTGGCCGTGCCGCTCGTCGCCCTCTGGATCGCGATCGTGGTCGTGGGCGGGATTTACCTGGCCAGCGCGATCCCGTATTACCGCAAGCCGTTGCTCGTGATGATCGGCCTGGCGGTGCCGACGGGCCTGATCGCGCTGACCTCGGTGCTCAAGGTCGACGCCCGCCGGGCTCTGCTGGCGCTGGCCGCCGTCGCGGTCTGCCTCAAGATCGCCCACTGGGGCTTCTACGTCCCCGAGTGGAACTACCGCCGCAGCCAGGGCCCCTGGGGACGCGCCATCGGCCAGTGGGTCCCGCCCAGTTGGCCCATCTACCTGATGCATCCCTGGCCCGCCGACCTGGCCTTCGCCACCGAGCGGCCGGTCCGCCAGTTGGACTACCCCAGGCTCCTCGTCTTCCAGGACGGGCGCAGCCCAAGTTCGTCCTCCTGCTCGCCTCCGAGTTCGAGAACTGGCCCAGGGATGCCCCCGCCTTGATCCCCGTGGCCAAGTTCCTGGACGAACGCGGAGGGACCCGGGTGCTGGCGCGGACCGAGGGAGAATTCCCCTGGCAAACCCTCGACCCCCGGAAAATGGAAGAGTGATGAATGGCATTAAGCGAAGCGAAAAGTCTTTTGCCGTGTTGAATTGCGCCGAAGCGTCGCGTTCTATATTATAGTGTGAATATCTCTAATAATTTGTATATTATGATTTAGTACATGTTGTCGCCCTTGAAAACAAGGAGGCTCGGTTTGTTAAAATCTTACTAACATATTTCAAAATTTCGCGAACACCACGAAAAAGATTGGGCTCTCGATCGACGTAAAGGTATACGGTAAAACCAGTTGTGAATATTGGCTTACTGCCATTCGGAAGAGTGATCCGATCCCGGAGAATTCCGTTTCAGCCCCGGAAGAGCATCTGTCCGCCCGCCCAGGGCGCACCCTGGGGCCAGGAGGCGATCGACAAGAGATTTCCCGGAGCCCCGGAAGGGCGACGGAACTCTCCAACAAGTCAGAAGTTCCGTCGCCCCTCCAGGACTCGGCAACCCCCTGCCGGACAGCCTTTTTGTCACCGTCGCGTTACTCACCGTCACCTTGCCCAGAGATTTTTTGGATCTTGCCTCCGCCTTCCTGTATCGACGTTGTTTTTCATGTGGACATCTTCGTATGTGCAACATCGAATGCAAGTGGCGGGATCTTGCCTTCTCTGATCGTTCATGAAACAATGGGTTATTACGAGTGGTAAGATCAGGAGATCTCATACGCCTAGGACACATCTGGTGATGCACACGCTTTGACGATCTGGTATTTAAAATCTCCGATCTGTCTTCTTGAAGACCGCGCGAAACAGCGCCACAGCGGATGAGGGTCGAGGCCGATGCTCGGAAAGCTGAAGGAACTCTTCGGACCGAAGATGCCTGCGCGTCCAAGCCGCACCGGGCAAGGGTAAACCTTCAGCGCCGGTTCACACTGATCGCGGAGACCGGGCAAGGGAGTATGTCGAAGGTATACCGCGCCATCGACAAACAGGCCGGCTGGACCGTCTGTCTGAAACTGCAGCTCCCCGATAAGAATGCCGCCGTCGCGGCGCGGTCGGCAAAGGAAGAGCGTCCGTCCGAGGGTGAGGTCGGGATGAAGATCAATCATCCCCACGTCGTGCGCACTTATGACTGGGGCGAATCGACCCGCCGCGAGCACTTCGTGATCATGGAGTTCATCGAGGGCGTCAGCCTCCAGTTCATGCGCCAGGCACACTCGGATACCCTGGGCGAGAAGCTCGAACTGCTGGCCCAGGCCGCCGAGGGGCTAGCGGCGGTCCACGCCGCTGGGTTCATTCACCACGACATCGGGCCGAAGAACTTCCTGGTCAACCGCGATCACCAGGTCAAGCTGATCGACTTCGGCCTGACCGTCCCCAACACCCCAGCCTTCCGCCGACCCGGCAACCGGACGGGCACGCTCCAATACATGGCGCCCGAACTGATCCGCCGCGAGCCGACCGACGAGCGCCTCGACATCTTCTCGTTCGGCGTCATGGCTTACGAGCTCCTGACCGACCGGCTACCCTACGATGCCAAGGCAACCGATTCGATGGCGGTGATGCTCCAGCGGATCAACACCAACCCGCTCGATCCCGCCCAAGCCAATCCCACGCTTCCCGACTCCCTCTGCGTGATCCTCCGCAAGCTGATCGCCCGCCGTCCGGACGACCGCTGGCGCTCGATGGGGAACCTGGCCGAGGCGTTCCGTTCGATCCCGATCAAGAGCTGAACAGCAACAGTGCCCACCCTACGTGACTCCGATCAGATTCGGGTCGCTCGGACGACGCGCGGGTGGTTGGCGTGGTCGCGGACCGTCGGCGCCAGCTTCAACTGAGGTAGGGCGGCGATCAGCGCCCCGCACGGGGGCTTCCTGATCGGAGCCGATCTCCAGGATCAGGTGGCCGCCGGGCTTCAGAAGAGGCGTGGCCTGTTCGATCAGCGGGGCGACCATGCGGAGGCCGTCCTCGCCGCCGTCGAGCGCCAGGTGCGGCTCGTAGGCCGCACGCCGGGCTCGAGCGTCGGAATACGGCGGTGGGGATGTAGGGCGGATTGGAGAGGATCACGTCGAAGGGGCCTTCGCCGGCGACCGGCTCGAGCAGGTTCCCCAGGCGGAAGTCGATGCGGTCGGCCAGGCTGAGCGCCTTCGCGTTCGACTCGGCAACAGCCAGGGCCTCGGGATGAGGTCGATGGCCATGAACCGCGCCGAGGGGTGCTGGTGGGCGCAGGCGAGGGCCAGGCAGCCCGAGCCGGTGCCGACGTCGACGGCGCGGCGGGTGTCGAGCCGCTTGGCAGCGCCAGGAACTCGACGACCACGAACTCCGATTCGGGCCGCGGGATCAGGACGGCGGGCGTGACGCGCAAGGGGAGCGAGTAAAACTCCTTGCGGCCGACCAGGTAGGCCACGGGCATCCCCTCGGCGCGGCGGCGGACGAGGTCGCGGAACTCGCCGCGCGACCGCTCGCCCACCTCGTCCTCATAGTGGGTGTAGAGCTGGACCCGCTGCCAGTCGAGCACGTGGGCCAGCATCACCTCGGCGTCGAGCCGGGGGCTCTCGGCCCCGCGCGCTTGAGGTAATCGGTCGTCCAGGTCAGGAGCCGGCCGATGGTCCAGCGGCTCGTCTGAGTCGTGGCTGGGCACGGGGGGCGGCGGGGGCTGGCCGTTGGGCCAGGAACGGGGCCAGGGTGCATCCATGTCTCGGCCTCATGGCGTTAGAGGTCGCCGAGCTGCTCCCGGCGGTCGTGGTCGATCAGGGCCTTGGTCAGCGGAGCAGGTCGCCCTGGATCACCTGGTCGAGGTTGTACAGGGTCAGGCCGATCCGGTGGTCGGTGACCCGGTTCTGAGGAAAATTGTAGGTCCGGATCCGCTGCGAGCGATCGCCCGAGCCGATCAGGGTGCGGCGGGTCTGGTCGCGCTCGCGAGCGGGCCTTCTCCTCGATCTGGTCGTAGAGGCGGCTGCGCAGGATCCGCATCGCCTTGGTCTTGTTCTTGTGCTGGCTCCGCTCGTCGCGGCAGTTGACGACCAGCCCGGTGGGCAGGTGGGTGATCCGCACGCCGCTCTCGGTCTTGTTCTGGTGCTGGCCGCCGGGTCCCCCCGAGCGCATGACGTCGATCTGGAGGTCCTCGGGGCGGATCTCGATGTCCACGTCCTCGGGCTCGGGGAGCACGGCGACGGTGGCGGCCGAGGTGTGGATCCGGCCCTGGGCCTCGGTCTCGGGCACGCGCTGGACGCGGTGGCCGCCGCTCTCGAACTGAAGGTGGCGAAACGCCCCCTCGCCGTTGACGCTGAACGAGACCTCGCGAAAGCCGCCCAGCTCGGTCGGCTCCATGTCCAGGAGCTCGAACTTCCAGCCCATCTTCTCGGCGAACCGGCGGTACATCTCGTAGAGGTCGCGGGCGAACAGGGCCGCCTCGTCGCCGCCGGTCCCGGCGCGGATCTCGACGATCAGGCCCGCGTGGTCGGCGCCGGCCTGCCGGTCGTACAGCAGGTCGCGCAGGGCCTCGCCCTCTTCCTGCTGCCGCGCGCGGAGCGTGTCAGTCGGCCTCGGCGTAGGACGCGCATCTCGGGGTCGGTCTCGGCCGCGCAGAGCGCCTCGGCCTCGGCGATCTGCCGGCCCAGCTCGAGGTAGCGGCCATAGGGAACGCCAGCTTCGCCAGCGTCCCGCGCTCCTTCGCCAGGGCCGTCACCCGCGCGGCGTCGGCCGTGACCTCGGGATCGAGCAGCGCGGCTCGATCTCGAGGAACCGATGATAATCGGCTTGCAGCTTCTCGAACACGAACGACCTCTTCGGACGGAGTGGTCAGTTGCCTGGAGGAAGAAAGCCGTGGTTCCCTTCCACTGGAGCTGCCGATACTCGGAGATGCTCGAGCTCGTGATCTCCTGACGACTGGCCAATCCAACGAACAACGGCCCGCGAGGCAGCATCGCTCATGCCGCCCGGCGGGCCGTCCTCCGCGATTCGATCCGCGAAGCTAGGCCTTGGTCGCGGCCTCGGCCTCGTCCTTCTTGGCCTTGCCGTAGGTGCCCTGGAATTTCTTGTTGAACTTGTCGACCCGGCCGGCGGCGTCCACGAACTTCACCGAGCCGGTGAAGAACGGATGGCACTTGGAGCAGACCTCGACCATGATCTTGGGCTTGGTGCTGCGGGTCTTGAACGTGTTGCCGCAGCCGCAGGTCACCGTGCAGTCCTGATACTTGGGATGAATGCCGTCTTTCATGAGATCGTGCCCATCCAGCCCGCCCTGACGGCGGGGGAGATTTCTCGGAGAGCGACCGAGCCTGGCCCGATCAGATCAGATTAACAAATCCCAGGTCCCGCGACGCGAAGGGCGATCCGCATTTCGATGTGTGCGTCACACGTTGACGCCCTCCGGGAACGACGGGCCGTCCCCGAGCAAGCCCCGCCGCCCCCGGCGGTGGGTACGATCGTGCCGGGAAGCGAATTATTTGGGTAGCGGGCTTCCCATGGAGCAGGGCGGCGACGGTCTTCTCGACTTCGTCGTAAGTGAACTGATTGTTGGGATCGTCCATGGTGAACCGCTTCACTTCCTTGCCGTCGGGCGTCGAAGAGGAAGACGGCCGGGATCGCGTTGATGTTCGAGCTTCTCGAAGCCCGACGCCCTGATCCTCGTCGAGCAGGAAGTTGGTGAAGACGGCCTTCTTCTCGCTGAGGAACTTCTTGGCGTCGCTGACCTGCTTGGCTCGTCGGCCGGGTCGTCGAACGAGAGCGAGACGACCGCCAGACCCTTGCCGGCGTATTCTCGTGCATCTCGACGAGATGGGGGAAGTTCTCCTTGCAGGGGCCGCACCAGGTGGCCCAGGCGTCGACGAGGGTGTACTTGGCGTTCTTGTGCGGCGAGCCGCTGAGCGGAACTCGTCGTACGTGACCTTGTCGAGCGTGCACCGTCATCGCCGCCGAGGCGGCCGGTCTGGCGGGCTTCGGGGCGGCCTGGCGGGGTGCCCGGAGCGTCCTTCTTCTCCTGGCGGGAGTTGTGCCCTTCACGGTCGCGGCCGTGCGTACCGCGGGGCTGCTTGGTCTCGATCGGGCGGTCGTGGTCGGCGGGCGGCGATCCTTCGGTCGCGAGGGTGCGCGTCGCTGGGGGTTCGGTCTCCTCGCGCGTGTTCTGGATTGCAGCCGGTCCGGCGCAGTGCGAGGACCAGCAAGAGCAGTGAGATGGCGGTCGGACGATGGCGGTCAAGGTCGGGTGCCTCTCAAAGGTCGTGGCGGGAAGACGTGATGGTGATCGTCGGGACTGTCGGCGAAGATTCAGCGGTCGCAGGCATCCGGGTCTGGATCCTAGTGCGGCGGAGAATCGGGATCGCGCCGCCGGCAGGCGAGGACCGGCGGCGATCGAGGTTGGTTGGGAAGACCGCCGCCGACGGGATGGGTCGGCGGCGGATCTGAACCGGGTCCTGAAAGCGACTCATCCTCTTGTACCGGATGCCGCAACCCTTGGCCTGGGTCTCGGCCACTTCGACCTCTCGCCCTTCAGCAGGCAGTCGACCGCGTCGCGGAGGTATTCTTGGTGACTTTGCTCTCGTTCATGGCTGTCGTCCATCGCGCCGGTGTAGCGGATGACGCGGTCCTTGTCGAGGACGAAGAACTGCGGGGTGTTGGTCGCGCCGTAGGCCTTGCCGACCTTGCCGCTCTCGTCGTAACCGTAGACGTAGTTATAGCCCTTCTCCTTGACGCTGATTCTTGATCGCGGGGAGGCGGTCCGGCTCGATGTCGTTGACGCAGACGCCGACGACCTTGACACTCTTGCCCTTGTAGTCGTTGGCGAAGTCGATGATCCGGTCCTCGTAGGCCGCGACCACTGGGCAATGGTTGCCGAGGAAGACGACGACGACCACGTCTTCCTTACGTCGCTCGAGGTTGAGGCTGGTGTCCTTCGTCGCCATCACGGCGGGGATGCCCGAGAACGTCGGGGCCTTCTCGCCCACGCTGACAACCTTGTTGTACTTGCCGGCAGCGAAGGCGGGACTGGCGACGAGGGCCAGGACGGCCAGGCTCAGAAACATCTTGCGCATCGGTGCGAACTCCTGAAGGTACTGGGTGGGACGGGTGAGGCCGTTGTGGCCTCTCCCGCGGCGTGCTGAGCGGATTCCCGATCGGGGCCCAAGCCATCCCCGGGCCCTCCTGCCACCAGGTGACGCGCTCCCGCAACGGCCCCGAGGTCGAACCGGGGACCGACGGTCTCGCAAGGGTAAGAGCGTCGAAAACGTCCTCCCGGTCCTAACTTTTTCGGAACATCACCGGCGTTTTCGCCCCCGATTATAGGGTGGCCGTCCGGCGAGTCAACGGTCTGAGACCACCCCGACGTTCCGTGGCGTGATTGATCGCAACGATCAATGATCGCGAATTTTAAGAGAAAAACATCAATACAATCCATGCAATCGATCAGTTTTGTGCACTGTATCGATCGAGAAAGGGTGATTGGAGATCCACCTCGTCTCCAGAAGCCACCCACTGCGCAACGCCTCCTCCCCTGAATCATGCAGACGATCGATCCGCCTCTGGACGCGGGGGTCGGATCACGTCCGGCGCGCGGCCCAGGGGACGGCGTTGCCGAGTACCTGGCGGACGGCGGGGTGGAAGAGGATCGGAAGCGCCGCCCGTGCCGGCGATGCCCAACTCGGGCCGGCGGCCCAGGTACTCGGCCGGCGCCCTGTCGATGTCGTCGGGAGAGACCGACCACCGCCGGGTCTCAAAGGCTGTCCGACGAGGTCGTTCATGGTCGCCCCGCGGAAGCGGCAAGGTCGGAATAGGCAGGAGGCCGCGACAACAAGCGCATGGGAGCTCTCCCCGCGCCACTGCCACCTGCCGACTCGCGAGCGAAGACGCCGGTCATTCGAACTGGCTGCCCAGCGGTTTACCGTCCTTGATCTCGTCGTCGGGGGTATGCTCGACGAAGTGCCACGAGACCTGGGAGGCGACGACCTGAAGGAACCGGTTCTTGAAATGCGACCGGCTGTTGGCCGACGTCTCGGGGATCGGCCCACGGACCGGGAAGTTCGTATCCTGGTAGTCGTCGTAAATCTTGTTCGATTCCTTGGGCTGGTCCTTGAGCGGCTTGCCCTTGCTATTCTTGGGATAGTCCATCTCGAAGACCTGGATGTGCGTCTTGGCGAGTCCTTCCAGCAGTCCGGGGCTGGACGGGCTAGCGACCTGGAACTGCTCGACCTCGAGGAAGATGGCGATGTCGGCCTCGAACTCCTTGGCCACCTCCGAGGGATCGGACCAGCTCGGATGGCCCTCCACCCAATCCCAGATCTTGTCGGGGTTGACGACATCGATTTTCTTGACGTTCTTGCGCAGGTTCACGACGAACTCGCGGACCAACTCGCGGTCGAGCGCCTGGAAGTCGCCCGACGTGCCGGTGGCGGCGTGGGCGAGCACGACGACCCGCTTGCCCTTGAGCGACGGACCAGGAGGGGGGATCGTCGGCTCGAACGGCTGGAGAAAATAGAGCAGGGTCCGGGGATCGCAGCCGGCCAGGGCGAGCAGCCCGGCGGTGGCGAGCAAGATCAAGGCGGCGACGCGTCGCGTCCTCGCGGGCGGCCGAGGGGTCATCTTCTACACCCTCCCGAGAATCAGGCGAATGATCCAGGACACCAGGCAGAGTGCCATGGTGGCCACCACCAGGCCGATCAGGGGCTGCTCGAGCGACCGGAACCCCAGCGGCCGTCCTCGCGCCGCCCCCGCCAGCAGCCAGGGGACCAGCGCGACACAGGTCGGGGCCAGCAGGCTCCCGGCGGGATTGGCCCACCACGAGCGATCGAACCGGCCCCGCGTGAACCAGGCGAATGACGTTGTCATCCCGCAGGTCGGGCAGCGATGACCCGTCACCAGAGCGAACGCGCACGGCGCCAGCCCGAGTTGCGTGTGCGTCCCGAAGCCCCGCGGGTCCGGCTCCAGCCAACGAGCGACGCCCAGAACCCCGACCATCCCCAGGGCCGCCAAAGCCAGGGCCCATCGGGCCGGCCAGCCCCACATCCTCCCGACTTTATCAAGCGGGATCATGACATGCCGATCAGCAATCGAGGTGATCCTTGGACGGGTGGCGACACCTTACCGCGACGTCCCGGACAAGGCAAGGCCAACCCGCACGACCGAACGCGGAGATACGTATAAAAAGTGGCTCTTCCGACTTTGCAGTGCGTCAGAACTGATGGACAAATGTACAAAATCCGTCCCAATAGCTGGCGGAATCAGGTTTTTGTCCGGCCCTGGACCGGACAAAGGTTGAGACCTCCGCAGTGAAAGAAGATGGCCGTCTTCAGATGGTCCCGATTGCGGAAGCCATGAGAGTTTTTTTAATCGTCTGAATCTTCGAGTTCAGCCCCTCGCTCGTGGCGTTGGTGATCCGATGGTCGAAGTACGTCAGGACGTTATCCAGGTGCCCTTGGATCATCCGCGCCACCTTGACCACGGGCTTCAGCCGCGAATGGGTCGCCCAGAAGTACCAGCGCTTCCAATGCCGCAACGCCCACCCCTTGCGCCGGTAGGCCCACCAGTCGCGCAGCGACTCCTTGATCGCCCAAGCCCGGCCGGTCTTCAAGTGCAGCGCATGCAGGGCGGCGAACCGCTCCCGAGAGGGCTCCGGCAGGTTCTCCTCCGAGAACAACCAGAGGTATTTCGTCCCGGCCTTGATCATCGTTTGGGCCACTGCACGGTCGTTCTCATGAACGATGGGCCGATTCCGTAAGGCTTTGCTTCAATCTGGTGGTCAGACGCCCATACAAAGTGACCGAAACGATGATCAAGGCCTTCGTCCGGGTCGATTCCCAAAAAGTGGTAGTTGCTCTTGGGTCTCGATAGCATAGCCTCCGAACTGTCTGTAACCCAGTACCCCGGAGGCGACCATGGAGATCCGTAGCCAATCCAAGCCCGGCCCCCTCGTCCCTCCCCTGGCGGAGATCCCCGCGAAGTTGAGCCAGCAACTCGATGCCGTGAAACAGCAGTGGCTCGATCAGTTGAACCATGACCCGGCCAGCTTCGCACGACTCGAACTCGAGATCCATGACCACTTCCGTCGCCTCGCCGACCAGGTGACCGCCAGCCTCCTGGCCGAAGCCACGATCGCGGAGGACCAGGCTGAGCCTGGAAAAAAGGGGGCGCCGCAGCGCCGATCAATCGCGACGCCCACCGCAACCGCGGCGACTGAAACTCCGACTCCTGGGCGGAATGATTGTCTGGATGGCTACGATTTCCTGTGGCCCTCGATTCGCGCACCGGCCGGGGTCGGGGCCGCGAGGGGACCGGAGCCTCTCCCGAGTTGGCCCTCCTGGGCATCCGGAAGGGAGCCACCCCGGCCCTGCACAGGCAGGTGGGCCGCTTGACCGCCGTGCTCCCCTCGATCGAGTTGGCCCGCGAGGAACTCCGTCACCAAGGGCCGACCCTCGATGAGAAGGCCGTCCACCGCATGGTCCGGCAGTGGGGTGCCGAGGTGCTGGCGACACGGACCCGTGCCTTGCAGCGGTTCCGTGACGGTCAACTCTCGGGGGGTCAGGAGATGGCCGGGCAGCACGTCGTCGCTCAGGTCGATGGCGGACGGGTCCGGATCCGCACCCAGGTCGCGACCAAGAAACGCAAGGGGGTGAAGTACCGCCGCAAGATCCGCGTCGCGTGGCGGGAGCCGAAGCTGTTGATCCTCTCTCTCAGCGACCGCAAGGGGCGGATGCTCCGGGGGACGCGGCCGTGGATCGACGGCACGATGAATGGGCCGGATCATCTGATGGAACTGCTGACGATGCCTCTGCATCGCTTGGGTGCCCGCGGGCCCAGGCGGTGTCCTTCGTCTCGGACGGGACGCCCTGGATCTGGAATCGCCTGGATGGGGTCGTGCCGCGTGCGGGACTGGACTCGAAGCGCGTCGAGCGGCTCTGGGATGGCTGTCACGCGGCGCCTCATATCAGCCTGGCATTGCAAGCGCTGGGCGTGTCGGAAGAGGAGCGGACGGCGAAGTATCGGACCTTGCGTCACCAGTGGCGCGCCGGCCGGAGCCGCGAGGTGGTGGCGACCCTGCGGACGATGGCCGAGAGTCAGCCGGCAGACTCGGGTGTGTGGACGGAGATCGAGTATCTGAACAAGCACGAGGCGCACCGGCGTTACGACTGGGTAACCGTTCAGTCCCCAGCTTGGCCCAGTAATTGCGGGGCTGGAAGGCCGGACCGATGAGCTACGATTGCGCGATACAGGTAATCCAGTACCGGACGTTTCTGCAACCGCAGGGTTTGGACCACGGTCAGCATCCGCTCGACGAACTGGCACCCCGCCGCACTGTGGCAACCGAAAGCGTTCTTCCGCCACAGCACGCCCAAGCGCAGGATCCGTTCCGCATGGTTGTTCGTGGGCTCGACCCCCTCGATCGCCGCGAACAACCACAACGCCGGATACAGCACCCAGAGGTTCGCGCAAAAGGTCGCCGCCTTGGAATCCGCGCAGGTGCAACCCTGCTCCAAAACGCCTTGGAGTTCGCGCGCCATCGGGTCCCACCGGGCTTGCAGGCCCGCTCGGTCCAGTTCGCCGCGGCGAAACGCCCACCAGTCGGCGAACAGACATTCCACGACCTCCAGTCCCACCCGGCCAAGGGCTTCAGCGGGTCCTCCTCGCTCGATGAGCTTCTGAAAGTCGCGGTTCAGGTGGGCCCAGCAGATTTGACGCAGTTTCAGCGGCAGCTTGCTGTAGGCCGCCCAGCGGTCGCTACAGACGATGCCGGTGCTCGTCTCGCCCAACAGGGCCTGAAGGCCCTCGAAGTTGCGCCGCAGGTGAATCACGAAGAAGGCCACTGTCGCGGTCGCCGCCGTCCAGAGCCAACGCTTCTGTCCCTTCTCGCTCCAGCCCGTCTCGTCGGTGTTCTTCACCGGGGCCTCACGGACCGCCGTCTGAGCCTCTTGATACGGACTGGCCAAGGCGGCACTCGTCTCCACTTCGAGCGCAGACGGAGCCCAGAGAGGTCGGCACTTCGAAGACGGTTTCGACGACCTCTTCCACACCCCGTCGGCCCAGGTGAGGACGGCCGCTGAAGTAAGACATCACGGCGGTCAAGCGTGGCCCGAGGACATGGGCGCGGATCTCCGGGGGAATCTCGCCCCGATTGACGTGGCCACAGCAGGGGCAGGTGCGCGCGTGTCCTTGGTGCTCGGTGATGACGGCCGTCAGTTCGGGGAGTTCGGCGACCTGATGCCAGGTCGGCTCGGGGTCGCCGGGCCCGGGTTGGGTGGGCAAGGAAGTTTGGCAGCGGGCGCAGATCGTGGGCACATACGGCACGATCTTGTTGACCCGCTCTCGCGGAAGGCGAAGGCGATGATGTCCAGGATGCCCCGGCTGCCCACCTGGCTGGCGTCCGGTCGGTGTCTTGATGACTGGTTTGGGAGCCCCCGGTGGGTCTACCGAAGGGGGCGAGGAGGAGTTCGAGGAGTTGCGGTTTAATTGGGAGCGCAATTCGTGAAGTTCAGCTTGGAGGTCGGCGATCTGCTTCCGGGCCTCGTCCAAAGCAGCCCGAAGTTGACCGCACTCAGGACAAAAGGTCACAGGGATCGTGGGAGGCTCCCTCATGTATGACGACGATACTGAGGTGGCCAGGAATTGCAAGGTCTTCGACGATTATCTGGCCCTTTCTTGCATACTCGGTGCCGGATTGAGGACTGAACGGTTACACGACTGGTTCGGCTACCGAGGTCGTCCGCGGGGCAGTGGCGCGGTCGAGACGCGATCCGGCGAGTGATCAATTTGCGGCTCAAGGGCAATGGGATCTCCTGGCGTGAGGAGAATGCCGAGGCGATGCTGGTGCTGCGAGCGGCGGCGTTGACGGGTCGGTGGCAGGAGACGATGGAACGGACGCAGGCGGCGATGGCGACGGACCGTCGCCGCGACTGGCAGTGGAAGGCCCCCGACATCGAGGCGGAGTTGAACTCGGGTAGGACGATCAAGCCGCCGTCGTCACAACCCGATTCTTTAGAACAGGCTGAGGCGATCGCAGCCTAACACTTTTCGGGAATCCACCCCTTTCTGGAGCGGTTTGCCGAGCGGAAGTCGGAAGCCGTCTGGCAGCTCGACGCGGGCAAGATCTTGGAATCGGTGGGAAAGGGGTTGACCGTTGAGGAGTTGAAGATATTCCTCGAGGCCAAAAATCAAGGGCCCTTGCCCCAGACTGTGAAAGTCTTTCTGGACGATATGGCGAACAAGCTCAGCCAGCTGGAAGACCTGGGTGCCGCCCGCCTGATCGCCTGCAGGGATGCAGAGGTAGCCCATCTGCTGGTTCACGATCGTCGGCTCCGCAGCCTCTGCCAGCTGGCCGGCGAGCGTCAGATTGTCTTTAGGTCCGCGGACGAAACGACGATCCGCCGAGTGCTCAAAGAACTGGGCTACGTCTTGCCGCCACCCTGATAAACTCAGTAATTCCAAAAACAGTCCGCCAGACGACGACATCGCAAGCTCATATGGCACCTCCCTTTCTGTGTAGGTGACATCAGCGACCCCGAACCTCTCCTCGACCACGTGGAGCAACCAGAGCAGCAGCGTCTCCCAGCGCAGCCGCTCCAGCAGGATGACCCGGCCACCGCGGCGAGGCCTCGACAGGATCGTAAAGTGCAGCCACACCCAGAGGTTCCGCAGCACCAGCGCGAGCCCCACGGACAGGAGCCGAACCTCCGGCCGTCGCGTCGTCGTCCGAATCCGCCCCGCGTGCATCTGGCGGGAGCTTGTCGCGATCCCGAACCGCTGGCGGTAGGTCGCGAAGACCGAATCCGGCGACGGCGGCCGGAAGCCCCAAGAGGCGGAGATCAACGCCTGACGCCCGTGCCGCTTCCACTGGCCCCGGGAGTTGCGGCACTTCACGCAGAGCGACACCGTCGCCGTCCGCTTCTTCGCGTCGGTCAGCGTGGAGGTCGACCAACCGCTCTTCGTCCAGGTCCGGAAGACAGAACTGCCGCTGGGGCCTCCGCGCTGCGTCGGCGCGCGGCCGTGGCAGACCACTGGCATCAGGCACGGGTCCTGCGCCTGCTGGAGGGAGCGGACCACCGCCACGCTGGAGAAGCCGCGATTCAGCAGGAGCAGCCGGGGCCGAACGCCCACGCGCGCCGCCTGCCGGAGCAGGCGTCGGAGGACCTCCTGGAGCGTCTCGCCCTTGGTGACGCCGGTCCGGGCGACGGTATCACGCTGCCCCTTGCGGACGACGCAGGCCGTGGCGGAGGCGTGGAAGTGGCTGGTGCCGCTCTGGGCCTGGCCGCGGTAGATCTCGTCGAGGTCGCGGAAGTGCCACCCATGGTAGGGGATCAGCGTCAGGTCGAGGGCCAGCACTTGGAGGCGCCGGCGCAGTGCCTTGGGCAGGTGCCCGGCCAAGGCGGCGTTGAGCTGCCGTTGCCGGGCGGCGTAGTCGGGCAAGGTGGCCAAGAGCGCTGGCGCGCCGTCTCGTCGGAGGGAGCGTCGCGGAGGCGCTGGCAGGCGTCGGACAGCGAGGTGATCCGCGCGGCGGCGGCCAGCAACAGCCCAGCGGACCTGGGCCGAGGTCTTGCGCTTGTAGTCCTTGAACTTCAGATGCGCTTGCAGGTGCTCGGCGGCGAGGCGATGGACCCGGTGGCGGTCGAGGAGATGATGGGGTAAGCGCATGGCTCCCTCCAGTGATGACTCTGTGTCCCAAAGTCATTCTTCGGAGGGGGCTTGCGTCCATCTACCTCAACCCTTCGGAATGTCGACCAATTTTGGAACTACTGAGTCTGGGTTGTCCATCAACTCGTTCTGCAAGCGGAGGAAGTCGGCCTCGTGCGGTGGGGTCTCGTCCGGAACGATCTGCTCGCCATGAGCGCGCAGAGTGGGCGGATGCGGTCGAGCAACTGCTCGGCCTTCTCCGCGCGACCGACGCTCAGTCGACCGTCGCGTTGATGACGCAGCGCCTGGTGAGACGTCTCGCACAACGCGTCGAGGAACGTCGCATATTCTTGGTGATCGGGGTGCTGCAGCGCGAGCTTGATCGCCTTGCGGATCAGATGTGCCCAGCACAACTGATGCTGGGTGAACAGGCTCTTGTAAGCCGCGTAATCGTCCGTCACGCCGATCCCCGCGAACGAAGCGCCGAGGACCGCCGCCGCTTCAGTCTTCGCCCGCGACACGCCGCAACGAAACAGCACGTGCATCGTCGTCGAACAGACCCACGTGTAGCACGACTTCGTGCCCACTTTCCAACCGGTCTCATCAATGTAGACACTCATCTGTAAGGCGATCAGTTCGGCGATCGTGTCGTAGTGCTCGTCCCAGTCGGTGGCCAGTTGCTTCAACAGCGAATCGGCCTGGGACTTCGACAGTTCCAACTGCGTGAAGCACCGCATCACCTCGCACGCCTGGTCCAGCGAGACGCCAATCCAGGAGTGCAGAAACGCGAGGCTCAGGATGATCTCAAGGCCGGATTCGCTGCGGCTGGTGCGCAGCCCCGGCGGCAGCGGCCATTGTTTCGAGTCGGGCAAGTCATGGATGCGAGAGCCGACGTCAACCGCCTGGCCGTCGATGAGCCGCCACGCGAACTGCTCACGACGTCAGACGCACTGTTGGGGGTCGGCGTCGGCGTGAGAGACGTCGTCCTCGGACCGGACCATCTCCCGCTTGAGTTCCTTGGGCCGCCGCCCGCTGGACTGTCGGCCTCGCCGCTTCCGTTTGCGGCGCAGCGTTTCGACCCAGGCTGTAGTTTTCCTTGAAGACCGGCGTCTAGTCCGAATGGCACGAGGATAACGCAAAGCCTTGCCATTTAAACGTTTGCGACGATTATAATTCTTACTGATCGCTGCGCAAAGAAGGTCAAGTTTTTGCAGAGTGAGGGTTTCGCCAATACCCTTCACCGACCGATCAGAAGCACCTCTATTTCCCAAGGGAACCAAGCCGTTCCACGTGTCAGGGCCTCACTCGAAGTCGCCTGGGAACGTTTGACCTCCTTTGCGCAGCGATCAGTAAATTATAAGATCACTTATTGTAAAAATTCGGGGACCGAGGGCGCGGGGCACCTCAGTTTCCCTGCGGGTCGCACTTGAGAGCCGCGGCTCCGGGGTCAGGAACGCGAGCTCCTGGGATGGTAGCTTGGTGGTTGAATCGGACTTCCACCCGTCCCCACACCCAGGAGGTCACCATGGCTCAGTTTCACGTTCCCTCCACTCGCGACCCAATCGATTCCCTGCGCGACCAACTCAAACAGAAACCAGGGCTCCCCTTCCTCGAACTCCTCTCGCGGTCGCTCGTCGAGGCCGCCTGCCGCCATTGCAACCATCAGTGGCGGAAACGCCTCTACACCCCCTGGATCACCTTGGGCCTGTTCCTCTCCCAGATCCTCTCCGATGACCAATCCTGCGATGACGCCGTCGATCGCTTCCAGAAGTTCCTCTACGACCAGGGGCTTCCCGCGGTGGCGACGGAGACGACCAGCTACGGTGAAGCCCGGCAACGCCTCCCCGAGGCGCTTCCCTGGGAGTTGGTCCGCCGCACCGGGCATGTGATCCCGCAACAAGCGTGCGATTGCTGGCTCTTTCACGGCCGCGCGGTCAAGATCCTCGACGGCTCGACCGTGCGCATGCCCGATACCCCGGAGAACCAGGCGGCGTATCCGCAACCGTCGTCTCAGGCGCCGGGGTTGGGATTCCCGATCGCCCGCATCCTCGTGATCTTCAGCCTGGCCGTGGGGACGGTCCTCGATGCGGCGATCGGGCCGTACCAGGGCAAGCAAACGAGCGAGCTGGCCCTGCTCCGACAGATCATCGCCGAGTTTCAGCCCGGTGACATCGCCCTGGCCGACCGCTGCTTCTGCTCGTACTGGGTGATCGCGGCCCTGCTCGCGCGCGGCAGCGATGTGGGGGTGCGTCTGCACCAGTGCCGCAAGGCCGACTTCCGCCGGGGCCGCCGACTGGGTCGCGAGGATCATCTCATCACCTGGCCGAAACCCAAGGAGATCCCCGACTGGAGGAGTCGCGCCGAGTACGACGCGATGCCCGCGGAACTGACGTTGCGCGAGTTCCGCGTCCGGGTCAAAGACCCGACCAAGCGGGTCCGCACTCTGGTGGTTGTGACGACACTGGTGGAGGCGAAGACGTATCGATCCGAAGAGCTGGGGAATTTGTTCCGTCAGCGGTGGGATGCGGAATTGGATCGGCGTTCCTTGAAGACTCAGATGAAGATGGAGATGTTGCGGACGAAGAGCCCGGCGATGGTGCGCAAGGAGGTGGCGGTGCATCTGCTGGCGTACAACTGGATCCGGGGTCTGAGGGCGGAGGCGGCGCGGGCCGGGGCAGTGCAGCCGCGGCGGCTAAGCTTCACGGGGTCGTTGCATACGGTGGCGCATTCGAGGAGAGTCATCTGTAGGATCCGGTTCAGATCAAGGCGGATCTTCCGCGGCTGTTGGAGTTGATCGCGAAGAAACGCGTGGACGCTCGCCCGGACCGGTACGAGCCGCGCACGGTGAAGCGCCGGCCGAAGCCGCACCCGCTGCTGCGGATGCCGCGGAAGAGAGCGAAGCGGTTGATCAAGCGGGGTATAATACCTTATAATAAAGCATAGGATCAATTGCGAATCAGTGTCGCCGCAAGCTATTCAACAGCAGAGCCTTGCGTTATCCTCGTGCCATTCGGACTAGACTTTCGGACTTTTACAAGCGTCGAACACCTTCCTCGTCGACAGAGGCTTTGTTTCTAGATTCGGCAGCGTTTGCCTGTCAGCGCGGCGCCGAAATTTCGGCGCACAGGTGTTAGTACACTAACAATTATGCGACTGTGGCTTCGTACCGGGATGCTCGAAAAACAAGGCAACCGTGACCTGCCGCTTCCATCAGCACGACGTGCCTCAAAAAAAGTCCGAAAGTCTAGTCGGAGCAGGAGGCATTTTTTCCGCGGTCGGGCGCTGTCTCACCGAACCGCCTCCTCTCAGGAAGGGCCGCCTCCAGGGCCAAGGGGACGGAGCGTGCCTCCGGAGGAGAACGCTCGTGGGCGGCCGCCTGGATCTTCCTGACTCTTCCTCCTCGGTCCCCCTGATCCTTCGGTGGGTGGCTCTGATCCTCCCGCGGGCGCAGGCGCTCCGAGAGCCCCGGGGCCGTGTGGGAGGGCGACGGGTCTGGGACGGCGCGGGGAGCGGCCGCCTGGGATGGGGCCGCAGCTCCATCATACAGATTTACACTCCAGCATCGTTTGAGAATCGAACTCAGCGGGGTTCGAGCAGAGAAAAGGCCAGAAATCCCGCAGAATCTTTGGCATTGGCGCGATTGCACCCGATGGAAGAGGTCTATCGCCTGTTCGAACGTCGGTACCGGACGGCGACGGCGTTGGCCAAAGCTGGCGCGCCTGCGGGCGCGGTTGAAGCGTTTTGTCCGGCTCCGGGAGGTGTTGAAGAAGCTGTTCGTGCCGGGCCTGGAGAAGGCGCTGGTGTTCCTGGACGAGAAGTTGCTGGGAGCGACGTCGAACGCCGTGGAG
Source organism: uncultured Planctomycetaceae bacterium (assembly GCA_963803395.1). Taxonomy (GTDB): domain Bacteria; phylum Planctomycetota; class Planctomycetia; order Isosphaerales; family Isosphaeraceae; genus JAFANO01. Next base: position 157,998 of record CAWDND010000040.1, read on the forward strand.
CGAGGGAACCGTCGGTACCGGAAGATGCAGAAGACGGTGTACCGGGTGCGGACGCAGCGTGCGATCGAGGTTCGGCTGGCGTTGGACCTGCTTCGCGAACGTCAGGCCCGAGGCCGAGCCGAGACGACCAAGACCCTTCCCAAGGCGAGGGCAGCATGATGCAGGAACCCGGTATCCTTGCGACAGTGTCGAAAAACACGAGGAAATACAGTGACAAGTGCGAAGATTGGGCTAGGGCGTGTGGACAAAACCTGGGTGAACTTCGTAAGGAGGGTATCAAAGCTCGCGTTTCCAGGCTGATCGAGCACTCAACCATGTACCGTCATTCGATAACAAATGAACACTGGGTGCGGATCGCAGCACTCCTCCCCGGCCAAGCCGGCGACCCAGGCGTGACCGCCAAAGACAACCGTCTCTTCGTCGACGCCGTCCTCTGGATCGCCAAGACCGGGGCCCCCTGGCGTGACCTCCCCGAACGCTTCGGGAATTGGGAGAAATTCGCTGACCGTCACGGATTTTGTAGGAGTGGACATTTATATCCACCGAGGGACGCGGAGATCAAGAGGTTTTGCAGCCAACAAGCGTGATAGCGGTGTTGGTTGAGACGTTCGGCAGGGCAACGCCAATCCTCGTTCTTCCGCGTCGTCGCTGGGTGCCAGGGCGAGAAGTTCCACAACCACGCCCACGCGCGGCCGTGCCACCGGCACGCCGCCCGCGAGCCGTGAAGGTGTTGGCCGTGATCGAAGGAGCGGTTCATCCCCCGCAGCAGGCGATCCCACATATTGCTCGTGCGGTGGCCGTCGGGATGGAGCTACGCGATCGACCCTCGCGGCGCTTGTCGCACAGGTCCAGGACCTTCTCCAAAACGACTCCGGAAAGCTCTCGGATCGCCCATCGCCGCAGCGATCGGAGCCGTGGCGCGAAGCTGCGGCGGTCGGACGCGTGATCCGCCTCCCAGACCCGGCGTGAGACCTCTGCGAGCACCTCCTTCAAGTGCTTGGCCCGGTCGCGGATCTTGAGCCACGCGTGCAAGAAGCAGAGCAGGATGACCACCTTCGGGAACAGCGCCTTCCACGCGGCTTGCGTCCCCTTCCAACCGTCGGTGCTGACGGTCTCGGGGGCGTACGCGGGGGCGATGTCGCGGGCCTCGTCCTTGAAGACCCCATAGGCGGCCTCCAGGTCGTCGGTCCCCGGCGCATCCGCCGGCTCCGCACCCAGGATGCATCCGCCGCCGACGGTCGTGGCGATGTAGAGCTTTCGGCTGTCGAGGGATTGATGATGCTCGTCGGCCAACAGGTGTGCGGGCAACTCCACCCGGCGGACGGTGGTCCCCACGACGCTGAAGCGGCCCAGGGTGCATTCCAGACGATACCAGGACATCGGATCGCGGCCGAAGACGCGGGCCAAGGCCCAGAACGGGACGCCGAACGGGCGCAGGAACAGGGGTCCTTCGACGTCCCCAGTGCGGCGCGGTCCTGTAGGGCCTGAGGAACGAGGGCCGGATGCTGTAGGTGGTCCCGTCCTTGAGGCGGACGCGGCGGACCTTGACGTTCTGCTTGGCCGAGACGCGGTGGCCCATCAGTTGGTATCCCGGGAAGTTCCGGGGGAACAGTTCCGGCATTCGTTGGAACGAGTCATCGAGCGTGCGTCGGAACGCGCGGGGATCGTCGATGATCTGCTGATAGGTCTCTTCCGGGAGGGGCACACAGAGGGTACGATGCCCCCGCGACGACCGCGTCGCGCGACTTCCGGCCATGAACCACCTCCTTTCGAGATCTACGTGGATCAGGGCCGTTTTGTCTCGTTATGTCAGCAGGGTACCGCCCCCCTACAAAATCCGTGACGGTCAGGAGGATTTTGAGGATCCTCCGCTTGCGGTCGCGGAGGATCCTGCGGTTGCGTTCTCGCGTCTTCTTGCGGTGGCGTTTTCGGGTCTTCTCGGGGAGAGTAGCAGTCACTCGAAAGTCTCCGCAGTTTGGAATAGTGAGGACGTGTTCCTCCCTCAATTATTCCATAAACTCCGGGGGTTTTCGAGCTTTTACCGAGCTTTTGACACCGAACTTCCCGTTCGCTTAACGAAAGAGGCACTTTTCAGAAGGGTGTAACTACTGACTTCGCACGTCGCTCTGTTGCCCCAGGTATCTGAAAATCAAAGGCTTATGGTGTTGGGTCTGATCGGCGGGGTCTCGAAATACCCCCCCCAACGCGGTACATTCCGGGATACTAACGATGTCCAAGGATGTCCCGCATTGGAGAGGAGCCAAGCCCATGCTCGCCACCACCGCGCCCGCCGTCAAGCTTCAGACCTACTCCACCCCCGAACAGGCCAGCTGTGCCAAGGCCGTCGACCGGTCCCTCACGACCTTTTGGACCCTCATCGAACGCCTTCGCTCCGCCGCCGACAAGCGACAACCGATCCACCAAGTCGAAGAGGCTGTCTTCCGTGACCTCCTGGCGATGGGACTCGACTTGCTCCGGGCGTTCCTGGCACTCTCCGGCGACGGCGATGCCGGGCCGAACCTGACCGTCTGCGGTGAGGGTCTGGACGACCCGCCTCGGGTCTTGCCCCGATTGGATCAGCCGCGCCGGCGTCCTTACCTGTCGATCTTCGGCGCGGTCGAGATCGAGCGGATCGGCTACGGCCATAAGCGACTCGAGGCCGCCCCGCTCGACGCCCGTCTCCACCTTCCGCGGCGGCAGTATTCGTACCTGTTCCAGCAGTGGCTCGGGGTGTTCGTCGTCGACGATGCCCATGCCGAGGCGATCAAGAAACTCGAGACGATCTTGGGGTTGGAGGTCTCGGTCAGGGCCTCGGAAGACCTCAACCGTGAGCAGGGCAGCGACGTGGAGCCGTTCCAGAACCACCTGCCGACACCCGAAGCGACGCAGGAGGGGCCGATCCTGGTGGTGACGGCCGACTGCAAAGGGGTGCCGCTGGTGCGAAGGCGCTGCCGCCGGAGGAGGCGACCGAAACCCCGCTGCCGGTGTCGGCGAACCAGCGTCGCGGCAAAGGGGAGAAGGCGAACAAGAAGAAGATGGCGGCGGTGGGCGCGGTCTACACGATCGACCCGTTCGTGCGTACCGCCGACGAGGTGATCGACGAGGTCATGAGGGAGGAGGCCGCCGAGCGGCGCCCGAAGCCCACGCACAAGCGCGTGCGTGCCGAGCTGCTGGTGGGCAAAGTAGCGTTGTTCCTCTGGCTGGCCGACGAGGTTATGCGGCGCAACCCGGCGGGGACCAAGCCGTTGATCTTCCTCTCGGACGGGGAACGCGCGTTGCACGATCGCCAGGGCGAGTACCTGCCTGAGAACGCGATCGGCATCCTGGACCTGTTCCACGTCATGGAGCGTTTGTGGAAGGCGGCGTGGTGCTTCTTCGAGGAGTCGACCCAGAAGCGTGAGGCGCACGAATGGGTGGAGAAAGAATTGCGAATGCTCCTGGAAGGGAAGGTCGGTGATGGGGTCGGCGGGTTGCGTCAGATGATGACCAAGCGAGGCTTGAAGGGGACACGTCGCAAGACAGTGCGCGAGGTGGCGGGTTATTTCGAGCGGAACCGCGCCGAATGAAGTACGACGAGTATCGTGCAGCGGGTTATCCGATCGGGAGTGGGGTGGTGGAGGGGGCGTGTCGGCATCTGGTGAAAGACCGGTTGGAGCGAGCGGGGATGCGTTGGTACCCCGA
>CAWDND010000041.1:0-7306 GCA_963803395.1 uncultured Planctomycetaceae bacterium
AGCCATGGATGGCTGTTGGCTCACATCCCCATGGACCAGTCCTTGCTGAGGCGATGGTTGAAAGCGGGTTTCCTGGAGAAGCAAACCTGGTTCGCCACCACGGAAGGAACACCCCAGGGGGGGACTGTCTCCCCCGCCCTGGCGAATCGGACCCTGGATGGACTGCAACGGCTCCTGGCGGATCACTTCGCCGCGACGCCGAGCCAGCAAAGGATGACGAAAGTCCACCTGGTCCGCTATGCGGATGACTTCGTGATCACGGGGAGCTCGAGAGAGCTCCTCCGTGATGAAGTCCAACCGCTCGTGGCCGACTTCCTGAAGGAGCGGGGGCTGGAACTCTCTCACGAGAAGACCCGGATCACGCATCTGAAGGAAGGCTTCGATTTCTTGGGGCAGAACGTCCGGCGTTATCGCGGCGGCAAGGTCCTGACCAAACCGTCAAAGCGAAGCGTGAAGACGTTCCTGGCCAAGATCCAGGAGACCATCGACGGCTCGGGCCGCCAAACGGCAGGAGAAATGATCCAGCGTTTGAACCAGCAAATCAAAGGCTGGACCATGTATCACCGTTATGCGGCGAGCAAGCGCACCTTTACGTACGTGGATCATCGGATCTTCCGAATGGTGTGGCGCTGGTGTCGGCGACGGCACCGGACCAAGAGCCGGAAGTGGATCAAGGAGAAATACTTCCAGCAAGACGGTCACCGCCACTGGGTCTTCACCGGCACGCTGTACGACCACAAAGGCCAAGGCCGGCCGATCCAGTTGATGGCCGCAGCTCCGGTGCGGATCATTCGTTACGTGAAGATCCGCAGCGCCGTCAATCCCTACGATCCGGAGTGGGAACTGTACCTGGAAGCACGGCTGGGTTGGCAACTGGCCCAAACGCTGTCAGGTCGCAGCCGGATTGAATCCTTATGGAAGGGACAAGAGGGGCGGTGCGTGGTGTGCGGTCAGCCGATGCACCTCGCTGAGGAAGATCATCACATCCACCATCGGATCTGGCGCAGCCGAGGTGGCCCGGATTCAGCCGACAACTTGGAGTTGTTGCACGCCAACTGTCATCGGCAGCTCCATGTGCAGGAAGGACGGACAAGAGCGGCCGCGTCCTGCGAAGGGCGTTCGTGAAGGCTTGAGCTGGATGAGGGGAAACTCTCACGTCCAGTTCTGAGGGGGCGGGGAGGCAGCAATGCTTCCCTGCTACCCGACCCCGAAGAGCTTCGAGCGATCCGGCGTGCATCGCCTCGTCAGACGGCATAGGTTCTCCCTCCGGGAAGGCCCCTTCGGGCAGGAGGGGGAGCCTCTGCACGAGTGGCAGAACCTGTCCCATGTGCGGTGGGACTGCAAGTACCACGTCGTGATCATACCGAAATACCGCCGCAAGGTCTTCTACGGGAGGCTTCGGCGTCAGGTCGGGGTGATCTTGCGAGAGTTGTGCCGTCAGCGAGGGATCGAGTTGGTGGAGGGGCATGCGATGCCCGACCACGTCCACCTGTGCCTGAGCATCCCGCCCAAGTACAGCGTGGCGCACACGATCGGCTTCCTGAAGGGCAAGAGCGCCGTCCGTATTCATCGGGAGTTGCTGCAGGAGCGTCGGTTGACCGGGTTGCACTTCTGGGCGGCGGGATACTGCGTCAGCACGGTGGGCCTGGACGAGGCCCGGGTGCGTCAGGTACATCCGCGAGCAGGAGGAGCTGGAGCGTCGTCAAGGAGAGTTCGACTTCGAGTAACCACGTCGGCCCCAGGGGGGCCTTCCCCACGTGACCGCCCCCAAGGGGGGCGACCGCACGGAACCGGCCCCCTCGGGGGGGCCTTCCTGATACCTCGGCCTCTGGCCGAGGAGCCTCATTGAAGATGATGTTCTCGCGATCTTATCCAAGAATGATGTTGAAGCAATCCTCGCCCACCGTCGTCATGACGAATCCCCGGACGGGACGCGGTTCTGGCTCGAGACGGATTTCCTCGACCTCTCCGGCCTTGTCTCGCCGAACGGGGGGGCGTCGTCATGAGCGTCCCTGCGTTCGAGTTCGATCGGCGTCGGGCCGTGGCCTTCGACGTCGAGGCCTACCCCGGCCGCTGGCTGGTCGGGTTCTACGGTCGGGATCGCCGCGGAGAAACGAGGGTGAGCCGCGTCGTCGACGGGGATCGCGCGGCCCTCGAGCGGACGCTCACGCAGCTCGCCCAACGTCACAAGGGTGAGCCGCGTCGTCGACGGGGACCGCGCGGCCCTCGAGCGGACGCTCACGCAGCTCGCCCAACGTCACAAGATCCTCGTCGGCTATAATTCGTCGGCCTACGACGTGCCGCTGCTCCGGGCGATCCTGGGCGGCCGCGACGCCTATGCCACGTCCCGTGAGATCATCGCGGCCGCGCGCCGTCCCCGCGGCGGGCGCCGCGGGATCGACCCGCGGGGTTGCCCGCGACTGGTCTGCGACCACGTCGACCTGGCCGGTCGGCTGCGGAAAAACGGCCGGTTCCCGTCGCTCAAAGCGGTCGCCGCCAATCTCGCCCGACCCGAGCTCCGGGAGCTGCCCTACCCTCCCGACGCCGACCTGGGCGAGGCCGAGTGGGCGGAGATCCGGACGTACAACCGGGTCGACCTGGAGCACACGTGGGCGGTCCTCGAGGTCTTCGCCCCCGAGATCGAGGCCCTGGCCCTGCTCTCGGCCGAACACGGCATCGACCTCCGTTCGACCCGCAAGCCCGGGGTCGTCGAGACGATCTTCCTGGGCGCGTACAAGGCCGCGCACGGGGGCCACGAGCCGCCGCAAGCGGATGTCCCCCTCGAGGTCGTCTACAGGCCCCCGGCGGGAGTCCGGAGGCCCCGGACGGCCGCGGCGGCCGCGTGGTTCGACGCGCTCGCCGGGCGGCCCCTCCACGTCACGTGGGGCGACGGCAAGCCGGAGGTCGCGGTCCCCGCCGCGGCCTTCGCGATCGGCGCCCTGCGGGTGAGCGTCGGGAAGGGCGGGATCCACTCCGTCGACCCCAAGGCGCTCTACCGGGCGACGGACGAGTGGGACCTGCTGGCCGCCGACGTGGCGTCCTACTATCCCGCGCTGATCGATCGCAAGGGGATCTTCCCCCGGACCTACGGGACCCTCGGCGCCGGCCTCTACCGCGCCCTCCTGGATCGCCGGCTCGCCCTGAAGGCCGCGGCGAAGGTCGCGCCGACCGGGGCCGAGCGGCACCGGCTCGAGATCGCCCAGTACGGCTTGAAGATCATCCTCAACAGCACCTTCGGCAAGTTCGGCAGTCGCTACTCGACCCTCTTCGATCTCGACGCGATGCTGGCGGTGACGCTGAGCGGCCAGTTGCTGCTCATCGACTTCCTCGAGTGGCTCGAGGAGGCCGCCGCGGAGGTCCTCAGCGCGAACACCGACGGTCTGCTCTTCCGCTCACGGCGGGGTGACGGGCGCTGGCGCGTGGTCCTCGGGGACTGGCAACGCGACACCGAGATGGTCCTGGAGGTCGACGCCCTCGACCGCGTGCTCCTGCTCGGGGCGAACTGCTACGCCACCCGGGACGCCGCGGGCAAGATCAAGCGCAAGGGGACGGCCCTCAAGGGGGACCCCGATCCCGCGAAGGCGTCGAACGCCCCGGTCGTGGCGGACGCGGTGGCGGCGGCGCTGCTCGCCGACGTGCCGCCCGAGGTGACCATCGCCGCGGAGCGGCGGTGGGTGCGCTTCTGCTCCGTGACCCGGCCGTCGGCCCAGGTCCGGGAGGCCGTCGTCGTCGACGCCGCGGCCGGCACCGAGACGCCCCTGCCGAAGGTCGCGCGCTGGTACAAGGCCGCCGGCTCGACGCTCCGGCTCCTCCATCGGCTCGTCTCGGGCAAGGACACGACGCCCGCGAAGGCCACCGGCGTCCGCCTGGCGCTCGCCCTGGGCGACGGCAGGATCCCGCGCGACCTCGACACGGCGCATTACGTCGCCGCGGCCCGCCAGGTTCTCAACTCCGTCCCCGGGGCGCACCGCCTCGACCCCGCGCTGCTCCCGGCCCGCGGCCTGGCCAGGGAGGTCTTCGAGCGGGGCCTGGTCCCCTTCCCCAAGGACCTGAAGGCCCTCCCTTTGGGCGCGTCCGTGGCGGTCCCCACCTGGCTCTGGGACTGGCCGCGGTATCCGACTGATCGACGACAATTATTTTTCCCGGTCAACGTCAATTAGACCGAAGTTCCGGACCCGTTTTTCGCACAACTTCCCTTGTGATAAAGACTTCACCGCGATTCTGACTCCCAATTGTAGCCAAAGTATTTCCGGGTCATTCTTGACGCGCCCCGGATGCCATCGCGATAGTGTCCCGCATGGCACGCAAACACCGAGCGGTCCATGTCGCCAGAGTCACGAACACCCTCAAGGGGGTAACCTCTACCAGTTCCTACCTCCGACGCACCTGCCGTCAGGACGGCAAGGTCCAGCATGAGACCCTCGGAAACCGCTCCGATCTCCCGGTCCACGTCATCAACCGGATCAGCCGCGCGCTCAAGGGCGAGACCTGCGTCCCCGCGGCTGACGCCTTCCACAGGACGCGCTCGCTCCCCCATGGGCACGTCGAGGCCGTGCTGACGAGGATCCGCACGCTCGCCCTGGAAGACCTCGTCGCCTCCGAGCCGGCGCGGCGGCGCGACCTGGTGAGCGCCAGGATCGCCGAACGTCTCCTCTTCCCCAGCTCCAAGCTGGCCAACACCCGAAACTGGCACGACACCACCTTGGCCGAGGAACTGGACGTCGCCGATGCCACCGAGGATCAACTCGATGTCGCGATGGACTGGCTGCTGGCGCGGCCGGAGGCAATCGAGAAGAAGCGGGCGAAGCGGCAGCGCGGCGACGGGGCCCTGGTCCTCTACGATGTCACCCGCAGCTCCTCCGAGGGGACGACCTGTCCACGGGCCCGCTGCGGCCAGGACCGCGACGGCCCGACCGGCTGCCCGATCATTGCCGCCGGCGCGTGGACCGACGCCGACGGGCGGCCGGTCGCCGTGCAGGTCTACCCCGGCAACACCGGCGATCCCAAGCTTTTCTTCTACAGTTGCGCCTCGGTTTTTGACGTAACTCCTTTGCTGACGGGCCGGGAATCGCATCGGTGCCACAATCCTAGTGCCACACTACACGGCGTTTTCCCCTTGTAATCCTGCATTTCTGCCCTATGATCATGGTGTCTCAACCACGCGGGCGCCATGTCCTTCCGCACCAAGACCTCCGGAACCCGCTCCTACCTCCAGATCGTCGAGAACCGCTGGGAGGATGGACGACCACGGCAACGGGTCATCGCCACTCTGGGACGCCTCGAGCAACTCCAGCAGTCCGGCCAACTCGACGCCCTGCTGGTCTCGGGCGCCCGCCTGGCCCAGTCCGTCCTCCTGCTCTCCGCTCACGCCCAGGGTCAACTCCCCACCATCAGCACCCGACGCATCGGACCGGCCCTGATCTTCCCGCGGCGCTGGAAAGAGACGGGGTGCCCACGGGTCATCGAGCGACTTCGGGACGGACGCCGCTTCAAGTTCGATGTCGAGCGGGCCATCTTCCTCACCGTCCTCCATCGCCTCTTCGACCCTGGCAGCGACCGGGCTGCCGACAGGGGGAGGACCGACTCCCGGATCGCGGGGTGCGCTGCGATCCAACTGCACCCCCTCTACCGGGCGATGGCTTGGCTTGGCTCGGCGAGGAACTGCCCCACGACCAGCAGGCGGGCAAGACGCCGTTCGCACCCCGCGGCACCAAGGACCGGGTCGAGGAGGAGTTGTTCGCCCCTCGGCGTGACCTCTTCACTGACCTTCAACGGGTCTTCTTCGACACCACGTCGATCTCCTTCGAGGGCGAGGGCGGCCAGGACATCGGCCAACGGGGGTGCAGCAAGGACCATCGGCCCGACCTCGATCCGAGGGTCGTCGGGGCCGTGCGCGACGGACAGGGGCGGCCGATCTGCTGCGAGTGGTGGCCGGGCAACACCACTGACGTGACGACGCTGATCCCGGTCGTCGATCGCCTGCGGAGTCGCTTCGGGGTGCGTCGGGTCGGCATCGTGGCCGACCGGGGCATGATCAGCCCAGAGACCATCACAGCGTGGGAGCAGGACGAGCGGGGTTGGCAGGACCTCCGCGGTGCCCGCATGCGGGCGCAGACCGAGGTGAGAGACGAGGTCCTCTCCCGAGCCGGTCGCTCTCGGGTCGTGCATCCGCAGCGGGTCCACAGCGACGACCCCTCAGCCTTGAAGGTGAAGGCGGTGTGGGGGGGCGAGCGCCGCTACGTCGTCTGCCTGAACGAGGCGGAGGCCCGCAAGGACGCCGCCGACCGGGAGGCGATCGTGGCGGCCCTGAGGGAGCAACTCCGCCGTGGGGACAAGTCGCTGGTCGGCAACAAGGGCTACCGCCGTTACCTCAGCGGCAGTGACTCCCCTCACGTCCGGAGCGATGAGGCGAAGATCGCCGAGGACGCCCGCTACGACGGCAAGTGGGTGCTTCGCAGCAACACCGAACGGGACTCGGCCGAGGTGGCCTTGCCGTACAAACAGCTCGGGATGGTGGAGCATGGGTTCCGCTCGTGCACGTCGCTGTTGCAGACCCGGCCGATCTCCCACAAGTGTGACGCGACGATCCGGGGTCATGTGTTCTGTTCGTTCCTGGCGTTGGTCCTTCGTCAGGAGCTTCAGGCCCGCTTGAAGGAGCGAGGTCACGAGTTCGAGGGGGCGGCTGTGATCGGGGACCTGGACCGGTTGCAGAGGGTGGAGGTGGAGCAGGACGGGAAGCGGTTCCGGCTGCGGCGTGAGGTCCAGGGGAGTTGTGGCCAGGGGTTCCAGGCGGTCGGAGTGGCCAGACCTCCGACGATCCAACAAGCCTCGCCGACCGGCCCGGAGCAAGACGCTGCGCAGAGTGCCACGCAGCCCAGTTGATGCGTCAAGTCTATACAGCTAATGGAGATGCAACTTACTGCTGTCGAAGATAAGTAAAGGTCGTGCCTTGGGACACCGACCGCTACGGGCGAACAGTGGCCGATGTCATCCTCGTCGATGGCCGCACCCTCAATCACGAGCTGGTGCGGGCGGGCCTCGCTTGGCGGTATCGCAGGTATGCCCCGGATATCGGTACGCTCGCCCAACTCGAAGCAGCGGCGCGTGATGCGAAGCGCGGCCTGTGGTCGCTGCCGAATCCCGTCCCGCCTTGGGAGTGGCGAAAGACTAAGGGCGAAGCTCTGCCCGGGAAGCTGGCTGGGAAAATCCTCGGCAACCGGCGAAGCCGCGTGTATCACAAGCCGGGCTGCCCGAACGCGGCCTCCATCTCTCCCGGTAATCGCCTGCCGTTCAACTCGGCCGAAGA
>CAWDND010000042.1:0-17048 GCA_963803395.1 uncultured Planctomycetaceae bacterium
GTTCAGCTTGATCTCCTCGAGGCTCCTCCGCCTCCCCGTGATCTCTGTCAATTGCTTTCAGTCATGCCTCCTTGCTTGGGCTCTTGGATTCCGGTGCGTCTGACGCGATTTCTCGAGTCTATAGCCCATGTTTGGGGGTGGCCTGACGTAACCCCTTGCGGCGCAAGGGTCGGATTTTCAATGAGTCACTACATTACGGTTTCCTCCCCCTCAGGTGGCGCCGGCGGTCGCGGGTCGACGATCTTCAGCGCCTTCAGGACCAGCCGTGCGTCCGGACCGCCGCTGGCCATCCCTCGGCGTTCCGCTTGACCCTCCAGTCGGAAGGTCACCAGTCGTACGGTGGACAACGCTTGCCCCGCCCGCGCCGGCGACAGATCCACCCCCGCCTCTTCCAGCCGTCGGCCGAGGAGTCGTTGCACCAGCAGGGCCAGCGCCGCGACGAAGATGTGCGCCTTGACCCGCGGCTCGACCTGGTGAGAGATCGGCCGCAGCGCCATCACATCCTTGAGTTGCCGGAACCCGCCCTCGACGTCGGTCAGTCCCTTGGACATCGCCACCGCGTCGAGGACCCCCAGTCCCTTCTCGCTGGTCGCGATCACCTATTTTCCTTCGCTCGTCTTCTGCCGCGCGAGCTGCGTCTCGCTCGCGGAGTACTCGAGCACCCCGCCCCTGAGCTTCCAGTCGAAAGAGCGAGAACCGTGATATTTCTGCAGAATCCGCTCGACGGCGGCCCCGCTCTTCTCGGGCCGCTTCAAGTCGCCGGAGGCGACACGCTCCTGGAGCTTCTCCAGCTTCTGGCGTGCCCGCTCCATCGCCTGTTCGCGCTTCGCCTGCTCGTAGCCCCGGCGTTCGTCGGAATCGAGGACGATCCCGCGCAGCTCGGGATCTCCGGAGGGGACTTCCTGGACGCGCGTGCGCGGCGGATTGGTCTTCCGTTCCCGGGTATTAATGCCGCCGGGACACTCGACCCACTTCGTGTCGTCGACGGCGTCGAGCCAGGCGTCGAGCTTGGCGTTGCGACGCCGCTTGATCCCCACGAGAAATCCCTGCTTATCTTTTGTGATTGACTCGATGTTCTTGTCGGTGACCATCCCCCGATCGCCGACGAAGACGAGTCGACCGAACTCGAACCGTTTGCGCAAATCATTGATGACTTCTTGAACCGTGGAATGGTCGATGCGGTGGCCCGCCCAGACGTGGTGCGCGACGGGCCAGCCCGCGACCATCACCAGACCGACGATCACCTGCACGTTCTGCGACTTGCCGTCGCGGCTGGAGCCGTGCCTGGCGAAGTCGTGCGGGCCCCCGCCCTCGCAATACGTGCTGGTGATGTCGTAGAGCACCAGGTCGGGCTTGAGCCGGAAGTGGTCGCGGAGGCGGCGGTAGAGCGCCACTTCGATCCGCTCTTTGGCCGTGTGGAGTTGGTCGCGGGTGCGGTACCAGGCGTCGAGCTGGCGGGGATGGACGCGGACCCGCCGGCGCTGGTGCCAGTGCGGGATGAAGCGTCGGCCCTTGCGGTCGCAGACGAAGTCGGTCTCCAGCCAGCCGGCGAGCCCAGGCTCACTGGCCGGCGCGATGAGCCGGTTGGCGACGAGGACGAAGGCGCGGTCGGCGCACGGGACCCCTTTGGCGTGGCCGAGGTTCTGGTCGAGGATCTCCCAGAGGCCCAACTGGTCGAACAGGGCCCGGACAGCGAGGATCGGTCCCCAGTTCGAGGCCTCGCCGATTTGGGGTTCGGCGAGATCAGCGGCCTCGATGCCGACCTCTCCGGTGAGGAGTCGTCGGAGCTTGGGCAGGATCTCGACGAGGAGGTCCTTGCGTCCCAGATCGGCGACGACACGTTGCTTGACCTTGCCGGCTTCGCGGGAGGCTGCGACGACGCGGACGTATTCGTGGACGGTGCCGCTGGTGGAGCGGATTTTGACGGTCCTCGGGTCCATGAGGACCATGATCACGACGAAGCATGGGGTATTCAAGGGGTAATTCGGGAGATTCGGGATCGATTCTGAATCAAATTGTCACGACACTTTTCGGACCGGCAGGGGGCCACTCCGCGCAGGGCCTGGAAAACAAGGCGTTTTCGCGCGGGAGCCGCCGACCCGGGTGAATTCACCCCAAACATGGGCTACCAGGCGGAGGCGATTGACCTCAACGAACTCAAGCAGCGTCGCGAACAAATTCGCGTGCGCAGGCATGTACTCGCGACTCAACACGAGCAGGAGCAGCGGCTCCGCTCCGAGCGCCAGACGGCGAAGGAAGTCTGGGCCGACCTGGCGGCGTTCTGCCAGCGGGTGCGGTCGCGGCTCGATGAGGCGACCTTGGCCGAGCGGCAACGGATCTTGCAGTTGCTGATCGACCGGGTCAGAGTCGGTCCAGATTCGCTGGAGATCCGCCACGTCATCCCGCTGAGCGGGCTGAGGGCCGAGTCAGCGAGTCCGAGTCCGGCCGACCCCCAGGGGTCAGGAGGTGGAGAGGGGAGCGAACCGGAGGGGGGAACGGTCGATCCTGGTGGCGCGATTGCGTTCGGATGGTGTGGAACTCGCAGATCTGATGCGGGACATCGGGGAACGCCGCCTCCAGCGGAACGGGATAGAAGTCCGAGCCATCCGTGGTGATGCCCACGACCTTCAGGTTGCGGGCGTCCAGATGGGCCTTGAAATCGCCCACGAAGGCGCGGATGTCGTTCTGGTTGGGGTCGTGCTCCAGGACGCGGTACGTCAGGCGGGTGAAGGAGCGGTTGTCCACCAGAGAGAGGACGCAGAACGGACCGTCGTACAGTTCATCGAGGGCGATAGAGCCGCTGAAGTTCTGCAGGGCGCGGGCGAGGTAACTGGTCTCCATGCGGGCCAGGTTCTTTTCCCCGGCGGCCTCGACCCAGTTCTGAATCGTGGCCCAGGGGACGAAGACCCGGTGGTCGCGCCACAGGTGCCAGCTTGCCGCTCGATACGGCAATCCGTCTTCGACGACCCCGCGTACGGCCGTCTGCTGCACGCGGTGGGTAGATTGGCACTTCGGGAGCGCCAGGTCGGACATGTCGGCGTGGAAGGCGCGTTGGCAGCGGGGGCACCGGTATTTGGCGTAGGTAACCACGACATCGATCGAGCGGCCGGTGCGGGCGTTGCCGAGCTCATGGAGGGTCCGGGAAGCCACGTCGCAGCGCGACGCCGAGCCTCCGCAGCGCGGACAGGCGCGACGTCGACAGTTACGACGGCGGTGCTCGATCTGCGGGGGAGGCAAGTCCTCCACCCGCGTGATCCCTTCGGTGGCATCCGGGACAGAGTCGCCTGGCCGATCCATAACGCGCTCCTCTTGATGAAACCACCCCTTTGAAGGTGGTTCAACAATCTCGCAACGTCTTGTAGCTTAAAATGTTGCGAGATTTCTGATAGAGATACGAATCTGGTACAAATCAGAATCTAATTTATTCGCTGTCCCGAGTTCGGGCCGTCAAGGCCGATTCGGAACGAATTCTCGCTCCAGCGACTTTATCTCGGCGCTAGTAAATGCCCCAGATTACCGCAATGACAGCGATTTATTTGCACCTCGTAGACGGGCAGCCACCTTCAAAGGGGTGTCTTGATGAAACCTACATCATAGGAGCGGTGGCTCATGGGCCCAAATCAGTAGCGACCTTGATTCTCAGGATCGCCCGCAGAACGGCTTTGGTCGCCTCCTTCATGTTATATGACCATTCGAACATGGCCATGTACTGGCCCAGGAACCACTTACTGACTCCACGGAAGCTCCGCAAAAAGTTCCGTGCCCCAGTCCACAATCCCTCGGTCGTATTGTTATGGGTGCAACCCGTTTGGCTGCAACGCCCGTGTGATCGTAAGCCCTTGAACTGATGCGAGAAAGCACCTGTCCCAGAGATCGTGCCCTGCCCGGTGGTGCATTCGATGGGCCATTATTCGCCGTCAGGCGCTGAAATGTGAGGCTCAGGGGACTTATCCTGGCCGCTGAACATGTCCCAAACGGGAACGGTCAGGAGTCGGTCCCCATGAGCGATCCTCAGAGTAATCCCCCCGTCGCGGGCTGTCCACCGACGGTCGAGGATCTGCAATGCCAGATCCACGAGCGGCTCGACGCGATCATCGCGTACTGCTTGAATGACCATGGGCCCGCCTCTTTCCTCGACTTCGAGACGGCCCTGCTGGGGCTCCTGCGGTCGCTGGGATGCTTGCTGATCCAGCTCTTCCTCCGGGCACGCCATGATCGGCTCGACCCCGCCGCCTGGAAGGCCCGCGGCTATCGCGTGGCGGACCCCGCCGCCGAACGGACCCTCAAGACCTGTTGCGGGCCGGTCACCTCTGTCCGGGCGTTCCTCGTGCCGCGGCAGGGCGGTGGGCCCGGCGCATCCCCTGGACGTGGCCCTGGGCCTGACGCGCGACGCCTTCAGCCCCCTGGTGATCGGCTGGTTCTGCCGCTTGGCCACCCGGATGAGCTTCCGGGTCGCCAGCGAGCTCGGAGGGATGTTCCTGGGGGCGGCGCCGCCGGGTTCGGCGATCGAGGAGTGGGTCCTGGGACTGGCCCGGCCCGCTTATGTCTACCTGAGCGAAGGTCCCCTGCCCGAGCAAGAGGGGGAGGTCCTGGTCATTGAGATCGACGGCAAGGCGGCTCCCACGGCCACACCGCAGGAACTGGACCGGCGCCGTGGCCCGCGGGCCCATCACCGACCGGGCTGTCGGTGTCAGCGGCATCGGGGACGGGCGAAACGATCGCGTCGGGGTCGGAAGAAGCGACGGAAGAAGGGGGACAAGAGCAAGAACGGTCGGAGCGTCACCTTGGTGGTGATGTATACGCTGCGGCGAGGTGAGGAGGGTCGGCTGCACGGCCCGCTCAACAAGAAGGTGTTCGGGACCTTCGGCTCGCGGCGCTCGGCGCTGGAGTAGCGCGCGGCGCAGGCGACGCGCCGCGGCTTCCCCCCCGGGACCGCCAAGACGGTGCAGGTCGTGGTCGATGGCGAGACGTGCCTGGAGCAACGTCTCCGGCGGCTGTTCCGCGGCGCGATCCTGACGCTGGACATCCGGCATGCGCAGGAGAAGCTCTGGGAGGTGGGTCGGCTCTTCCACCGCGAGGGGAGCGCCGAGTTGACGTGCTGGGTCGAGGAGTTGGAAGAGCTACTCTACAAAGGGCATGTGCGGGCGTTACTGCGACGGTTGGAACAGGAGCTGAGGAGGATCAGCCCGCGCGGCCCCGGGACGAAGGAGAAACGAGCGGTCCTGAAAAAGGTCATCGGCTACCTGGAGGCCCGTGTGAAGCTGATGGACTAGGGCCGGTTGCGGAGGGAGGACCTGGTGATCGCCACGGGTGTGGTGGAAGGCGCGGCGCGGTACGTCGTCGGCGAGAGGTTGGATAACAGTGGGATGAGGTGGATCGAGGAGCGGGCCGAGGCGGTGTTACTGCTGAGGTGCATCGAGGTCAACGGTGACTGGGAGGCCTTCATGAGATGGAGCCAGGAGCGGCGCAACCAAGAACTTGAGCTTGGACAGGTGGTTCAGATCCGGAGCAAGAAGCCCATCCAACTCCCTGAGGCAGCATGAGAACCATAGACTTGCAGCCAAACGGTCTGCACCCTATTGTTATGAACCTCGCGTACCCCGTCACCATCGTCATCACGCGCCCACTCCCGTTTCCCCGGAGTGTGACACACCGTGGCGTGGCCGCGACCGAGTTCCGGAACGTGGTCGTAACCACTCCATTCATCCGTGTATACCATGGCCTGCGATTTTGTTGTCTTATCTACAAATGCTTCCAATGTCTCCTGATCCGAATGCGCCACGACCTCCAGCCGCACCGTCCCAGACTCTCGGCCGACGATCCCGACCACGGGAGGACGGTCGTTTTCCATCGTCCCGTGCCCCTTGATCTTGTTGGCCCGACACCGGGGCGGATCCTCCGGGTCCTCGTGTGGGACCCCTTTTTCTCCGGCGTTTTGATACATTTCGTCGGCTTCGACATGATCGTCCTCCAAGGGTTTTCGATCCAAATTGGATTGTGCTTGTGCTTGGAATTTGTGTCTAAGATCCAAGAGAGGCCTTCGGCTACATGAGAGTTCCCGGGCCAACTGGGCGGTGGACACCCCCGGAGTAAAACCGCGCAGGATGAGGACCATCTGCGTGGGCCGCCAGTGGGTCCCCTGGAAGAGGGTGCCCGTCCAGGCATTGAAGACCCGGCGGCATTGAGTACATCGATAATTGAGTATTGGTTCACGATAATAGTTTTGAATTTGAAGTCCTTCTTGGGTCTGACAGCGGGGACAGTGCAAGCCCTGGGGATGAAAGATGTCGATGAGGAATTGATAACAAGCATTTTCATCCATTAGATCATTGATGGGGAAATCCATCGCATGAACTCCTCAGGATCGGGGTGCATGGCCGAGAGAATGGTTTTCGACGATCTGCGAAAGTCAATGGGGAAGTCACTGATTTGGGCCCATGAGCCAGGAGCGGTTTACACGCGGAAGAGCGAATTGTCTACCACTTTGTTGCTACAGTCTCTGAAAAGAAGGCATTTCGAGGCCATTACACGCGAGTTCTTACCCACTCGCTTGGGAGAAGAGCCACCCGGGATAACAGGGGCTCTCCAATATCCGTGCCGGTCAGGGAATTTCGTGCGCCACCCGCGATGGTCGCCGGGAGAATTCAGCTTGTTCCCGAGGGGGTGCCAGCGCACTTTTCAACTGGACTCCGTATTACGACCTGACCCGCGACGAGATCTGGGGCTCAGCGGACCGATCCGAAGTTGCAGTTGATGCCGATCCCGGCGACGCTCCGGGGCGCGGATGGCAGGTCGAGGCCGACTTCTTCGCGGCGACCCGGGGCGTGCGCCCGGTGACGCGCACCGACTTCGCCACGGGGGTCCGCTCTATGCCGTTCACCGAGGCCGTCGCCCGCTGCTCGCGTCACCAGTTCCTGGTGACACTGCCCTTGAAGGCTTGAAGGAGTTCTCGAACCCCAGTCTTTGACCGCCTGACGGACGTCGTCCCGGCTGGGTCCGGTTCACGGCTGCTCGTCGCCCCGCTGGCCTCCCTCGAAGAGGACGCGCGGACCGGGCTGGAGGTGAGGGACATTGGTCGCCCGGTCATCTGCCCGATAGTCGTGCTCGACCCAGGCGCGGAGCCTGGCGGGCGTATGGGCCAGGTCTCGCGACTGGAGCCAGGCTCGATATTCGCAAAAGGGCTCGTGGAGGTGCTCGGGGCCGAATAAGGGGACGTGGCCGTACCGAAGGTTGAACGCGCGGACCGCCTGCTCCGGCGGCTCTCCGCGCCGGGTCATCAGGTAAAGGACGCACGCCAGACCCGTCCGATCCGAGCCCGATTTGCAGTGGATGAGCAACGGATAGGGGCAATGTTCGAAGAAATCGAGCAGTATCAGCAACTCGCGGCGTGTGGGCCGACGACTCGCACTCAGCGGTAGGTCGTAGAACGCGAGCCCCTCATCGCGGGCCGCGCGGAACTCAGAGAGGTACCAGGAATCTGCCCGAGAGCCCCCCCGCAAGTTGAGGATGGAGGCCAGCCGGTGTTCGCGGATCAGCCTCGGCAACTCGCCCCCAGGTTGGGCCGAGCGGAAGACGAGGCAGGGATCGACGACCCCGAAATTCCCCTGGGTCAGCGGAATCCAGAAGATCGCGATCAAGACGACCAGCAGGCCAGCGAACATGCCGCAGGCGACCCGGATACGAGGGTAGCGGGGAACGGCGGCGATGGCCTCATCGAGTCGAGCCAAGGCAAGGCATCCTTTCCCCCCGCTCCGCGAATGAGCGGGCAGTTCGCACAAGGGACCACCCCGCGTCCATGCGGCGGCCAGCATCCGCTGGAGCCCGTCAGGATCAATTTAATGGACAGGTCGGGAGGGTCAACCCCAGTTGCTCCACTCGAGGAGGGTGCACGCCAGCTTCTGGACATTCCAGCGCAGGCCCGGAATCGTCAATAGGAGAACCTGGGGATTCCGTGGTAGAGTGCGGCGCCGTGGAGCTTTGGAGGTGCGAGTCTCGGCGTGGAAGGAGTCAATCCATGGATGGGACGGCGGTCACCTTGAAGGAAAAACTCGATCCACTCCTGCGCGAGGCGGCGGAGGTTTCCGTGGCCCTCGATCAGGCCGACGGCACGATCGTGGGAGTCCCCCATTACGCAGTCATCGAGGCCCGCGTGCACGAACGGGGGCAACCACTCAGCCGGCAGATTCAGGCACGCCAGATGGGCCAGATCGCCGCGCGAGCGGCCGACACCGCCAAGTGTCCCGAGTGCGGTACCCGGTGCCCACTCGTGCGCAGAAACGTCGGGTGACCTCCATCGACGGCTCCCTCACCGTGGAGGAGCCGGTGGGTCACTGCCCCGGCTGCCGCCGGGGCTTTTTCCCCCTCCGGGAATCGTTGGGCTTCGACGCCCGTGAACTGACCCCCTTTATTGGTGCAGCGGATCACCGTCGCCGCCGCCGAGACGCGCTCCTTCACGCGCGGCGCGATCGTGAGGAAAGACGTGGGCGACCGGGGCGTCTCCGCCAAGACCATCGAGCGAGTCGTGCATGACGTGGGTCGGGAATTGGCCGAGCGTCGTGATGCCGATCCCAAGACCGACGATGCCCTGGCCCAGCGTCCGCAGACGCCACCGGAGTGGGCCGTCGTGGAGTGCGATGGGGGCCGGATCCGCACCCGCGAGCCGGGGCACGGCCCCGGGGTCCATCGCACGGCGGAAGGCTGGCGCGAGACCAAGAACGCTTGCTTGATTCGCGGCTCCCGCACGATCTCCGACCAGGATCCGCAGCCGGAGCCGCCGGCCTGTTTCTGCGACCCCAAGCACGTGGCGAAGATCGCCGAGACCGCGGCGTTGTCGGTGGCCTCGGCGCAGCCGGCCCCAGTGGTCGAAGTGCCGGAGAAGGGATCCCCCGAGCCGGCCGGGCTCGTCACGCCGGCCGAGTGGCATCCCCGACGACTGGTCCGCACCGTCCTGGGCAGCATCGCGGAGTCGAAGGACTTCGGCAAGCAGATGGCACGCGAAGCCAAACGGAGGCGGTTCGCCGAAGCCCCGGCCAAGGCGTTCTTGGGGGACGGACTGGCGTGGAACTGGTCGATCTGGAAGCAGCACTTCCCCGACTTCACTCCGATCCTCGACTTCCTTCACGTCTTGAGTTATCGGTTCCTGGCCGCCAAGGCCGTCCACGACGTGGCCAGCGACGCGCTTGTCTTTACCCAACCGTTTGTATAGGAGGTCGGGTTGGTTCGTCGCTGTGACTCGCTAGCTGTCATCCGCTCGGCCTCGGCCCAGAGCCAATTGAAAACCCTCCACCAGGTGGCGGAGCTGGGTCATCCCCTGCCACAACGTCTGCCAACCCGGAAGGCCGTCCCCTTTGCGGTTCAGGTGACCGCCCAGACGGCCCACTCCCAAGACCACCTCCTCGACCGTCGTCAGCGGCGCCTCCAGCTTGGCCCGCAGCACTTGCAATTCCAACGCGCTCAAGCCCGACGCCTCCGCCGCCGCCTTGGGAGCGGCGCGGACCTGCTCCCGCAGGCCGATCAGCCGCAACGCCACCACGCTCATGAGCGACACCGTGGCGAACAGCCCATGACCCGCTTCCAATTGCAGCCGCTCCGCTCCCATCCCCGTCTTCAACGCCTTGTGAAACTCCTCGATCAGCCAGCGGCAGGCGTATTGCAACGCCCGATCCTGCGCCTCGGCCCACGTTGTCACCGCCGCATCGCACACCAGGATCCACTCGATGTCCTCGGCCCCGGCGGGCGGCACTCCTCCCAGACCCGCACCGCCGTCACCGTCAGCCACGGGGGCAACACCCCCTTGTCGCCCCGGCGTTGCGGGGCCTTCAGGCCGATCACCACCGCACTGACGGCCAACTGTGCCGTCCGCGCCGGAGGCGTGGGGCGACGGCGCAGCTCCAACGGGAAATGCCCCAGGGCCACTTGGCCGCGCATCCGCTCGAACAGCGAGCCGAGCCGCTTCCCGGTCCCCGGAGCGACGATCACCCGGTCCTGCGCCGCGCGGACGACGAACCCGTGGCCCTGTTCCCGACAGCCGCAAAGATATTCATAGATGTCGGCCTCGCGATCGCAGACGCGCACCCAGCGGACGGCGTCGCCTGCCGGGGCCGCCCCGATTCACGCCGTGGCCCGTTCCCAGGCACTCCAGTCTTCCGGGGCCTTGACCGACTTGGAGGTGACCTTGATCTTGGGGCCGCCGGTGCGGGGGTCGATTCCCGGTGGATGAGGGGTCCGGATGTCGGATTGCTGATCGAGCAGCCCCAGGATCTCGACGCCCGGCCGATGGCCGCGGTCATCGGCCGTGGCCGGCCCGGGCCAGCGGACGGCGAGCACCGAGTGGAGCTGGAAGGCTTTCTGCCCCTCGGAGCTGTGACCGACCGACCCCAGGCCGGCGATCGGCTGTCGACCGCGATACGAGACCGCCGGCGTATCCTCGATCAGGAGATACTCTCCCGGCCGGCTGACCTGGTCGCGGACCAGGCGGCGATGGCCGGCCTGGAGGTGGTCGGGGGTGGCTTCGGGGTGGTCAAACACGTCGTAAGCGGCCCTCACGTCATACCAGCGGGTGAACAGCCCCGGGAGGCTCCGACCCGGGTTGGTCGCCATGGCGGCGGCGATGACCTGGACCCGCCGATTCCGCGCCGGGTGCGCGAGCGTGGCGCCGGCGAAATGGGTCTCGGCCCACGCCTGCGGTGCGGTGTCGGGGACGATCAAGTGCAGGGGACCGATGCGGACGAGTTCGAGGACCCCGCAGGACGTCCCCGGCAGGACCCAGGCACAGGTGGTGATCGTGGGGTCAGCGTCGTCGCCGGTGGCCGCGGGGCTTTCCCTGGCCGAGGTGTCCAGGACAGGGGATTGGGCGCGGAGGGGGCGGGGTCGGGAGTGGTGGGCATCGCGCCGCTAGCCCCAAAACAAGAGTAATATATTACGCTAACGTTAAACAATAATCGCCGATGTAATTACGTACATTCATCGTGCCGGGACGGCCGCGCCCGGTCCCCAGTCCCGACTCGTTTGCTTCATCGCCTCACCGCTTCTCTCGGTTCGATGGCCAGCACGGATCGGGGCATCCGGACCCCGACTTCAGGCGTGGCACGCTCAACACAACCAACAGCCCTGCAACCGCTCCACCAGACGCAGGAACACGCCTTGCCACGGTAGCCGTTCACCGGTGTAATAGGAAGTGCTGTACTGAGGCTTGTGCTTATAGCGTCTCAGGAAAGTAATGTCAGTCCTCGCAGTGCACGGTCTCGGCCTCGCTGGGCGGAGACAGCCAAGAGATGCTGATCACCCTGACATGACTTTTCGGATCGTCAAGAGCATCGCAGCCTCGAGAGGAAGTTGGGACATCCCCGGTTGGTTTTCAATGCGCAGCATCGAACACCAGACGTTCGAGCAGTCAAACGACTGGGTCCCCGCCTTTGAGGAGACGTACAGCGACCGTTTCGGGTGACGGTCTTCGACCGACGCCAGCTCGCGAACGGAACAATCGGGGTGTCATTGCCGCACCTTCCCGGCCGAACCCGTTCAGCCTTGCAGTCAACGGAATGACTGTGATGAGCCGCCAAAGTAGCCGTTTTCGCGATTTCGCACAATGCTGTTCCTCCTGTGAGAGGGGCGGGTATCCGCAACTACACTGGTGAACGGCTACTTGCCACGGTGTCCACGACCACAACCGATAGATCAGCCGACCTCCACTCCGAACGAGCTGGCACGGCATCTCGATCACCGCCGCGCGGAAGGTCGCGAACTCCATCCGCAGCCACGCGCGCTGCTCGGCGCGGTGTTTCGCCGCATGCCGCGGTGTCACCGGCACCAGCAAGCGCCAGCCACGCCTTCAGGCTCCAGGCCAGCGACGCCATCACCATGTACGCCCCGTTGCTGATCAGGGTGTCCACCGGCGTCGTCAGCGCCCGCACCCCGCTCTTCAGTTGTGCGATCAGGTTCTCCTGGTCGCACCGGTCGTTGCCCTGAAAGACGACCGCATCGGCCGCGGACGTGCGATCATTGGTGATGTAGAAGAAGTAGCGATACTCCTCGCACAATCGCACGTCTCCTTTGTCGATCCCCAGACGCTTCCGGAGCACAATCACCCGATAGCTCGTCTTGCAGGCGACCGGGCGGTAGTCGAACTCGGCGATCTTCTCCTCGAGCAGATGGATCGTCTCGAACCCGCGCTGCCGGACGATTGCTTCTTGACCGGCTCGGGCCGTGGCGGGGGACGGTTTTGATCGTCAGTACTGCGGCGGCGTTCCAGAAAGCTGTAGGCGTCGGCGGAGTTGCTCGGCCCATTCCTCGAGGTTGGGCATCGCGTCGATGCCGAAGAGAACCGGACATCGCCGGCGTCGTCCCAGCGGTCGAGGTGTTCGGTCTGGGTGAAGTCGGTGTCCCCCCGCAGGATGATCCGGCGGAAGCCGGCCCCGCGGCACAGGTGCGATTGCCTTATCGAAGTGGATGTCGGCCTGCTCGTGCGAGGGGCGGTTGCCGCTGCGGTTGACCAGAGACAGCGGCTCGCCGGTGTTGGCCAGCGAGAGGATCAGGGGGGGTGCGATCCCAATAAGCGGTTATGCCGCAGTACGCTTAGTTTGCTTCTTCGCTGATGGTTGCGTCCATTCGTCGTCCTCGTCTTGGAGTGCTTTCAACTCGGCCAAGCATTCGGGCGGCATCCATGCGCCACTCCGTTCGCCGGTCCTTCGCCATGGCCCCCCGCGTGGGCTCCAGGATCTCTTCCCACCGGCCCGATACGACGGCCGCTCTCAGTTGGAACACCGCCTCTGCGTTGTCCTCCGTCCAGGAAATGCCGTTGCCCTTGAGCCGAAGATTGATCACCCGCCGGATCGTGCTCTCGATCGCGCCGCTGCCCCTCGGCACACCGCGGCGTCGGAGGCAGTCATACCGCAGTCGCCCCGCATCCGAATGCGGGAGCGATCCGAAAGAATCGGTGCCTTGGAGCGGGGTTTCTCTTCTCCCACACGCTCGTTGATAATCGTCGTTTCCCGACACACCCGTCGCAAGGGGAACGACCATGCCCAAGCGCAAACCCAGCCAACGGCGAAAGCCAGAGACAGACCCCACAGCAACCGCGGGATCGCCTCACGGAGATCCGAGCCGAGATCCAGGATGTCCAGCAGCAGATCGAGACCAAACGCCGCGAGGGGCGCGTGATCCGCACCGCCGAAGACTTCAAGTCCATGGAGCGCGCGATCGCGGCACTGACCAACCGACTGTCGGCCCTCCTGATGGCCGAGGCGACGCAAGCCGCCCTCGACGACCCGGAGAACCGGCGCCAGGCCCGCTCCTTGGCTCAAGGGGCGGGCCACACGATCAAGGATCAAGGCCGACGCGAAGTCACGCTCCGGACGACGTGCGGCCAGGTCATCGTCCGGGCGACCTACTTCAGCCGCAACTGTGACCGCCGCAAGGCGGGCAAGGGGATGTACCCGATGCTCCTGCTCTGGGGCGTGCAGGACCGTTGCACGGCGGCCATCGCCTCGGAGATCAGCAAACTGGTGGCGATGCTCGGTTCGTTGGAAGAGGTCGAGCAGGTGCTGTCCGACCGTGGGCAACCGCTGGACTTCAAGACCATTCGGACGATCGCCTATCGGTTCGCCGCGCGGGCCCGGGCCGCCCAGCGTGTGGGGAGCTTGAATTGGGGAGAGACCGTCGCGGGCCGTCGCGTGGTCGTCTCCACCGATGGCGGCCGGATTCGGATTCGCACGACCAAGCGCGGTCCCAAGACCGCCAAGGGACGCAACCGCTATCGCACGGACTGGCGTGAGCCGAAGTTGCTGATCATCTCCGTGGTGGATGAGAAGGGGCAGATGGATCGAGAGTTCCTCGCGGTCATCGATGGAACTCTGGGTGGTCCGGACGCGATCTTCAAATTGATTGAGTTTTATTTACGTGAATTAAAGATTGCCACAGCGGACAAGATCCTGTTTGTCGCCGATGGAGCCCGTTGGATCTGGAATCGGGTTGGGGCGTTGCTGCAGCGGTTGGGGGTCAAACCGGACCAGGTCAACGAGTTAGTGGACTTCTCTCATGCGGTGGAGCATCTGGGCAAGATCGCGGCCTTGCAGCGCCGCTGGACGGCGGCGGAGCGTCAGGCGTGGATCGGCCGCCAGCGGCGACGCCTGCTGAAAGGAGGAGTCGAGGAGGTGCAAGCGGCGATCGATACCGTGTGTGGTTGCCGCCCTGGCAAGGCGTTGAAACGGGAGCGCAAAGACTTCAAACGGAACGGCGGCAAAGGTCGGACTCGACTTTGGCCAAGTCGGCTAGCAGATCCAGGGGGTCATTGACCAGGATCGAGGGTGGTTGACGAGCCACCGACCCTGGAGACGACCCCCGTGGATCTGCCACCGGAAATCATAGCCCTGTTGGCCGCCTTCGTACCATTGTTCTCCGACCGCGCCTGGGCCAAGGCCCAAGTCCTGGCCGTCGGGGCGATCCTGGCCGCCGGCAACCGCACCGTCTGTTCGGCCCTGCGGATCATGGGCCTGAGCCGGGAGCGGCACTTCACTAACTACCACCGCGTCCTCAACCGCGATGCGTGGTCGTGCTTGGCCGCCGGGCAGGTCCTCCTCGGCCTGATCGTCGCCGTCATCCCTCGCGACTGGCCGATCGTCTTGGCGGCCGACGACACCATCGAGCGCCGCTCCGGCCGCCGGATCAAGGCCAAGGGTTGCTACCGCGATCCCGTGCGGTCCTCACGGAAGCACGTCGTCAAGTGCTTCGGGTTGAAGTGGGTGGCCCTGATGATCTTGGTCCCGGTCCCCTGGAGCCAGCGGGTTTGGGCACTGCCCTTCCTGACCACCCTGTGTTGGCCCGAGGGTGCCGGCCGTCGCGCCTCGCACAAGACCTCCATCGATCTGGCCCGGCAGATGGTCCTGCAGGTCCGTCGCTGGCTCCCCGGGCGGGAGCTGATCCTGGTCCTCGACGGCGGCTTCGCGGCGGTGGACTTGGCCCGCGCCTGCCAGCGTTATCAGGTGACGATGATCTGCCGGTTGCGGCTCGACGCGGCGTTGTACCACCGGCCGGGGCCCCAAGCACCGGGCAAGCGTGGCCCCAAGCCGAAGAAGGGCCCGCGCCAGCGCCGTCTGACGGAGTGGGCCCGCCGGAGCGACACGCCCTGGGAGGAGGTCGAGGTGGAGTGGTACGGCGGCCGCCGCAAGCCGATGCAGGTCTTCTCCCGGACCGGCCTGTGGCATCGGCGGGGTCAGGACCCGGTGGCGATCCGGTACGTGTTGGCCCGCGACCCCGAGGATGGGCAACCGGATGCGGCGTACCTCTGTACCGACGAAGGGGTCGCGCCGGAGGCGATCCTGAAGTACGTCGTCCAACGCTGGAGCATGGAGGTGAGCTTTGAGGAAGCCCGTGCGCACCTGGGGCTGGAGACGCAGCGGCAATGGTCGGACCTGGCGATCGCGCGGACGACGCCGGTGCTGTTGGGCCTGTTCTCGGTGGTGACGTTAGCGGCGTTGCGATGCTACGGGGTGGGCCTCCTGTCGGCCGAACAGACGGCGTGGTATGCCAAGGACGAGCCGACGTTCTCGGACTGCCTGCGGCTGGTCCGTAGCCGGATCTGGCAGGCGCGAATCAGCGACATGTCGGAAGGCAAGGCTGACGTGATCGAATTGCCTCGATGCTACTTTGAGGCGCTCATTCAGGGGCTCTCAGCCGCAGCCTGATGGCCAAAGTCGAGTCGGATGGACTACGCACGGATGGCAGCGTTGAAGTTGCCGATCGGCAGTGGTGCGATCGAAAGTGCGATTCGCCGGGTCGTGAACCTGCGTTCGCCGGGTCGTGAACCTGCGGTTGAAGGGTCCGAGCATCTCCTGGCACAAGACGAGTGCGGAGGCCGTTCTGCTGTGACGTTCGTACTACAAAGCGGGACGCTGGAACCATCTTGAAAGACAGGCACTTACGACTACAACAGGGAGCGCCGCGTGAGCCGAACGAAATGGATCGCCCCCGCTGATACTGCTGTGCGAGTTGTTGGGCGGTCGCGTCCTCGAGGAAGGAGGCGCGGCAGATCTCGTAGCGGCGCTGGGTCGGCGCGTTGGGTTGCTGGAAGAGGCGCGCGAGTTCAGGGGATCGGGCCCTCGCAGTTGAGTCCCGAATAAGCAGGTTGTGATCGGCCAAAGGATGCAACGGTGCGGGGCTAAAACCCTGCTGGACGATGGGAACGTCTGATGGGAAGAGAAGCAAGCAAGAAGGGATTTTGGCGAAGATGCCGAGGTGACGATGGGTGAGGAAAGGAGTTGCGGAGGGGACGGAAATCGCGATGTGCTGGCTCGAATGGGACTCGCGCGGCGGACCTCGAGATCCGCTAAAATCCGGGGAAATCGAAAGGCTCGCCGGAGAGAATTGAGTGCCGAATAGGCAAATTACGCAGCCGCGAAAATCGGCGAAGAGTGGCAGGAAGAGGAAGATGCCCGCGACACGGCAGCGAATCGTGCGGCCGGGCTCGAGCTTCCGCTCGCGACGATCTGTGACGTCGGGCGTCTCGGGACCCGATCGCCCTCGGCCCGCGCCTTCCCCGAGAGGCCGCCCACGGCCGTCCGGGAGAAAAAGGGGGTCGTGATGCCTCGGCGACAATCGGCCCGCAAGCGACTGGCCTTCGACCTCAGCGTCGAGGGCTTGTTGCCGAACCGCTCGGCGACGCGTTCGAGGGGTTCGTCCTCGACGAAGATCGCGCGGAGCGCCGCGTATTGGCGTTGGAAGGTCGACCGTGGCTCGAGGAAGAACCGCCTGGTGTGGCTCCCGTCCATGATGCGTGCTCCCGGACGTTGATTCTTTTCCGACCCGAAACCGCCGCTGAGCGTCCCGCGAAAACGGGTGCCGAGACAGGGTCGAAGCGGCCCTCAGCGTGGCCAGGTCCTTGAGATCCAGGAAGGAACACGCGAAATACATCGGGACAGTCATGAAATCGAGAAGGTAGATACGAAGCCGACCGAGCCGCTTTGGGCCGAGAAAACAATCAACCACAGGGTGGCTCGATGCGGCAAATCCCCGAGGAATGAGGGACCCTGAGCCCGCAGAGATTGATTATTGGA
>CAWDND010000043.1:0-146673 GCA_963803395.1 uncultured Planctomycetaceae bacterium
TTGGTCGTCGTCGCTCGCCGGCAGATGCAGACGGTGTCCGACGGAGCAACGTTGGAGGGACTGCGGCTCCGCGACGAGATTCCGCCCCAATGGACCGATCCCCAGACCAACCAGTTGGATGCCTCGATCCAGCAGGCCATGAAAGACGAGGGACTCGACCCATCCAATAAGGATCACGTGCGACGGTGGGCGGCGAGCGCGATCGTCACTCGGATCTTCGACAACAACTTCAATCACGACCCGACTGCTCCACGACAGGGGATCGTCTTGGGCGGTGGCATTGGAGGCGACATCAACGCCTCGCAGATGATCGACACGCCGGACGCGCCACCGACCCCAAGCCCCGTCCTGCAACCGAACATCGGCGACGACGCGCGGGGCGACTTGGTGGCGGGGACGTATTCGAGCACCTCGATGGACCACTCGGAGGGGCCGGTCGACGTCCAGACGAGCCAAAGGAACAATTATGACCGGGGAGATTTCCTGCCGACAAATCACGGCGGTGCGTTTTTGGCGCGTCTGCGGCGGACCACGACGCCGATCGCGCGTTTGGACGGGACGCAAGCCGATGACACCATTCCCGGGATCAGCGCGTCCAGGCCGACGTTGCCATTCCTGTTCGGCCGTGGTTCGATGATCCATCGTGATTACAGTTCCACATCGGATTATAATCCGAGGGAACATGGGATTACGGTCCGCGCAACGAGCATCGCTGACGCCCGACCAGCGATGGCCGTCGGCCCATCCATTCCCGTCCTCAACCCGAGTACGAACAACACCTTCACGAGCTTGCCCGGACTCGCGCCGTTCGAGCTCAATTACGCTTACTGGCAGACCTTGCAGACGACCGACACGATCCAGATCAATACAAATACTGGTCAGATCACCTCCCGGACCTCCAGCGGGGTCGCCGGCCAGATGATCAGATTGACTGCCCTCTCCAACTCGAACTCGCAGGTCGGGCCATCCGACAGTTCGATTCAGGTGGTGTCGGCCGCCGGGTTCCCAAACTCCGCCCCCTTCACGATCCGGATCGATGACGAGTTGATGAGCGTCGTCAACTCGACGGTCAGCGGCAACGGCTCCATGACGTGGTCGGTCACGCGGGGCGTCGACGGGACGACTCCCGCTCCGCACAACGGCAATGCCTCGGTTAACCTTATCGACATCGCCTCGGTCGGACAGTCCACGCAGCTAACCTTATCGACATCGCAGCAGCCCTCGATCGTCGGCAGTATCCTCGGCAGTTCCTCCAATGGACTAGCTACCACGGGTCCCCAGGCCGTTCAGCATGCCCTGGCCGGGACCTTCGTCCCCATTTTCGTGTCCATCAATGACCCCACAACTGGGCAAGGCGTCTACCGGATCGTTGGCTTCGGGCAGGCTTACCTGACTGTCACAACGAGTTCTTCCAGTGCTTCGCCCACCGTGACAATCACAAAACTGCCGTCGAGCATCGCGAGCCAAAACGCGACCGTGCGATACATCCCACCACCGGATGCGATCACGGAATACGAGTCGAACGCGATCCTCGGTTTAACTGGCTATTATTCACATTTCAGGGCCAATCCTCAGTCCTTCGCACTTCTTCTGGCCACCAATCGGCGATGCCGCTGTTCGCGATGGCGATCCCGTCCAGCCAGTTCGGTGCGGTAAGCATGCGCGACTTGGACCAGGATCAGGCGAACACCTTGCTTCAAAGCCTTCTTCAAAGTCGCGAGGCGTCGTCTTCCCCCTGCGGGCACCGGCCCTCGTCCGATCGGAGTAACCAGCCATCGTCACGCAGACATCCTCCACATTCCTGGTCGTGGGGCCCGACCCGAAACTGCGTCGCGAGTCGGAGGCCGCGCTGGCGGGCATCGCCGAGCCGCAGACGGTGATCCACTACGTGGACGACTACCGCCGTGGGATCGAGGCGGCGCGGAGCCGACACCCGGCGCTGGTCCTGGTGGAGATGACGAGCGATGTCCGGGCGCTGCGGCGGTTCGCCGAGGAGGTGGCCGTCGCTTCGCCCGGGACGGCCGTCGCCGCGATGTTCGCCCCCGACATCTTCGGGCCCGACGTCTCCGAGAGCGCCATCATCATCGAGGCGCTCTGCGCCGGGGTGCAAGACTTCCTCCGCCGCCCGATGTCGAGCACCGACCTGGAGCAACTGATCGACCGCCTGGTCCGCCGCTCCCTCCTGGCGCCGAGGCGGCTCGGAAAGACCGTCTTCTTCCTGGGCAACAAGGGGGGCGTGGGCAAGTCGACGGTCGCCGTCAACGTGGCGTGCGGGCTGGCGACCCGATCTCCTGAGAAGGTGCTCCTGATCGATGCCTCGCTCCAGATGGGCGTCTGCGCCACGATGCTCGACCTGGAGCCGGGCACGACGATGACCGACGCCTATCACGAACGCGACCGGCTCGACGAGACGCTGCTCCGGCAACTGGCGACGCCGCACAATTGCGGGCTGCACCTGCTGGCCGCGCCGGCCGACGCCATCGAGGCCGCCTATATCGACGACGAGATGATGGCGCGCCTCCTCACGCTCGCCCGGCGGACCTATGATTACGTCATCGTCGATTCCTTCCCGATGCTCGACCGGGTGATGATGGCCGTGCTCGACCTGAGCGACCGCGCCTACCTCGTCCTGGAGAGCGTCGTGCCGACCCTCCTCGGCGGTGCCAAGCTGCTGAAACTGCTCGACGATCTGGGCGTTCCCCGGGAGCGCATCCGCGTCGTGCTGAACCGCTATCTGAACTTCGCCGGCAACCTGAAGCCCGCTGACGTGGCGCGACTGCTCGGCAGGCCGGTCGATCACGTGGTCCCCTACAAGAAGGACGTGGTCATCGCGACCAATCTCGGCCGGCCGTCCATCCTGCATTCCGGGCGCTTCTTCGGGTTCGGCCGCGCCATCACGCGGATCATCGACGAGATCGCGGAGATCTCGGACGTCGCCCCGGTGTCGCGGAACGGGCAGGCCCCCTTCGAGTCCAATGGCGTCGCGGCCGACGACGAACCGGAAGTGACGATGAGGTGATCCCATGAGCAACGGACAATCCGGACTTCCGGCCGACCCGGAGCGTCGTCCCCGCGAACCGTTCACGCGGGCGAACCTCTCGCTCCCCACGACGCGCCTGACGCTCAAGCCGCGCCCGATCGTCACCACCGACGCCCAGCCCGAAGCCCCGCGGCCCCGGCCGTCGCGCGGCGGCGACCGCATCGTCGGCTATCAGGCGGTCAAGGCCGAGCTGCACCAGCGCCTCCTCGGCGAGTTTGAAGAGCGGAACCTGATGATGGCCAGCGAGGAGGTCGTCGCGGCCGCCGTCCGCGAATTCGTCGAGCGCGTGCTCGCCTTCGAGGACCTGCCGCTCAACGACCACGAACGGAAGTGCCTGGCCGACGACCTGACCGAGGAGACGCTCGGGGTCGGGCCGCTCGCGCCGCTGATGGCCGACCCGTCGGTCACCGACATCCTGGTCAACCGGTTCGACCAGGTCTACGTCGAGCGGTTCGGCCGGCTCTCGCCGACCGACGTCCGGTTCCGCAACGACGAGCACCTGGTGCGGATCATCCAGCGGATCGCCGCGCGGGTCGGGCGGCGGATCGACGAGGCGTCGCCGATGGTCGATGCCCGCCTGCCCGACGGCAGCCGCGTCAACGCGACGATCCCGCCGGTGACGCTCGATGGCCCGACGCTCTCGATCCGGCGCTTCGGCCGCCAGCGCCTCCGCCGCGACGATCTGCTGCGGATCGGCACGCTCTCGGAAGACATGAAGACCTTCCTCGAGTTGGCGGTCGTGGCGCGGAAGAACATCCTGATCTCCGGCGGCACCGGCGCGGGCAAGTCCACGTTCCTCGGCGCGGTCGCCGAGGCGATCCCCGCCGAGGAGCGGATCGTGACGATCGAGGACGCGGCCGAGCTGATGCTCGACCAGACGCACGTCGTCCGGATGGAGACCCGACCGGCCAACGTCGAGGGTCGAGGCCGGATCACGGCGCGCGACCTGGTCATCAACACCCTCCGGATGCGGCCCGACCGGATCATCGTCGGCGAGGTCCGCGGCCCCGAGGCGCTCGACATGCTCCAGGCGATGAACACCGGACACGACGGCAGCCTCACGACCATCCATGCCAACACCCCGCGCGACGCGCTGGCGCGACTCGAGACCATGGTCCTGATGGCCGGGCTGGAGCTCCCCTCGCGCGCGATCCGCGAGCAGATCGTCTCGGCCATCCAGCTCCTGGTCCACGTCAAGCGCTACGAGGACGGCGTCCGCCGCGTGGCGAGCATCGCCGAGATCACCGGCCTGGAGGGGAACACGCCGCTGACCCAGGAGCTGTTCCGCTTCGAGCGTCGCGGGCGGAAGGGGCGGACCATCCTCGGCGAGCACGCCGCCACCGGCATCGTCCCCCGGCTGGCGGACGAGCTGCGCGAGCAGGACATCACGGTCCCGATGCACCTGTTCCAGAAGCCGAACCGGGGACCGACCGATGCGTGAGCGCCTCGTCGGCCTGCTCGTGCTGGTGCTGGCCTTCATCGCGGTCTTCCGGCTGTGGACGATCGCCCGGACGCGGCGCGTTTCGCGCGAGCGCCTGCGGCTCGACGTGGAGGAGCCGGAGCCCGACGAGCCGGCCGGAGACGAGCCGCCTCCCGCGCGGCCGTTCTTGACGAGGCATCGCTGGGCCCCCTGGGTCGCCGGGGCGATCGTCGCCGCGTCGATCGATCTGATCATCGGCCTGAGGCTCTCCTATGCGCTGATGTTCGGCGTGATCGCCGGGCTGCTGGTCCATGAGGTCGAGGAGTATCTGGCGACCCGCAAGAACCTCCTGATCGAGCGGCAGTTGGCCGACGCGATCGACCTGATGGTGGCGTCACTCCGGGCCGGGGCGGGAATGTTCAACAGCCTGGAGGCGGCGATCGACGAGTCGCGCGCGCCGTTGCGGCCGCAACTGGAGGAAGTGCTCGGCCGCATCCGCTACGGCGACGACCCGTCGGCGGTCTACCGCGGCCTGATGGGGCGTGTGCCGCTGGAGACGTTCCGGCTCTTCGCCGCGGCCCTGACCGTACACCAGGAGGTCGGCGGCAGCCTGGCGCCGACCTTGTCCACCGTCGGCCGGATCATCCGCGACCGGATCGAGCTGACGCGCCGGATTCGCTCGCTGACGGTCCAGTCACGGGCCTCGACCGTCGCCATCCTGGGCACGACCTACTTCATCGGCCTGGTGATGTGGCGGACCGACCCGCCCCGGATGGAGGAGTTCCTCTCGACGACGATCGGCAGCACCATGCTCTCGGGGGCCGTGATCCTTCAGGGGATCGGGATCTTCTGGACCTCGTGGCTGAGCCGGTTGAAATACTGAGGTGGGTCATGCCCCTCTCGGCGTGGATCTTCGCGATCGTCCTGGGAGTGCTCGTCGTGGCGGTCATGCTCCGCAACCTGGTGCTGCGCGGCATCAGCCGGGGGCGGCTCCTGGATTACGGCGTCCGGGACGAGGCCCCCGCGGGAGTCTGTCGAGGCCGAGGAGCGAGGTCCTCTAAGCCGCTGGCTGGCCTTGGCGGGATATCGCGCGCCGGGGGCCGCGGAGACCTTCGTCGCGCTGACGGCGGCCATGCTCGTCGTGGGGGGCGCGGTGTCCTTCGGGGTGCGGCGGTCGGGGCTGCTTCAGGCGGGGCTCCGGGAACTGGAGAGGATCCCAGGGGCGGTCGGGGAGATCTTCTGGGTGCCCCTGATCCTCGGCCCCTGGATCCTCATGATCGTCCTGGCCAGCCTACCCTGGCTGGTGGTCAGGGCCTCGCGGCGCCGGATCGTGACGGAGGTCGAGCGCGACCTGCCGCTGGTCCTCGAACTGCTGGCCACGCTGGGCGAGTCGGGGCTCGGCTTCGACGCGGCGCTGGAGCGGGTGATCGCCTCGCAGCCACCCGACCGACCGCTGACGGCCGAGTTCCGCGCCTTCCAGCGCGAGACGCTGACCGGCCGCCCGCGCGTCGAGGCGTTGCGGCACCTGGCCCGACGGCTCGACGTCCCGTCGCTGACGATCTTCATCTCGGCCGTGGTCCAGGCCGAGCAGGTCGGCTCGGGGATCTCCGACGTGCTCCGCCGCCAGGCCGAGGACGTCCGCGACCGCCGCCGCGACCGCGCGTTGAACCTGGCGCAGTCGCTCCCCGTGAAACTGCTGTTCCCGCTGGTCATCTGCTTCCTGCCGGCGATCTTCGTCGTGACGCTGGGGCCGATCTTCCTCCAATTCTTCAAGTTCGCCGAGGCGCTGATCAACCGGGGCACGCCGCCATGAAATCCCACTGGCACCTGGTCGATCGCGGCACCGGCCGCGTGGTCGTCGATCGCCTGGCGATCGCCGACGGCTACTGGTCGCGGCTGGTCGGCCTGCAACTCCGCGCCGAGCCGCCGCGCGGGTTCGGGCTGCTCCTGGCGCCTTGCTCGTCGATGCACACGTTCCTGGTGCGTTTCCCGATCGATGTCGTCATGCTCGATCGGTCCGGGTGCGTCGTCGAAGTCCGGCGCGGCGTGCGCCCCTGGCGGGTCGTCCTGCCCGCCCCTCGGACGTACGCCATCCTGGAAGTGCCTTCCGGCCATGATCTGGAAGTCGAGGCGGGCCAGTCGCTCCGCCTTGAGCCTCCGTCCGGAGGCCATCGGAAGCTCTCGAAGACGCTGGCCGCTTGGGGTGTGGAACCCGCCCCTTGAAGACCGGACGATCCTCGCTTCGGATCAATGCGGGCGGATGCTCACGACGACCCCGCGCGTGTCTGCCGCCCGTTGGGGTTGGTCGGCTGGTCGCTCTTGACGTCGCCGCTGAGCGTGAGGTTGGTGATCTGGACCCCCGCGGTGATCGTCGAGTCGAAGACGGCATTCGGGCCGTCGGCACCGATGTTGAAAAGAGTCCCGCGGCGACCCACCGTCGATCTTCACGCCGGCCGTGAGCACGCTGTTGAAGACGCCGTGGCTGATATCGACTCCCTGGAAGTTCTTGCCGGCGTCGAGGTTGACCTCTTGCAGGTTGCCCTGGTCCGGGATGCCGTCGCGGACGGCGAGATTGCCCAGGTCCAGCCCGACGACGATCTCCTGGCTGAGCTTGCCTTGACGTGCCCGGTCACCGTGAGCGTGGTGAGCTCGACTCCGACCACAATCGTCCAGCCAGTCGACATATAAATTATACAATCAATTTTTTGATGTGCGGATTGCTCCCGGATTTTGGGACACGTTCGTCGACTGTGGCTTCTCCAGCTTGGCCAAGGCCGCCCGAGCGACCTTCGAGCTGGGTTCCATGTCCAGGGACCTCTGAAACGCTTGCTTGGCCTCCTCGAACTGGCCGCGCTGGGCCTGGATCATCCCGAGATTCGCCTGCGCCTCGGCCGGGCTGAGGACCGCGGTGAACTCCGCGAGGGCCTCCTGCGACTTGCCCTGTTGGGCGAGGGCCATCCCGAGGTTGACCCGGGCGCGGGTGTGCTTGGGGGCGGCCGCCAGGGCTTTGCGAAGCCAGGTCTCCGCCTCGGACCAGTTGCCGCGCTCGTAGCAGAAGTAGCCCATGTCGTTGAGCAGGTCGGGGTCTTTGGGGCTCATCTCCAGGGCGCGTCGGTACTCGGTCTGAGCGCGCACGACGTCGCCCTGGCGGTCGTAGAGCACCGCCAGCCGGTGCGTGGCCTCGATCGACCGGGGGTCGTGTTTCCGGGCCTTTTCGTATTGATCGATGGCTTCGGATTCGTATCCATTCTTCTCCAGCTCGGCGGCGACGGTCAGGCAGACCTTGGCGGCGCGGTCGGGGGGCAGATCCTTCATGGTCTGTGTGCCTGCGTCGACGGTCGGGACGGGCGTGGCGGCGATTTCCGTGCCTCGGTTCCGCGTCACAGCGCAGCCCGAGGCCAGGAGCGTGAGACTCAGCGCCGCGATCCATGTCCGGTCAAATCGTGACCTCATGCTCGGGACTCCCGTGTCATCACCCTGAACCGTCCACCTTCGCCCCACCTCAGAAAAACCCACCGGTTCCGATTCCGCCACCGAAGCCACCGCCGCCGAGACCACCACCGAAGCCGCCGCCACCGAGCCACCACCACCGAAACCGCCGCCGCCGAAGCCACCGCCGCCGAGACCACCACCGAAGCCACCACCACCGATGCCGCCCTGGGTGTACAGATAGCGTAGGCCGATGATATTGGCCGGGACGCCGTAGAGTCCCTCGGCCGTGGGATAGCCCAGGATGACGCGGAGATCGGCGTTGACGTCGCCGCGGGCCGCCAGGTATTCGACGACCTTGCGGCGGCGTTCCTCGTTCAACTTCAAGACGGACTCGGGCGACTGGTCCGGGAGTTCCTCGGGCTCGACCGGCTCGACGACGACCGGGAAGGCATAACAGACCAGCTTGTCGGCGATGGCGTTCAGGTGGCGGCGCCCGGCCGGTCCTGGTGCGGTCCCGCCCAGGTACCACTCGTGCTTATAGATGACGAACTTCTCGGCCTCGGCACGGAGATGCTGGCCGGCGAAGATCTCATTCATGTGGGTGCCGTAGGGAGGCGGGATGGCCCCCTTCGGGATCGTGGCGCAGTTGTCGATGTTCCACCACCAGTCGTTGGCGCTGAGAGTGCCGCCACCGAGCAGGAGGCTCGGCAGAATCAGGCCCGAGCGGATCAGCACGCGCCAGCCAGCCCCGACGGTCGTCTGCGGACGCTGCATGATCGGGTCCTCTCCGAAAAAGAAGCTGCCGGGCGGTTCAGTGCGGGCCGGGCGAATGGCCGTGCGGGCCGCTGATGAATACATCGTCGCAACGACGGTAGCGGAGCATCCGATGGATGTCGGTCCGGACCCCCTCGCGGTAATCGTAGGAGCGTCGGCTCTCCAGGCGTCCCAGCAGATAGAACTCCAGGTCCCCCGGCTCGAAGATGTCGGAGCCGGGCAGCGGCGGCACCTGGTGGGGGTCGTAGGGGTGGACCAGCATCGGAGTGATCAGGACGACGAGTTCCTGCTCGTTGGAGGAAGACCCGTCCTGGGCGAAGAGCCGGCCAACGATCGGCAGGTCGCCGAATAAGGGCACGCGCCGGGCGGTGGCGCCGTAACTGTTCTGAATCAGGCCCGCCACGGCGATGGTCTGGCCGTCGCGCAGCTCGACCGTGGTCTGGAAGAAGCGCGAGTTCAGGCCAGAGACGGTGGCGCCGCCGATCGTGGCCCCAGACGCTGGGTCGCGCGTGGTGACGTTGGAGGAGACGACCAGCCGGACCCGGTCCTTGTCCGTGACATACGGGATGAATCGGAGCTGGACCCCGAACGGGACGAACTGCACGCCTTGGATCCCGGCGGTGAAGCCCCCGGTCACGGGGACGGGAAATTCGCCGCCGGCCAGGAAGGACGCGGACTGGCCGTTGGTCGTCACCAGGTTCGGCTCGGCCAGCGTGCGGGCGAAGTTCAATGTCCGCAGCGCCGTGATCGCCGAGACGATGCGGCCGTTGTCCAGCACGGCCACGATGTTGCCAGTGCCCATGGGGGTCGCGCCACCGCTCGTGTTGCCCTGGCCTCCGGTCGGCAGCGGCTGGCCTGACAGGCTCGAGGCGAAGACGGTACCCCCTTGCCGGTTCAGGACCGAGAAGTCGACCCCGACGGTCCGCGAGGCCGCGCGGTCGACCTCGGCCACCGTGACCTTGAGCATGACCTGTTGCTCGCCGGGGACGCGGAGCAGGTTGATGACATTCGCCCCCACCGCGAGTTGATAATTGGCCAGCGTCGGGAGCTCGGACCCGGCCACCCCGGGAATGGTCTGGCTGAGGGTGTTCACGGTGTAGGGGTTGATCCCCGTGGTCGCGACCTGCGTCAACGGGATGGCCCCCGCCGGACCCTGCCCAGGGAGGAGTCCCTGCGTCCGAGCCTGCCCCGGCGCATTGGCGCTGACGATCTGGAGGATCTGGGCGGCCTCAACGATGTCCTTGGCCTGACCTGTGACCACGACCTTGTCGCCCGCCAGCGTCAGCCGGACCACGCTGTCGGGGAAGAGCCGGTTGATCTCCCTTCCCAGCGCCTCGTAGACGCGCTCCAGCCGTTGCCTCGCCTCGGGATCGGGCAGGACGCGGAGCAAGTAGCTCAGCACGATTTGCCTCTCGGGATCGTTCGCATCACCGAACCACAGGTTCAGGATCGTCGTCCCAACCTTCAAGCCCGTGATCGAGATCTGTCGGTTCTCGAAAAGTGGAACGACGCGGGCGATTTGCTCCTCTTCGAGTTGATAGCGCACGGGGTTCTGTTTCAGCACGATGACCCGAGGCCGGCCGATGATCACGTCGAAGGTATTCTCCGGGTCGATGATCCGTTCCACATACAGGCCGAACTTCCGCAAGGTCTCCGGTGACGGTCTCGGCGTCGTGCCCAACGGGGTCGGCATCTCGGGCAAGAGCGGCAAGCGCACCTGGTCCGGTTCGAAGACCTCGGGCAGACCCGAGTCCTGCGGCCCAAGGCCCGGCGCGGGAGCGACCCTCCTCGGTGGTGGTGTCAAAGGAGAGGGTGTCTCAGGCTGGGAAATCTGCGCGATCTGGAAGATCCGACCCGGTGCGGAACGGCCCGAGGGTGGGGCCGACGACACCATGCGAGCGTGCCAGGATGCTGTCAAGGCAAGAGCGATGATCCAGCGAGCCAACCTCGTTCGACGGAATGGGATGCGAGATGTCCCTCGGACCGGTCGGCCTCGTCGCCTCCTCAGGTCATCTCGCGAAATCCGAATCATCAGGACGACACCAAAAGAGGGTTGGCAGCCATCGGCGACATCGAGCTCGGATCGCCACGGATCACTTGACCATCGCCGAATGACCCCTGGATAAGTCCGCGAATCGGCTGTCGAGCGTCCAGCGATCTTGTCGGTCGCAGCGTATGGTTGACTTCGAGATTCTTGGGGGATTCTTCCGATTTTTCGGAAGTTCGAGGCGACCGATCGACCTGGCGGAACTTTCCGGTGGAGTGCGGCACTCCAGCCGAGAGAGTGAGAGGAATTCACGAGACGGTGGCTCGGCGGCCCGCGCGGGACGGTCACAATGGCACTCCAGGCAAGATGCCTCACAAGCTCGTCGTACACTGTCCCGTCTGCCATTTCCTGGCGCAAGGGCAATTGCCCGTGGAGCCCGTCACCAGACCTTCGCTCCGGCTGGCTCACGTCCTTATGCCGCTCGATCTTCCCGAGATCACTCCTCGCACTCCCCGCCACCCCTTCTCGCGGGGCCTGGCGTTGATGGGCCTGGCCACCGCCTTCTGGTTCCGTCGCGAAACGCTCGACGCGCTCATGAGCCTGGTGAGGCGGAGCGCGTCGGGGCGGGCCTGGCAAAGCTGCGTGTTGACGACCCCGCGGCTCGTGGAGCGGCGGTCGCGCTGGGTGGGGTGCCCCCGGC
Source organism: uncultured Planctomycetaceae bacterium (assembly GCA_963803395.1). GTDB lineage: Bacteria > Planctomycetota > Planctomycetia > Isosphaerales > Isosphaeraceae > JAFANO01. The sequence continues at coordinate 11,354 of CAWDND010000043.1, forward strand.
CGTCGGGTCAGACCGTCGCGCGGTGGTACGGACAACTTTTGGCGGCGGTCGGCGAGGTCCAGGGGGATTTGAATCGGCTGGTCCGGCCGGCGGGCTGGGTGCTCTCTGCCCCCGAGAGGTCCGAAGCCCGCCCGCCCTGGGACGAACGGGACATCCGTTGGGGCTCCTCGGAGCCGTTCGGCCCGTGAAGCAGTCGGAGCACCTTGGCGATCGACAGCCCCTCGGTTCGGAAGGGAATTCCATCGACCTCGCACATCCCCAAGGCTTGCCCGAGCCGGTGGGGACGAATAGGATCGTGGCGGTCGCAAATCCCTCGCTCCCTGATCGCGCGATCGGGTCGCGAGCGGATCGAACCGGAAGGAGGCTCAGATGAACCGTCGAGAGATCCTTGGAGCCCTGGGCGTCGGTGCGGCCGGCTTCGCCGCCTTGACCGGCCGCGAGGCCCGCGCAGCATCCTCACCACCATGACAAGGTCCACGGGGATTGTCTCAAGGCGTGCACCGAATGCGCCATCGTGTGCAATGAGACGTTTCATTATTGCTTCGAACATATCAAGGATGGCCACAAGGAGCACGACAAGGCCGCGCAACTGACCATCGATTGCCAGGAGTTCTGCAGGCTCTCGGCCGAACTGATGGCCCGCGAGAGCCCGATGATGGGCCTGGCCTGCCTGTCGTGCGCTGACGCGTGCAGGCTCTGCGCTGAGGAATGCGCCCAGCACGACGATCCGCAGATGATGGAGTGCGCCGAGGCGTGCCGGGCGTGCGAGAAATCCTGCCGCATGATGGTCGATCATATGAAAAATCACCAGCATCACGCCGGTTGATCTCGCGGGTCGCGTGTCGGAGTTCCCAGGGTTCCGATAGCAACGGAGAAAAAAACTAGGATGGCAAACTTCACTGGAGGAGCCGTTCTGACCACCGAGTTATCGATGGTCTGGGGAGACTGGGGTGGCGGGGCAAGCCTGTAGGAGGGGGATTCGGGCCAACTCCAGTGAAGTTTGCCATCCTAGAAAAAAACAACGATCTTCGCCGGGACTGCGGAGTCGTGAACGAAGAATCGAGGGTGGGATCACGAGAGGGGCTTTCTCGACTCGGAGAGCCACCGGCGGATCAGCGGTCCGACGGTTAACCCTTGCACGACGATCGAGAACACCACCACGACGTAGGTGATCACCACGATTACATCCCGCCCGGGCACCGCGACGCCCGACGGCTTGCCCGGCACGGACAGAGCCAGGGCCACCGAGATCCCTCCCCGCAAGCCGCCCCACGTCAGGATGCGCACCGTGGACGGTCTCGAACCGTACCCAGCGACGCAAGACCCTGATCGGCAGGCCGACCGAGAGCAGTCGGGCCACGAGGACGATCGGGATGACGAGCAGCCCTGCGACCAAGTTCCTTGCGGTGAAGGTCAGGGCCAGCACCTCTAGCCCGATCAGCACGAACAGCACCGCGTTGAGGGTCTCGTCGATCAACTCCCAGAACATGTCGAGGCGTTCGTTCGTGATCGCGGACATGGCGAAGCTCCGTCCGTGATTGCCGATCATGAGGCCGGCCACCACCATGGCGATGGGGCCGGAGAGGTGCCATGCATCCGCCAAGGCGTAGCCGCCGGCGACCAATGCCAGCGACAGGAGGATCTCTACCTTGTACTCGTCGACCGACCGCAGCATCAGGAAGACCAGCAGGCCGACGACCAGCCCGAACAGGGCTCCGCCGACCGTCTCCTGGACGAACAGGAGGGCGACTTGTCCGAGGTCGGGCCGGTGCAGCCCCGAGGCGACCCCCAGGAGGCCCGTGAACACGACGACCCCCACCCCGTCGTTGAACAGGGACTCGCCCGCGATCTGGACCTCCAGCGCCTTCGGGACGCCGACCCGCTTGAGCAGGCCGAGGACGGCGATCGGGTCGGTGGGCGAGATCAAGGCCCCGAACAGCAGGCAGTCGAGAAACCGCATCGGCATGCCGATCAGGGCCAGCAGCCCCCACGTGAGCCCGCCGACGATCACGGTCGAGAGCAACACGCCGAGGGTGGCCAGGGTCGCGATCGGCCAGCGGTGCCGGGCGAGGTCGCCGAGGTCGACGTGGAGCGAGCCGGCGAAGAGCAGGAAGCCGAGCATCCCGTGAAGGAGGGCCTCGTTGAGGTCGAATTGACCGAGCAGTCCGTCAACCCTGGCCCCGACGGCGGGCAGGAAGTGGCCGGCCACGAACACCGCCACGGAGAACAGCAGCGTCAGGGCCATCAATCCGATCGCGGAGGGGAGTTTCAGCACCTTCAGGTTGATGTAACTGAAGAGAGCCGCCAGGACGATCAGGATCGCGATCAGGTCGAAGGTCCGCATGGGATCTCCGGGTTTGCGTTTCGTCGAAACCCCGGCACGCCAGGCGGTGCGCGACTGGTCGGGGGGGGGGCTTGGTCGGTGCGGTCAACCCCGACCGTCAGCCCGAGGGGCGCGTTCGAGCCGGAGCGGGGGAAGGCCGACGACCTCGAACGTCGCCGACGCGATGCCAATCCCAGCGGCGTCAAGCGCGGCGAGGACCTCGCGACTCATCGCGTCCTTCAGTCCGCGGATGCCGTGGTCGCGGGCGATGAACCGCACCGTCAGCTCCAGCCAGTTGTCGGTCAGCCGGAAATAGACCTTCGGCGTCATTTCGGCCCGCCGGATGAAGTAACGCCGCTCCATCTCCAGCAACGCGGCTTCACCCAGTTCGCCGATCGGCACGGTATGACGGCCGGCGACCTCCAGCAGAATGCGTTCAGCGCGGGAGCGGTCGGCGGTGTAAGTGATCGGCAGCGTCATCTCCTCCCAGATGTAGGGGAATTCGCGCGTATAGTTGTACACTGGTTCGTCGAAGATCTTGGCGTTGCTCACCGTGACGATACGCCCGGTGTACTGCCGGCTTTGGACCCATATCGCCGGGTCGGCATTCTGCACGGCGGGGGGCTGGCCCATCTCCATGATGGTCGTCTGGATGAACCCCAGCGCGATGACGTCGCCCCGGACACCGCCCATGGTAATCCGGTCGCCGACGTTGAAGGTCCGGCCCCGGAGGATCACGAAGTAGCCGGCGATGGACGTGACGACCTTTTGCAAGGCGAAGGCGAGCCCGGCGGTGACCAATCCCAGTGCCGTCGTCAACCGCGTCGGGTCGTCGAACCAGACCGAGACCAGGCCCATCAGCAGGAGGACGGTCGTGATCAGATGGATTGCCTGACGGGCCCAGAAGGCGACCCGCGCGTCCCGACGCCCTCGGAGTAAGAGCCCAGTCAGCCAACGGAGCCCACGCGCGAGCAGGAGCGTCAGGACGACGAACGCCAGGGAAAAGAGCAGCTTCATCCCGTTCTCAGCCGTGACGCCGACCAGCTTCACACCAAGGATCTCAACCGCCCCGTTGGGCGGGACGATTCTGATAAAACGTTCCAAGTACGACTCCTCGTGGTTTCAGATCCTCACGCATCGCCTGGGGCCCCCTCCGACCCCAGCGCCCGGAGGACGTCGCGGAGCCGATCGTCGGCCGCGCTGCGGTCCCCTTCCTCCGGCAGCGCCTGCTGGCTGCCCCGATGGACCATCTCGGCCTGACGCCGCAACGCGGCGTGCCAGGCTTCGCCTCGGGCCTGTGCCGCGACGACCGCGATCGTCTCCAGCAGGCGAATCGTCACCGCGGCGTCGTTCCGAGCGGCCTGGCGGACTTGGTCGAAGGAGGCGTTGACGATCGCCCCGGTCGTCAACGCGTCGGCGACCACGCGGAGCCGGCCCTCGTCGTCGTATCGGCAGAGCGCCATCAGTAGGCCGACCGTCACCGAGAGGTGTGGCACGAACCGTTGCTCCTCCGTGCCGTTGACCGTCCTGAGGGCCAGCAGGCAGTGCGCGAAGGTGGCGATGAAGGTGCCCAGCAAAACAAGGCTGCCCCGGTCTCGCATGAAATTGCGGAGCAGCCTCGGGCCGAACTGCGAGGACGCCAGTTGAAGGGCGACGATGGTGCTTGAGAACGTCACCCTGGTGATGGTCATCATCGAGCCGGCGACTGTCGAGAGGACCGCACGTGAGCCCTCCGGGCCTCGGGTGAAGAACCATCCGAGCGTGGCCATCCAGTTGTCGTAGGCCGAGGCCTTGTCCAAATTTATCATCACGAGCGAGAGTGCGACTGCCCCGGCGACCAGGACGGTCGGCACGAACCAGAAGTTGGCGCGAAGCGATTCCCAGTAATTTATTAATTTATTAGCCAAGTTTTCATTCGTGACTCTCAGCGTCGCGTGTGTGTCCACCTTGTCTCCGAACACCTGTCAGCGATGTCCCCGGTCCAGACAAGGCAGGAGGAGGGAGGGAGCCCGGGTCAGCAAGCAAGTCGCCCCGCGAGCCATTCCAGGAACGCGTGCACGGAGTCGGGGTCGGGCAACGAGTAACGGGCACGGGTCGGCGTTCCGGGATTGCCGACCTTCACCGTGACGTCGTCGGGCAGACTGGCGAAGGCGTCTTCGTCGGTCAGGTCATCACCCAGGTAGAAGACCATCCGGCTCGCGCAATCTCCGAGATGCCGGATCGTCCAGTTCAGCGCGTGGCCCTTGTGCCAGGAAACACGCGGTCGGATCTCCCAGACGGAATGACCGGCGGTCAGGACGAACCGGGTCGGATCGCTTGCCACGACCTCGTGAACGATGCGGGCCAGATCGTCCCGGTGTTCGGGCGGGACGTTCCGGTAATGGATACTCGTGGTCAACCCCTTGGGTTCCACCAGCCCGCCCGGCAGGCCCGCGAGCCGAGGCCGCAAATCTTCCGTCACTTCCGCCAGGAGTCTGGCCGTCGCGGCGGCCGTCGGTTCCACGAACTCGAGACCAAGTCCCTCGATCTCGAGGCCGTGATTGCCCGCGTAGATCAACCCGGGAAGACCGACCTTGCCGGTCAGATCCAGGAGCCCCCGCCCGCTGACGATCATCGCCGTGACCCGTTCAGAGCCGGCCAGCCGGGCGAGGAGCAGCGCGGACCGGTCCGGCGAGAGTGACATCCTCGGGGCGAGGCCGCAGGGGGGCGAGTGTCCCGTCGAAATCGAGCCCCAGCAGAAGCGAGCCCGAGTCGCCGATGCGGGCCGCGATCTCCGGTCGCACGTCCATCAAGCAAGGGATCGTCATCCACCCTCTCCACCTTCCGGGAAGTCGAACTTCAGCAGGCTCGACAGGATCCGCCCGGCCCAGCGGTAGACGTTGTTCCGGCTCACCTGGCGCCGCATCCTCTGCATCTTCCGGCGACGCTCGTCTTCGGGCATCGTCAAGGCCCGGTGGATTGCTTCGGCGGTCTCCTCGATGGCGAATGGGTTGATCGGCAATGCGTCGGTCAGTTCCCGGGCCGACCCGGTGAAACGGCTGAGGATCAGGACGCCGTCCTCGTCGTAGCGACTGGCGATGTATTCCTTGGCCACGAGATTCATCCCGTCGTGAAGCGAGCTGACGATGCAGAAGCGAGAGAGGCGGTGTAACGCCATCATGTCCACCGGCCCCTGGTGACTCTTGATGTACGTGACCGGCTCCCAGCTCCCCGACCGCCAGCGGGCGTTGACCTCCCGGATCGCCTCATCGACCTCACGATCGATCTGCTGATACGCCGGCACGTGCGTCCGGCTCGGGACCGCGACCTGGATGAAGCGCAACCGGCCGCGGTACTCGGGATGGTTCTGGAACAGGAAATCGAGTCCCCGGATTCGGTCGGGGATGCCCTTGGTGTAGTCCAGACGCTCGACGCCCACGCCGATCGCCTCATCGCCCAGCTTCAGCTCGCGCCGCCAGCGTTCCATGGCCGCCTCGACCTCGCTGCCGCGGGCCTTGCGGTCGTGAGCCTCGAAATCGATGCTGATCGGGAACGGCCTGACCAGCGTGCCGTGACCGCCGCGGTGCACCTCGTACCGGTCGATGTCGACGCGGGCCTCGATCCCCCGATCGACCGTGTCGAGGAAGTTCTGGCAATGGTAGTGGACGTGGAAGCCGAGCAGGTCGTTGCCGAGCAACCCGTCCAGCAGCTCCTCCCCCCAGGGGAAGGTTCGGAAGACTTCGCGGTTGGGCCAGGGGATGTGCCAGAACTGGGCGATCGATCAGACTCGGGTGCGCCTCCTTGAGCATCCGTGGCAACAAGCAGAAGTGGAAGTCCTGAATGAAGACGAAGGCCGGGTTCGTCCCCACCTCCTGGAGCACCGCCTCGGCGAAGAGGCGATTGACGCCTCGATAGTTCTCCCAGTCCTTCGGGTCGAACCGCGGCCGGGTGAAGGTGATGTGGCAGAGCGGCCAGAGCCCGCCGTTGGCCAGGCCGTAGTAGAAGCCCTCTTCCAGTTCGGCGCTGAGCCAGACCCTTCGGAGCGTGTAGCGCGGGTCTTCCGGGGGCACGCGGACACGGTCGTTTTCGTCCACTACCGCGCGATCGGCATCACCGCTGCCGTGGGCCACCCAGGTCCCGTTGCAGGCGAGCATCACCGGGTCGAGTGCCGAAGCCATTCCGCTCGCCGGGCGGATTAAATTGATGGAACCAGCTTCATATTTGTGGATGTACGGTTCACGATTCGCCACGACCACGATGCGATGGCCGCTCAACTTCTCTTCGATCAGCCGGTGAAGTTCATCCTGGCAGAAGACCATTCTTGACGTCTCCGACAGAAGTCTGCCGGCCCTAGTTTTTGGCGTAACTCTTTGAAATTCCTGACCTTACGGTCGCTTTTTCCTTGACAACCCTCGGCGCGATTCTATACTTAACTAGAGCTTGGATAAGGAGTTGCGCTCGCCATGATCTATTCCGTCGATCCCCGACAAAACCGCCTCTTCGACCCCTTCGACGGGGTCATCCCCCCCGTCGGGCGGCGGATCATCGCCGACGGCTGGCAGGGCGTCTTTCGCCACGTCCTCCTCGAACTCATGCCCGTCGCCGAGCTCGCCCAACACTTCAGCGACTCCCTCGGCGCCCCCACCAAGGAGCTCTACTCCCTGGCCGCGCTCGTCTTCCTCGCCGACTTCTTCGGCTGGACCGCCCAAGAGGCCGCCGAAGCCTACATCTTTCGCACCGATGTCCAGTACGCCTTGAACCTCGAGCCCGGCGCCGCGGTCTCCGCGCGCACCGTCGAACGCTACCAGAAGCTGTTCCGAGAGGACGACCTCGCCGCGCACGTCTTCGAGGAGGTCACTACCCGCCTCATCAAAGCGCTCGATCTCGATGTCTCCCGACAGCGGCTCGACTCGACCCATGTCTTCAGCCACATGGCCAGCTTCGGACGCACCAAACTCATGGCCGTGGCGATCAAGCGGTTCTTGACCCAGCTCAAGCGGCACGACCTCGACGCTTACGCCGCACTGCCCGAGGACCTCCGCCGGCGCTACGAGCCGGCGCAGGCGCGGCTCTTCGCCGACGCCAAGGACACCGAAGCCCGCGCCCGCTGCCGCCAGCAGGCCGCCGAGGACCTCTGCTTCGTCATCGACCGCTTCGCCGCGCACGGCGACCTCGCCAACCGTTCGACCTCTAAAGCTCTGATCACGATCTTCGATCAGCAGTGCGAGCTGAGCGGCGGCAAGATCGTCGTCAAGGCGCAGACCGGCGGCGACTGCGTCCAGAATCCGTCCGACCCCGACGCCACCTACGACGGGAAGAAAGGTCCCGGCTATCAGGTGCAGATCGCCGAGACCTGCGTGCCGGACAATGACGTGCAACTGCTCACCGCGGCGCTGCCGCAAACCGCCTGCGCAGTCCGACGCCCAGGCGGTCACGCCCATGCTCGACCAATTGGAGAACGCCGGGAGGCTTCCCGACGAACTCCTGGCCGACACGCTCTACACCGGCGATGAGAACGTTCAGGCCGCCGCCGCGCGGGGCGTCGATCTGGTCGGTCCGGTCCCCGGCCGCGCGCCGGCGGCCGACCCCGCGACGCTGACGGTCGACGACTTCGCCCTCGACGAGCGGACTGGCACAATCGACGCCTGCCCCGCGGGCCACCGGCCGACGTCGTGTGCGCACGACACGGCGACGGCGACGACGCGGGTCGAGATGCCTGAGTCGGCGTGCGCGGAGTGCCCGTTCCGGCGGCAATGTCCGATCAAGCAAACACGTGATGGCAAGTTCGTTTTGGAATTCACGGACAAGGAGCGCCGGCTGGCGGGGCGGCGTGTGGAAGAGGAGACCGACGTGTTCGCGGAGCGGTACGCGCCGCGATCGGGGATCGAGTCGACCAATAGTGGGCTGAAGAACCGCCTGGACCTGGGGCGTCTGAGTGTGCGCGGTCTGAAGGGTGTGTCGCGGGTGGTTCTGCACAAGCTGGCGGGTTGGAACGTGCTGCGGGCGTCGGCGTCGCAGAAGCTGAAGAGCTGGGTGGCCTCCCGAGTGGCGGAAACCCTCGGGAGAGGCGCTTGTGGAGGACCCGGAGGCTTTTTTCATCGTTGGGGACGCCTTGTGGGCCGACCAGTCCGCGTTTTCTGCCGCGTCGTGCCGCCGGACCAACGTTCCGAGCACCTGCTGGCGGCTTGAACGAATTCAGGGACACCGCACGAGCTGAGTTCTGTCGGTGACGTCATTCTTGTTTCTCCGGGGGAGCCGTTCACCGGTGTAATAGGAGGTGCTGTACTGAGGCTTGTGCTTAGCCTCGTAAGCCTAGAGATGAAGTTAGGACATACCCGGTTGATTTTCAATGCGCAGCATCGAACGCCAGACGTTCTCGCAGTCAAACGACTGGTTCCCCGCCTTTGAGAAGACGTACTGCGACCGTTTCGGGTGACGGTCTTCGACCGACGCCAACTCGCGGACGGAGCAATCGGGGTGTCATTGCCGCAACTTCTCGGCCGAACCCGTTCAGCCTTGCAGTCAACGGAATGACTCTGATGAGCCACCAAAGTAGCAGTTTTCGCGATTTCGCACAATGCTGTTCTCCATCGACCTCGCACAGGGCGCACGACATGGTTTGCACGACCAAGGGTGGTGCTGTTAACCTGCCGATCGAATCCCGCCGTTCTTCCACCGCTCGACCTTCAACTTGCTGAGGACCGCGAAGATGGGCAAGGACGTCGCCGCCGTTCGGGAGGCATTCCACGACCGCTTGGGTCAGATGGCTCGGGAACTGGGGCGCGAGCTCTACCCCGACGGCCTCCCCGGGGCACCAAGTTCTGGGAACTCGAGGCCCTCGCCGGCGCCCTGGGCGATGAGATGGGCCGGCAGCTCATCGAGGTCCACGTCCGGGGGCAAGCCGAGGACTGGCCCGAGCAGGAGCGGGGCGAATGCCCCGTCTGCGGGGGGGGGGGCCGCCCGCAAGGCACCGGACCAGCCCCGGGTGGTCACCACCACCCGGGGGGACGTCGCCTGGACCCAACGCGTCGGGAACTGCCCCCGCTGTCGGCGGGCTTTTTTTCCCTCAGGACCAGGCGCTGGGCCTTGACGGCACGGGGTTCAGCCCCCGCGTGCAACAGCAGGTCGTGCACGCCGGGGTCAACAGCCCGTCCTACCCACAAGCCTCCTGTGACCTCACCGCGCTGTCGGACCTGACGGTCGGGCCCAAGCTCGTGGAGCGACTGGTCAAGCGGATTGGCCGGGAGCGGATCGACGGCCGGGACGCCGCCGTCGCGGCGCACGCGCGGCTGCCCCGGAGGGAGAAGGACGCCGTCGCGGACCCGAGCCGCCCTTGCCCGGCCGTGGCCATGGTGTCGGTGGACGGGGGGCGGCTGCAGATCCGGTCGGAGCCCCCGGAGGCACCGGAGCCGGCACCGGAGGCGTCGGAGCCGGCGCGGTCCGGCCACTGGCGGGAGTCGACAGTCGCGGTCCTGGAGACGTACCTCGGCGCCGCCCATGACGCGGACCCGGGCCCGGACGTGCCCCGCTGCTTCCTGGACCTGAAGTGGACCGCCGAGAGGGTGCGCGGCCTGGGCCACGCCCTGCCGACGGGCCTGAGGTTCGCGGGCGAGGACCGGGCCGAGGCCCCGGCCGAGAGGCGGCCGAGGCGGGCCGCGACCGCGCGGCCCGCCCGGGGCGACCGCGCGGCTGGTCCGCAGCGCCGTGGCGAGCCGGGCGTGTAGCGACGACTTCGGCCCGATGGTGCACCAGGCGGCCCCCGAGCGGAACTTCTTCGGGGCGCCGCGGCGGGCCTTCCTGGGGGACGGCCTGCCGGCCAACTGGGCGATCCAGCGGCGGCATTTCAGCACGTTCACACCGCTCCTCGACTTCGTACACGCCCTGAGCTACGTGTTCGCGGCGGCGTTCGCGGGCCGGCCTCAGGCCCGGGGCGAGGCGGTCTACCGGTGGTGGGTCCAGGCGGCCTGGTCCGGTCAGGTGGCCACCATCTTGCCCGAGTTGGAGGCGCATTCGACGGCGCTGGGGGCGCCGCCGCCGGGGTGCCGCAGAGCGACCCGCGACGGTTGGTGTCCGAGGCACTGCGCTACCTGGGGAACAACGCGGGGCGGATGCGGTACGACGAGTACCGCCGCGTCGGGCTGCCGATCATGACCAGCGCCGTGGAGTCGGTGATCAAGATGATCAACCGGCGGGTGAAGGGGAGCGAGAAGTTCTGGTCGGAGGGGGGCGCCGAGGCGATCCTGCAGTTGCGCACCGACGACCTGAGCGAGACCGAGGTCCTGCCACGGTTCTGGTCGGCACGCGAGGCGGAGGCGAGCGCCGGCCGCCCGTACCGACGGGCCTCATGAACGTTCGTCAATTCAAAGTGTCGTGCCCCCCTCGCACATCCCCAAGGCTTGTCCGACCCGGTGGGGACGACATAGAGATGAAGGAGTGCGCCGAGGCGTGCCGGGCGTGCGAGAAATCCTGCCGCACGATGGCCGATCATATGAAAAACCACCAGCATCACGCCTGTTGATCTTGCGGGTTGCGTCTCGGAGTTCCCGGGCCACCGCGAAACCCGGCATCATCGTTCCCATTTCTTTCGCGGCTCTTTCCCCTTGACGCAGGGCCAGTCCCGCGATTACAGTTTTCTCTATTACAATTTGGTGCGCATCTTATCCAGAGTGGCTGAGGGACGGGCCCTGTGACGCCACAGCAACCGGTCCACCAATCATGGTGGATGCTGGTGCTAACTCCTGCCCAGTGTCGGCTTCCGAAGTCGGTTTGTGACTCCGGCGAGCGCACCGATGGGACAGATAAGATGGTCGACGGTGCGTGGCCCTCCTGCCTTCGCCTTCAGCCTGACTTATCCTACCTCCCTGTCTCTCCCTCACGCGCTCTGGACAACCGCGCATCGGGATATCCGCTCGTCTCTGAGGGGTATTCGTCCTCATGTCCCGACCCGACGGCCCCGCAACCCGGGAGATTCGGGTGGATGTGCAGGAGAATCGCCGGTGTCTGGAGAACTCGTCACTGGCCTGAAGTGTCGCCTCTGCGGCAAGCTCTATCCCAAGGAAGCCCTCAACTTCTGTACCGACGATTTCGGCCCGCTCGAAGTCGACTTACGACTACGAGGCGGTGGCGCGGACGCTGAGCCGGCAGGCGATCGCCGACCGGCCGCGGACGATGTGGCGGTACCGCGAGCTGCTGCCCCTCGACGGCGAGCCGACCGTCGGCCTGCACGTCGGCGGCACCCCGCTGATCCGGGCCGACCGCCTGGCCAAGGCGCTCGGCGTCGCCGAGCTCTACATCAAGAACGACGCGGTCAATCATCCCACGCTCTCGTTCAAGGACCGCGTCGTCGCGGTGGCGCTGTCGAAGGCCGTCGAGCTCGGCTTCCAGACCGTCGGCTGCGCCTCGACCGGCAACCTGGCCGACAGCGTCGCGGCCAACGCCGCCGCGGCCGGGCTGGAAGCCTACGTGCTCATCCCCGACGGCCTGGAGCAGGGCAAGGTGCTCGGGCGCCACCATCTACGGCGCCAAGGTGATCGCCATCGAGGGCAACTACGACCAGGTGAACCGCCTCTGCTCGCAGATCGCCTTCCGGTTCGGCTGGGGGTTCGTCAACGTCAACCTCCGGCCGTTCTACGCCGAGGGCTCGAAGATCGATGGGCTTCGAGATCGCCGAGGACCTGGGCTGGCGGGCACCCGACCACGTCGTCGCGCCCGATGGCCGGCGGCAGCCTGATCGGCAAGATCCACAAGGCGTTCCAGCGAGTTCGAGCAGCTCGGCCTGATCGACGGCCCGGTCACGACCCGGATGTATCGGCGCCCAGGCGACCGGCTGCAACCCGATCTCGGCCACGGTCAAGACCGGCGCCAGCAAGGTCAAGCCGATCCGCAACCCCGAGCACGATCGCCAAGAGCCTGGCCATCGGCGACCCGGCCGACGGCTACTTCGCCTCGCAACTGATCCGCGAGACCGGCGGCTGGAGCGAGGACGTGGACGACGACGACGATCGTCGAGGCCATGACGCTGCTGGCCGAGACCGAGGGGATCTGGGCCGAGACCGCCGGCGGCGTGACCCTGGCCGTCGCCCGAAGCTGATCGAGCAGGGCAAGATCGACCGCGACGGCTCGATCGTGCTCTGCATCACCGGCAACGGCCTGAAGACCCAGGAAGCCCTCATCGACCGGCTGGCCCGGCCCGTCGTCATCAAGCCGACCCTCGAGGCCTTCGAAGTCGCTCGTCGATGCGAGGCCGCGGCCACGTCGCGAAGCCGCGCTGCCGAGCTCGCGGTGCTGGCCGGCACCGCTGCCTGAGCGGTCGAACGGTCTCGTCGCCCTCGCAGACGGCCCTACGAGCATCTAAGGAGCGCATCAACATGGCCGTCGTTCGAATCCCCACCCCCCTGCGTCCCCATGCCGGCGGCCAGGACCGCGTCGAGGCGGCCGGGACGACCGTCGGCGAGATCCTCGCCAACCTCGGCGACGCAGTATCCCGCCCTCCGCGACCGGCTCTTCGACGGCGACGAGCTGCGGCGGTTCGTCAACGTCTACGTGAACAATGAAGACATCCGCTACCTCGACGACCTGGCCACCGCCGTGGCCGAGAAGGACGAGGTCAGCATCATCCCCGCCGTCGCCGGGGGCTGACGCAGGGCCGAGATCGCCGTCGGCCCGACCCGCGAGATTCGCACCTGGAACGCCGTCGCCAGGACGCTCGATCTGATGTCTGCTTCGCTCGCCCGACCCGCTCGACCGTTACTCCCGCCAGGTCCGTTTCCCCGCCCTGGGCGAGGCCGGCCAGCGCGCCTGCTTGCAGAGCCGGGTCACGCTCTGCGGCTGCGGGGCGCTCGGCACCGTGCTGGCCAACCACCTGGTCCGCGCCGGCGTCGGGTCGATCCGGATCATCGACCGCGACTTCATCGAGACGCACAACCTCCAGCGGCAGATCCTCTTCGACGAGCAGGACGTCGCCGACAACCTGCCCAAGGCCGAGGCCGCCGCGCGGAAGCTCCGGCTGATCAACAGCACGATCGACGATCGAGCCGGTCGTCACCGACATCGACCACACCAACATCCTCGACCTGGTCGGCGACGCCGACCTGATCCTGGACGGGACCGACAACTTCGAGACCCGCTACCTGATCAACGACGCCGCGGTCAAGCTGGGCAAGCCCTGGGTCTACGGCGGGGTGATCGGCAGCGAAGGGCAGACGATGACGATCGTGCCCGGCAAGACGCCGTGCCTGCGCTGCCTGATCGAGACGGCCCCGCCGCCGGGCATGACGCCCACCTGCGAGACGGCCGGCGTGCTCGGCCCGGCGGTCGCCGTGATCGCCTCGTTCGAGGCCGTCGAGGCGATCAAGCTCCTCACCGGCGCCACCGACGCGCTCAACCGCGAGCTGATCATGGTCGACGTCTGGGACTGGACGTTCCGCCAGCTCAAGGTCGCCGGCCTGCTGGGCAAGGTGGATTGCCCGTGCTGCAAGCATCGCCGGTTCGAGTGGCTCGAAGGGGGCATGGGCTCGCACACGACGACCCTCTGCGGCCGCAACGCCGTGCAGGTCGCCGCCCGCCGGCCCGAGCCGCTCGAATTTCGCCGAGCTGGCCCGGCGGCTCGCCCCCCTGGGCGAGGTCCGGCACAACGCCTTCATGCTCCGGTTCGCCACCGAGGGCTACGAGTTCACCGTCTTCCCCGACGGCCGGGCGATCATCAAGGGAACCAACGACATCGCCAAGGCGCGGACGCTGTACGCCCAGTTCGTGGGGAGCTGAGGAATCCGAGACATGCAATGGCCAAATCCCCGAGATCCGATCTTATCCCCGACATGGCTCCTGGACCGAACCATGATCTACCTCGACAACGCCGCCACCAGCTTCCCCAAGCCCGAGCCGGTCTACCAGGCCCTCGACCAGTTCGCGCGGACCAGCCTGGCCAATCCCGGGCCGGGCCGGGCACCGCATGGCGATCGCCGCCGAGCGGACGCTCGACGACGCGCGGCACGCGCTGAATCAGTTCTTCCGCGGCGAGGGCCCCGAGCGCTGGATCTTCACGCTCAATTGCACCGACGGCCTGAACATGGCGATCAAGGGGACGATGCGAGCCGGGCGACCACGTGATCACGACCGACCTGGAGCACAACTCGATCAGCCGGCCGCTGCGGGCGCTGGAGAAGGCGGGCGTGATCACGCTGACGCGGGTCGCGTCGGATCGGGGCTACGTCGACCCCGACGACGATCCAGGCGCGCCCTCACGCCCGAGGACCGCGGCTGGTGGCGCATGACCCACGCGTCGAACGTGCTGGGGACCGTGCAGCCGATCGAGGCGATCGCCCCGATCGTCCGCGAGGCCGGACGCGCTCTTCCTGGTCGATGCCGCCCAGTCGGCGGGCGTGGTCCCGATCGACCTGCGGACCACGCCGATCGACCTGCTCGCCTTCCCCGGCCACAAGGCGCTCTACGGCCCGACCGGCACCGGCGCGCTCTACGTCGGACCGCGGGCCAGCCGCTCCGGGCCTGGCGCGAGGGGGGCACCGGCGGCGACTCGTCGAGCGAGACGCAGCCGAGCGATGCTGCCCTACTTCCTCGAAGGGGGCACGCCCAACGTGCTGGGCGTCGCCGGGCCTGGCGGCCGGGGATCGCCTGGGTCGCCGAGCGGGGCCCGACAGCCTGCGCAGCCACGAGGTCGGCCTGCTCCAGCAGGTCGTCGACTGGGTCGAGGAGCACCGACGGCTGGCGGGTCGCCGGCCGCTGGGACCCGGCCACGCACGTCGGCGCGCTCTCGCTGATCGTCCCCGATGGGCTGACCCCTCAGGATCTCGGCTCGATCCTCGACACCAGCTTCGAATCGCCGTCCGCCCCGGCCTGCACTGCGCCCCTTACATCCACCGCGCACCTCGGGACCTTCCCCGACGGCACGCTCCGGCTCAGCCCCGGCCCGTTCAACACCGAACGAAGACATCGACGCCTTCCTCAATGCCCTGACCGAGATCACCGCGGGAGTGCTCTGACCTCGCCTCGGCCCACCGGAGCGGGAATGATGGCTTTTGCGGCCCCCGGCACCGGCCGGTTGGCCTTGGCCTTGGTTGCGACCGGAGCGACGACGGTTTCGGGGGGCGCCACAAACGGCAGGACCTCCTGCGCCGACCTCCCTTCAGGTGGACGACCACCGGCGCGAGCGACTTGCCCACCGGGATCGTCCGCGTCTCCTTGTGCTCCTGCAGCGTCCCCTCGTGGGTGATGATCTCCAGGGTCGCCTCGAGCGCCGGCTTCTCTTTGTTGTTATAGATGGTGTCGATCCGGATGGTGTAGTCGCCATCAAAGCCGCGGGGGCAGACGTACACGGACTCGGGAGAGAGACCGTAACCTTCCTTGACGACCGCGCCCCCGAAGACAGTGCGCGGGGTCTGGAACCGCGCGGTCGCCCCCAGCGGCTCATCGACCACGAGGCCAAGCCCGGCATCGCCCAGCCAGGTCAGCCGGATGAACAGGTCGCGGGCCTCGGCCTGGGTCAGACGGGCCAGGAGCGTGTCAGCCTCGCGCTCCCGGCCCTCTTCGTGGAGGGTCTTGGCGAGCTGCTCGACCTGCTTGCGGGCGTCGCTCCGGAGCCTCGCGTCGCTCCCCGGCCATCCCAGCGCGAGCAGCCGGTCCACGGCGTCGGCCATCCGCTGCGGGTCCTTGGTCTTCTGCGCCAGGAGGATCGATAGGAGCAGCGGCACCTCCCGGTGCGGGACCTTCGCCGCCGCCTCGTCGATCAGCTTGCCGGCCCGATCGTAGTCATATCCATGGAGTAAAAACATGTCGGCAACGCTGACTAGATGATTCGGGTTGCGGCTCGCCTCCGCCTTGTCCGCCGCATACTTCAACGCCAGCCGGACGCTCTTGGCATCCCCCTTGTTCATCTCGATCGCCAGTGCCAGCGCCGTGTACATCCAGGGCTCGGAATGCGTCTTCGCATAGTGGGTCAGGTAGCCGAGCAAGACCGCGTGGACGTCCTGGAACTTCATATTTCTGTTTAATAAAGTCACCTTCTCCTTGAGGTCGGCCGACGACTCGTCATGCGTCCGATAATAGTTGTGCCAGTACCTGATAGCGATCGCTCGCCTTGCGCTGGGAGACGGCGGCCTGGCCTGGCGTGGTGGTGATGAACCCACCTCGGGGGAGTGGCTCGGGCCCTTGCGGCTGGATGATCGGGAGGGCATCGCGATTGGGCGTGCGGGGCCTGGAGGGCGATGCAACAGCACCGGGACCCGCCGGCAGGGTGCCGCGCTGGTCCCGGGGGATCCTGAGAGGCGGAGGATTCGCGGGAAGCTGGTTAATGCGATTCAGTTGCTTTTTTTTTCCGCATAACCGCTCGGCGAATCCGGGAACAGGCTCGGGTCATCCGGAGGCACGGACATCATCCCCATGCCGCCCATACCGCCCATGCCGCCCATGCCGCCGCCCAGGCCACCCATGCCGCCACCCACACCACCCAGGCCGCCGCCTATACCGCCTCGACCACCTGTGCCAACGCCCATACCACTGCCCATGAGCGAGAGCGGGATGATGGCCAGGTCGGCGACGGGGTAGACGCGGATCTCGGTCGGCTGATCCTCGGACGACTCGGAAGTGATCGTCAACAGACCGTCCTTGACCGTATAGGTCAGCCCCAACTGCTTCAGGAGCAGACGGAGGGTCGTCTTGAGCGGTACGCCTTCGAGGTCGAGGATGACCGGCGAGGTCATCGTCTTCTCGGCCTCCTGGAGCCCGACCGGATCGACGTAGATCGGAATGCCGGCGTCGTTGGGGCCCTGGGTCGCCGACTTGATGTACTTCAGCACGTCCTCGAGCGGCGTCTCGTTGGCGAACGACATCGAGATCGGCTCGTCGAGCTTGGCCAGGATCGACTTGGTCTTCGGGTCGCGGTCGAGCAGGTCGACCGCCTTGCCGTAGCGCTTGATTCGCTTCTCGGAGATGATCTTCCAGACATCGGCGTCGGGGTACTCGATCGTGTTGGTGTCGGGGAACGGCACGGCGGCCCGATCCACGTCCTGGAACGAGAGCATGAACCGGAATTCCTTGAGCTGCTCGTAGGCCAGCGCCTGCGCCAGGAAGCCCATGGTCTGGGCCACGAACATGCCCGCGCGGGGTGCGGGGTCCGACGGCTCGAGGGCGCGGGCCCTCTGAGCGAGCATCCGCGCCTCGTAGAACGGTGCGGTGGTGGCGACGATATCCCCATCCCGCCAGCGTAGAGCACGTTGTACTGGCCCTGTGCCATGAGGCTATCGAACTGGGCCATCATCGTGCTGACGGTCTGCTGGTTCCGCCTGAGCAGGTCGAGGCCACGGATTTGTTGCTCGGCGCTGGCTTCGCGCCGGAGCGCCTCGGCGCGGTCCTGGGTGATCCGCTCCTCGGCGCGGACGGTCCCAAGGATTTGCGCCTGGAGGCCGCGATCGAGGGCGTTCCGAGTCGCCTCATCGACGTCGGTGGCGGAACGGACGACCGTCTGCGCCAGCCGGAGGGTATTGAGGGCGGCCTCGGGTTGTCCCGAATTGACCAGGTCATACGCCGATTGCTGGCGCTGGCGGATATCGGTAGTGAGTTGCTGCCTCAGGACATTCTCCATCCGGGAGGTTTCTTCCAGGGTGGCCTGGGCGGGCGGTTCGACGGCCGGGGCCTCTGCTTCGGGCGCGGCCGGCGTCTCCGCGCCGGCGGGGGCCGGGTCTTGCAGCACGACCCGGCGGACGCGCTCCAGACGGCTCAGGCCACGACGGGCCTCGTCGTTGTTCGGGTCGAGCTGCAACGTCTGGTTGAAGAATCTCCGCGCCTGGGCAGTTTCGCCCTGCGCCAGGGCCTGACGACCGAGCTGGATCAACTGCTGAGAGAGCGGTGGAGGCTCGGCGGCGCGGGCTCGGACGCCTGACAGCAGAAGGCCGCCCAACGTCAAGGACCCGATGCCTTTCCACAGTCGCGCGGTTCGAGACATGCTTGGTTCTCTCCAGAAGAAGGGGAACCCGGCTGCAGGATCGGCACGAGCGCGAGACGCTACTGCTCTTCAATCTACGGGGCCGGACGCTCCACAGCAAGCCGACCCTCCTGCGAGGCAAGGGCTACGTCCGACTGCGGACGTTGATCAGGCATCCCATGGGTGCACCCTCCAACCCTGAGCGGGACCACCTCGGGCAAGGCGGCTTGGAATGAGACGTGCTTCCGCCTCGTTGTGTTCCATTATGCCATACGGTTCGGTCGCAAGCCAAACGCGGGAGTGGCCCGCGGGAGACCGGGCTCTCGCTGGGACCCTCGTTCTTTTCCGACACCCTCGCGTGGGAAACCGGCTACATGGCGCCGACCCTGCGTTGACAGCCCCAGAGGCGTGTCCTAGTCAATAGTTAGGAAAGTGAGAGCGGGACTCGATGGAATGCCTGGCGAGGGCGGCCAAGACGGGTCGTGAGGCCAGACACATCCGAAGTGTCCAGGGCCTCCCGACAACACAAGGGGAATGCATCGCGGTTCGACCGCGCCAGACCAGGAACTCCGAGGACTGGCCATGAGCGAGAATGATGGGACGCCGTCGCCGCCCGAAGAATTCGATCTTTCCACCTTTCCCCAAGACACGGTCTTACACGATCGTCGCACGGGCGGGGAGCGACGGAGGCCACGACGCGCGGCAGGCCCACCGAAGCCCGATCGTCCCCCGGTCGAACGCCGGGCCAAGAAGGAGCGTCGGAGGCGGATCGACCCGACGACCTTCGAAAAAGAGTATACCGTGGACGAGATCGAGTTCATGAACGCCATGCAGCAATTCAAAGTGCGAACAGGAATAGAATTTCCGACGTATGGCGAGGTCCTCCAGGTCGCATCCTCGCTCGGCTATCACAAGACAACTCCCATCCCCACACCGGAAGCCGCCGACGCTCCCTTCCTCGCCGAGACCTCAGATCCCTCGCGCAGCGTGGACATGGCCCTGATCCCGGAGTGAGGCGGCCCGGGATCATTTTCCCCGAAAAAATCGCGGATGGTGATTGGCCCCTCGAAATCACCGAAGCGACCCGGAGCCGCATGGCTCCGGGTCGCGGCGAGAGCCCTGGCCCTCGATGCAACTGCCTCTCTCTGCCGGTCAATGCGAGATCGCCACGACTGCGGGTCCGTGGAGCAGGTTCGCCCAGGCGAACACTGCCTCACGGGTCAGCCGGATCGCGTTGGTGAACCGACTGCCTCGCGAGTTCCTTGCGGCCGGCCGCTTCGCCTCGGGGGCCACAAAGCCGATCCCCTCGGCCGCTCTGTTCAAGGCGTAAGCCTCAAGGGTGTCGAAGTCATCCCCCAATTCCAGCGGCTCGAGCTGCGGACTCGCCCCCGAGGCCAGCCCCTCGACCAGGATCCGCTCGGTCGCGAACTCGGTGGCCATCGCATCCACGACCGAGGCGAAGGCACGATCTCGATCGAGCCACTCGTCCAGATCGCTCGGCGTCGGCTCGGGGGACGGGGTGAGCAGGTCGGCGGTGGTCGCCGAAAGCAGGCCAACAGGGACTGCCACTGACGGCGCCTCGCTCCGGTCGGGCCTCTGAGCGAACTCGTCGGCCATCCGATCCTGGACCTCGGCGAAGTCACCATCCGACTCGTCGGGCAAGGCTCGGCGCAATCGTTTCAACCGGCGCGACCGGGTTCCGCTCAACAGCATCGGCATCGAAGGCGAATGCCCTCTCATCGACCGGCATCCAGCCATCCCTCTCGGCGAGACAGGTGCTCATCCACCTCTGTGCGGATCGGGCCCACTCTTGCATCTCCCTCTCACTCGGCAGAGTCAAGCCGAACCCGGCAACTACACCCATCCAGACCAATCGCAACGCCATCGATCATCCTCCGCGCTCTATAGAATTTCATCAGGTGATCTCATCCATCCCCGGGGTCACTCCAAAAAGCTCAGGGAGACCCATCATCCGTGGCTGTGTAAGACAATATCGGCGAGGCAATTCTGGTCCTTTATTGACTCTCAGAAAAATAATGTCCGCTCGGCAGCCGGTTCTTTAATACTCCCTGGTATGAGAGCAAGGCTCATCCTGCGTTTCGGGGGGTCGTTCCCAAATGCTTCCTTCGAGGGTTACAATCCCCTTCCGAACGCCGAAGCGACGTGCCGAATCGCTTTTCCTCCTCCAGGATCGTGTGAGCCCGAATGACGCTGAACATTCAAAACCTCATCGACGATGCCAAGTGCTTCGAGTCGGTCCGGCAACTGCGCTGGCCGGACGGTGGAAATGAGCGCGTAAAAGGGGTTCTCCCGCACTCTCGATGATCGAAATTCTCTGATTGGACGACCTAAGCCCTTGGATCCATTGCTTTTCTGTCTGCACTCCCGACTGTGACACCCGGAAAATTGGACACCGAGCGCCACTCAAGGAGGAGCCTGGCGTTCGGGCTTCCGGCATCATCGAGAGTGCGGAAGAACCCCTTTTACTGCGCTCATTTCCAGACGGCGTTGCGCCCCTCCGAGGAGCCCAGGTCCAGGACGGTGGCCGGCTGGGCGGGGGCCGGCAACGGCAAGTTCGCGACGGCGTCGTCGACCCAGTCCTGGAGGGCCTCGATCGAGAACACCTGCGTCGTCGGGTGCTGGTCGTAGTATCCCTGCCCTTTCATCCCCATCGTCGCAGGCATAGTGGACACCTCTCTGGATTTCCGATCCGGGTGCGGTCCCAGAACTCACCCCTTCCGACGGACGACCGCGAACCACGCCTTCGGCCCGCCCTCCGAGAACTTGACCTCGGTGAACTCCGGGTTCACCTCGATCCGGGTTGGCTGGACGGATTCGACCTCCCAGCCGTCGGTGAAGGCGTCGTACAACTCCTGCCGCGACACCCGCCGCGGCCCCTCTGCTCCCGGTTCCTCGTCGCTGAAACACATCAGGAACAGCCGGCCGCCCGGCTCGACCACCCGCGCCAGCCCCCGGACGTAGCGCCGCCGGTCGTCGTCGGAGAAGCAGTGGAACAGGCCGCAGTCGATCACGCTGGCGAACCGCTCGCCCCAGTCCCCCAGCGCCGTCGCGTCCTTGACCAGGAACTCCACTGCCAGGCCCCGCTCGGCCGCCTTGGCCCGGGCCCGCCGAATCGCCTCTTCCACGAAGTCGATGCCGGTGACCCGGTGGCCCCGGGCGGCGAAGAACAGGGCGTGTTCGCCCGTGCCGCAGCCGGCGTCGAGGACCGGGCCGCTGACCCGATCGGCGATCGCGGCGAACGTCCCCTGTGGTTTGCCGATGTCCCAGGGCGCCTTCCCGTCGTAGGAGCTCTCAAAGGTGGCACGCTCGACCGAGTTGTTCACTACCGAGTTGCTCAGGGGCATGGTCATGATCGTCTCTCCTTCTCATGGGTCGAAGTTGGACCACTGTGTCACCATTTCGTGGACCGCACCCTGAGGGGGGGGTGGCCGGGGTCGAGCCCGCGAAGCGGGCGCAGCCGGCGGGAGGAGGCAGTCCACATGGGGTCGGCTCACACCACCGGACCCTCACCGGGGGCCGAGCCGGCCCAGGCCGGCTTGACCCCGGCCACCCGTCCGGAACGAAGACGCCCGGTTGAGGCGCCGAGAATTGCGTCATTGCTTCACGCCCACGACGATCATGAGGTAGAGCACGACCAGCTTGACCCCGACGCTGGCGACGTAGCCGAGATCGCGTTCGCTGAAGAATTTGGCATACAGCAGGGCCAGCTCTTCCGGCGGCCGGGCAAAAAGGACGAGCCGGTGGTGGGTAAGGGCGGGCGGGTTGAGTTCCGAGGCAGGCGCTGCGTGGTAGCGCGCCGCCTGCAGGCCCACCCACCCCAGCCGGTCGCTCGCCGCGGCCGCCTCGAACGGGATGATCTTGCGCAGTGCGGCAAGGGGCCCGAGCGGGCCGCCGAGTCCCGGCTCCTCCTGTCGCATGACCTGCCTCCCCGATGCTGGGCTCAGGGCGAATTCAACTTCAGGACGGCATGGTCCACGTCGGACACCGCCAGGCCGTCAAGGTCCGTGGACCGGGCGAGATATGCCCAACGCTCCAACTCCTTGGCACTGGACTCGTAGGCCCGGCGGAGCACGGCCAACGCGTCGCTGCCCAGCGGCAGACGGAGCGACGCATCCGGGACGCCCGCGATCCCGAGGATCACTG
The DNA here is from genome assembly GCA_963803395.1 of uncultured Planctomycetaceae bacterium. Lineage (GTDB taxonomy): Bacteria > Planctomycetota > Planctomycetia > Isosphaerales > Isosphaeraceae > JAFANO01. The sequence continues at coordinate 33,754 of CAWDND010000043.1, forward strand.
CCGCCGCCTTGCGAGGATCGCCCGGCTCCTGGCCGGCGTATGGCTGCAGGAAGTCTCTCATCGCTCCGACGGATGGGCGAGACGCTTCCAGGGGCGTCGCATGTCCCATCGAGGCCCCGGCCCAGTCCGTCCGGAATCCGCCGGGCTCGACGATCGTCAGCTTGATGCCGAGCGGCGTGACCTCCCGGGCGAGTGCCTCGCTGAAGCCCTCGACGGCGAAACTTGGGGGCGTGGTAGGAGGTGACCTGGATGATGTGCCCGGAGCCTGGCTCGCGGAGTAGCGGGAGGGCGGCTCGGGTCACGTGCACCACGCCCCAGAAATTGGTGTCGATCTGGGCCCGGAAGTCGTCCGCGGACATCTCCTCGAACGCCCCGAAGAAGCCGTGGCCAGCGTTGTTGACCAGCACGTCGAGGCGTCCGAAGGCGTCCATCCCCGCCTGGATCGCGGCCCCAGCCTGCGCCGGATCGGTGACGTCGAGCGCCACCTGCCGCAGCCGCTCCCCGTGGCGCGACTTGAGGCCTCCGAGCGGTCCCGGCTTGCGCGGTCGCGATGACGCGATCGCCCTTCTCTACGCGCCGCCTCGGCGAGGGCCCGGCCCAGGCCGCGTGAGCTGCCGGTGATGAACCAGACCGTCAACATTCGCCGCTCCCCTGGGACTGGCTCGGCCGCCGAACGACTCGCCGTCGTGCGAGGGGCCGATCCCCGCTCGTATTCGGTTACGGGCAGGCGACCCGAAAAGAACGATAGGGGCGCCTGTTTCCGATGGCAATAGGACGCCTCGAAGTGCTCATGAGACTCTCAGAAAAATACAACGGCCCGACAAACGGCTAGAATGTCGAGGTTTTTTGATGATGCTGCAAGTTGTTTCCAGGAAAGGACTTGCGCTGATAGATTTTACGCAAGTGTAGGCCTGTCAACAACATACGGCATCTCGATTTTCGTCGGGTTTCTCGCCCTGTGTCGGGTCGTTGGAAAAATGGCTCATCCTGCGTTTCGGGGGTTGGCTTGACCAGCAGTTCGATCAGCGCCCCCAGTAGCACCTTGCCCCGTCGGCGCACGTTGGGGCGAACTCGTGTCACGCGACATGAGGTTGTGCCACGAAATTGCGACACGAAGTTTTGCCACTGACTGTTCCTATGTCACCTTGTCACGGTGCGTCTCGCGGGTGTGTCATCTACACAGGATCACGCACTCTGACTCTTGCGCGAGGCCCCGCTGCGCTCGCCGGGTCGCGGTCTCCCGGGTGCTCCGCACCCTCCGCCTCGCTCCCCTGGCTCTCTCCGCTCACAAACCTGCCCTGAACTCGGCACAGCGAAAGCCCAGGAGGCGGTCCCGGTACGAGGGCTCGAGGCGGTCCCGGTACGCCGCGCGCACGAGCCGCGCGTCGCCGAGCCAGGAGCCACCCCGGAGCACGCGGGGGGCAGACGCCGGATCGGCCGCGGACTGCGCGAGACTCCTCGCGATAGTTCTCCACCCAAACATCCTCGCACCACTCCCAGACATTCCCCAGCATGTCGTACAGGCCCCAGGCATTCGGTTCCTTGCCGGCGACCGGGTGGGTCTCGTCTCCGCTGTTCGCGGCGTACCAAGCGATTTCATCCGGGTCTTCCCGGTAGCGCGGCGTTTCCGTCCCCGCGCGGCAGGCGTATTCCCATTGCGCCTCCGACGGGAGCGACAGCCGGAGACCATCAATCCGTGAATTCAGTGCCTTCAAGAATTCCTGGCACTGATCCCAGCTCACCGATTCCACGGGACGATCCGGCTCCCTTGAAGCGGCTGGGATTCTCCCCCATCACGGCTTCCCAGAGGGCCTGCGTGCAAGGCGTGTCAAACATCCAGAAGCCCGACTCGATCGTGACCAGATGCCGCGGTCCTTCGGCATCCCAGCGACCTTCCTCGTCCTCCGACCCCATCCAGAAGACCCCGGGAGGTATCCACCGGAGGCGTTGGACGACGTCCCCCACACTCAGGGAACACCAGGGACCATACAACCGATCCTGGCCCCATTCCGACGCCCAGATCGGGGGGATGCCGTGATGGAGAGGATGCGTCCAGAGTTGTGGCCGATGACGAAGCGACGACACTCGAATCCCCACGGTAGAAACGACCGGCGAGCGTTCGCCATCGCGTCCGCGTCAGACTACTAGCACGCCGGTCGTCGAGAAGCATTCGCCGTCGCCCGAAACGACGGACAGGAGGCCGGTCTGTTCAGGAGGGAGCCATCCGGCTCCGTCGTGAGCTCGGCACAGCGAAAGCCCAGGTTGTGGTTCCGGTTCGAGGGCTCGTTGTGGTTCCGGTACGCGGCGCGCACGTTCCGTGCGTCGTTGTTCCAGGAGCCACCCCGGAGCACGCGGGGGGCAGACGCTCCGACCGACTTCCCAGGTGTATTAGACCCGATCAAGCCAGTCGACTCCAGACCTGTCCGAGGCTCGCGCCAGAAACCATGCCCTGGTATCGGCATGGGCTGTGATGGCCAGGGCCGCGTCGTGGGCTCGTTGCAGTTGGGCCGCGTCGATGGTCCCGGCCTGGTAGGCGGCCTCGCAACGGCGTCTCGCTTCCAGATACCGGCGCTTTCTTCGTCGACCCAGGTGAATTGAGCCCGGCAGGATCCGGAATCCGCAGACCGTGATTCCCCTGGACGCTTCGGTTGATTTGAACGGGTGCTTTCGCGGTCAACTCCAGGTTCCGCTTCAGGAATTCGCCCGCTTCTCGGACGAGCCGGATCGCATCCTGGCGACTCTCGGTCCAGAAGACGAAGTCGTCCATGTACCGCACGTATCCCAGCGTCTGCGCTTTCTTCGAGCAGGAAACGATCCAACGGGTCGAGGTAGTAGTTGGCCAAGCACTGGGAAGTCAACGCTCCGATCGGCAGACCTTGACCTGACCCTCCCCCGTGAGCGGCGAGGATCCGACCGACGAGCGAAAGCACGTCGTTCCCTTTGATGCGATGGCGGAGTCGCTCCATCAGGATCGAATGCCGGATGCTCGCGAAGTACGGCGCGGACGTCCATCTTGGCATACCACGGGAACCGACGGACGTGGCCATCAACACGCGTCGATCGCCGCGAGCGTGCCTTTACCCGCGCGGCAGGCGTAGGAGTCGTTGATCGAGGGCCCGATCGAGAACAGGGCCGACCTGGCCCATCAGCGCGTGATGGAGCACGCGTTCGCGAAAACAAGGAGCGAAGATCGCGCGTGGCTTCGGGTCGCGGATCTCGAATCGATGACCCTCGCCGACCCGCACGGTCCCATTCAGGATCTCGCTGTGGAGTTCGGAGATCCGGCCTTCGAGATCATCCAGGAACTCACGAACTTCGGGGCGGTGACGTTTCCCGCGCGCGGCAAGAAAGGCCGATTCCGCGAGGTGGTCGCGTTGCGCGACGTCTTCGAGATCAATGCGTACCCGTTTCAGTTGAGATTTCCGTTTCCCGCGTCGCTCACCCTCCGCTCCGGCACCATGGTCTTCAGAATTTCCAGGAACGCCGCCCCGTACTTCTTGACCCGTGCGGGACCAATCCCCGGGATCTCCTCGAGTGCCTTCAGCGAGGTCACGCGTTGTTGGACCATGGCCGCCAATTGCTCGTTGGTGAAGAACGTGTAAGCCGGTAGTCCGTCCTTCTCCGCCATCGACTTCCGCAAGCTCCGCAGCTTGGCGTAAATCGCGAAATCGGATTCGGAAAGAATTTCGCGATAGTCGACACGCTTCCCGTGTTCCGGAGCGGGGCGGCCGCCGCGATCGAGGTAACTCACGCAGATCGCCCATCCGCTGCGGGAACCGTCAGATACGAAATGACGTTCCACCATCAACACGCGATTCGTCGCAAGAAATCGATTCAACTCCTGGGACTCTTCCTCTCCATCGAGCATCGGCACCGTGAAGAAACGGAGCTTCACGAGTGGGCTTCCTCATTTCCAGAATGTGCAGGTTCTCTCCACTTCGGTCGCGATCTCACTCCTCAATCCCCGGCCTCCCTCATCGCCCCGCTGCGCTCGCCGGGTCGCGGTCTCCCGGGTGCTCCGCACCCTCCGCCGCGCTCCCCTGGCTCCCTCCGCTCACAAACCTGGCCTGAACTCGGCACAGCGAAAGCCCAGGTGGCGGTTCCGGTCCGAGGGCTCGTCGTGGTACCGGCACGCCGCGCGCACGTGCCGTGCGCCGTCGTGCCAGGAGCCACCCCGGATCACGCGGGGGGCAGACGCCGGATCGGACGCGGCCGCGCGAGACTCCTCGCGATAGTCCTCCACCCAAACATCCTCGCACCACTCCCAGACATTCCCCAGCATATCGTACAGGCCCCAGGCATTCGGCCGTTTCTTGCCGACCGGGTGGGTCCCCGCCCGGTCGAACGCGAACTGCTTCTCCGGCCAGTTTGAAGCATCGTAGCCGTTGCTCAGCTCGAAATCGATCCCGCTGTTCCCGCCGTACCAGGCGATCGCGTCAAGGATCGGCGCGTTGTTGGTCCCCTTGATTTCCAGAGGGCCGGCGTAGGTCGCCTCGGTCGTGCCGGCGCGGCAGGCGTATTCCCACTGGGCTTCCGAAGGAAGCGAGAGAGAAAGGCCGACCTTCGCGTTGAGTCGCCGAAGAAACTCCTGGCAATCCTTCCAGGTCACACTCTCCACCGGCCGATCCCGCGACTGGAACCTACTCGGGTTCTTGCCCATGAGCGCTTCCCAGAGCGACTGAGTGCAAGGCGTATCGAACATCCAGAAGCCCGAGCCGATCGTGACCTCATGTTGCGGCCCTTCATCCGAGTCTCGACCTTCCTCGTCGTCGGGCGACCCCATCAGGAACCGCCCCGGCGGGATCCATCGGAGGCGCTGGCGGACGGATGCGGGTTGAACTCGCGGCGGGCCGTTCTTCTTCTTCCGGCGGCGCTTTTCCTGGGCGGCTTTCCGGCTTGCCCCTCGATCGTGAACTCCGCCCAGAGCCCATACTGGTCCCGACCGATGGCGGAAGCCCAGGAGGGAGGGGGCGTCGTAAGGAGCGTGACTTGCTCGACGTCCGAACGTACGCGATCGGCGCCAGAGTCGCGAACGCCACGGAATCCATTCCCGCCGCATCGACGTTGATCCAGCCCGCTCCGCTCGCTGGGTCGCGGTCTCCGGGGTGCTCCGCACCCACTCCGCCGCGCTCCCCCGCTCGCTCCGCCTCCTGGTTCCGACCTACCGGTCCCGGAGCCCTGAACTCGGCACAGCGAAAGCCCAGGTCGTCGAGCCGGTACGAGGGCTCGTAGGCGGTGCCGGTACGCGCGCGCACGTGCCTGCGCGTCGCTGTCCCAGGAGCCACCCCGGATCACGCGGGGGGCAGACGCGGCGCGAGACGGCGCTCGCTTCTTTGTTGTAATCCTCGGTCCAGACGTCTTCACACCACTCCCAGACATTCCCCAGTGTGTCGTAAAGGCCCCAGTCGTTGGGGGCCTTCTGCCCGACCGGATGTGTCTCACCCTGGCTGTTCTCCCAGTACCACGCGATCTCGTCGAGATCCTCGCGATAGCGAGGTGTTTCCCTCCCCGCGCGGCAGGCGTACTCCCATTGCGCCTCCGACGGAAGCTTCAGTTCAAGACCCGTACACCTTGCGTTCAGACGCTGGAGAAATTCCTGACATTGATCCCAGCTCACGCTCTCGACCGGACGATCCGGCCCCTTGAAGCGGCTGGGGTTCTCCCCCATCACGGCTTCCCACAATGCCTGCGTGCAAGGCGTGTCAAACATCCAGAAGCCTGACGGGATCGTCTCCTCATGCTGCGGACCTTCATCGGAGAAGCGACCTTCCTCGCCCTCCGGAGAGCCCATCTGGAACCGCCCCGGCGGAATCCAGCGCAGGCGCTGCGTCACGTCGCCGACGCGAAGGATGACCCAGGCGCCGAAAGAATCCCGGCCCCAATCGGCAACCCAGTCGGGAGCCGTGCCTCCGGCCCAGAAGTCGGCGTATCGGTCGATCTTGATGAGTCCGTTGCGGGTCCGGATCAGGCCGAGGAGGCTCCCGGCAGGTTCGTCGTCCGCCGTCTGGGACCCAAGACCCCTGCCACCTCGCTCGCTCAGGAACGGCCTGGCGACGAGACGGTCAGCGACCTGCCGGAGGGCGATGAGACGCTCGGTCTGCGAGGTCGGCGGGAGCAGCGCGGGATCAAGGAACTCGGGCCGGTCCTCCCCGTCCGGGCGGATCACCGCCTCGATCTCATGCAGGGTCCGGGCAGCAATCCCTTGATTCACCGACTCCGGGAGGCGGGCGAAGACCTGCCGAAACCAGGTCGGCTCGTTCGCCGCCGGGTTGTTCACCGCACCACTTGCCACCAGATGGCGCTTCCTCTGCTGGTACCACCACGCCGCTTGCCGAAGCTCGGCCGGATCGAGTAAGCCCCGGGCCACGTCCCGCTCGAGGGCCAGTAGCTCCGAGAACCAGACGCCAGGATACACGTCGCGCCGTAGCTCCCGGACAAGCTCGTAGATCCGCCGCCGTTCCTCTTTTTCCAGGCGGAAGAACCTGGGGAGAAGGCTGTGCATGCTCCGAGGGTCGAACGTGGCCGCTTCGTGATGCCGGCTCACGAACGCCTCGTGCTGCCAGATGTAGGACTCGATCCCGGCGTCGGCCCGGCCTTCGTAGAACGTCCGGCGAACGGCCCGCACCAGTTGTGGCTCGACCCGCAAGGCGAACGCGAGCCGTGTGAGAAGCTGGTCGGTCAACTCCGCCGTGTCCTTGTCGCTCAGGAGGGGGTTCGTGGTCAGGCTGGCGACTTCCCAGGGCAGGATCGTCCAGAGTCGGGCGAGCTCATCGCCGCAGCGGTTGGGGTGGCAGGGAACAATGACCAGCGCGGGATTGGAGTTTGCCTGGAACCGGCGGCCCCATTCCAGCCACACCTGCTTCAGCCGATCCCGCTGTTCCTGGAGATGCGCCAGGCAGCCGAGATCACCCAGCACCAGCACGATGGTGCCAGGATCGGGCAACGCATAGCGGCCCACCCGCTCGGGCGGCAACTGGATCCGCGGATCCGTGGCGCCGTCCTCGAGAATCGCTAGCTGGAACCCGCTTTGGGGATAGATCCGATTGAGATGAGTGACCACCATGTCTTGATCCAGCCAGAACGGGGCCAGCCGCCGGCTGCGGTCCTCAATGACCTGGATCAACTGGCCCCAGCGCTTGCGGGGCCTTCGCGGGAAGACGCGGAGGAACTCCCCCCGGCTCAGGATGGCCACGGTCCGATCGAGATCGATGCAACCGCTGGCGTCCGAGAACGCGGAGTACCGGCGCAAGCGGGTCAGGATCTCGGCGCCTGAGGCCAGCGATGCAGGCGGCATGTGGACTGGCTCGATCAGCGGCGGCGCGGGCTCGACGGGAATGGTCTCGTCGCCGCCGAGTGGCTTGAGAGCCTCGAAATCGTGGGCCTGCCAGAACGGAACCTGGACGCGGACGGGGGTTGCGGGCGGAGCGTCCGGTGGCGGTCCCACAGGCTGTCCTGGCCCCGTGTCGATCTCGAGCGACTGGATCTCGCGCTCGAAACCCAGGAGATCGGCGAGGGCTTCCTGAAGCTCCACTCCGCCGGCACTCAGCGCCCGCACCAGATCGACGCGGCCGACCAGGACGTCCTTGCGACCGACCAGGACGTCTTTATGCTCAGGGCTTCTCATGCTTCCTCAGGACGAACTCGGCCACTGAATCGAGAATGGCCTGATGGTTCTCCACTATGTCAGGCTCGAGATGAAGGACGGCGCGGAGCAGGTCGAGATACTCCGCCTGGCCCGGCCACGGCTCGACGAACTGCTGCCTGGCGACCGTTCGATCCTGCACGAGCATCACGGCGGCGGCGTGAAAAAGACCATCGTACTTGCCGGACTTCGCATGGCGGGGGAAATGAATCCGCGCACGGGCCTTCAGAAAGTCGATGAGCGTGTCATCATCATCGGGCAGCTTCAACCTCAAGACGAGACATCGCCTCACGAACGCGTTCGGCAACACGCGTTCCTCGTTCGTGGTAATGATGACCAGCGGCGGCTCGCCCGTGACCTTGATCGCTCGTCTCGATCCCAGCGGAGTGAACTCGCCCGAGCCGAGGGCCTCCAGCAGTCCGTTGGGGACGTCGGTGTCCGCCTTGTCGATTTCGTCGATCAGTACGACGCAGCCGTTCGCGGGATCCGCTGTCGGATCGAGTGTCGGCACGGGCGACCCGCTGAGATGAGCTTGCCGGAGAGCGCTCCTCCAGTGGAACGCCCACCAGAGGGGGCCGGGACGGAGGAACCGGCGGACTGAGAGGCGCTTGCGGAGTCGCCAGGTCACTCTTCTCCGATCCTGGCCGAGGTCGCCAGTCGGACTGCCCTCCGGTTTGCTCCCAGAGTCCAGGACTGGCGCGACCGCCGCCGCGATCTGGGCCTCCGCAAGGCGCATCACCGCATCGAATTCCCAGAGCAGATCGCGTGCCTCGGTGCGCGAGTCGACAACGCGACGCACGAGAGGCCGATTGAGCGCTCTTCGCCGCGGCTTCCGCGAGTTGTGTCTTCCCGACGCCCGGCTTTCCGCGCACCAGCAAGGGCCGCTTGGCCCCCAGCGCGGCCCGGATGGCCCGAGCACTCGCCGGCTCAAACTGATGGTACTGCTCCGGTCGATTACCCGCGCTGATCAACTCGATCGACTCGCTGCAATCGATGTCAGGCGGTGGCTTGAACCTGGAATCGGCCTGCGGCTGACTCATGCCGGGAACCCTCTCAGCTCCGACTTGAACCGAGTATTCAGGCAGGTGATGACGTAGCTCTCGAAATCGCGTGTCTTGCTATCAGGCGCAAGGCCAATGAAGAGAAGGTCGGGAATCCCGAGTTCCGACAGGAGGGTCAGTTGGTTCTTCCTATCCTCCTCATTGGCGGCGAGTTCCACCGCACAATAGGACGGTCTCTCTTTGTCATCCTTCACAGCCGCGAAGTGCCCGCGGAGGTCTTCCCTTATCTGGTGGGTTGTGAGCTTGATCTCGATCGCTCTGCCCTGTTCTTCTTTGACCTCGGCGTGAGAAGTGGCGATTAAGATCTCGCGCAGCGCTGGCTCCACGTTCCTCTCGGGATCGCCGATCGGGACTCTCTCGAAAGGAACGAGTTGCTCACCAGTCGGCTCGGCCGAGCACTTCTTGAACTTGGTCGGCTTCTGGTAAAGGCCGGCCACAAGGATCTCCGCGCCCGTCTTCCTCGCCACGGCGTTCTGGATCAGCACCGCCCCGTGATCTTGGAGTTGCCGCCAAGCCTCGGAAAGAATGTCCGGAGGCAAGCAAAGAGGCAGCATCAGATCCACAATCTCACCGATTCGATGGGCCTCTTGTTTCTTCCCCACCTCATACAGCTGCGCGAACACCTTCACGAGTTTGACGAGATCTGTGCGATTGCGCCTATCAATCAAAAAATCCGTGATATGCTCACTCAAGTGCATGCCAGGATATAGTGCAGGGCACACCAATTTGCTGGAGAGAAGGTCAAGAATCCCAACTTCATTCTCGTTCTCATCGAGTACCTTACAGACCTCGATCTTGTTGAGATTGGTTCGGATTGCTTTCTTGACAGCTTCGGTGCGAGGAACGAAGGGGGCCGGAGATGGTGGCGACGGAGACATAGGCGTTAATGTCAAACACTTATCGATTATTTTTCCAATGTCATTGTCGACATCCATACCAAGGCCACCGCAGCTTAGATTCTCCCTGGGGTGGAAGGGCCGGTCCTGCCCCAAGGTCAGTTTCCCCAGAGGTGTGATCAAGGCGCTCAGCCCAACCTCGGTGCGGGCGACCTCGACGTAGCGCCCTTCTTCGAGGGTCTGCAGCCAGTTCCGCACGTCATCCAGAGCGATCTGGGTAGACCGGGCAATCTGGGAGTCCTCGACGAACTTCTGGGCCTCCCCTTGAGCATCGAGGATCGCTTGCAAGACCATTCGCTGGGCACCGTACAGCTTGTCCATGAATCCGAAACACCTCCGGCCCCGATCACAAGAGGCTGCTTCCTTGAGTGAAAGATGGCATTACGCCTAACAGGCTATCCGGTAATAATCACCTGCGTTTTTCGGTACTTGAAGGGGACATTTTTCTTGGAGATATAAGGAGAAAGCGGTGCGCCCTCGCGAATCACTGCTGCTGTAGAATTAGGAACGGACGTCGGTCACGCTCGACGCCAAATGCCGGCAGATCCTTGACAACCTGCACCAACCTCTGGAGATCGTCGCGGCTCACATTGACGTACATTGCTTCGCTCGCCCTCCCGAAGAGAATCGCCCAGTATGGCCTACGGGATGAAAGACCATTCTAAACTCAGGAGTTCCCTAGTTCTACAGCGGAAGAAGCGTAGACTTTCGGTGAACCCAGGGATTGCCTCGGACCACCACCCCGGAATCCATCTTGAGCCAATCCCCTTGTTTCGGAGGAGGAAACGTATTGCGAGGGTGAGAGAAGGTGTGCCCGACAGCGACCGCCGAGGGGGCGAGTTCACGTTGCTCGCTTCGGGCAAAACCGTAGGATAGCGACGATCAGTGCCCGGGAGGACATCCGGGTGGCGCGGGAAAGGAGTGGCCGACGATGGGCAAGACGGTCCTGGTGACGGGTGCGGGGGGGTTCATCGGCAGTCACCTGGCCGAGCGTCTGGTCCGCGACGGTCACCGGGTGCGCGCGCTGGTCCGGTACAATGGCCGCGATGACCGCGGCCAGCTCGACCAGCTCGCGCCGGAGATCCAGCGGGAGATCGAGGTCCATCGCGGTGACCTGAAGGACCCCGAGGCGGTTCGCAAGGCGGTCCAGGGTCGCGCCTGGATCTTCCACCTGGGGGCGTTGATCGCGATCCCCTACTCGTACCAGAACCCGCTCGACGTGGTGCAGACCAACGTGCTTGGGACCGCGCACGTGCTCGACGCCTGCCGCGCCAGCGGTGCGCTGGAGCGGGTCGTGCTGACCTCGACGTCGGAGGTCTACGGCACCGCGCAGTTCGTGCCGATCGACGAGACGCATCCGCTCCGGGGTCAGTCTCCCTACGCGGCGACCAAGATCGGCGCCGACGCCCTGGGCGCGAGCTACCACCGCGCCTTCGGCTTGCCCGTGACGATCCTCCGGCCCTTCAACACCTTCGGGCCGAGGCAGTCGGCCCGCGCGATCATCCCGACGATCATCAGCCAGGCGCTGACCCGCCCCGTCATCCACCTCGGGAGCCTCGAGCCCCGGCGCGACCTGAGCTACGTCAAGGACACGGTCGCGGGCTTCGTCGCGATCGCCGGCTGTGACGCGCGCTGGGCCACGAGGTCAATATCGGCCGGGGAGAGGACATCTCGATCGGCGACGCTGGTCGAGCGGATCGCGGCCCGGCTCGGCACGCCGATCCGCGTCGAGACCGACGCCGACCGCGTCCGCCCGGCGGCCAGCGAGGTCGGCCGACTCCTCGCCGGGACCGCCCTGGCACGCGAGCTCTGGGGCTGGGCGCCGCAATACTCGCTCGACCGGGCGCTGGACGAGACCATCGCCTGGGTCCGCGACAACCTGCACCTGTTCCGGGTCGATTCCTACACCACCTGAGTGTCGAAGGGACCCGAACCTCCGCGCCGATTTCGGGGGACCTCCTGAGGATGGCCCCTTGATCCGTGCGGCGTGCGCGAGAGGCCCTTTTCGGATCACCTGAAAAAGGCTTTCGCCCGTCGATGCCACGCCGCTTCAGCGGCCGTGGAGGAAACGTCCGCGCCGTGAGCCGTCCCTGCTTATGGCCACGTCACGGGGTTCGAGTGGGTTGCGGGTCGGACCCGGGATGGGCTAAGATTGCGGGGGATCGAGGGACCCACCTGAGGCTCGACATGAGCATCGATTGGACCCCGCTGGCCGACCTGATCGAGACGCATGACCGCTTCCTGATCACCACGCACGTCCGCCCCGACGGTGATGCGCTGGGGTCGGAGGTCGGGATGGTGGGACTGCTCCGTCAGAAAGGGAAGGACGTCCGCGTCGTCAACACGAGCCGGACCCCGCCGCGATACGACTTCCTCGACCCTTCGGGGATCCTGTTCGAGCACTTCGGGACGCAGGTCACCCCGGCCGAGCTGGGCGACCGCGAGGTGGCGGTGATCCTCGACCTGTCGGCCTGGAGCCAGCTCGGCGACATGGCGGGCTACATCGGCGAGTTCGCCGGGCCTCGGGTGGTGATCGACCACCATGTCAGCCAGGACGACCTGGGGGCGACCTTCCTGAAGGACACGGCCGCCGAGGCGACCGGCACGCTGATCGTCCGGGCGATCCGGGCCTTGGGGGGCAAGTTCACCCCCGAGGTCGCCACCGGGCTACTGACGGCGATCGCCATGGACACCGGCTGGTTCCGCCACTCGAACACCCGACCCGAGACACTCCGGACCGCCGCCGACCTGGTCGAGTCGGGCGCGTCGATCGAGCGGATCTACCGCCTCTTGTTCGAGCGGAACACGGTCGGCCGACTCCGGCTGATGGGCGAGGCCCTGGCGGGCCTCCGAACCGACTGCCGAAGGCCGGATCGCCTACGCCACGGTCACTCGCGACGACATCGCGCGGACCGGCGCGATCCCGCACGACACCGAGGACCTGGTCGATTTCACCGTGAGTCTCAGTGGCGTCAGGTCGGCCTGCTCTTCATGGAACAGGCCCGGGGGGGAATCAAGATGAGCCTCCGGTCGCGCGACGGCCTGGATTGTGCCCGGCTGGCCGGTGGCTTCGGCGGCGGCGGCCACCGTGCGGCCGCCGGCGCGATCCTGCCCGAGCCGCTCGCCGAGAGCGTCGAGCGTGTCCTCGCCGCCGTCCGCGAGGCGCTCGACGCCGAAGGGACCGGGACCCACCACCCGTTGCCGCCCGCGGACCACTCGAAGAGAGATCTTCCCGGGTTGTGACCGGACTTCGTTTCTCGATGCGGGATCGGACGTCCGGCACCTGACGATGGATCTCGCTGCGCCGGCCTCTCCGACCCGTTGCGGCCTTGTACCAGCCCCCGCCGTGCCCCAAGGGTCCTTCTCGCCCCTTGTCGAGGGAGTTCCGACGATGAACCGCCGCGATTTTTACCGCCTTGGCACGATCGCTCTGGGCAGCCTGGCCGCCCTGGTGCTGGCCGTGCCGGGGGTCGCCTATCTGCTCGACCCGCTCCGCAAGACAACGAAGCAGGGCGACTTCCTCCCGCTGGCCAAGCTCAGCGAGCTGAAAGTGGGCGTTCCAAAGGCGGTCTCGATCATCGAGGAGCACCAGGACGCCTGGGTCAATTACCCCAAGGAGCCGATCGGCTCGGTCTGGCTGATTCGCCAGCTCGAGGGGGCCAAGGAGCCAGTCCTCGCGTTCACGACCACGTGCCCCCATCTCGGCTGCGCCGTCAACCTGTCGGCCGACGGCACAAGTTTCTATTGTCCGTGCCACACCAGCAGCTTCGACTTCAATGGGAAGAGGTTGAACAACATCCCGCCGCGCGGGATGGATGCCCTCGAGGTCCAGCTCTCGGCCGATCCCGACCCCTGGGTCCGCGTCAAGTTCCAGCGCTTCCGGTCTCAGACCGAGGAGAAGATCCCCCTTGCTTAACCGACTGGCCGACTGGCTCGACAATCGGACCGGCTACCGGGCCCTGCTCCACGAGGCGCTCGACGAGCCGATCCCCGGCGGCGCCGCTGGCGGTACGTCTTTGGCTCGGCGCTGAGCACGACCTTCATGATCCAGCTCATCACCGGACTGCTGCTGATGTTCTCCTACGCCCCTCGTCCTCGACGGCTTGGGGGAGCGTCTACTACATCAGCAGTCAGATGACGCTGGGCTGGTTCATTCGGGGCATCCACCACTTCGGCTCGCAGGCGATGATCGTCCTGCTGGCGCTGCACCTGCTCCAGGTGCTCTGGGCAGGGGCCTACCGGCGGCCGCGCGAGGTCAACTGGTGGTTCGGCATGGCGCTGCTGTTCCTGACCCTGGGCTTCAGCCTGACCGGCTATCTGCTCCCCTGGGACCAGAAAGGCTACTGGGCGACCAAGGTGGCCACCAACATCGCGGGCGGGGCGCCGGTCATCGGCCCCTACCTCCAGAAGGTGGTTGTCGGCGGCCCCGACTACGGCAACCAGACGCTCACCCGGTTCTACGGCCTGCACGTCGGCGTCCTGCCGATCCTGTTCGTCCTCTGCCTGGGGGCGCACATCGCGCTGTTTCGCCGCCACGGCCCGACACCTCCTCGCCACGCCCATCGCCGGGCCGCGGGCCAGTTCTGGCCCGAGCAGCTCTTCATGGACACCGTCGCCAGCCTCGCCGTCCTCGGCGTGCTGCTCTTCCTGGTCCTGAGCGAACACGGCGCCAATCTCGACGCGCCCGCCGACCCCTCCAGCTCCGACTATCCCGCGCGCGCCCGAGTGGTACTTCCTCTCGCTCTTTCAGTTGCTCAAGTTGTTCCCGGGCAACAACGAGATCATCGGCACCATCATCATCCCGACGGCGATCATGGTGGTCATGCTGCTGATTCCGCTCTTCGACCGGGTCCTGCCGAACAAGCTGGCGCACTTCCTGGCGTGCGGCTTCGTCTTCGCGCTGGTCGGCGGCGCGGGCTACCTGACCTATCAGGCGTGGCAGGGCGACGCGCACGACAAGTTCTTCCAGGCCAGCCGCGCCAAGGCCGACGAGGCCCGCCAGCGGGTCCTGAAACTGGCGGGCGATCCGGCCGTCGGCATCCCGCCCGAGGGCGCGGCGTACGTCCTGCTCCGCGACCCGCTCACTCATGGCCGGGGCGTCCTCGACGCGAAGTGCCTCGTCTGCCACGACTTCGATGGCAAGGCCCAGGGCACGCAGGTCGCCTCCGACCTGAAGGACTTGGTTCGTACGCCTGGGTCCGCGGCCTGCTTGAGGCCCCCCAGTCGCCCACCTACTTCGGCAAGGTTCCGCAGTGCGACGGCATGGCCAAGTGGAAGCAGAACTCCAAGCTCTCGCAGCAGCAGCTCGACGACGTCGCCCGGTTCGTCGCCTCGTTCGCCTCGATCCCGCCCGATATGTCGCCCGATGAGTGGCTCAACAGCCCGGGCGTCGCGGACCATCCGGGACAGGCGCTATTCGTGAAGGACTGCGGTCAATGCCACGTCGTGGACGGTCTGACCGAGGGGGGATATCGCGAGGCGCCCGAAGCTGTTCGCCTGGGGCTCGCCGCAGTGGATCGCCCGGATGATCCACAAGCCGGGGTCCTCCGACCTCTATGGCTACCTGGAAAAGGAGGACCAGATGCCCGCGTTCACCCGCGACCAGTTGACCGAGAACGACGTGACGACGTTGATCCGGTTTCTCAAGAATGATTATCTCGGCGCGCCGACGTCCTCGGAAGCCCAGGTCAAGACTCAGGTCGTCCAGGCTGCCCATCCTTGAGTGGGCTCTTTTGACAGAGGGCAGATGGCAGAGCGTATTTCCTCGACCGGAAACACCGCGTCTGTCCTCTGCCATCCATACCTCCGCCATTCCGCACCTGCCCGCCGGGATTCGAACCCTCCCCTCCCCTCCCCTCCCCTCCCCTTCCCTGCTCTCGCCCACCGGTGATTCGCGAAAACGCGATCCTCGATCAAATCGGGTCGTCGGGTTCTCAAAAAAATGGGCAGCCGCGATCCCTCGCGCCCGCAGTACGGCGCATGATCACTCCTATTATTGAGCGGATCCTCAAGCCGACAACCCGGCTTCCCGAACGGAAATCAATCCGAAAAAGTCGGAAAAACAACCGGAAAATGCAGCGAATTTTCTTGAGTCGGCCGCGCGCGGCGGCTAGACTAAACCCACTTCGATGGACGACGCAGCATGATCAGCCGAGCTTGAGGTGGCGAGACTAAACCCACTTCGATTGACGACGCATTATGATCGTCCGACATTGATTCCTCTCATGCGTCATATCTCTTGAGTTGTTTCAGCTCGGTCTCCTTGCCTTCATTGCGACCCTCCACCTTCGGGTCGCGCCGGGAGACCTCGAATGTTGCGGCGCGGCGATCCGACGCGGGTTCGTCGCGCACCCGGCCTCCGCCCCGTTGAGGCGCCTGCGTTCGCGCGGTTCCCGGAGGACCGCGGGGTGCCTTGGGCTCGGGGCGGTCAACGAACGGATTTCGCTGACGCCAACGCAAGGAAGGGATGCCGACCATGAAGGACCGGCCACTGATCGGAATCAACACCGACTACCGCGCCATCACCAAGGGACGGACCCCGCACAGCTACATGCACAGCGGCTACTATGACTGCATCCTCTCGGCCAGCGCCTTGCCCGTGATGATCCCGCCGCTGACCAGGGAGCACGACCTGGCGCCGATCCTCGACCGGCTCGACGGCGTGCTCTTGACCGGCGGCGACGACCTCGATCCGAAGAAGATGGGCCTGGCTCCCCACCCTTCGGTGACCATCATGCCCGAGCGGCGGGAGACGGCCGACCGCCTCCTCTGCAAGCTCGTCCATCAGCGGCGGATGCCGGTGCTGGGCGTCGGCCTGGGGATGCAGGAGCTGAACGTCGTCGACGGCGGCGGCATCTTCCTGCACCTGCCCGAGGACATGCCGCGCGGTATTCCCCACCGCGACCCGCAAGGCGGTGTCCACCGCCACACGGTCATCATGGAGCCGGGCACGCGGATGGAGGAGATCTACGGACCCGGCGAGATCCGGGTCAACAGCTACCATCACCAGGGCATCCGCAAGCTCGCCCCGATCTTCCGCGTCGCCGCGCTCGCCCCCGACGGCCTGATCGAGGCCTTCGAGGGCAAGGACCCGAGCTGGTGGGTCGTCGGCGTCCAGTGGCACCCCGAGAACGAGGGCCACATCTCGCTCGACATGCAACTGATCGAGGCCTTCACCGCCGCCGCCGCTGCCTTCCGGAGCACGCCGGCGCTGGCCAAGGCGAGCTGAACGACCGCTTTCGGCCCCTTGGTCGATTCGCGCCCGCTCGCAAACGGACAATGCGGGCATGCCCAGACTCGCCGGCGCAGGCATGCCCAAAGAGCGCGCGGGGATCCGTTTTCACGGAGGAAAACGGGTCTCACGCGCGAGTGGGGTCGGCGGGGCGACGAGGTCCATCATGAATGATACGATCGTCCTGCGCTCCCTGGCGGCGACTTCTGATCGCCAATTCCCATCTCGAGAGCTTCTACCCGATCCGCCAACTCGCCGCCGATGGCCTGCTCGGCGACTCACTCTTCTTCCTGCTCTCGGGATTCGGGCTGGCTCTGAGCGAGAGACGATCGAACCGGCACTTCCCCCGGTGGTACGCACGGAGGATGGCACGGCTCTATCCCTCGATCCTCTTGGTCGTTTTCTTCTTTGATTACCTCCCCGGGTCGGGCTGGTCGTCCTGGTCGCTCGCGGACTACGTCCTGAACTTCGGCTGGGGGCGGTCCTATGGATTCGTCGGACAGATCCTGACGTTTTACGTCCTCTTCTTCTGGATCATGAAGTGCGGGCGCCGGACGTTGTTCCTCGGGGTGCTTTCCGCATTGTTCTTACCTTACGCGGTGCTCCCGGTGCTTGGCCGCAGTGACGCGCTCTTCCACGCGTTCCACTGGATCTTCTACTTTCAGGTGATGCTCTTCGGCGGCTGGCTCGCACTGCGTCCCGAGCCGCTCGCCCGGGAGGGATCCCGGAGTTGGGGGCGCTGTCGGGCCTGCTGTTGGTCTACGTCACGGCCCGGATCGGTGTGTCGTCCGGGCGGCTCGGCGGCGCGTTCTTCCTGCCACATCTGCTGATCTTCCCGATGGTCTATCTCCTGCTCCGGCTCGCGCCGACCGACTGGCTGGCGCGAGGTCTGCTGGAGAGGCCGTGGTTCTCCAGGACCGTCGGCCTGATCGGCGGCTCGACCCTGGAGGTCTACCTGATTCACTACCAGGTCTTGAACACACCCTTCATCGCCTCACTTGTCTTCCCGGTGAACGTCGTCGTGTTCCTGGTCGTCTCGGTCGTGCTGCGCGCCCCTCCTGGCCGTCGTCGCCGGATGGCTGCGGGACTTCTCTCGAAGGGATGGGCCCTGGAAGGGATCAACCCAGCCTCAGCGGGTCGCGAACCTCGACGGCGCCAGCGTGAACCAGTGACGGAGGTCATCGTCGGAGGGGTTGGAGAAGTTGCCCTGGCCGACCAGCCTCATCCCATCGAGCGCCCACCCTGGACCGACTGGAAGTGAGGTGGCGAAGTGCCGCGCAAAGCCACCGTCCTCAGAAATGGTGGCTTTGCGCGGCGCTCATCCGCCGACGCGGGCTTCTGGGATAGGCCCTCAATTCGTCAGCGATGGCCAGCCATCTCGATTGCTGCCGGATTCGTAGCTGTATTTCGTGACGTACTGGAATTCCTCGCCCGTCTTCTCCTCAAACGCCCTCGGGCCGATGTAGAGGAGATTCTCGAACCAATGATCCTGGGGCATCGTCTCGGGATGCGCCAGAACGTTCTCGTAATCCAGCTTCCCGCCGGCGACCACGGCGCAGCGCGAGTAGAGGAATCCGTCCGATGAGAGATAGCCCTCGGGAAGACGACTATTCAGCGCGAAAACCTCGCCATCCAGGGCATAGAGCTTCTGGGCCAGGACTTCCTCGAAATCGAGAAGGTCTCGCAGGTCTCTTCGGGCGAGTTCCTCGACGGCCGGTGCGATCACCGCATCGTCATCTTCTGCATCCCAATCCAGGAGGTGGATGATGTCCCAGAAGCGAGTATCGTCCATCAGTCACCCTCGTCCGGCATGGACATCCGGTGCTCAGCCGCCCACGCCCACCGTCGCGGGCGTGCCGAGCTGGACCAGCGCGGCGGCCTCGGCGGCCTGCTTGCGCAGATCCTCAGTGATCCGCATCGAGCAGAACTTGGGGCCGCACATGCTACAGAACGCGGCGGTCTTGAACGCCTCCTGCGGCAGCGTTTCGTCATGCATCCGGCGCGCGGTCTCGGGGTCGAGCGAGAGCCGGAACTGTTCCTCCCAGTTGAAGTTATAGCGTGCGCGGCTGAGGGCGTCGTCGCGGTCACGGGCGCCGGGGCGGTGGCGGGCCAGGTCGGCGGCGTGCGCGGCGATCTTGTAGGCGATGACACCCTGGCGGACGTCTTCCACCTCGGGCAGGCCCAGGTGCTCCTTGGGCGTGACGTAGCAGAGCATGCTGGCACCGTGCCAGCCGGCGAGCGCCGCGCCGATGGCCGAGGTGATGTGGTCGTAGCCCGGCGCGATGTCGGTCACCAGCGGCCCGAGCACGTAGAACGGCGCCTCGTTGCACTCGACCGCCTGCATCTCCATGTTCATGGCGATCTGGTCCATTGGGATATGGCCCGGCCCCTCGACCATCACCTGGCAACCCCGCGCCCAGGCGCGCGGGTCAACTCGCCCAGCGTCTTCAACTCGGCGAACTGCGCCGCGTCGGAGGCATCGGCAATCGAGCCCGGCCGGAGACTATCGCCGAGGCTCCAGGTCACGTCGTATCGCCGCATGATGTCGCAGAAGTCTTCGAAGCGGGCGTAGATCGGGTTCTCCTTCTTGTGTGCCATCATCCATTGCGCCAACAAGGAACCACCCCGCGAGACGATCCCGGTGACCCGATGCGCCGTCAGGGGGATGTAGTCGCGGAGGATGCCCGCGTGCAGGGTCATGTAATCCACCCCCTGCTGCGCCTGGTGCTCGACCATGTCGAGCAGGTCCTGCTCGGAGAGATCCTCGGCGTGCTTGACCTGCTGGATCGCCTGGTAGATCGGCACGGTACCGATGGGGACGGGGCTGGCGGCGATAATGGCGGCGCGGATCGCATCGATGTTGCCGCCGGTCGAGAGGTCCATCACGGTATCGGCGCCCAAGTCCATGGCCATCTTCAACTTGGCGAGCTCGTTGTCGATGTCGGAGGTGACGGCCGAGTTGCCGATGTTGGCATTGACCTTGCATTTGGCCTTGATCCCAATCCCCATCGGCTCCAGGCCGAGCTTCAGGTGGACGGTGTTCGCCGGGATCACCATCCGCCCGCGCACAATCTCGGCCCGAATCTGTTCGGGGCTGAGCCCCTCGCGCCGGGCGACATACTCCATCTCGGGCGTGATCTTCCCCTGGCGCGCCTGCTCAATCTGAGTCATGATGTGAATCGTCTCCGATGGACCGGTCGCGAGCGCCATCCGGTCAAGTCCCAAGAGACAGGCACGATCCGGACCGGGATTGTGTCGATCGATAAGCTTCATCCTAGACGGGAGACCCTTGAGCGGTCAATTCACCGCGTGCAACCCGCGGCGCAGGCCGCCTGGTCGGCCCCATGCTTTGGAGGACGTCGGTATTCCTGAGAGAAACCGTGGATGAAAGTGAACTTTTCGCAGACACTGCACGATATTGTTCCCCAGGGTCGAGCGCGACGGCATTTTCTTCCCTCCTTACCTAGATACCTCCAGTTTGGCGACCAGGGAGCATTGTCATGGCGGCCAGCCTGATTCGGACCATAGCGTTAGCGCGCCTGGGATTCCAGCGTGGGATTTTCCTTGTGCTCGGCTTGCCTTTTGGAGTGGCGGGGTTGAGTTGGTCGCTGACCGCTCCGCTCGACGATCAGACGGCTCCCAACGACTCGGCCATGAAGCCCGCGATGGCGAAGGTAGAGGCGCGGACCGAACTGCCGCCCCCCTGGCCCGAAGCCCGGCTGGAAGGGGTGCACGCCAAGAGGCTGCTCCTGGCCACGCTCCTGGCCGTCGATCAGCGGCTTGACCGTGTGTCGGGCTACACTGCCATTTTTCGCAAGCAAGAGCGGCTCAATGACATCCTCGGGCCGGAGCAGACTCTGGCGATGAAGGTCCGGCATCAGCCGTTCGCCGTTTATCTCAAGTTCCTCGCTCCCAAGGAAGGCAAGGAAGTGGTGTATGCCGAGGGGCATCATCAGAACAAGGTGATCGCCCATACGCCGGGCGTCGTTGGCTGGATCGTCCCCCGGCTGGCCATCCCCCCGGACTCGCCGACGGCGCTGGTCGAGTCACGGCACCCGATCACCGAGGCGGGCCTGGCCAACCTCACGAACAAGCTGATCGGCTTCCGCCGCATGGACTTGGAGGATCCCGAGGCGGTGACCATCCTCGACCGAACCACCGGGCCCGACGGCCGGACCTGGCTCCGATCGATCCACACCCATCCGCACAAGGTCCCGGGCCGTCCCTTCACACGCGTCGAGGTCCTCTACGATCCCAAGACCCGAATCCCCATGCAGATCAGTAATTACGACTGGCCCGAGCCGGGACGACAGGAGGATTTGCTCCTAGCCGAGCGCTACGCGTATGACGACCTAGACTTCGATGCCACGTTGTCAGCGATCGACTTCGATCCGGCCAACCCCACCTACGCCTTCCATCGATATTGACCTATTAACCTGAATCGGCCAGACTCGCGTTGTGTCTGGAGGAGAGGTCGCTATAAAATGTCCTCGGCCGGCGCATCGGGATCACGCGGGTGACTGCTCAAAGAGAAACCGAATGATTGATGAGAAGGCTAGGCGCAGACTGACGTTTGTCGAGGGGACGAAGATCCGACTTGCCGATGGCCAGTACTGGTCACTACCCGGACGCTGGTCCGAGTGCCTCGACCCTGAGTATGATGCAACGTTCGCGGCCGTATTCGAAGCGGAGGACAATTCCGAGCGTCTCCTTGCCGAGCTGGCGCTGACCATCCTCCTGCTCTCACGCAACTACGAACTCACTCCCGAGCAATTCCAGGAAATCCTCAGTTTCCCACCGAACGCCCCGACGCTGGCCGAGATGCAGCGGGCCGTCCACGAGATGGTCTTGGCGGACGTGCGGAGCTCGAGGACCGACACTCACCTGAAACGCAACATCGACCCGCAGAAAACACTCGGTCCGAACTGCTCCAACTCACGAACCATCCGGATACGTCGGTCCACCCCATGAGACGGAACTCACGCGCTCGCCACTCCGGCTGATCGGCCCATCTCCAGTTCCGAGCGAGGTCGAGATCTTCTTTGGCCCTCTTCCGGCTGGATTCTTCCCGCCGGATCGATGATCCCATCGTTTTCGGGTCGGTCGCGAAGCGAGCGGGTCCGATTCCCGCGCTCCGACCCGGAGAGGTGAGATCGTCGGCCGGGTCGCGCGATGTCGCCCCTTCCGGGGCTCAGAATCCGCCCAATAACATCGCAGATCGCGGGCGAGCCGGCAATCGACTTCGTCCTGACCCACGAGAGCACCGAAGGAATCTTCGCCGCTGCGGCGCAGTCGGATCGAGGCCGTCGACTCCGGGGCTGTCGCCGCGGGCGAAGTCCAGACTGCCGACATCGGCGGCCGCGCCTCGACTCGGGAGGCCACCCAGGCCATCCTCTGTCGGATCGCCTGACGGCCCCGCGTAATGACCGATTTCCGTCACAGCATCTTTTCTTCCGACCGCCCGCGACGTACTCTCATGTTTTTCGTGAGCGCTTCCGAAGCGTTCGGTGGTCCGACCCTCTCCCTCCCGATCGGTCGGACGCTCGCGGTGTTGCGACCGGATCGGCCAGAGTCCCACGACGCGAGGGGTTGTCCATGCCCACAACGATCGTCCGTTGCTCCATGACCGAGTGCCAGGGGCCCGCCACTTACAAGATCGCCGCCCTGTGGAGCGGCGGCAACTTCTCGGAGCTCAAGACGTACGGCTTCGCCTGCTCCGAGCACCTGGGCCTCGTCTTCCGCGAGGCCGAGCAGCGGCAACACGCCTATCAGCCCGCGCCCGGAGAGACCGTCGAGGAGATCGCTATCTTTAAGTACGAGCAGGGCAAGCGCGACCGGCAACTCCAACGGCTCTGGGGATTGGAAGAGAACTACCGGTCGTGAGCGCCGACTGCCCGCGACAGTACCCCTCCAGGAGCGGCGGCCTTGCTCAACGCCGTCGCTAGCTCGCGAAGGTTGCGGGCGTTCTGGCCGAGGTCTCCCTTGCCGATCCGCGACTGGCTCCGACCCACGATCCGGGTCCCCGACGCCTGCGCTGTGAACCGTAAATGAACATCGTCGATGAACCGCCAGACCCGCGTCGCGTGGGTCGCATGAAGGGAACCCGCCCTGGGGTCGGCCGAGACGATCCTCCAGCGGGGGTGCGTCGCGACCACCGCGGCCGCCCCGCGCACGGCGTCGGCGGGATCGGCCGGCACGATGAGCGGCCGGAGCCGGGGATCGGGGTTGTCTTCGGCCAGTTCGGCCCAGTTCTTCGTCAGGCCATCAAGCCAGGACATCGGCGAGGTCCCTCATTGGTCGATATTGTCACCATCATCACACGCGAGCAAGCTTGGGGGATGCAGAGATTTAGGTTGTCGGCGACACCCACCATCCTGACACGGCCCTGGCGCATCGGACTCGGGGCCGAGGTCGAATCGGGTTCGGCCGAACCTTCTCTCCTGGTCGTCCGGTCGGACCACTTCGAACGCTCAAGGATACCCCCGTCCGGATCGATCTACCCGCTGCCCGGACGGGCCAGGCGCTCGCCGGGGCCATGACCAGGAATTCGAGCCCAGAACGCTTATTCTTACAAGGGAAACGCGACGGGCGACCGATCGGCGACCCGATCTCCGTTCCGTTCGAAAGACCGCCCGAGGCCCTCGAATCGGTGATCCGACTGACCTGGATCCTGACCGGCACGACCCCCGCAGAGACCGAGCGACGGTTCCGGCCCGAACCAGAGACTCTCGCCGACGCGCCGAGCCACTGGTCACTCTCGGACCCCTCGGCCGGCGCGATCGTGTTGAAGCATGGCAACCGGGCCGCCTTCCGCAACAACCTCACGCCGATCTCGCATCCGAAGTACGGCCCGAGCAAGCATCGTGACGCCTACCTCCAGTTCGACCATCTTGACCGGGCGGTCGTCGGTTCGGTCACGGCGCACCTCGTCGGCCGGCACCGCTGGGAGACCAAGAACCACGGCGAGGTCGAGCTCCGCGAGCGCTGGGACATCGAGGCTTACGAGACCCCTGGATCGCCCTGCTGGCTGTTCGACCTGACCGCGACCCAACAGGCGACCGACGCGCCGCTGGGGCTCATCCTTTACCGCTAAGGCGGGATGGCTTGTCGGGGTCCGGAGCCGTTCGTCATCCGGGGCAGTCCCAAACCTCGGCGGCCTGACACGGTCCGCACGAACGGAGCGATCAGCGCAGCCATCGCAACGGGCCAATGGACCGTGATTTCCGTCGTTGGGGGCTGGGCCGGGCCACGATCGTGGGACGATATTACGGGCGGTGAAACTTGCCTCGGGACCGCGGTGGGAGCCGAGGTCGAGGTAAGGAGTGTCCGTGGGATGCGTCGTGGCCACGTTCGATGCCTCTGGTCGCAACGAACCGGCCTCGTTGGCCACTGATTTGACCCGAGAGGTCGGCCCGGCTCGGGCGGAGGCATCAGGCGTTGCGCCGGGCTGTGGCGACGCCCAGCCCGACGTTCATTAAGGAGGGAAACAGGAAGTGAACATCGTCACGACCCGCTTCGGCCTGATCCAAGTGTTGGAGTCGGACCTGATCTGGATCCCCGACGGACTGGTGGGATTCCGTTCGTTCACGCAGTTCGTCCACCTGCCTGACCCGGTCGTGGCAGGCCTGTCGTGGTTGCAAAGTGTGACCGCGCCGGACCTGGCCTTCGGGCTGATCGCCCCTCCCCTGGCGGTCAGCGACTACCGGATCGAGCTCCGTGCGGGCGACCGGGCGGCGCTGGAGTTGGACGAGGAGCGCTCGGCGCTCGTCTACGTGATCCTCAGCCGCGGCGAGGGAGGCGGCCTGACGGTCAACCTCCAGGGGCCGCTGGTGTTCAACCCGGTCCGGCGGATCGGCCGGCAACTGGTGTTGACCTCCAGTCGCTATGCGGTTCGGTATCCGCTCGACCCCCATCAGGTCCTCCCACCGACCCTGCTGCCCGGTCCGTCGCCGCTCCGTGCGACGGCGTGACCTGAGAGGCAGCCGCATTGCGCAACCGGCGACGTCTCATCCCCAGGAAGCCCCGTCGTGGTAATTGAGAGCCCGGGCAACGTGATCAGGGACGGTCACGGGTCTCGTTGGCAGGAGGAAGGAGCCTGAAGATGCTGGTCCTGTCCCGACACCGCGACGAAAGCATCATCATCGGCGATGACATCGTCATCACCGTGGTGGATATCCGGGGCGACAAGGTTCGATTGGGGATCGCGGCCCCCATCGAGATCTCCGTACACCGTCAGGAGGTGTACGAGGCCATTCAACGCGAGAATCGTCAGGCGAGCCGCCTGGACCCCCAGGATGCCCGCCAACTCGAACACCTCAACCCACCGCTCCGACGCGACATCCGTCGCTCCCGGTCCGACGAGGGCTGAGGCCGCGTGGAGTGGAGCAGGACCGGACCCCCTCCGGTCCCGCTCGCCCCACCAACGCGATCGGCACCCGGCCGGACGTGCCCCCTGGCTCACCCCGAGGACGCACGTCCGGCGTGATCGCGCGCCCCTGAAGCCACCCGACCGCCAGGGAGGGGACCGACTTCCTCCAGCCTCCAGCGCCCGATCGCACTCAGTCCCGCTCGATCAGGACGCCGTCGTCATCGTCCGGCCCCATCAGTTCCTGCCAGCGCGACTCCCGCTCCCCGCCCGCCTCCTCCTCATCGAGCAAGATCGAGCCGGAGGGGACCATCGGCGTTGCCCCTGGATTCGACGAGCCGGGCCCGGAGCCAGTGGCCGGGATCTTCGCATCCGGAGGTCGCACGGCCTTGGCCACCGCAGCCCGCCGGGCCAGCGACTCCGAAGGGCCGGGCACGTGGTCGGGCCCCAGATAGACTCGCATCTTGTAATTCCCCAGCGCGATCCGATCGTCGGGCAGTAGCGCGGCCCATCGGACACTCTGCCCCTTGACCTTCGTGCCATTCGTGGTCGCCAGGTCGCGGATCACCAGCAGCCCATCCGTCTTGACCAGCACGCAATGCCGCTTCGACAGGCTGGGGTGATCGACCACCACGTCGCAATAGCCTCGACGACCCACAATCGTCACATCCTTGATGATCGGAATCGGAGGGTCCCCATTCTCGGGTACCAACTCGGCTTTCATGGGCAGTCTCTTGGCAGGCCAAGAAATGGCCGCGGGAGGGGGCGTCTTCGCGATCACCTCCGTCATTTTACGAGGGATTCAACCCGGGGACAACTCTCCAAGCGTCTCTGCATGCAAGATTGCCCCGCCAGCCCTGCCTGCTCCGCTTCGAAGGGCGGTTCGCCCGCTTCGATCTTTCCCGACCGATTTGCAGGACAGGTCCCGCGTTTGCTCTGATTGTGAACATAGGGGGAAAACTACGCGCTCCTTGACAAGTCGGGCAGACCGAGTCGGTTGCGAGGATCGCCGCGACGGGCACGCCCCCCTGCCCCCCTTGAAAAGATCATCGAGAGGTGTTGGCGGCGCGTCCCGCCGAAATCGGGGGCGCGCCGAAGAAGGAGACCATTGCCCGGTCATCACTGCGCGATAGAGCCACTCTTGGCCCCGGCTTCCCACCCTTACCCTTGTTCGCTCGCGCGTGAAATCCGGGGCGACGGAGGGTGTTGAGATTCACGAGAGTCACGCCGCATCGGGTGGATTTTGGTACGCTTGATGCCACACTTCTTCTCAGCGCCCATCCGTAGAGAGCGCGCCCGACGAGCAGTGAGGATGGCGAGTGCGATTTTTTTTGCGGACATTCCTCGGGGGCTGGACGTGGGGATGTCCCCAGAGGAATTCCGAGGGGATTCTGGCCTTGCGCGAACTTTCGCTCGTATAACATAATAGGCCCCACGCTTCTCGAGAGACTCACGCATGGGGGAGTGCTTCCGATGAACCGCTTGATAGCCCTTGGGCTGGGATTTTGCTTGGCGATAAGCGGCAGCGTGCTCTCGGCCCAGGCGGACCAGCAGGACGCGCCACCACCCCTGGAGCAACCGGCGGTGAATCCGCAACCGCCCCAGGATGTTGCGTCGCCCGCCGTCGTCGATTCGCAACCGGCCCCCGGGGCCGCCGCGCCCTCAGCCCCGTTCGATCCTGCCCCGGAGCAACTGGCCGCGGTGCCCCCTGACGCCGACCGGCCCGTGCAGCCCTTGACCGACGGGCCGCTGCACGAGGCGTTCCTGTCCCCCGCCAAGGATCGCGACCCGGAGCATATCGACAAGCCCCCTCCTGCACCGATCATTGAACGGCCGGGCGTTGATTCGCCTAGCCAGAACGCGCAATGGATCGAGGGATACTGGGAGTGGGACCGGAGCCGCAAGGACTTTGTGTGGGTGACCGGGACCTGGCGCGTCTCACCGCCCGGCCGGTTCTGGGTCAACGGCTACTGGAAGCGCGACGATCAGGGCTGGTATCGCGTGCCGGGGTTCTGGAGCGATCGGAAGACCGATCGGATCGATTTCCGGAAGAACGGTCCACCCGCCGAGCATCCCCCCGATGAGCCCGGCGAGGCACCCGGCCCCGATTACTTCTACATTCCAGGCACTTACGTCCCCGATGGCGACGGCGTCGTCTGGAAACCGGGCTTCTGGGCCAAGGCACAAGCCGACTGGTCGTGGGTTCCGGCGCAGTGGGTCCGCCAGCCCGAGGGCTGGACGTTCCAGGAGGGTTACTGGGACCGGACGCTGGAGGATCGGGGCACGCTCTTCGCCCCCGCCCAGGTGGCAAACAGCGCGCGTACCCCCGAGACGGTCTATCAGCCATACACCCAGATCTCGCCCCAGACCTACGGTCTGCTCTACGGCGCCTTCGGCCGACCCAATGCCTATTACGACGGCTACCCCGGCTGCTATTACGACGCCGATGGCCGTTACTATGGCTATGCCCAGTATGGCTCCCTGAGCCCTTACTACGGCTATCTTGATTACCCCTACTACGGTTCGTTCGGTTATCCCTACATGACGTATCCGCAGGCCTATTCCTACGGCGGCTACGGATACCCGAGCCTTTATGGCCTGGGCTCTGGCGGCTACGGCTACGGGTACGGCGGGTATGGGCTGGGGCTCTTCGGGGGTCTCTTTAGTCGCCTCTTCGGGTTCGGCTTTGGCTATTATCCCTTCGGTTATGGCCTGGGCTACGGCGGCTTCGGCTATCCGTATGGATACGGCCTGGGCTTCGGTGGGTTCGGCTACGGTGGTTTCGGATATCCGTTCGGCTTTCCGTTCTTCGGCGGGTTCGGCTTCCCGTTTTTCGGCGGGTTCGGGCATGGTTTCCATCATTACCACAATTTTCCGTTCTTCCCGAACGGAAATCGCGTGATCGTCAACGGCAACAACAACAGGATCATCTTCGCACAGGTTCGCGGATCGTGAACAACAACCTCCATACGTTCAATAATCATTCGATCCGGCACGCATCGAACGTGTTTTGCGCCGCATCACAACGGGGTGCTGCCGCCGCCGTCGTCGCGACCGTTCGCGAACCCGTTTCATCCTGCTTCGATGGTGGGACATCGGGGTTCGGGTTTGGCGAGCCCCCACTGGAACACCGGGTTTAACGGCGTCCATCACACGTCGGTGCTCCACACCGCCGCGCGTCCCGCATTCTCGAATGGGGGTCCTGGCCTCAATCATGGGAGCGCCCTCCCGGCTGGTCTGCCTCACGGCGGGAATCTCGGCGGCTTGCCCGGCGGTGGACTTCCGGGCGGTCTCCACCACGGGGGAAATCTGGGAGGTCTATCCGGTAATGCGCTGCCGGGAGGCGTGCATCATGGCGGAGGCAATTTGTCGACCCTTGTGCAGGCGCTTCTCATCATAACGCTGTGCCGGGGATTGGTGGCGGCTTGAGCCATCTGAACGCCGCGCCGGGCGGGAACGGGGCCGCCATCTCCCACGCCCCGAGCTTGAATCGCGCGAACGCTCTGGCTCCAGTCCAGCACTTCGGCGGGACTGCGGGCGGGCTCCCGACACATCACGCAGGCGGTGGATACGCGCCGGTTCACGCTCTGGGTGGCTATGGTGGCGGACTGGGAGGCTACGGAGGCGGCTTCGCGCCTCCGGTCCATCATGGTGGGTATGGTGGGTTCGGCGGTCCCGCGCCGCACTTGGGAGGTTACGGGGGCCACATGGGAGGCTTCGGCGGCGTCCACGCGGGCGGCTTTGGAGGCGGTGGGATGGGGCATATGGGGGGTGGCCACGGTGGTGGCGGACACGGCGGCGGCCACCGTTGACTCCTGGCTTTGATCCTCTGTCAAGCGAAACGGCCCGACGCAGGCCACCTACCTGCGACGGGCCGTTTTCATGGGAGATCATCTCTCCTAAGGGGACGCGCGACCGTAAGTCCCCGCATTCGAACCGAAATCGTGAGAACCGGGAGAAGCAAAGGATGGATGGATGATTGAGGCCGGTCAGCCCGCCCCCAATTTTACGCTCTCCGATCAGCACGGCGAGGCGGTTACGCTCTCGATGTTGCGAGGCACGCTGGTGGTCCTCTACTTCTACCCGAGGGACAACACCTCCGGCTGCACGGCCGAGGCCCGTGCCTTCCGCGACGCCCGCGCTGCCTATGAGGAGGCCGGCGCCCAGGTGATCGGCGTCAGTCCCGACAGTGTCACCAGCCACCAGAAGTTCGCCGAGAAGCACGCGCTGCCATTCACGCTCCTCTCCGATCCAGATCACCACGTCTGCGAACTCTACGGTGTCTGGAAGGAAAAAAACCTGTATGGCAAGAAATCGATGGGCGTGGAGCGGACGACGTTCGTCATCGACCGCGAGGGGATCGTCCTCAAAGTCTCTCCGAAGGTGAAGGTAGACGGGCACGCCGAGGCGGTGCTCGGGGTGCTCAAGGCGACCTGACTCGAACCGGAATCCGTCTTCAATCCGGACCAGAAAGGAAAACGGAGCCCGCCGAAGCTGGCTGGGCCACAGGATTCGTGGCCCAGCCGCCCCCTGCTCCGGTCTGCGCACGCCCTTTTCTGATCCGGATGACTTGGGCGAACGGGTTTATTGGGGCGGATCAGCCGACGCGGCGGGCCCCGCCGTCCTCAACGGGTTCCTGGCCGAGTTCAAGCTCGTCGCGGCGGCCGGCGAGGTGGCGTTCGAGCTTGCGGAGGGCCTTGTACTTTTCGTCGCTGACTCGGGCGACGGGCAGGTCCATCGCCTCGCTGATCTCGGGGACGGTCCAGCCGTGGGTCCAGAGTTCGACGACCCGATCCTGACGCGGCGTGAGGACAGCCTGTCGGGCGGCTTCGAGGATCTCCCCGAGTTCCTGGCGGTTGCGATGGCGTTGATCGAGATCGGGACCGGGTGTGAATTGGTCGTCGAGCGGCTGGTAGCGCTTCGAGCGCTGGACCCGCTTGCGAACCATGTCGATTGCCCGGACCAGTTCGCGGCGCTCGGGGGTATCTTCGGCCAGGACGAGGTTCAGGTCGAGCTGGCCGGCGCGAGCCTTGCCCAGAAGACGGCAGCAAACCTCCTGGGTGCAGTCATCCCAGAGTCCCGGATCCAATCGAGCATTCCGCCAGCAGACCGTGCAATAACGCTGAATGTCACGGACCAGGTCCGATTCGGACGCGGACGCCGTCAGCGCAGCCAGGCCGATGACCAGGGCCATCGCGGTCGGACCGGCCCGGAGCGTCCGATGCCCCTTGGAGGGTCCGAGCGGTTCTTGAGACATTGACTCAACTCCGCCAAAAAATCGCCTGCAGGATGTCGGGGAGACGCCACCCGTGACCCGACGTGCCGAACACGCCCGACCAGATCACCGGACGGTTCCCGATCGGGAATTCGCCCTTGCCCTCGGATTCATTGTGCGTCGCGGTGTGCCGTGGTATGCGGCAGCCTTGGCCAGACGATATACCAGCCGCGCCTCCGCGCCAGCCGGCTGAGCCGGCGGTTGGGGTGGACAACGACCGCAGTGCCGACTCGTTCGAGCAACGCCCGGTCGCTCCAATTATCCGCATAGGCGACCGACTCGTCCATCGCGATTCCGCGCTCGGCGGCCCATCGCTCGGCATAGTACCGCTTCCCCTCGCCGTAACACGATGGTCCCAAACCGACTCCGACAAGTCGTCCACGCTCGATCACGACCGGCGTCGTCAGGGTATCGGTACAGCCGAGGTAGAGGCTCAGCGGCTCGATCACGATGCCGGGCGACGACGAGACGAGAACGATCGCCGTCCCCGACCGCCGGAGCTCGTTCATGTGTTCGACGACCCCCTCGTAGAGCCGGGGACGGACGAACTCGACGAAATTATCATAGGCGATGCGCTCGAGTTCGACGACTGGAATCCTGCGCGATGCTCCTCAGGCCGAAGTTGACGAGCCGGCCGTAGTCGAGCCGGCCGAACCGGTGTTGCAGACCGTGGAACATCGCGCGGAGCACGAACGACCTCTTGATCAGACCGCGTCGGCGGAGGATCCGGGCAAAGAGGAACGTGGTGGTCTGCGGCTAGCAAGGTACCGTCCACGTCCACGAAGGCGGCAGCGGGCGGCCGCTCGAACTTGGGCCAGGTCATCATGCCGCCTCCCGTCGAGGTCACCCAGCGGCCGAGCTGGTCGGCCAGCTCGCCGCGCGAGGCGGGTTCGGCCGCCTCCGCGATCACCCGGACGATCGGCTCGGTGTTGCTCGACCGGACGTGTGCCCAGCGGTCGGACCAATCGAGGCGGAGGCCATCGCGGCGGTCGGCCTGCGCCTCGGGGAAGGCCGCGCTGATCCGGTCCCAGAGCGCGGCGACGGCCTCAGGGCCCCTGACGATCAGGGGATACTGGTCCTTGACCATTGCATACGAAGGCAGGCGATCGACCAGTCGCGAAAGCGGCTCACCCGTCTCGGCCAGCAGGTCAAGCACCAGCGCCATCGCGACGAAGCTGTCGCGGACGAAGCCGACGCGGGGGTCGATGACGCCGCCATTGCCCTCGCCCCCCAGGATCGCGGACTCGGCCCGCATTCGCTCGACGACGTGGATCTCGCCGACCGGCGTCCGGTGGACCGGGCAGCCGAACTGCCGCGACAGGTCCTCGGTCACGCGTGACGTCGAGAGATTGAGCACCACTGGCCCCTTGGCCTGGCTGAGTCGCCGCAGCGCGGCCAGGGCCAGCGTCAACTCCTCGCCGATGTAGCGGCCCGTCTCATCGACCAGCGCCAGGCGGTCGGCGTCGGGGTCCTGTGCGAAGCCAACCACGGCCCCGGCGGCGGGCACGCTTGCGGCGAATGAGCGGAGGTTGGTCTCGGTCGGCTCGGGAGGATGGTCGTACCGTCCGTCGGGGAGGCCTCCCAGGATCACAGGCGAACCACCCAGTGCCCGGAGCAGCGCCGCCGCCCATCCTGCCCCCGGCGCCGTGGCAGGCGTCGAGCGCCACCACGAACTTCCGCCGCCGGATCGCCTCGACATCGACGATCTTGAGCACCTGCGTCAGGTGCGCGGCGTCAGGATCCTCCAGGGTCCAGACGCGCCCCAGCGCGTCCCAGGCGGCCCAGCCGAAGGCACGATGATGGAGGCGGTCGAGGACCGCGCGCCCCAGAGCCGCGTTGAGGACCATGCCTTCGGGCTGAAAGAGCTTGAGGCCATTGTATCTGGGCGGATTATGCGACGCCGAGATCTGGATGCCGCCGGCTGCCCCTTGGTCGCGGACGAGACACCCGAGCGTCGGGGTGGCCGTCGCGCCGACGAGCAAGGCGTCGCGCCCCGTCGCCGTCACCCCCGCCAGGACCGCCGAGACGAAAACGGGGGCCGAGACCCGCCCGTCGTGCCCGACCACAATCGGGCCCGCCGCGCACCCTGTGGCGTACGCCGCGGCGAACTCGACCACTGTCGCCGGGTCCAGGCCGTCGCCGACGACCCCCCGGAGCCCCGATATGCTCGCGATCCGAGTCCCGCTCACGATCCACTCCCGTCGCGTCCCGCGGTTTCGTCACGTCCTCTGTCAACTCCCAAGATTAGAGAAACCGAGCCCCGGCGGGCAAGCCCCAGGAACCCCGTTCCTGGTCCGGTCTGATCGCTGACGGATCGTCGAGGACAGCAGACAGAATGTGCACCGATGCGGGAAGCGATCGGGCGCATCACCTCGGCCAGGGAGCGGGAGGGTTGGGAACCTTAACTTGCCGCTCAGGTCTTCGAAATTCCATGCCCGAGAAGAAATTAGGTGGTGTCCCAGAAGATTGGATGAACGGCTTAACCCTCTTCAGCCCACAAGGTTACGGTTCAGGAGGCCGAGCAGTTCAACGCCGTGGCTCACAAGGAATTCCGGCGCTCGTTCAATTCTTCTGGGGCACCACCCCCGTTCGCTCGCCGCACCAGCAGCAAGGCCGACTCCGGGTACACGGATGGGTTTACGAGCTCGAGCACGGTCAGGTCATCGCCTACGTTCCCCAATGTCGAGACGTTTGTCCCGCTTGACGAAGCCTACGACCTCGCGGTCTCTCCTGAATGACCCGAGCGATTCGGGTCCCGAGTTCCGCGACGTTACAGGGGAGCGATCCCGTCTTGGGCCGGTGAGGGGGACTCAGACGCCTCCCGGGACGGTGGTGCCCGCCGGGGGCGGCGGGCCTCCCCCGAGGAAGCACCGCCGCCCTCGATGGTGGGCAAAAAACCTTCCGGGACGCGACTCAGACGGAGCGCATCCAACCGCAAATTCAAACCACGAATTGCACCCGGGAGACACCTTGATTCAAGTCCGATCGGATTGCAAGCCGAACTAACCGCAAGGTTTAGAATTCGGCTTGGTTGGAGTGGGCCCCCATCATGGATGAGAAGATCATGCAGGCCCGCTGGACACGGGGGGCCAACCGAGGGCGTGGACGGCGGTGGGGGACTCTGAGCGGCTGGGGCCTCCCTCGCTCGCTCGATGAGGTCCGGTTCCGGGATGTGGCGGTGATCGTGGTCATGGCTCTGACGATCTGGGGCTATGTGGACGTCTGGCCGCACGGCCGGATTGAGCCGGGCCGGATCGACCGGCACAAGACTGACTTCACGGTCTACACCGAGGCGGCCTCGGCCTTCTTCGACGGCCGCAATCCGTACCAGGTCACCAACCCGCGAGGCTGGTACTATCTCTACCCTCCCTTGTTCGCGCTGCTGATCGCTCCGCTGACGGTCTTCGATGCAGAGGTGCAAATTTTCGCCTGGTATGTCCTCAGCACGGCCCTGGCCTTCGGCTGTTATGTCGAGGCTCGCCGGCTCTGGAGCCTGCTGGCCGCGGCCGGTCGCGCGACCTCTTCCATCCGGGAAGTCCGCCCTGGCCTTGGTCGGTGGATCGGCGGGTGCCTCGCGCCTGGCGGTCTTGCTGCCGACGCTCGACTGCCTCCAGCGTGGGCAACTCGGGATCGCGCTGGTCTATTTCCTGATGCTCGGTTTCCGCATCGTCATGCACGCGCGGACCTGGTCGGGCTGGTTCCTGGGAGGGGTAATTGTCGCGCTGCCGGCTGTCGTGAAGCTGGTGCCGGCCTTGCCGGTGGGCTTCCTCGCGGCGCAGCAATGGTCGGCGGCCCTGTGGCCGGACCGTGAGGGTCGCCGGCCAATCGGCCAGGCGGTCGCCGTGACCTCGGGTATCCTGGTCGGCCTGGTTCTCTTCCTGGTGGGCATCCCCTCCTCGCTGCTCGGATGGCAGAAGAACCTGGACTCGCTGAAGACCTGGGCCGTCCAGGTCGCGGCCAACAAGGAGGTCGGCCGGCGCTCGAAGTTTGACATCCACAGCCCGCGCAACCAAAGCCTGGCCAACGCGGTCCATCTCTGGACGACGCGCCACGTCGCCGCCACGGGCATCCCCATGACAGTTGACGAGGCACGCCGCGCCGAGCGCGTCGGGAGCCGAGTGGTCAACGTCCTGCGGGGTGCCGTGCTGATATCACTCCTGGCGCTCTGCTTGACGATCGGGACGCGGCGCAACCCACTCGATCAGACCACGGCGTTCGGCCTGGCCTGCTGGGCAACGCTCCTGATCTCGCCACTGGCCTGGGGCCACTATTACATGATCGAACTGCCCGCGCTCCTCGGTGTACCGCTCTGGCTGGACCGGCGTGGTTGGCCTTCGACCGCCAAGGCGATCGCCGTCATCCCTGCGCTACTGTCCTGGGCCCACTACGTGAGGCTCAGATGCCTCGGCCCGATCGGGCTCCTGGGATTGGGCACGACAGCCTGGTTCCTCGCCGTCTGCGGCTCGATCGCGCTGATCGAGGTCGCGACCTCGATCAGGAAATCCCGTCGCCTCGCGCCGAGCATGATCCAAGTGACCGGCCCCCATGGTCCCCACGGCATCGGGCGTATTTCAGATCAGGGGGGATGAGCGCAAGGTCGCTGAAACCGGCGTTGCTCCTCTTTCCCTGAAAATGGCGGGGGAAAGGCGCCTCCTGGGACGTTGGTGCCCGCCGGGGGCGGCGAGCCTCCCCCGAGGGAGCACCGCCGCCCCCGGCGGTGGGCAAACTCTTTCCGAGAAGCGTGATAAGACCTCGGAATGAAGTCCCTTAAAGAAGCCCGGAACACGAGAGTTCCCAGAGCAAACGAGAGAGCAAGCCTGAATATTGGCTGACATCATTCCGAGGTCACATCCTCCGCATCCTCCTTAAGGTACGCCGCATCGGCTTCCGGCAGCGAGGGGTTGATCCGGATGCCGGAGCCGATCTCGAAACCCGCCCGCGTTACTAGCCGGGGCCGGATCCGGACATACCAGTGATTCTGAGGCTCGTTGGCCAGGCGGGACGAGGAATAAATGACGTAATTGTAATCCGGGTCATGAAGCTTCCTGGCGAGACGGGTGAGGAGCACGTGCAGGGCTTCCGCCAGGTCGGCCTTCTCGACCGGCGTGATCTGGCCGAAATCGGAGTGATGCCGCTTGGGCAGGACCCAGGTCTCGAAGGGCACGTCGGCCGCGAAGGGGACAAAGGCCAGGAAGGAGGGGTTCTCCAGGATCACCCGCTGGCGGTCTTGAGATTCGAACGCCAGGATGTCGCAGAAGATGCAGCGTCCCCATTCGTCGAAGTAGCTCTGGGCCTCCAGTTCGCGCCAGCGGATATGGCGCGGGATCATGCCGGTCGTGATCAGTTGTGAGTGCGGATGGGCTAGCGAGGCGCCGGCGCGAGGTCCGTGGTTGCGGAAGATGAGGATCAGGACGTTCCTCTCGTCCTGCTTCCAGTACTCGAAGCGCTGGTGATAAGTCTCGATGAGCGTCGCAATGTCGGCGAGGGACATCGTGACGATGTCGTCGTGATGTCGAGGGCTCTCAATGATCACCTCATGGTGCCCGTAACCTTGCATCGCCACGTAGGTCCCCTGGATCTGGCGCGCGGTCGATCCTTCGGTCGTCAGGACCGGGAACCGGTTCGGCACGACGCGAGTCTGCCAGGGGCCGTGCTCGCCACGGGGGCATTCGTGGAGCACGGAGAGAAGCCGTTGCTCGTTGCCGGGACAGAAGGGGCACTGCGGATCATAGGGCGGCAAAGGGGACCTTTCTCGGCCGGTCTGTCGATAATCCTGAGGCCGCTTGCCCTGCACGGGGGCGATGATCACCCATTCCTTGGTCGCCTTGTTCTGCCGAATTTCGCCTTTCATCACTCTCCCGTTGGAGTCGGGACCATCCATCCTGACGGAACTGCCGGTCGAGGGCCGTCGTCTTGAGACAGTCCTCCCCTCTCCGGCACGATCATAGTGCTGGCGAGAAGCACACCGACCAAGGGAACCACCTGGGTCGCCGCCTGGTCATTCCTCTGCTTTGCCTTGGTGGCGGAATTGTTGTTGGTTCAATTCTCCACCTTGCGAGGTCGTCCCCGCAACGAAAATTGGAATCGGAATCCGCGGTTCCAAGTCCTCACGGGCGGTGTTCCCGCGATTTGGCCAGTTCGCGACGGAGGCGGCGGATCTGGTCTTGCGCGACCACGCTGAGCTTGGACCGGAGAATCGGGGCGCCGTCGAACCAGGCGCGGGGCTCGTCGAAGGCGAGATGGACCTCCACCAGCAACGTGCCCGGCGCCGAGGTCAGCCGGCTGATCTTGATGGTACTGGCGCCCCCGGCATAGGGCCGAGCCAGGCCAGGCTGGTCGCGACCGCTCCGGCGCTCGATCGGCCACCAACGATTCGGGAAGGTCTCGTCGCGACCGAAACGCGGGTCGGTCCGCGAGGCGACGACCCACGAGCTGGCCGACCGCGATGCCATCGTCCGCCCGGTCGCCTCGACGTGGATGCGGTCGAGCAGCCGGCCGGTCGAATGGGTATACCACTCCCGCAGGGTCGGCGTCGGCTCGGTGGTCGCGATCCCTCGTGCGGCTAGCTGCTTGACGTCCAGAACCCTGGTGCTGAACCGCATGTTGCCGGCCTCGACCGGTTTGTCGCTCGTTGCGAGGCCCGAGAAGGCGGAGGGGTCGATTGCGTCGAGGTCGGCATGGATGGAGAACCAGAGGTCGGCCAGACGGATGAGGTTGCCATGCGCTGCTGTTTCGTCGCGGACCTTGAGAACGAAGGGCGACGTGATTGAGTCGCGCAGCAGTTCCTCGACCCGCGCCCTGAGCCGGTGATCGCGTGGAGCGCGGCCCGCTCCTCTTCGGCGGATTGGCCATCGTGGAGAACGGGGGCCTCGAAGGCGATCGCCTTGCCTTCGATCGTCAAGCCCTCGCCGCGGAGTGCTCGGTCGACGGCGTTGCGGTCGTGGCCCGTGTCGGGGCCGGACGTCTGGCCCAGGATCACGCTGAACAGCACCATTGCGGAGGCGAGCATGGCCTGAATTCTCCGGTTGTGTCAATTCTGATGCCAAGTTTTCCCGATTTCGAGCCGATGTAAAGGACCAAGCAGCCTTGATGGACATGGGGTGCAAGAGTGCGGACCCGGGTGGCATACTCTCGTCATCGGGGCAAGTGCATCCGCCCTGGCTCGGACATCTCCACGATGCCGTGAGCATGGCACTTGAGAGACCCTGGGTCACAAGAAGACTGGACTGGCAGAAGCATTTAGAGAGACGGTTCCCGCGCGCCCAGGATGCTCGGGCGCGGCCTCGGTTGGCAAGGATGCCCCATCATGGGATGGAAAGGGCGGCCCTGCGCGACGTTCGGATGGTCCTGCGCGGTGCTGGCGGTCGTGGGATCGCTGGCCGGCTGCCGGACCATCCCGATCGACGGCAAGATCCGGACCGACGCCAATGTGGCGGCGGGATTCCAGGGTACGGTCGACGTGCCGCCTCCCCGCCACGACCGACCCGGGACCGATGATCCCGGTCGTCGTCCGGGCGGGCGCGGCGGGTTCGCAGTCGCCTCGGGTCGCGGTGCTCGACGTCGATGGTCTGCTCCTGAACCAGAACCTGACCGGGCTCTACTCGGTGGGCGAGAACCCGGTGGCGTCGTTCCGCGAGAAGCTCGAGGCGGCGGCCTGGACCCGCGCGTTCGCGCGGTGGTCCTCCGGATCCACAGCCTAGGGGGCGGGGTTACGGCGTCTGACATCATGGCCGACGAGCTGCGACGGTTCCGCGCGGCGAGCGGCAAGCCTACCGTCGCCTGCTTGATGGACGTGGCGACTGGCGGCGCCTATTACCTGGCCGTCGGCGCCGACCGGATCGTCGCCTTGCCGACGTCGATCACCGGAGGCGTTGGCGCGATCGTCAACCACCCCAACCTCCAGGACGCCATGGCGCAGTTGAACGTCCGGATGGAGCCGATCAAGACGGGCGAGCTGGTGGACATGGGCTCGGTCACCGCCCCCTTGCCCGACGATGTCCGCGCCTGTTCCAGGAGATGGCCGACGGCTTCCGCGACCGGTTCGCCGCCCGTGTCGCGCAGCGACGTCCCGCGATGACCGCCGAAGACTCGACAGACGATCCGCGATGGCCGGGTCGTGGCCGCGCCCCGCGGCACTCGCCGTGCACCTGGTCGATGCGCCTGGGCTACCTCGATGACGCGATCGCCGAGGCCGAACGGCTGGCAGGTACCTCGGACTCGGAAGTCGTCTTCTTCCAGCGCCCGGGCTATCCCACCCGCTCGCTCTACGCGATCGTTCCCAACGTCCCACTCCAGTCCGAGCTGATCCCCCTGAGCTACCCCGGCCTGGAGCGGAGCAAGCTGCCCACCTTTCTCTATCTGTGGCAGCCCGACCCGACGATCACACGGCTCGGCGGACGTTGAGAGAGCTCGTCGTGAGGTTTATCGAGAGAGGACAGGGGCCAGATCGCGGGTTTGGAAATCCGCCTGTCCCCGTTGGACTTTGAGACCACGCCGAAAATTCGGTGGTGTCCTGTGGTGACGTCGCCGACAGAAGTCTCTTGAGGGACTTTCTCAGCGAGTGCGGACAAGCGCGGACAGTTTCAGCAGTGGACGCCGAGGCAGTAGGTGGCGCGGGAGTCTTTCTCTTGCAGAGGGTTGCTTCGGCATCTCGGGCTGCCTTGGCCGCCCAAAGTGTCCGCGCTGTCCACTGGTCCTGGCACTGGCAGTGAGAAAGTCCCCATCTTGAGCCTTCCTGGAAAGCGTATCAGAGGAGCGGCTTGCCCGGGTTCCCCATGCTCGTCGGCGCGGGCGGAGAGGTCGTATCGGGCACCGGCACGGGGACCGAGACCGTGCCGTCGGCCGAGGCGGATTGTTGCTTGGGTCCGAACGCGGAGGCAGTTGATGGCACGGGGGGGGGCACGGCCATCGGCGCGAGGGATGACGGCGTGGCGGGCAACGACGGCGCGACGACAGAAGACGACCCGGCGCGGGGGCCGTCGTGGCTACCGGACTGGGCACCGAGGCGGGCACCGGGGACGAGCCCATCAGCGGCATGCTCGAGCCCGGAGTCATGGTATAGCCGACCTGAGTATAGGTCGGGGCACCGCAAGTCGCACCGACACAAGGCGTCGGGAAGTCATCACACGTGTCACATTGCGTGCACCCCACCGCACCCGCCGCGAGGGCGACGGCCACCAGCAGGGAATTGATCCGTAACATCTTGGTATCCTTTCCGTTACATGGATGGCCGTGTCAGCTACAGAAACTGCGAACTGATCCAAGGTCCGGGTCGCGAACGCGCGTCGCCGGCGCTACACCGACACTTGATGACCTTCATCTTATCGGACACCCCCGTGCCCTTAAATGAGACAAATCCGCGTCGGTCTGACGCATCCCCTTTGATTATAAGAGTTACGCAGACAGTATAACTTTGATCAGTTTGCAAGCGTGTCCACTACCCCTATTGTTGGAAGCCTGAACACGCCCCCGCTGTACCGACGAAACATAACATCCAGTTCCTGGTCGCCTCTCCTGGACCCGTCACGAATACCGAGGCCGTGCGCGTGCAACTCCAGTCGCCCTTCGCCCTGGCGCCCATGACTCCTTCAAACCGCCTGCGAACCGCCAGGAACCCGATCCCGAGACCCTCTGGATGGAGGCGGAACCCCTAGCCCGAGTTTACCACGTTCGGTTCGACAAAGATCCAATTGATACTCAATACCCGTGCGGCAAAGCCCACAGAGTTCACGGGTTATGTCACATGGCCCCTCACTGCGACACGGCTCAAGGACTCATTTCTTGTATGACCTAATTTTTTCCAGCCTTTGATGACGGTATTCCCCCGTCTTTTTGGCCATATTGACAGCGGTCCTCCCATTCGTGTATGACCTACTCCATGGCCAGCATTATCAAGAAAACCATCCGCGGCCGCGCCTACTATTACGCACGCGAGTGCCGCCGCGTCGACGGCAAGCCCACCATCTCTGGCAGAAGTACCTCGGCCGCGCCGATGACATCATCGCCGCCTTGGCTGACCCCCAATCCGACACCAACCCACCCGCCCGGCCACGCGAGGCGGTCATCACCGACTTCGGCGCCGCCGTGGCGTTGTATGACCGCGCCCAGCAACTGAAACTGAGCGACCTCATCGACCGCCACGTCCCCAAGGCCGGCTCCGGACCCTCTGTCGGCACCTACTTGCTCCTGGCCGCCATCAACCGCTCTGTTGCACCCTGCAGCAAGGTCCAGATGGCCCGCTGGTTCGAGGGCACCGCCCTGCGACGCCTCCTCGATGTCCGCCCCCAGCAATTGACCAGCCAACGCTTCTGGGATCACATGGCCCGTGTCTCCCCCCAAGCCATCGAGGGCATCGAGCGCGACCTGACCGACCACTTGGTCCGCCACTTCGACCTCGACGTCCGCCGGGTCCTCTTCGACGCCACCAACTTCTTCACCTTCATTGATACCTTCAACCACCGCTGCACCCTCGCCCAGCGCGGCAAGAGCAAGGAAGGCCGCGCCGCCTTGCGGATCGTCGGCTTGGCCCTGCTGGTGACCGCCGATTTCCACATCCCGCTGTGCCACCACACCTACCCCGGCAACCAGCCCGATGCGCCGACCTTCGCCGGACTGACCGCCGCAGCTGATCGATCGTCATCGCCGGATCGCCGGGCAGGTCGAATCGGTCACCCTGATCTTGGACAAGGGGAACTGCTCCAGCGACAACCTCCAGGCGCTGGAGGACAGCCTCTACCACTTCATCAGTTCCTTGGTCCCCAGCTACCATCCTGACCTGCTGAAGATCCCGGCGCGACAGTTCCGTTCGTTGGAGAAGGAGGGACTGCCGGGAGTCAGGTCGTATCGCACGGCCAAGGAGGTCTTCGGGATCGAGCGCACGGTGGTGGTGACGTCCAACGAGGCGTTGTTCGTCGCGCAATCGCGGACGTTGCTCCGCGAGATCGCCAAGCGGCAGCGCCAATTGGGCGACTTGCAGGCCCGGCTGTTGCGGCATCAGAAGGGGGAGGTCCGCGGCGGCAAGCGGCCCACGATGGCCGGGGTCCGCAAGACGATCGACGGCTGCCTGAAGGCGCGGCACATGAAGGAACTCTTCGCGATCGACCTGAGTGAGCATGCGGGTTTGCCGGTGCTGACGTACCAGTTCCGCACAGCGGCCTGGCGGGACTTGCAACGCACGCTGCTGGGCAAGACGATCCTGTTCACCGACCAGGCGAGCTGGAGCGACGCGGAGATCGTACGGGGCTATCGGAGCCAGCATCAGGTGGAATCGGCCTTTCGCTGCCTGAAGAGCCCGCACCATATGAGTCTCCGCCCCCAACGCCATGGGACCGACCAGAAGATCCGCGTCCATGTCTTCTCCTGTGTGCTGGCCTTGCTGCTGTGCAGCCTGCTGAGGCGTGAACTTCACCGCAAGGGGATCGACCGCTCGATCCCGGCGTTGCTGGAGGAACTGAGTCAGATCCGGGAGGTGGGAATCCTGACTCCCGGTCGGAGGCGCAGGCGAGCCACCCCGGTTGGAAATGAGTCTGTCCCAGCTCACAGGGGAGCAGCGGCAACTCCATGACGCCCTGGATCTTCAGCGATACGTGGCGTCGTAGGTCATACGAAAAAGCCCCCTTAAGTCGTTACAGGGAAAATGTTTTCGAAATCAACGTGGTAAACTCGGGCTAGTCCAGAAGAACCAGGGCGTGCTCATCCTCGCCGGGCGAGCCCGGGCCCGAAGTCGCGCGCGCAGTCTTCGACCGCTCGTCCCGGCACGCCGAGATCGCGGGGGATCACCGCCCCTATAGGATTCTCTACATCTTGGGGACGCTCGAACAAAGACTAGGAAAACTTTCATCGGATCTTTGCTATGTTAGGCTTTCTCGCCCCACGAAGGCCTCCACAAAAGGTGGACGGTTTTCGTGATCGATCGCAATGCTCAAGCCATTCGTCGTGTCAAAGTCATCTTGTTTCCGAATGACAACGAGGCTCCTGGCGAACGCCCCGTGCGCTGAAGAGCCCCTCCCCGTGGCCCGGGACCGGGATGTCTCGTCTTCCTCCTAAATGAATCTTCGCGATCGCGTCGACATCCTCCACCCTTTCCGTCCTATGTCATCCGCGTCTCGAAATGGGCCTCGTCCCGGGCCTACGAAACCATCCGAAAACGCCATCTAGAACATCGAATACACTGGAAAACCAAGGGGTTAGGATCGTTTTCGGATCGTTTCTACGTAACACGCCTCGCCTCCCCCGGGGACCTCATGAAACGAGCGGTTTGACATGAATCTATCGTGATCAAAATTTTTGAATG
The DNA here is from genome assembly GCA_963803395.1 of uncultured Planctomycetaceae bacterium. Classification (GTDB taxonomy): domain Bacteria; phylum Planctomycetota; class Planctomycetia; order Isosphaerales; family Isosphaeraceae; genus JAFANO01. Next base: position 76,516 of record CAWDND010000043.1, read on the forward strand.
AGTGCTGATCCTTAAATGATAATCATTTGACATTCCTCTTGTCCGGAGAGCGATCGAGTGCGGGTACGCGGGGAGGATCGTCCCGCCACTGCTGGCCGGGGCTCTTGCTCGCGACATTTTCCGAAGAACGAGAAATGCCGATCCGTCTCGAACGCACCGCATCTGTATGAAATGGCGGATTTTCTAATTAAGCAGTTGACAGACGAAAAAAAACGTTCTAGGTTCAATTTGTCGGAATTCGGTCCGAATCGGGCCCCCGTTCACTTGGACCAGCCATTCTGGATGGAACGGTGGGGGATCTCTTTCGGCCGCGATGATGCCCCTGTGAATTCCGACGACGGACCCAGGAGCTCCCGCCATGACTCCCCGCACGCATCGGCGAGAATCGAACGCCTATTCGCCCTTACAGATTTATCTGCACGACATCAACAATACTGCGCTGCTCACGGCCGAGGAGGAGCGTGCTCTGTCCGAGCGAGTGGCGTTGGGCGACCCGTACGCCCGCGACCACATGGTCAAGGCCAACCTGTGCCTGGTGGTCAACATAGCGCGGGGATACCTCGGCAAGGGCTTGTGTCTAGAGGACTTGATCGAGGAGGGGAACCTCGGGCTGATGCGCGCCGTCGAGGGGTTCGACGGGATGATGGACACGCGGTTCAGCACGTACGCCAGCTACTGGATCAAGCAGTCGATCCGCCGCGCGGTAATGAACAACGGCAAGCCAATCCGCCTGCCGGCGTACATGGTCAGCCTGCTGTCGAAGTGGAAGCGGGTGACCAACGGCCTGACCGAGCGACTGGGCCGGCCGCCGACGCCCGACGAGGTGGGCACGGTGCTGCGGCTCTCGAAGAAAAAGGTGGGCATCGTCGCCAAGGCGATCCGCGTGAACAACTTGACGCCGCACGCCGAGCGCTCGGACGAGGACGGCGTCGCGCTCGACGACGTGTTGACCGACGAGCGGTGCAGGGCTCCAGACGACCTCCTGATCGAGTCCGACGACCTCGACCGGATCTTCCAGCGGCTCGGACAACTCGAAGTGCGCGAAGCCATGGTCATTCGGATGCGGTTCGGGCTCGAACCGTTCCGCCCGATGACGCTCCGCGAGGTGGGCGAGAATCTCGGCCTGACTCGCGAGCGCGTCCGGCAACTCGAGAGTCAGGCGCTCTTGAAGCTGATCGCCTCGCTGAACTCCGCAGACTCCCAACTCGGTAGCTGAGCCGACAGAGGACTCACCACAGAGGCAGCAAGTTCGGGTTTCGCAGTTTTCCCGGAGCTGGATAAACGGGACGGTTTCCTAGCCCATTCTAGACCTAAACCAAGCGTGATATATAGAGCTTCGGTGTCAAAAGCTCGGTAAAAGCTCGAAAACCCCCGGAGTTTATGGAATAATTGAGGGAGGAACACGTCCTCACTATTCCAAACTGCTAGGAGATCCAGGGGGTCATTGACCAGGATCGAGGGTGGTTGACGTGCCACCGCCCCTGGAGAAGACCCGTGGAAACGCCACCGGAAATCATAGCCCTGTTGGCCGCCTTCGTACCATTGTTCTCCGACCGCGCCTGGGCCAAGGCCCAAGTCCTGGCCGTCGGGGCGATCCTGGCCGCCGGCAACCGCACCGTCTGTTCGGCCCTGCGGATCATGGGCCTGAGCCGGGAGCGGCACTTCACTAACTACCACCGCGTCCTCAACCGCGATGCGTGGTCGTGCTTGGCCGCCGGGCAGGTCCTCCTCGGCCTGATCGTCGCCGTCATCCCTCGCGACTGGCCGATCGTCTTGGCGGCCGAAGACACCATCGAACGCCGCTCCGACCGCCGGATCAAGGCCAAGGGTTGCTACCGCGATCCCAAGCGGATCCTCACGGAAGAACGTCCTCAAGTGCTTCGGGTTGAAGTGGGTGGCCCTGATGATCTTGGTCCCGGACCCCTGGAACCAGCGGGTATGGGCACTGCCCATGATGACCACCCTGTGTTGGCCCGAGGGTGCCGGCCGTCGCGCCTCGCACAAGACCTCCATCGATCTGGCCCGGCAGATCGTCCTGCAGGGCCGTCGCTGGCTCCCCGGGCGGGAGCTGATCCTGGTCCTCGACGGCGGCTTCGCGGCGGTGGACTTGGCCCGCGCCTGCCAGCGTTATCAGGTGACGATGATCTGCCGGTTGCGGCTCGACGCGGCGTTGTACCACCGGCCGGGGCCCCAAGCACCGGGCAAGCGTGGCCCCAAGCCGAAGAAGGGCCCGCGACAGCGCCGTCTGACGGAGTGGGCCCGCCGGAGCGACACGCCCTGGGAGGAGGTCGAGGTGGAGTGGTACGGCGGCCGCCGCAAGCCGATGCAGGTCTTCTCCCGGACCGGCCTGTGGCATCGGCGGGGTCAGGACCCGGTGGCGATCCGGTACGTGTTGGCCCGCGACCCCGAGGATGGGCAACCGGATGCGGCGTACCTCTGTACCGACGAAGGGGTCGCGCCGGAGGCGATCCTGAAGTACGTCGTCCAACGCTGGAGCATGGAGGTGAGCTTTGAGGAAGCCCGTGCGCACCTGGGGCTGGAGACGCAGCGGCAATGGTCGGACCTGGCGATCGCGCGGACGACGCCGGTGCTGTTGGGCCTGTTCTCGGTGGTGACGTTAGCGGCGTTGCGATGCTACGGGGTGGGCCTCCTGTCGGCCGAACAGACGGCGTGGTATGCCAAGGACGAGCCGACGTTCTCGGACTGCCTGCGGCTGGTCCGTAGCCGGATCTGGCAGGCGCGAATCAGCGACATGTCGGAAGGCAAGGCTGACGTGATCGAATTGCCTCGATGCTACTTTGAGGCGCTCATTCAGGGGCTCTCAGCCGCAGCCTGATGGCCAAAGTCGAGGAGAAGATGCTCTCGAGATTGTGGGGGATTTTCCGACCGCTGAAATCGGCCTTCAACATCCTCGCGGGCGGCAAACGGATCGAACACCTCGAACTGCGGCGCAACGACGAGGTCTATCTCAATGCCTTGGGCGCCGAGCGCATCCCCGATCCCACCACCGCGGGGGACTTCTGCCGCCGCTTCGCCGAGTCCGAGGTCGTGACCTTGATCGATTCCCTCAATGAAACGCGGCTACGGGTCTGGTCCCAGCAGCCCTCCGCGTTCTTCACCGAAGCGATCCTCGACGTCGACGGCACCCTCGTCGGGACCGACGCCGAGTGCAAGCAGGGCGTCGACATCGCCTACAACGGCACTTGGGGCTATCATCCCCTGTTGATCTCGCTGGCCAACACTGCCGAGCCGCTCTACCTGGTCAATCGCAGTGGCAACCGGCCCTCGCACGAGCACGCCGCGGACTCCCTGGACAAGATGATCGCCCTGTGCCGCCGGGCCGGCTTTCAGCGGATCCTCGTGCGGGGCGACACGGACTTCACCCAGACCCAGCATCTCGACCGCTGGGATGAGGCCGGCGACATCGGCTTCGTCTTCGGGAGCGACGCCCACCAGACCCTCAAGGCGCGGGCCGACGCACTCCCGACCGAGGCGTACAGCGTCCTGGAACGACCGCCGCGATCTGCGATCCAGACCGCGCCCCGTCAGCAGCCCGAACGGATCAAGCCGCAGATCGTCCAGGAGCGCGGATATCAGACGATCCATCTGCTCGAGGAGATGATCGCCGAGTTTGACTATCGCCCGGTCGCCTGCCGCAAGAGTTATCGCGTGGTCGTCCAGCGCAAACGCCTGGGGACCGACCAAGGGCAACTGCGGCTGTTCGAGGAGTATCGCTCCTTTTTCCACATCACCAACGATCGCACGACCCCGGCCGACCAGATCGTATTCTCGGCCAACGATCGCTGCGACCAAGAGAACCTGATCACGCAGCTCAAGAGCGGCGTGCACGCGCTGACGACGCCAGTGAATGACCTGGTGAGCAACTGGGCCTACATGGTGATGGCCAGTCTGGCCTGGAGCCTGAAGGCCTGGAGCGCCTTGATGGTGCCGGTCTCGCCGCGGCACGCGGCCAAGCACGCGGCGGAGAAGCGGTCGTGGTTGCGGATGGAGTTCGCGACGTTCTGCGCGGCGGTGATCCAGATGCCGTGCCAGCTCGTTCGGAGCGGTGGTCGGCTGATCTATCGGTTGTTGTCATGGACCCCGTGGCAAGGGGTATTCCTGCGTCTGGTGGGGCGCTTGCACGGCTGCTGGTTGTGTTGAGGGAGGATCTCCTGAAGTCGGGGTCCGGATGCCCCGATCCGTGTTGGCCATCGAACCCAGAGAGGCGGTGAGGCGAGGAAGCAGACGACTCGAGACCAGGGGACCGGGAGCGACCGTCCGGTACGATGAAGGTACGTGATCACATTAGTGCTCTTTGTTGAACACTTGCATTATATATTACGCTTGTTTTAGGTCTAGAGCTGAAAGCGCGAGTCCTGCACACGTTTTCCTAACCCAACTTCCGCAGTTATCAGCAGAAAAGAAGCGAAACTCGCTTGTTTTTCAATAACGGCGTTCAGAAGTTGGCACTACAAATCAGCGACTCCTTTTGCGATCCGCAGCCGTTGGGGGAGTTCCAGGCCCAAGTGGTGCAGCAAAATCGTCTGCGCCTGGTCGGGACGCACCACGCACCGTAGCCGCACGGTGCGGCCGTCGCTGGTCGGCAACACAACGTCGGTGCTCTGGATCCGCGCGAACTCCTCCAAAAGCGTGGGCATGCTCCGGCCCAAGCCGGCGCGTTGCGACCAGCCTTCCAGCATCTTGCGGAGTACGTAGGCAAGAAAGCACACCAGAATGTGGGCCTGGACTCGCTCCGCCGTCTGATGCCATACCGGTCGCAGGCGCAGCTCGTCCTTCTGGATCCGGAACGCGGCCTCGGCTTCGGTCAATTGCATGGAGGCCCTCCAGAGGTCCTCGGCCGTCCAGTCTGAGACGTTGCTCCGCAGCAGGTAGCAGCCCTCGCGACGCTTCGCCGATTCCAGCGCCGACGCTTTCCGGGACCAGGTCACCACAACGCGCCCTGATTCGTCACGACCGACCTGGACCGAGAAGAGCCGCGCAGCGCGCGTGTTCTTGCCCAGCAGTCGGCCGATCCGGCGCTCGATCACGCCCAGGTCGCAACGCTTCTGTTCGCATCTTCGCACAATCGCTTGAAGACCTTTTTCGATGCGTTGCTCGAACCGCACGCGCATCGCCCGCTCCTTGGTCGCGCGGTCGGCGCTGCGGCAGAGGAGGAACGTCTCCGAACCAGCTTCATCCGGCACACTCCGCACCTCCAGGCCCTCGCGGATCTCGTGCCAGGTCCCCTTGAGCAACTCTTGCTCGAACCGCTTCAACTCCCCCTTGGGCGTCCCCACGATGGAACGCGAGCCTCGTCCCTTGAGCCACTGGAGGTTGGCCGCGTCGATCATTCCGCGGTCGACCGCCCAGATCCGACCCGCGTGGCCGTACCGCTCTTCTATGCGCTTGACGACTTCCCGCAACGTCGTTGAATCTCTGCGATTGCCGGCGAACACCTCGTAGCCCAGCGGAAAGCCCTCGCGGCTGACGACCAAACCGATGCAGACTTGTTTACAGTCGGACCGCTGGTCGCGCGAAGAGCCCCGCGCGGCCAGCGTGTTGCCGGTCGCCTGGCCCTCGAAGTAGGTGCTCGTGACGTCGTACAACAGCAGATCATCTTCCAGCTTGAACAGCGTTCCGAGGCGTTCCTTGAGGTGCGTTTCGAGCGTGTCCTTGTGCGGCAAGAGTCGATCGAGGGCACGGTAGAGCCGGTCGTCGTTGACCTTGGCCTCGGGCAGCCCGAGCAGGTCGTCCAGCGTCGTGCGGCGGAACCAGTCCTCGGCGATGTGCAACTCGCTCGACGGCTCGCAGAACCGCGCGATCACGAGCACGGCCGCCATCAGGCTCCACGACACATCTTCGCGGCCTCGGGACAGACGTTTCTCCAGCCACGTATCGAGTCCGAGCGCCTGCCAGAGTTTCCAGGCGAGCCAGACGTCGCCGAACCTCCGACCGCGTTCCAACCGCAGACGACTTGGTACAACGGTGACGGGCTCGGTGGGGAGTTCCTCGTCGAAGAGCCCGGGTTGACGCTCCAGACCGACGAGCGAGTCGGCCAGATGGCGCGCGACGATGCGCCCCTTGGCGTCGAGTTCACCAAGCTGGGCGACAGTCTCCTGCCGCACCTTCCGCCCGACGCGCACCGAACGCACGAGCCGCCAGTACGTGTGAGTCTTGCCATTCTTGGTGATGGTCGAGTGCCGCAGATCCATCGCGTCCTCCGAGGACCATCATGAACGGCCTCAGAACAAAGGCAAGACACGAGGTTGGCACTACATCGGCGTTTGCCCGGAACTCGGCCCGACGAATAAGGAGTTACGTCGAAAAAGCACCTGGAAATCGGTGAAATTTTGTCCCAACTGCGGAAGTTGGGCTAACCCTTTGATTTCACTCTCGTTGTGGATCGGTTCAACCAGCCTGCCTCACACTGAGCATGTGTGAGTGTCACCACCTATGATAGTGAGATCCGTTTCTTCTGGGAGATTACAAGGGGCGCAGCCCCTTGCCTAGATCTAACGAGGAGCGCTGCCCCGGCGCCGTGCCCTGGCCTCCGAAAACTTCCGCTTGCTGGCGGCGAAGATCTCCCCTTGGTGGCCTTCCAGCCGATTCTTCGGCGTGACGTAGCCGATCGCGCTGTGTAAGCGGACCGCGTTGTAGTGCGCGACGTCCTCCGCCACGATCCGCCGCGCGTCGTCCCGGCTCAGCGGCGTCTTGACCTGGAGGCACTCAGGCGAGCGGTGAACGCCGATTTCCGCGGCCGGAAATTCACCCACACCGAGACAGATACTAGATCATTTTTACATACAAGATAACGACGCTATAATAGCGTGCAACCCCGGAAGAAACAGCGTTCTCGATCCGTCCCGTCTCCACGGGAGGCCAGCAGCTGGCGGGTTGGTGTGACCATGGGGGTGGGTGAATTTCTCCCTCAAGGCCCTGGCCAGATCGCATTTATTTTGGTTGATCATTACCGGACCGAGCAGGGGGTTAATGCGGTCAACAGCGGAAAATAGGCCGTGGCGATGCGCAATCCCCAAACATTTCCAAGAATGTACTCTCTTTATAACGGGCGCCGCTGGGCGGCCGATCAGCGGAAATTCACCCACGCCCTGACAACTGTAGACGGCGGATTTTTGGGAGGATCAGGAGAAGATGCTCTCGAGATTGTGGGGGATTTTCCGGCCGCGGAAATCGGCGGTGAATGGAAATCTCAGTAGTTCCAAAATCAGTGCGACAGTCGACTACGACGCAAGTTCATATTGTATATCTCTTTCGGTGTAGGTGATGTCGGCTGTCCCGAACCTCTCCTCGGCCACATGGAGCAACCAGAGCAACTACTGAGAGTCAGGAAAGCAATGTCCGCGGGAGCGGGAGTTCCGAGGCATGGAACAAGTTCCGCAAGAATACTTGATCGTTTCGCTTCGCAGCCAACTCGGCGACCACGCGCTCGTCAAGTTCACGCACATCGTGCGGGGCGAAGTTGCTCAACCGCTCCCATTTCAACCCACTCCAAAGTGGTTCCACCGGGTTGAGCATCGCGGCCCACGGCGGCAGCCGTTCCAAGATCAGCCGATGGGCGAACTGAGTCTCCAACGCGCGGATTGGCTCCCCCTTGTGCATCGGGCCGCCGTCCCAGACGACCACGAATCGACCGGACAGGTCCCGCAACATCGCCTCGATGAAGGCGGTCCCAGACCAGTTGTCGAAGTAGCCGTCGGCCAGCGTGTGGAAGTAAAGCCCCAAGTGATCCCGGCGGGGCGACAGCCCCACCGCCGCCGCGACCGAGACCTTTTGGCGGTGGGCGCCGCCCTGGGTAATCGCCGGGGTATAACCCTTCAAAGACCAAGTGCGGCGGAGGAGCGGTCCCATCAGCAAGCCGCTCTCGTCGATCAGGGCGATGTGCGCTCCTTGTCGTCTGGCTTTTTTTATGATGCGCGGCCAGTCGGACTCCAGCCATGCGGCGATCACCTTCGGGTCGCGCTCTCGGGGGACGCGCTGCGGCTTCTGCGGGGTGAACGCCCGGTCCCGCAGCCATACGCTGAGATACCTCGGATGGAGTCGGATACCGAACTCCTCTTGGATCAGTTGACCTAACCGCGAGGCGGTCCATAACTCGGTCTCGAACCCATGCTCTCTCGGGCTGTCGGCCAACCAGCGCCGGACAATCTTCTCCTGAGTGAGGGTCAACTTGGGCGGGCGGCCCGAGACGGGCCGGCAGAGTAAACTCCGTCCTCCTCCTTCACGATACGCGGCGACCCAACGACGGACCGACCGTGGATCGACACCAAGGATCTCGGCGACTTCCTCGGCGGTGTATCCCTCCAGGACGCGCTGGACGGCCAGCAAGCGACGGTGTTCATGTTCCTCGGGCGACCCTTTGTCTCTCATGCCTGCAAGTATACATGAGCGATTCCCGGGCGGACATTACTTTCCTGACTCTCAGTAAGGTCTCCCACCGCAGCCGTTCCAGTAGGATCACTCGGCCACCTCGGCGGGGCATCGACAGGATCGTGTAATGCAGCCACACCCAGAGGTTCCGCAGCACCAGCGCGATCCCCACGTACAACAGCCGCACCGCCGGACGCCGCGTCGTGGTCCGAATCCGCCCCTCGTGCATCTGGCGATAGCTCGTCTCGATCCCGAACCGCAGACGATACGTCGCGAAGACCGAATCCGGCGACGTCGGCTGAAAGCCCCAGTAGGCATAGATCAGTGCCTGCCGCCCGCGCCGCTTCCACTGACCCCGATAGTTGCGGCACTTCACGCAGATCGACACCGTCGCCGTCCGCTTCTTCGCGTCGGCCAGCGTGTAGGTCGACCAACCGCTCTTCGTCCACGTCCGGAAGACATAACTGCCGGTGGGGCCTCCGCGCTGCTTGGGCGAGCGGCCGTGGCAGACCACCGGCATCAGGAACGGGTGGCGCGCCGCCTGGAGGTAGCGGACCACGGCCATGCTGTAGAAGCCGCGATCCAGCAGGAGCAGCCGGGGCCGGACGCCGACGCTCGCCGCCTGCCGGAGCAGGCGTTGGACCACATCCTTGAGCGACTCGCCCTTCTTCACGCCGGTCAGGGCGACGGTGGAGCGCTGCCCCTTGCGAACGACGTAGGCGGTGGCGTAGGCGTGGAAGTGGCTGGTGCCGCTCTTGGCCTGGCCGCGGTAAATCTCGTCGAGGTCGCGGAACGGCCGCCCGTGGTAGGGGATCAACGTCAGGTCGATGGCCAACATCTGGAGGCGCTTGCGCAGGGCCTTGGGCAGGTGCCCGGCCAAAGCGGCGTTGAGCTGCCGTTGCAGCGTGGCGTAGTCGGGCAGGGTGGCCAGCAGCGCCTTGCGTGCCGTCTCGTCGGAGGGGGCGCTGTCCAGGCGTTGGCAGGCATCGGACAGCGAGGTGATCCGCGCGGCGGCGGCCAGCAACAGCGACCAGAGGACGTGGGCCGAGGTCTTCTTCCTGTAGTCCTTGAACTCGAGGTGCTCTTGCAGGTGCTCGGCGGCGAGGCGATGGACCCGGTTGCGGTCGAGGATACGATGGGGTGGGCGCATGGCTCCCTCTGGTGATGACTCGGATTAGCCCATAAGTCATTATTCGGAGGTGGCTTGCGTCCATCTACCCCAGCCCTTCGTCAAGCCGATAGATTTTGGAACTACTGAGCCTGGCCGTGGGCACGGTGCTTGAGGCCACGTTGGGACCGTACCAGGGCCAGCAAACCAGCGAGCTGGCCCTCCTCCGGCAGGTCCTCGATCAGTTCCAGCCCGGCGACATCGTCCTGGCCGACCGGTTCTTCTGCTCGTACTGGGTGATCGCGGCCTTGCAGGCCCGTGGCGTCGCGGTCGTCGTGCGGCTCCACCAGGCCCGCAAGGCCGACTTCCGACGCGGGCGTCGCCTGGGTCGAGAGGACCATCTCGTCACCTGGACGAAACCCCCACACGTCCCCGGCTGGATGAGCCGTGCCGAATATGAGGCGATGCCCGCTCAGATCACGGTTCGAGAGCTCCGCGTCCGGGTCAGAGATCGGACCATGCGGGTTCGCGATCTGGTCATCGTCACCACGCTTGCGGAGGGAGCGACCTATGCCGCCGAAGAGCTGCGAAGCCTGTTCCGCCAGCGGTGGAACGCGGAAATTGGATCTGCGCACGTTGAAGACCGAGATGCAGATGGAGATGTTGCGGACCCAGAGCCTGGAGATGGTGCGCAAGGAGGTGACGCTCCCTCTGCTGGCGTACAACCTGATCCGAGGGATCATGGCGGAGGCGGCGCGGGTCGTGGAGGTGAAGCCGCGGAGGCTCAGCTTCACGGGTGCGTTGCATCCCGTGCGCACGTTCGACTAGACTTTCGGACCCCTACGCCACCGCTGCCATCTTGTGGAGCAGGGTTTCGATGACTTCTGACGAGGGTGTCTCGATCCCAGATGGGCCATAAATCTCGTACTGCCACATCTGCAACCGTAACGCGCCCAACATGTCCGTGAACGTGGGAGTCACCTTGTGAGGGTACCAGTCCCGATCCCGATGCACGTGCGCTCCGGCATGACCGTCGAGGGCGTACCACAGGATTGTCAGCGTCCCGACAAACCACGCCATCGGGTGGGCACGCTCCACACTCCGCTCGCTCCAGACCCGCGGATCGTGAAGCCCGAGGTACTGTTTGCTCTCGAAGAAGGTCAGTTCCACACTCCAGCGCCGACAATATCCCTGGAGGATGAATTCGGCCGAGACCGACGGATCGGTGGCGACCAGGGCTTCATCCCGCCATTGGCCCAACGGGTCGCGCACTAGCAGTACCACAACCGGGTCGGTCTTGCACCCCCGGTACCAGAGCACATCGCGGATGACTTGAAGCCGCAGTTCCCGGGTCGTCTGGGGGAAGACGACGGTTTGGAGTTCGGCGGGGTAGGTCGCGACGTCCTCGATCATGGCCTTGGGGGTCGGCAACCGCTCCCCCTTCTTGCGGGGACGTCCCTTCCGGCCCTCACGCGGCGACTCGGGCCGGCGGTACAAGGCGGCCTTCCAGTGCCACGGGCCGATCACCTGGAGGTTCTCCGGGCGGCCTTGGAGCGTCGCGGCGTTGACGTAGGCCGAATCGCCGACCAACCAGAAGGTCCGATCGGGATTGGCCTCGGCCAGGAGCCGCGCCAGCACGGCGGCGGCCTGGGGCCGGCTCTGGTATCCGGCCTGGCCCTTCTTGCGGGAGAGCCGCCAGAGCACCGGCAGGCAGTAATACCGATCGGCGCGGAACGACAATGGGACCGCGATCCCCAAGACGACCCAGTTGAGACCGAACCGCAGCGTCTTGTGTTTCTTGGTCGAGAGCACGGCGTCGAGGAAGATGCCGCCGAAGGCGACCTTGGCGCCGCGCTTGTGGCAGAGCGTGTCATCGACGACGATCCAGACCACACCGCCGGGGACAAGAGGGGCCAGGATCAGTGTGGCCAGGAGGATCCCCCAGTCGTCCCACTCCCAGGCGGCGGCACGGAACACGGCGTAAGCCGTATCGTGATGCCGCCTGGCGGCCCAGCCGGTGGCCTGCCAGACCTCGCTGATGGTGCGCGGGCCGAGGCAGACGATCCAACCGGCGAGCAGGGCCTGGAAGGTGGGGAAGACGCTGGGGTGGAAACAATCGCGAAAGGACTCTACCAAGGTGGCGAGCGAAGGAATAAGCTGATCCATGGAGCAGACCTCCGTGCGGTGAGCGGTCCTGGGGCCAGACAGCACCCCCAGGATAACGACTCCGCGCAGGGGTAGTCCGCTCTCTTTGTACCATCTACGACTCCTGTAAAATGTCCGAAAGTCTAGTTCGAGGAGAGCCATCTGTACGCTCCGACGCGGATCGAGGCGGACCTGCCGCGACTGTTGGAATTGATCGGTCAGAAGCGGGTGGGTGATCGCCCGGACCGTAATGAGCCGCGTGCGGTGAAACGCCGGCCGAAGCCGTACCCGGTGCTGAAGATCCCGCAGAAGGCAGCCAAACGCTTGATCAAACGCGGCATCATACTCTACAAGAAGACATAAGATCAAAGGCGATCGAATTGTCAACGCATATCAATCCAGGGAAAGAGCTTGCGTTATCCTGGTGCCATTCGGGTAGACCCCAAGCGACACTGGACGGGCGGCCGGGCGAATGCCGCTACTTTTCAGAGAGAGCCTTTCCCCTCTAATGATTTGAACTGAGTGATCCGCACGGGGGGGCGATCGGGGAAACGGGCAATGATGTCAAGATCGCCCCCCATGGCGCGGATCAGGTCCCTCAGCGTGCTGATGTACATGTCCGTGCGGCGTTCCAGTCTGGACACGGCCGGTTGCTTGATGTGCAACCGCTCCGCGATCTGCTCTTGAGAACGGGCGAGGATTTCCGCAATTCGCGAAGGGTCGCCTCCTCCTCGATCAACTCGGCCGCACGCATCTCGACCGTCTCCCGCACCCCCGGAGGAAGCTTGGAGAGGAAGTCATCCAGGCTGATGGCCATGCCCCACCTCTATAGAAAGCAAGTTGCTCCAAAAACTGGCCGGGAACTCCGGCCTATCGTTCCAAACGATCCAGATGCCTCTGGAATCGTTCGTCAGCGATCGGGACGTGAGTCTTGTACCACCGCTTGTCTCCCCGCTTGTTCCCACCGACCACAAGGAAGGCCGAGCGTTTCGGGTCGAACGCGAATAGAATCAATGACCCGACAACGGGCTAAAAACCAGCCGGAAATCGTGATGTTGTAAGTGGTTGGACTGCATGGACTTGCACTAGAACTTGCGACGTATCTTATTGCAGGATCTCCTCTTGCGACAACCTTGAAAAACTACGTGTTTTTAGCCCGTTGTCGGGTCATTGAATAGAATACGCCAAGGGTCACCTGCTATTTGCACGCGAAGCTCTTTCATGTTTGCGAATTTAGAACCTTTCACGGTGTCCACGTAGGGCCGACCGAGGTTCGGCCCCCGCTTCCTCAGCAGTTCAACATTCGCTAAAATTTCAACAATTTCACTCTTGTTTAAATCGTTTAGCCATGCGGCAAATTCATCGTCGAGCAAGACGTTTCATATCATGACCGGCCTCTTGTGACTATCGTCGAACTCAACCCGTCCTTTCCATGGAATGCATTCCTTCGATGGAATTTATTCCACCGGAGGAATAATGTCAAGAGGTGGGGACTCCGGCTTCGAGGCTTTCGGGGCCGGGTCCAGGCCCGATCCGGACGGCGGCGTGCCTACCGGACGGGCGGGGGCCTCGGCCCGTGCCGGATCGTCGGGAGTCGTTCGGAGCGGGCACACACCCGGGAAGGCCCCTGCCGGGTCCGTCGCGGGGTTCAGGCGGTCTCCGGGGTGCTTTGCTTCGGCGGCCGCCGAAGTAAGCTCCTGGGGGCATTCCCGGGCCTCGGCGTGTCGACCCGCCCCAGCACGGCGTCGAGCTGGTCCCTCGCCGAGCGCAGGCGGGCGAGGACCTCGGCCCGGCTCTGGGGGCGGCGTCCGGCCAGGGCGGGGGCCACGCCCCCGGGCGGCCTCGATCTCCTCGAGGGCCAGGAACAGCCGGTCGGCGGCGTGGAGGGCACGCTGGAGGTTGGCTTCGAGCTCGTTCGCGTTCGTCGTCGTCATGGTGGCTCCTGTCGCGGTCATCCCCCCGTGTTCGTCGCTCCGGCCGGACCGGGCGGGCTGCGCATCGGGCGCAGGGCGACCTCATCTGTACCCTGGAGAGCGTCGGCCGCATGACGGGGAGGCGGAACCCTCCTGAGCCGATCGGTAGCCTCGGACCCCAGAGAGCTTGCTGCCGCGCCCGTTCCTCAACGGACTTCCGTACCCGTCCCGTCGCGAGTTCGCCTTAGTTCGGGTTTCGCACTTTTGAGTGGTTTCGTTTCGGTCTCTGACTAGGCTGTCCAGTCTCAGTAGTTCCAAAAACATTCCGACGGTTGGCTACAACGCAAGTTCATATAGCACCTCTCTTTCGGTGTAGGTGACGTCGGCGACTCCGAATGCCTCCTCGACCACATGGAGCAACCAGAGCAACAGCGTCTCCCACCGCAGTCGCTCCAGCAAGATGAACCGACCGCCACGCCGCGGCATCGAGAGGATCGTATAGTGCAACCACACCCAGAGGTTCCGCAGCACCAGCGCGATCCCCACGTACAACAGCCGCACCACCGAGCGACGGGTCGTCGTCCGGATCCGCACCTCGTGCATCTGGCGATAGCTCGACTCGATCCCAAACCGCAGCCGGTACGTCGCAAAGACCGAATCCGGCGAGGGCGGCCGATAGCCCCAGTAGGCATAGATCAGCGCCTGCCGCCCGTGCCGCTTCCTCTCCCCGCGGTAGTTGCGGCACTTCACGCAGATCGACACCGTCGCCGTTCGCTTTTTCGCATCGGCCAGAGTGGAGGTGGACCAACCGCTCTTCTTCCAGGTCCGGAAGACGTAGCTGCCGGTGGGGCCGCCCCGCTGCTTGGGCGAGCGGCCGTGGCAGACCACCGGCATCAGGAACGGGTAGCGCGCCGCCTGGAGGTAGCGGACCACCGCCACACTGGAGAAGCCGCGATCAAGCAAGAGCAGACGGGGCCGGACACCGACGCTGGCGGCCTGTCGCAGCAGACGCTGGATGACGTCCTTGAGCGGTTCGCCCTTCTTGACACCGGTCAGGGCCACGGTGGAGCGCTGCCCCTTGCGGACGACAGAGGCGGTGGCGTAGGCGTGGAAGTGGCTGGTGCCGCTCTTGGCCTGACCGCGATAGATCTCGTCGAGGTCGCGGAAGGGCTGGCCGTGGTAAGGGATCAAGGTCAGGTCGATGGCCAACCGTTGGAGGTGCTTGCGCAGCGTCTTGGGCAGGTGCCCGGCCAGCGCGGCGTTGAGTTGCCGTTGCAGCACGGCGTAGTCGGGCAGTGTGGCCAAGAGCGGCTTGCGCCGTCTCGTCGGAGGGGGTGTTGAGCAGGCGCTGGCAGGCGTCGGGGAGTGAGGTGATCCGGGCGGCGGCGGCCAAGAGGACCGCCCAAAGGACGTGGGCGGTGACCTTGCGTTTGTAATCCTTGAACTTCAGGTGCGCTTGCAGGTGCTCGGCGGCGAGGCGGTGGACCTTCTTGCGGTCGAGGATATGATGGGGTGGGTGCATGGCTCCCTCCGTTGTGGACTCGGTTGCCCAAAGTCATTCTTCGGAGGGGGCTTGCGTCCATCTACCTCAATCCTTCGGGGTATCGACCAATTTTGGAACTACTGAATCTACCCCGAGCTGAGCTATCTCTACCCTGCTCAAGGATGCGAGAATAGGAATTGACCTCTTGCCGACTCGCCACCGGAGAGCCACCGTCATGGAACCTTCCACCGAGCGCCTTGATGTCTTGAACTGTTCGGGGGTCCGACGGCTGACCGGATAGCAACGCCGCTTGTTCATGGCTGAGGTCGCCACCGAACTGTGCGGCGGCATGCCCGCCCAGCCGAACGACGCGTCGGCTGGGGACGCAACACCGTCGAGAAAGGTTTCCTAGCGGTCGCCAGTCTGTGCGCCCGGTCGGAGCCCGGGGAAAGCTGCAGACAACACCCGAGGGTGCCACGAGCATAACGCACATGTCAGCAGTGCGTTACGGCTTTGTACCTCGTGCCACTTGACATAGTGCTCGGGACGTGATACCCATCTCCGCGCACAGACTGGCGACCGCGTAGGTGGCGATCCCGGATACGGCCGGTTCACGAGCAGTCATCTTCGTCGAGATCGGGCATTTGCTCCGCGAAGAGCACGGTGAGGGGCCTCCCATAGCCCCCGAGCCCAAAGACATCTTCCTTCACGTCGAGCTCGGGGGCTTTGTCGAGCCAGTCCTCGAGGCGACTGTAGGCAATGGCGCGTCGGGAGGAACGGACGTTTTCGGGATCGGCATTGAAGCGCCTCGTCTCGCAGTCACGGGGCAGTCGCGAGCCCTTGCGGGGCAACCGCAGGCCACGGATGTCCAGGATTGAGGCCGAGGCGAACGCGTAGCAGCTCCTCGCACCCTCGCTCATCACGCTGACGACGGGGTCGTCGCACAGAGTGGCGTATCGGACGCCGTGGCCGTGAGCGGTGCTGAAGGTCACCTGAAGCGCCTCGATGGCTGCGAAACCTTCCCCGGCCCCGCGCATCGCTGTCCGGAACATCGCCGCGGGCATCAGCATCGACGCAGCGAAATGATCCGCCTCGGCCTCCAGCACTGCACTGAGATCTGCAGATGCGTAGGATGAGTTGTGCTACGCTCCACTCAAGCGGCCGGGGGAAGCTCTTCTCCGGATCAGACAAAGGGTTCGGGTAGAGCCGGGGGCGGCTGTGCGTCGCGTCCTGTGGGCCAGCCGCTCTCGGTCGGCGCCGTTTTCATGTCTGGTCCGTCAGGGGCTGTCCTGAATGTCATTTCTGAGTCTCGGAGGGGCTGAAAAAGGACTTCCCGGGTCGCTGCTCAGTGAGAGCCCATCTTGGCTCCTCCCTTGCGGCTGGAGGCGGGGCTCTCCTTCTTCCCGCGCCCGCTGCCCGACTTCTTCCCGCCGCCCGATTGCTTGTTGACCGTGGCCCAGGCGCGGCGCTCCGCCTCCTCCTGGGAGACTCCCCGCTCTTCGTAGCTCTCTTCGATGTGCTCGGCCTGACGCTTCTGCTTGTCGGTATAGGCACTTTTGTCGCCGCGAGGCATGATGTTCCTCCCACGAGGCCCGAAAACTTGGCGTCGACAACTGCAAAATACAGCAAACGAAATGCCGGTAACCCAGCGCTCTCCGGCGGGATCTCCCGATAAATAAAAAAAGTGCCTTGACGAAAGACCCGCGGTTCATACAGTTGATTGAAACGACCGTTTGAAACAGGCGTTTCAGGCGAAGAGGATGAGGATGTCGAGCGGGGAAACGACCAAAGCACGTTTGCTCGAGGCGGCGGGGGAGGAGTTTGCCGAGAAGGGGTACAAGGCGGCGCAGGATCCGGACGATCTGCGAGCGGGCGGGCGCGAACTGGCGGCGGTCAATTACCACTTCGGGACAAGGAGCAGCTGTACATCGAGGCGGTGCTCGAGGCGCACCGTTGCGGCACCGAGATGCTCCCCGAGTCGGTCTTCCGGGAGGGGACGCCGGCCGAGCAGCTCCGGCGTTACATCCAGCACTTCCTGAGCAACGTGCTGGCGATCAGTCGCGAGAACACCTGGCATCACGCGCTGATGCTCCGGGAGATGCTCCAGCCGACGGCGGCGTCGGAGATCCTGGTCCGCGAGGCGATCCGGCCGCGGTTCGAGCGGCTCCTGGGGATCTTGCGGCGGGTCTGTCCCGAGGCCGACGACGCTGCAAGCTTCGACGCGCTGGCGTTCAGCGTGATCGGCCAGTGCCTGCATTACAGGATGGCGCGATGCGATCTCGAGCGGTTGATCGGGGCCGAGGCCTTACGAGGCGCTCGACCTGGAGTACTTGACCGATCACATCACGCTCGTTCTGCCTGGCGGCGCTGGGTTCGGCGCGGCCGCTGAACGCCGCGGGCGAGTCGGCTCGGTCGACGGACGGCGGTTTCCGCCAATTGAGGGGGAGCCACGATGTCCTGGATCGCACTGAAGATGCTGGTGGGAGACAAGGCGAAGTTCTTCGGGATCGTCCTGGGCCTGACCTTCGCCGCGCTCCTGATCACGCAGCAGGGGTCGATCTTCTGCGGCTTGATGTGCCGGACCGCGCGGGCAGATCAACGACATCACCGGGGCCGACCTCTGGGTGATGGACGCCAACGTCCGGTACATCGACGACGTCAAGCCGATGATCGAGAACAACCTCTACCGCGTCCGCGGCGTCGAGGGCGTCCTCTGGGCCGTCCCGCTCTACAAGGGGAACGCGCGGGCCAAGATCAACTCCGTAGCGTCGTCGAGCGACCGGGCAGAGACGAAGCACGAGGTGATCGAGCAGGTGATCCTGCTGGGCCTGGACGACGCCTCGATGGTCGGCGCGCCGCCGCCGGAGCGGATCATCGTCGGCAACTCTGAACGACCTGCGCAAGCCCGACGCGGTGATCGTCGACTACACCCGGCTGAACAAGCTCTATCCGGGCGAGCCCTGGCACCTGCTGGGCAAGAAGAAGGGCAAGCTGGAGCAGGCGCGACCTGACCGGTCGGGCGATCGCCTCCTCGAGGCTCGTCGCGGGGAGCCGCTCGGCCGAGCCGCGGGAGGAGGCGGACGAGTTCGAGCAGGCGGCGAAGCAGGCGTTCTACCAGCGGTTCATCGGCCGCGAGCTGGAGATGAACGACCACCGCGCGATCATCGTCGGCGTCTGCGAGGCGACGCGGACGTTCCAGTCGAACCCGGTGGTTTACACCACCTACTCGCGGGCCAAGCGGTTTGCCCCGCAGGAGCGGAAGGTCCTCTCCTACATCCTGGCCAAGACCGAGGAAGACCACTCCCCAGCGGAGGTTGCCGCGGCCATCAGCCGGCAGACCGGCCTCAAGGCACGACCAGCGAGGAGTTCATTTGGGATACGATCATGTACTACCTGAAGTACACCGGAATCCCGATCAACTTCGGGATCACCGCGATGCTCGGCTTTCTGGTCGGGACGGCGATCGCCGGGCAGACGTTCTACAACTTCACGATCGAGAACCTCAAGCAGTTCGGCGCCTTGAAGGCAATGGGCATGACCAACAGCCGGATCGTGGGCATGATCCTGCTCCAGGCCACGGTCGTCGGCCTGCTGGGCTACGGCATCGGGGTCGGGCTGGCCGCCTATTTCGGCTACTCGTCGGAGGGGGGCGAGCTGGCCTTCTACACCCCCTGGCAGCTGCTGCCGATCACGGGCGGGGCGGTCGTCCTGATCTGCATCCTCGCCAGCCTGCTCAGCGTCCGGCGGGTGATCGTGCTCGAACCGGCCGTCGTCTTCCGGGGGTGAGCGGTCGAGGCATCCAGTCCAGCCATAGGGAGGTGGGATCGTCATGCGGCAGCTCGTGCCGGAAACGGCCAAGATCGCGAAACCGACCCGGACGTCCGACGACGTGGCCGTCCGCATCCGGAAAGTGACCAAGCACTTCGGATCCGGCGATCAGCGAGTGCAGGCGCTGCGGGGGGTCGACTGGGACGTCTACAAGGGGCAGATGTCGCTGATCGTCGGCCCGTCGGGCTGCGGCAAGACGACGCTCCTGTCGGTCATCGCAGGCATCCTCGACTGCGACGAGGGCGAGGTGACCATCTTCGGCCGCGAGGTCACGGCGATGCGCGACCGCGAGCGGACGCGGTTTCGCGCCAAGTCCATCGGATTCGTCTTCCAGCAGTACAACCTCCTGCCCGCACTGACGGCGGCCGAGAACGCGGCGATCCCGCTGGTCATCGCCGGCTGGCCGAGGGAGAAGGCGGTGGGCCGCGCCGGCGAGGTCCTCGCCGCGCTCGGGATGGGCGAGAAGACCGAGAGCTTGCCCAACCAGCTCTCCGGCGGCCAGCAGCAGCGGGTCGCCATCGCGCGGGCGCTGGTGCACGAGCCGAGACTGCTCGTCTGCGACGAGCCGACCGCCGCGCTCGACCACGAGACCGGCCTCACCGTCATGGAGCTGCTCCGCGAGGCCGCCGTCCGCCCCGAACGCGCCGTCGTCGTCGTCACTCACGACAACCGCGTCTTCCACTTCGGCGACCGGATCGCCCATATGGACGACGGGCGGATCGTCGAGATCGAGGACAGGGCCAGCGAAGAGGCGGCCTGACCACTCCATCCCGAAGGGTGGGCGGTGGGCCAATCCCATTTCTATCGTTTCGATGGCGAACACGGTGGGTCCCCCCACCTGACGGAAATAAAGGTCAATCCCACCATGTTTTCGAAGTATCTATTGCCGCTGCTGGCGGCGGCCGGCTTGACGTTCGCGATCATCACCGTCGTCAAAGCACGCCAGGCGCCGCCAACGTCCCAGCCGCTCGTCGCGCCACCGACACGGCCTGCCATGAATGCGATCGCCGGCGCGGGGCTCGTCGAGGCCCAGAAAGAGAACATCCCAATCGGGACCAACGTTCCCGGCGTCGTCTGGGAGGTTTGTGTCAAGAAGGGCAGCAACGTCAAGAAGGGAGACCCGCTGTTCCGGATCGACGACCGCGACCTCCAGGCGTTGCTCAAGGTCCGGGAGGCCGAGTTGGCCTCGGCTCTGGCACAACTCCACAAGCTCGAGATGGCTCCCCGACCTGAAGATGTCCCACCGGCGGAGGCTGCGGTCGAGGAGGCGAAGGCCAAGCTCAACGATGCCGAGACCGCCATGACGAGGACCGAGCGGCTTTTCCAGCGCCGAATGACTTCCGCCAGCGACTTCGACAAGGACCGCTTCACCTACTATGCCGCCAAGGCCGCGCTGGCCCGGGCGATCGCCGACCTGGAGAAGATCAAGGCGGGTACCTGGAAAGAAGATCTCGAGGTCGCCCGCGCCGCCGTCATCCAGGCGCGGAGCCAGGTGGATAGCATCAAGGTCAACATCGACCGATGCACCGTCCGCGCCCTGTACGACGGCGAGATTCTGCAACTTAACGTCCGGGTCGGCCAGTTTGCCGCGCTGACCTGGAAGGAGCCGATGATCGTGCTCGGCGACGTCAACCACCTCCACGTCCGGGTCGATATCGACGAGAACGACCTGCCCTACTTCGAGAAGGGGACTAGGGCGATCGCCACGCTCAAGGGCCGGCCCAACGTCCGCTTCCCGCTCGAGTTCGTCTACGTCGAGCCCTACGTGATCCCCAAGCAGAGCCTGACCGGCTCGAACTCCGAGCGCGTCGATACCCGCGTCCTCCAAGTCGTCTACGCGCTGCCCGACAAGCGGCCGATCGACGTCTACGTTGGTCAGCAGATGGACGTCTACCTCAAGGCCGCCAAGGTCCCTCAAGGTCTCTCGCTCGACGCCGACCCCAATAACAAGAGCCTCCCGTTCGAGGAGGACGCCCAGCCCGCCCGATTGCGAAAATCGCGGGGCTCTTGAGGGAAAAACGCGTCACGGGAGCGTGGAGAGCGCGACGCAGAAAGCGGCAGGCTCATCTTGTGTGGGGGATTGGCGTAACCAGCAGGGCTCAGAATGGATCGCGGGGTGGCGAGCACCTTTGATCGGCCGCAAGTCCTTGTGAGATAGCCTGTTAAGTGCTCTCGGGCGAGCGGGTCGCCCCCGAGCCACAAGCCAGATTGCTCCGAAGCGCTAAGGCGAACGCGCAGGGCCGCCACCCCAGAAACCATCATGAGCCACGTTTTATTGGATGCCGCCGCCGGGCTCACCGACGTGCGGACGAGGTTGGCGCGGATCCAGCCCGAAGGGTCGAGCGGGCTGACCGAGCGGATGGCAAACCCGCGGAGCTGAAGGTTGCTCAGCGGGACATCGATCGGCTGTCCCTGCACCCGGCCCCGGAAGACGCCGAGGACGAAGGTGCTGGTGAACGCCGTCAGGGGAACAGCCTTCGCCTCGTCCTCGTTGATGGCGTAGACCTTGGCGCCGGGGCCGGGGGTGAATTCCTCGATCCGGCCGGACAGGCGGACCGGGCTGCTCTGGGTCGCGGACTCGATCTTGAACAAAATGACGAACTCGGCTTCGGGCGCGGTGATCCGGTAGACCTGCGCGGGCGGACCCGCCAGGCCCCCCTGCGCCGCCTGAGGAGGTGCGGGCAGGTCGATCAGGAAGTCGTGGACCAGCGCCACGAGGTAGCCCCGCGCGTCGGCGGCGAACTCAGGCGCGCGGCCTGGCCGCTTCACCCGGACGGCCAGCACCTTGGGGTCATTGGCCGCGCGGGCCTCGCGCACGGCCTTGAGATAAGTCGGGTAATCGGCATTCTGCGTGGTCACGATCCCCTGGTTCGGTGGTCGCCGGGGGGGATCTTCCGGGTGACGACCATCAGGTTATTGAGCGAGCGGACTGCGTCGCTCTGGAGGTAGCCGCGGGTCAGGCTCGTCATGATCGAGGTCAGGTGGACGTCGGCCGTCACGCCTGGCTCAGGACTCGCCAGAGCGGTCGGCTGGGGCGCGTCGGCGCCGACCTGCTCGGCCGCGCCTCGCCACTGCAACGTGCCGCCGATCAGCGCGTACTCGGGCCGCGATCGCAGGCTCAGCCCGGTGATCAGGAGGTTGCGCAAGGCCAGCATGTGGTTGCCGATCAGGTATTGCCCGATCGTCGCGTTCCGCTTGGCGGCCTCCTCCGAGGTCCGGATCGCGCCCAGCTCCGCCGCCGACTCCACCACGTTCTGCTGGATCTTGGGGAGCGCGTTGTTGTAGACCTCCTGCGTGATCCGAGGCTGGTTGTAACCGATCAGGGACGCGACGAACCGGCCCAGGCCCTGCCCCTGCGTCTTCAGCGAGCAGATCAGCGCGTTGACATTGTGCGCATACTCCGGGAACAGTTGCAGGCCGGTGTCGCGGATCACGGCGATGATCGTCAGCTCGGACGAGTCCTGCGATGTCGCGTTAAAAAAGTAGAGATTGGCGGCGCGACGGCCCTGGCGGTTTTGCGCGACCTGCTGCTGGAAGTCGTGGATCGGCGTGACACTCGTCAGCAGTTGCTTATTATAAAAGGCGATGCCATCGTCGCTTGGCAGGAGCCCGAAGCCCGTCCTGGGGCCAGCGGTGACGTACGAGGTATAGCCCTTGAAAACGATCGGCCCGGACTGGACGACCTCTTTCGCCAGCGCCGGCGCAATCGTCGCCACATCGGCCGTGAGGTCGAGGTTGGGCTGATTGTAAAGGTCGTTCAGCGCCGCTTGCAGCGTCAGCGAGGGAACCCATGGCCGCGCCTGGTTCCGCGCCTGTAGCGCGTTGAGCGCGCCGTAGACCCGCTTCAAGGCCGTCTGCCGCTCCGCGACGGTGGTCGCCGCCTCGTAGTCGTGCATCGCCGATCCCAGGTCGTTGTCCACGAACTGGACCCAGCGCTGGCGGTTCTCCTGGGCGGCGGTACTGGGCGCCGCCCCGAGGCCCCGGACCGAATTGACCAGTTGCCGCTCGGCCCAGGCCAGGCGGACTCTTGGACGGAGCCAGTTGCGCAGCTCCTCGCGCACCCGGAGAGCCGGCGGCCACGCCACCGACCGCAACGCCACCGACATCTGATAGAGCCGGTTCAGCGAGACCAGCCGATCGTTGTCACTCGTCGCCGTCGCATAGGTACGGAACTCATTCCGCAGCGCCTCGAAAAAGGCATTCCATCCTGGGGCGTTCGGCTGGGACGTCCCCGGCCTCGCCAGGTCGTTCCGGATGCCGTCGATGGTCCGCTCGACACCGACGTAGCTCGGTGCCGCAGGCGCTGCGCCCAGGCAAGTCCCCAGGCCCCCCAACGCGAAGATCCCTGTCCAGACAACGAGACGTCGCATGCGCCCTCCCAGTTGATCGATAATGAGGGTGGCCAAATTCCCCCAACATCCTAACCTATCGCTCACGGTGATTGCACGGCTTGACCGTAAACTCTCACCAGCCTACCTGGACCAGAGGAATTTGCCGAAATTTTGGAAAACGGCTGCGCGGTAGCCATTCTCTGCTCCGGACCGGTTGCCGGAACAGGCCGCCATTTTTTCTGCACGAATCATGCCAGTACGGGGGCAATACGTAAGATAATCCGGATGATCCGCCGTCGCCGGAACGGCTCGTCAGCACGAGAACGTCGGAAGAGGGCGGGCCGGTGATGGGCGTGGAGGCAGTAGAGGACCGCCGCGCGTGGTAGAATCGGTTCCCGACGTGCGGGGCGTTGCGCGGTCGATTCCTCGGTTCTGAGATCGCACCGGTGGTAAGAGGCCGGGGCGGATGAGGGATTCCTTCATGAAACGTGGGATGCGGAGCGCCTGGCGCGAGCGTTCGGGGGAGGGATCATCGGGATGGGCGCGGCGTTGATGGGTTGTGGGACGGAGGCGCCCCCATCGGGCGCGACCGTCACCGCTCCAATGTCTCCACCCGCTGCCGCCGCGACGCTCGAACCGCTGGTCAAGTTGGCCCTGGCCGTCGAGGGGGACCGCCAGGCCGGCGCCGTGGTCGCGCCGACGACCATGACCAGGCAGACGGAGCCGAGCCCATTCCGCTTCGCCGAGGTCGCCAAGGAGGCCGGGATCGACTTCGTCCATTTCTCGGGGATGACCGAGGCCAGAAGCACTTCCCCACCGCCAACGGCTCGGGCGTGGCGCGTCTTCGACTACGACAACGACGGCCAGCTCGACCTCTACTTCGCCACCGCAACGCTCCTGCCGCTGGGGACCGCCAGGAAGGGTCCGCAACCGGCTCTACAGGAACCTGGGTGACGGCAAGTTCCAGGACGTGACCGAGGCGTCCGGGCCTGGGTTTCACGGGGTTCTGCCACGGGATCGTCGTCGGCGACATCGACAACGACGGCGACCAGGACGTCTTCCTCTGCAACTACGGCCCGAACGTCCTGTTCCTGAACAACGGCGACGGCACGTTCAGGGACATCAGCAAGTCGGCGGGGATCGACCGTCCGAGCTGGTCGTCGGGCGGGGCCTTCCTCGACTACGACAACGACGGCGACCTCGACCTCTACGTCGCCAACTACGGCGAGTGGAAGCTACCCCGAGGACGACGTCGTTCTGCGGCAGACCGCGAGAAGGGCGTCCGGCTCTACTGCTCGCCGCGGACGATCCGGACCGTCAAGCACATGCTCTACCGCAACAACGGCGACGGCACCTTCACCGACGTTACGACCAGGCCACCTCGCCAGACCGAGAGCGTCCGAGCCGCGGACGACGGCCATGGCTTCGGCGTCGTCACGGCCGACCTCAACGGCGACGGCCTGATCGACATCTACGTCGCCAACGACATGAACCCGAACTTCCTCTTCCTGAACAAGGGCGACGGCACGTTCGACGACGCGACCGAGTCTTCGGGCGCGGCCTTCGACGACAAGGGCCAGGCGCAGTCGGGCATGGGGGTCGACGCCGAGGATGTCGACGGCGACGGCCTGCCCGAGCTGTTCGTCACCAACTTCGCCAACGAGTACAACACGCTCTACCAGAACCTGGGCAAGGGCAACTTCATGGACGCGACGCCCTTCTTCGGCCTGGCCGCCGACACCATGCCCTGGGTCGGCTGGGGCACCGCCCTGGCCGACTTCGACAACGACGGCTGGCCCGACAACTTCGTCGCCAACGGCCACGTCGACGACAACCGCCGCCAACTCGGCCAACCGATCGACTACGAGGAGCCGCCGCTGCTGTTCGTCAACGTCAAGGGCAAGCGGTTCCGGCTCGCGACCCGCGACGCCGGCCCGTACTTCGACACCAAGCACGTCGGCCGGGGCGCGGCGTTCGGCGACCTCGACAACGACGGCGACATCGACATCGTCGTCAACCACAAGGACGCGGCGCCCGCCGTGCTCCGCAACGACACCAAGTAACGACAACCACTGGATTCGCCTGGACTTGCAGGGGACCAGGAGCAACCGCGACGCCATCGGCGCCCGCGTCGAGGTCGATGCCGGGCGGCCGGACGATCCACCGCCAGCGCAAGGGGGGCTACAGCATGGAGTCGTCCAACGACCCCCGCCTCCTGATCGGCGTTGGGACCGCCGACGAGGTCGACACGCGTGACCATCCGCTGGCCCTCGGGGGCGGTCAGCTCGCTGGAGCACCTCAAGACCGAACGGGCCTACTAGATCATCGAGCCGAAATAGGGCGAGCGGGGTGCCCCATGGTCACGTCTTCGTGGACATCGGGTGGGGCCTTGGCAAAAAGAGGGTTTCTCGCGAAGAGAGTCAAGTTGAGTCATTGAGAGGGCGGTGGCCTCTGCGTTTTTTCTTTGCGAGTGTTGCATCTGCGCGAGAAACTCTCTTGTGGCTGGAGGAGGGCATGCGGCCCGTGTCCTCCGACAGGGAACCGTGGTGGGATTTTGATGCGTCTTCGCACAGAACGAGGCCGGGAGATCTGGCTGGGGTTGCTGGTCATGGCGGGGGGGCTGGCGGCGTGGGTCGCCCGCGCCTGGCCCGCGTCGAATCCCGACCGGCTCTGGCAGCAGGCAGAGGCCGATTTCCAAGCTGGCCGCCACGATCGGGCTAAGGCCGCGCTGACGCGGCTCGCCCGGTTGCGCGCGCCGACGTCGCTCGACTGGATGCTCAGGGCGAAGCTCGCAATGGTCCAGGGCCGGACCGACGATGCGCTGGCCGCGCTGGCGAAGATCCTCGATGGTGCTCCGATGGCCCCGCAGGCGCGGCTCCTGGCTGGGCAACTGGAGCTGCGCCGCTACCGGATGCGACCGGCCGAGGCGTGGCTGCTGGCGGCGCTGAAGCTCGACCCCAAGCTCGTGCAGGGGCATCGCGAGCTGGTCTATGTCTACGGGATGCAAATGCGTCGCGCCGCGCTCAGCGCGCAGTTCCGCGCGCTGTCGGAGCTGACGCCGCTGAGTTTCGAGAACGTGTTCCACTGGTGTCTGACACGGAATGCGACGTGGGAGCCGGTCGAGCTTTCGAACATCCTGACGCGGTTCATCCAGGCCGACTCCGACGACCGCTGGTCACGGCTGGCGCTGGTCGACAGCCAGCGGCGGCTCGGCCGACTCGACGATGCCGAGAAGGCGCTGGCGACCCTACCCACGTCGGACCCCGAGCGCGGGCCCGACGGGTCCGGCTGGCGCTGGACCGCGGCGACGACCGCGCCTCCAAGGCGCTCTTGGCCGAGGGCCCGGCCGGCCATCCCGAGCTGGCCCGCCTCCGGGGCCGGCTGGCGCTGAACCAGCACGACGGGCCCGCTGCGCTCCGCCACTTCCGCCTCGCCTTCGCCACCGAGCCCGACAACCGCGACACCCTCTTCGGCCTCGCGAGTGCGCTGACGATGGTCGGCGACGATGCCGCGGCCGCCCCGTTCCTCAAGGCGTCGCGCGACCACGACCGGCTGGGTACCCTGATGCAGCTCGTCTCGGGCCCCAGCAAGCACGACGACCCCAAGCTCCTTCGCCAGTTGGGCGCTGCCTGCGAGGCGATCCACCGCCTCCGCGAGGCCCGCGCCTGGTACAACCTGGCTATCCGGCTCGACCCGCTCGACCTCGAGGCCCAGCAGGCCCTTTTCCGCCTCGACGCCGCAATCGCCGCGGCCGACAAGCCCGCGACGGCCGAACGGTCATTGACGCCCCCGCCCTCCGGAGGAGAACCGGGCTGAGCGTTGGACATCCTGCCGTGAGGCCCCGCCGACGATCCGGGACGTGGAGGTTTCGATCCCCTGGCCCGACGAAACGCGATCTCGACCGAAAGGAGGGTGCGACGTGGGGAAGCTCCTCAAGGCGCTCCAGGACATGCAGAAGTACGGCTGGCAAAACGATCCGAACGGGAAAGCGGCCGTCCTCTACATCGAGACCGGCGATCGCTCGGCGCTGGAACGAATCAAGCCCTCCCAGAAAGGCTGGCAGTACCTGGATCTCGTCCCTGACGCGAATCATGGCCCCGCCGGACCAGATGACCGAGGAGGAACGTCGCGGCCTGCATGCGCTGGCTTTCGCCGGGCAATTCGCCGCGATCGGTCACTGGTTATCGAAGGGGTTGGCCCGCGAGAGGCTGGGCGACGACCTCCAGGGCTTGATCCGCACAGAACTAGCGAGCATCGGTGTGCCGGAGCCGACCGCCGCGGCGCTCGATTGCGGCGCACGTCGAGCCCCTCTCCGATGCGGGGCGACCGACCTCCGCCGGGCGCTACCTGCTCGCGCGCTCCGACGAGGAGCTGAGGGCCGCCGTGATCGAGGGCGGTGCCATGACGAACTCCTCCAGCGTCCATCCTCATTTCGTCCCCTTGGCGAAGTTCCTGCTCGACTTCGCACCGGACCGGCTCTCACCGCTCATCAAGCACATCCTGTCTCAGGAACGGAACACGCCGGGGCTTTGCCAATTCCTGCTCTCGAAAGATCCTGCGCGTTACGAGGAGGTCGTCGCATCCCACTACCGGGTCCTGGGCGAACAAGGCACCAAGCTCACGATCGCGCAAGAGCTGTACCGGCTCGATCCGAAAAAATATGGTTTGGACGTCCTGGGTCTCACCCGAGCCTTGATGGCGAACCCCAATAGCTGCACCTTCTCCTTGGGCATCTGGATGGTCGAGTCGTTCGGCGTTGAAGTTCTCGGGGACCCCACGACCTCTCTGGAGAGCTCCATGGGTTCGAGCTGGCATAAGACGCGTGTCCTGGCCGCGATGGTCAAGGTGCTGGGGGCGGACGCGTTCCCGGCGGTCCTGGCGATGCTTCGGAAGGAAGATCCCGAGTCCCGGCTGGCCGCGCTCGAGCACCTGATCGCGCTGAACGACGGCTCGCACGACGCGACAATCCGGGAGGCATTCGAACGAGGATTGCAAGAAACCAGGCCCGAGCATCTCCTCGCTTTCCTGAAGCTTATCCCGCGCTGGAAGATCGAGCCGTTCCAGGAACGGTTCTGGTCGCTGCTCGGTCACAAGTCGAAGCCGGTCCGAGACGCGGCCGCCCAGGCGCTGGGGAAGCTGGGCGACGCGGTGGTATCCCGCGCCGCCAGGCTCCTGGGAGACAAGAAGTCCGACGTCCGTGCCGCGGCGGTAACGCTGCTGGCGGCCGTCAACTCGCCGGACGCCCTGGAGGCGCTGGAGGCCCGGCTCGACCTGGAGGCCAACGCCGATATCCGCGACGCCATGCTCGTGGCGCTGGACGCCGCGCGGGCCGCCAGCGGGCGGGAGATCACCCACGAGGAAATCAAGGCGCGGATCGCCAGGGCCGCCCCGAAGCTGACGGCATCCGTGGCCGACTGGCTCGACGAGTCCGCGCTGCCCCTTTGCGCGATCAAGAGAAGGCGCTCCTCGGCATCGAGGCGGTGCGCTACCTGTTCTTTCGGCAGTCGTGCGCCAGGGAGATCCGGGCCGATGTGGAGGCCCGGCCGCTGTTCACGCAGATCGACCGCGGGTCGTCGGGCGACTTCGCGCTCGACGTCCTGAAGCGGTTCGCGGCCACCAAGGCCGCCCCCGAGGACCGCTCGGCGCTGGCCGTCGCGGGCCTCCTGGGCGACGACCGCATGATCCCGGTCCTTGGCGGCCTGATCCAGCGGTGGCTCGATGCGAACCGGGGCAAGATGGCCGAGTCTGCCGTGCAGGCGCTCGCCCTGCTCGGCACCGATGCCGCGCTGACGACGATCGCTGCGCGCTGGCGATCCGCTACCGGACCAAGAACAAGAACCTCGGTCAGGCCGCCGTCGAGTCGTTCGCCGCTGCGGCTGAGCGGCTCGGGATCACCCCAGACGAGCTGAGCGACCGAGTCGTCCCCTGGCTCGGCTTCGAGCCGAACGCGCCGCGCGTCATCGACTGCGGCGGCCGTCGGATCGAGGTCGGCATCGGGGACGACTTCAAGCTCAAATACCGCGACCTGGAAAAAAACAAGCCGGTCGCCTCCCTCCCCAAGACCGCCCCCAAGGAGGTGCTCGACGCGTTCAAGGGTCTGGCGGCAACCTTGCGCGAGGTGGTCAAGGCGCAAGTGCTCCGCCTGGAGAACCTTATGGTCCGGCAATACCGCTGGCCGGTCGGCCGCTGGCCCGAGCTCTTCCTGGCGCACCCGTTGCTGCGGCCGTTCGCCGCGCGGCTAGTCTGGGCGCCTATGACGACTCGGGCAAGCTCCTGGGGACGTTCCGCATGCTGGACGACCGCTCGCTGACCGACGCCTCGGACGAGGAGTTCGTGCTGCCCGCGTGGGGCTCGGTCGGGATGGTCCACCCGCTGGAGCTGGACGAGGCGACCCGGACAGCCTGGCAGACCCACCTGGCCGAATACGAGGTTACGCCGCCGTTCCCACAACTGGAGCGGCCGGTGGTCAGGGTCCGCGATGACCGTCGCAACGTGAAGATTGCAAAGGACCTGGAGGGGACGCCCCTCAATGCGATGACGTTCAAGGGCCGCGCCGAGAAGCTCGGATGGTCGCGGGGGTCGGTGAACGACGCCGGGGAGATCGACACCTACCGGAAGAGTTTTCCGTCGGTCGGGGTCGAGGCGTTCCTTGACCTCGAAGGCTTCTACATCGGGATCGGAATGATGGACGAGATCAAGCTCGGCGACGCCTATTTCGTCGAGGCCGGCAGCGTGAAGGTCGGGAGCTATGTCTACGACAACCCGTCCGACGCGAGCGACCCCCGGCTGATCCGCTTCGGCGACGTGCCCCCAGTCGTCTTCTCGGAGATCATGGGTGACCTGGCCAGGATCGCGGGACGCCAGCCTGAGGATAAGCCCAGCGAGGACAACCCCTGAGTGTTGTGAGCAGTCAGGGAACTTGCGCCAGTAGGAGTTGAACCTACGACCTCCAGGTTATGAGCCTGGCGAGCTAACCGCTGCTCCACGGCGCACCGTTATCCTATGAGATCATGATGGCGATGTGAAGACCTGCGGTGGAATTTGTCTTAAGTTGCTTTTTCATATCGGCTTGGCTCAGAATGAATCGCGGGGTGGTGAGCTTCTTTGATCAGCCGCAAGTCCTTGCGAGATAGCCCCTTAAGTGCCCTGAGGCGAGCAGGTGGCCCCCGAGCCACAAGTCAGATTGCTCTGAAGTGTTACGGCGAAAGCGCAGGGCCGCCACCCCAGAATCCCGCATGAGCTTTATTTGGACAGTTGGCTTCCGCTGGCCGTGGGACATAATCCCACGGCCAGCGGAAGCCGACCCGACGGGAGACACCGGACACCATCACCGGGCTCGTGAATCAGGCGGTCCGCGGAGACAGACCGCCTTGGATCGGAGGGGAGCGCCCGCGGCCGATCAGATCTCGAGGACCTCGGCGGATTTCTTGTCGGCCATTTCATTCACTTTCGTTTCGTAGCGCTTGGTCAGCGCCTGGGTTTCTGCTTTGCAGGACTCCCGATCGTCTTCGGTGAGGATCTTGTCGGATTGCTCCTGATCGGCCTGCTTGTTGGCCTCGCGGCGGATGTTCCGGAGGGCGACACGGGCCTCCTCGGCCAGGTCCTTGACGCGGCTGACCAGCTTCTTGCGCTGCTCGACGGACAGCGAGGGGACGTTGAGCCGGACGACCTTGTTGTCGGAGTGGGGTGTCAGGCCGAGATCGCTGGCCTGGATCGCCTTGACGATGTCGCCGACAACCGAGGGATCGAACGGGCGGATCAGGATTTGTTGCGGTTCCGGCGTGCTGAGGTTCGCCAGTTGCTTCAGCGGGGTCGGCGAACCGTAATACTCGACGCGGATCGAGTCCACGAGCCCGACATTGGCGCGGCCGGTCCGGACACCGCGCAACTGATCCGACAGCAAGGTCAGGCTCTTCTCCATGCGTTCTTCGGCCTCGAGAACGATTTCCTCGATGCTCATGGGACACCCCTCAAGGTCGCAGGAATGTTCGAACACCATGCCACTCGGTCACAGGCGATCGGGCGTCGGTCTCAGTCGGCGATCAGGCGCCGGCCTATCCTCGGCCTCGTCGCGCTGCGGCCGGGGCGAGTTGCTGACCCAGGTCCCGATCGGCTCGCCGGCGATGGCGCGTTCGATGTTGCCCTCTTTTTTGAAGTTGAACACGAGGATGGGCAGGCGGTTATCCAGGCACATGCCGATGGCGGTCATGTCCATGACCTTGAGGTCGTCGCGGAGGACTTGCTCGTAGGTCAGGTGTTCGTAGCGGATGGCGTGGGGGTTTTTCTCGGGGTCAGCCGTGTAGATGCCGTCGACGCGGGTGGCCTTCAACAGGACCTCGGCCCCCAGTTCCTTGCCCCGGAGCGCCGCGGCGGTGTCGGTGGTGACGAACGGGCTGCCGGTCCCGGTGGCGAGCACGACCACGCGGCCTCGGGTCAGGTGGCTCAGGCGCGGCGGCGGATGAACGGCTCGGCCACCTCGTCCATCCGGATAGTGCTCAGGAGCCGGGTCTCGCAGCCGAGGCCCTCCAGCGCGTCCTGGAGGGCCAGGCCGTTGATGACGGTCGCCGTCATCCCCATGTAATGGGCTGTCGCCTCCTTGATGACGTTCGATCCGCGGGTCAGGGTGGCGCCACGGAGGATGTTGCCCCCGCCGACCACGATGGCGAGTTGGACCCCGCAGGCGGCCACCCGCGAGGCTTGCCGGGCGATCCGGCTCACTTCGTCCACGCTGATCCCCCCCTCGCCGGGGCGGCAGAAGCTCTCGCCCGAGAGCTTGAGCAAGACGCGACGGAACAGCGGGGAACCAAAGGGGGAAACGGCGTCCATCGACAGGGCCCTCGGGACAGGGAGGAGGCTGAGTGCCGAGGTCGGGCACCGCGTGCCGGACCTCGACCCTCGTCACTCGGCGGCGGCGGGAAGGCCCTCGCCGACGATGAACCGCGCGAACCGCGAAACCGTGATGTTCTCGCCCGTCCGGGCGTTGACGGCCTGGACCATCTCGCGAACCGTCTTCGTCTCATCCTTGACGAACCGCTGCTCCATCAGCACGTTCTCGCCGTACCAGGCGTTGAGCTTCCCCTCGGCGATCTTTTCGCGCATCGCCTCGGGCTTGTCGGACACCTGAGCCACGAAGATCTGATTCTGCTCGGCGACCATGTCCGCCGGGACCTCCTCGCGGCGGACGCAGAGGGGCCGAGCGGCCACCACCTGCAATGCCAGGTCCTTGGCCAACTGACGGAACTCTTCGTTGCGGGCGACGAAGTCGGTCTCGCAGTTGACCTCGATCATCCCCCCCGACTTGCCGTCGTGGTGGATATAGACCTCGATGCGGCCCGCCTTGGTCGCGCGCCCGGCGCGGTTCTCGGCATTCTTGCCGTGCCGCTCCTTGGCCAGGATCAACGCTTTCTTCATGTCGCCATCGGCTTCCTTCAGGAGCGTCTTGCACTCCATCAGGCCCAATCCGGTGGTCTTGCGGAACTCATTCACAGCCTGAGCCGTGATCTCGGCCATCGGCATCTCTCCTGTTGCAATCTGCCTCACCTCGACGGTGAGGAAAACACCCATCTCATCCCAGCGACGCTCACAGCCCAGAGCGGAGTTTCCGTGAACAGTTTGTCATTCGAGTGATGCGTGAAAATGCGCGGGCGCTTCGGGATATCCCTCAGCGGGTGGATCTTGGAGCCGTCTCCTGCAGGGACCACCCAAACTCACAGAAGGCATCCTGGGCATCCGCCCGGGGCTGAAGCGTCACCAGATGACGAATTTCCCATCGTAAGGCTCGGATGGCCGTGCTCGGCGCGCCGATCTTGGGGTGCTCGCACCAGCCGGCCAGCGGCCCCGGGGTCGATGGCCGGCGGCTCGGCGCCCGGCGTCACGCTCCCTGGGCCGACGGCGGCAGGTCGATTTCGCCTTGCGCACCGGGGAGATTGGCCTCGACGGCCGGCGGCGCGATCGTGGCGGCGTCGGGCTCGTGCGCGACCTCCGCGGCCGGCTCGGCCCCCTGCACTGAACCTCCTGCCCCCGTCCGGTCGTCCGGGCCGCGGCCCGGCTGACGCCGCCCTGCCCTGGCCCGCCCGGCCCGCCTCGTCCGCTGCTGCGACGGTCGCCGCGACGATCCCGATCGCCTCGACCCGGCCCCTGCGACTCGTTCTCGCGGGCCGGGGGCTCCGCGGGTGCCGCGGCCTTGCCCTCGATGATCGCATCGGCCAGTTGGCGGATCACCAACTCGATCGACCGCATGCTGTCGTCGTTGCCGGGGATCGGCAGATCGACGACGTCGGGATCGCAGTCGGTGTCCAGCAGCGCGACCACCTTGATGCCCAGCTTCCGCGCCTCGGCGACCGCGATGTGCTCGCGGTGCGGATCGACGATCAGCAGCGCCTCGGGCAGCCGGGTCATGTGGCGGATGCCGGAGAGGTTGCGCTCGATCTTCTTGCGCTCGCGGGTGAGCGTCGAGATCATCTTCTTGGAGTAGCTCAGCGCCTGCTCGCCGTCGAGGGTCATTTCCAACTCTTCCAGGCGCTCCAATCGGCTCCGGATGGTCCGGAAGTTGGTGAGCGTGCCGCCCAGCCAACGCTCGGTCACGCAGGGCATCTGGCAGCGATTGCATTCCTCGACGATCGTCTCGGCCGCCTGCCGCTTGGTCCCGACGAACAGGATCAGCCCATTCGACGAGGCGACGCGATGGAAGAACTTGGTCGCGCAGGAGGCCGCGGACTGTTTCCTTCAAGTCGATGATATGAATCAAGTTGCGTTTGCCATAAATGTACGGCCTCATCTTCGGGTTCCACCGGCTCGCGCGGTGGCCGAAGTGCACGCCGGCATCGATCAGTTCTTTCACCGTAATCACCACGTCGTCGTCCTTCCCAATGTCTCAGACCATTCCGGGCCGAGATCCCTGCGGGCGACCGGCCCGGGGCGACCCTGCGCGTGGAGCAATCATTCGCGTGGAAACGAGAACTCACAGTTTATCGGTTCGCCCCCCGAGCGTCAAATCCCGCCTCGGCGCCGACGCCATGGTCATCGTGTCCCTGATTTCAGGAACGAAGGCGGGCAAAGCTGGGGTAATCGAGCAGCTTGAATGGTTGCACGAGGGGAGCGAGCGCCTCGCCACGCTGGGCAATGTGACGCTCCGCGATCGGCCCGAGGCGGCCCGAGGCGTTGGCGAGATAGGGGACGCGCCACGGGTTGATGCCCATCAGCCGCGCCGCGGTGGCATCGACGGCGGGCAAGTTGGTCCCCATCACGAGCACCCCGACCTTCCGGGGCGTCCCCATGATCGGGCCGTCTCCTTCCATGCCCACGATCCCGTCGACGATCGCCAGGTGCGGACGGACCGTCGCCGTGATGTCCAGGATCGACTCCGGGATGCCCGCATGGTGGAGCACGTTCTTCGGCCAGCCGTAATACACGCCCGGCATCACGCCGAAGAGGTTCTTCATCGAGAGCGTGACGCCCGCCCAGTGATGCGTCTTCAGCTTGGGGAGCGAGACGATCAGGTCGGCACGACGAAGTGTGGCGGGCAGGGCAAGCTGGCGGAGCGAGGTAAATCTGAGCCGGTTGGGGACGAGGGTGATCTCGTCGTGGTTGAGGTCCACGAACTCGATCCTGGCCTCGTCGAGGACGGGGCCGACTCCCGACTGTTCGAGGACGAGTTCGGAGTCACGGCAGTGCCCCGGCCCTTCGGCGACGAAGACGTCGCGCCCCCCAGCTCCGGAAGGTCTCGGCCACGGCGCGGATGACCGCGGGGTGGGTGTTGATCTGGGGGGCTTCGCGGCTCGGCTCGACGAGGTTGGGCTTGAGCAGGACCGACTTGCCGGCGACCCAGGCAGGGCCGAGGCCCAGCTCGG
The DNA here is from genome assembly GCA_963803395.1 of uncultured Planctomycetaceae bacterium. Classification (GTDB taxonomy): domain Bacteria; phylum Planctomycetota; class Planctomycetia; order Isosphaerales; family Isosphaeraceae; genus JAFANO01. The sequence goes on from CAWDND010000043.1 coordinate 111,561, forward strand.
CGAGCCCGGCGCGGATCGTCACCGCGAGGCCGTCGACGTACGAGTCCGCCTTGGCGATGAAGACCGCGGCGCAGAGCGCCTCCTCATCGCGATCGCGGAGCAGCTTGGCGCTGAGCCCGAGCGTGATCAAGGCCCCCGCACCGGTGAGGAAGGTCCGCCGCTTCAACTTCGAGACGTGATCCATCGCATGCTCCCTTGGCGCCTCCAGGGTCGATCCCGGTCGGTCGTGTGGCGGGTGGGTCTCACGGCGCCCGGACCCCCTCGACGTTGTTCAGGTGGACCTTGTCGTGCCCGGCCTGCTCCCCGGAGAGGGTCTCCTGGCGGAAGAGTTGCAGGGCGTGTCCTCCGGCGGCCAGCAGCAGATGGGCCAGCCTGGGCGCGGTGTCGGGCCGGCCGAGCGCGTGGTGATAGGCTTTGACCAGCCAGCGATCCGCATCCCCGGGTACCGCGCACCAGGCGCGAAGCCCGAGCAGCCCCCAGCCGAGGGACATGGCGGCGCGCAGCCTCGGCAGCGTCGCATTCAAGTAACGGATCGCCCGATCAACGAGCGGCGAGCGGGGCTCACCCGGCGTCATCGCCAGCGTCAGCAGCGCCAGGCCGGTCGGGGCGGGCTGGGGCCGGAGTTCGCGGCCGAACGTGGCCTTGTTGCCGAAGTTCCAGCCGCCCGAGGGGAGCGCGCGATCGCGGAGCAGCCGGAGGCCCTCGTGGACCCTCGGGTGCTTGCCGAGCCCGCTCCGGCCCAGCGCCAGGATGGCCAGCGCCGTCGGTTCGAGCCACGAGTGGGTGTCGGCCACCCAGGGCCAGCCGGCCAGTGTCGTGTCGTGCCCGACGATCCGGTCGGGGTCGGACGCGCGAGGGAGTCGTCCTCCCCTTCATCCCGACCAACCACCGCGCGGCCCGCCGGCACTCCGTCTCGCGGGTCGCCAGGGCCTTCCAGAGCAGGATGGCGTACGGGGTCGTCCAGCCGGGCGACGGCTGGGTCGCCGAGAGGCCGAGCGAGCCATCCGGCTGCTGGATCGTCGCGAGCCAGTCGGCCGCGGCGTGCAGCGCCGGCCGGTCGTCGCCCGGCCCCGCATCGGGCTCGGAGGCGCACAGCCCCAGACCCGCCAAGGCCGTCGGCTCGACGCCCGGCGTCGCCCCGGCCCGATAGCCCCAGCCCGCCATGTCGCCTCGGAGCCGGAGGAGTTCGTTCCGCGCCGTCGCCTTCCAATTGTCGGTCATTCCGTCAAACTCTCCGGGAGGAGTGCCATCGATCCTGAGCGTGCCCGGGGCCGCCGCATCTCCCCCGAGTCGTGGCCTGTCCTCAATCCCCGAAACCATTGGGGAGGTCTGGTGACCTCCCCCGCGAGGGGGAGGGGGACTCTTCGGACGGCGCCGGCGGTCGCGTGGATCGGCGCGTGGGCAACACCCTGCGGCGTGATTGCCGGAGTGCGTGTCGCAGACACCGAGAGCCTCGACGCTCCGGCTCCCTCGGGCGCGTCGGGGACGTCGACGCCTCCGCCCTGCGCCTCGCCCTCCGCGACGCGAGCGCGCATACCCCGCTCAAGCTATAGATCACGCCCGGGACACTCGGCGCGAAGCCCGCGAATCGGGTCGTCCGGGAGCGACCTCGGTCCCGGCCGCGAGCCGTGTGTTGGCGAGAAGCATCGAAGGCGGCCCCGAAGCCTGAGAATCGTCTGCGGGGCCCATCCTGGTTTTTTGACACTCCTGCTTCTCATGACCTAGAGTTGCGATGTTCCAGGTGTCGCGGACAGAAGATTTGGTGGAACCGAAGACCGTTCGTGACCACCACCAAACATGAGAGTCCACGAGATCTCCCGATACCCCCGTGTGGGGCATCGGCCTTATCTGTTCGGTCGTCCGCGTCTCGGGAGAGAGGTTACCACCATGCAAGCGTTCGCTACCAAGATTCGCCGTTTCCTGGCCAGTGAGGATGGCCCGACCGCAGTCGAGTATGCGGTCATGCTCGCCCTGATCATCGTGGCATGCATTACGGCCGTCACAGGACTGGGCACGGCTCTCAGCACAAAATTCACTACATCTCACAGGACAAATCTCTTAGAGCCGCGAAAAATGACTTGGTTATTTCGCTTCTCATGTAGGGGCTGCCGCACTCGGCTGTTTCAGCGGCAAACAGCCGAGTGCGGCTGCCCCACACTTACGTTATGCTAAATCCATCAAAACGACCAACTATTTTTTCACGGCTCCTTAATTCTCCTCACTTCGGGAAGACAAGGCCCGCCAGCCGCCCCGGCTGGCTCACAGCCCGGGAACGGCCGCCCTCGGCCGTGCAGGAATGTCCTGGGTTGCGGTGAATTCCGTAAGGCGTTGCTTCAACTGGTGGTCGGCACGCATACAAAGTGACCCAAGCGATAATTAAGCCTGGGTTGCAATAATCCTCCTCGGGGTCGCGTCTCGATCGCGACGAGACGCCCTCGGCCGGATTGCCGGAGGCCACCGAGCGAGGCGGCGGACTTGTCCGGCCGCGTCGCCCGGGCCGTTTTTCGCCATTCGGATCGGTCCGCATCGTTCCTCCACTACCGGCCCTGACGTTCGCAATCGATCCAGGCCGCAATCCTCATTCACTCCCCTTGACTCATGAGATCGATGATGAACCGAACGACGCGGTTCCTGGTTCGCGAGGACGGTCCGACCGCCGTCGAGTCTGCGGTCATGCTCGTGTTGATCCTCGTCGCGTCGCATGCCTCGCCATCGTCTCGGGGCTCGGCGGGAAAAACGTCACGACCTCTCGCAAGATCAACAACTCGTCGTCCAGCGAGAGCTTCGTCGGTCGGTGGCGATCGCGGTCGTGCGCGTCAGGGCAACCGACCTGTCCTCCCATCCCGGGGCTGGGCCCACGGGCGAAGCGGCAGCGCGGCCCGCTGGCTCCGTCCGGGTGGTCCGCTCGACGGAGGCGGGGTGTGATCTCTTGGAGGATGGAGGATCGCCCGTCAAGTTTTGTTGCAATTTGACATCGGAAACAATGCGACACAGGTTTCTTTGGAAGCCTGCCGGGTCCTCGTTTCGCCGGGATGCCCGGTGGAGCGTGACCCACACGCCCCAGACAGCGAGGTAAAGGATTCATGATGCCGATCGCGCCGATAGTGCCGTGGCTCGTGTCGATCGTGTTGGTGGAAGCGGCCCTGATCGACGGCCTGAAGCTGCGCGTCCCGAACTGGCTGACGTTTCACCTGGTGCTGGGTGGGCTGTGTTATGCGGTTTGGGCCAGCGGTGTCCAGGGTCTGCTCTGGTCGCTGGAGGGCGCGGCGCTGGCTTGGGCCTGCTCTTGCCGCTGTACGCGATCGGCGGGATGGGGGCGGGCGACGTGAAGTTGCTGGCGGGCGTCGGGGCCTGGGTCGGCCCGTCGCTGACGTTCTGGGCGTTCGTAACCTCGGCGATGGTCGGCGGCCTGATGGCGCTGGCGATGATCGCCTGGTCGGGCCAGTATTTCCAACACTGGGTCCAGTTCCAGATGATCGGGCACGAGATCCTCACGCTCCGCGACCCGGAGAAGCTCGCCGCGCTGGCGGCGGCGCGCAAGCCGAACATGATGCTGCTGCCGTACGGCATCCCGCTGGCGGTGGGCTCGATCGCCTACTTCGCCTGGATGGGGCTGTTGTTCTGAGGCCGGAGGGATGTCGGTCGAGGCACGACCTGATCCGTGGGCAAGGGGGAAGCGGCAATGAAAGGGAAGTCATTGGCGATGCTGGCCCTGGCCGTGTTGATCGGACTGGTGGCGATGTACGGGACGAACCGATTGTTGACGAAGGACCGCACCAAGGTGAGGAACGACAAGGTCGATGTGCTGGTGGCGGCGCGCGACCTGAATGTCGAGGAAGTCCTCACGCCCGAGCTGGTCAAGGTGGCGCCAAGGTCGCGGGCGGACCTGCCCCCTGGCACGTTCACCACGTACAAGGACGTTGAAGACCGCTGGATCAAGTTCAAGACGCTCCAGGACGAGCCGATCCTCGACCACAAGCTGGCGCCGAAGGGGAGCCCGGGGGGTCTGGTCTCGCGGATCCCCCAGGGGATGCGCGCCATCACCATCGATGTCAATGAGTCCACGGGAGTCTCAGGATTCATCCTCCCCGACCACCGCGTGGATGTGGTCCAGGTCAACCCCAACGGTAAAGACCCCTCGCAGGCGGAGACGATCTTCCAGGACGTGCTCGTGCTGGCCTCCGGCCATGTTTTCATCCGGCCCGAGGACCGCTCGATCCAGTCGCGGACCGTGACGCTGGCAGTGACCCCCGAAGAGGTGGACAAACTGGTCGCGGCCCGCGCCAAGGGGCGCTGTCGCTGGCGCTTCGCGGGTTGAACGACCACAATCAAGTGAGACCCAGGCCGAAGCTCACCGCGCTGCTCGCTGTCAGGCCGGTCGCAGCCCCCGCCCCCGCCCCCGCAGCCGCCGCCCCCGATGGCCGCGCCGAAGCCGCAGCCCCCCTCGAAACGCTATGTGACGATTTATCGAGGGCCCCCGCGTAATAATAAATTGAATCAGGAACAGATCGAGCTCGACGCGCTCTGAACGGGCCAGAGCCAGCGGATCACCTCGGGGACGCCCGGCAATCGGGAGAGGTTCTCGCTCGAAGCGCCGGACTCCGAGGACTCGGCGTTCCCGGGGACCGGGGACCTGAAGACGCTCGACCGCCGGAGACCCCCGCCCGACCCCGGCCATTCCGAGCCGATCCGAGGCGAGGCGAGGCGGCGCGATCATCCGCTGAGAAGACCGGCCCTCCCCACCGCACGACGCCCTGTTGGACCAGATGCCATGAAGAATACGATCCGAGTTGTTCTGGTTGACCCCAACGATGACACGCGCGAGACATTCCAGCGCCTGCTGTGCGGGATCGGCTCGGTCTGGCTCGCCGAGGTCTGCACCACCTATTCGGGAGCAGCGGGCCGGATCGCCGAGATCCACCCCCACGTGGCGATCGTGGTCATCGACAGCAACCCCGAGCAGGCCATCCATCTGATCCAGACGATCGTCCAGCAATCCCCCAACCTGGTGGTCCTGCCGGCGAGCCAGAATCGCGATGCCGAGACCATCCTTCGGGTCTTCCGCGCCGGGCCCGCGAGTTCCTGACCCTGCCGGCCAAGCCGACCGAGCTCCTCGAGACGATCCGGCGGCTCGACCCGCGCCGGGACAATGAGCAGTCGGACGTCTCCCGAGGACCGCAGATCATCGCCATCACGGCGGCGGCGGGCGGGGTGGGCTGCACGTCGCTGGCGGTCAACCTCGCGACGACGTTGGCCAAGTCCTCGGCGCACGAGACCGTCCTCACCGATTTCGACCTGATGTTCGGCTCGATCGACTCCTGCCTCGACCTCTTCCCCGACGACACCATCCAGGGGATCGTCCAGAACATCGACCGCATCGATCTGACCCTGCTGAAGCGGACGCTGACCCGCCACGAATCGGGGCTCTACGTCCTGCCCCGCCCGGCCATGATGAACGACGCCGCCAAGCTCGATGCCGAGCTGCTTCGACGCGTGATCATGATGCTCCAGGCGGCCTTCCCCTCCGTCATGATCGACACCAGCAAGGGGCTCCAGTCGTCCGACTTCGTCGCCTTCGAGATGGCCGACGTGATCCTCATGGTCGTCGAGCTCGACCTGACCTGCCTGAGGAACACCGCGCGGCTCCTCCAACTGTTCAAGGAGTGCGACGGCCTGGCCGAGCGGGTCAAACTGGTCGTCAACCGCGTGGGGTCGCACGCCTCGGAGATCGGCATCCGGAAGGCCGAGGAGACGCTCAAGATGCCGATTACGTGGCAGGTCCCCAACGCGACGAAGGTCTTCCACGCGGCGCGGTCCCAGGGGGTCCCGATCGACGTGATCGCGGCGGGGAGCCCCGTTCACCAGGCGATCCTCGCCATTGCCCAGTCGTTGCGGCCGTTCCCGGTCGTCGAGACGGCCAAGACCCGCAAGGGGCTGTTCGCGGCCTTTTTTTGAAACGCGACCGCGATGACATCGAATCGAGGCCCGCTCCAGCATAGGGCCGGAGCGAGGATCACCCAGAACCACGCTTGAACCCGCGTCGAACCACGACCGCTGCCGGAGTGCTTCGCCATGTTCAAAGGATTCGGACGGACCCCGATTGGAACCCGCCCCGCCCCGGCACGGCGCGCCATCGACCGACGCCCCCCCGCTCGCCCCGACCGACGCCCCGCTCCCGCTCCCGCTCACGCTGACCCCGCCCCCTCCGCTCCCCGCCACAGCCCGGTCCCGCGAGGCGCCCAAGGAGTCCAACCCGGCTGACGAGCAGTACGAGACGCTCAAGCGCCACATCCATATGCACCTGGTCGATCGGCTCGACCTGAACCGCATCACCGAGATGGACCCGAACACGCTCCGGAGCGAGATCCGCGAGCGTGGTCGAGCACCTCTGTGACTCCGAGAACCCGCTGCTCAACCGCAACGAGCGCCAGCGGCTCGTCAACGAGATCCTCGACGAGACGTTCGGCTTCGGGCCGCTCGAGCTGTTGCTCAAGGACGACAAGATCGCCGACATCATGATCAACGGACCCAAGAGGATCTTCGTCGAGAAGGAGGGGCGGATCCAGCGCTCGGAGGTGGTCTTCCGCGACAACGAGCACCTGCTCCAGATCATCGACCGGATCGTCTCGCGGGTCGGCCGGCGGGTGGACGAGACGTCGCCGATGGTTGACGCCCGGCTCCCCAACGGGTCGCGGTTCAACGCCATCATCCCCCCGCTGGCGCTCGACGGTGCCGTGGTCACGATCCGGATGTTCGGGTCGAGGCCGCTGACCAAGGACGACCTGCTCCGGTTCAAGGCGTTCACGCCCGAGATGCTCGCGCTGATGGAAGCGGCCATGAAGGTACGGCTCAACGTCATCATCTCGGGGGGCACCGGGTCGGGCAAGACGACCCTGCTGAATACCCTCTCCAGCTTCATCCAGCCCGACCACCGCGTGATCACGATCGAGGACGCGGCCGAGCTACAACTCCAACAAGATCACGTCGTCCGGCTCGAGACCCGGCCGCCGAACATCGAGGGCCGGGGCGCGGTCACCGCGACCGACCTGGTCAAGAACGCCCTGCGGATGCGGCCCGACCGGATCATCATCGGCGAGTGCCGCGGCGCCGAGACGCTCGACATGATCCAGGCCATGAACACCGGCCACGAGGGCTCGATGACGACCGTCCACGCCAACACCCCGCGCGACGCGCTGTCGCGGCTCGAGACGATGATCAGCATGGCGGGCTTCGACCTGCCGATCCGCGCCCTGCGGTCGCAGTTCGCCTCCGCCTTGGACCTGATCATCCAGGCGAGCCGGCTCCAGGGCGGGCCGCGGAAGGTCGACCAGCATCTCCGAGGTGGTCGGCATGGAAGGCGACACGATCATCATGCAAGAAATCTTCGCCTTCCGCCAGCTCGGCGTCGACGGCAACGGCCGTGCCCACGGCGAGTTCATCTCCACCGGCATCCGGCCCACGTTCATGGACCGCATGGAGTACGCCGGCTTTCACCTGCCGCCTGACATGTTCCGCGCCCGAGTCATGCTGAAAGATTGAAAGGCCACGACGTCATGCGAATCGAAACCCGACTTTCATGGGGGATCGGGACCGGGGGATGGGGGATATTGAAATCAAGATCGCCCCATCTCCCAACCCCTCCTCCCGAGCCGCCCCAAAGAGGGGCTCGCGGCCCCGCTGGAGGACACGCGGTATGAACGACCCCATGGTCATCTCGATGTTCGTCGGCGTGGCGGTGATCGCACTGTTCGGCGGCCTCTTCTTCGTCCTGACGAAGTCGGGCGGGTCCGGGTCGCTGGCCGAGCAGCGGCTCGACGGCCTCAACATCAAGCCGCGATCGAAGGAGAAGCCCGACCTGGCCGGCGGGATCCTGCTCCGGCCGCCCGCCATCAACCAGGAGCAATTGAAGTCCTTCTTCAAGCTGCTGCCCAACCTCGACAACCTGAACCAGCTCTACGAACAGGCCGACATCAACCTGCCGTTCAACCGGTTCATGGCGATCGTCGCCGGCCTGTCGGCGACGGGGATCGGGGTCGGGTTCCTGTTCAAGCTGCCGTTCTGGATGATCCCGTTCGGGGCGATCCTCCTGGGGATCACGCCGTTCCTCTGGCTGCTCCATCGGAAGAAGAGTCGGATCAAGAAGTTCCTCGACGGGCTGCCCCAGGCCGTCGAGCTGATGAGCCGCGGGCTCCGCGCCGGGCACGGCCTGGCGGCGGCGATGCACCTGGTGGCCGAGGAGATGAAGGGGCCGGTCGCCGTCGAGTTCGGCCGCGTCTTCGAGGAGCAGAACCTGGGGGTCCCGCTCGAGCTGGCGCTGCGGGCGATGGCCGATCGCACACCACTGGTCGACGTCCGCTTCTTCGTGACCGCCGTCATCATCCAGCGCGCCACCGGTGGCGACCTGGCCGAGGTGCTCGACAAGATCGGCCGGCTGATCCGCCAGCGGTTCGAGCTGTCCGGGCACATCAAGTCGCTGACGGCCGAGGGCCGCCTCTCGGGCATCGTGCTCCTGGCGCTGCCCCCGAGCCTGCTCGCTTTTCTGTCGTTCTCCAACTACAGCTACGTGAGCGTCCTCTACACCACGCCCCTCGGCACCAAGATGCTCGCCATCACCGCCGGCCTCCAACTGCTCGGGGCGCTGATGATCAAAAAGATCATTGCGATCAAGGTATGATCAATTATTTAACATGGGTGAACATCATCCCCTTCGCCGTCTTCCTGGCGATCACGCTGGGGGTCTGGGGGGTCTTGTCGGCGATCGCCGACCGGCCGATGAACCCCGAGGAGCGGCTCAAGCGGATCGTTATCGACCCGACGGCCCGGAAGACCGAGGCCACGACGCTGGCGATCCAGCAGAAGCAGCTCCAGGCGAAGGTGGCGGAGGCGGCCAAGAAGCTGGGCCAGTCGATGCGGCCGAGCAACGAGGTCGAGTTGGGGAAGCTCCGGCTCCGGCTGCTCAATGCGGGCTTCCGGAGCGAGCAAGCGGTCGGGATCTTCTGCGGCCTGAAGTTCATCTGTCTCATGGTCGGACTGGCGCTGGCGGTCCCGCTGATCGTCCCGCGGTATGGGATGACGCGGCCGGGTCTCAGCTACATCGTGCTGATGGGGGGCTTGTCGTTCTACTTACCGAACATCATCGTCAATCATATCAAGAAGCGGCGGGCCGAGTCGATCTTCCTGTCGCTGCCCGACGCGCTCGACCTGATGGTCGTCTGCGTCGAGGCCGGGCTGGGCCTCGACATGGCGATGCGACGGGTGACGTCCGAGTTGCAGGCCGCCTGCCCGGTCCTCTGCGATGAGTTCGAGATCGCCAACTTCCAGGTCCAGATGGGCCGATCGCGGAAGGACGTCCTTCGCGACCTGGGCATTCGCACGGGCGTGGATGACGTTCGCGCGCTGGCGGCCATCATCATCCAGGCCGAGAAGTTCGGCTCCAGCATCGGAGCCGCCCTCCGGGTCCAGTCCGACGCGATGCGAATCAAGCGCCGGCAGTTGGCCGAGGAACGCGCCGCCAAGACGGCGGTCACGATCATGATCCCGCTCGTCCTGTTCATCTTCCCGGGTATCTTCGTCGTTCTGGTCGGACCCGCCGGCATTCAGATCGCCAAGATGATGTCGAGCAAATAGCACGCCTCATCCACGAGAGCCCTCGCATGCGCAAGCTCCTCCCCATCTCGATTGACGATCGGCCACGCCGGCGCGGGTCGCTGACCTCCCTCACGATCGCCATCGTCATCGTCCTGCTGCTCTCCCCCCTGCTCTACGAAACCACCATCGTCTGCGTCGCCACATGGAAGTCGATGATGGGGGCCTCCATGCCGATCAGGACCCCGATATTCGACGCGATCGGTTCCGGATGGGAGACCGCCCGTCTCGGACTCCACACAGAGACCCGCCGATACTTCCACGACATCACCTGGAAGACGTCCAACATCATCCCTTTCGCCCTCTTTTGGTCCTGGGTCATGTCGCTGTTGATCCGGAAGCGCTAGGCCCGGATCTTTCACACTCTCGACGAAATTCGCCATAAGTCATGGAGTGGCCACCCGTAATGACGAAGGTCGTACAAACAGGGCACGTCAATTGCATGTTATCGCCGTAAGTGACATGAGTGACGAGACCCCGCAAGAGCCGCCGCCCGCCGGAGACCCCGGCAAGGTCTGGCAGCCGGCGCTGTCCAAGCGGAAGTGTGACCCCGAGATCGCCCGGCTTCTCGGCTGAACGTTCCGGGCTGCCAGGAATGGCCGCATTTCGGACAGTGTGCTCTACCGGCAGATGGCCCAGGCACTCGGCTACACCCCGAGGGCTCGGACCAAGCGGAGTCTGCTCCGCCACCTCGGCTTCATCCCTTGCGCCCGCTCCGCTGAGAGTCTCGCTGACTGCCTGGAGCAGTGGCGGCGGGGCCACCGCCGGAATTTCCTGATTTCCGGCGGACGCCGCGAAAATCGTCTGGACAGCAAAAGGAGCTTGGGGTATTTTTAAAGGTACGCCTATCTAGACTTGAACCAAGCGTGCTGAGCGGCTGCTTGGGACCTCACCTCGATGCTCAAAGGCCTGTGTCGAAGGCATTTGCGAGAGGGTTGTCGTTTTCGAGTGAGCGCTTCTCCGACTTCCATCGTCTCGGTATATCCCTTGTTTCATTGGGCGCGGGTCACTGTCATCCCTATGTCAATCCATCGGATCACGCTTGTTTCAGGGCTAAACCAGGTGGCTTCTCGGGCGACGCATGACCTTGCTGAGGGGTCTACGTTACCGCCCGCTGGCCCGATCCGGTCCAGTCTGACCTCAAGAGGTCAGCGGGGCTTCTCCCCGGCTGTTGGAAACAGATCCGCGGGGCGACTGAGTTTGGGTTGTCCCGTGGCTCCCATCGGGAGGGCCGCTCAGAGGGCAACGACGAGTCGATCGTCTCAACCATGTACCGATCAGGCTGACCTCGAGGCAGCAACGTGCTCGGAGTGTATCAGAACTCAGGTCTTGATTCCAGGGAGACAGCGATTCCCCAGTTGTTTATAAGCAACAGGCCCCTCGCCGAGAACTTATGGGCCGGTTCCCCAACGCGATGACGGAGAGCGCGGTGGATGTGTGAGCTGATGGCGATGTCGTTTGCGGAGCCGATCGCGGCCGACTTCACGATCCGCGAGTTCGCCGCGCGCGGTGAGGAGAACGCCGACGGCTGGGGGCTGGCCTGGTACCCTGACCAGTCGCTCGCGGTCGTCAAGGAACCGGTGAAGTGGCGCGAGAGCGGCTACGCCGGCTTCCTGGAGAGCTATCCCCATCTCCAGAGCCGGATCTACCTGGCGCACGTGCGGCACAAGACCCTGGGGGGCGAGCCGACGCACGCCGACACGCACCCGTTCTCGCGCGAATTTGGTGGGCGCGAGTATAGCTTCGTGCACAACGGGACACTAGGAGACCCAGTCTGGGGGCTGCCGCTCGGGCCCGCGCGGCCGCTGGGCGCCACCGACTCCGAGCACGCTTTCTGCTACCTGATCCGGGAAATCGCCGCGCGGGGGGCCCACCTCGACACGCCCAGGGACTGGGCCTGGCTCCACGACACGTTGACCGAGATCAACCGGATGGGCAAGATCAACTGCCTGTTGTCCGACGGTCGGCGCGTCTTCTGCTACCACGACGCCGCCGGCTGGAAGGGCCTGACCTTCCGCAAGGTCCGGATCCGAGATCACCAGAACCGCCACCTCGGCGATGAGACGCTGACGATCGACCTGGAGGCCAACTCCGTCAACCACGGCATCGTTGTGGCCACCCGGCCGCTTGGCAACGAGGGCTGGCACGACTTCCGGCTGGGCGAGTTGATCGTGCTGGAGCACGGGAACCTTCGCTCCTCCAGCCACCGCAGCCACGAGCCGAACACCTCCCAGTGCTGAGTCCGAATCGAGACCCCGAAGCCCGGCGCTCTCCTCCGGATTCTCTCGGACTCAGCACAGTTCGGGGTGGTCACAGTCTTGGGTCTTCGGACGTGAGGTCGAACCGGACGGTCGGCAGTTCCTGGACCGCCTTGCGGAGCGCCTGCTCCCACTGGGTGTGGACTGACATGAGGTCGGCGTCCTTGGCCAGGAATCGCCGCTGACGCGAGATTTTCAGCTCGTCGTGGGCATAGACGAGAAGGTCGATCGGCGGGCCGACCGTCACGTTCGAGCGCATGGTCGAGTCGAGCGAGATCAGGGCGTAGCGCGGCGTCCTCGAGCGTCGTGCAGTTGAACCGGACCCCCCGATCGAGGATCGGCCGCCCGTACTTGCACTCGCCGATCTGGAGGTAGGGAGAGTCCTCGGTCGCGCGGAGCGGATTGCCCTGGGGATAGATCATGTATAAATCATGCGGTTGGCCCCGGATTTGCCCGGCCAAGAGGATGTGGACGTTGAACTTGAAATCATCCCGCTCGAGAGCCTCGCGGTCGAGGCTCGCGACCCGGCGGACCAGGTTCCCCACCACGCGGGCCGCATCGTAGAGCGTGGCGGCGGTAATCAGACCATGCCCCTGCTCGAAATCACGCCGGAGCAGTGTGATGACCGACTGCGAACACGAGAGACTCCCGCTCGTCAACAGGATGAAGACCCGTTCCCCCGGCTCGACGAAGGTGTGCATCTTGCGGCAGACGTTGACCTGGTCGTATCCGGCGTTCGACCGGGAGTCGGAGGCCATCACCAGCCCCTCGCGCGTAATGATACCGACGCAATACGTCATCTCGCTCCCCTTCCGCGGCTCTGGCCGGGCCGCCATAGCAAGGCGCACACTGTGTTGATAGCACGCGGAGGGCCATAATGCAAGCGGCCATGCCGCGACGTGGCCGGCGAGCCCGCGGGGGGCGGCCAATCGGCCAAAAATGACAAAAAGGTTCTTGACACCGGAAAAACTCTCCGTTATGATCAATTGTTATCGTATTCTCCGCCAGCCAGGGAGCAAACGCGGACAGTGAGGACCCATGTTGATCCGTATCGGCTACGAGTTTGTCTTCGACGTGACGGCACCTGCCCCGATGTTGCTGCTGCTCAAGCCGCATCCCGAACGGGCCGCGTCGGTGCGGCGCACGGGGGAGTTGAGGACCGAGCCGGAGATCCCGGTCGAGACCTTCAGGGATGACTTCGGCAACCTCTGCGCGAATTGTCGCGCCAGCGGGGACCTTGCGTCTCTGGGACGATGCGATCGTCGAGGACAACGGCCAGCCCGATGTCGTGGCCCCGGACGCGCCACAGCATCCGGTCGAGGAACTTCCCACCAATGTCCTTTCCTACCTGCTCGGCAGTCGCTACTGCGAGGTGGACCGGCTCACGGAGGTCGCCTGGTCGCTCTTCGGCGGCGCACCGCTCGGCTGGCCGCGCGTGCAGGCCATCTGCGACTGGGTCTATGAGAACATCCAGTTCGGCTACCAGTACGCCCGCCCGACGAAGACGGCGTACGAGGTCTTCGTCGAGCGGACGGGGGTCTGTCGCGACTTCAACCACCTGGCGCTGACCTTCTGCCGCTGCATGAACATCCCGGCGCGGTACGCGTCCGGATATCTCGGCGACTTCGGCGTGCCGCCCCAGCCCGTCCCCATGGACTTCAGCGGCTGGTTCGAGGTCTACCTCGGCGGCCGGTGGTACACCTTCGACGCCCGCCACAACGTCCCGCGGATCGGTCGCGTGCTGATGGCGCGGGGCGCGACGCGGTGGATGTGGCGCTGACCACGTCGTTCGGGACGACCAGGCTGGACTCGTTCACCGTCTGGTCCGACGAGGCCTCGGAACAGGAGTTGTCCGAGCCCCAGGGCCGCCGCGCCCCGCTCGCAATGCACACGATCTCGCAGATCTAGGGCCATTTTCGCCTGGTTGTGCCGGTGTTCCGGGGGGAGACGAGGGTTCGAAGCCGGACCCTCGTCTCCGAGGCGCTGGGGTCCCAAATCGGACCCGAGCCACCTGATGGCTACGGCCGTGCGGCAAACACCTTGAGCACGCGGCGAACGGGTCCGGCGGCGCGCGAATCCGACCCGGGAAACCGATCCTCCCGAAGAGGGCCGGTTTCCCGGGCCTCGCCGCCATCACGGCCCGATACCGCGCGGCTCACGCCCTGGACATCCCCCAGAGCGTCGTCCGGAGTCGAGTCCCGCACCCCACCACGGCCTCGGCATCGAGGATCCCATCGCGATACCAGCGCACCCGTCCTCGAGGACGCCGCCACTCCCGCCGAAGCCCATAGAGCTTGCGTCGCTGCTTGGCACTCACGGTTCATCTCCTCCATCACAGGGACCTTACCAGATTGACGATCGACGCACGCACGAAACAAATTGCACCGCACATGCCACGCCGGTGCGGCGAAGGTTTCGGCCCACCGACCCAAGGCAGGCTCCTCGCGGCGTCTCCGCGCAAAAAACGCCGAAAATCGGCCGTTCGACATCACTTCCCGTTCCCCCGCCGCCCTGTCGGAATCCACTCTGCGCCCGTCACTACGCCGAAGATTTGCGCCGCTTGTGCCTGAAATTTTGGCAGTCTCTGCACCATCGTCGGGCAACTGGTGCGCCGAGCCACGGCCCCCGAGTTTCCAAACGTGATAATGCGCGATAGCCCATTGCCGCAAGGCATGGAAGGGGCGGAGCCTAGCAGGCTCCCTCGGGAAGCTGTCGGGCGGGTGACGTCCGATGCGATGAGCCTTCGGTCCGGTTTTTCTGGGCTGCGCGCCTCGGCCCCGGATGACCTAACCGCCAGCGCTGCTCAGCACCAGGGCATCGGGGTGCGTTGAGGCCGGGGTCCCGGGGAGAGGTGATAGCGAATCGTCGAGTCAGTCGTTAGAGTATTTTCGACGGGGTCAGTCGCCTCGGTGGTGCCCCAGAAGAATTGAATGAGCACCGTAACTCCATGTGAGCCACGGCGTTGAACTGCTCGGCCCTCGGCCCCCCTGAACCGTAACCTTGTGGGCTGAAGAGGGTTAAGCCGTTTATTCAATTCTTCTGGGGCACCACCAACCATTGTCGGCTGACGAAAAATCGGCGTATTTAAGTTGCTTAGTCACAAGGGAATTCGACTTCAGTGCCGAGATTTCGTCACCTCGGTAATACCTGCCCAAAACAGCATCCCCCAAAATCCGTGACGGTCAACCGCTCCATTCTTCTGGGCTACCACCGAGCTGCCGGGGCGGCGGGCCTCGAGAGTTGGGCCAGGGCCGGCTCCAGCCGCCCGATCTCCCGTTCGACGGCCCGCATCGCCGCCGAGGCGCCAGCCGTGTCGCCGCCACGGCCTCGCTCCTCCAGCGCCCGGACCGCCTCGAAGACGGGCTGCGCACGAAGCAACTGGTCCAATTCTTCAGATCGTGCGCCGCCTTGACCAGCCGGGCGAAATCTTCCCCGGCGAGGGCCTCGCGCAGCTCGGCCATCAGGCTGGGGCAGCAGTTGAGGAACGTCCGGCTCATCTCCCCGAGGAA
The DNA here is from genome assembly GCA_963803395.1 of uncultured Planctomycetaceae bacterium. Classification (GTDB taxonomy): domain Bacteria; phylum Planctomycetota; class Planctomycetia; order Isosphaerales; family Isosphaeraceae; genus JAFANO01. The sequence continues at coordinate 126,973 of CAWDND010000043.1, forward strand.
CACCTGGTCGTCGCGCACCCGGACCAGGGCACTCACCTCGTCCAGGGCTCCGGCGTCGGCCGGCCCTTTGTCCTCATCGACGTTCGCGCGCTGTCCGATTGCCGTCGCGGCGCGGGCGGAGAGGCACTCCTCAATCGCCAAGAACAGCGTCTCCGGCTCGATCGGCTTGGACATGTAGCCGTCCATGCCCGCCGCCAGGCAGCGCTCCCGGTCCTCCCTCATGGCGTGCGCGGTCATCGCGATGATCGGGGTCCGCCCGCCGGTCACCCGCTCCCGCGCCGGATGTTCGCGGTGGCCTCCAGGCCGTCCATCTCGGGCATCTGCACGTCCATCAGCACGACGTCGAAGCGGCGACGGCCCAGGGCCTCGAGCGCCTCGCGACCGTTGCCAACGACCTCGACCGAATACCCGCGGTCCTTCAGCAACAGCATCGCGACCTGCTGATTGAACGGGTGGTCATCGGCCAGCAGGACGTGCAGCTTGACGCCCTCGATCCCGGATAGGGAGCACGTCTCCGGCCTCATCCGCCTGTCGACTCGCGGCGACAGGCCGAGGGCCTTCCGGACGGCTTCCACCAGGTCCGACTCGCGGAAGGGCTTCGTCAGGGAGGCGGCGATGCCCAGCGCGGCAGAGTTCGACATCATTCTTGCGGTGGGTCGAAGGCAGCATCATGATCGCCGGCCCCGACCACCCCGAGACTCGTCGGATCTGTTCGATCAAGACGAAGCCGGGCATGTCCGGCATGCGGACGTCGATCAGCATCAGCGCGAACGGCTCCCCCGCATCCCCGGCCTGCTGCAAGGCAGCGAGCGCAGCCCGGCCGCCCGCAGCCAGCGTTGGCACCATCTGCCAGCCGGCGAGCATCTCCCCGAGCGCCTCCCGCATGGTGGCGCCATCGTCCACAACCAGCACGCGCGTCCCCTGCAAACCGTCCACATCCAGCGGGGGCTGACACGGGGGGACGTCGGGCGGCAGAAGCAGTTCGGCGGTGCAGTGGAAGGTACTGCCCTGTCCGACCTCGCTCTCGACCAAGATCCGCCCGCCCATCATCTCGACCAGCCGGGACGAGATGGCGAGCCCCAGCCCAATCCCGCCGTACCGGCGCGCCGTCGAGCTGTCGGCCTGGACGAAGGGGGTAAAGATCCGCGACTGCTCCTCGGCGGAGATGCCGATGCCCGTGTCGGTCACCGCGATGTGGAGCCTGATCCTGTCCCCGTTCCGTGACTCCACGGCGACGTCGATGTCGACCTCTCCGCGCTCGGTGAACTTGATCGCGTTGCCAACCAAGTTCACCACCACCTGGCACAGCCGCGTCGGGTCGCCCACGAGCGACCTGGGCACGTCGAGCCGGATGCGGCAGGCCAACTCCAGCCCCTTCGCCTCGGCGCGCGGTGCCAGCATGCTCATCACATCACCAAGTTTGTCGCGCAGGACGAACGTGATGGGATCCAGCTTCAACGTGCCAGCCTCGATCTTCGAGAGGTCGAGTAAGTCGTCGATCACCACCATGAGCGAGTCGGCCGCGGTTCGGATCGTCTGGATGTAGTCCCGCTGCTTGGCGGACAGCTCGGTGTCGAGGACCAGGCCCGACATGCCGAGGATCGCATTCATGGGCGTGCGGATCTCGTGGCTGAGGTGGGCCAGGAACTGCCCCTTGACACGGCTGGCCGCCTCGGCCTCTTCCTTGGCTCGGCGAAACTCTTTCTCGATGTGCTTGCGGTCGATCGCGTGCCAGATGGCGCGGGTGAGCATGGAAGGGGGGACCTGTCCCTTGACCAGGGAGTCCTGCGCCCCTGCACGCACCGCCTCGATGGCCAGCCCCTTATCATTCATCCCGCTGAGGATGACGATCGGCACATGGGGGACTCGTTCGTGTAAGATGCGGAGCGCGGCGAGCCCCCCGCTGTCGGGCAACGAAAGGTCCAGGAGGATCGCTGCGTAGGCGTCGTCCCCTCCGTCGAGTCGCGCCAGTCCCGCCGCGAACCGGTCGGCCTGCACCATCTCGAACTGGCCGGGCTCGGCCTCATCCAGCGCCAGACGGACCAGAAGGGCATCGTCGGGGTTATCCTCTATCAACAAAATCCGAGTAGTCTTGCCGCTCATGTCGATTCGCCTTATCCCTGTGGCAGCTTGTTGAGGGTCAAAGAGAATAGGAGTTACGCAGTTGTACAGTTTCTGTGCAGGAGGTGGCCGAAATTTGCCTTACCGCGCAAACGCTATCTTGCCCATGTTCCGGCTCGACTGGCCACTTTACTATACATTAGTTAACTAACTGCGTAACCCCTAGAGAAGTCTGCGATCGCGCGGACGACGCCCATGAACCGCGTCAGCTCGACGGGCTTGGTGAGATCGCAATGGGCGTGCACGCGTCGCTCTGCCACACGTCGGACTCCGTTAGGAAAATCGTCAGGATCGCCACGAGGATGCGGTGGAGGACGGGGTCGGTCTTGATCTCGCGGCCGTCCTTCTTGGGCGGATTCAGATCCCGCAAGATCGGGTCGGGCCGGAGGGCCTTGGCCTGCTTGCCGCGTCGGCGCAGGAAGTCGATTGCCTCGAACCCATCGCGGGCGACATTGAGGTGGTTGAGCACCTTGGAAGGATCTCCCCGGTCAGGACCATGTCGCCGGGGTTATCCTCGACCAGCAGGATTTCCACCGGCCTGACCGACTTGGGAACGACCACGATCCTTCTGCTCGTGCAGGACCAAAGGCCCTGTGGTGCGCGGCCCCCTCTTGGGAGGGTCGGCTTCAGCCTGCCGTCCGTTGCGCCGAGGAGGCTACAGGATCACACAACAGGTCGGTTGAAACCACACCAAGCCGAGATGATGATGTTGGTGAAATGGGAGCGAACCCTCGCCGAGCAGGGACTCGTAGACGCGCCCGCCCGCCGGCAGGTGGCCCGTAGTCGCGACGATCTCCGACACGTCCATCTCGATGCCCGGCGCGGCCCCCAGCAGCCACTCGATGCGGATCCGGAGAGGGTCGCCTCCGAGACCCGCCGATGGGTTCCCGCAAGAAGAAACAGCCGCGTCCGGGGACATCATGGTCGGACGAGTGCTCTTCATGGAGCATTTTCCTCGGCGTGCGATTGAGGGCTCGGCGTCGAGTCGGGGATGAGGAGAAACGAAGAGAGAGACGGCAGTGTGGGACCTCGGTTGACGTGGGTGCGAGTGATAAAAGGCCCCGACCCCGCGATGGACGCGGGATGGGCCCCTCGGTTGGTCCGAGTCGTTCCGCCCACCATGAGCGGACGACTTGTATCAATTTAATAGAGGCCAATCCTCGGTTTGTCAATATACGAAGCAGGAGGAGTTACGGCGTTGGTTGTCAGATGGACAGATGAAGGGTCGTCAGACAGGCTATTTTCTGAGGTCTCATATTGCCTAGCTCGCCCATTTCCACCTACACTTAGTGGACAAAGGCAATCAAGTGCGGAACTGCCCTGAAAATCAGGAGGTTGCTGAGGCGCACACTCCCCCCAAACCCCCATCTCGCCTGGGAAGGGAGCAGAGCACGTGGTCGCCTCGTCGCTGTCGAAAGTCCGTCACATCCCAACCCACACCCCTCCTGATGTGAGGACGGGCGACGTGATGAGCAAACGGCCCTTCATGCTCCCCGGGGACCGGGGGCGACAGGTTCGGGTGCCGCCAAGGTCCGGGCCAGACTCCTACACGGGCTGGAAGCACCAGTTACGCCACGGCCTCGTTCCAAAGCAGGAGCGTTCCTCCAGAGGAATCGATCCTCAGCCCATTTTCATGAGGTTCCGGGTGCCGCACAGCGGCATGACTGACTCCTAAGCAGTTGAGGGTTGAGAACAAACGGCTGCGAGCTGAGGTCGCGAAGCTCAGATCTTGCTGAGGCTTCTGGAAAAGACCGGAGACAGAATCCCACAAACGGCCTTGAATGAGACTCGGCGAACTCAGTGCGCTCTCGGGAAACCCTCACAACCCGATCAGGCAGCCCGTCGGCCTTCAGAGTATTCTGCTCCGCTACGAGCGCCACCCCACCCCAGCCCGCATGGGCCACATGACCGTTCGGACCCGAGATCCGACCCTTCCCCGGCGGCGATCCGGCCGATCGAGGGCATCGGTCCCGGACGAAACCTGGCAAGGGGGACGACATTTCGGCGCAATCACGAGGGCCAAGGCGGGCGAGGTGAACGATGTCCCTGAGGCAACTCTTCTGGACCTACACTGGCTCGACCCACGACGACCGCACCTACTTCACTCCGGCTGAAAAGTTCTACCACGTCGACCACGGCGGCGTGCCCGACCCGATCGCGCTGGGACTCTGGCGGCTCCAGCTCGGCGGCCGAGTCGTGACGCCTCGGACCTTCACCCTGGCTGACCTCCAGGCCCGGATCGTGGCGCGGGGGATCACGCGGTACGTCCAGTGCCTCCAGTGCTTGCGCGATCCGCTGGGCGACGAGGTCGAGCAGCGCTGGTATGCCAGCTCGGGCCTCTGGGGAGGGTTGCCTCTGGCGGACCTGCTGACGGAAGCGGGGATCCTGGCCGGTGCGACCCGGATCGAGTACGGGGGGCGCGATCCCTCGGGGTTTTTCGCGAGCCTGCCGCTCGACTGGGCAATGCTCCCCCACGACGGCCTCCCCGTGCTCCTCGTCACCGAGCTGAACGGTGCCCCGTTGCCGCACGCGCGCGGCGGACCGGTCCGCCTGCTCGTGCCCGAAGCGCTGGGGTTCAAGTCGATCAAGTGGCTGAGCTGGATCTGCGTCACCGACGCCCGCGTGCCCAACGGTTGGTACGAGCGGGGAAGGGGAGTACACCTGCCTCCCGGGCAGAAGGACCCAACGCTGAAGACGATGGCCCGGATCGCGCCGGTGCTCGACGCGCGCGGCCGACCAGCCCATCCGCGAAGGGGCGATTTCCCGGCCGGTCGTCTCCTGGGCTTCCGGGGCTATGCGGTCGCCGGTCCGCGCGGTCTGATCGGGGTCCGATTCCGGGTGGCTGAGGGGCATGGAATCGGACCGGAAGCCGTGGTGGCCGAGGGAGACGCGCGGATCGAGCCGCCCGGCCGATGGGGGCTGAACCGTCCGCTTCCCCCCGGGGTCATCCACTTCGCCGGAAACCTCCCGTCGCGTTGGCCGCTTCCCTCGGCCTGGGTCTACTGGCAGGCCTGGTTTGGCCCGCTCTCCCCGGGTCGCTATCGCTTCGAAGTCTGGGCCCTCGACGCCGAAGGCCATGAGCAACCGATGCCCGACCCCGACGAACGCTCTGGCAGTGCGAAGCGGGAAACAGTCGCGTTCTGGGTCGGCTCGCGCACCGCCGAGGGAAACTGTCGCCGTTCACAGGTCTCGTGCCCCTCGTCCTAGAAGGCGACGGTCTCTTTCCGCTCGAGCCGACGAACGGTCATCCGGAGGGTCCGGAAGTGTTTCCACCCGTTCGTCATGACGACTTCGTGAGCGTGGTTCCAGAACCGTTTCGCAAAATCGACACGCCTTCCCTACCCCTGAAGGGTGTGGGCTTTCGGCTAACCTTCTGTAAGCGCGGATTGTCTTGAGTCGTTCGGTCGAGATAGAATCGAAGGGAAAGCGGCCCGTTCGGGTTTGCGGCCTGGCTCGCGGCAGGCCCTCGGCGGCGGCCGGTCGCCCAGGCCAACGAGGAGGAGATTGGTCACATGGACACAATTGATTATGTATATCAGTTTGATCCCAAGAACCCGAGCGTCAAGCCGCTGCCGCACAATGCGGAGGTAGCACGTCAGACGCTGGAAGACGGCAACCGGATGTTCTCGCGCTGGATGGAGAGTTGTCGGACGCACGACCTCTCGAAGGGCGAGCCACGCTACGTGGTGCAGTGCAACGGCCTCGGAGTGGGCATGATCCGGACGCACGGCCAGATGCCCAAGCAGACGCCGTTTGCGGTGGTGGTCGGGTGTTCCGACGCGCGGGTGCCGACCGAGATGCTGTTCGGGCAGGGGTTCAACGACCTCTTCGTCATCCGGGTGGCCGGCAACGTCATGGGTGACGTCTGCCAGGGCAGCATCGATTTCGCGCTGCACGCGCTGAGCGAGAGCGTCAAGTGCGTGGTCATGCTGGGGCACAGCGGCTGCGGCGCGGTGGCGGGCGCGGTCGACGCCTACCTGCAACCGCTGAAGTTCTGGTCGAAGGCCACCTCGCCGATGCTCCGGTCGATCCTCCAGCGGATCTTCGTGGCGGTCTGCGCGGCGGCCAAAGGCCTGGAGGAGGTCTGGGGTCCAGGCGCCCGCGAGCGGCCGGATTATCGCTCGGCGCTGATCGAGACCGCCGTCTGCCTGAACGCCGCGCAGGCGGCCTTCGACCTCCGCCTCGAGGTCGAACGCGCCGCGAAGTGGGAGATCGAGGTCCTCTACGGGGTCTTTAACCTCAACAACTACCAGGTCAGCATGCCCGTCGATCCCACCCTGCCGCCGACGGACGACAATGTCCATCTTGCTTACGCGCCGACGAACCCGAGGGAGTTCCATTCCTTGGCGGTCCAATTGGCCAACATCCTCAACAAGCCACAAATGCAGATGGAGGGGGCGATCGCCAGTCCCAAGTTCCAGGTCGATGGGTCGTCTTCAACGACTCCTGCGGTGCCGGAGCAGGTCTGAGATACTTCCCAGGAAAGATCCGCACAGCCGAGGGCGGCTGTGCCACCGGGAATGTGGGCCAGCCGCCCTCGGCCGGCCGGGCAAGAACTTTCGGCTCATGGGCCTCAATCGATGCCACCCCGCCTGACAGGTCGTTTAAGTGGTTTGGCTGTAAGTGGTTGGGCCAGCACCAGGTCTGGTCGGTCATCGATTTGGGCCCATGAGCCGAACTTTCTGGGAGGCGTATCAGGGCCTAAAAGTTCCGAGTAACATTGACGTCACCGACAGAACTCAACTTGCGCGGTATCCCTGGATTCGTTCACGCCGCCAGCATGGGCTCGGAACGTTGGTCCGGCCGCACCACGCGCCAGAACACGCGCACGTCGCGGCCCACAAGGCCCCCCAAGCGATCGAAACGGCCTCCGGATCGCCCTGGATCGCTCGTCCCGAAGTGTTTCGGCCACCCGGGAGGCCACCCAGGTCCTCAACTTCTCCGACGCCGCCGCCCGCAGCACGTTCCAACCCGCCAGTTCGTGCAGAAGCACCCGCGACACGCTCTTCAGACCGCGTCCCCGCAGGCTCCCCAGGTCCAGGCGGTTCTTCAGGCCGCTGTGCGTCGACTCGATCCCCGAACGCGGCGCGGACCGCGCCGCGAAGACGTCGGTCTCCTCTTCCACGCGACGTCCCGCCAGGCGGCGCTCCTTGTCGGTGAACTCCAACGTGAACTTACCATCACGTGTGTTCTTGATCGGACATCGCTTCCGGAACGGGCACGCCGCGCACGCCGAGGCCGGCATCTCGACCCGTGTCGTCGCCGTCGTGGTGTCCCGCGCACACGAGGTCGGCCGGTGGCCCGCGGGGCAGGCGTCGATCGTGCCGGTCCGCTCGTCCAGCGCGAAGTCGTCGACCATCAGCGCCTCGGGGTCGGCCGCCGGCGCAGGCCGGGGACCGGGCCGACCAGGTCCACGCCCCGCGCGGCGGCGGCCAGGACGTTCTCGTCGCCGGTGTCGAGCGTGTCGGCCAGGAGTTCCTCGGGGAGTCGCCCGGCCTTCTCCAGGGGGTCGAGCATGGGCACAACCGCCGTCCCGACGGGCGTGCAGGCGGTTTGCGGCAGCGCGGCTGTAATCAGTGGGACCTCATTCGTGGAACTGCACCTCGCGGCGATCTGGACCTGAGAGCCGGGGCCTTTGTGGCCGTCGGAGGTGGCGATGAGATCGGACGGGTTCTGGACGCAGTCGCCTCCGGTCTGGGCCTTGACGACGACCTTGATGCCACTCCGTTCGCACCGCTGGTCGACGAGGGTGACCCGGGTCTTGGAGGTCGATCGGTTCACGAGGTCGGGGCGGTCAGCGAAGCCGTCGCTGACGAAGCAAAGGTCCGCGGCGGCTTGCGGGCGGCAGCGGGCGCGAGCCTGGGCGTCCTTGGCGTCGGCGAAGAGCCGCGCCTGCGTCGGCGCGTCACGGCTGCGGAGATCCTCGGGCAGCGCGTCGGCGGCGTCGGCGACGTGCCGCTGGAGCTGGGTCAAGATTCCGGACAGCCTCTTGCTCGAACAGAGAGTGAGAGGGGATTCTTCCTGCCGGATAGCCCTCAGGTTGTGGTGTGACCGCGAAGGGTGGATGAGACTCACTTGGAGGGGCAATGGCCTGCTTAAGCCGGAGTTCCGGACCGTTTTTCGACGTAAGTCGCTGGAATTTAAGAGCTTAACCTCGATTTTGACTCGGAAATGTAGCCACTAAAATCTCGGATGATCTCTTGACATACCGGTTCCCCCTCCTCAAAATGCCCGCATGGCAGCTCGCGGCGGCGCCGTTCATGTGGCTACGACGAAGAGGGTCTACAAGGGGAAGACCTACGTCACCCATTTGCTCCGACGTTCCGTTCGCAAAGGAAACACCGTCACCCACGAGACCCTCGGCAACCTCTCGCATTTGCCCGCTCACGTCATCGATCTCATCAAACGCTCCCTTCAGGGCGAAACCTTTGTGCCCGCTGCAGAGGCCATCCGCATCACGCGCTCGCGGCCGCACGGGCACGTCGAGGCGGTGCTGAAGATGATCCGCAAGCTCGGCCGCGATGAGATCATCGCCGCCGAGCCGTCGCGAAGGCGCGACCTGGTCGTTGCCATGATCGTCGAACGCCTGGTGTTTCCCAGCTCCAAACTGGCCAACACGCGACACTGGCATGACACCACTTTGGCCGAGGAGTTGGACGTCGCCGATGCCCATGAGGATCAACTCTACGACGCCATGGACTGGCTGCTGGAGCGTCAGTCGGCGATCGAGAAGAAGCTCGCCCAGCGGCCTCGGAGCGAGGGGGCCTTGGTGCTCTACGACGTCACCAGCAGTTCCTACGAGGGGACGACCTGTCCGCTGGCTTGCTTCGGACACGACCGTGACGGCAAGACTGGCCTGCCGATCATCGTCTCCGGCGCCTTGACCGACGCCGACGGGCGGCCCGTCGCCGTGCCGGTCTACCCCGGCAACCCCGGCGACCCCACGACCGTCCCCGACCAGGTCGAGACGCTCACGAAGCGGTTCGGCCTGTCGCGCGTCGTGCTGGTCGGCGATCGTGGCATGCTCACGCACACTCAGATCGAGGTGCTCAAGAAACACCCGGGCCTGGGCGGGATCTCGGCGCTGCGGAGCGGGTCGATCCGCCGCCTCCTGGCCGACGGCCACCTGATCCGTAACGCTCTGGAGACCCAGCGCCTGGCGGAGATCACCGCGCCGGAATTCCCCGGCGAACGGCTGGTGGCTTGCTCCAACCCGCAGTTGGCCGAGCAGCGTCGGCAGAAGCGGCAGGACCTTCTCGCCGCCACGGAAACGGAATTGAGCGCACTGGCCGTGCGCGTGGCGAAGTCGGCAAAGCCACCCGAGACGGCGGCCGAGATCGGCGTGAGGGCGGGCAAGGTCATCAACCATTCCAAGATGGCAAAACATTTCAGTCTGACGATCCGCGATGGACACCTGGGGTGGTCTCGCAAGCAGGACGCGATCACGAAGGAAGAGATGCTCGATGGAATCTATGTGATCCGGACGAGCGAACCTGCCGATCGACTGACTGCCGCCGACGGGGTGCGGTCGTACAAGCGGCTGGCCCTGGTGGAGCAGGCGTTTCGGTGTCTCAAGGGGATCGACCTCTTGGTGCGTCCGATCCACCACCGCACGGCTGACCGCGTGCGCTCATATTCTGTTGTGCCTGCTTGCGTACTATGTGGAATGGCATCTGCGACAGGCATGGGAGCCGTTGCTCTTCGAGGACGAGGAACTGAGCGAGGACCGGCGCACTCGCGACCCGGTGGCCCCTGCCCAGTCCTCGGCATCGGCGCGTTGCAAGAAGAAGACGCACGCGACACCGGGCGGTCTGCCGGTGCAGAGTTTTCGCACACTGATGGCTCATCTGGGGACACGCTGCCGGAACTGCTGCATTGTGTCTGCCGACCCCAACCACACTCCATTTCACAAGGTGACGGAGGCCGATGCGCTACAGGCAGAGGCGCTGCGGTTGATCACAGTGTAGACAGAAACGGGAACCGGGAATTGACGTAAGCCGTTTACCACTATAGATATTTCCTTAAATCCCCCCTGGAACTTCGGCTTAAGCTCCAGGATCCGCAGTCAGCGAGAACTTGCTGGGTGGATGAGACTCACTTGGAGGGGCAATGGCCTGCCTGGGTCAGACGAGCGTATCAAGGACTCGGCATCGCCGAGCCCACTCCCGCGCGACTGGGAACATGAACCCGGTCGCGCGGGTACATTCCCAGAGATCACGTCGGCGTTCTGACCAACCCCCGTTTCGACAGTTCTTCTGGGGCTTGGAGGTCGTCCGACCGCTCAAGGGCAGGAGTGCCTCCAGGCCCGTCTCCTGCCGACGTTTGCTGGCCGCGTTGACTCACCGATCAGTCCGTCTCTCCCATCGATGACGGCCGATGCTTCCGCGTCGATATCGTTGGCTCGCGGACAACTCGCAGGCTGTGTCCGCTCCGAGACGAGGTGGTCTACCCGGACGAAAAGTTCAATAGAATGTGGCAATCGCGAGGCACGACAGGAGAGAGGAGGCTCGCCCCAGGGGATAGGAGCCATCCTCCTGCAATCCAAACTCGACAGGAGTTACGGATTCAAAGTCCCACCTGTCATCTCTCATTGAGCACTCTCCGCCGGATCGCGGATGAGGAAAGGCGCCGTTGCAATTTGGTAGACTGGATCGTAGGCAACGACGCGATTTCTCAGACGGGCGGGTTCGCAATACGATTTCGAGGAGCATCCGCCGTGGCAGAGACCCCGATGCGTCAGGAATACTCCCGCGCAGCCTGAGCGAAGAGGACGTGGACAGGGATCCGATCCGCCAGTTCCACGTCTGGTTCGACCAGGTGCTCGCGGCCGGAGCCATCGAGCCGAACGCCATGACCCTGGCGACGAGCACGCCGGAGGGTCGGCCCTCGGCTCGGATCGTGCTGCTGAAGGGCTTCGATGAGTGGGGCTTCACCTTCTTCACCAACTATGAGAGCCGCAAGGGGCGCGAACTCGCGGCCAACCCATTCGCGGCGCTGGTCTTCTTCTGGGCCGACCTGGAGAGGCAGATCCGGGTCGAGGGGCGGGTGGAGCGGGTCTCCGAGGCGGAGTCGGATGCCTATTTCGCGAGCCGACCACGCGGGGCGAGGTTCGGTGCCTGGGCCTCGCGCCAGAGTGCGATCGTGCCCGGTCGCGAGATACTCGAGGCCCGGCTCGGGGAACTCGAACGGCAATACCCCGACGGCGATCTCCCGCGCCCGACGCTCTGGGGCGGCTACCGGGTGATCCCCGATGCCATCGAGTTCTGGCAAGGCCGCCCGAATCGGCTCCACGACCGTCTCCTCTACAGTCGTCGGGACTGCGGAGGCTGGCGGATCGAGCGCCTCTCACCGTGACGGTCGGGTGATTCCAGAACCCTCAGACACACGAGGGACCGGGCATGGAACGCCGCCATTTCACCCTGTTCGATGCAATGGTCCTCGTGGCCGCGACGGCCATCGGGCTCGCGATCACTCGGGCCTTCCTCCAGGCCCTGCCGACCTTCGTCGGGAAGGCTTCGCTGTCGCGATACCAGGTTGCGGGGGCCTCGCCCTGCCTGGCGACGTGGAGCCTGGCCCTGCTCGTCCTCGCGGTGCGTCCGCCCCGTCCCTCCTACCGACGTCTCGCCCGTCAGCCGGGGATCGCGGCTTGCCATGCCTCGGCCCTCGGGATAGCGGCCACCGTCCTGCTCAGCCTGCTGGATACGACCCTCCCGCGGATGTCGGTCAAAGGCTGGCCTCTGTTTCTGGTCAACCTGAGCTTCTGGTCCTCGCCCCTGATCGCGCCGATGATCTCGGGCGCCTGGCTTTCGATGACGCTGGGCGGACGGTGGCCGCCCGAACGCAATTGGATCGGGATCCTGGGAAGGTGTCTGGGTGGTTGCTGGATCGTCTTGTTCCTGATCTGGCAGCTCAGTCTCAGGGTCTAGCGGCCGAGGTGGTCGGCCGCGCTCGAGGTCAAAACGAGGCCCGACAAAGGAATCCACTTCCCAGAACGATCTGGCCCATCACCGGGGACGGCGGTGCTCCCCGAGGGAGCACCGCCGTCCCCGGAAGCACCAACTTTCCGGAATGCGTATCAGACATTTTACCGTCGGAGGTCTGCCATGCGATTGTGCGCGGTTCTGGTCGTGACGGCAGGGCTGTTGGTGGCAGCCGATGAATCGGCCAAGAGCGACCTGGATCGGATTCAGGATACCTGGGTGACGGTCGCTTTCGAAATCAACGGCCAAAAGGCCCCCTCGGAGGTCGTCAACGACATCCGAACGGTTTTCAAGGGTGGCGATTATGTCCAGAAGAAGGGAGACGATGTCCTCGAGGAGGGGACTTTCAAACTCGACCAGGACAAGATGCCGCGGACCATCGATTTCAAGATCATCAAGGGGCAGGACCAGGGGAAGGAGCAGTTCGGAATCTACGAACTCGAAGATAATACGCTGAAGATCTGCGTCGCCCCGCCGGCCGTCGAGGTCCGCCCGATGGAGTTCAAGACGGGGCCGGACAGCCAGACCGCACTTGTGGTCCTGAAGCGTGAGAGGCCTTGAAGTGCTGCCGGTGACCGGGGCACTCGGAGTCATTCAAGTGCTCCGGCTCCCTACCGGAAACGACCTGGCGAAACGATCAGGGCGACTTCGTGATGGACCAAGACGGGTGACTCAACCATCCGCGATTCTGTGCGCGTTGCTCGAAAGAGCTCCGCGCAGGAGAAGGGAATTTCCTGACCGCCCAGCAAAAAGAGTAGTGGGACGGGGCGAGGTGGCTGTGGGACCGTGGGGCCGGGTCCGTGGGGGGCGAGTTTGCGGGCAGCGAAGTCGGGGCTGGCACAGGCCTCCCTCGCGCCCTGGAGGACCTCCTGGCCATGCTGGAGCGGATCGTGAGCGGAGGTCAGACCGGCGCGGCGAGATGCCGCGCGGGTTCCTGACCGGGGACGGGCCGCCGCCACCCTCGATGTGACCGGTTCGGCCAGCTCAAAGTGTAAAGACTAAATATTCACCCAGAAATCCGGGTTTCCGCGACGAGGATTAACGACTTGCGACGACGAAAATCCGTAAGGCGAATTCTATAGCATTCCATTGACGGTCAGACCGCCCCCGGCCTATCCTCCCCCGTGGGTCCGCCACAACACGGGGGAGATGATGAACAAGCACATCGCCGTCTACGCCAGGGTGTCGAGTCGCTCGCAGGATACCACCAGCCAGGAGCCCGACCTGAAGCGCTGGGTCGAGGGGCGGAATTCGCCGGTCGTCTGGTTCCGGGACAAGTTCACCGGCAAGTCAATGGATCGGCCGGGCTGGAACAAGCTGATGAAGGCTGTCCAGGAGGGCAAGGTGTCGGCCATCGTCGTTTGGCGGCTCGATCGCCTCGGGAGGACGGCCCAGGGGCTCACGACGCTCTTCGAGGACCTCGCGGGCCGCAAGGTGAACCTCGTGAGCCTCAAGGACGGGCTCGACCTGGCGACGCCGGCCGGCCGGCTGATGGCGCACGTGCTGGCCAGCGTGGCCCAGTACGAGACGGAGGTCAGAGCCGAGCGGATCGTCGCTGGCCAGGCTGTGGCCCGAGAGCGAGGGGTGAAGTTCGGTCGGCCGTCGGGGCCAGGGCCGCGCATCAAGGTCACGCCCGAGCAGGAGGACACGATCCGACGGCTGAAGGCTGAAGGTGGGAAGGTTGCCGCCATCGCTCGTGCCGTGGGTCTGTCCCGCCCCACGATCTACTCCGTGATCGGCGGTTGACGACCCCCCTGACCGTGCGGACGCGGTCGGGCCGCCGACCCGCCGGATGGCCCACCACCCGACGCGGGAAGCCGTGGAACGCGACGCAGGTCGCCAGGGTGCTGGCCAGGGTGCTGGAACGGGCCGGGGTGTGATGAGGCCAGGCTGGTTCACTTGCCCACGAGCAATTTGCGGTAAGGCCTCTCGGCCCGGTACAGCGCGCAGCCGGTCGGCAAAGCCCTTCCGATTGGCGTCGCCCGCGGGGAGCAGCCCTAGCGCCTTCTCCTGGAACTCGACGGCGTGCGCAAATCGCCGCATTCGGCGTAGGCTGCGGCCAGCGGGTCGAGATATTGTGCATCCTTCCAGCCGGTCAACTCGCCGACGCGGGTGGCATCGGCGAACGCCTGCTTGCCATCGCGGTACCGGGCGTCAGGGCAGGTGGCCCGTAACCAGGCGCGGTGGAAGTACGCCATGGCGTACCTGGGGTCGAGATGGATCGCTTCGCTCAGGTCGGCGATCGCCCGGTCGTACTCCCCTTTAGCGTACCAGGCGCTGCCCCGACTGCTGTACGCCATGGCGTCCTTGGGGTCGAGGCGGATCGCTTCGCTCAGGTCGGCGATCGTCCGGTCGTCCTCCCCCTTGGTGCCCCAGACGATGCCGCGGTAGGTGTAGGCGGCGGTGTACTTGGGGTCGAGGCGGATCGCTTCGCTCAGGTCGGCGATCTCCCGGTAGTACTCCCCCTTGGCGCCCCGGCGCGGCCCCGGTTGTAGTACGCCATGGCGTTCTTGGGGTCGAGCCGGATGGCCTCGGTGGAGTCGGCGATCGCCCGGTCGTACTCCCCTTTAGCGTACCAGGCGCGGCCCCGGTTGTAGTACGCCATGGCGTTCTTGGGGTCGAGCCGGATGGCCTCGGTGGAGTCGGCGGGTGCACGCCAGCTTCTGGACATTCCAGCGCAGGCCCGGAATCGTCAATAGGAGAACCTGGGGATTCCGTGGTAGAGTGCGGCGCCGTGGAGCTTTGGAGGTGCGAGTCTCGGCGTGGAAGGAGTCAATCCATGGATGGGACGGCGGTCACCTTGAAGGAAAAACTCGATCCACTCCTGCGCGAGGCGGCGGAGGTTTCCGTGGCCCTCGATCAGGCCGACGGCACGATCGTGGGAGTCCCCCATTACGCAGTCATCGAGGCCCGCGTGCACGAACGGGGGCAACCACTCAGCCGGCAGATTCAGGCACGCCAGATGGGCCAGATCGCCGCGCGAGCGGCCGACACCGCCAAGTGTCCCGAGTGCGGTACCCGGTGCCCACTCGTGCGCCAGAAACGTCGGGTGACCTCCATCGACGGCTCCCTCACCGTGGAGGAGCCGGTGGGTCACTGCCCCGGCTGCCGCCGGGGCTTTTTCCCCCCTCCGGGAATCGTTGGGCTTCGACGCCCGTGAACTGACCCCCTTATTGGTGCAGCGGATCACCGTCGCCGCCGCCGAGACGCGCTCCTTCATGCGCGGCGCGATCGTGAGGAAAGACGTGGGCGACCGGGGCGTCTCCGCCAAGACCATCGAGCGAGTCGTGCATGACGTGGGTCGGGAATTGGCCGAGCGTCGTGATGCCGATCCCAAGACCGACGATGCCCTGGCCCAGCGTCCGCAGACGCCACCGGAGTGGGCCGTCGTGGAGTGCGATGGGGGCCGGATCCGCACCCGCGAGCCGGGGCACGGCCCCGGGGTCCATCGCACGGCGGAAGGCTGGCGCGAGACCAAGAACGCTTGCTTGATTCGCGGCTCCCGCACGATCTCCGACCAGGATCCGCAGCCGGAGCCGCCGGCCTGTTTCTGCGACCCCAAGCACGTGGCGAAGATCGCCGAGACCGCGGCGTTGTCGGTGGCCTCGGCGCAGCCGGCCCCAGTGGTCGAAGTGCCGGAGAAGGGATCCCCCGAGCCGGCCGGGCTCGTCACGCCGGCCGAGTGGCATCCCCGACGACTGGTCCGCACCGTCCTGGGCAGCATCGCGGAGTCGAAGGACTTCGGCAAGCAGATGGCACGCGAAGCCAAACGGAGGCGGTTCGCCGAAGCCCCGGCCAAGGCGTTCTTGGGGGACGGACTGGCGTGGAACTGGTCGATCTGGAAGCAGCACTTCCCCGACTTCACACCGATCCTCGACTTCCTTCACGTCTTGAGTTATCGGTTCCTGGCCGCCAAGGCCGTCCACGACGTGGCCAGCGACGCGTGGGCTCAGTATCTGGTCTGGATGCGTGGCGCCTGGCAAGGGGAGGTGGCGCAGGTGCTCGAGGAATTGCGCGCCTGGCAGACCAGGCGGGGCGAACCGCCTGAAGGCGCCGCGGAGAACGATCCCCGGACCCTCCTGCAGAAGACGATCACCTATCTGGAGAACAACCGGGGTCGGATGAAGTACCCGGAGTACCGCCGAGAGGGTCTGCCGGTGACGACGGCCTGGAGGGAGTCGCTGGTCAAGGAGATGAACTATCGGGTCAAGGGGACGGAGATGTTCTGGAACGACCCGGAGGGAGCCGAGGCGCTCCTGCAGGTGCGGGCCGCGGCCCTCTGTGACGATGAGCGGTTGGCGAAGCACCTCAGGACGCGCCCGGGTTGTCCCTTCACACGTCGACCCAAGTCGCCCAAGTTCGCAGCGGAAAAAATCAGAAGCTGACGTGCACCCGGCGTCCTCTTCCCAGGAGAACCCCATGACAACGTCGTCCGCGTAGCGGATCAGGAACGAGCGCCCCTTCAGGCGTGGTTGCACCTCCCGCTCGAACCCTTTGTGCAGCACGGAGTGCAGGAAGACGTTCGAAAGCATCGGGCTGACCACGCCCCCAACAATGTTGCGAATGACCTTGTTGGGGGCCATGCTCAAAAGGGGAGGGACTCACCCGATAGACGATGCGGATTTCCCCCTCATCGACCTCGACCTGCTTGACCAAGGCTCGAATGATCTCTCGCTGTGTCTCCCAGTCCGGCTCGCGTAGTCCTTCGGACACCCGCCTCGCGAATTCCTCCAACTGGCCAATCACCAGCCGCAGCCCCGACTCTCGGCTCTCCTCGGCGGCCGTCCGCTTTCGCTCCTCCTCCAGCCGCGAAAGCCGCTCGCGCGCCGTGCTGATCCGCGGCTCGAATTCGGACTTCTCCAGCAAGCCCTCCTCATACGCATCAATCAGTCGAGAGATGCTCTTCTTGACCTGCTTGATCAGCTTCGCCACTTGGTCGACCTCCCGGGCGCCGTCGGGCTTCGGCTCCTGCCGACGGCGGTCGTACTCGGCCCTGATCCGCTCGGGCTCGGAGAGCAGGCTGCGAACATCCTCCCAGACGGCCGCGTCCAGCAGGTCGGTGCGGACCTGCTTGTTCCAGCATAACCGCTGCCCGCCGAAACGATACGCATCTGAGCCCGTGCAGCGATAGGAGGCATACGGGATTCGCCCCTTGGCCGACGCCCGGCTCGTGGGTTTTCCGTAGCACCCATAGCCGCATCGCTTGCACACGATCCGCCCCTGCAACAGGTAACGGCCTCTCTGGGGACGAGCGCGCTGGCGTCGCCGGTTCTCTGCGAGTTCCGCCTGGACTGCGGCGAAGAGGGCCTCGTCGACGATCGCGGGAACGTCAATCAAGATTTGGCCATCCGATGCCGTATCGACCCGAGAGACCGGCCTCCTGGGATGCTGGGGGCGGCCCCGCTGGGGCCGGAGCTTCTGGGGCTTGAACGGCCCCGACTGCGTCTTGCCGAACGCCGCCGTCCCCTTGTAGGCGGGATTCTTGAGGGTCGCCCAAACCACTGATCGGTCCCAGACGGGAATGGCACGAGGATAACGCAAAGCCTTGCCATTTAAACGTTTGCGACGATTATAATTCTTACTGATCGCTGCGCAAAGAAGGTCAAGTTTTTGCAGAGTGAGGGTTTCGCCAATACCATTCACCGACGGGTGCACGTCAGCTTCTGATTTTTTCCGCTGCGAACTTGGGCGACTTGGGTCGACGTGTGAAGGGACAACCCGGGCGCGTCCTGAGGTGCTTCGCCAACCGCTCATCGTCACAGAGGGCCGCGGCCCGCACCTGCAGGATGCCTCGGCTCCCTCCGGGTCGTTCCAGAACATCTCCGTCCCCTTGACCCGATAGTTCATCTCCTTGACCAGCGACTCCCTCCAGGCCGTCGTCACCGGCAGACCCTCTCGGCGGTACTCCGGGTACTTCATCCGACCCCGGTTGTTCTCCAGATAGGTGATCGTCTTCTGCAGGAGGGTCCGGAGATCGTTCTCCGCGGCGCCTTCAGGCGGTTCGCCCCGCCTGGTCTGCCAGCGCGCGCGATTCCTCGAGGCACCTGCGCCACCTCCCCTTGCCAAGCGCCACGCATCCAGACCAGATCCTGAGCCCACGCGTCGCTGGCCACGTCGTGGACGGCCTTGGCGGCCAGGAACCGATAACTCAAGACGTGAAGGAAGTCGAGGATCGGTGTGAAGTCGGGGAAGTGCTGCTTCCAGATCGACCAGTTCCACGCCAGTCCGTCCCCCAAGAACGCCTTGGCCGGGGCTTCGGCGAACCGCCTCCGTTTGGCTTCGCGTGCCATCTGCTTGCCGAAGTCCTTCGACTCCGCGATGCTGCCCAGGACGGTGCGGACCAGTCGTCGGGGATGCCACTCGGCCGGCGTGACGAGCCGGCCGGCTCGGGGGATCCCTTCTCCCGCACTTCGACCACTGGGGCCGGCTGCGCCGAGGCCACCGACAACGCCTCGGTCTCGGCGATCTTCGCCACGTGCTTGGGGTCGCAGAAACAGGCCGGCGGCTCCGGCTGCGGATCCTGGTCGGAGATCGTGCGGGAGCCGCGAATCAAGCAAGCGTTCTTGGTCTTGCGCCAGCCTTCCGCCGTGCGATGGACCCCGGGGCCGTGCCCCGGCTCGCGGGTGCGGATCCGGCCCCCATCGCACTCCACGACGGCCCACTCCGGTGGCGTCTGCGGACGCTGGGCCAGGGCATCGTCGGTCTTGGGATCGGCATCACGACGCTCGGCCAATTCCCGACCCACGTCATGCACGACTCGCTCGATGGTCTTGGCGGAGACGCCCCGGTCGCCCACGTCTTTCCTCACGATCGCGACCGCGCGTGAAGGAGCGCGTCTCGGCGGCGGCGACGGTGATCCGCTGCACCAATAAGGGGGTCAGTTCACGGGCGTCGAAGCCCAACGATTCCCGGAGGGGGAAAAAGCCCCGGCGGCAGCCGGGGCAGTGACCCACCGGCTCCTCCACGGTGAGGGAGCCGTCGATGGAGGTCACCCGACGTTTCTGGCGTGCCGAGCTGGCACCGGGTACCGCACTCGGGACACTTGGCGGTGTCGGCCGCTCGCGCGGCGATCTGGCCCATCTGGCGTGCCTGAATCTGCCGGCTGAGTGGTTGCCCCAGTTCGTGCACGCGGGCCTCGATGACTGCGTAATGGGGGACTCCCACGATCGTGCCGTCGGCCTGATCGAGGGCCACGGAAACCTCCGCCGCCTCGCGCAGGAGTGGATCGAGTTTTTCCTTCAAGGTGACCGCCGTCCCATCCATGGATTGACTCCTTCCACGCCGAGACTCGCACCTCCAAAGCTCCACGGCGCCGCACTCTACCACGGAATCCCCAGGTTCTCCTATTGACGATTCCGGGCCTGCGCCGGAATGTCCAGAAGCTGGCGTGCACCCTGGAGTTCGAGGGCCTGGCTCTCGAGCTTGACGGGGCTGTCGTTGATGATAACCTCGAGTTGATCGATCCGCGCACGGTGAATCTCCATAGAAGCAGTATGGGGGGTTCATCGTGTGTGTTTTCGCCGATCCTCCTGGCGAAGTCATCTCCCTCGTGCCTCAATTCGCCCGAGAATCTCTTCCTATTCTGTGCAATCTCTCTAAA
>CAWDND010000044.1:0-24683 GCA_963803395.1 uncultured Planctomycetaceae bacterium
GGTGGGTGGTTAGGACCCCATCTGGCACCGCATCAGGAGATGCCCCATGCCGCAGGTTACGCTCCTCTGGTTTCTCTGGCTACGGTTGCTGCAGCCCTTCGCCGGGGCTTTCACATGCCCCGGGCACCGACGGTTCGTCGAGTGGATCACCGCCCTGGCCCTGAACGTCGAGGAGCACACCGTCACCCAGTCGGTCACCGCCATCGAGCGGATGGCCGACTGGAGGGCGATGGAGCAGTGCGCCGAGTACGGGCGGTGGGATGCCGCCGCCGTCACCCGCAACCTCGCCCGCTTGATCGAGCAGGCCCCCGGCCGCCTCTGGTATGGCTACCCCGTCTCGGCCGTCGATGACACCAAGGTGCACCGCTCGGGCGAGCACGTCTGGGGCCCCTGCACCTTCCACGAGTACACGGCCCGATGCCCGAACCGGGCCGCCACCGTCCGGGCCCACAACTGGGTGGTCCTCGGGGCCTTGCTTCACAACCCCGATCAGCCCGCCTGGTTCCTGCCGGTCTCCGGGCGGCTCTACTTCCGGAGATCGCAGTTGCCCACCCGGTCCGGGGCCGCCGGGCCGAGGGAGGCGTTCCAGACCCAGTGCGAGTTGGCGGTTGAACTGCTCAGGGAGCAGGCCCGGGTCCTCGGCGGGCTCCACCTGGGCGTCTTCGACGGGGGCTATGCCCTGCGGAGCGTGGTCCGGCCGCTGGTCGCCCCCGAGCACGGCCAGCCCCGGGTCGAGTTCCTGACGAGGCTGCGACACGACGCCCGGTTGCATGCCCTGCCGCCGACGGAGCGTCGCCCGGGGCAGCGGGGGCCGCTGCCGAAGTGGGGCCAGAAGCTGCCGCCGCCCCGCCAGGGCGGGCGCTGGACCCGGTGGTGGCAGGAAGGGCACGCCTACATCTACGGCCGGAGGCGGAAGGTGCTCTGGAAGGAGGTGGTCTGCCTCTGGCGGCGGTCGGGGCACAAGGTGCCGGTCAAGGCGGTGGTCGCCAAGGTCGAGGGGTACAAGAAACGATTCACGCTGGTCAGTTCGGCTGTGGGACTGACCGGGTTGCAGATGGTCGAACTGTTCGCGGCCCGGTTCCGTCAGGAGGATGGGTTCCGGGACTTGAAACAACGGTTGGGATGGGAGGAGTGCCGGGCGTGGACCCGGAATCCGATCGAGCGGACGACCCAGGCCCAGTGGGTGACGATGAGCACCCTGCGGCTGCTGCAATTCCACTTGGATGCCGAGGGGTGCCCGGATTGGTGGTCCCCGCCGCCCTGGGACAAGAAGAAGGAGCGGCCGAGCGTTCTGGACGTGGAGCGGTTGCTGCGGCGACATCGCCCGGAAATCCTGCGTCTCCTGTCGGAGTGGCTGGGAGATGAGGAGAAAGCGGCATGAGGCGGCAATGAGGCTCCTCGGCCAGAGGCCGAGGTATCAGGAAGGCCCCCCCGAGGGGGCCGGTTCCGTGCGGTCGCCCCCCTTGGGGGCGGTCATGTGGGGAAGGCCCCCCTGGGGCCGACGTGGTTACTCGAAGTCGAACTCTCCTTGACGACGCTCCAGCTCCTCCTGCTCGCGGATGTACTGACGCACCCGGGCCTCGTCCAGGCCCACCGTGCTGACGCAGGATCCCGCCGCCCAGAAGTGCAACCCGGTCAACCGACGCTCCTGCAGCAACTCCCGATGAATACGGACGGCGCTCTTGCCCTTCAGGAAGCCGATCGTGTGCGCCACGCTGGACTTGGGCGGGATGCTCAGGCACAGGGGGACGTGGTCGGGCATCGCATGCCCCTCCACCAACTCGATCCCTCGCTGACGGCACAACTCTCGCAAGATCACCCCGACCTGACGCCGAAGCCTCCCGTAGAAGACCTTGCGGCGGTATTTCGGTATGATCACGACGTGGTCCTTGCAGTCCCACCGCACATGGGACAGATTCTGCCACTCGTGCAGAGGCTCCCCCTCCTGCCCGAAGGGGCCTTCCCGGAGGGAGAACCTATGCCGTCTGACGAGGCGATGCACGCCGGATCGCTCGAAGCTCTTCGGGGTCGGGTAGCAGGGAAGCATTGCTGCCTCCCCGCCCCCTCAGAACTGGACGTGAGAGTTTCCCCTCATCCAGCTCAAGCCTTCACGAACGCCCTTCGCAGGACGCGGCCGCTCTTGTCCGTCCTTCCTGCACATGGAGCTGCCGATGACAGTTGGCGTGCAACAACTCCAAGTTGTCGGCTGAATCCGGGCCACCTCGGCTGCGCCAGATCCGATGGTGGATGTGATGATCTTCCTCAGCGAGGTGCATCGGCTGACCGCACACCACGCACCGCCCCTCTTGTCCCTTCCATAAGGATTCAATCCGGCTGCGACCTGACAGCGTTTGGGCCAGTTGCCAACCCAGCCGTGCTTCCAGGTACAGTTCCCACTCCGGATCGTAGGGATTGACGGCGCTGCGGATCTTCACGTAACGAATGATCCGCACCGGAGCTGCGGCCATCAACTGGATCGGCCGGCCTTGGCCTTTGTGGTCGTACAGCGTGCCGGTGAAGACCCAGTGGCGGTGACCGTCTTGCTGGAAGGATTTCTCCTTGATCCACTTCCGGCTCTTGGTCCGGTGCCGTCGCCGACACCAGCGCCACACCATTCGGAAGATCCGATGATCCACGTACGTAAAGGTGCGCTTGCTCGCCGCATAACGGTGATACATGGTCCAGCCTTGGATTTGCTGGTTCAAACGCTGGATCATTTCGACACTTCTCGCTGAACACCACCGCAATTTCACGCGACCTGACGTGGTTGTAATCCGTCATTCCGTTGTGGTTTGCGTTGCTCGACTAGTTTCGACCGGGACGTCGTTTCCGCCTTGGCCTCCGGTGGCGACCACTCGCTCCAGATGAGGTCGAGTTTCATCACCACGAACCGCACCAGCGTCTTCCGCCGACGCCATTTGTACCGCACCTTCTCCAGGAACCGGAACATCCGGTTGGTCCGCTCCACGTGATTGTTGGTCCGAACCCGACGGCTCAGCGGATTCTTCAAGTAGGCCATGATCTTGGGGAACTTCGACTCATCGATTTGCTCCAGCGCTTTGACCAACTCCGGCACGGCTTGAAAGTCCGGATCGTGGACGATCTTGGCCCGCCGGCAACTGGCTTGGTGATAGTCCTTGGGCGTGTCGAACAGCCAGTAGATCCGATCAGCGAACCGCCGCAACACTCCCAACGCGGGCACGTATTCCAGCATCCGCGTCAGGTCGCCACGCTCCGACTCGGTGAGCTTCTCCCGGCGTTTCACGATCAGATGACGACGCTTGAACACGTACTTCGCCTTCTCCTTGACCGACAGACCCCGGCGCGAGGCGGCGGCCTTGGACTTGGCGCCCTTGCGGCCCCGCTTCTTCTTCCGCCCGGCCTTGCCCCGCCGACCCATCGCCGTCCGCAGCCGCCGCAAGGCGTCCAAGACCAACTTGTTGATATCCTTGACGATGTGGAAAACGCACAACTGATGATCGGCGTCGGACCAGAGATCCTTCAGCACTGTGGGATACAGGTTCGAGCCGTCCGTCACCACGACCGTGGGGTTCAAGCCCCACGTCTTGAGGTTCCTGAGGAACCGCTCCATGTGGTCTTGGTCGTTCTGGGCGACCAGGGCGAAGGCCACGGGCAGATCCGCAAGCGGGTCGGTGGCCAGCAGCAAGGTGAAGCGACCCAGGTGCAGTTCGTCGACGCACAGTGTGCCGCTGAAGTGCTTCAGGACCATACGGCGATGCGCCGACATGTCGAGCGTTTCGGCGTAGCCGTGGAGCACGTCATAGACGAACCCCGTGGACAGGTCGAGGAGGTATTCGCGGCGAAGCGACTCCAACATCTGTTCGACGTTCATGGCGTCCTTGAGGATGCGATCGAGCACCAGATCGCGAACCTTGTTGTCGTAGAGGGCTCTGGGGAGGACACTCTCGGGAGTGTTCCGGAACGTCTTGGAGCAGCCACACCGGGCTTGATATTCGCCGCAGATGATCTCGAGAAAGGCGACGGTCTTGTAGGCGACCGTGCGAACCTTGCGTGGGGGAAGCTTACGCTTCCGCCGGCCGTGTTTGCCGCAGTTCGGGCATGGGGCCTTCTTGGGGGCGCAGTGAACGGGTATAACGACGGGCGTGGGTACTTCGGTGCCCATGGTCTGCATCTCCGGTGGTGGGGACTCAGAACACCCTCATTCACCGGGATGCAGGCCCTATCTTTCAAGAGCAAAACGACTTGGTATCCTCGCTCTGTTGGTACAGATCAACGAAAAGCCTCTGAAATTGCGGTGGTGTTCAGCGAGAAGTATCATCATTTCTCCTGCCGTTTGGCGGCCCGAGCCGTCGATGGTCTCCTGGATCTTGGCCAGGAACGTCTTCACGCTTCGCTTTGACGGTTTGGTCAGGACCTTGCCGCCGCGATAACGCCGGACGTTCTGCCCCAAGAAATCGAAGCCTTCCTTCGAGACTCCTCGCTGATCGCCACCATCCCGAGCGGGGTGCCAAGTCGTTTTGCTCTTGAAAGATAGGGCCTGCATCCCGGTGAATGAGGGTGTTCTGAGCCCCACCACCGGAGATGCAGACCATGGGCACCGAAGCACCCACACCCGTCGTTATACCCCGTCACTGCGCCCCCAAGAAGGCCCCCTGCCCGAAGTGTGGCAAACACGCCCGGCGCAGCGCAAGCTCCCGCCGCGCAGGGTGCGCACCGTCGCCTCTAAGGCGGTCGTCTTCCTGGAGATCACCTGCGGCGAATATCAAGCCCACTGCGGCTGCTGCACGACCTTCCGGAACACTCCCGAGGACGTCCTCCCCAGGGCGCTCTACGACAACAAGGTCCGCGACCTCGTGCTCGATCGCATCCTCAAGGATGGCATGAACGTCGAACAGACCTTGGAGTCGCTGGGCCGGGAGTTCCTCCTCGACCTCTCCACGGGGTTCGTCTACGACGTGCTCCACGACCATATCGCACAGCTCGACATGGCCGCGCATCGCCGCAAGGTCTTGAAACACTTCAGCGGCACGCTCTGCGTCGACGAACTGCATCTGGGTCGGTTCACGTTGCTCTTGGCCACCGACCCCCTGAGCGATCTGCCCGTGGCCTTCGCCCTGGTCGACGCCAACGACCAGGACCACATGAGGCGGTTCCTCAAGAACCTCAAGGTCTGGGGCTTCAATCCCCAAGTGGTGGTGACCGACGGCTCGAACCTCTATCCCGCTCTGCTGGGGGAACTGTGGTCCGAGGCGGAGCATCAGTTGTGCGTCTTTCACGTCATCAAGGATATCAACAAGCTGGTCTTGGATGCCGTGCGCCGGTTGCGCAACGCGATGAAGCGGCGGGGCCGGGCCGGCCGCAAGAAGAAGCGGGGCCGCAAGAGTCCGAAGGCCAAGGCCGCCGCCAGGCGCCGCGGACCGACGGTCAAGGAGAAGGCACACTTCGTATTCAAGCATCGCCATCTGATCGTCAAGCGGCGGGAGAACCTTACCGCAGCGGAGCGTGACGACCTGAGACGAATGCTGGAATACCTGCCCGAGTTGGCGACGCTGCGACACTTCGCGGACCGGATCTACTGGCTCTTCGACACCCCCAAGGATTTCCACCAAGCGAGTTGCCGCCGAGCGGCGATCGTGCGCGACGCGGCGTTCTTGGCGGTGCCGGAGTTGGTCAAGGCGATGGAGCAGTTCAGCGCCGAGAAGTTCCCCAAGCTGGTGGCGTATCTCAAGAACCCGATCAGTCAGCGGGTCCGGACGAACAATCACGTGGAGCGGACCAACCGGACGATTCGCCTCTGGGAGAAGGTGCGTTACAAGTGGCGGCGGCGGCGGACGCTGGTGCGGTTCGTGGTGTTGAAACTCGACGATGTCTGGGGCCATTGGTCGCCGCCCGAGGCCAAGGCCAAGACGCCTCAGCCGGAAGACGTCAGGCGCCGCAAGCCCCAGCGCGATGATGGACTACAACCACGCCAAGTCGCGTGAGATTATGGTGGTGTTGAGCGAGAAGTGTCCTTTTTTTTCATCCACTCGAGCTCCATCTTGAGCCGCCCGATCTGCTCGAAGAGCTCGGCCTGGCGGGCCGCGGCGTCCGCCGTGGCCGCCTTGGCCGGTCCTTCAAAGATCTCCGCCGCCCCGGTGATCAGCTGCTTCTTCCAGGCGTGGATCAGCGTTGCATGGACGCCGTAGTGACCGGCCAGCTCGTTGACCGTGCGGTCCCCCTTGTGGGCGGCCAGGGCGACTTGGGCCTTGAAGGCCCCCCCATGGATCTTCCGCTTGCCCGCCATTGGTTCCCCTCCTCTGGACCACCAGTATAGCTTAACCGGTGGTCCAGTTTTCGGGGTCCACTATAGTCTCGGCCGAGATCCCCAGGCGGCGAGCGACGTCCTCGGCGGTGCTGCCGATCAGCGACCGGAGCACGAACTGCTCGAAACGGTAGGTGTAGGCCGTATCCTTCCGTTTGAAGGGTGGGATGAGGTGCTGGCGGTAATCGCAGCGTGCACAGCGGTGAAAGGGGGCCTGGTAGATCCAGAAGCCGGGCTGCCCCCAGACGTCGAGGTCCCGAATGGCTTGAGGGGATGTCTTGAACTCGATGTGAGCCCGATCCTCATGTCCGCACCGCTCACAGCGGCAGCATTCGGGCAGGGGCCAGCGGACCCCGAAGCCGTGGCCGTCCTGGTGGCGCTCATACCCGGTGATCTCCACGTCGGGAGGCAAGTCGACCTCGATCGTCACACTAGCCACGGTGTCTCTCCTGTTGGGGCCGAGGGGTTGATCAGGATGCCGCCCCAGAGATCTCCTGGGGCCAGATCGGGATGATAACCCCGGAATGCAGCCTGGCCAAATGCCAAGAAAACCCACGGTCTCGCACTTTAGAACGGAAGAGCCGTTTTTTTCTCCGTTGCTATCGGAACCCCTATTACAAGGCGGGACGGTGGAACCACCTTGAGAGACAAGCACTTACAACCGCTACGGGAATCGCTGCGTGAGCCTACAGCAATGGAATGCTCCCCCCCCGGATCGTCTCGTCACACCGGTGGTCGATCGGGCGGGTCCGCAACAACGACAGTGCACGAGCGGAACCAGCGCTCCACCATCCAGAGTTGCTTGTGCTGTAATGCCACCTCGGCGGAGTCGAGATCGGTGTGGGTGCGCAGCACCCACTTGCCGTCGGAGCGGGCCTCCGCGGCGATCTTCGCTTCGTCGATCGGAAAGTGCTGGGACCCGTTCGTGCTCAGGTAACGGCGGTAGCCCTTGTGGCCGACCAGCGACTTGTCCCCGTGGCGGAGTTGCTCCCGGAGCGCCGCCACGATCGCCTCCCGATCGGCGGCCTCCTTGCGCGCCTCATCCTCGTTGAGGCAGACGATGTGGTAGGTGATGCCCCAACGCCACGGGATAAGGCGATCCCGCCACACGCGGTGCGAGTCAGGATTGACCGTCCCCACGGCATAAACTAATTTATCAGCCATGCTCTGATTGGCCATGCTCTGAAATGGCCACTTGATGGTATGAGATACAACTTGAGGAAATCGACGGTGAAAAAGACGAAGGTCCTTGTGACGGGAGCCGGCGGATTTATCGGGCATCATCTCGCGACGCATCTGAAAAAACAGGGATACTGGGTGCGTGGCGTCGATCTCAAGTATCCCGAGTACGAGCCGACGGCCGCGGATGAATTCGAGGTCATGGACCTGAGGCAGCTGCACAACTGCGTGCGGGCGACAGACGGCGTGGATGAGGTCTACGCCCTGGCTGCCGACATGGGGGGGATGGGCTTCATCGCGGCAAACCACTCCCAGATCCTCTACAACAACAGCCTCATCAATCTCTACACGATGGAGGCGGCGCGGATCAATGGCGTGAAGAGATATCTCTACACGTCCTCGGCCTGCGTCTACCCGGAGCACCTGCAGCTCGATGCGGCGGTGACCCCCCTGAAGGAAGAGGACGCCTACCCCGCGGCGCCCCAGGACGCCTACGGGTGGGAGAAGCTCGTGACCGAGCGGCTTTGCGAGTACTACCGCGGAGACCACGGGATCGAGACGCGGATCGTCCGGTTCCACAACATCTTCGGGCCCAGGGGGACGTGGGACGGCGGCCGCGAGAAGGTCCCCGCGGCGCTCTGCCGCAAGGTCGCCCTGGCGAAGCTCACCGGGAACCCCGAGATCGAGATCTGGGGCGACGGTGAGCAGACCCGCTCGTTCTGCTACATCGACGATTGCGTCCGGGGGATCTTCGCGCTGATGCGGTCGGACTACGCCGCGCCGCTCAACCTGGGACAGGACCGGCTGGTCTCGATCAACGAGCTCGCCGACATGGTCGCCGAGCTCGCCGGGGTGACGATCCGGAAGAAGCATGTGCCGGGACCGCAGGGGGTCCGCGGCCGGAATTCGGACAACACACGGCTCCGCGAGGTCCTCGGCTGGGAAGCCGAGATCTCCCTCGAAAACGGGCTGCGGCGCACCTATCTCTGGATCGAGTCGCAACTGCGCAAGAATCTTGAGCTCGTCTCTGCCCGAACGGAGAATTTGTCGGCTTGACGAGACGACCCCCGCCTGGATGAAGGTCTGATCGACGCGATCGACCGGGCCCCCACCACTCCTCGCTCTCGAGCCCCCTTCCTCTCTCCCGATGGGGCTCGCCTCTCCGGGACGGCTCCTCCTGTGGCGCCTCAGCCCGAATAGGAGTCCCCCCGCTAAAGCTGGGGGCTTTCTCGGCAACGGGGAAGCTCGTGCTTACAATACAAAGTAATACAAATATACTTGGCAACGTCGATCATAGGTCCAAGACCGACGTCCGGAGGCTTCCTCCGTCCGGAACCTCTCGAAGGACGAGTTGCAGACACGGGGTGGGGACACCACGAAACGGACTCGTCCGCGACGCCGGTGATCAACATTGTCGAGGGGAGGGAAGCGAAAGCTTCCGCCACTAGACCCTTACGGGTCTTCCTTTGAGCGCGGGAACGTACGCCAAGCCTGATCCTCAGCGTACGTTGCTTGCTTCTCGGCCGTCCTCCGACGCGGGGCGACCGCTCCGCGCGCTTTGATGAAACAAATTATATACTAATATATTTTAATTAGGACGATCTCAATGTTGGAAGTCATCTCCAACCTCATCCCGACCTCGAGGGCGCCGACGCGCAAGCGCTGCCCCTGCCTCACTCCCCGCGTGAGCGAGGGGTGTCGACGCATGACGCGGTCCTGCCGCGGCGGCGATCCCGGTTCCAGCACGTTGGCAAACGCATCGTCGACGTCGTTGCCGCCGGGCTCGGGTTGCTCGCGCTCAGCCCTTTGATGCTGATCGTCGCGCTGGCGATCCGGCTCGACTCGAAGGGGCCGATCCTGTTCCGCCAGAGGCGCCTCGGCCTCGACGGCAAGGAATTCCTGATGTGGAAGTTCCGGACGATGGTCGAGGACGCCGAGATCCGGCTCGCCGCCTTGGAGACGGTCAACGAGTCCTCCGGCGGGGCGCTGTTCAAGGTCCGTCACGACCCCCGGGTTACGTGGGTGGGGCGCTTCCTCCGCCGGACCAGCCTCGACGAGCTGCCCCAGCTCTTCAACGTCCTCCAGGGGCGGATGAGCCTGGTGGGCCCCCGCCCCCTCCCGCTGAGGGACTGCGAGCGGTTCCGCAAGCTCGACGCGGAGCGGTTCGAGAAACGCCTGACGGTCCTCCCCGGCCTCACCGGCCTCTGGCAGGTCACCGGCCGCAGCGACCTGGAATCGACCCGCCTGCTCGATCTCGATCTCGAGTATGTCGACCACTGGAACCTCCTCTGGGACCTGCGCCTGATCATGCAGACCGTGGCCGTCGTGCTGTCGCAGCGCGGCGCGTACTAAGTAGGTCGACAGAAGTTTTTTGACAAAGGCGGCCGTGCCAAGGCGCCCTGCCGGAGGGAATGAGCGAAAAACACGGGTTTTCTGCCTATGTGAGTCGGGAACCCATCAGCCAAACGCTCATTGGATCATAGTTAGGAAAGCCTTTATTGAGAGGGACCGTCGTTTTCCCCTTGTTTTCCCGCCTCGCCGCAACGTGCCTCGAAAATACTATCCCTGAGGCCGGGCAGTCCTGGTCGCCGACTTCGTTAATCCGTGAGCCAGAAGTTGCCCGACAGGACACCGGCCTGTCGGAGCCGTTCCCGAGGACTCAGGTCGATGATGTACCGGCAAACGGCCAGAGCGGAGTCGGTCACGGTGACGGTCGGTCGGTCCCCAACCGCCTGTCTCTTGGCGTGCCGCCACAGGTGATCCATCGCGTTCAACTCCGGGGTGGCCCGGGGCAGTAACCGGACTTCGATCCCCAACTCCTCCGCCAGCGCCAGACTGCTCGGCGACTTGTGCTGCGACGCTCGGTCCTCGAAGAGCACCGGGTTCCAGCCCCGCCAGTGAGACCGGATCATGGCGAGAAACGCCTGATGAGTCTCGTTGACCCATTCTTCGGTGATCAGCAGTTCCACGTCGCCGCTCTTGATGTTGATCGCCCCATGCAGGATCCTCTTGGCGCGATTGCCTGTGATCGGCACACGGACCTGCTCTCCGATGTGGCCATAGGCGTTATACAGCGGGGGAGTCTCCGTGATGATCGTCTCGTCGAGCATCAGCAGGATGGCGAGGCCCTTCTGATCCAGGCCGCGTTTCAGCCCCCTTTTGACTGCCGCCACATCTCGGGCCGCAGCGCCAACTCATGACGGGGCCGCTTCCAACGCATGCGCAGGCGGTCGATTGCGCGGCTGACCGTCCTGTCGGAGACCTTGATCGCATGGTGATCCCGCAAATACTGACACAGGAGTGGGGCCGTCCAGACCGTCGCGTGATAACCGAGCTTCCTCGGGTCGTCATCGATCACTGCGGCGATTCGTTCGTCAATGGTCCCACTCGCTGTCCTGGGGCGGCCCATCCGAGGAGCGTCGAGGAGCCGCGCCCTGAGATCCAGCTCGGCTCGTTCCTGGAATCGGCGCAGCCAGTTGTAAACCGTCTGCCGGCTGACCTGGAATAGTTCGGCGACCAGGGCGACATCGGATCCGTCGGCGATCCCGAGCAGCACCTGGGCACGGCAGCGTTCCTTGGCCCAGGGTGTGTGGGAGACGATGTCTTCCAATTCGCCGCGTTGCCGGTCACTGAGCACAAGCAGGGCCATCGGTTCACCTCCGGGCAAGTCTGGTGAATCGAGGGCCATGTTACCTTGTCAAGGAACTTCTGTCGGCATCCTCGGCCGCAGGGATAGTATTTATGCGGCGCGCCGCGGAGAGGCTGGAAAACAAGGCCCAAAAGGGCCTCTCCTTCAATAAAGGGCTGCCTAGCTATGTTCCAATGAGCGTTTGGCTGATGGGTTCCCGACTCACATAGGCAGAAAACCCGTGTTTTTCGCTCATTCCCTCCGGCAGGGCGCCTTGGCACGGCCGCCTTTGTCAAAAAACTTCTGTCGACCTACTTAATTTCTTTTACGGAGCGTGCAAAAAATAACCTAAACTTCTTGGTAGGAGTTACGCAGTTGATGGCCTTTGTCCACTAGGTGCATAAATTGATGGGTAATCTAAGAAGCAACATGAGTAGCCAGAAGACGGCCTGTCTGACGCACCTTCAACTGTCCATCTGACAACCAACTGTGTAACTCCTAAGTTTAGTTTTTATGCAACGCTCAGTAATATTTCATTGATTCGTTGACCACCATGCCCGATCGCATTCCTCTCGAACCGCCGGACCTGGCCACGGTCGTCTGGCATTATCTCGGCGTGATCCGGCGGCGATGGCGGCTGGTCGTCTCCTCGGTCGCGGTCTGCTGCGTGATGGCCGGGGTCTACCTGGCGTGTTCGGCACGCCTGTACGAGGCCACGGCGCGGCTCCTGGTCGTACCGCACGACGCCCGGCCGCTGGGCGCGGCCGGGGATGAGGCCGCGCACCATCCCGAGGCGCCGGAGAATTTCATCCCCACCCAGATCGCCATCCTTCAGAGCCAGAGCGTCGTGGGCCGTGCGATCGCGTCGCTCGGCCCCGAGGGGCTCCCGACTCTCTCGCTCGGGGGGAGGTTCGCGCGATCCCGGCCCTGACACGCAAGGCCATCAAGGACTACCTCAAGGTCAGCCGGCCCGACAAGGCCGCGCTGACCGTGGCGATCAGCTTTCGCGCCGGCACGCCCGAGGAAGCGATCCGGTTCGTCGATGGGATCATCCGTTCCTACGAGCAATTCCTCGAGGAGAAGTCCAAGGACGGCAATCACCAGGTCATCGCGCTGGTCTCCAAGGCGCGCGACGAGCTGGGCCGCCAGCTCGGGCAGCTCGAGGCGAAGTACCTGGAGTTCCAGCAGTCCCACCCGCACCTGCTCGAGCTGGTCAACGACGGGGCCGGGCATCCGATCTTGGGCAGCCGCCTCCAGGAGCTCGAGCGGGCGGCCAACGAGTCGGCGCTCAAGGCCCTGAAGCTCAAGTCGCAGCTCGACCTCGGCCGCAAGCTCGCGGAGCAGGGGCCCGAGCTCTGGTCGATCGCTTTCGCGATCGCGCAGCTGGGGGGCGACCCCGGCGCGGCGCCGGTCGCCCCCTCGCCGGGGGCTGCGCTGGCCTCCTCCTCGGACTATGTCCGCCAGCTCATCAAGGAACAGCAGGAGCTCGTGGCGCGGCACGGGGCGGGCTTCTCGAAGGTCCGCGAGCTCCAGGATCTGATCAACGAGGCCGAGCAGGCGCCAACGACTCGGCGGTCCACCTCGACCGCGGCAAGGTCCGCCAGCTGCTCGCCTCGATCGAGCTCAGCCTGGCGGCGGTCGAGGAACTGCGCGCCGAGATCGGCCGCCAGTACCAGGAGGAAATGGAACGGTCCAAGAAGCTCCTCGCCAACGTCGCTCGCGGGCGCGAGCTGCGCAGCAGCCTGGAGCGGCAGAAGGCGCTCTTGGCCAGCGTCGTCGATCAGTTGAAGCGGGCGGAGCTCGGCGAAGGCTCTGGCGGCGTCCGCGCCCAGATCATCGAGCCAGCGTCTTCCTCGTCGACGCCGGTCTCGCCCCTCGCCGGCCTCACCCTCACCCTGGCACTGCTGGCGGGCGTGGCGCTGGGGGTCGGGTCGGCCCTGGCCGCCGACGGGTTCGACGACCGGGTGCGCTCGCTCGGCGAGCTCCGCGAGATCACCGGATTCGACGTCCTCGGCACGATCCCACGCCTCACCCGGGACCAGCTCCTCGCCGCGCGCGGGTCGGGGCTGCTCTGCCATCACCTGCCGCAATCGCTGCCGGCGGAGGACTACAAGGCGTTCCGGACGAAGCTCGAGTTCCTCCGCCGCGACCGGCAAGTGCAGGTGATCCTGGTGACGAGCCCGACGGCCCGCGAGGGGAAGAGCTCCACCGCCAGCAACCTGTCGATCAGCCTGGCCCATGCCGGGCGCAAGGTCCTCCTGATCGACGCCGACCTCCGCTGCCCCTCGCAGCACGCCGGTTATGATCTCCGCCTCAGCCCCGGCTTCACCCAGGTCCTCAAGGACGTCCTTCCCTTCGATCGCGTCGTGCAGCCGACGCCGGTCGAAAACCTCGAGCTCCTCGCCGCCGGCCTCGACGTCTCCAACCCCGCCGAGCTGCTCGCGTCGCCACGCCTGGCGTCGTTCCTCGAGGAGACGCGCCGGAACTACGATGTCATCGTCATCGACTCCTCCCCGCTGCTGCTCGTCACCGACCCCTTGATCATCGCCGCCCTCGCCGACGGCGTCATCCTGGTCGTCGACGGCACACGGATCCGGGTCCGCGAGGCGGCCAGGGCCGCCGAGATGCTCCAGGGGTGCGCGTGTCGGTCCTCGGGGTCCTCGTCAACGGCTTCGACAACTGGTGGCGACAGACCGCCCGGTATCCCTACGCATACAAATCGGCCGACCGCACGGCCGAGGACGACACGACCCACACCCTACCCCTGCCGGTCAACGGCCACGGCACATTGACCTCCCTCCCCCTCGACACCGCCGCCGAGAACGAAGCAAGAACCAAGAGGGGCCGCCCATGATTTGCACCCTCCTTCTCTCCACGCTCCTGACCGCGGGGTTCCCCGAGACGCGCGGAGATGAGCCTGCCCCGCCGCCCGAGTCCATCGTCCTCCGCCGCTGTCTCCTGGAATACGAACGGTCGTCGATCCTCGGGGCCCCCGGACGGGGCATCCTCCAGGAGTGTCTCGTCCGGCCGGGAGACCAGGTCGAGGCCAATCAGCTCCTCGGGCGTTTGCAGGACAAGGAAGCCCGCGCCGAGCTCGAGATGCGCCAGGCGCAGGCCAAGAACGACATCGATCTTCGCCTCGCCGAGGCCAAGCACTGCGCACGCGCTCGCGAAGCTCAAGTCGGCTGAATTGCTCTATAACAAAAGCCTCCTCAGCCCGCTCGAGATGAGCACTCAGCGGCTCGAGGCCAGCATCGCCGAGCTGGCGGTCGAGGAGGCCCGGCTCCGCCGCCGGATGGCCGAGCTCGAGGCCCGGAAGGCCCAGGCCTCCGTCCTGTCGCGGGAGATCGTCGCACCACATCCGGGGACCGTCCTCGCGGTCCACAAGCGACGCGGCGAATCGGTCGCCTTCGACGAGCCCCTCTTCCACGTCGTCGATCCGCGCCTGCTCCTGGTCACGGGAGCGCTCGACGTGGGAGACATCTGGCGCGTCCAGACGGGCCAACCGGTCCGGGCCACGCTCGAGATCGGCGGGGTCGCCATGGAGATCGAGTCGCAGGCCTTCCCGGGGCGCGTCGTCTTCATCGACCGGCTCGTCGATCCCAAGTCACAGACCTGCAAGATCGTCGCCGAGGTTGACGACCCCCAAGGCCAGCTCCGCGCCGGTCTGCGGGCGCGCCTGGAGATCCTGCCCCCCGGGACCGCCGACCCGATCAAGCCCTCCGGGCCGCAAACGCCCGAGCCCGCCCTGGCACGTTGAGGAGTCGCGCATGCGTCCGCCCGTGCCTGGGACAATCGCCCCACGCCGCAAGACACACGCCGGGACGACCGACATGGCCCTCCCGGCGTCCCGGCGTCCCGCGGCGCCCTCAGGGCGCCCCCTCCGTGTCGAGCTGAAACCGCCTCAGCCCGACCGACTGGAGGAACAGCATCGCCAGGAAGCCGGGGTTGTTGAACAGGTAGCGCCGCCAGAGCCGCCGGGGCTCGACCATGAGCCGGAACAGCCATTCCAGCCCGGAATGCTGGATCCAGCGCGGCGCCTGGGCCACCAGGCCGGCGTGGAAGTCGAACGCCGCCCCGACCCCGATCATGACCGGTGCGTCGATCCTGCCCAGGTGGGCCGCCATCCAGCGCTCCTGCTTCGGCGTGCTCAGACCGACCCAGACGACGTCGGCCCCCGAACGGTTGATCTGGTCGACGACCCGGGCGTCCTCCTCCTCGGTCAGCGGCCGGAACGGGGGACAGGACGTGCCGACCACCTCAAGCCCGGGCCATCGTCCCTGGAGCGACGCGGCGAGCCGCTGGGCCACCCCCTCACGCCCCCCGTAGAGGAAATGGCGATAGCCCTTCTCCGGCGACGACGCGCAGAGGGCCAGCATCAGGTCGGGGCCGTAGACGCGATCGACCCCGGCGAACCCGCGGAGCCGGCTCAGCCAGACCAGCGGCATGCCGTCGGGCGTGACCAGCCCCGCCTCGTTGTGAATCCGCCGGAGATCCGGGTCGCGCAGGCTCTCCATCACGCCGTGGACGCCCGTGATGCACACATAATGCGACCGCCGTTCGGCGATCCAGCCGCCGATCGTCTCGAGCGCGACCGCGGGATTGATGGCGCTGACGCCGACGCCCAGGACATTGCAGCGAGGGATGATGGACATGGTTCTGATGACTCTCTTCCGGTGCCGAAGACCAGAGGGCGCTCGTTCTCAAGACCCTGGCGCGATCGATTGTTCCTGCGATCCAGGCCAGGGGAAGAGAGGATCGCGGCGGGGCGGGATGATCCCGCGCAGCGGATGGCTGTCATGGAATTATTGCGTCATTTTCTTAGGGATTCAATAGTGTTGAAAAAAAACATCTATATATCACTATAAATAAAATTATATAAAGATAAAAACACAATTAAACAAAATCTGGATTCATCGTCTCGCCCGTCCCGGAGAGAGACCGAGGCCATGCACACAGGCGCCGCGGCGCTACCGAGAGCATCGACATCGACCGCGGGATTGCCGGGCTGGCTCCGGAAAGTCGGCAGGGCCCCGTGGGCGTTCGCCGACCAGGCGCTGATCTCGGCGACGAACTTCTTCACGATGATCCTGCTGGCCCGCCACCTCTCCCGGCGTGAGTTCGGCGATTTCGCGCTGGTCTATACGGGCTTGCTGCTGGCGAACAGCTTGCAGGCCGGGCCGATCACGACGGCGCACAACGTCCTGGGGGCGACGCGTCGGGGGCGTGATTACCTCGACTACACGACGTCGACGGCGCTTGCGCAGCTCGGCGTCGCGATCGCGGCCGCGCTCTTGACGGCCGCGGCCGCGCTCGTCGCGTGGGGCGCGGGCGTGGGCCGCGAGAGCGCGCTCTTGCTGGCGTTGCTCGCACCGTCGATCCTCGCCTGGCAGTTGCAGGAGTTCAGCCGGCGCGTCCTCTACACCGAGCGTCGGCTGGCGGCCGCCCTCGGCAACGACCTGATCAGCTACGGCGGGCAGACGGCGGGGATCGCGGTCCTCTGGGCCACCGGCACCCTGAGCGCCTCGCGGGCCCTGGTCGTGCTGGCGGTCACCTCGGCCCTGGGCGCCGCGTTCGGCGCCTGGCAGCTCCGCGGGAGCCTGCGCGGCCGGGTCGACTGGTCGTTGATCCGCGAGAACTGGGCGTTCGGGAAGTGGCTCGTGGGGGTCCACCTCGTGGGGAACTGGCTCTCGAACGAGGCCTATTTCTTCCTTTGCGGGTTCCTCGTCGACGCCGCCTCGGCCGGCGTCCTGCGGGCCTCGCAAACGATCTTCGGACCGACCCGAGTTTTCGCCTACGTCCTCAGCTCGCTTTTGCCCACCCACCTGTCGCGCACCCTGAACGAGCGCGGCGACCGGGCGCTCGACGCCGCGCTCATGAAGACGTTCCGGTACGTCATCCCCCTGCTGGGCGGCTACTGCTTCCTCGTCGCGCTCTGCGCCGGGCCCGTGCTGAGGCTGTTCTATCAGAATGCGTACGCCGACGAGTCCTCGGTCCTGGTGCTGTACTGCGTCCTGACGTTCAATGTCTTCGTCAACATGACCATCGACGCGGCGCTTCTGGCCAAGCGCCTCTCTCCCCTGATCTTCTCGAGCCAGCTCCGCGCCAACCTCGTGATTTTCCCCTTCGGCTGGCTCGCGGTCCGCGCGTTCGGGCCCCACGGGGCCGTGCTCGGGATGATCGCGACGAACCTGGTCTTGAGCGTCCTCTCCTGGCGGATCTACAGGCGCAGCCTGGTCCCCACGGCGGGGGTCCCGCCTCGGGACGCGGGGACGGGCGACCCGGAACCGGATCCGCGGCGATCGTCCGGAGGGGAGTATGCGTCATGACGCGAATCCCACGCACCAGAGACAGGGAGGCACCGGGCGTGCCCGCCTTCTTACCGGGGAGGTCGCGATGGTATTAATGCACGAGGCCCCGGCGCGGCGCGGCCGCGCAACGACGCCACGGCCCTACCGGACGTCGATGGCCCTTCTGGTTTGCTGGATGGGTGTGCTCTCGACGTCGCTTCTGGGTTACGCCGTCTTGGGCAAGGGATGGGCCTACGTCGGCGTGCCGCCGCTGTTCATCGGCGAGTTCATGCTCCTGAGCGGAGTCGTCGTGCTGCTCGCGTGCACCCCCTGGTGGACGATCCTCGAGGCCCTGTCGGCGTGGCCGCTGTTCGCCCTGATGATCTGGGGGACCGTGCGGACCCTGCCGTATCTCTCCGTTCACGGGATCGACGCGGTGCGGGACGCCGTGATCTGGGGGTACGGAGCGTTTGCGTTCATCGTTTTCGGTTGCCTCATCGCCGCTCCCTCGATGCTGCCGCGGCTGCTGAGCCAGTATCGCCGCTTCACCCGCATCTTCCTCGTCTGCGTCCCCGTGGTGGCGATCCTGTCGATGTTCATGGGCCAGACCCTGCCGCGCTGGCCGCCGATGACCCCCCCCGTCGTCTATGCCAAGGCGGGCGACGTCCTGGTCCACTTGGGGGCCATTCTCGCGTTCTGGTCCACCGGCCTGGGCGGACCGGTCGCGCTGCCGCTTGTGATTCTGTTCACCGCCAACGTGGCGATGATGGGCATCCAGAGCCGGGGAGGCCTGCTGGCGTTCCTGGCCGGGTTCCTGGTGTGCGTCCTCGACCGGCCACACGCCCGGGCGCTGCGACTCGTCCTGACCGCGGTCGTCTGCGGGTTCGTGGTCCTCGCGGCCACCAACGTGCGGTTCCAGGTGCCGGGCCGGGAGCGGGCCATCTCCTTCGAGCAGTTCCTCGAGAACCTTGCGAGCATCATCTCCGCCGAGTCGAAGGCGGGCGACCTCGACGGCACCAAGCAGTGGCGTTTGAACTGGTGGGCGACGATCGTCGATTACACGATCCACGGCGACTACTTCTGGGAGGGCAAAGGGTTCGGGATCAACCTGGCGGACGACGACGGGTTCCAGGTCAACGCGGACCACTCACTCCGGAGCCCGCACAACGGACACCTGACGATCCTGGCGCGGGCGGGCGTCCCCGGGCTCTTGCTCTGGGGACTCACCCAGCTGGGATGGGCGGTCGCCGTCCTGCGCTTTTACGTGAAGAGCCGGCTGAACCATCACGACGACTGGTCGGGGCTGTTCCTCGTCCTCCTAGTCTACTGGCTCGGTTTCATGATCAATGCGACCTTCGACGTGTTCCTCGAAGGGCCGATGGGCGGAATCTGGTACTGGTCAATCTACGGCGTCGGGCTCGCCGGCATATGGATCTACCGCCGCAATCCCGCGATGCCGCTGCGAATCGCGGGCCCCCCGCGCGCGGCCTGCGCCG
The DNA here is from genome assembly GCA_963803395.1 of uncultured Planctomycetaceae bacterium. Lineage (GTDB taxonomy): Bacteria > Planctomycetota > Planctomycetia > Isosphaerales > Isosphaeraceae > JAFANO01. The sequence goes on from CAWDND010000044.1 coordinate 18,877, forward strand.
GATCGCGAATCGCGAAATGTCCTGATGGTCCGATTCCTCGAACGACTGGGAGAGAAGGAATGAAGGTCACCGTGGTCACACCGAGCTTCAACGGGATGCGATATTTGGACGAGTGCATCGAATCGGTCAAGATCCAGCACTCCGAGAACGTCGACGTCGAGCACATGATCGTCGACGGCGGCAGCACCGACGGGACGGTCGAGTTCGCCCAGCGGCGGGGCTGCACCGTCATGACGGGCAAGGACGAGGGGATCTTCGACGCGATCAACAAGGGCTCGTTCGCCGCGCAAGGGGAATTGCTCGGATTCCTCGGCTGCGACGACATCCTGCTCCCCGGGGGCCTCGCGCGGGTCGTGCAGGCCTACGAGCGGAGCGGTCGTCGCTGGGTCGTCGGCGGCATCCGTTGGCTCGACGGCCGCGGCACCCCGCGCGGCGACCTCGCCGCCCCCCCGGGCTGGATCAACGTGCCGATGTCCGCCTCGCTCGGCTGGAATTGCATCATGCACATGGCCAGCTACGTGAATTCGGAATTGTTCCGCGAGCTCGGAGGGTTCCGTAAGGAGATGAAGTACGCCGGGGACTACGACTTCTTCCTCAGGGCGCTGGCGATCGAGCCGTTCGCGCGGATCGGCCGGACCCTGGCCTGCTTCCGCCGGCATGGGGACAACCAGAGCATGTCGATCACCCCCAGACATTGCGCCGAGATCGAGGCGGTCGAGCGCCAGTTCGGCCCGGCCCAGGAGTGGAAGAAGCGATACTATCGCTCTTTGTTGAAATGCTGGCTCAACGTCGCGAACCCCACATGGTTCGTGTGCAAGCGTGTCGATTCTCTCAGGAACTCGCGAGCCGGGCTCACGTTCCAGGACTAGGCCCGTGGGGCCGTCGTGATCGACAAGGGGTATTCTCACGCAAATCACCGGTCGTTTCCCGTGTTCGTCGGCCGCATCCGTTGGCGGATACCGACCTCCTCGACCTCGACCGGACCGAGGGGGGGACGCTTGGGGACCGGCGGGATCACCAGAGGAGCGCAGCACATGAGGATATTAATCACTGGCGGAAATGGTTACGTCGGCCGCACCCTCACGCGTCGGCTCTACCGCGAGCACCAGGTCTCGGTGCTCGACAACCTGCGGCACGGCAGGCTGCGGTTCTGCGCGAGGAGGAAGGCTGCTTCGCCCTGTTCCGCGTCGACCTCCGCGACTTCGCGGCCGTCGAGCGCGTGTTGGCCGAGACGCAGCCCGAGGTGTTGATCCACCTGGCGGCGATCCACTACATCCCGGAGTGCGAGCGCCACCCCGACGAGGCGATTGCCGTCAATACGCTCGGCACCTCCAACCTGCTGCGTGCCTGCGCCGGGCACCCGCTTCGTGTTCGCCTCGACCGCCGCGGTCTATGCCGTTTCCGACGCGCCGCACGTGGAGGCCTCGAGCCGCGTCGAACCCGTGGACATCTACGGCCTGACCAAGCTCCACGCGGAGGACTACGTCCGGTACTGGCGCGGACGAACCGGCTGGACGCGCGGATCGTGCGCCTGTTCAACGTGATCGGGCCCGGGGAGACCAACCCCCATATCCTGCCGGCGATCCTGCGCAGGTCCTCAAGGGGCGCCGGACCCTCCGGCTGGGGAACTGCCATCCTAGGCGGGACTACATCCACGTCGCCGATGCCGCCGGTGGGTTCGCCGCCGTTGCCCTCGACGGCCGGGACCGCGCCCGGGTGGGCGTCGACGTCGTGAATCTCGGCACCGGCGAGAGTCACTCGGTCTACGACCTCGTCAACGGCCTGGTGCTGTCATCGGCGAGCCCCTGACGATCGAAGTCGACCCGGAGCGGACCCGTGCGTCCGATCGGCCGTTCCTGGCCGCCGACCCGGCCAAGATGCGCCGCGAATATCAATGGTCGCCCCGTTCGTCCCTGATCAACAGCTTGCAGGACCTCTGCGCGACCCCGACATCCCGTCCGAACTCCTCGAGAGGTGCTGAGTCATGAAGATCCTGGCCACGATCATCGCGCACCCTCTCCGCAAGATCGCGGGGGCCACCCACGCCGGCCGCGACCTGAGCGTCGCCACGGCGGAACTCACCGACATCGAGCTCGCCATTATGTGGGATCGCGACGAGACCCTCACGATCGGCAAGCTCCCGGTTCAACACCTGCGGTGCACGAACCCACTGAACTTCGCCGCCCCGTGGGTTCCCCGTTCTGTCCGCGTCCCGCTCTACGACTCGGGGATCCCCGAGCAGATCCGCGACGGCGCTTACGACCTTGTCCACATCCACAACCTGGTCCCGACCTTCGCCGCCGAGCGCGTCGCCCGGGTGTGCCGCCGCCGGGGCATCCCCTACGTGATCAGCACGCACGGGTTCAACGAGCTGAGCCGCTATGCGGCGATCAACGGCTTCGGCCGGCTCAAGTCCGCCCTGGTCGACGTCGCCATCACGCGGCCGTTCCGGCGGATCGTCGCGGGGGCGGCCGGCATCTTCGCCCTCAGCGACCGCGAGGTCGACCTGCTGGCGAGCCTCGGCGTCGGCGAGGAGCGGATCCACGTCGTGACCAACGGGGTCAACGAGTTTTACCTGCAGCCCCCCACGAGCGGGGAGCTGGCCGCCGCCCGCGCGCTGTTCCGGATCGGCGCCGGGCCGATCCTGCTCTTCATGGGGAGCCTCCATCGTTATAAAGGCGTTGACGTCTTCCTGAAGTCCTTGCGAGCCATCCGGGGGCCGTTCCAGGCCGTCGTCGCCGGCAAGTTCAAGGACGAGAGCGAACGATCGTCGCTGCTGAGCGACGCCCGCCTCGGCGACGAACTCGCCTCGAGCGTGGTCTTCACGGGGGGCGTCTCCAACGAGGAGCTGCGGGCGCTGTACCACCTCGCCGACCTCTTCGTCTATCCGACCCTGGCCGACTCCCTGCCGCTGGTCGTCCTGGAGGCGATGGCATGCGGCCTCCCGGTCGTCTCCACGACGGTCGGGGGCATCCCCTTCGCGGTCCGACCCGAGGCGGGCGTCCTGGTGCCGCCGGGGGATGTCACCGCCGTGAGCATGGCCATCAACGATCTCCTGGCGGACCCGTCGCGGCGCCGCGCGATGGGCGCCACCGCCCGCGCCCGCGTCATCGAGACCTTCCGCTGGTCGGCCGCGGCCGGCCTCGCCGTGGATGGCTACCGCGCCGTCCTGGAGGCGTCGCGGGACTCGACCCGCGGACCGAGGGCGTCGACGAGGCGAACCGAGGGACCGGTTTCCGCCCGCGCGGGCTAGAGAGTAAGGTACGACAACGGGGCGCAACCTGTCAGGATCAGCCTTGGAATCAAGGGCGGTGCCTCGCTGACCCACCCCACCGAGTTCGGGTTCGTCAGTGCCTTCCTCCCCTCCTTTCCTCACTGGGAGGGGTTTATTGGGCTTGGTGTCGATGGTTGTCCTTGAGATATCTCGATTTCGGCTCGGAGTTCCAGCCACGGTTCCGGTCTCCAATGAGGTCTTGGTAACGCATGACTCAGGATCAGAGCAGCGACCAACGCCGAGATCCCTTGGCGGAACACGCTGACCAGCCGCTCCTTCGTCCCCGAGGCGCGGAGCCGAGGCGCCCTCGGCTCGGGCTCGCGACGCCGCTCTGGGCCGCGCCAATGCGCCGCCCGGGGCTCGCCCGAGGGCTTGGTCCCGGCCGGACCCCCCGTCGCGCGGCGGGGGCCAGCTCGGGGATCGTCTCCACGGGGACCTCCTGACTGGCCTCGAAGTCCCCGCCCACGGCCAGCACGTACCGCGTCGCCACCGCCAGCACCAGCCCGAGCCGCTCGGCACGGTCGCAGTCGGTCATCCGCGTCTGGTCCCAATGCCAGCCGGCGCTCTTGAGCAGCTTGTATCCGTGCTCGATCCAGGCCCGCATCCCATCCCACAGGCCCTCGGCCTGCTCCGGCGCCAGGTCCGTCACCACAAACCACGGTTCGTCGTAACCCTCTTCCCAGCAGGCCAGGAGCGTGCATTCCAGCCGCTTCTCGGGCTTCTTCGGGAACGCCATCCCGCGGCCCTGCCACCGGCGACCCGGCTTGGGGACGAACCGGCTGACCGGGACGCCGACCTTGCCCCCCTGCCTGCGGAACTTGCCGCACTGGGTGATCCGCATCAGAGGATGCCAACCCAGGGCGACGAGCGCACGGGAGAGCCAGCGTGCGTACAGCCGGCGATCGGTCCTCACGACGACGGTCCAGCCCGGGGACACCCGCTGAGAGAATGCCGCGAGCAAGGCGAGCCACTCGGGCTTCCAGGCGTGGGTCACATGGGCGGGGAGGATCTTCCAGGCCACGGGGAGGGCGCAGCCGCGGGACACGACGCTGATCGACCACACGGTGAAGACGGCGCCCAGGCTGGTGGCATCCAGGGCCAAGGCCAACCGCTTCGACGGCCAGCCTTTGAGCACCCAGGCCAGCAAAGGGGCGAAGCAGGTGGTGACATCGAGCTCCTGACGTCGGGTCCCCGATTTGGCCGCGGCGGGCTGGTAGAACTCCTGGAGCCGCCAGCGGAGGGTGTGGAATCCGACGGCCACGAAGGGGAGCAAGGCGGTGACGACACAGTGGAGGCCGCACCGCTGGGCGAGGATCATGCCGAAGCTGTACAAGGCCAGGACGGTGGCCTGGGGCCGACTGAGGTTGGGGAAGGCGTCGCTGACTTGCTCGGTCCAGGCATCGAGTGGAGTGCGGCGTGGCATGGGAGGACCTCCGGTGAACACGGTGGTGCCGATGACTTCGTGTCCCAGAGGTGAAAATCTGATGCCTCGCCAACTGCCTACCTCGTATCGGGTTAGAAAAACCCCTCCCAGTGAGCCCCTCCTTTCCGGGCCTTCCCGCACGGATCGAATGAAAGGAGAATTCAGATTAGTATTACAGATTTTTTCGTCTCAGAGGATTTCGAAAGCGGTGCACGAGGCGTACCTGGAGGGCACCTACCGGCCTGAGCTGGACGGCCTCCGGGCGGTCTCGATCCTGCTCGTGATCAGCTGGCACATGAAGAACGGTGTCTGGGATTGACTCGAGGGCTACCTGGGCGTGACGATCTTCTTCGTCATCAGCGGCTACCTGATCACGACGCTGGCGTTGCGGGAAGAGCGGCGCAGAGGTTCGCTGCAGATCCGTTCCTTCTTCGTCAGGCGGGCATTCCGCCTGCTGCCGCTCTACTATTTCGTCCTCCTGGTCTCTTGCGTCTTGATCTTCGGCTTCGGCTGGTCGCCCGAGAAACGCGAGGGGCTCGTCGGGACCCTCCCCTACTATTTTTCTCTATCTTCAAGAGTGGCCGCTATTCTTGGGAGTCCATGGGAGATTCGAGAACATCCGGCCTTGATCATCGTTTGGGCCACTGCACGGTCGTTCTCATGAACGATGGGCCGATCCCGTAAGGCTTTGCTTCAATCTGGTGGTCAGACGCCCATACAAAGTGACCGAAACGATGATCAAGGCCGAACATCCCATTCACCCAGACGTGGTCGCTGGGGGTCGAGGAGAAGTTCTACGTCGTCTGGGCATTGCTCGGATTCGTCGCTTGGCGGACGCCAGGGCCCTGCGCCTCTGGGGGACGGTGGCCCTGATCGCCGCGCTGATCGTGTCCTCGACGGTGGTGGAGACTCAGCTCGACGGGGGACCGATCGTTACGCGACCGGTCGCGAGCTTGTTCCGCCAAAACGCGAGCTCAGTCGCCTCGGTGTCGAGGGTAATCACGCCGGCGAAGGCGACGTTGTTGGTCCAGGAAGTCGCGTCGGGGACCCACCAGTCGCGTCGGGGCCCCCTGGAGCCAGCCGACCACATTGTCGTGGCCGGAGTTGTTG
>CAWDND010000045.1:0-27585 GCA_963803395.1 uncultured Planctomycetaceae bacterium
GATGCCGGCGATTCCCGGTAGCGCCGCTCCAGGTCGGCAAGCAGGGCCGGCCGTTGCTTCTTCGAGCGGGCCTTCCTCATGATCTTGCGGCGGTCCAACGCCTGAGTTTGGCACGGCGGCTCGCGCGCCCCCCGATACGGCAACAGGTCGGCCACCGTGAACGGCTCGGGATGCGCCGCGTGCGCGTCCAGCGCAGGCACCAACGTCGGACCCTCCTGCACCAGCCGGACCCCCGCGTGGCGACGGCCGTGGATCCGACGCTCGTGGCTCTTCGGCAGGCGAAACCAACGCTCCAGATCGAGGTTATCCCGGATCCCTTCGTAGTCCTCCTCGCCGACGAACAGGCCGGCCAGGAAGCTGAGCATCACCGTCGCCATGCCGTGCCGGATCGGGTCCTCGGTCGCCTCGAAGCGATCGATCAACGCCTCGAACTGCTCCTGACGCTCGGTGACATCCGCCGTCCCGGGCTCGAGCGTCGCGGCCACCTCCGCGATCACCGCGACGTATTCTCGGATGACCTCTTGCTGCTCCTTGACCTCGTCCAGGCCCCTCTGGATGCAGCCGGCCAGGCGGCCGAGTTGCTCCTCCGCGAACCCCCTTTTTTCGCGTCCAAGTTCCGTTGGAGCGACGCCTGGACCTCGTTCAGCGCCTCGGCCATCCGCAAGCCGGGGGGATGCAGCGGCCCCCCTTGATCGTCGTTGAGGATCCCCCGCACCGCCGCGCAATAGTCGAGGACCACGGCGCCGGCGGGATCGACCACGGCAGGCAGGCCGGTCCGCCGCCGCGGGCGCCGTGACGGCGGCTCCGGGAGCCTCGGGCGTGAGGCCTCCCTTCGCCTCGGCCTGCGGCCGCGCCAGCACGGCCTGCTCGATCGTCCGCAGGCCGCGGACCTTCTTCCGCATCTGGACCTTGGCGTGGCTGTCGGCCTCCAGGACCGGCTTGGCCAGGTCGCGGAGGAAGTGGTTGTCGCAGTAGCGATGGGGCACGTCGGGGAACTCCGCGGCGATCCCCGTGACGAACGCGTCCTGCTTGTCGGACATCCAGAGGGCCACCGGCTTGCCCAGCGACTCGGCCCACTCCCGGGCCTTGTTGATCAGGCGGCGGACCTCGTCCGCGGTGGCGGAGAGCAACGGCTCGGCGAACCAGACCCGCTTCTCGGTCAACTCGCGGACGACGTAGAGGGTCTCGTGCCCCTTCTCGGGCTGGAGGCCGTCGATGCGAGAGGATGATCTCCGCCGTCGCGGCGTAGTGGCGGCGGAGCGCCTCGGGGTCTTGCTGCCGCGCCGCGAGCATGACCTGGTAGCGGCGGATGTAGCTGGTCGATGGCGTCTCGGAGAGCTTGATCCCGTAGTCGTCGAGGAGTTCGGATCGGATCAAGGGGATCGCCATGTGGCGTGAGCAGCGTCGATGACCGATCCAGCAGAAGACATCCCAGCCGATGGCCCACTTGGGCAGGGCGATGGTGACCTCGGTCTCGGGGCTCTTGGTCTTGGCGTGTCCGGGGCAGTCGGGATCGGGGCAGCGGTCGAGCCTGCAGAGCAACTCGACGGGCCCCTCGAGGGTATGGAACCGCCGCGACCGGTGGTCACAGACGTGCATCATCCGTCCGCAGGCGCGGGCAATTCCGATCGGTGACGTCGAGCTCCCAGAAGGCGAAGTCGGTATCCTCGGGCCAGTCGTAGGGCATCGCGCTGCATCTCCCTCGGGCACTGAGATCCGTCGATCGGGCAGACCAGCCAAGAGGTTACACGTGCAGGAGCCGAGATCCTAGACCGACTTTTCATAGTTGAAAATCAATGAAGCAAACGACATCCTCTAATTCCCTCTCTTGCCCAACTTCATGCCGCTGCCTTCGCCCTCAGCGGGCGACCCGTGTACGTCCACTGGAACGGCTTGGCGAACACATGATTGAAATACTCGATGAATTTCAACAACTTGCTACGCAAATCCTTCACAGATGTGAACGAACCACGCCGGATCACCTTCCGCATGATCACCCCGAAGATCACCTCGATCTGGTTCAGCCACGAGCTGTGCTTCGGCAAATACACGAACCGAATCTGGTGGCTCGACTCCGACAAGAACGCTTGCCGGCTCGCCACCGACTTCAGGACCCCACGCGTCCCCTTCTTTCCTAACTCCTCGGTGACTTCACATGCCTTGGCCACAAGCTTCACCAAGCTCTCCGAGCAATGAATGTTCAGATTATCCAGCACGAACACCCACGACCCCTCCGGGTCGATGGCCACTGTCTGTTCGATGTGGCTGGCGAAGTCGGCCTCCCTCCCTGTCGGACCGATCGTCGGCCGGAGCAACTCCCCCGTCGTCACCACGAAGTTGCCGCTCAGGCACAAGGTCCCGTTCCGCGTCTACTCGAACTCGATCAGCTCGCGTTTCCCCGCGATCCTCGGCCGGGTGGGGGCGTTCCGCTCCCGCGCCTGCAAGCCGGTCCTCTCGTCCACACAGACGGTGTGCGTGTGCTGGGTCCGCTCCAAGTCGGGTGCCGCACGCACCCCTTCCAAGGTGCTATTTCTGTTGAATCTGCTTATGCAAGAGCCTGGCAGTGGAGACGTGGTGGTTGGTCCGACCGCTCGTCCGCTTCGGCGGCGGCTTCTTCGGGCCGCGCACCGTCCGGGGGTACTTCGCCAGCCACGCCTGGCTCGCCACTTCCCGCAGGAATTCGGCCAACTCGGCCAGGCTCAGCCGGCCCAGCGGCACCACTCCGAGGGCGGCAACGCGATCCTCATCCCTTCGTACGTCGTGGCCACCTCGTTCGCCAGGTGGTAGTTCGACACCTGTGCCTCGACGGTCTCGCGGCCGTGCTCCGACCGCAGTGCCGCCCGGACCGTCGCCAGCACGTTGTACGCCACCAACGCCACGCAGAACCCGAACAGGGCTGCCTTTGGATAGGCCAACGTGTTGATCTCGCAGACCAGGGCTTCGGTCAATGTCTGGAACACGTTCTCCAGTCGCCAGCGTTTCCGGTAGGCATCGGCCAGCGTCCGGGCGTCGGCCCGCTCCCGCGGCACGTCCGTCAGCAGGAACAGCTCCTTCTCCTTGTCCCGGGTCGGCTGGTCCAGGTCCAGCCGGATGCGGCGGAGGGTCATCGCCCCGCTGCCGTCCGCCTCGGTGACCGTGACCGTCTGCTCGGACACCATCCCGGTGGCGACCCGGCCCACCTCGGCCCACGGCGTGGTCTCCTTCCAGTAGAGCGTCGACTTGTGTTGCCGCACCAGGAAGCTGCCGCCGCGGGCGCGGCTGCCGAAGACCAGCCGCGTCGTGCAGAAGTTGCGGTCGGCGATCCAGAGGTCGCCGGGCTCGACCCCCGGCAGCACCTGAGCGATCAGGGACCGCTCCTGGGCGTGGGCGTCCTCGCACGGCACGACATCGATGACCAGCATGGTGGCCGGGTCGAGGACCACCAGCGACTGCCCCGGCAAGGCCGCGGCGCGGGTCGTGCGGGTCGCCGGGACGCGGTGCTCGGTGCCGGCCAGATGGTTGCCGTCGAGGATCTTGGCGCGGTAGCCCGGGACCGGCTGGGGCAGGGTGGCGTCGAGCTGACGGACCAGCGGTGCGAGTCGCCCGGCATTGTCCAGGACGAAGGCACGGCAGACGCCGGGCTCCAACCCCTTCAACTTCTCGTAGAGCGCCGTGAGCGAAGCGGCGATCTCGCCCAGCGAGGCCAGATAGGCGGCACGGACGGAGGGCTGGGCCCCGCAGACGACGGCGCCCATCAGCTCAACGATCGCGGAGAAGAGCACCTCCCGGGTGTACTGACGGGTCGCGTTTTCCTCGAAAAGGCGATCGATCTCAGCGGGATCGAGGGCGTGCTCCAGCAGCGTGCGGAACATCACCGAGATGGGGGCCTGTTGGATGAACCGCTCGAAGACCTCGCCGAGTCGCATGGCTGTCGTCCCTGGATGTGTGAGCTATCCTCCGAAATGGCAATAGCTTATCAATAGGATAAACCTACCTTGGAAGGGGTGGGTGGTTAGGACCCCATCTGGCACCGCATCAGGAGATGCCCCATGCCGCAGGTTACGCTCCTCTGGTTTCTCTGGCTACGGTTGCTGCAGCCCTTCGCCGGGGCTTTCACATGCCCCGGGCACCGACGGTTCGTCGAGTGGATCACCGCCCTGGCCCTGAACGTCGAGGAGCACACCGTCACCCAGTCGGTCACCGCCATCGAGCGGATGGCCGACTGGAGGGCGATGGAGCGGTGTCGCCGAGTACGGGCGGTGGGATGCCGCCGCCGTCACCCGCAACCTCGCCCGCTTGATCGAGCAGGCCCCCGGCCGCCTCTGGTATGGCTACCCCGTCTCGGCCGTCGATGACACCAAGGTGCACCGCTCGGGCGAGCACGTCTGGGGCCCCTGCACCTTCCACGAGTACACGGCCCGATGCCCGAACCGGGCCGCCACCGTCCGGGCCCACAACTGGGTGGTCCTCGGGGCCTTGCTTCACAACCCCGATCAGCCCGCCTGGTTCCTGCCGGTCTCCGGGCGGCTCTACTTCCGGAGATCGCAGTTGCCCACCCGGTCCGGGGCCGCCGGGCCGAGGGAGGCGTTCCAGACCAAGTGCGAGTTGGCGGTTGAACTGCTCAGGGAGCAGGCCCGGGTCCTCGGCGGGCTCCACCTGGGCGTCTTCGACGGGGGCTATGCCCTGCGGAGCGTGGTCCGGCCGCTGGTCGCCCCCGAGGACGGCCAGCCCCGGGTCGAGTTCCTGACGAGGCTGCGACACGACGCCCGGTTGCATGCCCTGCCGCCGACGGAGCGTCGCCCGGGGCAGCGGGGGCCGCTGCCGAAGTGGGGCCAGAAGCTGCCGCCGCCCCGCCAGGGCGGGCACTGGACCCGGTGGTGGCAGGAAGGGCACGCCTCCATCTCCGGCCGGAGGCGGAAGGTGCTCTGGAAGGAGGTGGTCTGCCTCTGGCGGCTGTCGGGGCACAAGGTGCCGGTCAAGGCGGTGGTCGCCAAGGTCGAGGGGTACAAGAAACGATTCACGCTGGTCAGTTCGGCTGTGGGACTGACCGGGTTGCAGATGGTCGAACTGTTCGCGGCCCGGTTCCGTCAGGAGATCTCCCACCGCCAATACCCCTCAAGGAGGCCCTTGTCACGGGTCGCCTGAGCCGGTTAGGGTGGCGGCGGCGGCGCTGCTGAACTTGGCTCGGTGGTGCCGACAACGCTTGCAACCGCCTTCCTCGGAGGACCTGTCATGTCCCGTCGCCCGTCCCGCTCCGGGCCCCCCCGTCCCGACTGATTCCGCTCACGGCCAGGGCCGGAGCCGGGCCCACACCCTGGGTCCTGCTCCCCGAGACGCAACGGCATCGACTCCGGCAACTCCTCGCCCAGTTGATGGCCCGGACCCTGCTGACCGCCGCGACGAGGGAGGTCAGCAATGAATGATCCCCAGTATGTTCATGATCCTGAAGCCCGCTCCACTAAGATCCGGCCCTGGCACCTCCAGCGGCGGGCCGTCGTCTATGTCCGCCAGTCCAGCCCTCAGCAGGTCGCCGAGCACCGCGAATCGACCGCCCGCCAGTACGCCGCTAACCGAGCGGGCCTTCACGCTGGGCTGGAGCCGAGCCCAGATCGAGGTGATTGACGAGGACCAGGGCAAGAGCGGTCAGACGGCCGAGGGCCGACCGGGCTTCCAGCGGTTGCTGGCCGAGGTCGCGTTGGACCGCGTCGGGTTGATCCTGGGCCTGGAGATGAGCCGCCTGGCCCGGTGTTGCTCCGACTGGCATCACCTGCTGGATCTCTGCACCGCTATCATACGCTGCTGGCTGACCCCGACGGCCTGTACGATCCGACCGACCACAATGATCGCCTCTTGCTGGGGCTCAGCGGCATGATGAGTGAAGCAGAACTTCATATCCTCAAGGAGCGAATGTATCGGGGCAAACTCAACAAGGCCCAACGTGGGGAATTGTTCAACCACCCGCCGATCGGCTACATCAAGCTGTCGAGTGGGCCGTTCGCCATCGACCCTGACGAGCAAGTGCAATCGGTGGTCCGCTTGCTCTTCGACGAGTTCGAGCGGCAGGGGAGCCTGCACGGCCTGCTGCGTTACCTGGTGCATCACGGGATGCGCTTGCCGGTGCGACCTCACTGCGATCCCAACCGGGGCCAGTTGGAGTGGCGGCGACCCAATCGCGAGACGTTGCAGAACCTGCTGCACCATCCGATCTACGCCGGGGCCTATCGGCATGGGCACCGCCCCGTCGATCCGCGACGCCAGGTGCCCGGACGCCCCTCCACCGGCCGGCAGATCCGGCGTCCTGAGGACTGCCATGTGCTCATCCGAGATCATCTGCCGGCCTACATCAGTTGGGAGCGGTTCTGTGCCAATCAGGCCGTCCTGGAGGCCAATCAGACCCGCGGTGAGTCTCCGGGAGCACCCCGGCTCGGGCCGTCGCTGCTGGCCGGATTGCTGATCTGCGGCCGCTGCGGTCGCCGGATGCGGGTGGGCTATTGCGGGTCGTCGAGCACGCTCCGCTACGACTGCTCCCGCGGGGTCGCCGACTACGCCGAACCGCTGTGCCAGAGCCTCAGCGGCGGGGTGCTCGATGAGTTCGTGGCGGGCCAGTTGCTGGCCGCCGTGGAACCGGCCGCGCTGGAAGCGAGCCTGGCCGCGATCGAGGACGTGCAGCGGGAGCGGCAGCGGCTGGAAGGACTGTGGCAGCAGCGGTTGGAGCGGGCGCGCTATGAGGCGGATCGGGCGGCGCGGCAGTACCACGCCGTGGAGCCGGAGAACCGCCTGGTGGCCCGCGAACTGGAGCGTCGCTGGGAGCAGGCGTTGCAAGATCAGCATCGCCTCGAACAGGAACAGGAGGATTTTCTCAATCAACAGCCCGGTCGCCTGACCGCCCGGCAGCGTGAGGACCTGCTGGCGTTGTCCCGGGACCTGCCGGCGGTCTGGCAAGCCCCGACGACGACTCCGGCCGATCGCCAGCGGGTCGCCCGCTTGCTGCTGGAGCGGGTGGTGGTCACGGTTGTGGGGACGAGCGAGCAAGTCGCGGTGCGTCTGGAGTGGGCCGGCGGCCATGCTCAGGATCACCTGATCATCCGGCCGGTCAGCCGATATGCCCAGCGCAGCGACTACCCGAAGCTGGTGGCGAGACTGCGGGAGTTGCATGAGCAAAAGTTCTCGGCAGCCGAGATCGCCGACCGGCTTAACCACGAGGGTTTCCAGCCGCCGAAGCGGACCCAGCAATTTCAGCGTGAGATGGTCTGTCGGCTCCTGGTCAAGCTGGGCCTGGGCCGTCCCCGAGTGCCTCCGGAAGACGAGCATGCCGTTTTGGGCGTCGACGAATGGCGGCTTTCGGACCTGTCTGATCATCTGGGCATCCCCCGCGAGACGCTGCATCGCTGGCGTCGGGTGGGCTGGATCCACGGCCGCAAGCTCGACGAGGCGCGTGGCCGATGGGTGCTCTGGGCCGACGCGGAGGAGTTGGAGCGACTTCGTCGCTTGAGGAACTGTCCCAAGACCTGGGACAATCAACCGCTGCTGAAGGAGTTGACGATCCCCAAGGAACGGGGGCAATGACCATCAAATCGAGTTCCGCGGTCTCTGGCCGTCGCTGCGGAGCGGCGGCCAGACCGCTGATACAGGTTGCATCTTTGGAGGCATTATGGGTGGCTCTTGGAGACGGCCTTCGCCGAATTGGCAGCGACGCTCCACGGCGAGGTGAACACGCTGGGGTCTCCCAAGGCGGCGCTGTTGGGGTTCTGCGTGGCGTTGGTGGCGTACAACGTCCTGAGCACGCTCCAGGGGGCGTTGCGGTCGGTGCACGGCGAGGTGGTGGTGGCGGAGGACGTGTCGGGGTATGACGTGGCCGATGAGATCAAGCGGGTGCACGACGGGATGATGATCGCGATCCCGGAGGACGAGTGGGTGGTGTTTCACGATCTGACCGCGGTGGAGTTGGCCGGTGTCTTGGTGCAGTTGGCAGCGGCGGTTCGCCTTCCGAAGTACCAGAAACATCCCCGCGGCCCGAAGAAGCCGAGACCAAAGAGGTTCGGCTCATGGGCCCAAATCAGTGACTTCCCCATTGACTTTCGCAGATCGTCGAAAACCATTCTCTCGGCCATGCACCCCGATCCTGAGGAGTTCATGCGATGAATTTCCCCATCAATGATCTTATGGATGAAAATGCCTGTTATCAATTCCTCATCGACATCTTTCATCCCCAGGGCTTGCACTGTCCCCGCTGTCAGACCCAAGAAGGACTTCAAATTCAAAACTATTATCGTGATCTAATACTCAATTATCGATGTACTCAATGCCGCCGGGTCTTCAATGCCTGGACGGGCACCCTCTTCCAGGGGACCCACTGGCGGCCCACGCAGAGGGTCCTCATCCTGCGCGGTTTTACTCAGGGGGTGTCCACCGCTCAGTTGGCCCGGGAACTCTCATGTAGCCGAAGGCCTCTCTTGGATCTTAGACACAAATTCCAAGCACAAGCACAATCCAATTTGGATCGAAAACCCTTGGAGGACGATCATGTCGAAGCCGACGAAATGTATCAAAACGCCGGAGAAAAAGGAGTCCCACACGAGGACCCGGAGGATCCGCCCCGGTGTCGGGCCAACAAGATCAAGGGGCACGGGACGATGGAAAACGACCGTCCTCCCGTGGTCGGGATCGTCGGCCGAGAGTCTGGGACGGTGCGGCTGGAGGTCGTGGCGCATTCGGATCAGGAGACATTGGAAGCATTTGTAGATAAGGCAACAAAATCGCAGGCCATGGTATACACGGATGAATGGAGTGGTTACGACCACGTTCCGGAACTCGGTCGCGGCCACGCCACGGTGTGTCACACTTGTTTTCGACGTCACACTTGTTTTCGACACCACTAAGTAGCATCTCCAGGTGGGCCAAGAGGTTAACCCATCAATCGGGCGGCGTGGCACTATGCGCAGCATCGCCACCCGGAGCGGTCGACGAGGCTTGTTGAACCGTGGGCGGGATGGCCACTCCCACCGTCTGGAACACCTTGCCACACGTCCCCTGCACGTCGCTCCGCAACAGGAACCGCTTCCCCTCCTGCTCCACCTCCACCCTCTGCAAACGGTCCAGGTCCGCGATCACGTCCGCCCACTCGAACGCGTGACCCCGCTCCTCCAACCGCGACTGGAGTTCCTGTCGCAGGACCAGCGCCAGGAACGAGCAGAACACATGACCCCGGATCGTCTCGTCACACCGGTGGGAGATCGGTCGGGTCTGTAACAACGTCTTGCACGACCGGAACCACTGCTCCACCATCGAGAGTTGCTTGTACTGCAAGGCCACCTCGGCGGAGTCCAGATCGGTGTTCGTCCGCAGCACCCACTTGCCGTCGTATCGCGCGTCCTCGGCGATCTTCGCCTCATCGATCCGGAAGTGGTCGGGGCCGCCACCGCCCAGGTAGCGACGGTATCCCTTGTTGCCCACCAGCGACTTGTCCCCCGAGCGGAGTTGCTCCCGCAGCGCCGCCACGATCGCCTCCCGGTCCGCAGCATCCTTCCGCGCCTCGTCCTCGTTGAGGCAGACGATGTACCGGCGGTCGTCCACCCACACCTCCTTGACCTTCAAGGGTGAAGGATCGTCACTCTGGACCCGTGGCGGGTGCACGACCCGGTAGCGACCGGCGCGGGCCAGCACCTCGTCCTTCACCTCGTTCTGCCTCCGCATTCGGGCGCCGAGGATGTACTGCCAGCCCCGCTCGTCCTGCTCCAGCGCTGCGATCGTCTCCTGGCTGATCATGCCCCGGTCGGCCACGAGGCACACGCGCCGCACGCCGAAGCGACTCCGCAAGCGATCCACGAGGGGGATCAGCGTAGTCACGTCGGTGGTGTTGCCGGGCCACAGTTCGCAGCAGATCGGCCGCCCTTGCCCGTCGATCACGGCTCCCACGATCATCTGGTACAGGTCGGGTCGATGGTCCTTGCTGAAGCCGCGCTGGCCGATGTCCTGGCCGCCCTCGCCCTCGAAGGAGATCGAGGTGGTGTCGAAGAACACCAGTTGGAGGTCGGTGAACAGGTCGCGGCGGTGGGCGAACAGGTCCTCCTCGATGCGGTCCTTGGTGCAGCGGGGAGCGAAGGTCGTCTTGCCGGCCTGCTGGTCTTGGGGCAACTCCGCGCCGAGCCAGGCCATGGCTCGGTACAGGTGGTGGAGTTGCAGGGCGTCGCCGCCTTCGATCGGGTAGTCGGCCTTCCACTTGTCGGCGGCGCGGTCACTGCCGGGGTGGACGAGGCGATGCAGGACGGTGAGGAAGATGGCCCGTTCGACGTCGCACTCGAAGCGGCGTCCCTCCAGCAGTTGCTGGATGACCCGTTGGCACCCGGTCTGTTGCCAGAGCCGCTCGAAGACGAGGACCGGCCCGACGTGCCGGGTGGTGACGGTGGTGAGTTGTCCTTTGGCGTGCGCCGACAGGAGAAGGACGTTGCGGCTCAGCCGTGCGCCCGAGACCAAGAGGCCGTCGAGATGCCCGGACTGCTGGAGCTGATCGAGTCGCCCCAGGGTGGCGATGACTGCGCTGTCGGGGTCGCCCGTCTTCCCAGCGGTTCTCGACGATCTGGAGGTAGGAGCGTGGTCCGGAGGTCTTGGTGCGGAAGAACATGGTGCCCTCGTGGTTGGGGCACCATGATCATAAGGGAAAAAAGCGGCAATTCAAGGGCAATAATCGGAATGACGTGACACTATGCAAGTGACTCGGAGTCGAAACTCGGCCCATCGCCAAAGGACTTACGTCAAAAACCGGGCGCAACTGTCGAAAACCAGTATAAGCCTCAAAGCGAAGTGGGAAGCGACGCCGGGCGAGTCGTCGGACGGCCGAATAGTACCTGAAGCGAGGTGAAAACCTCGTGACCGAGCGATCGGCAGCCGAATGGGCTGGGGAAGGCGGCCGGCAGAGGTGGTCGGAGCGAAACAGAACACCAGATGAGTAAGGACTGGAGTTTTGCAAACAGTGACCTCACAGCCTGGAAGCAGGCAAAATGGGCGTAGTTGACCCTCATCCGCGATGGCGCTGTTGGAGTGCGGAGTATCTGATCATGCCAGGAATTATCGAATTCACACCGCGCAATCGATCCCGCGTGGCTGCGCACCAGGGCTGACGATCTCACGACAGCCCCAACTGGGCGACCACATGGTCAGAGGGACGCCCCCAAGTGGTCACCTGCTCGATCGCCCACGAGAGCGTCGTCCGCAGGGTCTCCTTCTCCATCGCCCGACAGGCCTCGCCGATGGTCATCAGCCTCTGGAACGCCCCTTCCTTCGCACGGCCCTGCTGCAACTCGCTCAGGAGCAGACTGTACGCCAGCATGACCAGGTCCATGTGCCGGGTGTGGCCCTGGAAGTCACGCAGCTGACAATCACCCAATCCCAGTTGCTGCTTGCCGTCCCGAGGAAACGTCTCCGTGCCCGTCCCACGATGCCCAGACACCCGGACGCCTCGGCCCACCTCCCAGGTGGTCCGGTTGGTGACCAGGATCTTGACCGGTTCGGGGTCGTGGCGATCCCGCCACAGGACCATGATCCGGACCTTGTGCTTCACGTCGGGGATCTCCAACGTCACCGTAAAATACCACTGCCGCCGATCGCCGATCCGCAAGGGCCTGTAAAATAATAATCGTTACAAAGGACGCACCCCGTGTTATGCTGACAGTATGAGCAAAGAGGAAGAACTTGAGCAGAAATACGCTTCTCTGTTCCCCCACCTGAATGAGCGACAGCAACACCTTGTCGCTGCCGTCGATGCCGAACAGTTGGGGCGAGGAGGTATTGCACTCGTCTCCCGTGTGACGGGATTCTCTCGCCCGACCGTCTCTCGTGCCATTCAGGATCTTCATCAACCACCCCTCCCCGTCGAGCGAGTACGGCACTCCGGAGCCGGACGGAAGAGGTTGGTCCAGCACGACCCTCAATTGATCCCAGCGTTGGAGGCGTTGATTGATCCTGAGACCCGGGGCGATCCCATGTCGCCGTTACGTTGGACCTGTAAGAGTACCCGCCAGTTAGCCCACCTCCTGACAGCAAGGGGACACTCGGTCAGCCATATGCAGGTCGCCCAATTGTTATATGCTTTACACTACAGTTTGCAGGGGAATGCCAAGACTAAAGAAGGGAAACAACACCCCGATCGGGATCCTCAGTTTCGCTACATCCAACGCCAGAGCGAGTCATTCTTGGGCCGAGGTTGGCCCGTCATCTCGGTCGATACCAAGAAGAAAGAACTGGTCGGAAACCACGCAAATTCCGGGCAAGAATGGCAACTGGAAGGACAACCTGTGCCGGTCGATGTCCATGATTTCCCCGATCCGGAGATTCCCAAGGCCGTGCCTCGTGGGGTCTACGATCAACAGCACAACTTGGGGTGGGTGACCGTGGGTTGTTCGCATGACACAGCCCGTTTTGCCGTGGAGAGCATCCGCCGTTGGTGGCGAGAGATGGGGGGACCACTCTATCCCCAGGCGAAGGGGGTCTTGATTTGTGCCGACAGCGGGGGCAGCAATGGCTATCGCCTTCGGCTCTGGAAAGTGGAGTTGCAACGGTGGGCCAATGAGACGGGACTGGATATAACCGTTTGTCATTATCCACCGGGGACCAGCAAGTGGAACAAGATCGAGCATCGGTTGTTCTCACACATCACCATGAATTGGCGGGGTCGGCCCCTGGTCAGTTACGAGATCATTGTCAACCTGATCGGAGCGACCACAACGGAGAAGGGTTTGCGTGTACGGGCGGCCCTTGACACGGAGAGTTATCCCACCAAGGTGAAGGTCAAAGATGAGGACCTGGCAAGCGTGGACCTGCACCCTCATCACTTTCACGGGGAGTGGAACTATACGATCAAGCATCAGACAGCTACAGTGTAACGCTTATTATTTTACGGGCCCCAACTCCTTCCGGTCCGCCGCCGGGATCGAGGCGGCCAGGTGATCCACCTTGAGGATCCGGCCTTGCCATTGCACCTTGCGATTGCTCTTGAGGTCACCGACCTAGGCCCGGGGCTGGCCGAAGTGATCGGTCTTGCCGTGGATGTGGTTGAGGATCTCGGCGTTGGTGAAATCGCTGTCCCTGGTGAAGTCGCCGGGGATCCGTCGCTGACACACCCAGTCGATCAGGTCGCAGCACAACTTGGTATGGTTGCGGAACGGCTCCTTCATCGCCGCGCAGATCTCCTGCTTGCGGAAGAGTCGGAACTGGAGTTTTGCAAACAGTGTTTCGACCGCGTCAAAATAGGTAAAATCGGCGCATTCCGACCCGAATTTCCTCGGGCGCTGTTGGAGCGCGGAGTATCTGATCATGCCAGGGATTGTCGAATTCCCCACCGTGGTCCGCGACGCCGTGGCCCGATACGGCGACTTCTTCGCCAACGACTGCCAGCGCCGCCCTTTCGCCGAGTATCTCACCGGCCTCTTCGTCGCCCAGCGCAAGACCGTCCTCGGCATCCCTGAGGCGTTCGCCCACACCACCGACCAGTCCTGCCTCAACCGCTTCCTCACCGAGGTCGCCTGGAACGCCGAGAGCCTCAATGAGCGACGACTGGAGCTGCTCCAGGAGGATCCCACGACCCGCTACAGCGACCAGGGCGTCATCCCCATCGACAACACCCTCATCGACCGCGACGGGTTCTTGATCCCCGACGCCGGCTGGTACTGGGACCACGCCGAGGAGCGGAACAAGATCGCCCAGGACTCCCTCTTCGTCAACTACGTCTGCACCAGCGGCCAGCACTACCCCCTGGAGTTCCGACTCTTCCGCAAGCAGGAGATCTGCGCGGCGATGAAGGAGCCGTTCCGCAACCATACTGCGAACCGACAACGCATCGCTAATATGTTTCCGCCAGCGCATCGCTCAGCTTTCGGCAGCATGAATGCGCTGGCGGAAACATATTAGCGATGCGTTGTCGGTTCGCAGGGGGGTTGGCGTGACCAGCAGATCGATCAAGGCCCCGAGCAACGCCTTGCCGCGTCGGCGGACGTTGTGGACGAACTCAAAGCACCCCAGATACAGCGGCAGTTTCTCCTGCGAGATCCCTCGGTGCGGGCGGAGCCACGACCGCAGTAAAGACCAAAATCCTTCGATCGTATTGACATGTACTTCGCAGAATCCATCCCCATCCTCATCCCGTGCGAACTCTCCCCGCGCATGGCACACCGTGCGATGACTGCAGCCCCATTCCGTCAGACGGCTGTAGATATTATATTCATCTGTGTATAATATGGTACCTTTGGCGCTCGTCCGTCGGATCAGGGGGGCGATCGTCGCCTGTTTGACGTCCGCCAGCATCCGGATGGCGACTTGGCCCGTGCGTTGGATCATCCCGAAGATCGGCGGCTTCTCCTTCTCCAGCGTCCCACGGCCACGCTCCCCCTTCAACCGACGCCGTCGTCCCGGCCGCCCTTGTTCCTTGACCGCCTCCGGATGTCCCTTATGTCCTGCCGTGACATAGACTTCATCGCATGCCACCTCGCCGCTGAGCGTCACCTCCGGCTTGCGTTCCACGATGCCTTCGCGCAGCTGAGAGGCCATCTTCTGGACGTCATCACCCTTAAGATCCAACTCCTGAGCAATTTGTTCCTTCGAGAGATTCAGCCCCATGAGATAGAGGCAGAGGATCCAGGTCCGCAACGGCCGGTGGTGCCCGGCGAAGGGTGCGATCCCAAAAAGCGGGGGAACGTCCCAAAGCGTAAGTTTGGAACTTGACACTTCTTGGGATCAGGTCGTCGCACCGGTCGGTGTCGGCATTCCGAGCCGATCCCAGAACCGGTAGCCGGGCAGTTTCAGGCCCAAATGCTCATACGGGCAACGCCCGCGGCGTTTCCCCTCACGAAACGCGCGACAGTTCCAGGTACAGGTGCTTCAGGTCCAGCAGGCCCTGTGTCACCGTTCGGTGCCGCGACTGATGCATCCGCAGCACGCTGTTCATACACTCCACCGCACTGCTGGCCCGCACCGCCTGACGCAACACTCGCGCCACCTCCCGATACAACCCGTGCCAATTCGCGCCCGTCCGGTGGCAGACCACCCGTTGCACCAGATGCGCCACATGGCCGGCGCCCGCGATCATCCCCGCGGTGTTCGCTCGTGGCCGCTGCCGACGCAGCCACCACAGCCGCACCAACTCACCACGCAATGGTTCCTCAGGTGCGACCTCCTGCAACTGACGGTGCAGCCGATCCAAGAATGTCAACGTCTCCTCCGCCTGGAGGTAGTTCCGGACCTTGGACCACTCGCGCCCCGACAACTGGGGCATGCCCGCGCGATCTGCTCCTGTGCCAAGGGCGTTCATTCAACCGACCCTCGGGACGAAACACTTGCAGGGCCGCGTGTGCGATCTTCCAACCCGCTTCGGATCGTTCGTACTGCTGGAACGCCGTCGCCGTCTTCTTCCAGGCGCAGCGTGCCGCGACCGCCGCGCCCTGCGCATCGTGGCCCTGTTGCTGCGCCTGCGCGACCCGGCGATCGGCCGCTTCGGCCTGCTCCCAGAGCCGTTCCACGCGGCTCCAGATCTGCGCAAGACGCGCCTGCGCCTCCTGGGTGGTGTGGAACACATCGAGGCCGTTCTCCAACGGTGGTTTCCCGTCCTGTTGCCGTTGCTGTTGCACCGCAGCGATCCCGGCTTGCAGGCCCGTTCCCGCATCCGCCAGGACGTACGAGACGCCGAAAAGTCCTGCAACGCCCGCGACCAAGTCGACCCCGTGCGATCGTTGGCCTTCTGGCCCAAGAACCAGACCATGCTCGTCGGCTCAACGCCCACCAGCACCGGGCGACGGTGGAAGAAGATCTCATCGAGGCAGCCGACCAGCACCAACGCCTGACATCGCGCATCGAGGTGCTTCAGGACCCGCCCCGCCGCGATCCCGGCGGCTTTGATCCAGCGGTGCAGCGTGGTGCGACCGGGGCGTGCCTGCGCCCCCAGGATCAGCGCCAGCAGGACGAGGATCTGATTGAGGCTCAGGCCCATGGCCGTGGCCGTGACAGTGAACTCGTGTTGCTTGTCCGGGGGAAACTCGACGGTCTGAGCCAGCCAGTCCCAGAGGTGCGCATTCTCCTGACGGAGGTCGGAATTCTCCTGGATCAGTTCGGCATGTGTCGGCCCGCCGGAGTGCTCGGCCTCGACGGCCGCCCGGACCTTCTGGGCATGGTCGTAGACGGTCTGTCGGCTGCAGTCGGCAGCGTCGGCCTGATGAGTGACATCGCCGTAGAGACCGGTCAAGCACGCTGCGGCATTGGCGATCCAGGTCGCGAGCGATATCTTGAGCATGGGTGGGCCTCTTGAGTGTGGATCCTGTCAGCAATCCCACTCTTGAGGTCCATCCCCACACGATCAAGACGTTTCGACCTGGTGTTCCAAAGTGTCAACTTGAAATCGACCGTTTCGGCCCAAATTGGGACGATCCCAAAAGCGGTTATGCGGCAGTACGCTTAGATCGTTTCTTCGCTGCTGGTTGCGTCAAGTCGTCACCCTCGTCTTCGAGCGCTTTCAACTCGGCCAAGCATTCCGGCGGCAGCCAGCGCCACTCCGTTCGCCGGTCCTTCGCCATGGCCCCCCGCGTGTGCTCCAGGATCTCTTCCCACCGGCCCGATACGACGGCCGCTCTCAGTTGGAACACCGCCTCCGCATTGTCCTCCGTCCAGTAAATGCCGTTGCCCTTCAGCCGAAGGTTGATCAGCCGCCGTATCGTACTCTCGATCGCACCGCTGCCCCTCGGCACACCGCGGCGGCGGAAGCTGTGATACCGCAGTCGCCCCACATCCGAGTGCTTGGTCAAATAGCGGATCTCGCGCCACAGGGGTGACTCATCGGCCTCGTTCGCCGCCAACACCTTCAATTCGGCGATCACGTCCCGGCTTTTGCCCTCCTTGAGGAGCCCGCGAAGCCGCTTGTAAAGCCCCTTCCGCTGGCTCTCGGTCAGTGGTAAAGTCGCCAACGCCACACTCAGATGATGCACGGCATGACACCAGTCGAGCACCTCGACAACCCGGTTCGGATCCAACTTGACTGGGGCGATGACCCAATCCAACCGCTTCCAGATCCACGGGGCGCCGTCGGCCACGAAGGTCACCCCATGAGCCCCAGCGGCACCCATGCGGTGCAGATGAAACGCCACCAATTCGATCAACGCATCGGGCCCTTGGAGCGTACCGTCGATGACGGGGCGGCTTCCCCGAACCATGCGCCCCTTCTTGTCCACCTCGAACAGGATGACCACCTTGGGCTCGCGCCACTCGACCCGGAACTTCTTCCGTTTCTGCTTGCCGCTGACGCGCCTCGTTTCCACCGCGGTTCGCACGCGGACCCGACCGCCGTCGATCCCAACCGCCACGCTCTTGCCCGTGAACTCGCTGCCGGCCGGGAGTTCGCCACGACGGAACCGCATGAGGTCGCGCGTGCGGGTGGCCAGCATCTGGGCTCCCAACTCACCAGCGATTCGCCGGATCGCTTTCTCGTCGAGTTCCAGGCCCTGCCGAGCCAACTCCGCGCGCGACTGTGCGAGGGGCAGCAGACCGACCAGACGACCCACCTCGGATTGCGCAGTGGGGCTGCAACCCTCACTGATTCGATAGGCCGCCAGTTCGGGGTAGAGGCCGCTTCCCTCTCGGCCTCGTCCCTTGCCGGTGCGGCCACGAGGCGAGCAGTACAGCGTCGTCACCGTGATCGCCAGGCCACCCAGAAGGCGGACCACCAGGGGGCGTCTTTTTTTCAACGGGGCGGAGTTGGACCTCCGCCTCGCCGATCACTTTGTCGATGTGCGGAGCCGTCTCAGGCTGCTCACTGGCCTTGGCCAGCAGTCCGGCGACGTAGAGATCGGCCTGCCGTCGGGCTTGCTCGTGAACCTCGAGCTCCACGTTGGCGAAGCTGGCTGGATCGGTGGTCAGTCGCTTGAGCCACTCGTGCTCGCGTTCGGCCAACAATCGCCCCGTCTGCTCGGCGACCACTGCCGGAGATGACGCCACACGACCCGCCGGGCGGCGGCGCTTTTCCTTTCGCTTCTTCCGTTCCATCGGCCGCACTTCCGCATCAAGGTGCACTTCCATTGTTGAGTCCTTCCGCAGCCAGACTCGTCCGTGTTGCTCCTGCAAGGCGCATGTGACTATCTATCCTACCAACCGAACTCTCCGGGGTCGCCGCTTTTTGGGATCGCACCCCCCGGCGAAGATCGTCCCGGTCAGGTCATCGAAGCGCCTCCGACAGGCCGAGCACTCGTACTTCTGCCGCGCCGGTTGGGTCTCGTCGGACCCCTGCTTGGTGACTTGGGGGGAGGAGCAGCGAGAGCAGCGAGGACAGATCACTCCGTCGGGCCAGCGCATCTGCCGGACGGTCTCGAAGCATTTGCCCTCGTCGATGAGGTTCTGGATGTTCAGCATCATTCCTGCACGCATGATATCGGAGAGAGGAAGACGGATCCGCCGCCTCGCTGGGGCGGTCTCAAGGGAATTGTAGGCGTCGGGGAATAACCCCCGAAACGCAGGATGAGCGTTGCGATTTTACTCAACCGCAAGCTGCACGGGGTGTTCCGCGCTCACCAGAAGCAAATCATCGACTTCACTCCAGGTCGGCCGCAGGCGTCGAAGTCGAAGGGGAAGGGGTCGCCGAAGGCCCCGGTGTGCCTGCCGCACTCGCGGTGGGTGGAGGCGCAAGGCAAGTGGGATCAAATCGTTGTCTGGTACAAGCCGAAATCCAAGCCACGAGGGATGTCGGTGGCGGCGTACGCCGAGCTGCCGGAGGAGATCACGGTGCGCGAGTTGCGGTATCGGGTGCATACGCCTGGATTCCGGGTGAGCGAGGTGACGCTGGTGACGACCTTGCTGGACGCGGCGGTGTACCCGGCGTCGGCGGTGGCGGCCCTGTACCTACCGGCGCTGGCAGGTGGAGATCAACTTCAATCACTTGAAAACTACTATGAAAATGGATATTCTGAAGTGTAAGACGGTGGATGGGGTGCTGAAGGAACTGGCGGTGTTCGCGCTGGTGTACAACCTGGTACGGTCGGTGATGGTGGAATCGGCGCGGGTCCAGGGGGTAGTGCCGGAGCGGGTCAGCCTGCTCGATGCGGTTCGCTGGATGGTGGGGGTGGAGGGGGATGGGAACTTGTGCGACTTACTGGTCAACCCGGCGGCGCCCGGACCGAGTCGAGCCCCGAGTCGTGAAGCGACGTCCCAAAAAATACCCGCGGATGACGAAACCGCGCGCCGATCTCCGTAAAGAGTTGCTAGGAAAAGAAGTTACGGCTTAACTTCGTGGCATTCAAGTCAGCCCGCTTTCGCGGCGCGGGGATGTCGTCCGTGGGCGGACTCACCCGCTATCCGATCGATTACCGACCAGCGTTCGCTTTCTCCCTCATCCCTTCCCCGCTGCCTCGTCGGCTCCCTTTGCAGTCGGCCTTCCCTCGCGGGGAAGGCAACGGGGTTACCTCGTTCATCTCGTCGATCACTCCGGGGTAGGGTCGTGCCTTTCGGCCGGTGGCACGTCATCCGCGACGGGGACATTGCAGCCCCCGTTCCTGGCCACGTACCTTTTGGTTCGAGCCTGACAGCATCTTTGGCTTGCTTCTGTTTACGGCCTTGATCAGCACTTCACCTGGGTTGACCCGACCCGGACTGCTGGCCCCCGACCGCCGTGATGCTGGCAGTCGCCGTGTCGGCTCGCGCGTCCACGACCGATCCGAGGATCGAGGTTACGTTGTCCCCCAGGCTTCGGACCTCGCCGTTGCCGGTGACGCCCGCTGGGGTAGCAGACCGATGGCGGAACATCGGGTAATGTCGCAAGACCTCCTTGCATAACGCATTACAGGTCGATGAGATGCTACGATTCGCACGCAACGGAGCAAAAAACAACGAACTTGGCCCGAAGCCCCATTTCCCCCGTGGTTTGCCTTCTCGAAACCCGTCTTCGAGGGCCTGATTCGAGAAATCGGATCCGAGAACGGTTATCGAGAATCACGAATCCGCGAGATCGCGTGGTTTCACCTCAAGGTCTTGCAGATTCTCGATTACCATCGTTTGCGAGAACGGCTTGCCGGGAAGATCGTTGTTTTTTTCTCCGTTGCTATCGGAACCCCTATTACAAGGCGGGACGGTGGAACCACCTTGAGAGACAAGCACTTACAACCGCTACGGGAATCGCTGCGTGAGCCTACAGCAATGGAATGCTCCCCCCCGGATCGTCTCGTCACACCGGTGGTCGATCGGGCGGGTCCGCAACAACGACAGTGCACGAGCGGAACCAGCGCTCCACCATCCAGAGTTGCTTGTGCTGTAATGCCACCTCGGCGGAGTCGAGATCGGTGTGGGTGCGCAGCACCCACTTGCCGTCGGAGCGGGCCTCCGCGGCGATCTTCGCTTCGTCGATCGGAAAGTGCTGGGACCCGTTCGTGCTCAGGTAACGGCGGTAGCCCTTGTGGCCGACCAGCGACTTGTCCCCGTGGCGGAGTTGCTCCCGGAGCGCCGCCACGATCGCCTCCCGATCGGCGGCCTCCTTGCGCGCCTCATCCTCGTTGAGGCAGACGATGTGGTAGGTGATGCCCCAACGCCACGGGATAAGGCGATCCCGCCACACGCGGTGCGAGTCAGGATTGACCGTCCCCACGGCATAAACTAATTTATCAGCTATGCTCTGATTGGCCATGCTCTGAAATGGCCACTTGATGGTATGAGATACAACTTGAGGAAATCGACGGTGAAAAAGACGAAGGTCCTTGTGACGGGAGCCGGCGGATTTATCGGGCATCATCTCGCGACGCATCTGAAAAAACAGGGATACTGGGTGCGTGGCGTCGATCTCAAGTATCCCGAGTACGAGCCGACGGCCGCGGATGAATTCGAGGTCATGGACCTGAGGCAGCTGCACAACTGCGTGCGGGCGACAGACGGCGTGGATGAGGTCTACGCCCTGGCTGCCGACATGGGGGGGATGGGCTTCATCGCGGCAAACCACTCCCAGATCCTCTACAACAACAGCCTCATCAATCTCTACACGATGGAGGCGGCGCGGATCAATGGCGTGAAGAGATATCTCTACACGTCCTCGGCCTGCGTCTACCCGGAGCACCTGCAGCTCGATGCGGCGGTGACCCCCCTGAAGGAAGAGGACGCCTACCCCGCGGCGCCCCAGGACGCCTACGGGTGGGAGAAGCTCGTGACCGAGCGGCTTTGCGAGTACTACCGCGGAGACCACGGGATCGAGACGCGGATCGTCCGGTTCCACAACATCTTCGGGCCCAGGGGGACGTGGGACGGCGGCCGCGAGAAGGTCCCCGCGGCGCTCTGCCGCAAGGTCGCCCTGGCGAAGCTCACCGGGAACCCCGAGATCGAGATCTGGGGCGACGGTGAGCAGACCCGCTCGTTCTGCTACATCGACGATTGCGTCCGGGGGATCTTCGCGCTGATGCGGTCGGACTACGCCGCGCCGCTCAACCTGGGACAGGACCGGCTGGTCTCGATCAACGAGCTCGCCGACATGGTCGCCGAGCTCGCCGGGGTGACGATCCGGAAGAAGCATGTGCCGGGACCGCAGGGGGTCCGCGGCCGGAATTCGGACAACACACGGCTCCGCGAGGTCCTCGGCTGGGAAGCCGAGATCTCCCTCGAAAACGGGCTGCGGCGCACCTATCTCTGGATCGAGTCGCAACTGCGCAAGAATCTTGAGCTCGTCTCTGCCCGAACGGAGAATTTGTCGGCTTGACGAGACGACCCCCGCCTGGATGAAGGTCTGATCGACGCGATCGACCGGGCCCCCACCACTCCTCGCTCTCGAGCCCCCTTCCTCTCTCCCGATGGGGCTCGCCTCTCCGGGACGGCTCCTCCTGTGGCGCCTCAGCCCGAATAGGAGTCCCCCCCGCTAAAGCTGGGGGCTTTCTCGGCAACGGGGAAGCTCGTGCTTACAATACAAAGTAATATAAATATACTTGGCAACGTCGATCATAGGTCCAAGACCGACGTCCGGAGGCTTCCTCCGTCCGGAACCTCTCGAAGGACGAGTTGCAGACACGGGGTGGGGACACCACGAAACGGACTCGTCCGCGACGCCGGTGATCAACATTGTCGAGGGGAGGGAAGCGAAAGCTTCCGCCACTAGACCCTTACGGGTCTTCCTTTGAGCGCGGGAACGTACGCCAAGCCTGATCCTCAGCGTACGTTGCTTGCTTCTCGGCCGTCCTCCGACGCGGGGCGACCGCTCCGCGCGCTTTGATGAAACAAATTATATACTAATATATTTTAATTAGGACGATCTCAATGTTGGAAGTCATCTCCAACCTCATCCCGACCTCGAGGGCGCCGACGCGCAAGCGCTGCCCCTGCCTCACTCCCCGCGTGAGCGAGGGGTGTCGACGCATGACGCGGTCCTGCCGCGGCGGCGATCCCGGTTCCAGCACGTTGGCAAACGCATCGTCGACGTCGTTGCCGCCGGGCTCGGGTTGCTCGCGCTCAGCCCTTTGATGCTGATCGTCGCGCTGGCGATCCGGCTCGACTCGAAGGGGCCGATCCTGTTCCGCCAGAGGCGCCTCGGCCTCGACGGCAAGGAATTCCTGATGTGGAAGTTCCGGACGATGGTCGAGGACGCCGAGATCCGGCTCGCCGCCTTGGAGACGGTCAACGAGTCCTCCGGCGGGGCGCTGTTCAAGGTCCGTCACGACCCCCGGGTCACGTGGGTGGGGCGCTTCCTCCGCCGGACCAGCCTCGACGAGCTGCCCCAGCTCTTCAACGTCCTCCAGGGGCGGATGAGCCTGGTGGGCCCCCGCCCCCTCCCGCTGAGGGACTGCGAGCGGTTCCGCAAGCTCGACGCGGAGCGGTTCGAGAAACGCCTGACGGTCCTCCCCGGCCTCACCGGCCTCTGGCAGGTCACCGGCCGCAGCGACCTGGAATCGACCCGCCTGCTCGATCTCGATCTCGAGTATGTCGACCACTGGAACCTCCTCTGGGACCTGCGCCTGATCATGCAGACCGTGGCCGTCGTGCTGTCGCAGCGCGGCGCGTACTAATTTCTTTTACGGAGCGTGCAAAAAATAACCTAAACTTCTTGGTAGGAGTTACGCAGTTGATGGCCTTTGTCCACTAGGTGCATAAATTGATGGGTAATCTAAGAAGCAACATGAGTAGCCAGAAGACGGCCTGTCTGACGCACCTTCAACTGTCCATCTGACAACCAACTGTGTAACTCCTAAGTTTAGTTTTTATGCAACGCTCAGTAATATTTCATTGATTCGTTGACCACCATGCCCGATCGCATTCCTCTCGAACCGCCGGACCTGGCCACGGTCGTCTGGCATTATCTCGGCGTGATCCGGCGGCGATGGCGGCTGGTCGTCTCCTCGGTCGCGGTCTGCTGCGTGATGGCCGGGGTCTACCTGGCGTGTTCGGCACGCCTGTACGAGGCCACGGCGCGGCTCCTGGTCGTACCGCACGACGCCCGGCCGCTGGGCGCGGCCGGGGATGAGGCCGCGCACCATCCCGAGGCGCCGGAGAATTTCATCCCCACCCAGATCGCCATCCTTCAGAGCCAGAGCGTCGTGGGCCGTGCGATCGCGTCGCTCGGCCCCGAGGGGCTCCCGACTCTCTCGCTCGGGGGGAGGTTGCGCGCGATCCCGGCCCTGACACGCAAGGCCATCAAGGACTACCTCAAGGTCAGCCGGCCCGACAAGGCCGCGCTGACCGTGGCGATCAGCTTTCGCGCCGGCACGCCCGAGGAAGCGATCCGGTTCGTCGATGGGATCATCCGTTCCTACGAGCAATTCCTCGAGGAGAAGTCCAAGGACGGCAATCACCAGGTCATCGCGCTGGTCTCCAAGGTGCGCGACGAGCTGGGCCGCCAGCTCGGGCAGCTCGAGGCGAAGTACCTGGAGTTCCAGCAGTCCCACCCGCACCTGCTCGAGCTGGTCAACGACGGGGCCGGGCATCCGATCTTGGGCAGCCGCCTCCAGGAGCTCGAGCGGGCGGCCAACGAGTCGGCGCTCAAGGCCCTGAAGCTCAAGTCGCAGCTCGACCTCGGCCGCAAGCTCGCGGAGCAGGGGCCCGAGCTCTGGTCGATCGCTTTCGCGATCGCGCAGCTGGGGGGCGACCCCGGCGCGGCGCCGGTCGCCCCCTCGCCGGGGGCTGCGCTGGCCTCCTCCTCGGACTATGTCCGCCAGCTCATCAAGGAACAGCAGGAGCTCGTGGCGCGGCACGGGGCGGGCTTCTCGAAGGTCCGCGAGCTCCAGGATCTGATCAACGAGGCCGAGCAGTGCGCCAACGACTCGGCGGTCCACCTCGACCGCGGCAAGGTCCGCCAGCTGCTCGCCTCGATCGAGCTCAGCCTGGCGGCGGTCGAGGAACTGCGCGCCGAGATCGGCCGCCAGTACCAGGAGGAAATGGAACGGTCCAAGAAGCTCCTCGCCAACGTCGCTCGCGGGCGCGAGCTGCGCAGCAGCCTGGAGCGGCAGAAGGCGCTCTTGGCCAGCGTCGTCGATCAGTTGAAGCGGGCGGAGCTCGGCGAAGGCTCTGGCGGCGTCCGCGCCCAGATCATCGAGCCAGCGTCTTCCTCGTCGACGCCGGTCTCGCCCCTCGCCGGCCTCACCCTCACCCTGGCACTGCTGGCGGGCGTGGCGCTGGGGGTCGGGTCGGCCCTGGCCGCCGACGGGTTCGACGACCGGGTGCGCTCGCTCGGCGAGCTCCGCGAGATCACCGGATTCGACGTCCTCGGCACGATCCCACGCCTCACCCGGGACCAGCTCCTCGCCGCGGCGGGTCGGGGCTGCTCTGCCATCACCTGCCGCAATCGCTGCCGGCGGAGGACTACAAGGCGTTCCGGACGAAGCTCGAGTTCCTCCGCCGCGACCGGCAAGTGCAGGTGATCCTGGTGACGAGCCCGACGGCCCGCGAGGGGAAGAGCTCCACCGCCAGCAACCTGTCGATCAGCCTGGCCCATGCCGGGCGCAAGGTCCTCCTGATCGACGCCGACCTCCGCTGCCCCTCGCAGCACGCCGGTTATGATCTCCGCCTCAGCCCCGGCTTCACCCAGGTCCTCAAGGACGTCCTTCCCTTCGATCGCGTCGTGCAGCCGACGCCGGTCGAAAACCTCGAGCTCCTCGCCGCCGGCCTCGACGTCTCCAACCCCGCCGAGCTGCTCGCGTCGCCACGCCTGGCGTCGTTCCTCGAGGAGACGCGCCGGAACTACGATGTCATCGTCATCGACTCCTCCCCGCTGCTGCTCGTCACCGACCCCTTGATCATCGCCGCCCTCGCCGACGGCGTCATCCTGGTCGTCGACGGCACACGGATCCGGGTCCGCGAGGCGGCCAGGGCCGCCGAGATGCTCCAGGCGCGCGTGTCGGTCCTCGGGGTCCTCGTCAACGGCTTCGACAACTGGTGGCGACAGACCGCCCGGTATCCCTACGCATACAAATCGGCCGACCGCACGGCCGAGGACGACACGACCCACACCCTACCCCTGCCGGTCAACGGCCACGGCACATTGACCTCCCTCCCCCTCGACACCGCCGCCGAGAACGAAGCAAGAACCAAGAGGGGCCGCCCATGATTTGCACCCTCCTTCTCTCCACGCTCCTGACCGCGGGGTTCCCCGAGACGCGCGGAGATGAGCCTGCCCCGCCGCCCGAGTCCATCGTCCTCCGCCGCTGTCTCCTGGAATACGAACGGTCGTCGATCCTCGGGGCCCCCGGACGGGGCATCCTCCAGGAGTGTCTCGTCCGGCCGGGAGACCAGGTCGAGGCCAATCAGCTCCTCGGGCGTTTGCAGGACAAGGAAGCCCGCGCCGAGCTCGAGATGCGCCAGGCGCAGGCCAAGAACGACATCGATCTTCGCCTCGCCGAGGCCAAGCACGCGCAGCGCGCTCGCGAAGCTCAAGTCGGCTGAATTGCTCTATAACAAAAGCCTCCTCAGCCCGCTCGAGATGAGCACTCAGCGGCTCGAGGCCAGCATCGCCGAGCTGGCGGTCGAGGAGGCCCGGCTCCGCCGCCGGATGGCCGAGCTCGAGGCCCGGAAGGCCCAGGCCTCCGTCCTGTCGCGGGAGATCGTCGCGCCACATCCGGGGACCGTCCTCGCGGTCCACAAGCGACGCGGCGAATCGGTCGCCTTCGACGAGCCCCTCTTCCACGTCGTCGATCCGCGCCTGCTCCTGGTCACGGGAGCGCTCGACGTGGGAGACATCTGGCGCGTCCAGACGGGCCAACCGGTCCGGGCCACGCTCGAGATCGGCGGGGTCGCCATGGAGATCGAGTCGCAGGCCTTCCCGGGCGCGTCGTCTTCATCGACCGGCTCGTCGATCCCAAGTCACAGACCTGCAAGATCGTCGCCGAGGTTGACGACCCCCAAGGCCAGCTCCGCGCCGGTCTGCGGGCGCGCCTGGAGATCCTGCCCCCCGGGACCGCCGACCCGATCAAGCCCTCCGGGCCGCAAACGCCCGAGCCCGCCCTGGCACGTTGAGGAGTCGCGCATGCGTCCGCCCGTGCCTGGGACAATCGCCCCACGCCGCAAGACACACGCCGGGACGACCGACATGGCCCTCCCGGCGTCCCGGCGTCCCGCGGCGCCCTCAGGGCGCCCCCTCCGTGTCGAGCTGAAACCGCCTCAGCCCGACCGACTGGAGGAACAGCATCGCCAGGAAGCCGGGGTTGTTGAACAGGTAGCGCCGCCAGAGCCGCCGGGGCTCGACCATGAGCCGGAACAGCCATTCCAGCCCGGAATGCTGGATCCAGCGCGGCGCCTGGGCCACCAGGCCGGCGTGGAAGTCGAACGCCGCCCCGACCCCGATCATGACCGGTGCGTCGATCCTGCCCAGGTGGGCCGCCATCCAGCGCTCCTGCTTCGGCGTGCTCAGACCGACCCAGACGACGTCGGCCCCCGAACGGTTGATCTGGTCGACGACCCGGGCGTCCTCCTCCTCGGTCAGCGGCCGGAACGGGGGACAGGACGTGCCGACCACCTCAAGCCCGGGCCATCGTCCCTGGAGCGACGCGGCGAGCCGCTGGGCCACCCCCTCACGCCCCCCGTAGAGGAAATGGCGATAGCCCTTCTCCGGCGACGACGCGCAGAGGGCCAGCATCAGGTCGGGGCCGTAGACGCGATCGACCCCGGCGAACCCGCGGAGCCGGCTCAGCCAGACCAGCGGCATGCCGTCGGGCGTGACCAGCCCCGCCTCGTTGTGAATCCGCCGGAGATCCGGGTCGCGCAGGCTCTCCATCACGCCGTGGACGCCCGTGATGCACACATAATGCGACCGCCGTTCGGCGATCCAGCCGCCGATCGTCTCGAGCGCGACCGCGGGATTGATGGCGCTGACGCCGACGCCCAGGACATTGCAGCGAGGGATGATGGACATGGTTCTGATGACTCTCTTCCGGTGCCGAAGACCAGAGGGCGCTCGTTCTCAAGACCCTGGCGCGATCGATTGTTCCTGCGATCCAGGCCAGGGGAAGAGAGGATCGCGGCGGGGCGGGATGATCCCGCGCAGCGGATGGCTGTCATGGAATCATTGCGTCATTTTCTTAGGGATTCAATAGTGTTGAAAAAAAACATCTATATATCACTATAAATAAAATTATATAAAGATAAAACCACAATTAAACACAATCTGGATTGATCGTCTCGCCCGTCCCGGAG
>CAWDND010000046.1:0-126152 GCA_963803395.1 uncultured Planctomycetaceae bacterium
CGGGCTAAAGCGTTCCAGCACCTTGCCGCGTTGCAGGGGACGGAAGAGGTCGCGGAACCCGGGTCGCATGTCCGCGGGATCGAGGGGATCCAGGATGGCCCGCATCTGGGAGTCGGAGGGGACGCGGTTGATCCCAGAGATGGTGCGGAAGTTGTCGTTGGGGTCGCGGCGGCGGTGGTCAAAGGCCAGCAGGGACGGGTCTTTGAGAGAGAACCTCGCGAAGGCCGACATCAGGGTGTCGCCCAGGGGGATCTCGACCTCACCGGAGCGCAGGTCAGGGAGGGAGTCGAAACGGGAGCGGAGCAGTCGGAAGAGGGCATCAGCCGACAGGTTCTTCCGTGCATGACCAAGAAGGAGAGCCATGACGAGCCACTCCATTGGCACCAGTGGCAAGATGAAGAGTTCAGGAAAGCATTATGCGCGATGGATGTGCGAAAGGGGAGACCAAGAACCGCGTCTTTTCAGAGGAAAAACACCAGACCGGGAATTGCTGCCAACCGAGTAAAATTTGCTGACGCGAATTCCGAGAAGCTTAGGGTTGCCGAGTGCCATGCCCGGCGTTACTTTACGGAAACGATCGATCTCGTTTTAACGGAAGGAGGAGAAGACCATGCGCAAAGTTCAGATGGTGACCGATCGTGAACTGGAAATCTTGAAGATCCTCTGGGCGCACGGCGAGGCGAGCGTCCGGGAGGTTCAGGAGGATCTGAACAAGACGGCGGGGCCGGTCGCCTACAGCACCGTGCAGACGCTGCTCAATATCATGGAGGACAAGAAGGGGTTGGTCCGTCACGTGGTGGAAGGGCGCACCTTCATCTACATCCCCAAAAAGTCGTCGGACCGGACGACCCGCGAGCTGACCAAGCGGTTCGTCGATCGCGTCTTCGACGGCGCCCTGGACCGCGTCATGGTCGCCCTGCTCGACTCCAAATCGCCGACTCCTGCCGAGTTCGACCGGCTCCGCGCCATGATCGACGAGGCTCAGCGTCAGAGCGCCGCACGGGTGGACGCGGCCGAGGCCGTCCCGGTCGAGGAGGCCTGATCCCGAGGGTCGGTCTCCAGGATAGATTTCGCAAGTCATTTCGCTTTCACTTCCTCAGCCCTGAATGGCCATGCATCTGAGACGCACCTTCTCCGAGGACTCACGCCATGTGGGTCTGGTCGATCGTCTGGGCGGGATGATGCTGGTCGCGAGTTTGGCGGCGACGGTTCTGTCGAGCCTGATCACGCTGGCGATGCCCGGTTGCCTCAACCGGCACGACGCCTCCACCTGGCCCGCGCGGCGATCCTCGGCGCACCGGCGCTGAACCCCTGACCTGGCTCACTGCTTTGCCCCGCTTCGACCTGATCGGGGTGGTCCGGGACGCGGACCTCTTGATCCCTCCCCTGTTCTCGGCGCGAGGGGTGACATCTCTCCCCCCGACTCCTTGGCCCCCGTCGCGACGAGCGCGTCTCCGCAGCCCCTCCGATCCGGCCCGCTGTGGGTGACGGCGTCCTGGCCCGCGCGGTTGCTGGTGCTGCTTCTTGCCGCCGCTCTAGTGGATCCGGACCCAGATGCGGCTCGATCACGAGTTCCTCGCCGACCGTCGCGCGGCGCGGGGGTTCGGGCCGCTTCGGTCCTACGCTTCATCGCTCCTGGAGCTGGCCACGCCATCCTCCGAACGGGTCCCTCCGCCGTCGCCGTCGCCGAAGGCCACGGAACAGTCGGGCTCGGCCCTTTTCCTGCGGGTCCTGATGCTCGTGCAGGGCCCGTTCCCGGTCGAGCCCAATCCACCAAGCGTGTGGGCCTGGTCGCCGCCAAGGCTGGTCCTACTGGGGACGCTCGCGGCCTCTTGCATCTCCCGCCGCGCGACCCAGAACATGCCCTCGACGATCTCGCCATCAGCCCCCGGCTCTCTCCCGCGGACGTTCCAGGTGGCGCGGCTCGTCGTGGCCGCTGGGATCGGCGGTCCTCAGGGGAGTACGGCGATCTTCGAGCTGCCCTTGCGCCTGCCCGAGCACTTCGACCTCTCCGTCGACGTCTGGGGCGATCACGCCACGCTGGCACAGTGTCGCGTGGTCGGATACCGCCTCCGGACCCCCTCCTCAGGCTCGGCCTCGCTCCTCGAGAACTGGCATCGCGTGCGGGTCCGACGCGACGCCCACGGTGTCTCCCTCTAGATCGACGGCCAGTCGATCCCCCTCGACCTCGAATCGGGAACGGCTTCGACTTGACGCTCCGTCGCCCCTCTCCCCAACGCGCCCGGGCCCTTCCAGAACCTCAATCCTCATCTGGTAACTCTCTGGTAACTCCCGCGGTCCTCTCCCGGCATTCCTGTCATTTTGGCAGAACCCGAGTCCGTCCGCCATTCCAATTCACGGAACGCTGTCATTTTGGCAACAACATTAAGGCTGATGCGTCCTCATCAAGGCTGCATCGCTGCGGCCGGATTTTCCTAATTCGGTAATTTATAGAAACTTACGATGAGATCGCGGCGGCGATTCCGGAAAACCTGTCATCTTGGCACACGCTCTGCGAAGAACAAGAATCGTTTTTATTATTCGCGACTCCTGTGGGGGTGTATTGATGAGTGGCTTGAATTGGCAACGACGCTGGGATCCCTTTCGCGACCTTCAGCGCGAGGTGGGGAGGCTGTTTGAAACGCTCGAACCACTGCAACCTTGGCGGGTGATGCGGCAATTTCCCGCGATCAACCTGTATGATACCGGAGACCGTTACGTTCTCTCGGCACAACTGCCGGGCATGACGCCCGAGGAGGTCGAGCTGTCGATCACTGGCGAGACCCTGACGATCAAGGGGGAGCGAAAGCCCCGAAGGGGTCTCCGATGAGAGCTACCGCCGGCAGGAGCGGCCAGTTCGGGCGCTGGACGCGGACCATCGCGCTGCCCGACCGGGTGGACAGCGCCGCGGTCGCGGCGACGTTCGCGCAGGGCATTCTGACGGTCACGCTGCCCAAGGCCGAGGGGGCCCGGCCGCGTCAGATCGTCGTCTCGGCCGCGAGTTGAACAGGAGCCACGAAACCGGAGTGACTGTACCTATGAGCATGGAAAACCGTTCTTTCCGGGTCACGGTGGGCCGGCCCGCCCCGGGCGACCCCCCTCTCCAGCACGGGGAGGCCGCCGAGGACTTCACGCTGCCCCAGGTCTACCATACCCCGCTGATCGACATCCACGAGGGCTCCGATGGGCTGATCCTCGAGGCCGACCTGCCGGGGACGAGCGAGGATCGCCTGTCGATCCAGCTCGAGGACAACGTCCTCAGCCTGCACGCCAAGGTGCCCTCGCCGGCCCCCGAGGGGGCGCGATCGATCCACGAGGAATATCGCGTCGCCGACTTCTACCGGTCGTTCATCCTGAGCGACGAGGTCGAGCGGGGCCGGATCGCCGCCGAGTTGAAGAACGGCGTCCTCCGCCTGATCCTGCCCAAGGCCGAGCGCACCAAGACCCGTCGGATCGAGATCAAGTCCTCGTGAGCCCCCGAAGAGGAACCTGCGCGAGGAGTCCCCTTTTCTCCGGAGGAAACGGGCTCCCGAACGAAGACCTCATGAATGACCATCACACGCAATTCAGTCCGCGATCCAAAGTCCTCAACGCCCTTCAGGGAGCCATTCGTATGGCCCGATCAGCCCAGTGGCGGCGCGATCTGTCCGCCCCCTTGCATGTCATCCAGAGCGAGCTGAACCGGCTCCTCGAGGAATACTGGAACCCGGCGCGGCTCGGCCCGAACCCGGTCTCGCCGATGGACCTCGAGCCCTCCGCCTGGAGTCCCGCGCTCGACGTGTTCGAGACCCCCGAGGAGATCGTCGTCCTGGCCGAACTGCCGGGCATCGATCCCAAGACGCTCGACCTCTCGGTCACCGGCAACGTCCTGACTCTCCGTGGTGAGAAGGTGGCGCGCGACTTCCCCGCCGAAGGAGCCGTCTCGGTCCGCGAGCGCCAGTTCGGCCCCTTCCACCGCCAGATCACGCTCTCGAGCAAGGTCGACTTCGATGCCATCCAGGCCGAGGCCCACGATGGCGTCCTGAAGGTCCGCCTCCCCAAACAGGAAGCGGCCAAGCCCCGCACGATTCCGATCCGGCCCATCTAGGAGCCTGTCCGAGTATTTGCCGGTGTTCCCGGATCCGCCCCTGGTCTCGCTCGGTCTTGGCCGTCTCGGCCCAGACCCAAACCTCCGCGCACACTGTCCCCCTCAACTCACCGCGGCGCGGTTGCTGCGCCGCCAAATCTTCAGAAGATGGTGCGTCAGGCAGATCAGTTGCCACTCGGCCGCGACCTTCTCCAGGCCTCGCAGGAGCAACTGGCGGAGGCCCCGCGCCGACTTGATCATGCCGAAGACCGGCTCGACGATCTGCTTGCGGGCCGCGTACAGCGCCTTGCCGGGCGCCGAACGGAGCTTGGCTCGCATCTTCTCCTCGACGCTCGCTTCGGCCGCGGGCGCTGCCGCCGCCGCCGCGGGCGCGGGGGGGCGGGCGCGGCGGTCGCCGCCGCCGTGGCCGGGACTGGGGCTTCGTGGTGCTTCTGGCGACCGAGGGCGATGTGCGGATCGAAGCCCATCTCCTCCAACGCGCCGACCGCTTTCGCGCTGAAGTAGCCCGTATCGGCGGTGTTGGGAATCGGCCTCGGTGTGCCGTCGGCCGACCTCGGCCGCTCGATCCCCGCGGCCTTGAGATTGTCCAGGGCCGCGTGCGCCATGGGCACGGCCTGTTCCTTGTCATGGGCCGCGTTGGTCGCTTCACAGGCCACGAGGATCTGGTCGGCGCCGTCGACCACCGCTTGAGCGTTGGACGAGTAGTCGACGCCCTTATTGCTCTGCTTCATGATCTTCGCTTCGGCATCGGTGACGCTCGTTTGCGCCTTGTCCTCGGGGGTGGGGTCGATCGGGGCAGGGGCTCTGCCCCGACGCTTGCGGCCTTCGGCGTCGCGCCGGGCTTGCTCGTCGTCGCGGTGGCGTTGTTCCTCGTCCGCCCGGGCTCGGGCCTCGGCTTCCAGTCGCGCCTTGGCCTCCTGGATCTTCGCCAACCGGGCCTCACGCCGCTTCAATTCCTCGGGCAGTTCATCGCCACGACGGCTGCCCAGGGCCGCGTCTTGCTCGGCGTCGAGTTGCTCGGCTTGCTTGAGCAGTTGCTCGATCTCCCCTTTGAGCCGTTCGATCTCCTTGGCCATGGATCCGGAACTCATCGCCTTGTGTCGCGAGGCGTTCGCTCCCATCTTGGTCCCGTCGCTGGAGAGATTCCCCAGCTTGACCATGCCCATCTCGCCCGCCAGCCGCAACACCTCGAGGAAGAAGGGCCGAAACGCGGCCAGGTGGATCTTGCGAAAATCGCTGATCGTGCGGAAGTCGGGCGGATCGTTGCCGACAATCGCTCGAAACGCCAGGTTCCGTTCGCAGGCCGCCGCGATCTTCCGGCTGGAGCAGACGCCCACGGAGTAGGCGTAGACCAGGAGCGTGACCATCCTGGTCACATCGAACGGCGGTTGGCCGCGGAGCTCGCGGGCGTACTGGTCGTGGAAGGGAGCGAGGTCGAGCTGCGGGATGAGATCGAGGAGGAAGAACACCAGGTCGTCTTTGGGCAGCGCATCGCGCGGCGAGATCGGCTCTTGGCTCCCCTGCTCGGCGTCCCACGGGCGAGAGTTCTTGCGTCGATCGTCCCTCACCTGGCTCCTGCGCAGCGTCACCGGGCCTTCGACAAGTGCGTGGAACCAGGATTGTGCCCGAATCAACCGCGCCTTTACAGATCGACGGCTTAATCACTGCCGGGGATACTCAGACACGCTCCTAGGATGGTGATGATGGCTCCTCGCGCCGCTTGGGCGGCCGGGGTAAAGAGGGAACACGGTGCGGCGCCCGAAGTGGGTCCTATTCCGTGGCTGCCCCCGCAACTGTAAGCGGTTAGGTTCCGGCGCGAAGATCGCCACTGGCCGCGGCCCTGATGTCCACCGGGGGTCGCATCGAGGCTGGGAAGGCTAAGCCGGAACGCGAAGATCCGCGAGCCAGGAGGCCTGCCATCACCATTTGCGTGCGCGACGCCTCCCTGGGCGGGGTGTTCCAAGGTGGTGAGGTCGCGCCGCTTAGAAACTATCTCAAAATCTTGCCGATTACCTTGAAAACAAGGGGGCGAACCGGGTTTTGAGATAGTTTCTTACTGGGTCAGAGGTGGACCTTATCCATATCATGGAAGGATATCTGCCGGTGGAGCACGCGGCAGGCTGGTTCGTCATTTCCGCGCCGTTCGTCGTGGCCGGGGCAGTCCGGTTGAAGCGCATCGTCGCCCAGAGACCGCAGGCGAAGATGACGTTGGCCGCCGCCGGCGCTTTCACTTTCCGTGCTGTCGGCGCTGAAGCTGCCTAGCGTCACTGGCTCCTGCTCCCATCCCACCGGCACCGGCCTGGGCGCCGTGGTGTTCGGCCCGGCGGTGATGGCGGTGCTGGGTACTATCGTCTTGCTGTTCCAGGCGCTGCTGCTCGCCCATGGCGGCTTGACCACCCTCGGAGCGAACGTGTTTTCCATGGCTATCGTCGGCCCCTGGGTGAGCTGGGCGGTGTGGCGCCTGGCCGGCAAGCTTGAGGCTTCCATCGCCGTGGCGGTGTTCTTTGCTGCCGCCCTGGGCGACCTGGCCACCTATGCTATCACCTCAGTGCAGCTTGCCCTGGCCTATCCCGATCCGGCGTCGGGGATTCTCGGCGCCGTCGTCAAGTTCGGCAGCATCTATGCCGTCACCCAGATTCCGCTGGCGATCGCCGAGGGGCTGCTGACCGTGGTAGCGATGAACGCCCTGTCGGGCCGAGCCGGCCAGGCCGACGAGATTCGGGTGCTGTCGGGGGAGGTGAAGTGATGGCCGCCAACCGTTCCTGGTGGCTGAGCGCCGCCGCCCTCGCCATCGTCGCCGCGCCGTTGGTCTTGCCCGGCCTGGGTGGCGAGTTCAAAGGCTCGGACGACCTGGGCACCGACGCCATCAACAAGGCCCGGCCCGGCTATCAGCCGTGGTTCCAGCCCCTGTGGAAGCCGCCCAGCGACCAGGTGGAGAGTCTGCTGTCCTCCGTCCAGGCGGCCCTGGGGGCGGGCTTCCTCGGCTATATGATTGGCCGTCGCCAATCGGCGCCGCTCTGCGATGTCGCCGATCGATAGGGCTGCCCACCTCAACCACTGGCGCTCCCGCTCCTTGACCGAGAAGGTGGTCCTGGCCTTAGGCATGCTACTGCTCGACACCCTGCTGCCACCCTATCCGGTGGCAGCGGTGGTGGCGGCGGTCATGACGGCCGCCGCTTTGCTAGACCGACTTTTCGCAGTTGAAAACGAATGAAGCAAGGAACATTCCCTGCTTTGCTCTCTTGCCCAGCTTCACGCCGTTGCCTTCATCAGCGGACGACCCGTAAACGTCCAGCGGAACGGCTTGGCGAACACCCGATTGAAGGACTCGATAAAGTTCAACAACTTGGTGCGCCAGTCCTCCACCGAGCTGAACGACCCACGACGGATCACCTTCCGCATGATCACACCGAAGATTACCTCGATCTGATTCAACCACGAGCTGTGCTTCGGGGTGTACACGAAGCGGATCCGGTGACCCAGATCCGACAAGAACTTCTGTCGGCTGGCCACCGACTTCAGCACCCCATCCACCCCCTTTTTGCCCAACTCCGTCTCGATCCCACACGTCTCCACCACCAGCTTCACCAAGGTCTCCGAACAAGGGGTGTTCAGGTTATCCATCACGAATACCCACGACGCCTCCGGGTCCAAGGCCACTGTCTGCTCGCTGTGGCTGGCGAAAGCGGCCTCGGTCCGCGTCGGACCGATCGTCGGCGCGATCAACTCCCCCGTCGTCACCTGGAAGTTCCCGATCAGGCACAAAGTCCCGTTTCGCGTGTACTCGAACTCGATCAACTCACGCTGCCCCGCGATCCTCGGCCGGGTGGGAGCGTTCCGCTCCCGCGCCTGCATGCCGGTCATCTCGTCCACGCAGACGGTGAGGGTCCATGGCTCTTCTCCAACGCAGGCGCCGCCAGGTACGTGTCACAGACGGCCTTGGCCTGCTGGGCGAACTTCTCCGGATCCTTCTCGGTGGTCTTGAGCCAGTACCGACTCTTGTGGGGCTGCAAGGCGGCCGCGCGGAGGTAGCGGCCCACCTGCGAGGGCGAGATCGACGCGACGATGTCGCGCGTGACCACCTCGTCGGCCCACTCGTGCGCCGTCCCGTGGGTGATCGGCCGGCCGGACTTCTCGGGGGGCTCGCAGGCGACGGCGAGGATCTGGGTGACCTGCTCGGGGGTGAATTTGCCGGGGGCGCCGGGCCGGGGCTCATCGGTGAGGACCGCCTCGATGGCCCGGCGGAGCGCGGCGCGGGTCTCGGAGCACTCGATGGGGATGAGGCGGTCGAAGGCGCACGCCCAGCGTCGCCGCCAGAGTCCGACGGGGCCTGGGGCCAGGCCGACCTCCTGGGCGATCTCGTCGTTGCGGCGGCCTCAAAGGCGAGCAGGATGAGGGAGGCGCATGGTCGGAGCCGGGACGGAGCCGGGACGGCGTTCCGCAGGGTCTGAAGGATCTCTTGCTGAGGTTCGGTGATCGTGATCTTGGCAGCCTTACCCGGCATGAGGAGCGCTGCTTGGTCAGTGGGAAACTGGCGAAGCCGGGTAATTTTAACGTGACAGTCAACTTCTTAGGGTCTCAATTACGGATTGTTGGTCTAGGAGCAAGGGTGCCGGTGAGGGTCTGGCTGGCGTGTGCGGTCGGGCCTATGGGGTTCCTGCTGGCCGGAGTGGTGCCGCTGATGGTGCAGGTGGATACCGGCGGCCTTGGCTTAGCGCCTGGCGGGTTGGCGGCGGCGGCCGGGCTGGCGGCGCGGTCGCTGGCCGGGCTCACCTGCCTGCTGTTCCTGGCGCTCACCACGCCGGCCACCGATCTGATGGCCGGGCTGCGCCGCCTGGGCCTGCCAGCCGAGATCACCGAAGTGGCGCTGTTGATGTACCGCTTCCTGTTCCTGCTGGCCGAGGCGGCAATGACCATGGACGCCGCCCAGGCGGCCCGGCTGGGCCATGGCAGTTGACGGGTCCATCGGGGGAAAGCCTTCGCCATTCGCCTTGACGGATCGGGTGTCTGGTCGTACAGTCCCGCTTGTTTCCGGCGTTCCTGTACAAGTCGTCAGGTTCAGGAGGGACGGCGATGGATCATACGGTTTGCCATTTTGAGATTCCGGCCGAGGAGCCGAAGCGGGCCGCGGAGTTCTATCGGGGGCTGTTTGACTGGGACATCCGCAAGTGGGACAGCGCGGACAACAAGGCGGAGATCCTGATGATCGCGACGGTGCCGACCGACGAGGCCGGCCGGCCGACCCGGCCGGGCGTCAATGGGATGATCTTGAAGCGGCAACACCCGCAGCAGCCGTTCGCCAACTACATCAGCGTCGAGAGCGTGGATGAGTACGGGGCCAAGGCCGAGGCCCTGGGAGGGCAGGTTGTCATGCCCAAGACCCCGG
This sequence comes from uncultured Planctomycetaceae bacterium, assembly GCA_963803395.1. GTDB lineage: Bacteria > Planctomycetota > Planctomycetia > Isosphaerales > Isosphaeraceae > JAFANO01. The sequence goes on from CAWDND010000046.1 coordinate 9,474, forward strand.
TGCTGGGGATGGGCTGGTTTCTCTACTTCAAGGACACCGAGGGAAATATCTTCGGCCTCTGGCAATACGACCCGGCCGCAGCCTGAGCCGGGCCGGACGAGCCTTTGGGGTTGTGCCCCGCAACGGTCTGGGGTAACGAGCAGTCCCGTGGAGCGGAGCGTCGGGGTGGCTGGGACGGAGCCTTCGACGCCCCGGTTTTTCCGCCGTCGCGAAGACCGGGGGCATTCTGCCCCAGCCACCCGGACCGCTTGACCCGTCAACCGAAGATTGACGACTCACTCGTGCGGTTTCCACCGGCAGGCGGAAGCCGACCCGACGAAGAGGGCGCCGCACACCATAGGTCCTTGGTCCCGCACGAGTGCAGCAGTCAGCAGTCCCAAACGGTCAGTTGTGCAAGAGACCTTCGGGTGGCTGCCCCGTCTCTGTGGGCAGGCCACCTCTCCGTCAGGGTGGGCCGATCGCAGTGAGGCCCACCCTGACGGGGAGGTTCCGAGGATGGCTGGCCCACACCTCCCCGATCACCTGTGGCGATTCCCCCGCCCTCGGCTGAACTTCGCTGCTCTCACCGTACTCGTGTGGTAAATTGAACCGATGACGCCGTTTCTCTCATGCCCCCGGAGTACACGGACGATGGATATCGAGAAGACTCTCTGCTACGTAGCCATGATCATTGCCGGCCTGGTTTGCCTGATTTTCCTCCTCGACGCCACCTTGGGAGTCCTGGGTCGCAATCTCGTTTTCGACAGCCTGTTGATCCTCGGAGCGGGCCTCGTCCTCTGGCAGGGTGTGGAGACTTCGCGCGAACTCCGCTGAACGGAATTTCCGAAATATGTAATGTACTATAATATAAAAATGAAACTTAGCATTTTTTGTGGTCTTCAGTGCTTTTCCGGTGAATTCTCCCGGTCGTCGGCGATGCGGTCGACGATTGCGCGGATGAGTCCGTCCCAGGTGAAGACGCGTGCTTCGGCTGCGACGGTCCAGCCGAGCCGCGCGGCGGCCGCCGAGGTGACTGGGCTGAGGCTCGCCAGGCGGACGTCGTGGCCGATCGAGACGGAGGGCCTCGACGGGCAGGAGCGCGTGGAGCCGCTCGGTGATCGCCGAGCTGGTCAGCGTGATCCAATCGACCGAGCCCTCGACGATCCGCGTCGAGGACGGCGGGGGGGAGGCTCTCGGCATCGGCGTTGCGGTAGACGGCGACCTGCTCGACGTCGGCAATGCGCCGGAGTTCGTCCTGGAGCAGCGTCCGGCCGCGATCGGCGCGGGCGAGCAGGACGCGACGGTCGGCGACGTGCGTGGCTAGGGCTTCGGCCAGAGCTTCGGAACGGAACGACTCGGGGACCAGGTCGGCCTTGAGGTCGGAACCGCGCCAGGGCCTCGGCGGTTGCCGGGCCGATGGCGGCGAGCTTCAGGTGGCCCAGCGCGCGGAGGTCGCGGCCGAGGGCTTCGAGACGGTCGAGGAACGACCGAACGCCGTTGCCCGAGGTGAAGACCAGCCAGTCGAACGTGCTCGAGCCGTTCGATGGTCCGGTCGAGCGCCTCGTAATCGTCGAGCGGCAGGATCTCGACGGTGGGCGCGGTCAGGACCTCGGCGCCGAGCGCCTCGAGCGCCGAGGCCGAGCGGTCCGCCTCATCGCTCGGGCGGGTCACAACGATCCGCTGGCCGACCAGCGGCAGCTCTTCGAACCAGCGGAGCGAGGGCCGACGCGCGACCACCTCGCCCACGACCAGCAGCGCGGGGGGGCCGAACCCCGACGCGACGGCCCGCCGGTGCAGGTCGCCGAGCGTACCGACAACCGTCCGCTGCCGCGGCCAGCGTCCCCGACTCGATCAGCGCGGCGGGCGTCGTCTCGGGCTTGCCCAGGCGGACCAGCGTCCGGCAGAGGCTCTCGAGGCGGGTCACGCCCATGTAGACGACCAGTGTCCCCGGGAACCGCGCCAGCGCCTCCCAGTCGAGCCGGCGGAGCGACGAGGGGGATTCGGGATCATCGTGGCCGGTGACGAAGGCGACGGCCGAGGCCGCCGTCGCGATGCGTCATCGGGATCCCCGCATAAGCGGTCACCCCGACGGCCGCGGTCACCCCCGGCACGACCTGGAATTCCAGGCCCGCCGCGCGGAGGTGCTCGGCCTCCTCGGCACCCCGCCCGAAGACGTAGGGATCGCCCCCCTTGAGCCGGACAACCCTCCGGCCCGCCGCGCGTGCTCGGCCAGGAGCAGGTTGATCTCCTCCTGCGACAGCGTGCAATGGCCGATCGACTTGCCCGCGCAGATCCGCAACGCGGTCACGGGGGCCAGGTCGAGCAGCCGAGGGCTCGCCAGGTGGTCGTAGATGACCACATCGGCCCGCGACAAGACCTCTCCACCGCGACGGGTGAGCAGGCCGGGATCGCCCGGTCCGGCACCCACCAGATAGACGATCCCCCGATCCTCGCTCATGCGGCGCTCACTCCGGGATCAAACGTGGCCAAGGAAAGAGGGCAGCCTGACATAAGGAACCCAAGTCGTTTGTGCCCACCGCGGGCGGCGGGCCTCCCCGGCTGGAGCACTGCCGCCCTCGGCGAGGGACAGAAACGTCCTGGGATGCGTCTCAGTCAACGACACTTGCGTGCTCGATGGCCTGACTCCGACTGACCAGCAGGATTCCGAGCTCGTAGAGAAGGATCATCGGCACGGCGAGCAAGCACTGGCTGAACGGGTCCTGGCCGGGCGTCAGACACGGCGCCGGCGATCACGATGATCAGGATGGCGATCTTTCGCTTCGCGCGGTAGTCCTCGACGCTGAAGATCCCGATCAACGTCCAGGAAGAACATGACCAGCGGCGTCTGGAAGCAGACTCCGAAGACCAGCGGCAGGATGGTCGCGAAGCTCATCCAGTCGGCCAGGCGTAAGGTCGGCTCGATGCCGAGCCAGACGTTGAACTCCAGGAGGAAGCTCAGCGTGATCGGGAGGACCACGAAGAAGCAGAGCAGGACGCCGGTCAGGAACAGGCCGAGCGAGAACGGCAGGAACGTGGTCACGTAATGCCGCTCGTGGCGATAGAGCCCGGCGGCCACGAACGCCCAGAGCTGGTAGAAGACCCACGGGCTGGCCAGCACCAGCCCAGCCACGACGCAGACCATGAAGAAGATCGTCATCGTCTCCAGCGGTGCCAGCGAGACCAGTGCCTCGCTCGGCTCGACCACGCCGGCGACCGTCTTGATCATCCCCGACTCGTCATACTTGATCGGCAGTCTGATCGTCTGGTTCTTGAATGCCGCCGCCTTGGGCAAGTCGAGCTGGGGGGCGAGCCTGTTGAGCTCGGCGAAGAAGCTCTCGGCGGGGATGATCGCCTGGATGATGGGGGTCGATCGCCGCCGACTTCTCCGCCTCCTCGGCGCGGACGCGGCCGCGCTCCGCGTAGAAGGTCTTCAAGGCCCCCTGGGCGGGCTCCTCCATCTTGGTCATGATACGCTTGCCCAGGTTTAGGGGCGGGATGAAAGTCAGGACCACACCGACCATCAGGCCGAGCAAGGCCAGGATGAGCCGGGCGCGCAGCTCCTCGATATGGTCGCCGAAGCTCATCGTGACCATCTGCTGCTCTTCGTTGAAGAGATCTTTATCGGACGGCATGGAAGTGGACCACCCTATCGGACCAGGGTTACGCCGGACGCGCGGGCAGGTGGGGAGGAGACGCGAGACGCAACGGCCAGTCCCGAGGCCGCGGACCTTGAGTGATGCGGCGCCGCCGTGGGCCTCGCGGGGACGGCCGTCCGGGCGGGAGCGTTCCTGGATTTTGAGTCTACCATACGCCAGCCGAACGATTCCAGCGAGAAAAGGGGTTGCGGGAGCATCGGAGCAGAAAACAACGCGACTCATGTTGGTTTCTCGGTGGTTTGAGCCCTCCTCTCCACCGGACACGGCCGACTTCAGTCGGCCCGAAGCCGAAAAGTTTCTAGGCGTGTGCAAATCCTAGGGATTTTGGGTAAGGTTGGCAAACTGATTTACGGTTCTGGACCTACCGGGAGGGTTACCATGCGACGCCACGAGATCACGGATGAACACTGGGATCGGATCAAGGGCTTCCTCCCCGGCCAAGAGGGTGACCCGGGCGTGACTGCCAAGGACAACCGGATGTTCGTCAATGCCGTCCTCTGGATCGCCAAAACCGGCGCCCCTGGCGCGACCTCCCCGAACGCTTCGGCCCCTGGAATTCGGTGTGGAAGCGGTTCGATCGGTGGGCCCGCAAGGGCGTCTGGCATCGGGTCTTCGAGGCGTTGAAGGACCCCGACTTGGAGTGGCTGATCCTCGACAGCACCGTGATCCGGGCGCACCCGCATGCGGCCGGGGCGGTAAAAGGGGGCGCCGACCAGGCGTTGGGTCGGTCCCGCGGTGGATTCAGCACCAAGTTGCACTTTGCCGTCGACGGCTTGGGCAACCCCGTCGTGTTCCTCCTGACCGGTGGCCAGGTGGCCGACGTGACGCAGGCCGAGGCGCTGATCGATGAGAACAAGGTGGAGGCGGCCCCAGGACGCGACACCCCAGGCCCCAGCCCAGGGGCCGAGGCGCTGATCGATGAGAACAAGTTGAAGGCGGTGATTGCGGACAAGGCGTACGACAGCGATCCGTTCGTGGCGGCGATCGAGGCGCACGGAGCAGCGGCGGTGATCCCACCGAAGAAGAATCGGACTGTGAAGCGCGATTATGATAAGCATTTGTACAAAGAGCGAAACCTAGCGGAGCGATTTATCAATAAGATCAAGCAATACCGTCGTGTAGCGACCCGTTATGAGAAGACGGCACGCAACTTTCTTGCATTTATTCATGTAGCTTCGATCATGGTTCTACTGATATAGCCCAAATACCGCAGCTTTCCCAGCTATTGTCCACACGCCCTAGGAGGCCGTCCAAGAATTAGTCCAGACCCCCGCTCTTCAATTTTTCTCATCCGCTCTGATCAATTGATCAGAGCGCAGCGTGAACCACGGAGAAAACCACTCCCATAACGCCAAATCTTCAACAAATTATGTGTCAAGCACACCAGACGCCATTCGCCGCGGATCTTGGTCAGACCGCGCAGCAGGAACCGGCGAAATCCCCGCGCCTCCTTGATCTGGCCAAAGACCGGCTCGACGATCGTCTTCCGCCGCGCGTACAGCGCCCGGCCCGACTCCGTCCCCAGCTTCGCTCGCATCCGCTCCTTTGCCGTTGCGGGCGCCGCGGCCGCCGCGGCCGCCGCGGCCGCCGCAGGGGGCGCGACATGGTGCCGCTGACGCTCCGTCGCGATGTACGGATCGAAGCCCTCACGCTCCATGGCCGCCACCGCAGCGCCACTGAAGTAGCCCGTGTCCAAAGCCGCCGGGATCAAGGGCCGCGCACCGGTCCCATCCGCGGTGGGGGCAACCCCGGCCGCGTCCAGCTGCGCAGCGTCCGCTCCGCCATCGGCTCGGCTTGCTGCTTGTCGTGGCACTGATCCGTCACGTCACACGCCACGATGATCTGGCACGCGCCATCGACGCTCGCCTGCGCATTGCCGCGGTACTCCCACCCTTTGTTGGCCGTCTGCATGATCGACAACTCGGGGTCGGTGAAGTTGGTCTGCGCCTTGTCCGCGGGGGTCTCCACGATCGGACCAGGCTCCCGACCCCGGCACTTCATCCCGGTGCGTTGCCGCTCGGCTTCGGCCTCCTCGCGACGCTGGCGTTCGGCGTCGGCGGCGACCTTCGCCTCCGCCTCCAGCCGCTTCATCGCCGCCTCGATCGTCGCCAGCCGATCCTCCCGCCGACGCAACTCCTCGGGCAACTCGTCGCCACGCCGCATCCCCAACGCCGCCTCGTCGGCGGCATCGACCTCGTGCGCCTGCTTCAGCAGCGCCTCAATCTCCGTCCGCAGTCGGCCGACTTCCTGGGTCATGTAGCCAGAGCTCATCGCCTTGTGCCGCGAGGCGTTGCCCTGGATCTTGGTCCCATCGACGGCGATCGTGCCCAGGCGGACCAGCCCCGCCGCCTGCGCCAGGCGGAGGACCTGCACGAACACGTCGGCGAAGGCGTCGAGGTGGTTCTGGCGGAACAGGCTGAGGGTGCGGAAGTCGGGACGGTCGGTGCCGACGATGGCCAGGAACGCCAGGTTGCGTTCACAAGCCTGAGCGATCTTGCGGCTGGAAAAGACGCCGACGCAGTAGGAGTAGAGGAGCAGGCAGACCATCATGGCCGGATCGAACGGCGGGGCGCCGCGGGTTTCGTCTTGGTAGAAGGCATGGATCGGGGCGAGATCGAGCCTGGGGACGACATCGAGGAGGAAGAAGACGAGGTCATCCTCCGGGAGCTTGGCGGCGGGGGCGTGGGCCTGCTGGGCGTAGAGTTCGGGGGTCCAGGGGCGAGAGGCTTTGCCGCCAGGCGCGATCATGATTGGTCTCAAATGCAGAAGGGAAAGATCGGTCGAGTTCGAACCCCCATGTTAGGGTCAGCCGGGCCGCAAAACCATCGCGGTCCTCAGAATCGACAGGCTGTTTCGTAGACAGCCTCCTAGGAGCCTGTCCGAGTATTTGCCGGTGTTCCCGGATCCGCCCCTGGTCTCGCTCGGTCTTGGCCGTCTCGGCCCAGACCCAAACCTCCGCGCGCACTGTCCCCCTCAACTCACCGCGGCGCGGTTGCTGCGCCGCCAAATCTTCAGAAGATGGTGCGTCAGGCAGATCAGTTGCCACTCGGCCGCGACCTTCTCCAGGCCTCGCAGGAGCAACTGGCGGATGCCCCGCGCCGACTTGATCATGCCGAAGACCGGCTCGACGATCTGCTTGCGGGCCGCGTACAGCGCCTTGCCGGGCGCCGAACGGAGCTTGGCTCGCATCTTCTCCTCGACGCTCGCTTCGGCCGCGGGCGCTGCCGCCGCCGCCGCGGGCGCGGGGGGGCGGGCGCGGCGGTCGCCGCCGCCGTGGCCGGGACTGGGGCTTCGTGGTGCTTCTGGCGACCGAGGGCGATGTGCGGATCGAAGCCCATCTCCTCCAACGCGCCGACCGCTTTCGCGCTGAAGTAGCCCGTATCGGCGGTGTTGGGAATCGGCCTCGGTGTGCCGTCGGCCGACCTCGGCCGCTCGATCCCCGCGGCCTTGAGATTGTCCAGGGCCGCGTGCGCCATGGGCACGGCCTGTTCCTTGTCATGGGCCGCGTTGGTCGCTTCACAGGCCACGAGGATCTGGTCGGCGCCGTCGACCACCGCTTGAGCGTTGGACGAGTAGTCGACGCCCTTATTCAGTAGTTTCCCCGAAAAACTTCACTCCAACTGAACTCCCGTCTCCTATTGAGCGGAGCATCTCCCGAGCGGAACCTGTCGGGTGGTTAGGACCCACCCCTTTGAAGGTGGCTGCCCGTCTACGAGGTGCAAATAAATCGCTGTCATTGCGGTAATCTGGGGCATTTACTAGCGCCGAGATCAAGTCGCTGGAGCGAGAATTCGTTCCGAATCGGCCTTGACGGCCCGAACTCGGGACAGCGAATAAATTAGATTCTGATTTGTACCAGATTCGTATCTCTATCAGAAATCTCGCAACATTTTAAGCTACAAGACGTTGCGAGATTGTTGAACCACCTTCAAAGGGGTGGGTGGTTAGGACCCCATCTGGCACCGCATCAGGAGATGCCCCATGCCGCAGGTTACGCTCCTCTGGTTTCTCTGGCTACGGTTGCTGCAGCCCTTCGCCGGGGCTTTCACATGCCCCGGGCACCGACGGTTCGTCGAGTGGATCACCGCCCTGGCCCTGAACGTCGAGGAGCACACCGTCACCCAGTCGGTCACCGCCATCGAGCGGATGGCCGACTGGAGGGCGATGGAGCGGTTCGCCGAGTACGGGCGGTGGGATGCCGCCGCCGTCACCCGCAACCTCGCCCGCTTGATCGAGCAGGCCCCCGGCCGCCTCTGGTATGGCTACCCCGTCTCGGCCGTCGATGACACCAAGGTGCACCGCTCGGGCGAGCACGTCTGGGGCCCCTGCACCTTCCACGAGTACACGGCCCGATGCCCGAACCGGGCCGCCACCGTCCGGGCCCACAACTGGGTGGTCCTCGGGGCCTTGCTTCACAACCCCGATCAGCCCGCCTGGTTCCTGCCGGTCTCCGGGCGGCTCTACTTCCGGAGATCGCAGTTGCCCACCCGGTCCGGGGCCGCCGGGCCGAGGGAGGCGTTCCAGACCAAGTGCGAGTTGGCGGTTGAACTGCTCAGGGAGCAGGCCCGGGTCCTCGGCGGGCTCCACCTGGGCGTCTTCGACGGGGGCTATGCCCTGCGGAGCGTGGTCCGGCCGCTGGTCGCCCCCGAGCACGGCCAGCCCCGGGTCGAGTTCCTGACGAGGCTGCGACACGACGCCCGGTTGCATGCCCTGCCGCCGACGGAGCGTCGCCCGGGGCAGCGGGGGCCGCTGCCGAAGTGGGGCCAGAAGCTGCCGCCGCCCCGCCAGGGCGGGCGCTGGACCCGGTGGTGGCAGGAAGGGCACGCCTCCATCTCCGGCCGGAGGCGGAAGGTGCTCTGGAAGGAGGTGGTCTGCCTCTGGCGGCTGTCGGGGCACAAGGTGCCGGTCAAGGCGGTGGTCGCCAAGGTCGAGGGGTACAAGAAACGATTCACGCTGGTCAGTTCGGCTGTGGGACTGACCGGGTTGCAGATGGTCGAACTGTTCGCGGCCCGGTTCCGTCAGGAGGATGGGTTCCGGGACTTGAAACAACGGTTGGGATGGGAGGAGTGCCGGGCGTGGACCCGGAATCCGATCGAGCGGACGACCCAGGCCCAGTGGGTGACGATGAGCACCCTGCGGCTGCTGCAATTCCACTTGGATGCCGAGGGGTGCCCGGATTGGTGGTCCCCGCCGCCCTGGGACAAGAAGAAGGAGCGGCCGAGCGTTCTGGACGTGGAGCGGTTGCTGCGGCGACATCGCCCGGAAATCCTGCGTCTCCTGTCGGACTAGACTTTCGGACTTTTTTTGAGGCACGTCGTGCTGATGGAAGCGGCAGGTCACGGTTGCCTTGTTTTTCGAGCATCCCGGTACGAAGCCACAGTCGCATAATTGTTAAGTGTACTAACACCTGTGCGCCGAAATTTCGGCGCCGCGCTGACAGGCAAACGCTGCCGAATCTAGAAACAAAGCCTATGTCGACGAGGAAGGTGTTCGACGCTTGTAAAAGTCCGAAAGTCTAGTCGGAGTGGCTGGGAGATGAGGAGAAAGCGGCATGAGGCGGCAGTGAGCGGCGGGATCATTTGGTGATCCGGCCGATATATTGCAACTACAGCGAGGATTCCAAGGCCTCGGGTACCGGCTGACGGCATCGGGGGCACGGAGACGCTACGCACAAGCGGGGATGTTGTGGAGTTTTTAGGGGAAACTACTGCTTATTGCTCTGCTTCATGATCTTCGCTTCGGCATCGGTGAAGCTCGTTTTGCGCCTTGTCCTCGGGGGTGGGGTCGATCGGGGCAGGGGCTCTGCCCCGACGCTTGCGGCCTTCGGCGTCGCGCCGGGCTTGCTCGTCGTCGCGGTGGCGTTGTTCCTCGTCCGCCCGGGCTCGGGCCTCGGCTTCCAGTCGCGCCTTGGCCTCCTGGATCTTCGCCAACCGGGCCTCACGCCGCTTCAATTCCTCGGGCAGTTCATCGCCACGACGGCTGCCCAGGGCCGCGTCTTGCTCGGCGTCGAGTTGCTCGGCTTGCTTGAGCAGTTGCTCGATCTCCCCTTTGAGCCGTTCGATCTCCTTGGCCATGGATCCGGAACTCATCGCCTTGTGTCGCGAGGCGTTCGCTCCCATCTTGGTCCCGTCGGTGGAGAGAGTCCCCAGCTTGACCATGCCCATCTCGCCCGCCAGCCGCAACACCTCGAGGAAGAAGGGCCGAAACGCGGCCAGGTGGATCTTGCGAAAATCGCTGATCGTGCGGAAGTCGGGCGGATCGTTGCCGACAATCGCTCGAAACGCCAGGTTCCGTTCGCAGGCCGCCGCGATCTTCCGGCTGGAGCAGACGCCCACGGAGTAGGCGTAGACCAGGAGCGTGACCATCCTGGTCACATCGAACGGCGGTTGGCCGCGGAGCTCGCGGGCGTAATGGTCGTGGAAGGGAGCGAGGTCGAGCTGCGGGATGAGATCGAGGAGGAAGAACACCAGGTCGTCTTTGGGCAGCGCGTTGCGCGGCGAGATCGGCTCTTGGCTCCCCTGCTCGGCGTCCCACGGGCGATAGTTCTTGCGTCGATCGTCCATCACCTGGCTCCTGCGCAGCGTCACCGGGCCTTCGACAAGTGCGTGGAACCAGGATTGTGCCCGAATCAACCGCGCCTTTACAGATCGACGGCTTAATCACTGCCGGGGATACTCAGACACGCTCCTAGGAAAGTTTCGGGATCATCCCAAAACCGCCGCCACCTATAGTGTACGAAACTTGACACTTTTCAGCGGTGATTCCAGCGGTATGCCCAGGCGTAACTGGTTGAGAGTTAATGATTTACACTACATCTGGTGGCTATCGGATCACTACTGCATGTGTCAACTACAGTTTGGCCCGTTTGGGACGATCCCAAAGTTTCTATGGGCTTGGGCCGACTTGAAGTCGGCCCTACCCTCACAAATGAATCGGGGGCGACTGCGGCGCGATCCGACGGGCTTGTTCCTGAAACGTTTCGGGTACGATGATGTGGTCGAGCTTGATGCATCCCTCGGGAGCTTCCCCATGAAGGTGATCACCATATCGCGTGAATATGGCGCCGGCGGCCGGGAGCTTGCCCGCCGCTTGGCAGGCACTCTTGGCTGGGAACTGCTCGAGCGGGGAACTCCTGCATCAAGCCGCCGAGCTCGAACACCTCCCCGATGCCGAGTTGGAGCGCCTGGACGAAAAGGCCATCGGCATGGCCGCTCGCTTCCGGCCGCACCCGCCCCACGAACGTTATATGCACGGACTGACCGAGGCGGCCCGACGGGCGGCCGAGCGGGGGAACGTGGTCCTCGTGGGCCGAGGCACTCGGCAACTCCTGGGCGATCTGCCGGACACCTTCCACCTGCGGCTCGAAGCGTCACGGGAGTGGCGGGCCCGTCGCACGGCCCAAGTCGAGGGGCTGCCCCCGGACCGAGCCCTGGCACGGTGCGCCGAGGAAGACCGGACGCGCGATCGCTTCACGCGGTACTTCTTCGGGGAGGCCGCATTCCGACCCACGCAGTACGACCTCATCATCAATACCGAGCGCGTGCCGCTCGATGATGCCGTCGCCTGCGCCGTCGCCGTCGTACGCAACGACTGGCCGACGGCCGCGAATAACCTCCCCGCCGGTCGGCGCATCCTGACGCTGACGGGGGAACTGGGTGCCGGGGACATACGCCTTGCCCCGACGATCGCCGATCGGTTAAAGCTGCACGTGTATGACCGGGAATTGCTGGAGCAGGAAGCCAGCCGGCTGGGGGTGAGCCTCGCGGAAGTGGAACGGTTCGACGAGCAGCCGGCCGGGCTCTTGCAGCGCTTCCGCCCCGGGAGTCCACATCAGCGCTACTTCGACGCCTTGAAGCAGCTCATGGGGGAACTTGCGGTTCGGGGCGACGTGCTCTTGGTCGGTCGGGGCGGCTGCCGCTTCTTGCACGATCACCCCCGGACGTTCCACGTCCGCCTGATCGCGAACCTCGACGTCCGATTGCGGCGGGTGATGGAGTACCGCTGGTTCGCGGAGGCCCCCGCGCGGGCGCTCATCGAGCAGACCGATACCCAGCGTCGCCGATTCTACGAAACCTTTTTCGGCATCGACTGGGCCAGTCCCTTGGGCTATCACCTCACGGTGAACACCGGCCGGTTGGGGCCCGTCACTGTGGATCTGCTCGCGTGTGTCGCGGAGCGGCACTGGGGACGGTCGTCGTAGCGGGCCTGCGTCCGAATCGCCTACCGGAGTCCTATCGTGTGCCACTCGGGCCGTATTTGAAGGAGAACATCGCGTGGAGCCATGGATCAGGGTGGTGGCGCTGTCATTAGGTGGGATCTTGGGGGTCAACGCCCGCTACTGGCTGGGTCTCTGGATGAACCGCTGGGTGAGCGCTCAATTCCCCTGGGCGACTCTCAGCATCAACGTCTCGGGCTCGTTCGCCATCGGCTTCCTGACGATGGCCCTGGCTCGATGGCTGCCGCATCCCAACATGCGTCTCCTGGTCATCGTGGGCTTCCTCGGCGGCTATACGACGTTCTCGACCTTCGCGTTCGAGTCGCTGACGCTCTGGGAACGCGGTGAGATCGGCCTGTCGCTCACGAACATGATCGGGAGTGTTGCGGCGGGATTTGTCGCCGTGGGGCTGGGGGTCGGCCTCGCTCGGACCCTCACCATCCCGGCCGCGGAGCGGGCCGCGAAAAGCGATCGGGAAATTCGTGCGCCGAATGGAGTTTCCTCCCAACAAGTCGCTCGCCCGGCGGGGCCGGAAACCGATTTTCATGTCGATCAAAGGGTGGAGTCGGGAACCGGCGAAGGCGAGGGCAGCGCCGCGGTGGAGAAACTCGGGAGGTCATCATGATCCCGCCCGAAGCGAGCCTGCTGAGGATCTACCTCAATGCCAATGAACGCTGGCACCATAAGCCCCTCTATCAAGCGGTGGTCGAGAAGGCACGAGCGATGGATCTCGCGGGCGCCTCGGTCTTCGGCGTGGCGCTGAGCTTCGGCGCCGATCAGCAGCTCCGCGACGCGCGAAGCGAATACCTCTTCATGGATATTCCGGTCATGATCGAGATCGTTGATGCACCCGACCGGGTCGAGGCGTTGCTGCTCGAACTGGGCGCGATGGTGACAGAGGGGCTCGTAACCATCGATCCGGTCCGCGTCGTCCGCTACGCCCAACCAACGGATCAGAGCCCATCGGGAGGATGATTCCATGCAAATCGAGGGCGAAGCGCAACGGGTGACGGTCTACATCGGGAGCTCCGACACCTGGCACGGGAAGAACCTGGCAATGGCGATCGTCGAGCGCTGTCGCAAGCTGGGGATGGCCGGGGCCACGGCGAGCCGGGGGGTCATGGGCTTCGGCAAGGCGTCGCGGATCCACCGGGCGCACCTCCTGGGGCTCTCTGAAGATTTGCCCGAGCGGATCGAGATCGTGGACCGGCCGGAGCGGATCGCGCAGCTCCTGCCCATCCTCGAAAAGATGGTCGGCAGAGGCCTCATCCTGCTCGAGGAGGTGCGAGTCATCCGCTATCTCCACGACCCGAAGGCTACCGAGTCCTGAGGCCCTTGAGCCGGCTCGAAAGGCGCGCGATGCAATCCAGGTCGTTTCAGATATCAGGAGCCTGCGAGGACGTCTTCGAAAGGAGATTCCTGAACACCACGAGCCGGCGCCCCGATCCATCAACTGCCGGCCGCCGGACTTTCACCACGAGGACAAAGAGCGGGATCGCGGCGAGTTGCACGAGGACGGAGAACCAAACGAGGCCTCGCAAGGAGGAATCGTAGAGGTAGCCCATCAGGGCACTTCCGAGGAACCAGGCGATCCCATAGCTGGTGTTGAAGAGCCCGTAGGCGGATCCCCGCCGCTCCGGCGGGACCATCCCCGCGATTGCGGCCCGCAGGATGGTTTCCTGAGCCCCCATGCCGACGCCCCAGAGCGCCATCCCGATGAGAGCCGGGTAAAACCCGCCGAAGAAGACGAGCGGGGCGAAGAGCGAAGACAGAAGGGCGGCGACGATGAGGATCGCAAGACCTCGGCGGTCAAGAGGGCGCCGAAAATGAGAGCGGCCAAGGCATCGACGCCCATGGCGAATGCATAAAAAAGCGGGATGCTTCCGGCGGGGACGGTCTCGCGCCTCCCAAAGTGATAAGCGATGAGCGGGAAATCGACATATCCAGCGGCGATCAGCGCAGCCCCGGCCAGGTAGAGCCAGAAGGTGCGCGGGAAGGTCTTGTCTCCGGTAGGCTCCGATGTTGTCTCAAGGTCGCGCGGGCGAGGGTAGAGTCGCCATGCGACCATGAGCACGCTCAGCGCGAGGAGCGCCGGGACGAGGAGGACGCCGAAGCCGCGCCGATAGCCGCCTTGGGAGTAGAGGACGGCGGCCACGACGATCGGGCCGAACACCGCCCCGGCTTGGTCGAGGGCCTCATGGAGGCCGAAGCCCCACCCATGGCCGACCTCTTTGGTCGCGTGAGAGAGCATCGCGTCACGAGCCGGTGTGCGGATCGCCTTGCCCACTCGCTCCGCGATGATCAACACCGCGGCGAACTCCCAGCGGCCGGTGAGCGCGATGAGCGGGACGGCAAGGAGGTTCAGGCCGTAGCCGAGGAGCGTGATCGCCCAATATCTCCCCGTCCGGTCAGCGAGGTAGCCGGAGACGAGGCGGACGCGTACCCGAGCAGCTCTCCAACCCCGGCGACAAATCCCACCGCCATGCCGCTCGCGCCAAGTATGGCGAGATAGGGGCCGGTGATGCTTCGGGCGCCTTCATAAGTCATGTCCGCAAACAGACTCACAACCCCCAGGAAGATGACGAATCGAAGCGCCGTACTGCGGGAAAGATCCGCGGGATCACGCGTCAGGGTTGGCTGATGTTCCATTGCTGTGCCCTTCTCATCGTCCCCGTGCGAATTGGCCGCTCGCTGATTCCTCATTTCGCCTTCAGTATGCCTCATCTCCCGGACTCTGGGCCAATTTCCTCACGAGGCCCGAGCCGTGGTATTCCAGGCGCTTGATCAGCTCGCGGCTTTCTGTCGTCCCGATTCTGGACAGCACGCGGACAATTTCCCGTATCACGTAGTTCTACTGTCTGGGATCATTTGACTGGACGCAAGAAGTTTTGTTTCAATACCTTCCAGAGGAAATCGTACCCCGATGGAAGGAGTGAGATGATGGAGCCCCGGTTCCAACAACGCAAGGAACAACTGCTCGCCGACTGTCAGGTCCCACCCACGGCGTTCCGCGGCGCGGTCCACTCCCTCGAGATCTTCGCGCAACCCTTTGTCGCCTCGCTCCCCAGCCCGGAGAGTCAGCAGCACACCCGCACCTACCTCTCCGGGCTCCTCTCCGCCCTCGAGCACAAGATTGCCGAAGCCATCGCCTCTCGTTACGACCTCGATCGCCAGACCCTTCAGCACGACCTCGGCACCGCCCCGTGGGACCACCTGCCGCCGATGGACGTATTGAACTGCCAAGTCGCCGCTGTCTTGGGCCGCCCCGACGCCGTGCTCGTCTTCGATCCCTGGGGATTTTCCAAGAAGGGGGACGCCTCTGTCGGCGTCCAGCGGCAATGGTGCGGCCGCCTGGGCAAAGTCGAGAACTGCCAGGTCGGCGTCTCCCTCGGCTACGTCACCGATGTCGAGCACGTCCTGGTCGATTTCCGGCTCTATCTGCCCGCCGAATGGGCGAAGGATCGCCAGCGTCGGAAGCAGTGCGGGGTCCCCAAGGAGGTCTGCTCCCGCACGCGGCACGAGTTGGCGTTGGAGATGCTCGATTGCCGCGGCGCGCTGTTGCCGCACGGCTGGATCAGCGGCGATGACGAGAGGGGCCGCCCCGCGCGGTTCCGCCGCAAGTTGGCCGCGTGGCACGAGCGCTCCTTGTTGGCGGTGCCGTCGAACACGAGCATCCGCGACCTCGAGGCCGAGCCGCCGCCGTATGGGGGTCACGGCCGTCGTCCCAAGCCGCCATTTGTGGGCGTTCACGCCTGGTGCGAGGCGCTGCCCGCCGAGGCGTGGACCCGGCTGACGGTCCGCGATGGGGAGAAGGGCTCGCTGGAGGTCGAGATGGTCGTGCGGCGGGTGGAGTCGAAGCTCGAGCGCCGAGTGGTGGACTTCGAGGAGTTGCTGGTGGTGGTGCGGTACGAGGAAGGAGGCAAATGGAAGTATGATTATCATCTCTCCAATGCAGCGGCGACGACGCCTTTGGCGGAGTTGGCTCGCGTGGCGAAGGCGGAGCATCGGATCGAGGAGTGCCTGAAGCGTGGCAAGAGCGAGGCCGGCCCGGGGGACTATCAGGTGAGGAACTGGTTGGGCTGGCACCACCATCAGGCGTTGTCCTTGATCGCGGCGTGGTTCCTGGTCCCAGAGGTCGATCGGGGGAAAATAGACGGTGCCGGCTTTGACGGTGCCGCAGGTCCGCCAGGAGTTGGCGCGGATCTTTCGCAAGGCCTGTGGGTGCGATACGGAGGCGCGGAGCAGCCGCGAGCGGACGCGGTGGCTGGGGCGGAACGAATTGGCGCGGTTGTACCACTACAAGGCGCGAAATCAGCTACCACCCTTGAAGATCCGTCAACACAGGCCGCTCATACAGTAGAAATAATTGCCTGCATCAGGACCTCTACGGTGCGGTCGCTTTCCTTTTGTAGATCGTCGTCCTGCTGAGCCGGCCCGGCGAGGAGTTCGCCGGGGGCGAATTCCTGCTGCTCGAACAGCATCTGTGGGCCCAATCGCGCGGAGAGGCCATCGCGATCGGCTAGGGCGAGGCGGTGATCTTCCCGACGCGCGAGCGGCCGGTCGCGGGGGCCCGCGACCCCTCTCGGGCGAACGTCCGGCACGGCATCAGTCGCATTCGCTCCGGGCGTCGCTTCAACCTCGGGATCATCTTTCACGACGCGGAATGAGCCGCGCAGCCGGGAATCAATTGGTTTCGGAAGGATCGGCCATGTCAGGATTGCTGGTGCCCTGGGTCTGGCTTTGTCTGTCCGCGCTGGCCGCGGGTGCTCTCAACGCGCTGGCTGGCGGCGGTACGCTCCTCACGTTCCCGACGCTGCTGACCGTGGTGGCGCCAGTCGTGGCGAACGCGACCAGCACGGTGGCCCTGGTGCCGGGGTCGCTGGCTGGGGCCTGGGGTTACCGGCGCGAGGTGCGGAGGACCCACCGTTGGATGGTCGTGCTGTTGCTCCCCAGCCTGTTGGGGGGAGTGACGGGGTCCCTGCTGGTGACGCGGCTTCCCCCCCGCTACTTCAGTATGCTGGTGCCGTGGCTGGTCCTGCTGGCCGCGCTGCTGTTCCTGGCCCAGCCCCTGGTCCTGCGATTGATCGGCGGCCGACACAAGGAGCCACCCTCCGGACGCACGGTGGTCGGCGTCGTGGTCTTCCAGTTCTTCGTGGCGGTCTACGGCGGCTACTTCGGGGCGGGAATCGGCATCCTCATGCTCAGCGCCCTCGGCCTCATGGGGCTGGCCGACATCCATGAGATGAATGCGGTCAAGTCCGTGCTCGCGGCGATCATCAACGGGGTGTCGGTCATCATCTTCGTACTCGAAGGCCAGGTGGACTACCTGGTACGCGGGGCAGATGGCGTTGGCCGCCGTGGTGGGCGGTTACCTCGGCGCCCGCGTCGCCCGACGCATGAATCCCGCCTTCGTGCGCTGGATCGCGATCGGCATTGGGTTCAGCGTGGCGGCCTACCTCTTCTACCAGCGCTGGGGACAGGCCCCTGGGCCGTGATGCGGGCGGGATCGCCGGGATCCACCCGATGGACATGCTCGAGTCCCTCGGCGCGATGGAGCTGGAAACGGCTCGCCTGCCGGGCGGGAACGTCATCGTGCGCTCACTCGCCATGGTGGCGTCCCCGATGACCCGTGTTCAGTCCCCTGGAGATTCGCCGGCCGCTCGCCAGTATTGATTGTCGGCCGCCCCGCCCCGTCCCGTCCCGCGACGCGGCGGGACGGGGCGGGACGTCGGCGGGGTCAGAAGAACGTGGCGATGTCCTTGAAGACCTTGAGGATGTTCTCCGGCGTCCCCTCGTGGGAGCGGGCCCGGGTCCGCTTGGCGATGCTGTCCATGTCCTGCTTGTTCGCGTCCGTGCCGTAGAAGATCGTGAAGACCCGCGTCGTCGTCTTCTCGTCGTCCACCTGGATGGCGTTCAGCAACTGGTCGAGCTTCTGCTTGCTCATGTTGTCGAGGCCATCGCTGAGCACGACGATGGCGCTGATCATGTCTTCCTGGGCGTTGGCCTGGAGGTGGTCATGCGCGAGCATCAAGGCATCGTACATGGCGGTCTGGCCCTGGGGCAAGACGCCATGGAGGAGCGAGATGGCCTTGCTGCGGACCTCCTTGACCGGCCCCTCCTTCAGGCCCCAGACCGGGCGGTCGCTGAAGAGGATCACCGAGAGGCGGTCGTCGTCGCCCAGCATGTGGACGACCTCCTCGGCCCCCTTCTGGGCGTTGAGCATCTTCTGGTTGGCCCGCATGCTCCCCGACGTGTCGAGGACGAGAGCGACCTGGGCGTGCTTCTTGTACTGTCGCCAGAGCGCCAGGATGGCCTTCATCACCTCGCTCGACGGCACGGGAAGGATGGCCTTCGGCTGGTCGGGGTCGATCCCGTGCGCCGCGTCGAGCGGCGCCGCTAGGGGGATCTTCTCGTCGGCGGGCCGGAAACCGGTTTGCATGGCGCTGCTCCTGCTGCGGCCGGGCCAGGAGGAAGTCGGCGTAGTCCTTGGCCGCGGCGCGGTGGTCGTCGGTCACCCACTCGCGCTCGACGACGCCCACAGGGTGGTCGCTCCAGAACGTTCCCTCCTTGGGGTAGATCGCCACGACCGGGAACTTCTCCTTGTCATACGCCGCCGACTCGGGGTGCTGGGCGCGGTCGTACGACTCGATGACCAGGCTCTCGTAGAGCACGGCCGCGCTGAGGGCTTGCGGGCCGCTGGCGAACATTGTGTTGGCGAAGAACCCCGTCGAGCTGCCGTAGTGGACCACCGCCCGCTCGATGCCGCGGACGAACTCGGCTGTCTCGGGCCGGTTGACGTCCTCGACGGTAAGGTTCTCGGTCTTGCCAGCCCCGGCGTAGACCTCGGCCAGCACGCTGATCAGGCCGCTGTTGCTGTATTCCGGATGGGTATGCCCAAACTTGAACGAGCCCCACTCGGGATGGCCCAGAGTCTCCCAACCCTTGGGCTCGCGCGAGCTTCAGGACGTCGGACCAGCCGATCGGCTTGTCGGGCCATCCCAGTGCCTGCGCCATCGGCTTCCACATCGCGATCACCACCGGCGAGAGCACCAGGTTCTTCGTCTCCTTGACGAGGTCCTTGCCCCCGGTCTTGGCCCGCGACTCGGCGTTGCCCAGCTCGATGAACGCCCCCGACGCCGGGCTGACCAGGTGCGACTTCCGCGTCCCCGAGATCATCTCCTCGATGGCCTCGCCCGAGCCCATCGGGCTCGGGTTGACCCGGACACGCTTGCCGTTCACCTCGTGGCCGGCAGCGTTGTACGCCCTGGTCACGTCGGTGATCCACTGCTCATTCTCGGAGCCGTACGCGAACTCCAGCACGATGTCTTCCGCCCGGACATTCGCGTCCGGCACGCACGACATCAACAGGCCGACACCGAGCGCAGCGCCAGCGACCGCGCCATCGTCCCGAACACCGATGGCCCTGATTTACGACGGGTCATTCTGTCCTCCTGGGGTAATCGTCACGGTATTTCCCGGATTGACACCCGAAAGGGGCGACGATCGAGCCTCGCTCCCTCTATGATACATGAGGGACCAGGACGCCGCTCTCGCTTCGACCTTGACCTTAATCTTGGCCTTGACCTTTTCTTCGGCAATCACTGTGCTCGTCTCTCCTTGCAGTAAGCTCCAGAAGTCGTAGCTCGGCAGGTCCAAGCCCAAATGCTCATACGGGCAGCGACCCCGCCGCTTCCCTCCGCCAAACGCACGGCAGTTCCAGTACAGACGCTTCAGGTCCAGCAAGCCCTGCGTCACCGTACGGTGCCGCGACTGGTGCATCCGCAGCACGCTGTTCATGCACTCCACCGCACTGCTAGCACGCACCGTCTGACGCAGCACGTCGGACACCCGCCGGTACGACTTCCCCCAGCGCGCATGCAGACCCTGACACACCACCTGTTGCACCAGGTGCGCCACATGACCGCAGCCGGTCATCGGCCCGTCGTGCGAGCCCCGCGGGCCTGCGCGCAGCCACCACAGCCGCACCAACGCCGCACGCACTCCACCTCCGGCGCCGCTCCTGCAACTGACGATGCAACCGATCCAGGAAGGTCAGCGTGCCCTCCGCCTGCAGGAACCCGCGTACCTTGGACCAATGTCGTCCGCACAGCAGGGGCACGGCCGAGGTGATCTGCCTGCACCCAGGCCCGATCGTTCAACTGGCCGTCCAGACGGAACACGCGCAACGCCGATCGCGCCTGGGCCCAGCCCGCGTCGGCCGCCTCGTACTGAGTGAAGGCCGCTTCCGCCTCGTCCAGGCCGTGGCTGCGGCGGTGGCCACGCTCGCGTATCCCCGGTCTGCCGCCGCGCCTGCTCCACCCGGCGGTCCGCCGCTTCCGCCTCGCCCCAGAGCGTCTCAACCTGGGCCCACGCCTGGCTCAAGGCCCGCTCGCCCTCCCGGAGCGTATGGAAGACATCCAGGCCGTTCTCCAGCGGGTGTGCGGCCGTCGCGGCGCTGCTGCTGGACCGACGCGATGCCCGCCTGTAAGCCCGTACCCGCGTCGGCCAACACGTATTCCAGGGAGGTCCATGTCTGCAGGTGCTGACACCAGGTGGCACCCGTGAGATCCTCGGCCTTGTGCCGAGGAACCAGGTCATGCTCGCGGGTTCGACGCCGACCAGCACGGGACGGCCGTGGAAGAAGATCTCATCGAGGCAGCCGACCAGGACCAACGCCCGGCACTGCCGATCGAGGTGCTTCAGGACGCGTCCCGCCGCGATCCCGGCGGCCTGGACCCAGCGTCCGAGCGTGCCGCGTCCGGGGCGTACCTGCGTGCCAGGATCAGGGCCAGCAGGGTGAGGATCTGGCTGAGACTCAGGCCCATGGCGGCCGCGGTGACGGTGAAATCCGCTGTTTGCTCGGGGGAAATTCGACCGTCTGGGCCAACCAGTCCCAGAGTCGGGCATTCTCCTGGCGGAGGTGCTGATTCTCCTGGATCAGTTCGGCGTGCGTGGGCCCACCGGCGTGCTCGGCCTCGACGGCGGCCTGGACCTTTTTGGCATGGTCGTAGAGGGTCTGTCGGCTGCACTCGGCGGCTTCGGCCTGCTGGGTGACGTCCCCATAAGCACCGGCCAGGCGCCTGCGGCGTTGGCGATCCAGATCGCGAGGGGTATCTTGAACATGGGGTGGGCCTCTGAAGTGTAGATCCTGTCAGCAATCCCACTCTTGAGGTCGACCCCCTCGAAGGATCAAGAGGTTTCGGTTGCCCGAATCGACAGGGGATTCGGCCCGAGGGTTCCAATTCTCGGCAAAGTTCACGAAACATTTACATTTGGGGCGTCGATGAGGGTGAAACCGTTCGCCGCGTGGGCGTCGGCACGCTGCTCTCCATGAGCGGATCCACGTTCCTGACGCTCGGGCTGGGTGACGTCACCTCCGCGGACCTGATCGGCCGGCTATTCATCCTGCCTCGAGGCCGGGTCCGGCTACACCTTCCTGGCGCTGATCGTCACCTACATGCCATTGCTGGACCAGGTCTACGAGTCGCGCGAAGTCGGTAACCTGCTGATCCACTCGCGAGCCGGCCGCCCCCGGCGCGATCCGGCTGCTGTGCCGCTACTCCGGAGCCGACCGTTCTGAAGTCCTTCGTGGTAACCGGCGCGAGGCCGAGAGATGGATGGCCGAGACCCTCCAGAGCCATCTCTCTCACCCCGTGCTCTCGTTCTACCGGGCGCAGCACCTGGGCCAATCCTGACTCAGTACTTCCCGAATGAACGATTTCGGTGATCTAGGACGGAACCGATTCTGGCACATGCCCTTCCGTTGCTATCGTGTCGACGAGACCATACATGATCTTGGCGAGCTCCTCCAGCCAGAGCCGCATCCGTTCCACCCGCAGGAGCTCCCAGTAATATCTCCGACACCCCCGCCGCGGGCTCGACAGCACGAAAAGGTACAGCCACACCCACAGGCTTCTCAGCAACAACCCGATCGCCACATACAGGAACCGCACATGGAATTTCCTGACCGTCACGGATTTTGTAGGGGGGGGGGCGGTACCATGCTGACATGACATGACAAAACGGCCATGATCCACCCAATGCCGGAAAGGAGGTGGATCATGGCCGGAAGTCATGCAAATTCGGTCGTCACGGGGGCATCGTACCATCTGTTTGCCTCTCCCGGAAGAGACCTATCAGCAGATCATCGACGATCCCCGCGCCTTCCGACGCACGATCGATGACTGGTTCCGACGGATGCCGGAACTGTTCCCTCGCAACTTCAAGGGATACCAACTGATGGGCCACCGCGTGTCGGCCAAGCCAGGTGTCAAGATCCGGCGCATCCTCCTGAAGGACAAGACCGCTGACAGCATCCGGCCTTCCTTCCTGATGCCCTACCTGACCGCACGCACCTCGGACGTCGAGGCCCCCTTGTTCTTGCGCACGTTCGGCGTCCCGTTCTGGGCACTGGCCCGTGGCTTCGGCCGCGATCCGATGTTCTGGTATCGCCTGGAGTGCGGGCTGGGCCGCTTCAGCGTCGTGGGGACCACCGTTCGCAAGGTGGAGTTGTCCAAGCATCTTCTGGCCGACGAGCATCATCAGCCACGCGACGGCCAGAAGACCTCCATCGCCACAACCATCGCCGACGGATGCGGCTTGGGAGCGGAGCCCGCGGAAACGGCGGGAACCGACGACCTGAAGGCGGCCTACGAGGTCTTCCGAGATGAGGCCCGCGACATCACCCCCACGTACGCACCCCAAACCGTCAGCACCGACGGCTGGAAGGGAACGCAAGCGGCCTGGAAGGCGCTGTTCCCGAAGGTGGCCATCCTGCTGTGCTTCTTGCACGCATGGCTCAAGGTCCGGGACCGAGCCAAGCACTTGAAGGAGGTGTTCGCGGACGTGTCCCGGCGGATCTGGGAGGCGTATCACGCGCCCAACCGCCGCAGTTTCGCGCCACGGCTCCGATCGCTCCGGCAGTGGGCGAGTCAAAACCTCACGGGAATTGTCCTGGAGAAGGTCCTGGACTTGTGTGGTAAGCGCGACCGCTGGTCGATCGTGTCTCGTCATCCCGAGGGCCACCGCACGAGCAACATGCTCGACCGTCAGATGCGGGGGATGAACCGCTCCTTCGACGTCGGCCAACACCTGCACGGCTCGCGAGAGGCGTGCCGGTTGCACTGCCGCGCGTGGGCGTCGTTGTGGAATTTTGCGCCTTGGCACCCGGCGACAACGCGGAAGAACCAAGACTGGAGGTGCCCCGCCGAACGCCTCAACCAGCACCGGTATCACGGCTGTTGGCTGCAAAACTTGTTGATCTCCGCGTCCCTTGGTGGATACCGATGTCCACTCCTACAAAATCCGTGACGGTCAGGAAATTTCGACCAGACCCGGACCATCACGCACGTGATCTGGACGATGTTCGGCGTGTTGCCGAATGGCGCCATCCAGCTCCCGCACCGCCACGAGTCCGTGGCGCTGGACTTCATCATCGACTGCCGGCCGGGCTGCTACACCTTGATCGGCCGCGACCTCGACGACGACGGGAAGATCATCAGCCCGCAGCGGGCTGACTGGGAGCCGGGATTGGCGATCGTCACGCCGCCGGGCCCCTGGCACGCGCACTACATACGAATCGGGGGCGCCGGCGCACCTGATCCCGATCCAGGACGCCGGCCTGCATATCTCTGAGGACGCTCGATATCCGCTTCTACCATCCGCACCATGAGGCCTTCATTTCGCTCAAGAAGGACTGAGGCCGGATGCCTGTCCGACCCGCCCTCGGGTTCTTGCTCGTGCTCAACCTGATCGCACCGAGCCTCCTGATGGCCGACGGTCACGAAGGATTGGCGCGCCTTGGCCCGGTCGGATATCGTGGGGGTCGCAATAGGGGGGCCGGACGGGCGCCGGACGAGTCGACGAGTTGGGTTCTGGTCGCGAGCCTGACGGACTTGCCGCCTGGCTCCGCCCTGGAGGTCCGCCACGGCCACCGGGTGTATGCCCTGTTCCGACTCGGGGACTCGGCTGCCCGCGGGTCGGTTGCCTGAGGTGGCGATTCGACACCCGCACCGGCACCTGCCTCCAGCACGGCCGGGTCCGTTTGCGGACCTACGAGGTGCGCATCGAGGCCGGATCCATGTTCCTCGCCGCCGCCCTTCGGTCACGAGAGGAAGAGGGTTGGGTCCGCCGAGCGGCCGTGATCGATGAAGGGTCCCGGCCCGATTTTCCGCGTCCCCGCTTGGTGGCGACTCAACCGAGCTGTCGGCCCTGTCGAACAAGGGGGTCAGCCCGCTGGAGCGCGGCAGCCAGGTCCACTTCAATGGCGGAGGTGCAGGAGCTGATCGACTTTCCTCCGGCCCCGGGGCTGGACCTCTTCGGCGAGCTCGACGTTAGGAAGTTCGGCCTCGACTCGCCGGAGATGCGCGGCCAGGCACTCTTCACGGACAAGGCCCAATGTGCCGCCTGCCACCCCGCGCCTTACTACACGGACAACTCGATGCACGACCTGAAGGTCGAGCGGATCTACGAGGCGCAGACGATCAACGGGCTGGTGGCGACCAGACAGGGGCCGATCACGACGTTCACCCTGCGGGGCATCAAGGAGTCGGCGCCCTCCTTCCACGACGGCCGGCGGCTCACGCTGGAGGATGCCGTCGAGTTCTTCAACCCAGATCTTGGAGACCCGGCTGACCGCCGCCGAGAAGGCCAACCTCGTCGCGTTCCTGCGACAGTTGTGAGCGCGTCTCCTCGGCAGTCCCGTCCGGGTCCACCACGATTCGACCACTCCAGGCAGGTGCCAGGGCCATGTCTCGACCCAATCCCCACGACCCGATGAATTCGTCGACGCCTGCGGTCGGTTGCGGCACGAACGCCGGCGGGGCGTTCTCGCAGGAGGACTACCACCACCCAGCCGCCGCCTGGGGCGCCGCCATGAGCGTCGGGCTGGTGCTGCTGCGGCAGCACGAGCTGATCGACGGTGCCCGCGTCGTCTTCAAGATGAACCACGAGAACGGGGGCTACGACTGCCCCGGCTGCGCCTGGCCCGACGACCTCCATGGCCTGACCATGGACATCTGCGAGAACGGCATCAAGCACGCCACCTGGGAGTTGACCAGGAAGCGGGCGACCCGCGACTTCTTCGCGGCGCACACGGTGGCCGAGCTGTCGGGCTGGAGCGACTTCGCCCTCGAGGATGCCGGCCGGCTGACCGAGCCGATGCGATACGACGCCGCGAGCGACAAGTACGTCGCCGGTCTCGTGGGACGAGGCCTTCGCGCTGGTCGGACGGCACCTCCGCGCCCTGGACAGCCCGGACCGGGCGGCTTTCTACACGTCCGGCCGGCTGGGGAACGAGGCGACCTTCCTGTATCAGCTCTGGGCCCGCGAGCTCGGCACGAACAACCTGCCCGACTGCTCGAACATGTGCCACGAGGCCAGCGGCCGGGCGCTCCAAGCCGCCCTCGGCTCCGGCAAGGGAACCGTCGATCTCGATCGACTGGAAGAAGACCGACTGCCTGATCGTCATGGGGGTGAACGCGGCCTCGAACGCGCCGCGGATGCTGACCTCCCTGGCCGAGGCGTACCGCCGCGGGGCAAGTATCGTCCACGTCAACCCGCTGGTCGAGGCGGCCGCGACCCGCACGATCGTGCCCCACGACATCCTCCGGATGGCGACGTTCCAGTCGACCAGGACGAGCACGCTCAACGTCCAGCCCCGGATCGCCGGCGACATGGCCCTGATGCGGGGGGTCGCCAAGCACCTGTTCGTGGCCGCCGAGACCGATCCGAAGGCGATCGACCGCCTGTTCATCGAGCGGTATACCGCCGGCTTCGAGGCCTACAAGGCGCAGGTCGAGGCGACACCGTGGGAGGAGCTCGAGCGCCAATCGGGCGTCCCTGCGGCGCAGATCCGGGAGATGGGCGAGGTCTATCGCAAGTCGCAGTCGGCCATCATCAGTTGGTGCCTGGGCGTGACCCAGCAGGAGCACGCGGGGGACACGATCCGTGAGATCGTCAACGTCCTCCTGCTCCGGGGCAACATCGGCCGGGAGGGGGCCGGGCCCTGCCCGATCCGGGGGCACTCGAACGTCCAGGGGAACCGCACCTGCGGCATCGACCACCGGCCCGTCGAGGACTGGCTCGTCCGCCTGGACAGGGCCTGCGGCATCACGTCACCTCGTGCCCACGGGCTCGACACCGTCCGGGTGATCCCGGCGATGATGCGTGGAGACGTGAAGGTGTTCGTCGGGATGGGCGGCAACTTCGCCCTCGCTGCCCCCGACCCCGCCTACACTTTCCCGGCGCTGCGGAACTGCGACCTGACCGTCCAGGTGAGCACCAAGCTCAACCGCAGCCACTTGGTCCACGGCCGCGACGCCCTGATCCTGCCGTGCCTCGGCCGCACCGAGAAGGACCACGGCAAGAAGGGCCTGCAGGGGATCACCGTCGAGGACTCGATGAGCATGGTCCACCTCTCCTTCGGCATGAAGGAGCCGGTCTCGCCGCACCTGCGCTCGGAGGTCGCGATCATCGCCGGCTTGGCCGCGGCGTCGCTCCCCGGGACTAAGACCCCCTGGACCGAGTACGCCGGGGACTACGACCTCATCCGCGACAAGATGGCCGAGGCCATCGACGGCTTCGAGGGCTTCAACCGCCGTGTCCGCCAGCCGCTCGGCTTCCGGCTCAAGCAGCCCGCCCGCGAGCTGGTTTTCCTTACCGACACCGGGCTCGCCGAGCTTCTCCGCCGCCCCGCTGGCCGACGTCGCGCCCGCGCCCGGCCGGCTGCTCCTCGGCACGATGCGGTCGCACGACCAGTGGAACACCACCATCTATTCCGACGACGACCGCTACCGGGGCGTCAAGAACCTGCGGACGCTCGTCTTCATGAACCGCGACGACATGCGAGACCGCGGCCTGGAGAAATACGACCTCGTCGACATCACGAGCTTCGCGAAGGACGGCTCGACGCGCAGCGTCCGCGGTTACCGGGCGTTGCCCTACGACCTCCCCCGCGGGAGCGCGATGGGCTACATGCCGGAGCTGAACGTCCTCTGCCCGATCGGCGATTACAGCCCCCAGAGCGACCAGCCGCTGATGAAGCACGTCGTTGTCGAGATCACCCCATCCCGGGCCCCATCGCGGGAAGGCACATGACCAGGACCTGCCACAGGACGGGCGTCGCGAGCGTCGTGGTCGGCCGCGTGACCGGCTCGCTGTCCACGCCCGCGTCCGACGAGCTCTCGGTCGAGGAGCCGCTGGAGATCCGCGTCGCGGAGCACCCGGAAGGTGTTCCCCCGAAATCCGTGGCGGTGACGATGCGGACGCCGGGCGACGACGTGGAGCTGGCGGCCGGGTTCCTGTTCACCGAAGGGATCATTGCCGGGCTTGACGAACTTGAGGGCGTGAAGCGCGTGGGGCCGAACGCGGTGGAGGCGCGGCTGCGGCCAGTGGCCCGCCTGGACCCGGCCAAGCTGGACCGCCACTCGTTCGTGTCGTCGAGCTGCGGCGCCTGTGGCAAGCGCTCGATCGCCGCCGTGCGCGTGACGGGTCGGCATCGGATCGTGCCGGGGGAGCCGCGCCTGGCCCCGGAGGTCGTCCACGGCCTGCCCCAGGCGCTCCGGGCCGGCCAGTCGGGGTTCGCCCGGACGGGCGGCATCCACGCCTCGGGCCTGTTCGACTCGACTGGCCGGCTGCTCGGGCTCCGGGAGGACGTCGGTCGCCACAACGCGCTGGACAAGCTGATCGGGGCGGAGCTGCTCGCCCACAGCATCCCCCTGACAGACCGCATCGTCCTGGTCAGCGGCCGGGTCAGCTTCGAGCTGGTGCAGAAGGCGGCAATCGCCGGCGTCCCCGTGCTGGGAGCCGTCGGCGCCCCGTCCAGCCTGGCGGTTGAACTGGCCCGCGAGTGCGGGATGACGCTGCTCGGCTTCGTCCGAGACGGGCGTTTCAACGTGTACTCCGACTCCGGCCGGCTCGATTCGTCGGGATTCCTGACACATTCCGCGTGACGCAACGCGACAGCCAGCCGTGGCGGCCGTCGGCTGCGAGATGACCCGAGGGAGATGGACATGAAACTGCGACTCAAGGGGGACTCGATCCGCGTGCGGCTGGACCGCCGCGACATCGAGGGGTTGATCGAGCGGGGCCGGATCGACGACGCTGTCCGGTTCGGCCCGGGCCTGGCGGTCTGGTACGCCGTGGAGGTGGGGCCAGCCCCGCGCGAGCGCCCGCGGGCCTCCTACGCCGACGGCCGCCTCACGATCCGGTTCGACCCCGAGGACGCCGAGGGGTGGCTCGCCAGCGAGCGCGTGGGCTTCGACCACCAGCCGGTCGTCGACGGGGGCGTCGTGCGCGTGCTCTTGGAGTAAGGATTTCGCGTCCATCGATCGGCCGGTCGGCGAGGAGGCGGACGACGCCTACGCCTTCCCCAACCCGTCGGCCGTCTGCTAGCGGGGGCCGACTTTGCGATCACGATCCCCATCGGAGGAACGGCGATGAGCGACGGCCTGCCCTGGCACCGCATCCAGTTCGCCTTCTCGATCACCTTCCACTACCTGTTCCCGCAGCTCACGATGGGGCTGGCCCTGCTCATCGTGCTGTTCAAGTCCCTGGCCCTGCGGCTCCGCGACGAGTTCGTACGACGAGGTCGCCCGGTTCTGGGGCCGGATCTTCGCCCTCAACTTCGCGATGGGGGTGGTAACCGGCATCCCGATGGAGTTCCAGTTCGGGACCAACTGGTCCCGGTTCTCCCGCTTCTCCGGCGAGCTGGTCGGCCAGGCCCTGGCGATGGAAGGCGTGTTCGCGTTCTTCCTCGAGTCGACGTTCCTGGGCCTGTTCCTGTTCGGCGAGAGGCGGCTCGGCCCGAGGAGGCACCTCGCGTCGGCCGTCGCCCTGGCCCTGGGCTCGTGGCTGTCGGGCTATTTCATCATCGTCGCCAACGCCTTCATGCAGCACCCGGTCGGCTATCGCCTGGGCGAGGACGGGGTCCTGCACCTGGCGAGCTTCCGGCACTATATCCTCAACCCCTGGGCGCTGTGGCAGTTCGCCCACACCATGTCGGCCTCGCTCGTCACGGCCTCGTTCGTCGTCGCCGCCGTCGGAGCCTACTGGTCCTTGATGGGCAACCACGCCCGGCACGCGGCGATCTGCCTGCGTGCGGGGGTCGTCGCTGGCCTGGCTTCCAGCGTGCTGGTCGCCTTCCCGACCGGGGACGGCCAGGGGAAGCTGGTGACGAAGCACCAGCCGGTGACGCTGGCCGCGATGGAGGGGCTCTTCGAGGGCGGGCCCGATGCGGAACTGGCGATCATCGGGCAGCCCGACGTCGCCGCCCACAGGCTGGAGAACCCGGTCGTCGTGCCCGGGTGTGCTCAGCTTCCTGGCCTACGGGACGTTCGGCAGCACCGTCCACGGGCTGAACGACTTCCCGAAGGCCGAGTGGCCGCAGAACGTGGAGCTGCTCTACTACAGCTATCACATCATGGTCGGGCTCGGGACGCTCTTCATCCTCGTCATGGGCGTCGCCGCGACGCTGCTCCGCCGGGACCGGCTGCTGCGGACGCGGCCCATGCTCTGGGTGCTGATGCTGGCGTTCCCGTTCCCCTACATCGCCACGACGGCGGGCTGGTGGACCGCGGAGATGGGGCGGCAGCCGTGGGTCATCTACGGCCTGATGCGCACCGCCCACGCCCACTCGGAACTCGTCAACCCGGGGGATGTCGTCTTCACCCTGCTGGGCTTCGCTGGACTGTACCTGCTCCTGGGCATGCTCTTCGTCCTTCAGGTCCTCAAGGAAATCAACCGCGGCCCGGCCGCGTCGCATTAGGACACTCCCATGGAAGCGGTCTGGTTCGCGATCGTCTCGGCCATGCTCGCCGTCTACGCGGTGCTGGACGGCTTCGATCTCGGCGTCGGCGTCATCCACGGCCTCGTCGCCCGGACCGACGAGGAGCGGCGGACCGTGCTGGCAACGATCGGCCCGGTCTGGGACGGCAATGAGGTCTGGCTGATCGCCGCGGGCGGGGTGCTTTTCATGGCGTTCCCGAAGGTCTACGCCACCGCGTTCAGTGGCTTCTACATGGCCCTGATGATCGTGATCTGGCTGCTGATCCTGCGCGGCGTGGCGATCGAGTTCCGCTCGCACCAGGAGCATCCCCTGTGGCGCGGGTTCTGGGACACGGTCTTCTCGCTCGCGTCGATGCTCCTCGCCGCGGTCTTCGGCACGACCCTCGGCAACCTCGTCCGCGGCGTGCCAGCTGGGAAAGGAGGGGCTGCCGGGCATGCCCCTGTTCACGAACTTCCTCCCCGGCCGCGAGCCGGGCATCCTCGACTGGTACACGGGCCTCGTCGGCCTCTTCACGCTGGCCGCCCTGGCCGGCCACGGCGCCCTGTACCTCGCGTGGAGGACGGCCGGGCCCGTCCGGGAGCGCAGCTTGGCCTTCGCCCGGAGGGCGTGGAAGGCCGTGTTCGTGCTGTGGGTCGCCGCGACCGCCGCCACCGCATGGGTGCGGCCCGAGGCCTTTTCCAACCTCGTCTCCCGCCCCTGGGCCCTCGCCTTCGTCGCGCTCTCGGCCGCCGGGATCTTCGGGGTTTTCCGGTTCCCGGGGCGTGGCCAGGGCCTTGCGGCGTTCCTCTCCTCCTGTGCGTTCCTGCTCGGGATGGTGGCCACGGCGCTCGCGGGCAATTACCCGTTCTGGCTGCGGTCGACGCTCGACGCCTCCTACAGCCTCACCGCATCCAACGCCGCCTCGGCCCGCTTCGGGATGGGGGTGGCGCTGGCGTGGTGGGTCGTCGGGATCACCCTGGTTGCTGGCTACTTCACCTCTCTGTACCGCTCGATGCGGGGGAAGGTCGGGGCCGAAACCGGGGAGGGCTATTAGCCGGCCCTTACCAGCACACGCCGGCGCGATCCATTCACGTCAACAAGGAGTTCGAATCCTATGTCCCACATCCAGAGACGCGACTTCCTGGCGGCGGCGGCCGGGCTCGCCGCCGCGACAACGGCCACGCT
Source organism: uncultured Planctomycetaceae bacterium (assembly GCA_963803395.1). GTDB lineage: Bacteria > Planctomycetota > Planctomycetia > Isosphaerales > Isosphaeraceae > JAFANO01. The sequence goes on from CAWDND010000046.1 coordinate 40,273, forward strand.
GACGGGCCCGAAGTCGACCGAGGCCGGCGACCCGAGCTTCATGAACAACCTGCCCGACCAACGACTCGCCGGCAAGGAACTGCCGACCTTCAAGTTCGAGCTGGAGAAGTCGGAAGGACGGGTGATCGGCAAGAGCTTCGGGAAGGAAGTCACCGTCGAGCAGTTGCCGATCTCCACGGGGATCGCCGGGGTCTCCATGAAGATCGAGCCGGGGGTCATGCGGGAGCTGCACTGGCACGCCACCGCGGCCGAGTGGGCGTTCGTGATCGAGGGGCGGACCCGGACGACTGTCATCGACCCGCGGGGGAACGCCGAGACGAACGACTTCGAGCCGGGGGACATCTGGTACTTCCCCCGCGGCCACGCCCACATGCTGGAGTGCCTGGGGGACAAGCCGACGCACTTCATCCTCATCTTCGACAACGGCTCCTTCTCAGAGTTCGGCACCTTCAGCATCACCGACTGGATCGGCCACACACCCAAACCGCTCCTGGCGAAGAACTTCGGCGTCCCCGAGTCGACCTTCGATGGGTTCCCGAAGGACGAGGTGTACTTCGCCCGCGGGGCAGTGCCGCCTGAAAAGGCGGCGAACCCGCTCCAGGGGGTGAAGCTGCCGCCCGAGACCCACCGGTATCAATTCCTCACCGAACAGCCCCACCGCGTCTTCAAGGGGGGCCGGGAGTGGCGGGTCGATTCCACGCGGTTCCCGATCTCGAAGACCATCACCGGCGAATTCCTCGAACTCGACCCGGGCGGACTGCGGGAGCTGCACTGGCACCCGACGGCCGACGAGTGGCAGTACGTCGTCGAGGGGAAGGTCAGCGTGACACTGTTCGGCTCGCACGGCCGGTACCGGACCGAGACACTCGAGAAGGGCGACGTCGGCTACATCCCGCAGGGGTACGGGCACTCGATCGAGAACGTCGGCGACAGGTCGAGCCGGGTCCTGATCGGGCTGAACACCGGCGTCTACGAGGCGATCGACCTGTCGCAGTGGATCGCCGGGAATCCAACCGATGTGCTGGCGACCAACTTTGGTAAGCCGGCCTCCCTGTTCGAGAAGTTCCCGCGGAACGACGTCTTCATCTCGTCGAAGGACGGCCCCTGAAAGCCGGGGCCTGCGAAGACAGGTGCATGCCGGCCATTGATTTGATGAGGTCGGGGCCGGTCGTGGGCAATCCTCGCATGAGCCGCTATAGTTCTCCTGTATGGGGACGGATAAGCGACGCAACCCTTTTGAATTCATTCTCACGGCGACAACCCCGCTGGCACCAGGGACGGCACTCAACACAAATCCTCCGACGAAAATGAGTTTGGTCGAAGCTCGGCCCCCATACAGTAGAACATCGTGGGCGTGATCCCCGTGGCTCAGGCAGTTGCAAGACTCAGTAATTCCAAAAACAGTCCGCCAGACGACTACATCGCAAGCTCATATGGCACCTCCCTTTCTGTGTAGGTGACATCAGCGACCCCGGCATCGTCCCAAACGGGCCAAATCGAGCTTGACACATACAGTAGTGATCTAATCGCCACTGGGTGTGGCGCAACTCAAGGAACTCTAACTTTTTGCGCCGGTGATTCACCCCTGGGAGCACTGCTGAAAAGTGTCAAGTTCGTACACTATGGGTAGCAGCGGTTTTGGGACGATCCCCCAGATCCGGGATCGTCCCAAACCGTAAGTTTGGAACTTGACACTCTTTGGGGTCAGTTCGTCCCCTCCGTTGGTGTCGGCATCCAGAGCAGATCCCAGAACCGGTAGCTGGGCAGCTTCAGCCCCAGCAGTTCATACGGACTATGCCGACGACGTTTCCCCTCACGAAACGCACGGCAATTCCAGTACAGACGCTTCAGGTCCAGCAGTCCCTGGCTTACCGTCCGATGTCGCGACTGGTGCATCCGCAGCACGCTGTTCATGCACTCCACCGCACTGCTGGCACGCACCGTCCGGCGCAACACCCGCGACACCGCGCCGTACGACTCCCGCCAGTCCGCGTCCACTTTGTGGCAGACCACCTGTTGCACCAGATGGGCCACATGGCCCGCTCCCGCAACGTCTCCCGCGGTGTTCGCTCGGCAACGACGCCGACGCAGCCACCACAACCGCACCAACTCACCTCGCAACCGATCGCCGGGGACGGCTCCTTGCCACTGACGGTGCCACCGGTCCAGGAACGTCAACGTTGCCTCGGCCTGGAGGAAGCCCCGCAACTTGGACCACTCGCGGCCCGACAACATGGGCAGCGCCAAGCCGATCTGCTCCTGCGCCCGAGCGCGGTCGTTCAAGCGACCGTCGGGACGAAACACCGCGAGTGCACCACGGGCGATCTCCCAGCCCGCTTCGGATCGCTCGTATTGCCGGAATGCCGCCTCGGCCTTCTTCCAGGCACCACGCGCCGCGACCGCCACGCCCCGGGAATCCCGGCCCTGCCGCTGGGCCTGCTCGACCCGGCGGGTGGCCGTTTCAGCCTGCTCCCAACAGCGTTCCACCTGGTTCCAGCTCAGGCGTCACACCCGACGCGCCTCCTGGGTCGTGTGGAACAGTATGCGTTCACGGTCCAAACGGCAATTGACGGAGCACGAGTTCGTCCATCAGCATCTCCGAATGAACAGGGACCCCGGAAATCATAGGGCTTGAGCGATTCGGACCGGAGGTGTTCGACCCGCGAGAGACGCACGAATCGGCATAATATTCTATATAAAGAAATTTTGCACGTCGTGGCGGACGCGCACACCAGGGAAATCCAAGCCGTCTTACAACTGTCGTTCAGGCCGTGAACGCGCACGTGGAACACATCCAGGCTGTTCTCCAACGGCGTCTGCCCCTGCTCGCGCCGCCCTTGTTGCACGCCGGCGATCCCGGCTTGCAGGCCGGTCCCCGCGTCCGCCGTGACGAACTCCAGCGCGGTCCAGTCGCGCAACGCCTTCGCCCAGGTCGCCCCCGAGCGGTCGTTGGCCTTCTGCCCCAAGAACCAGGTCATGCTGGCGGGCTCGATGCCGACCAGCACGGGGCGGCCGTGGAAGAAGATCTCATCGAGACATCCAACCAGGACCAACGCCCGGCACCGCGCATCCAAGGACTTCAGGACGCGTCCCGCCGCCAGCCCCGCGGCCTTGATCCAGCGATGCACTGTGGAACGACCGGAGCCTGCCGGCTTCCCCAGGATCAGGGTCAGCAGGACGAGGACTTGGTTGAGGCTCAGCCCCATCGCCGCGGCGGTGATGGCGAACTCCCTCTGCTGGACCGTAGGGAATTCGATCGTCTGGGCGAGCCAGTCCCAGAGTTGGGCATTCTCCTGGCGGAGGTGCTGATTCTGCTCGACCAACTCGGCACGAGTGGGCCCGCCTTGGTGCTCGGCCACGACGGCGGCTTGGACCTTACTGGCGTGGTCAGAGACGGTCTGTCGGCTGCAGTCGACGCGGTCGGCCTGGTGGGTGACATGGCCGTAGGTGCCATTCAGGCAGGCGGCGGCGTTGGCGATCCAAGTCGCGATGGGTATCTTGAGCATGGGTGGGCCTCTTGAATGCGGATCCTGTCAGCAATCCCACTCTTGAGGTCCACCCCCGCACGATCAAGACGTTTCGACCTGGTGTTCCAAAGTGTCAACTTGAAATTGACCGTTTCGGCCCAAATTGGGACGATCCCCCAGATCCGGAGCAAGACCCCCACCCAACTCCCGAACGCAGCATGAGCATGACAGGTTTGCAGCCAAACGGTCTGCACCCAATTCAGAAGACCTCCTGCGCGAAGTACACGGCGATCGGCGATTTCATTCACGCATTGTCGTATGTGTACTTGGCGGCGAAGGCGGTGGGCACGTCATCGACGGAGCACGGGGAGACCTACCTGCGGTGGGCGCGAGCCTGTTGGCAGGGGGACGTGGAGACAGTGCTCACGGAGTTGAACCGATGGCGCGACCACCTCGGCCCGATCCCCGAAGACGAGGACGTGCCCAAGACCGACCCGCGCAAGGTGGTCGCGACGACCTGGGGATACTTGGAGAACAACCGACCGCGGATGAACTACCCCCACTACCGCCGCGCGGGCCTGCCGACGATGTCGGGACTGGTCGAATCACTGATCAAGCAGTTCCACTACCGAGTCAAAGGGACGGAAAAGTCGTGGACGCTGAAAAACGCCGAGTCGATCCTGCAAGTGCGCGCGGCCGTGCTGTCCGAGGACGAACGCTTCGAGAAGCACATGGAAAACCGCCCGTGCCCGCAGTTCCGGCGTTATGAGAAGACCTCCAAGAATACGGAGCCCGAGAAAGTCAAGAAGGTTGGGTAAGGCCACAGAATTACAAACCGTGTCTTACACCCTCTCAACTAGGGTAGGCGTCATGATTGTGGGTGGAAAATTAACACCCCCGAGAAGTGAGCGAATGTCAAGAGGGAAGCCCGTTCGGTCGCACGGTTTTCCTCTGGGATTTGCGGGTCTTGCGTAAGATAGGGTGCTCCATCTCGTGCTTCATGGCCGAAGAGGAATCCTCCTCGGTCGAGGGTCACTCAGCCGGCGAAGGAAGGAGGCACAAGTGCAAGGAGAAGTCAAGGGCCAAGTTACGTCAATTCGGCCCCTTTGCTATGCTGGACAAACGTTATCCCCACAAAGATCACGCTTACCCTCTCAACGACTCAACAATCTCCACCACAATTTCATGCAACCCGGCGGGATTGTTGTCCGGCTTGGGTTTGCGTCTTGCTCCGCCGGGCGGACTTCGGGGGATCGGTCCTCTTCGCCTGCGCCTCAGTCCACGCCCTCCAGAGGGTATCGAGCGTCACGACCACGAACCGCACCAGTGTCCGTCGCCGACGCCACTTGTACCGCATCTTCTCCAGGAAGCGAAACATCCGGTTGGTCCGCTCCACGGGGTTGTGAGTCCTGGCCCGCTCACTGAGGGGATTGTTCAGAGACGCCATCAGCTTGGGGAACCTCTCCTCATCCCGTTGCTCCAACGCCTTGACCAACTCGGGCACGGCTTGGAAGGCGGGGTCGCGCACCAGCGCCGCGCGACGGCCACTCGCCTCGTGATCATCCTTGGGGGTGTCGAAGAGCCAGGAAATCCGATCCGCGAAGCGCCGGAGCGTGGCCAATTCGGGCAGGTACTTCAGCATCCGTTGCAGGTCTTCGCACTCCGACTCGGTCAGGTTCTCCCGACGCTTCACGATGAGATGGCGACGCCGGAACACGAAGTGGGCCTTCTCCTTGACCGTCATCCCGCGGCGGGCGGCGGCCTTGGCCTTGGCCCCGTTGCGGCCCCGCTTCCTCTTGCGCCCGGCCTGGCCCCGCCGGCGCATCGCCGTCCGCAATCGTCGCACGGCATCGAGGATCAACTTGTTGATTTCTTTGGACGACGTGCTCGATGCGCGGTTGGGGAAGGTCCTCGATGCGGGTGAACCCTTCGGTGACATCGGGCCCAGAGACGCCTGGTCCACTCATGGGTCCCACCTCCTGACGCAATGAGCGTCAGAAGTTCAGTTTACGCGTGGCGGATCGCAGGGTCTACCAACAATGATGCTACAGTCTCAAAAGCTGGATTTCTTGAAAAAGGATTGCGGTCGATCGAGTTTTGGTTGCAGCCAAACGGTCTGCACCCAGTTGTCTCTGATGCGGTGCGTCCCGCCCGCGGATGCATCTTCTGGACGGGACTCCCGGCGAACCCGAACCGTTCGCCCCCGAGCCCGGGCGCACGGAGGGACGATCGTGCCTCGTTCCGTCGGTCCGCCCGCGCAGAGCGGCGCGGTGCTTCGGGTGCAGGTGCTGGGTCCGGCAGTGGAGAGGCCTTGGTCCGAGGCACGCGCCTTCATGAGTCGGCCGACCGGCGTGGAGGATGAACTGGCGGCCCCTGCACCTCCTGCTGGTCGAGGACAACCTATTTCATCAGAAGGTCAGCTCCCTGATGCTGGAGTAGCAGGGGCACACGGTCGTCATCGCCGGCTCCGGGGCCGAGGCGCTCGAGGCCTTGGAGCGGGAGCCGTTCGACCTGGTGCTCATGGATCTCCAGATGCCCGCGAGGGATGGCTTCCAGACCACGGCCGCCCTCCGCGGCCGGGAGCGACGGACCGGCCGCCATCTCCCGATTGTCGCCATGTCCGCCCACGCCATGCGGGAGGACCGCGGCGCGCCGCCTGGATTCGGGGATGGATGCCTATATCTCCAAGGGTCTCTCTCAATACCGTTTCTCTGGGCGGTTTTCGGTCACCATGTTGGCCGTGGCGAACGCATCGAGGACGCCGGAGCGACCGGGGTGGATGGCCTCCAGGCCGAGCCGCGACTGGACAGTGTACGAGAGTCGCTCGCCGGTGCCGGCCAGGATCACGAGGCGCTGGCCATCGGGCAGGGCGAGCAGCGCGTCGGTGTTGGACAGGTCGAGTTGGGGCAGGTGGGGCAGCGCCGAGCGGAGAATGAACCGGAGCCGGCCGCCGGGTGCGACCCGTTCGGTGGTGGCGCTCGAGGAGGCGCCGGGACTGACCACCGCCAGGAGGTTGAACGGCTGCTCGCGGTCTCGGCGGAGGATCATGGCGCGGAGCCTCAGCAGGTCGCCCGTCTCACTGTGGCGGAACCGGACCTCGGAGATCCCTCCGGCGACGGTCAGGACGATCACGGTACCCAGGAAGCCACCCAGGACCCGGCGCTGGCGGTCGTCGCGTCGCCACGCCCAGTGGTCCAGCGCGGGTGATCACGATCGCACCGATGAGCAGGTCGAGCGCCAGGTGCAGCCCCAGCGCCGTGGCCGAGTCGGCCCGGGCGTGGACCAAGCCATCGAACGCCCCCTGGAGGTTGGTGCTCGTCCGCCAGGCGAGGCAGACGGCCGTCGCGGGGGCCAGCCAGGTCAGTGTCCGGATCGCGATCTTGCGACTAGCCAGGTCACCGATCGCCTGCGCGGCCAGCAAGTTCAGCGGCACGATCAAGAACAGGTTCAGCGCGGCGCGGGGGCCATGCGGCCAGAACACCGGCGCCAGCCCCGCCACGGCGAGCCAGAGCATCCAGAACGCCCCGCCGACGATCGCGCGGTCGTCGGTCTCATCCGTCAGCGCCAGGCGGATCATCCGGGCGGCGGCGAACAGCCCCAGCGGCACGGTGGCGGGCGCCAGGTGGATCAGCCGGGCCAGCAGCCCCAGGCGCGTCAGGGTGTTCGGCGCCAGCAAGGTCGCCAGCGACTCGGGGCCATACACGGCGAACATCCGGGCGTGCCAGGGCAGCGCCAGCCCCAGTGCGCTCGCCAGCGCCAGCGCCCCGGCCGCCAGGCTCGGGTTGGTCCGCCAGGCGAGCCACCACCGCGCCGCGCGCTGCCTCTCCCCAGGCGGCGAGCCCGCGTGGAGGTACGCCTGGTGGAGCAGGATCACCGGCACGGCGATCAGCCCGAAGCCGCCGACCGACATCAGCGCCAGGCACAGCGCCAGCCCTCCCAGGATCGTCCAGGAGGCCGCGCCGCCCCAGGCCCAGACCCGCGTCGAGTCGGACTCGATCTGCAGGTGCCGACCGTAGCAGAGCAGGGCCGTCAGCGTCCCCGCCAGCGCCAGGGTCGTCGGCGTCGCCTGCTGCATCTGGATCAGCAGGTTCCGATTGAAGCCGACCAGGACCGCCGCGATCAGGCCCAGTCCGGGGCCATGCCAGAGCCGGCCGTGCAGATAGACCAGCACGACCACCAGCACCCCCGCCACGTAGCTCGGCAGGACGGTCGTGCGCGGGTCGCGGTCGCCGCTCAGTGTCAGGCCGATCGCCTCCAGCCAGGCGTAGAGCGGCGGCTGGAACGCCACCGCGCGAAACGCCCGCGCCTCCAGGGTCGGCTTGATGCTCGTGACCGAGGGGACCTGATCGACGACCAGGCCGTCGAGCACCGCCAGCCCGCGCAGACCCCACCACGGACCAGGCGGTGTCAGGTCCCAATGGTTCAGCGCGTACAGGCCCGGCAGCACCGCCACCAGCACGACCAGCGGGAAGAACATCGCCGATCGTGGCGCCGGTCGCACCAGCGGCCGCGCCGGCGTGACCGCCACCTCGGCCTGGATCCGGATCTCATCCTTCGGCCGTCCCGCCATCCTTGGCTCCATGCGACGACCCGTCCCTCCAAGATCACGAGCCATCCTCAAATCGCCACGAGGGCAAACCGTACCATAATTCGGATTCAGGGGCGAGGGGGGTTGAGTCGACGTCCTCATTCCGAAATAATCCGGGACGATCGGCCGGCCCCTCATTATGGATCAACCCGACTCTCGCTGGCGAGAAGGCCCCCGGCGGTTTCGGCTCGTGCAAGGTAAAGTCGTCCCATGCGCACTTGGCCCCGTGCTCGCGTCGTCCGGCTGATGATCGCCCTGCTCGGCCTGCTGGCGATCCTCCCGGGCTGCGGCCGGAGACCGGCCGGGAACGACCGGGTGACCGTCTACTCGGCGCTCGACCGCGAGTTCTCCGAGCCGATCCTCAGCGCCTACGAGCACGGACCGGGCGTTCGGGTCCTGCCCAAGTTCGACGTCGAGAGCACCAAGACGGTCGGGCTGACGAACCTGATCATCGCCGAGGCGGCCGACCCGCGGTGCGACCTGTTCTGGAACAACGAGATCCTCAACACGCTCCGGCTCAAGGAGAAGGGGCTGCTCGCCCCGTTCCATCCCGCGAACGCCGGCGCCATCCCGCCGACGTTCAAGGCCAAGGACGGAACCTGGTACGGCTTCGCGGCCCGGGCGCGGATCCTCATCGTCAACACCCAGCTCGTCGCCGAGGCCGACCGGCCCGACGGGCATCGAGCGACCTGCTCGACCCGAAGTGGAAGGGGAAGATCGGCATCGCCAAGCCGCTCTTCGGCACGACGGCGACGCACGCCGCCTGCCTGTTCGCCGCCTGGGGCGACGAGAAGGCCCGGGCGTTCTTCGAGGCCTGAAGGCCAACGGGGTCCAGGTCCTCTCGGGCAACAAGCAGGTCGCCAGGCCGTCGGCTCGGGCCAGATCGCCTTCGGCCTGACCGACACCGACGACGCGATGGGCGAGATCGACGCCGGCAGCCCGGTGGCGATCGTCTATCCCGACCGCCAGCCCCGACGAGCTCGGCACGCTGTTCATCCCCAACACCCTGGCGATCATCAAGGGCGCCCCCCACCTCCGAGCCGCCGAGGTGCTGGCCGACGACCTGCTTGAGCCCCGAGGTCGAAGCGGCGCTGGCCGACGGCCCCAGCGCCCAGATCCCGCTCAAGCCCGCACGTCACCGCCAGGCCACGGGTGGAGACGCCCCGGACCGTCCACGCCATGGAGGTCGATTTCGAGGCCGCCGCGCAGCTCTGGGACAAGGTCGCCGCGTTCCTGGCGAGCGAGTTCGCGGGATGAACGATGATTGGGGGCTGGACCGGTACTTCGGCTTCTACAACGACGAGCGGCTTCATCAATCGCTGGGGTATCGAACCCCGGCAGCGGTCTACCGGGGAGTCAGTGCCACGAAGGGGTGACGGGGAGTAGCCCATGTTTGGGGTGAAGCCACCCAGACCGGCGGCCGCCACGCGCGAAAACACCTTGTTTTCCAGGCCCTGCGCCTCAGGCGAGCCCGCCGCCGGCCTGAAAAGTGTAGTGACAATCTGATTCACGAATTCCCGAGAAATTACCGGAGATTCCCTTGAATTCCCAGTGATTCGTCGTGATAATGATTCTCATGTACCCGAGAACCGTCAAAGTCCGCTCCTCCAGCGGCACTGTCAACGAATACGTCCGCGTCGTCGAGGCCTACCGCGAAGACGGCAAGGTCAAGCAACGCGTCGTCGCCGACCTCGGCCGCAAAGACCTCCTCGTCGAGATCCTCCCCAAACTCCAGCGACTGCTCGGTGGCGACGCGGTCAGAGGACACCATCCTGACCGATCCCGAGATCGTCGATGCCTCGAACTGGGGGCCTGTCCTCGCCGTCCGTGCCTTGTTCGACCAACTCGGTCTCTGGTCCATCCTCGACCGACACCTCGGCCGGGCCAAAGGCGTCCCGTTCGCCGACCGCGCCTTCGTGCTCGTCGCCAACCGGCTCATCGCGCCGGCCAGCGAGCACGGGCTCGCCGGCTGGCTCGAGACCGACTTCGTCTGCGACCGCAAGGGCCGGCGCTTCGTCCCCCACTGGCACCAACGCCGCCGGGTCCGCGTCCATCCCCGCCAGCTCGACGCCTGGTACCGCACCCTCGACCAGCTCCACGCGGCCAAGGACCGGATCGAAGTGGCGCTCTACCACCGCCTCCGCGACCTCTTCAGCCTCAAGCCCGACCTGGTGCTCTACGACATCACCAGCACCTACTTCGAGGGCGCTGGCCCTCACGACTTCGCCAAGCACGGCTACAGCCGCGACGGCAAGTCACAGAACGTGCAGGTGATCGTCGGCGTGGTGATGGTTGCCGGCTGGCCGATCGCCCATCACGTCTGGGAGGGCAACCGCCTCGACCATTCCACGGTTCAAGAAGTCATCAGTGACTTGCGCAAACGCTTCGAGTTCGGTCGCGTCGTCTTCGTCGGCGACCGGGGCATGGTCACCGATGAGAACATCGAGTCCCTCACGAAAGATCAGCATGGATTCCTGGTCGGGATCAAGCGGCGCCGCAACGCCAAGCTCGACGCCTGGCTCGATGCCGTCGACGACACGAAGTGGGTCGACTGTCCCGGCGGCATCAATGCCCGGGAACGGAAGACCAATCCGCCGCGCACTCGCGCCCAGGAAGTCCCCTCGGGAGATCCCGACCTGCGTGTGATCGTCATCGACTCCGACGAACGCCGCGGCTACGAGCAGGCGAAGCGCGAGCAAGCGATGGAGCGAGCACGCCAGAAACTGGAGAAACTCAAGGAGCGTGATCGCCGCCGGCGACTTGAAGCAGCCCGAGAAGATCGGCGCGGCTGTCGAGCGGATCATGCAGAAATATCACGGTTATCGCTACTTCGACTGGAAACTCAACGCTGGGGGGCTTGAGTTCTCCGAGAGTGAGATGCGCCTTGGGCGTGAAAAGAGATCGAGGGAAAATACGTCATCGCAACTAGCGAGAAGGGACTGAGCGTTCTCGATGCCGTAGCGCTGTACAAGGAATTGACCGAGGTCGAGAGCGGGTTCCGTCAACTCAAGGACGTGATGGCCCTGCGGCCGATCTATCACCAAGTCGAGTCGCGGGTGAAGGCCCACATCTTCGTGGCGGCGCTGGCCTTGTTGGTCCAGCGACTCCTGGGCCGACGGCTCGAAGAGGCGGGTGTTGATCTGTCGCCGGCGCGGGCGATGCAAGCGTTGTCCACTGTGCGGCTGGTGACCTTCCGCCTGGAGGGCCAACCGGAACGCCGCGGGGTGACCGGCGGCTGTCCCGACGCGCGTCTGGTTCTGAAGGCGCTGAAGCTCGTCGACCAGCGTCCGCCGGCGCCAGCGGAGGGGGAGGAGACCGTGATGTAGTGACTAATCGAAAATTCGGCCCTTACCCCGCAAGGGGTTACAGCGCGTCACCCCAAACATAGGGTAGCGAAGATTCGCCGTTTTTTGGTCTAGACAATGGGGTGCACCTCATTCAGGAGTAGACGTCCGACGCCAGTGATGGTGGCCTCGATGCGGTGGCCGTCAGCCTTGAGGACGGAACGCGTGCACCACCCAGACCGGATGTTGTGGTGCGAGCACCGTCAGGCCGGCCAGAGGTCGGCTCTGGCTGATCTGCAATTGCGTCAATGCCGTCGTCCAGCCCTCGGACCGGAGCCTCTCCAGCGCGCGTGACAGGTTCTCCAGCCCGACGAAATTGGCGACAAGGACACCTCCAGGCAGGAGCCGTTTGCAAAGGAGGTCGAGAAGGGGATCGAGCCGCCCGCCCGAACCGCCCAGGAACACGCCCGCGGGTCGATCCTCGCCGCTCAAGCATTCGGGGGCCTCTCCCGCAACGACCCTCAGGTTATAAGCCTCGAAACGCGCGCGGTTGGTTCGGAGGTAACCGAGCTGGGCCTGGGAGCGCTCGCTCGCCACGACCTCCGACTCGGGAAAGGCCCGTGCGAGCTCGATGGCGACCCCTCCCAGTCCCGCCCCGATGTCCCAGATCGGCCCTTCGGGCAATGTGTGGAACCGCGCGACGACGATGGCGCGGACGTCGGCATGGGTCAGGAGCAACGGTCCGGAATCGGGCCGCGCGAACCGAGAATCTTCGATTCCGAGGGGCGCTTCCTTGCGCCGGGGATTCCGGGAGGCCTTGAGGATCGCGTTGAAGGACCAGGACGTTGAGGTCCGCGAAGCCCTGTCCCACGAGCGCCGGTAATCGGGCCGAGATCATCCGCTCGTCCTCCGTTCCCAGGTGCTCTCCGACCCAGGCATCATAGTCGTCCAGGCCGCGATCGAGGAAGAACGAGGCGATCGCCGAAGGGCTCGACGCCATCCTGGGTGAACAGGCCGATCTTGGGCTTGACCGAGCAGCGGGATCAGGACCTTCGCCAGAGGTCGGCCGTGGATGCTGGCGATCGCCGCGTCATGCCAGGCCACGGCTAGCCCGGGCGAAGGCGAGTTGCAGGCTCGAGAGCGCGGGCTCCACGACGATCTGGTCCCGGCCCAGGTCCTGCCCCAGCCGGTGTCCGATCCCGTAATAGAGCGGGTCGCCCGAGGCCAGGACCACGCAGCTGCTCGTCGGGTCCGCGTCTCCGGAGCCGGTCGACGAGGTCCGTGAGGTTATCCGCGAGCGTGAACGTCTCGGCCGCAGGTTGGCCCGATCAACCCCAGGTGCCGCCGTCCTCCGGCGATCCAGGTGGCCGAGGCGATCGCGGCCCGGCGCGGGCAGAGAGCCGCGATGGCCCTTCCGCCCCGAGCCCGACGACGATCACGGGTCGGCTCATGCCTCGTTCTCCGCCCGTCGGCGCACGTCGGTGACGCGGGCGAGCACGTTCCCGTCGAAGTCGAACAGGACGACCTCCAGGTCGAGCTGCCCGCCGACGTGGGCGTTGCAGGACGACGGCGGCCCATTCGGCGATGGTCCCGAGGAATTCGGAGAAGCCCGAGCTGGAAATCAGTTCCTCGACATGTCTGCGCCGTGTTGGCCTGTGCGATCGCCGCGACGAGGTCGTCGCTGCGCCCGCCTTGCCGCGCCAGTTCGGCCAGGAAGGCGAGTCGACCCCGCCCCCGGCGACGTGCGTCTGCATCTGCCCGGTCGCCAGCTTGGCGAGCTTGCCGATCATCCCGCAGATCGTGACCCTCGGGACCCCGCGCTCGACGGCCCGCTTCAGGCTGTCACCCGTGAAGATCCCCATCTGGACGAAGGCCATCTCGGGCAGCTCGGGGTAGAGCGCCTCGGCGAACCGCTCGCTTCGGCCCCCCGTGGTCAGGACGATGTGCCTCAGGCTGTTGGCCGCCGCGACGTCGATCGACTGCACGACCGACGCCCGCCAGCTCGCCGTGCTCATCGGCCGGACGACGCCGGTCGTGCCCAGGATCGAGAGTCCCCCGAGGATGCCGATCCGCGCGTTCAGCGTTTTCCTGGCCAGCTCCTCGCCGCCGGGGATCGAGACCGTCACCTCGAACCCCGGCGTCGGGCCGGTCGGTCCCCGAGTGCGAGCGGCCACGCCTTCGGCGATCATCCTCCGCGGGACGGGGTTGATCGCGGGCGAACCCGGGAGGCAACTCGAGGCCCGGCTGGGTGATCGTCCCGACCCCGGGCCCTCCCTGGATCTGGACGCCCGGCTCGCTCGACCCGACGGACCGTCACGAGCACCTCCGCTCCGTGGGTGACATCGGGATCGTCGCCGCCATCCTTGATGACCCCGGCGGTCGCGGCCCCCTCGACATAGGCCAGGCGGTTGATCGGGATCAACAGGTCGAACCCGAGCGGGGAGGGGACCGCCACGACCTCGGGCCGCTCGTCGCGGGCGAGCACGCGGCAGGCGGCCTGCGCCGCGGCGGCCGCGCAGGCGCCGGTGGTGTAGCCCTCGCGCGTCCCCTGCGGGTTCCGAGGCGGGACGGTCCGGCCGCGGACGATCTCGAAGAGGGTCGGCGGTCGAGGTCGATCACCGCAACGCTCCGCCGGGACCGCGCCCGCCAGTTCGAGCAGGGCGTTGATCACCGCCGCGGTTACGGCGGTCCCCCCTTTGCGGCCGAGGCTCGTCACGAAGGGCACCCGAGTCCTGCTGCGTGAGCCGGCCCTTTGGCCTCCTCCACGCCCACGAATCCGACCGGGATCCCGATGACGCACGCCGGCCGCCAGCCCTCGCTCCTCGACCAGGCGGAGGGCTTCCATCAACGCCGTCGGTGCGTTGCCGACGGCCACGACCGCGCCGTCGCCCGACCTGCTCGGCGGCACGTCGCAGCCCGGCAGCCGAGCGGGTCAGGCGCGACGGTCGGTCCGGCGGCGAGGTCTGCCCGTCCCATGCCATCAAGTCCGCACACGGTCGCGACCCCCAGAGGACCAGCCAGGTCGCGGCGGATGCCGGCCCGGAGCATCTCCACGTCCACCACGACCGGCGCCCCGCCTGGAAGGCCGAGACCGTCGCGGCGATCGCCCCGCGCCGAACCGGACGGCGCGTGCGTAGTCGAAATCGGCCGAGGCGTGGATCATCCGCCGGACCACCGCGCGCTCGGCCGGGTCGCTCGGCGAGGGGCCGAGCTCGCGATCGATGATCGCGAGCGACTCGGCCATGATGGCGTCGCCGGGGAGCGGTGGACAGGCGGCAGCCGGTCGGCGCGGTCGCTCGGATCCTCTGGGGACGTCGAGATCGACGGCCCGCGAGGAGGGCTCGGTGCCGTCTTGGCCGCGTAGATCCGCGGCGTCACCATCCGGCCCCTCGTCACGAAGGTGCGCGAACTGCCGACGATCGACGGTCGTGAACATCGAGACCTGCGTCGCGGCCAGGTCCTCGCAGGCGGACGATCTCGACCGCGCTCGCCCGGCCGATAGGCGTTCTCGACCAGGCCGACGGGTGTTCGGCGGATCGCGGTGTCGCAGGAAGATTTCGGCCACGGCGGCGAGCTGCCAGCTGGCGCGACCGGCTCGCCGGGTTATAGATGACCAGGGCGAAATCGGCCTGCGCGGCGGCCTCGACACGGCGGGCGATCACGTCCCAGGGAGTGAGCAGGTCGCTCAGGCTGATGCAGGCCCAGTCGTGCGCGAGGGGTGCTCCCAGGCGTGCGGCGGCCGAACAGGCGGCGGTCACGCCCGGCACGACGACGACCTCGGCCGCCATCTCGCGTCGCGCCGCGAGCTCCCAAACGACGCCCCCCATGCCGTAGATGCCGGCGTCACCGCTGGAGACCAGCGCGACGGTCCGGCCTTGCTCGGCTAGCTCGAGCGCGGCGCGGCGCGCTCGACCTCCTCGCCGAGCTCGCGGCCGACGACCTCCTTGCCGACCAGCCGCGGCGCGATCAGGTCGAGGTAGCCACGATAGCCGACCACCGTGTCGGCCGCATCGAGGGCCGATGCGGCGTCGGGAGTCAGCAGGCCGGGGCAGCCGGGGCCGAGCCCAACCACGAAGAGCGTTCCGGGGTTTCGCGGGGAGTCGTTCATTACCTCAGCGTACCAGGACGAGCGAGAAGTACGACAGGTCTTCCTCCAGGGCGGCCGCGAGATCGAGGAAGATCCGTTCGTCGGGGCGGCCTACTCGTTCAACGAGCGCCGCCGCTCGAGCCGGCCCCGGCGTCGAAGCTCCTCGACGAGCGTCGGGAGCACATCGGCCGCCTTGAGCCAGCAGACCGGTCCACCCCGATCGAGGATCGCACCGAGGTCGATCGGTGTGATAGGTCGCCGGGCAGATGGTGAGGACTTCCTCCTTGCGGGCGAGCGGCCAGCCCAGCCGCGCCGCGGCGGCGCCGAGCGCGCTGACGCCCGGGACAATCTCGACCGGTACCTCGGGGGCGAGCGCCGGAGCCGCTCGGCAACGATGGAGCCCGAGCCGAAGAGCATCGGGTCCCCTTCGGTCAGGAAGACGGCCGTCCTCCCCGCGCGTGCCTCGGCCGCCAGGGCGTTCGCGACCCGTTCGTAGCCGACCGAGCCGTCATCCGGCCCTCGGCGCATGGCCAGGGCCATCCCCCGGATCTGCTGATCGGGACGGAGCAGGGGAGCCGACCACCTCGAGAGCGAATCCGACATCGTCGCGCGGGCCGGGATGCAGGACGACATCGGATCGCTCCAGCACCCGCGCCGCCCGGAGCGTCAAGAAGTCCGGGTCGCCCGGACCGACCCCAACCACAAACGTTCGCACCGGCACATCCACAGGCTTGATTCCCTAGTTCATAAGTTGCAGGCGTCGGAGCAACCGCTCATCCCAGGGATGGAACGCAGGGGTCGGTGGCGGACTCTGTCGGAGCCATCCGAGGTCGTGACCGGCGGGGCCAGTGGTCGTGATCGTGACCATCCTCGTGTTCGGACGCGCGCGCGGACGTGATGGTGATGGCCCTCCTGCGGGCGCCGAGGTCGGCCTCGCGGCCGATCAGGCGGACGCGGTACTTGCACAGGTCACAGTTCATGTGGGGAGTGCCGTGCAGCGCCTCGTGGGCGCGATCCTCAAACGCCTGGAGCAAGAGCGGATGCAGGCGGAAGTGGGCGACAGGGACGATCTCGACATCCGGGTCTGCTCGTGTCGTGCCGCGCGGCCGTCTCGTAGATCCGCTTCAGGAGGATGCCATCGAAGAGGAAATACGGTTGGACGACGATCCGGGCAAATCCGAGCCGTCGGCAGACTGTGAGGGCCTCGTCCACGCTCGGTGCGGCCAGTCCCGAGAACGCGACGCTCGCCCATGCGACGCCGTACGACTCCCAGAGGAACCGCGAGACACGGGCGATGTTGGCATTCGCGTCGGGGTCGGACGTCCCCCGACCGACGAGCAACAGCAGCGTCCGATCGGGGGGAACCGCGGGGCGATCGACGATGGCCTCGCGATAGCGGACGTGACAGAGTTCGAGCAAGGCGGGGTGGATGTCGAGTGCCCGCGCCATGAAAAAGGTCACATTCGAATGCCGCGAGCGACCCTCGGCGATCTCGCTCGGCACGTCGTTCTTGACGTGCCCGGCGGCCATCAACATGGCCGGCACGACGGTGATCCGCCTGGCACCTCGCTCAACCAGCATCTCGATCGCCTCGCTGATGGTGGGCTGCGCGAATTCGAGGAACCCCGCCCCCTGAAGTCGATCGGGACGGAGCCGATTCCAGGCCTCGGCGAAGGCTTGGAACTCCGCGATCCCCGACTCATCACGGCTCCCGTGCGCGGCGATCAGCAAAGCGTCTGACATGGTTCGACTCTTCTCTTCAAGACGATGCAACAGAACGGATTGGTCTCAAGCTAGCACGCCCCGGCGAGGCCGGTCAAGTCAACCTCGGGACCCCGCATGAGCCGCTCAAGGGTGGCGCCTCGTGGATTTGACCAGCCGATGGAGGGCCTCGAAGGTCTCGTCCTCTGACCCTCTCGGACCAGGTCGTGGGTTGGTCGTAATAGACCAGAGCGGTCGCGCCCTCGTAGCCCCCTCTTTCAGGACGCGGAGCGACGGGATGGAGGCCATCACGTCGTTGCAGAAGGCCGAGACCCAGGTGTGCGACGTTCTCAGGTTCCGCTTGATCCGCAACGAATAATCCTCGACCACCTCGCCTCCGAGGAATACCCAGGTCGGGTCGCCGAGGCGCCAGACCTCGACGGGATCGGAGAGCTCGGCGCGAGACGGCCTTGCTCGTCGAGGGTCTTGAGGAGCTTCCTGGCTCTGCTCGTTGCCGGGGTGTGATCGCCACCCGAGCCATCCCCGCCTTCCACCCCTCCGCCCTCGCGAGCAGACCAGGACCCGCCAGCATCCAGGCGACCAAGCTCCAGAAGAATCCAAGCCGTGTGGCGGAACGTCGCCTCACGATTCTCCTCCGTGAAAAGGAGGACCTTCTATCGCGCCAGGGACGTCAGCATGTTGATATAGGGCAAGAGCACAGCCAGGATGATGAACAGGACGACGCCGCCCAAGAAGATGAGGAGGAGCGGCTGGACCAGTTGGCCGAGGTTTCTGACCATATAAGAGACCTGTTCTTCGTAGGTGTCGGCCAGGCGTTCGAGCGCCTCGGGGAGCTTGCCAGTCTCCTCGCCCGAGTTGATGACGGCGATGACGTCCGGGCCAAAACGTTGCGAGGCCGCGAGGGCCTCTCCGAGTTCGCCACCCTCCATGACGAGCGTCCGCGCGCCGCGCAGGACCCGGCGGAACGGGCTGAGCTGCACGACCTCGGCGGTCAGGTCGAGCGACGTGCCGATGTCCACGCCTGAGCCGAGCAGCGCCGCCAGCGTTCGCGCAAAACGCGTCGTGTCGAGTTTCCTCAGCAGGAGGCCGAAGACCGGGACGTACAGCACCAGCTCATCCATCGCCCGCTTGCCAATCGACGTCTTGTAGAGGCGGGCGACGAGAAAGGGGCCGCCGAAGAGGACCAGGGGGAACATCCACCAGCCGATCTCTTGCACGAAGCCGCTGAACCACAGCAACGCCCGGCTCGGGAAGGGGAGCGTGGCATTCGGGCCGGCGATGTCCTTGAGCATCTCGGCGAACTTCGGCAGGAGCCAGATCGTGAAAAAGGCCACCACGCCCGACGCCATGACCAGGACGATGACCGGGTAAATCATGGCCGAGCGCGCCTGGCGGATCAGGCGCTCCCGGGCCTCGAAATGGTGCGAGAGCACGCGGAGGGTCTCGGGCAGGCCACCCCGGGCCTCGGCGACCTGGATCATGCTGAGGAAGAGCGGATCGAACACCTGCGGTTCGCGGGCGACGACCTCGTCGAACGCATCCCCCGCACGCACCCCCACCGAGAGCCGCCCGATCACCGGACCGAGCGCCGTGCCCGTGAATGACGCTTGCAAGCTCGAGAGCGCTTTGATGATGTCCACGCCCGCGTCGAGGTACGACGCGAATTGCCGGCAGAACGCCGCCAGTTGCCCGCTGCTGACCCGGCCGAACAGGAGGCGCTCCCACCAGTTCGGCCCGCCCTCGACCGGAGCGGGCTCCTCGCGCGGCCGGGCTGGTGATCGATCCGAGGGGGTCGTCTTCGGGCTAGGGCGCGAGGTGCTTGGCACGCTCCCGGGGTCGCCCGATTTCGGCGCCCCGGCGCTTGGCCGAGGGCGGAGGCCGGCGCGGAGGCACGCGATCTTCAGCGTCGCGACTCATGACGGAGCGCTCCTCCCCGGACAACGCGCCCGCAGGAATTATCCGGATACCATTATTGTGGCAGGGACGAGGGTTTGCAACGCCCCGCAGACGTTTAGCGCCACCTGGCGATGACCCGCACCAAGGCCCATGCCCTCCTCGATGGCCACGGCGAGCCCGCGCTGGCGTTGGTGGCGAACCTGGAAACCTGGCTCGCCAGGAATGGCAAGCTCGCGGTCGAGACGACCGGCTCGCCCGACGCTTGCCCGATCTGGGACGAAGTGACGGTCGCCTTCCTGCTCGGCCCGACCGGCTCGGAATCCCACCCGCCTCGATGTCGGGCGCTGGGAGTCAAACGGGGGCACGCCTGGGCTCGTCGCGAACGACTTCCCACTTGATCATCGTGCGACCGGGCAAATCCGTTCTTTCCATCCGGTCTGGAGCATCCGCGGACGCCAGACGCTTGCTTGATCGAGGGGAGATCGCGTATGAACGACAGGTCAATCGGCGGGAGGGACGGTGCGTCGTTGGTCCCGCGAACGAAGAGGATCTTTGATCATGGCGCGACTCGATGAAGTGCCCCGTCCCGAGGTCACCGCAGAACTGGAGAGCCGGCCGGGAGGGATCCCGCTCTATGTCTGGGTGATCGCCGCGGTGGTCCTGGCCATCCCGGCGGGCCTGGCCTGGGGCGAGGGGGCGACACGGCTCAACCTGCTGCCGAGTCTCATCATCCGCGCCCTCGGCGCCTGGCCGCGCCCCTGGTCGTGCTGGCGATCCTCAGCGCGATCGTCTCTAACAACATCCGGGGGCGGCAAGGCGGCCTGATGATGGTCTACTACCTGATTAATACCCTCGTCGCGATGGGGTTCGGGTTGCTCCTGACGAACCTGATCCGTCCCGGCCTGGGCGCCGAGCTGATCGACCTGGCCAATCCGCCCACGCCGCCCCCGAAGAAGACCGTGACCGACTTGCTGATCGAGCTGGTCCCCAGGAGCGTCGGCGACGCCTTCGCGCAGAACAACCTGGCGCAATTGGTCCTGCTGACCCTGGCCCTGGCGATCGGGCTGGTCAAGATCCGGAACGAGCAACAGGTGCGGGGCGAGACGACCTACCGTGTGGCCGTCGACCTCTTGAACCTGGGCTTCGAGCTGTTGATGCGGGTCCTGCTCTGGGTGGTCACGCTGGTGCCACTCGCCGTCTTCGGCGTCGTGGCATCGAGCGTCGGACAGTAAGGAAGGGACCGCCGTCTTCGAGTCGCTGATCTGGCTGATCGCCGTCGTCCTGGCGGGGCTGGCTTGCCAGGTGGCGTGGTACCTCGCGGTGTTGGCGATCTTCGCGCGAATGCCACCGCTCCGGTTCCTGCGTGAGGCGTCCGACGTCATGGCCAGCACCTTCAGCACGGCGAGCACGGCAGCCACGATGCCCGTCACCCTGCACGCCATGAAGAGCCGCCTGGGGATCTCCCGCGAGTCGAGCCAGTTGGCCGCCTGCATCGGAACCAACTTCAACAACGACGGGACCGCGCTTTATCAGGCCACGGCCGTCCTATTCATGGCACAAGCGCTCGGGTTCAAGCTCGGCGCGATCGACCAACTGATCATCGTCGTGACGACGCTGGTGGCGAGCGTCGGGGCGGGGGGTATCCCCTCAGGGAGCTTCGTGACGCTGCCGCTGATCTTCGCCGCCGTGGGGATGCCCGCCGAAAAGATCCCCGTCTTGCTCACGATCGACTGGTTCCTCGACCGCTTCCGGACGACGTCGAACGTGCTCGGTGACATGACCGTCGCCGTCCTGCTCGACCGGACCGCGACCCCCGCCCCCCTGGGAGCGTCGGCCAAACGCGAAGAAGCCGGGGCTTTTCCCTCGTGAGGCGGCCCCCGAGGCTGGCGGCGCGGCCTGATCCTCCGGCTCATCGCCGGCGGCGAAACCTTGCCGGGCGAGGTTGGCCACCACTGCGGTGTACAACTCGAAGGCGGGCGGTCCTACCGCCATACCCGGCACGGGAGCCAGCCAGTTCATCTGGCGGAGATGGTCCACGGGCCAGACGGGCAGGGGGATGCCGAAGGCCAGCGCCGACTCGACCGAGACCAGGCCATCATTCGGCCCTTCCATCTCGTGGAGTGCCTCGTACAGCCCGCGCAACGGCCAGCAGACGTCCTTGACCGTCGGGCCGCCCGCAATGCTGAAACAGGGGATCCCGTGAGGTGCGGGGGCCGACTTCTTCATCGCCCGCGCGGCGCGTCGGGTCACGTCGTGGAACCCACGATGATCGATCCGCAATCGCCGTAAAATGCGGTACACCGGACCGACCCTGAGCCGGGCGAAATCGGCCAGCGCAGAGCCGAGGTGCGGCGTCCCGATCGTCGTCAGGCTCAGGATCCGCCTCGAACAGGTCGGGGCGGAGAGCAACTGGCGCGCGTCGAGCCCGCCCATGCTGTGGCCGATAATGTGGACCGACTCGCCCGGGAAGGCCGCCTCGATTTGCTCCTCCAGCCGTCGTGCCCGCCGCTTGACTCCCGCGATCGGCGGGACGCGCGTCACCACCACCCGGTTGCCGCTGGCGCGGAGGAGCTCGGGAATGCCTCGGAAGTAAGATGTCAACGTCAGCCGCCCCACACCGATCTGACCGAATCCGAAGAGACCATGGGCCAGCACAATCGGAGCTTGGAGCCGTGCGCACATCGCAGGTGTCGATCTCAAGAGGTGCGTCGCGGACCATCCGAGCATCGAGACGCGCCACACGATGGAGGTCGTGGAGTCCTCCCTGGCGACCTTGGTGGAAGCCCTCTCCTCTATTGCTGCCCTTTACCAAAGATTTTAGGCAAGAGTGATACCAAGTCGAGAGGGCTCTTGTCGACCCTGCATTTTCAGAACAAGATGACCGTGGCCGCGCGCCGCTGGACGACCTCAAGGCGCGTGCCGGGAAGGGGAGTGCCATGCACATTCGAGGGATTGTCCAGGCCGCGACCCTGGAAGAGAACCCCCCGGAGAGTGAGACGATCGAGATGGTGTTGAGGGTCCAGGGTGTCGGCCCCGCCCAGCCCCGCACGCTCGTCATCCCATATGCCCTGCTGCTACAAGACGAAACGCTCGATCCCGAGGCGGTCGTCGGCCGGGGCTTCGATGCTGATGTCGAACAGACCGAGGAGCGGCGCTGGATCGTCTCGAGGATCGCCTTCGCCTCGCGGGTCTTACGGCCTCCGGGATGATCAAAGAAACCGCCGGCGCGAATGCGGCCGCGATCCGGCGGTGGGTGGCTTGCGCCGAGGTGATGGGCCGACGAGGTCGAGAGGCTCGTCCCAAGAGGAGACGGGCGCTTCGCCACTCGAGGCAACTCATCGCGTGATGGTGAGGCTGGGCACGTTCCGTCCGAGGCTATCGACGATCCGCTCCCCGCTGACGGTGATCTCGCTCACGGCGTAGGTCCGGCCGCTCGGCATCGTCACCTTGACCGTCCAGTCGCCGTCGGGGAGTCGGACCGCGTAGCGACCGAATGCGTCGGTCAGCGCGGTCCGGTCCGCGGACATCTGAAGGCGGTCGGAGATGATGACCTGGACGCCCTCCTCGCCCTCGCCGGTATTGCTCGAGACCACCTTGCCCGACAGGATGTGGGGCGTCACCCCGGTCAACGCACGACTGGGAAGCACCGGCCTCCTCGCCTCTCGCTGAATGGTCTCCGGCGAGACAGGAGGAGGAAGGGTCAGGGAATCGTCTTCGGCCGTTGGCGCGAGCGGTGGATTGGGCTCGGCCGGCGCGGTCGCGGCATTCTCCTGCTTGTTCGGAGCCGGGTGGAGCTGAGCAGGAGCAGGAGTGGATGCCCTGGACGGTGGGGGTGCCGGTGCAGGAGCGGGCTCTCGTTCGGCCGGAGGCGCGGCGGGTGGCGAGGCGATGCCGGTATCCATGGGCGACGGAGTGATCGGGGGCGCGGGCTCGGGTGCCGTCCGCACGTCGCTGGAGCGGACGCTGTTCTGGGGATTGTAGGCCGGCTCGCTCTCCACGACGGACGCACGTCTTTCGGCGGGTGCCGCGTTGGAAGGGGCATTGGCATCGGTGGGATGCCGCGAAGGTGCTGCGGGGACAGGGGACGAGGGGGCCGCGGTGACCGTCGCCGGTCCCGAGGCGACCGCGTCGCAGGGCGATGCCGACACGGCCACTGTCCCGCAGCAGGACGACGCCGACGTGGCCACGATCGGATAATCGAGCACCGTCGGGTAAGAGGAAATCGTGGGATAGTAAGCCGTCGTCGCATAGTAGGCCGTCGTGGGATAGTAGGCCGTCGCCACGTAATAATTGCTCGTCGTGGTGTAGATCGGTCGTGCCACCAAGCGGCGCGACGCGAAAAGGCCCGTGGTCCGATAGGTTGTCGGGACGATGTAGGCCGTCGCTGCCAGCGAGGAGACGGGGGACGCGTACGTCGTGGCGTAGACCGTCGGCACAACATACGATGTCGATGCGAGATAAGACGTCGGTTCGATGTAGGTCGTGGGGAGGAGATAGGAGGTCGGGATCCCCAACACGGTTTCCTCGGGATCGAGGTAAGCGACTCTTCGGTGGCCGAGTCCGAACACGGGAGTGCGCGCGTCGGAAAGCACCAGGAGCGTCGTGGCAACCAAGAGAGAGCGTATCCATAGTGAGCGCATGATGATGATTCCCTCCTCCGATCCGACTGGAAAGCCGGAAAGCTCTCGTCGATGTTGTAACTCGCACGACCAATTTTTCGCTAACATACCAAACACCAGTCGGGGAGACCAACACTTTGCGTGCTCTCTCGAGATTTGGGATGATCAGGGGACAAGTTCTTGAAGAACCGACGAGCCCTGCCAATCGATCCAGAGATGAGACGACCATGACCCGCGTGCGCGACGCCGCCGAGGTGCTCAACCGCGACTTTCTGGAGACGAGGAGCCGGATTCTGGAGATTGCCGCCGCACTTGACCGGCACGACCGCGCCCCGGCTCGGGTCGGTGAGATCCCTGACCGCCGACTTGCCCAGTTGCGCCAGGCCATCGAGGCGTTGCTGGAGCCTGGCCCCGGCCGCGCCGAGACGATCCAGTGCATCTTCTCGCTCGAATACGAGCCGAACTGGCGGGAGTCGGACGGATTTGCCCGCCCACACTGAGCCGGGCGACTTGCCCGCCTTGCACGATCGCGACGCGCACATCACCGGGTGTCCCGCACGACCCACGCACCGAGCGGAAGGCATCCTGGTGAACACCCTGCACGGTGCAATCACTCCGGAAATTGCGGTGACTTCGTCCTCTCACCGGGAGATGATTCAGCGTGGGCGTTGTGACATACCCCTTGTTGCAACGTCCTGGCACGGAGACGCACGGTTTGAACGCCCCCCCTGGAGATGACGACCAGGACCCCTCCGTGGGAAAGGGAGTGTGCACCGCGCACAGCCCCCCCCTTCCCCTGAAAAAAAGGAAGCGCATGCGGGCTCTCGTTGTTTTTCAGGACTCGGTAGACACAAGGGGAATCCCAGTTTAATATTAACGAACTTCATGGCCAATGAAGAGTATGGCTGCTCTTGATTAAAATATAAACAATGAGGCCAAGACCATGTTGCCTGCCCCGGAACATCCGGGCCCGTGCGCCAGCCCGGCAGTCGCGAACGCCCGCGGCCCGCGCCTGCAGGTGCTCGACGGCTGGAGAGCCATCAGTATCCTCCTTGTGCTCGGCTGTCACATGCTGCCTCTGGGGCCCAAGCGATGGGAGATCAATGATTCCGCCGGACTGGCGGGGATGGCCTTGTTCTTCACGCTCTCCGGGTTCCTGATCGTCACCACGCTCGATCGGAACCCCAGCGTGCCGTCCTTTCTCATCCGTCGCCTCTCACGGATTGTACCACTGGCTCTGTTCGCGACGACCGTCTACCTCGTGGTTCAGGCCAAGGGGGGACCGTACTATATCTCCCACCTCTTCTATTATGTGAATTATGACCACGCCCATCTTACCCCTTTCACAGGCCATTTCTGGAGCCTCTGCGTCGAGGTCCATTTCTATCTTGTTGCGGCGCTCCTGACCGCGATCCTCGGTCTCCGAGGGTTGCTCCTGCTTCCCGTCATGGGGCTAGCCATCACCATGCTCCGGGTGCATCAAGGCGTGATCGTCAGCATCATGACGCACCTTCGGGTCGATGAGATCTTGGCCGGAGCGGCCCTCGCCCTGGTCTGGCTCGGCAAGCTGGGTCGTCCAGGGCAGTGGTTGGGCTGGGCTCTCCAGGAGGTCCCACCACCAATCTGGCGCTCCTCTTCGCCGCGGCAAGCCTCCATTTTGCCGGCCCGATCCAGTATCTCCGACCCTACCTGGCCGCATCGCTCGTCGGCAGTACCCTGCTGGCCCCCGGTTTTCGGCACGCAACGTTGGCCTCCCGGCCGCTGAGGTATATTGCCGAGATTTCGGTATGCGCTCTACGTGATCCACCCCCTGACCATGTACGGATGGCTCGGTTCCGGCGGCACTCTCGTGAAGTATGCGAAGCGACCCCTCTGCCTGGCGTTGACCTTCGGCCTCGCACACCTCTCGACATTCGCATACGAGCGGCGCTGGATGGCCTTCGGGAAGCAGTTGAGCCATCGGTGGGACCGCCGTGCGGCCGAACCACGGCCGCCCCAGAGCACGGCGTGTCTCACCGGGTTCGGGAGGCCGGCCGTGACCATTCCGGAGAGTGCGGCGGGCGGTTAGGCGCTGGAAAGATCCCAACGATCCCAGAATCGTCGGGTCGACTGTGCCGGCCGCGCGGCGGAAAGGGCGAACCACCCGGCCCTCTTTGGCTCGTTGTGTCGGCCCACGCCTCCGCTTCTGACAGTTGGGTTCAAGCGGTGCGGCGGTTCGTGTCTGCCATTCTGGCAGGTGGGTTCGTTTGGCACGTGAAACTCGCGGCGAACCGGGGAGAACGAAGTGATTCGGTCCGTCTTGCCAAGGAGCGGGGTCGGTTGGAGCGAACCTTCCACCTTCATCATCGGGAGCCGGTCCAAAGCACTCTCCGGAATCCTGGAGGAGCCTGCTTCCTTCGAGAAGCGCCGGCTTCGGAATACCCGAGGCCGTCTTATTGGCGTAATTTTAGGGAGTTGTGGCATCGGCCATCGATCTTCAGGGAGGGGACGAAACCGGCATGACGACCGATCCGAGCGTGTGGCGCGTCGCACCGAAGCAGCCCCGATCGGCGGCGGGAACAACACCGAAGGCATTCATCCCCACTCGATCTAACTCGAGGTGAGTCATGCAATATATCGACCCCCACATCCACATGGTGTCCCGGATCACCGACGACTACAAGCGGATGGCGCTGGCCGGGTGCGTGCTGGTCAGCGAGCCGGCGTTCTGGGCGGGGTTCGACCGCTCCGGCGCCGAGGGGTTCCGCGACTACTTCCGCCAGCTGACCGAGTACGAGCGGAAGCGGGCGCGGAGCTACGGCATCGAGCATCGGTGCTGGCTGTGCATCAACGCCAAGGAGGCCGAGAACGTCGCGCTGTCGCGCGAGGTGATCGCGATGATCCCCGAGTTCCTCGACGAGCCCGAGCGTCCTGGGGATCGGCGAGATCGGCCTGAACAAGAACACGCGGAACGAGGCGACGGTCTTCCTCGAGCACCTCGACCTGGCGGCGCGGACGCGCGAGCTGGTCCTGGTCCACACGCCGCACCTGGCCGACAAGTACCAGGGGACGCGGATGATCCTGGACATGCTCCGTGAGCGATCGCGCGGATCGCCCCCGAGCGGGTCTGCATCGATCACGTCGAGGAGCACACGATCCGGCTGGCGCTCGACGCCGGCCACTGGGTCGGGATGACGCTCTACCCGATCACCAAGTGCACCCCCGCCCGCGCGGCCGACATGGTCGAGATGTACGGCGCCGAGCGGATCATGGTCAACTCGGCCGGCGACTGGGGCCACAGCGATCCGCTGGCCGTCCCCGAGTTCATCTTCGAGATGCGGCGCCGGGGCCACGACGAGGCGCTCGATCCGCAAGGTCGTCTTCGAGAACCCGCTGGCGTTCTTCTCCCAATGCACTCGCTTCCAGTTCACCCCTTGGGGTGAGGCTGTCACGAGTGCCTGAGAGGTGGGGATGGGCGAGAGAGGTAAGGGTTCACCCTCCCCGATCCCCGAACTCCCCTGTCGGATGCACCGATCGGCTCGCCCACCTGCCGGAGCGGGGTAACTTTCGGTTTTCCCTTGACCGGAGTCTTCACCTTGCTCGGTTCGGTCTGACTTGGGAGCGAGGGGGCCAAAGGGGCATCGGGGTTGGGATCGCAGCCCGCGATCAGGAGCAAGACCAGCAGCCACCAGGGGATCCATTTCGGGTCCATCCACTATCTCGACAGAAGAGGCCGGACGACGCCGGGGGCGATCGTCAGTAGGCATCAGAGGAGACAACCTCTCCTCCGTCCCGGGTCCCGAGGGCGCGATAAGTCGCCAGATCGATCGAATTCTTGAGGAATCTGACCGACCCGTCCCCGAACAGGAAGTGCGCACCCCGGGATGCCGGCTCCGGAAGCCCCACTGGCCGTACTCCTTGTACTTGGGATCGGTCAGCCAGTTCCTGGAGTCGGACGAGTCGGGATAGTCGGTCCCGGGGGGCAGAGGATTGGAGCCATACTGGGGATCGTCGCCGGGCATCAGATTGGCGTTGATCCGCGGAACCTCGTAAGCGAACCCTTGCGGGCGGCTCGTGTTGTCCCCAGCGCCGAGCCGAAGTAGCCGAAGGCACTCCAGGTATTGGCGAACCAGTCGGGGTCTTGCTTGAATCGGGAGGATTCGCCGACGAAAATGGTGTTGCTCGTGCCGTCGAGAAACGAAGAGAGGGAATAGGCGGTGTAAGCGTCGAACGCGCCATTGCCCGGCTCTTGCTCCCAGCAGGTCGGCCCTCGGTAATAGATGATCGTGTTCCACGTCCCTCCTGAGGGGAAGTATGACGTCTGGGAAAAGGCGTTCGGACCCGCGGCGAGCTTGGAGGCCCGCAGTTCATCACTGGGACAGATGTAGCTGGAGATCGTGGTCAGCAGGCCCGTGCTGTTGACCGCGCCGGCATTGATGCTGTTGAAGGTCGTCCCGGTTGCCCTGAGATTGAAGTTGATCGCGTCATAGGCGCCGCGCTGCTCCATCAGCGGCAGGATCAGCGTGAGCATGGTGAAGTCGCGGGGGGCGCTCCGCCCTTCGGGTTTCGAGAGGACGCGGCCCCGCCGCAGGGGGGTGCGGTGAGGGCGTCGGCCGCGTTGTAAAGGACCGCGCCCGAAGGCAGCGCGCCCCACGCGGTCTCGTAATTCAGGATGGCCAGACCAATCTGCTTGAGGTTGTTCTGGCACTGCGCGGCGGGCCGCCTCGCGCCGCCTGCACTGCGGGCAATAAGAGGGCGATCAGCACGGCAGTGATCGCGATGACAACCAACAACTCGATCAGAGTGAACGCACGACGTGATATCACAGCCCAGTTCCTCGGACACCGGTCGAGCATGCGGAAATCGCCGGGCGACATCGGACGGCGATTAAGGGCATGGTCGGCATGTCCCGATGATTCTAACATGGCACGCTTCCTGCCGGAAAGCAAGGAGATTTTCCTGAGGTCGACCCTCGTGCCTGATCCCTTCTTCAGGAGGATCAAGCACGAGCACGGAGAGCCGCGGCGCACCGCGCCGCCCGCGCTTTTTCCGCTTATTATAGCGTAGCGATGAGCAGGCGGCCGGGTGCCCGAGGAGATCGACGGCTCGAGGCCCGCGATCCATGATGAACCCAAAAATTTGAAAAATCGCGTCAAAAGGCGAGCGGAAGAAATGCGGACGGCGGAAGGCTGACCACTCATGTCGAAGAGAGCCAGCGGCCGAGCACGAATGCTGGGACCCAGAGCGCCGCAACGACCAGGGCGGGCACCGGGCCCCGGACGGCGGTCACCACACCGACGTTGAGCCAGACCAGGGAGAGCACGCCCGTCTTGACGGCACGCTGGAGCCGTGCCGGGGTGGGCTCTCGGAGGGCGTGGCCAGCGGCGACATTGACGAGCCCGGCGATCAAGAGGATCACGAGCAGTCCTTCCAGGGGCAAGATCGGGAGCTGTTCCGGGCTTGGCATCGGGAACCGTCGCGCTGCAGCGCCACGGCCAGGAGCCCAAGCACTGCGGCGTTCTGCAAGGAGATCCCGGCTAGGAGCCCCCGCGGTCCGGCCCGACTCGGTCTCCGACCGGCTGATCCAGGTCACGCCCGTCACGAAAAGCGCGAGCGAGCCGGCCGCCAGCCATCCCACCGGCCCCCCGAAGTCGGCCGACTGGCTCATGCCGAGCAGCAGGTTGAGCCCTCGGCAGGTCCCCATCACCTCGGGGCCGAGGACCGTCCGCTTCAGCCCGGCATCGTAAGCCAGGACGCAGCCGGCCAGCACCGTGGCCATGCCGAGGCTTGCCCCCGAGCCGCTCAGCGCGGCCGAGGTCGGCCCGAGGACCAGCAAGGTCGCGCCCAGCCACGCGGCGAATCGTCGCGAGACCCGGCCGGAGGGCAGCGGTCGATGCGGTCGTTCCTGCAGGTCGGTCGCGTAGTCGAACACGTCGTTGAGCGCGATCCCCGCCGCATAGGTCGCCATCGACGCGGCCACGAGCGGCAACCAGCGCCCGGGAGCCTCGAACGTGCCACGGACCAGGAGCCAGCCCGCCAGGCTGTCGGCGGCGGCGGTGAAGACGTTGGGTAGTCGGATCAGTTGCAAGTAGGGCTTGATCGCGCATGGCCCTCGGCTTCAGGATGATTCAGGCCGGCTCGAGCAGCGGTCGCAGGACCTCGAGTGCCCCCGGCGCGGCGGCATCCGGATCGTCGATGAACGGGTACAGCTCGACCGTCAGCCAGCCGTCGTAGCCGGTCCCTCGGATGGCGGCGATGACCTCGGAGAAATCGATCGCCCCCATGCCGGGCACGAGGTGGTGATGGACCCGGGTGGCCGCGATGTCCTCGAAATGATAGTGACGGATGTCGGGCGCGAGCTTCGCGATCGCTCGCGGCAGGTCCTCACCGACGCAGAAGGCGTGACCGATGTCGAAGTTCAGGCCGATCGACGGGGCATTCAGCCGCTCGGCGACTTCAAGATACTGGTCGGTCGTCTCGATCAAGAGGCCGGGCTCGGGCTCGATCAGGAGGAGGACACCCTCCGCATGCGCCTGCTCGGCCAGAGGCATGAGGACCTCGACGAACAGGTCGAGCGCCTCCTGGCGGCGTCTGGCCGGGGGCGAGTGGCCCGCCCGGTTCGGTGGTGATGTGCGGGGCGCCCAGCTCGGCGCAGAGGCTCAGAGCGCGCCGGGTGTGGTCGATCCGGACGCGACGGTAATGTGGGTCGGGCTCGATGAACGACGGATACCAGTACGGCTGTCGGTAGTCGTTGATCGCGTTCATCATAAAGCTGTTCACGTTCGAGAATGCGAGCCGGTGCCGTTCCATCGCCGCGAGGATGGCGCGCTTGGGCCCTTCGAGCAACCCGGCCGGCCAGGCGTGCGGGACGTCGGCCATGAGTTCGAGCCCGTCATAACCGAGCGCCGCGATTCGGTCGGCGGCCTCGTCGAAGGGGAAGCGGAGATAGGCATTCGTGCTGAAGGCGAGGCGCATCGGGTTCTCGTCGAGGGTTGTGGGCCGAGGAATCGGGGAGAGATCCCGGTGGTCGCGCTGGAGGAACGTCGACGCTTCGACGCCTGGCCTCGGCCGCGTCCTCCGCAAGCACCTGTCATTTGCTTGAAGGGACCGTCCTCCTCGGCCCCTTCAGCAGAGCCTTTGAAGAGGCGGGTGAGGTGTCCCAGGAAACCCTTGCCGCCGCGCCTCCGCTCGTTCTCGATGAGGCGTCTGACGATCGACCCGGCGGTGAGGCCGGCTGCGGCGTGGACCGCGGAGTTTGGGCATCTGTCTTCAGATTATGTCCCAACCGGACCGGGGGTTCAACGCGCCCGGGATTGTGCGGGTCAGACCTGGATCGACGTCGAGTGCGGGCGACGATGTGGAATCCAAGCGGCTTGAGATCAAGCCGCTCGCCAGACCCTGAGTCGTGGCCTTGAGGGGGGCCAAGTCTTCCCCCTGTGATTTCGTCGGGCGAAGGAATGGGAGCGCAACTCATGATGTGCAACACACCACGCTCGAAGCTTCTTAGGAGATTGTAACCATACAGGAGCGGGACGAGAGGGTTCCCTCTCCGCGCGAGACAGGGTGCGGGTGAGGAAAGAGGCGTCCCCTTCAGGGGAGCGTCGCGTAGATCACGATGTTCGTGGCGATCTCCAGCGCGCTGGCGTAGGAATATCCCTTGCAGTCGAGCCCCTGGTGGCGCTCGAGGGCGAAGCCGAGGTCGTACTTTGAATAGATGATTGCCCAGTGGCCGTCGATCTTCACGCCTTCCAGTTGCGGGAAGTCGGTGCCGCCGCCGGCCGCCTTGCTGTATTGCGCGTGCGACAGGTCATAGCCGACCCTCATGCTGTAGATCTCGTCGTCGCGAGGGATCGGGACGAGTGGGTGGTTGGGCAGCAGATCGGCCACGAACTTGCGGAACGCGGCGTCAAAGGCGGGACTGCCGCAGGCCGCGTCGGCGAAGAAGGTCCCACCCCCTGGCTCCAGGTGGCGTCGCAGCGCGTCCATGTCCTTAGCGTCGAACGACAGCCCGGCGCGGCCGTGGATGTAGATCAGCGGGAATTGCACCAGGTTCGGGTCGCTCGGGAAGAGATCCTTGTGGTTGATCACCACGTCGAACCCGAGCTTCTCCTTCAGGCTGGTTGTCAGGCTGGGGATCGCCAGCGGCGCGACGTTCCATTCGCCGCCGTGATGGAGCTTGGCGATGTGGAGGGCTCCGCGCTTGGGGCTCTCGGCCTTGAACTCGTGGACCTCGCGGACCGTCAACTTGTCGGCGGGGAGCTCGCGGCCGGTCGCGTAGTCGACCACGTTCTGGCCGACCTTCTGCGCCTTGATCACCGCGGGGTTGCCCGGGCTGTTCTCCATCTGGTTCCAGTAGCACGACAGGTCCTCCGGCGAGTAGATCACCACCGTCCGGCAGCCGTGCTCGATCCCCCAGAGCGGGTGGATGTCGGGCAGAAGCAGGTGCTTCGACCGCCAGACCGCGTGATCCTCGGCCAGCGGGTGCAGCTCAAATTCGGGCTCGGGGAAGACCTCCTTCATGAGCGCGCGGAAGCCGCGGTCGAACTCCGAACGGCCGCAGCAGGCCTCGGCGAAGATGAATCCGCCCTGCTCGACGAAGTCGCGGAGCGTCTTCTTGCCTTCCGGCGTGAAATCGGGCGCCTCGTGGCCGTTGAAGAACACGATGGGCGCCTGGAGCATGGCCTCGACGCTGGCCACGTTGGGATCGACGACCTGCCAGGTCAGGAGGTTCTTCCAGTCCTGCGAGACGAAGCCGACGAGGTTGCGGATGTCGTCGGTGTCGTGGTTCCAGTCGCCCTGCGGTCCGTGGCGAAGCTTGTTGATCAGGACCGGCGCCCGCCCTTTGGCGAGGAACAGCAGCGCGAAGCTCGTCGCGACCAGGCGGTCCTGCTCGAATAACGAGCCCCTCCAGAAGCCCGAGAGGTTGTCCTGGTCGTGGACCAGCTTCTCGGCTCCCTCGCGATACCAGTCGTGCTCGCCGAAGAACCGTTGTCCGGTGAGCCTGCCGGCGCGTTCGAGGCCGTACAGGTAGTAGTACCGCCATTGAACGCCGTGCCCGAAGTTCTCGCCGACTCGGAACCGGGCCGCCATCCAGTCGATGCCGCGCTGGAGGTTGAGGTTGATCCCCCCCCGGCCGCAGTTCTGGATCGCGTCGCCGGCCAGGAACTCCTGTCCCTGGAAGCGTTTTAGGCCGGTGATGATCAGGCTGGAGATCCCCGCGCAGGTCATGCTGGCGCTGGCCGGCGAGGGGGTGTCGGGGGTGTAGGCCCAGCCCCCGTCGGCGTGTTGGTATTGCTCCCAGTATTGCCGTGCCAGGGTCCAGACCTCGCGCCGGACCGGGGTGCCGACCTCGCTGGCGGCGTTGAGGCCGAGCAAGGCATACTGCGTGTTTGAGTTGTCGCCGTGCCGGTTCTTGTTCGCCGAATAGCTCCACGAGCCGGGCCAGTTGACGCGGTCACCGGTCTTGATCTGGGCACGTTCGAGCCAATCGACGTTCGCCGCGATTTTCAGCCGGTCGATGTCGGGCTGGGCGGTGGCGAAGACCATCGTCTGGAGCGAGACGGCATAGACGCTGTTCAACTGCTCGGGCCCGAAGTTCCTCAGATACCCCAGCGCCTTGGCGATGGCCGGCGAGCTGACCGGCTCGCCTGCGGTCATCAGGGCCAGCGTCACCAGGCTGGTGGTCCCTGTATGCGCCTCGTTATCGACGTCGGTCCAGGAGCCGTCGTCGCGCTGCTCGAGCTTCAGGAAACGCACCCCCTCGCGGATGGCCTTCTCGACTTGCTCACGGGTCACGGCCGCTCTGGCCCAGGCGCCTGGGATCAGGCCCAAGCCGGTCAAGACCAGCAACACGATCAAGGACCGGGTGGGACGAATCATGTAAAGACGACCTCCTGAGATGTTCCGAGCCGGCTCGAGTCGGGATCACGGACTATTGTAGCACGACCTCCCCGCGAGTCCGAGGAGGAAAAAGCCACGAGCGCGTCGTAGCGTCGTGAGCGTCGTGGGGGTGTTGTCCGGCCAGCCATGCCAAACGGACGACGGTGTCGCGATGGACACCGACGAGGCGTCCGATGGGCCGGATGTCGCAGCCCTTGCCGAGGTGCTGGAAGACGGCGCGGGCCTGATCCTGGGGCAGATGGCCGTGGAACAGAGCTGTACCCTTGCGTTCGGAGAAGCGGTCCTTAGCAAGCGTGAACGGGCGCAGATCGAAAGGTTGCCGGCGCTGCGGATGCCTGGAGAGTGGGCGGTCGGGGTTCCAGCAGCAGAAGCGCGCGAGATCGTCCATGAGAAGGACCGATCCGGGCCAACGGATCCTACATGGGGTCAAGGGGTACAAGCCGGATTCGTCACATCAATATGTTAACGAATCTCATCTCCGTAGTGACCCCTTGACATCGGGGAAATCACGGTTAACATTACACTTCCTCTAACTCGTACCCCAATTCTCCTCGCCGGAGTGGCGGAATTGGCAGACGCGCTAGCTTGAGGGGCTAGTGGGCTAACCATGCCCGTGCAGGTTCAAGTCCTGTCTCCGGCACTATGCAGGACAAGGACTTGCGGCGACGAGCCGTGAGTCCTTTATTGCTGGAATCGTCCCTCGACTGGTGCAGAATGGGCGCAGCATCGCGGGTACATGGCACCGACGCGGGTCGAGGAGACATCCATCCATGGCCTGGCTCCAGCGACGTGGGACGAAGTACCGGATCTGCTTTCGTTACGCAGGCGAGCTCCTTCGTCCGGCGCTCGGCACCTCCGACGAGAAGGAGGCCGAGGCCTGTCGGGCGCGGCTCGTGGACACTTTGAACCGGCTCGAACGGGGGTGGCTGAAGCTGCCGCCGGACGTCGACCTGACGGTCTTCCTGCTCTCCGGCGGGAGGCCGCGCGGCGTCCCTCCGTCCCGACGTCCTCCCCCGCTCCGATCACGCTCGTCGCGCTCCGCGGCGGCTATCTCGAGGCCCAGGCGATTACGCTCGAGCGCGGCTCGCTGAAGACGCTCCGGACCCACCTGGACCACCTCGTCCGCACGCTGGGCGAGCCGTTCCCGATCCGGCAGCTCACACTGGCCGACCTCCAGCGTCACGTCGATCGGCGGCGGTCCGACAAGGGTCGAAGGGGCCGGCCGGTGACCGGCTACACCATTCGCAAGGAGATCACGTCGCTCGCGGCGGCGTGGAAGTGGGCCACGCTCTCCGGGCTCGTCTCGGGCACGTTCCCGAACGCCGGGTTGAGATATCCCAAGTCGGTCGAGAAGCCGCCGAATGCCACGCCTGTTGCAAACGCTTCGACGACCTGACTGGGACGCTCTTCGCCGGCCACCACCAGCCGTGGCGGGTCTGGATCATCTGCCTGGATTTCCTGGGATTGAATCTCTCGAATGAACAAATTTCCCAAGAACTTGATTTGAACGGTGACGATATTCAGAAAATGGCATCTCAGCTTCGCGAAGGCCTCGTCGAGCGGCAGCCCGAAGTCACGCTCACTGGCGAGGTCGAATGCGACGAAGTCTCTGTGGTGGCCGGACATCAGGGCCATCCCGAGGCCGTCAAAAAAAGGGCGACCGGGCCGACGTCGCCAGTTGAAGGGGGCACGCGGCCGCGGCACACTGGCGAAGGAGAAGCCACCGATCTTCGGCATGCTCCAGCGTACCGGCGCGGTGGTGATCCGGATGCTGGAGAACGTCCCACAGGTGACGATCGGCCCGCTGATGAAGCAGACAATCGC
The DNA here is from genome assembly GCA_963803395.1 of uncultured Planctomycetaceae bacterium. Classification (GTDB taxonomy): domain Bacteria; phylum Planctomycetota; class Planctomycetia; order Isosphaerales; family Isosphaeraceae; genus JAFANO01. Next base: position 75,639 of record CAWDND010000046.1, read on the forward strand.
CAAAGGCACTGTTCTTTACACCGCTGAACATGACATCTCCAGTCGGCTGCCGGAATGGGGCTACGACCCTCGCACGGTCTGTCATGCTGCGGGGGAGGTCGCCCGGGACGACGATGGCGATGGGTTCTGTGAAGTTCCTGTTAACACCTGGGAAGGCTTCTGGTCGTTGCTCCGGTCGCGGCTGCGTCCGCACCGGGGGGTCTCTCAAGAGAAGCTGCCGCTGGATCTGGGGTCCTTCGAATTCGTTCCCAACGTCCGAAGACGAGGCAAAGCAGTGCTGGGGGCGTTGATTGAGTTGCTGATTTCGCCAACCCCCCGAAACACAGGATGAGCCTGTGACCATTGCACCAGCCCACCCGGGCGAGATCATTCTCCCCTGATGATCGGTCCACCACGCACTCTCCTGCTGGCTTCCAACTCCTTTGAACGCCTGTTCAGTAGACGAATTATTTTCCCGTGATCGCCTTATTGACCGTGTCGCCGTCTCCGACCTCTGCGACGAGTCACGGAGAGCGGGTATCGCCCACAAAATTATCATATCTACAATCTTTATGAAATGCTCACCCTACAAGACTCCATGGCTCATGCCGCCCCTTCAGCCCAGGTCAGAAACGCCTTCAAGATCAACCCCAGCTTGCTCTCATCACCTGCCCCTTTCCACACGCCGTCTTCAACCCGACAATCCAACCAGCGCTCTGATTGGGGGGACCCGGCAAGATCGACGTTCTCTGCAATTCGCGGGAACAGGCGTGCCTGCAAGCCCGTCCCTTCCAAATCGATCTTCACCCACCAGCCGGGATTGTCGCAGGATTGAATGCTGATTCCATAGCGTTGTTCCCACTCGCCGTCACACCGGCCCGCGTACCAGCGTTGCAGAACATCCAAGATATCAACCATACATGCATTCCTCAGTGCGGATCTTTTGCCCGGAGGATAGCACGAAACGAGGAGGAAACCATCGGCAGGATTTCCCGCTCTCCTGACCCCTGGCTCTGCAGTACCCTCCCGGCGGCTCCACCACCGTAGGATCATCAAGAGATCAGGTAAATTAAATAATTTATTTTACCATTTTTAAATTATTATAATTATTTGAATTTATAAATATATTTGATGTGGGAAGGCATTGGAGAATTTTGCCGGGGATGCTGATTTCGCCTTCGAGATCTTCACCCCACCCTGTGCACCTGGCCACCGAAGAGGCGAAACTCGTCGGATTCGCCGGCCAGGACCAGGGCCCCTTCGGGGTCGATTCCCCGGCCGATCCCAGCCACGCTGCGCGGGCCGAGGTCCACGCGGACGCAGCGATCGCGGAGCACGTCGAGCTGATCCCAGCGCGACGCCAGACTGGGGTCTTCCTGGACGAGTCGCCCCAGAGCGGTCGCGAACTGTTCGAGGATCGCACGGAAGAGGCGTTCGACATCCTCCGACGTCAAGGCGGTGGCACTCAGGTCGGTGAGCGAGGCGGCCCTGCAACGGACCTCGTGCGGGGCGTCGGCGATCCGGGTCAGGACGTTCAGGCCGATCCCGATTACCAGGCGAGGGCCGTTCGCGGTCTCGACGCGCTCGGGGAGGATGCCGGCGAGTTTCTTCCCGTCCGCCTCGACGTCGTTGGGCCATCGGATCCCCACCGCCCCCGCGGAGAGGTCCCCGGAAATCGCCTCGATGAGGGCGACCGCCGTGGCCAGCGCCAACCTCGGCTCTTGCGCGACCCGGAGGCCGTGCGCGGCGGGGTCGAGGAGGAGGCTGAACGTGAGGCTCCCCGCGTCGGACCACCAGGCGTGGTCGCCCCGACCCCGACCCCGCGTCTGCCGCGCCGCGCGGATGGCGAGCGGCAGGTCGGCATGGCCGGCGACGGCCAGCTCCCGGGCCAGATCGTTGGTCGATTCCACGGCGTCGCGTTCGATCACCGTCCGGACGAAGGGCCAGGTCATGGGGTGCTACGCATTCGTCATGTTAATGAGCAACTCGCCCGTCTTCACCTGGTGGCCGACACGGGTAAGGACCTCGGCGATCCGCCCCGGACGCTCGGCGTAGAGGGTGGTCTCCATCTTCATCGCCTCGATCGAGAGGAGCTTCTGACCTTTCCGCACGGCATCGCCGGCGTTGACGGCGACGCCGACGACCAGGCCTGGCAGGGGGGCGGCGATCTGGTTCGGGTCGTTGGGGTTGGCCTTGGGGCTCTCGCGGACGGCCGAGGCGAGCGAGCGATCGACCACCTCGACCACGCGAGGCTGGCCGTTCAGCTCGAAGAAGACGTTCCGCTTGCCGTCGGCGTGCGACTCGCCGACGGCCACGAGCTTGACAATCAGCGTCTTGCCCTGCTCGATCTCGATGAGGTTCTCGACCAGGGGATCGGGCCCGAAGAAGAAGATAGGCGTGGGGAGGATCGAGGTATCTGAATACGACTGTTCATGCGCGGCCAGGTCGGGGAAGACGCGGGGGTAGAGTAACAGGCTCAGGGCGTCGCGGTCGGTCGCGCGTCGTCCGAGCAGCGCGGTCGCCTGCTCGGCGCAGCTTCGAGATCGCCGGGCGGGAGGTTCTTGCCGGGCCGCTCGGTGCTCGCGGGTCGCCCCTTCAAGACCCGCTCCTGGAGCACCTTCGGGAAGCCGCCGGGGGGCTGCCCGAGCCGCCCTTCGAACAGCTCCACCACGCTCTCGGGGAACGCCAGCTCGCGCTCGGGGTCGAGCGTGTCGGCGGGCGTCAGATTGTTGGCGACCATGAACAGTGCCATGTCGCCGACGACCTTCGAGGTTGGCGTGACCTTGATGATGTCGCCGAAAAGGAGGTTGACCTCGGCGTACGCCTTGCAGACCTCGGGCCAGCGCATCTCCAAGCCCAGCCCCTTGGCCTGCTGGAAGAGGTTCGAGGTACTGGCCTCCCGGCATCTCGTACGCGTAGACCTCGGCGGACGGGGCGCGGAGGCTGGTCTCGAAGGGGGCGTACATGGCGCGGACCGCCTCCCAGTAGCGGCTGAGCTCGATCAGCGCCGCCGGATCGAGGCCTGTCTGGCGCGGGGTGAAGCGGAGCGACTCGACGATCGCGTTGAGGCTCGGCTGCGAGGTCAGGCACGACATCGAGGCCATGGCGCCGTCGGCGATGTCGAGGCCGACGTCCGTCCCCCGGAGGACGCTCCCGGCCTGCGGCACCGCCCATGTCGTGCGTGTGGAAGTGGATCGGCACGCCCACCTCCTCGCGCAACGCCTTGATCAGCCGCTCGGCGGCGTACGGCTTGCACAGGCCCGACATGTCCTTGATGGCGATCAGGTTGGCGCCGCGGCTCTCGAGCTCCTTGGCGAGCCGGACGTAATAGGCCAGGTGATACTTGGGCCGGCCGGGGTCAAGGATATCGCCGGTGTAGCAGATGGCGGGCTCGCAGAGGGCCCCCGCCTCGCGGACGGCCTCCAGCGCCACCTCCATGTTGGGGATCCAGTTCAGCGCGTCGAAGACACGGAACAGGTCGATCCCTGCGTCCGCCGCCTCCTTGACGAAGGCGCGCACCACGTTATCGGGATAGCTCGTGTAGCCGACGGCGTTTGAGCCCCGCAGGAGCATCTGGAAGAGGATGTTCGGGATCTTCTCCCGCAACTGCGCCAGGCGGTCCCACGGATCCTCCTTGAGGAACCGCATGGCGGTGTCAAAGGTGGCCCCGCCCCACATCTCGATCGAGAACATCTGGGGGCAGAGCCGCGCGTACGCCTCGCCCACGCGAAGCATGTCGCGGGTCCGAACCCGGGTCGCCAGGAGCGACTGGTTGGCGTCGCGGAAGGTGGTATCCGTCATCAGCAGGGGCGTCTGCGCGGACCCAGCGGGCGAACCGCTCGGGCCCCATCTCCTTGAACACCTGCCGCGAGCCCTTGGGCGGGGCGGCGGCGGAATCGAGCGCGGGAGGGGGCGGCTCGGAGGCGGAGACGTAGTACGCCGGGCGAACGACCCCGGGGTAGCCGTTGACTGTTACCTCGGCGGCGAAGGTCAAGATCCGCGTGGCACGGTCCTGACGGATCGAGAACCGGAACAGCTCGGGCGAGTCATCGATGAACCGGGTGGTGCACCGTCCCGCGAGGAAGTCGGGGTGCGTGATGACGTTGAGCAGGAAGGGCACGTTCGTCTTGACGCCCCGGACGCGGAACTCCTGGAGCCGCACGCTCCATCCGCCGCGCCGCGTCGATGAACCGGTGGCCGCTGGCGCTGAACTTGACCAGCAGCGAGTCGTAGAACGGCGTGATGATCGCGCCGGTGACCGCCGTCCCGCCGTCGAGCCGCAGGCCCAGACCGCCGGGCGTGCGATAATGTGTGATCCGCCCGTAGTCGGGGGTGAACTTGTTCGCCGGGTCCTCGGTTGTGACACGGCACTGGAAGGCGTAGCCGCTCAACCGCACCGCGTCCTGACTCGGCAGGCCGATCTCGGGGTCCGACAGTTCGGTCCCCTGCGCGATCAGGATCTGGCTCTTGACCAGGTCGATCCCCGTGACGATCTCGGTGACAGTGTGCTCGACCTGGATCCGCGGATTGACCTCGATAAAGTAGAAGGCGCCCGAGTCGGCATCGACCAAAAACTCGACGGTCCCCGCGTTCTCGTAGCGGACGTGCCGGCCGAGCGTGACGGCCGCGTCGCAGACGGCCGCGCGGATCGCGGGGTCGAGATTGTACGCCGGGGCGATTTCAATAACTTTTTGGTGCCGGCGCTGGACCGAGCAATCGCGCTCGTAGAGGTGGACGAGGTGACCGTGGCGGTCGCCGAGGAGCTGGACCTCGATGTGCTTGGCCCTGGGGATGAACTTCTCGAGGAAGACGTCGGGGACGCCGAAGGCGGTCCCCGCCTCGCGGCGGGCCTGTTCGATCGCAGCGTCGAGCGCGTCGGGCGACTCGACAACCCGCATCCCCCGGCCGCCGCCCCCCATCGCCGCCTTGACGAGGACGGGATAGCCCAGCGCCTCGGCCAGCGCATGGGCCTCGGGGTCGGGCAGGACCGGCTGGCTGCTCCCCGGCAGGATCGGCACGCCCGCCGCGCGGGCTATCGCCCGCGCGGCCACCTTGTCGCCCAGCACGCCGAGCAGCTCGGGCCGGGGGCCGACGAACGCGATCCCCGCCTCCTCGCAGGCGTGAGCGAACTCGGCGTTCTCTGAGAGGAACCCGTATCCGGGATGGATCGCCTCGACCCCCTTTTCCCGCGCCAGCGCGATGATCCCCGCGCCATTCAAATAGCTCCGGATCGGCTCGCCCGGTTTGCCGATCGGATACGCCTCGTCAGCCTTGAGCCGGTGCATCGCGAAGCGGTCTTCATGCGAATAGACGGCCACAGTGCGGATGCCCAGCTCGTGGGCCGACCGAAAGACCCGAATCGCGATCTCGCCTCGGTTGGCTACCAACAGCTTGCGGATCTCGAACATCGCACCTTCCCGATCTTCGAAATATCACGTCACGGCGGTCGTCGTTTCCCCGATAAAAATCAATAATACCAGATTTTCTCGAGTCTCCGAAATTCCCCACGTCCTCCGCGAGCGTATGGCGAGCCCTCCTCATCCTTCCGCCTCGACGGGGTTCTCCAGGGTGCCGATTCCGGCGATCGTCGCCCGGACCACGTCCCCGGGCTGGAGGTAGGTTCCGGACGCCGACCCCACGCCCGAGGGCGTGCCGGTCGAGATGATGTCGCCCGGCTCCAGCGTGACGAACCGTGAGAGGAACGACACGATCGCGGCGACCGGGAAGATCATCTCCGCCGTCGAGGCTTCTTGCTTGACCTCGTCATTGACCAGCAGCCGTATTGCCAGCGCTTGCGGGTCGGGCACTGCGTCGGCCGACACGATGCACGGGCCGATCGGGCAGAAGGTGTCGTGCCACTTGCCGTGCAGCCAGTCGAAGAACCGATCGCGCTCCCTCGACTTCCGCCTCGGGTTCGGCTTGAACATCCGGTCGCTGATATCGTTGACGACTGTATAGCCGGCGACGTACTCCAGCGCCTCGCCCTCATCCACATCGCGGAATATCCGGCCGATCACCACCCCCAGCTCGCACTCCCAATCCACATGATCGGGCGAGATCCTGGGCAAGACGACGGGGTCGCCCGGATGCGTCATCGTGGTCGGCGGCTTCATGAAAACATAAGGAAACATCTCCTGACGCTCGGCGGCGATCCCGCCGCACTCGGCAATGTGTTCCGCGTAGTTGCCCGCCAGCAGGAGGATCTTCCTGGGGTGCGCGATCGGGACGAGCAGCTCGACCTCATCGACGGGGACCGCAAGGTCGTCGAACGTCACGACATCCAGCTCGTCGACCCACCGGGCCAGGTCGCAGACGGGGAGGAAGGACGGACCATCGGGAGGAAGCATGTCGAGCAGGTTCCCCGTCGAGGGCAGGAGTAGCTCGACGCTTACCTCCTCGCAGTACGCCTCAGCCGCTTGGTCGATGGGAATGATACAGTCGTCGGCATAGAATCCGGTCAAGATGACATCATCGAGGATGAAGCGGCAGAGTCGCATTCCCGATCCTCCTGGGCACGACGAGCCTCTTGGGTCCGACTCCTGGAGAACAAAATTAAGCCTGGAGTTTTGCCATATATCCGGACGCAAGGTGTACAAAGCCCCCAGATCGCCATTTTGGCGATCAAAACACCCGGCGCAACTCGGGGGCACAGAGGAGGGTGGATCATGTCAAGATGTAGTTGTCACTACTGACAGAGTGCCGTTCCCTCGGGAAATGCCGCAACACAAGGGGGTCGGCCTATGATCAACGTTTCCGACGGTCATCCTACTCTTGAGGGGATGTCCGAACCCTTGTCCGGCATCGACCGGGGTGGTCCTCGGGAAATGATCCACCGCAGCCTGGATTTTACACAGTCTCGGTAAAGTTTGCAAAACCCCAGTTAAGCATTTTAAGCGAATCACGAGAACGCGTTCTCAAGGCCGCGACAAGACAACAGGCCGATCCGTGATTTTTCTCGCCTCAATCGAGGCCCAGTCCCCCGGCGACCTGGCGGATCGTACGAAACAGAGGTTCATCATCGCTTCCGGTCAAGGTGCGGAGGTCGAAAAGGACAGCGCCGCCCTGGATGCGGGGGACGACCGGAGGGTCACCGAGCCGAAGCGCGGCGGTCCAGGCGCCCTTCGGAAGGTCAGGGTTCGGGGAAGGGAGGGGCGACGCGGACGGCCGCCGTCGGGATGGGCTCGACCGGGACTCTGCCACCGTCTAGATAGGCTGTCGCCTCCAGCACCGAGGCATTCAGATGCAACGAGTGGCGAAGCCTGTCGGCCAGTCGCTCGGCGCGGCGGAGGAGCGCGTCGAGGGGGGTGTTCAGGAACGCCACAGAGCGGGATCTGCCGGTTGGCCAGCGCCGGGTCGAGCGCCAGGTGGAGGGTCGCCTCGAGCGCGGCGAGCGTCATCTTATCGAGCCGGAGGGTGCGCATCAGGGGGTCCGACTCGACGCGCGTAACCGCCTCGCGCGTGCCGATCAGGAGGCCGCCTGCGGGCCGCCCAGGAGCTTATAGCTTCTCAGTAAAGTAATGTCCGCGGCAGAGGGAGTTCCGAGGCACGGAACAAATTCCGCAGGAACTCCTGATCATCACGGACCGCTTCCAGTTCGGCAATGACGCGCTCGTTCAGGTCGAACGCATCCTGGGGTTCGAAAAATCGCTCAATCGGTCCCACTTCATCCAACTCCACAGCGGTTCGACGGGGTTGAGCATCATTATTTGAGCATTTTCTGTTGATGCGAACTCCTGGACCTCAACTGCTCGACCTAACCCTGAAACAAGCGTGATGGGAGGTTTGACATAGGGCTGCCAGTGACTCAAAGCCTATGAATCAAGAATGATGGAATTAGGAGAAGCGCTCACTACGAAAATGAGATGCGCCCCTGGCGCCCCTTCTACGAAAGGCTGAAAACAAAACAAAGGGGTGAGGTTCCAGGGAGCCGATTCATTGACGCTTGCTTGAGGCCTAACTACCTCCCCCCGGCGACCGAGTCGGAGGAGAACCTGCGGCTGATGCGGCTGATCGACCAGCAGTTCCTCGTGACCCCGTTCTACGGCAACCGGAGGAGGACGGTGTTCCGGGAGCGCGCGGGCGAGACGGTCAATTGCAAGTGGGTCCAGCGGCTCATGGCGCTCATGGGCCTGGAGGCGCTGCACCCCGGACCGCGGACCACGACAGCGGCGTCGGACGCGCGGGCCTACCCCTCCCTGCCCCGCGACCGGGTGTTGACCCCCATCGACGAGGTCGTGAGTTCCGATATTATTTATGTATCGATGAGGTGCATGTCATGTATTTCACGGCGGTGAGCGACTGGTCCAGCCGGTACGTGCTGTCGTGGCGGCTGTCTCACACCCTGGAGGGACGGTTCTGCCTGGAGGCGTTGGACGAGGCGTTGGCGCGGCGTCGGCCGGAGATCTTCCCCACCGATCAGGGCGCGCAGTTCACGTCGCGGGAGTATCCCGGCCGCCTGGAGGCGGCCGGGGTCGCGGTGAGCCGGGACGGTCGGGGGCGGGCAGGAACAACGTGCTCGGGGAGCGCTTGTGGAGAAGTGATAAATAATAATGTAATTATATTACATATTATTAACATGTTCCAGAGCTGGAGTCGGGCCTGCGGGCTTCCTTCCGGTTCTCCGAGGAGAAGCGTCCCCCTCAATCGCTCGATGACCGGACCCCCGGCGAGGTCGATCGGTCCGGGACCCGTGGAAACCCGTGGGGAGCTGAGCGGGGAAGGACCATAATAAATCCAGGCCGTCAGAGATGTCCAGCTTTTTTGTCAACATATATCTCGGTCTACGACCGAGGAGGTGCTGACCGAGGACCTGCGGCAGAGATCCGCCGGCGCCACTCCCCACCCCCGCTGTTGGGCGGTAGAGGGCTTTTTCCGATTTCGAATGGGCCCGAGAAGCCGTTGCAAGATTCCTCGGGTGAGATGATCGTCCGGGCAACCGGGCAACGGGTAAGCGTCATCTTTGTGGGGGATAGCGTTTGTCCAGCATGGCAAAGGGGCCGAATTGACGTAACTTGGCCCTTGACTTCTCCTTGCACTTGTGCCTCCGTCCTTCGCCGGCTGAGTGACCCTCGACCGAGGAGGATTCATCTTCGGCCATGAAGCACGAGATGGAGCAGCCTATCTTACGCAAGACCCGCAAATCCCAGAGGAAAACCGTGCGACCGAATGGGCTTCCCTCTTGACATTCGCTCACTTCTCGGGGGTGTTAATTTTCCACCCACAATCGTGACGCTTACCCCCGGGCAACACGTCCTCGATTCCGATCTTGACCGGGACCGGCCGAACCCCGATACTTTCGCGACAGCATCGCTCAGCCCTGGATGGACTGCCGGGGTGAACCTGGCCCGAATCATACGCGTCCTGGAACGATCTCGCCCACCGCCGGAGGCAACAGTGCTCCCTTGAGGGAGGCCTGGCGCCCCCCTCGGGCCCCAACGTTCCGGGATGCGTATCAGTCACGGAAGACGAGCCATCAACGTGAAATGCCGCGTGCGCTCCACGGGTTGGTCCTGCTCACCCCATCCTTTCACCCCTCCTGGTTGTGGGTCGCTTCGAGTGTATCCAAGGGGGTCGCCGTCTCCCTTCACGGGGAGGGCCTTCCCGCACCCTCGATGGCTGTCAGTTTCCAGAACTAGAGTTCTGAGATGCGGGGAGCGGAGAAGTCGTGCGGGGTCCGACGGGATCCACGGCTCGGCGCTCTCGTTGCGTGGCGAGCCCGCCGCGAGGGTCGGTTCCGGTCACGCGGGCTGTCCCGTGTCGCTCGCGACCGCGCTGCGAACTCGCGGCGTGTTCGGCACTTCGCGCGGTGAACAGGGTGGCGGGCAATTGATCGGGGGGCATTGAGGATGGTCCCATCCATGATGATCTCGAACTCCTTCCTGCTGATTTTCGCCGTCGCATTTATGGGGTGCGTGCTGGCGACTCCGCTGGTGACGCGGATCGCGGTCTGGGCCGGGGCGATCGATCGGCCGGACCATTTCCGGCGGATCCACAAGGGGGCGACGCCCCGGCTGGGCGGCCTGGGCCTGGCGTTCGGGATCGCGGCGGGCATCGTGCTGGTGGGCTTCGGCGGCTACCTGAACGACTGGCCGGGATTCGCCGAGTGGTGGGCCAGGCAAGAGTCGGTGCTCGTCGCCGCGCTGCTGGTCCTCGTGATCGGCTTCATCGATGACACACGCTCGATGGGCCCCCGGATCAAGCTGGCGGGCCAGGCGGTGGCGGTAGTGGTGCTCTACCTCGGCGGCGTCCGGATCCACGGGTTCGAAGTCCTCGGTGTGTCGGTCGGAGCTCGGCCAGCCAAGTCTCCATTTCGATCTCTGGGGACATTCCCTCGACGTGGCGCCGGCCGGCCTAGCGGTCACGATGTTCTGGTTCCTGGGCTGCATGAACGTCTGGAACCTCATCGACGGTATGGATGGTCTGGCCTCGGGCGTCGGCCTGCTGGTCAGCGGCACGTTGACGCTGGTGGCCATCCACAACCAGAACATCGGCGTCGCGATCATGGCGGCGGCGCTGGCGGGGAGCCTGGCCGGGTTCCTGCTCTATAACTGGCATCCCGCCTGCATCTTCCTGGGCGACAGCGGCAGCCTGCTGATCGGGCTCTTGATCGGGGTCATCGGGGTGCAGGGGTCGATGAAGGGGCCGTCGGCCATCTCGATCCTGTTCCCGATCCTGGCGATGGGCCTGCCGATCTCCGACACGGCGATGGCCATCTTCCGGCGCTGGGTCCGGAACCTGCCGCTCAGCTCCGCCGACCGCCGGCACGTCCACCACCTGCTGATCGGGCTGGGCCTGAACCCGCGCCAGGCGGCGCTGCTGCTCTACTGCTTCTCGGGGTTCCTCTGCGGCGTGGTGCTGCTGGGCGTAGCGCTGAGGAACGAGGTGCTGGCGCTGGTCCTGGGCCTCTCCGGCTGCCTGGCGTTCCTCCTGATCCTGACCAGCCGCCTCGACGAGCTGGCGAACCTCCGCGAGGACCTCCAGGCGCGGCTGGCGCGGGGACGCCAGGAGCGGTACGCCGCGAAGGTGACGTGGGAGGCGATCCAGCGGATCGAGCTCTGCGACCAGATGTCGTCGATCTGCACGATCCTGGAGGAGACCACCCACAAGCTCGGCTGCGAGATGGTGCGGATCTCGTGCACGCACGACGGGCAGGCTCGTCTTCCCGGCCGACGAGGGACTCTGGGGGGACGTGGAACCGCTGGCCGCCGTGTCGGGGCCGACGGCGATTTTCCGACTCTCCGGTGGCCATGACCTCTTGCTGTCCGTCGCGTTGCAACAGGACGCGGGGTCGGCCCTGGCGGCCGACATCGCGTTCCGGTTCCTCCAGCGGCTGTCGCTGGCCACCGCCGAGCGGCTGGAATGGCTGCTCACGACTCAGGGCGGGACCGGAGAGACGGGCGAGGTTGTGACGGTCCCTCCGGATCGGCCGAGGAGCTCGGATTCGTTGCGGTCGAAGTCGCAGGCCACCCCGATCCTGGCCCTCGCGGCCCGCTTCGACGCCGTCGCTGTCGCATCTCACCCTGAATTGGCTCCGCATGGCGCCTGGGATGGGAGTCGCGCTCGGTGGCCTCTCACCCTTCACTCAGAGAAGAGTGACCGGTTGGAATCGGATGGGAGCGGAATGACCCATGGATGGAATACAGCCTTATGCCGCGGGGCCGCCCCGCCCCCACAGTCCTCATACCCTCACGTTGACCCCCACCGCCACGCCGGCGAAATCGCCCTCGGATTATCTCCGCGCCCTGCGGCGGCGGATCTGGCTCGTCCTGGTGATCGCCGTCCCCCTGAGCATCCTGGCGCGGTCTGGACCGTCCATCAGCCGTCGATCTACCGCGCGACCGCGCAGATCGTGATCGAGCCGCCGCAGTTTGATCCGGTCCTCTCCACGCTCGTCTCCAACATCGTGAGCCCGCGCGACGCCGAGGCCGCGGAGAAGTACATCCCCAACCGGATCGCCATGCTGAAGAGCAAGGTGATGGGCGAGCAGGTGTTCATCAACGACCCGACCCTCGCCGCCACGGGCCTGGCGGGCCAGGAGGCCGCCGATGAGCTGATCGCCAACCTCCAGGCCCGCCTGATCCAAGGGACCAACCAGGTCACCGTCTCGCTCGAAGGCACCGACCCCGCCCGGACCGTCAAGCAGCTCTCGCTCCTCCTCGAGCTCCTGCGGAAACAGGCCAGGGACGAGGTCTTCCAGAAGAACGTCGACTCGAAGGATGATGCCGAGGCCAGCCTGAAGCAGCTTGAGGGAGAGTCGCGGATGCTGAACGAGAAGATCTACGAGATGCTCAGGAAGCACGCGGACACGATCGGGCCGGAGGGGAAGAACATCAAGCAGGCACAGTTCGAGATCGCTCGGCTCGCTCTTGATGCAGAAGCACGGCGCGGCTCGGGGAACTCCAGCAACAGGCCTGGATGGCGCAGTCATTCCCGAGCCTGAGGGGCCAGGCCGAGTCGTCGGCCCGCGAGGGGCAGATCGCCGAGCTGGAGCGGCTCCGCGAAGAACTGACCGGCCGGATGAGGCAGTATCAGCGCACCATCCGCTATTTCGACACCGACCCCTCGGTAAAATTCACTGCGGAAAAGCTGACACGCGTGATGGATCGACTGACCCGGCTTCGGTCGGCCCCAGCCGCGACGAACGCCACCGATCCATACGAGATGCTCGTCGAGAACATGAGGGCGGAGATCCGCTCCGACGAGGAGAACGTCAAGAAGCGCTGCTGGCCGAGATGCAGGAGTCGATGCCGACGCATCAGAAGTTCCTCGACCTGATGAATGAGTATCGGCAAAAGGTCGATCGCATCGCGGCGTTGCAGACGAAAATCTCGGAGTTCAACATCGTGGCGCAGTCGCAAAAGGACCCGATCTCGCTGCCGCCCAGCATCCCCGAGCCGACCGTTCCGGTCCGTCCCCGCCGCCCGATGAACATTGCGATCTTCGTGGCCCTGAGCTTCGGCCTCGGGATCGGCCTGGTCTGCCTGATGGAACACCTCGATCACTCGGTGAAGGTCCCCGAGCACCTGGCGGCCGGGTTGGCGCTGCCCCTGTTCGGGGTCGTTCCCCGGATCCGGCGGACGGCGACGATCCAGCGGGGCGGCCATCTCTGGACACCTGGCGCGCCCGAGTCGATCGAGGCCGACGCCTACCGCAACCTCCGCGCCAGCCTGGTGGGTGTCGCCGACAAGCATGGGCCGATCGTGACGCTCCTGGTCACCAGCGCCAAGGCGGGCGAGGGTAAGAGCACGACCGCCCTGAACCTGGCCGCCACCTGCGCCCGGGCTGGCGAACGCACTCTGCTGATGGACGTCGATCTCCGCCGGCCCAGCCTGGCCGGCGTCTTCCAGCACGAAGATGGGCACGACTCTCGGCCTGGTGGACGTGCTCCGCGGCGACCTGCCCTGGCAGCGGACCGTCGTCCGGACCGACATCCCCAACCTCGACTTCCTGCCCACCGGCGACGCCCGCGAGATCCCGATCGAGATCCTCGGCACCCTCGAGCTCAGGCAATTGATCCTCGCGCTCTCGAATCACTACGACCGTGTGATTTTGGACGGCCCGGCGATCCTCGGCCTGGCCGATTGCCGGATGCTCGGCCGGATCGTCGACGCGGCGTTGCTGGTCGTGCGCTCGGGGTCGCAGGAGCTCCGGCCGTTGCAGCGGGCCAAGACGATGCTCGAACAGTCGCACGTCGTCATCGCGGGTGTCGTCTTCAACGGCCTCTACGAGGACCTCAAGAACTGGTCGAGCTACGGCCCCGACGCGCCCTACGGCCCCGCCCAGGGCGGAGGCCAGGGCCGCAGGTTCGCCACCGCCGGTGGTTTGGATGCCCCCCCGGACGAGCAGGCCGCGCTGCCGCTGGCCGGCTCGATCCAGGCCTGAGCCGGAGATGCCCCCCTTGAACGTTCGGCAACGACTCCTGATGATCACCGATCGCCTCCTGACCCTCGTGCTGGCGATCCTCCTGATCGGCACGACGCTCGCCTTCGGCGGCGCGGTCTGGTGGGCCTGGCTGGCTATCGCCGCGCTGACGTTCGTCTTCGTGCTCGGATGCCTCCTGCGCAGCGCGCTCGAGGGGAGGCTGCGGGTCTTGAAAAGTCCGTTGACGTTCCTGGGCGCGCTGGCGCTGGCGCTGGCGACCGTGCAGCTCGCTCCCCTCTCGCCCTCGATGGCGGCGCGGCTCTCTCCCCGCTCCGCGAAGCGTACACCCGGGGCTTCTTTTCCGATCGCGCCCTGGCCGCCGACCCGGAGCTGAAGCTGCCCGAGCCGCCCGGCGTCCGCTCGCCGATCACCCTGGACCGCTCGGCCACGCTCCGCTGGCTCGCCGGAGCGACGGCCTGCCTCGCCCTGTTCTGGGGGGTCTCGCTCTTCACCGATCGCCTGGGGCGGCTGTATGTGGTCTGGGGGAGCATCGTCGCCGCCTTCTTCATCAACACGGCCTTCGCCGTGGTCCAACTGGTCAGCCAGTCGAGCCACCTCTACGGGCTCTACGACCCAGGCCTCGGCCCGTCGTGGGCGCCGTCGGTCAGCGACCTCCAAACCGCGCCTGCGCGACGGCCTTGCGGGCGATGGACGCCGCGAGCGCGGCCTCCTCGGCCTGGGCGACCCCGGTGCCCGACCAGCTCTTCCTGATCGGGAGCCTCATGGGAGGACCGGGCGCCTACCTCGCGCTGGGGACGATCGGCTTGCCGCTGGCGCTGGCGCTGGTCCTGCAACTGCTGGCCCCCCGGGGAAGCCGCGAGGGCCTCCGGACGCGGCTGGGCGACTCGGGGCAGGGGGGACTGGTCATTCTGCTCTCGGGCCTGCTCGTGACGAGTGCCGTGCTGATCGGGCTGATGGCCGGTCGCTGGTTGAGTCTGCCGTTCGCGATCGCCCTGGTTCTGGTCGGCCTCCCGAGCGCCCGTCCCTCGGGATTGCGCTGGCTGGGACTCGGCCTGACGATGTTGCCCGTGCTCGGGCTGGGTGGCGGGATCCTCCTGGGGGAGGTCTTGGCCAAGATGCCCGACGCCAGGCCGCCAGTCTCGGCCGACGGTCTGGAAACAGCGACGCGGGTCTGGGCCGACGCGCGGGCCATCATCCGCGATTTCCCCATCCTCGGGACGGGGCTGGGGAGCTTCGCCGCGATCTACCCGTTCTACAAGTCGCGCGACGAGGCGCGGACGACCGCCCTCAGCAGCCTGCTGCAATGGTGGGTTGAAGCGGGTTCGGTGGGCGTCGCGCTGCTGGTGGTCGCGGTGCTCTGGTGCCTCTATCACGTGCCCGGGGCGGTGCGCCGGGTCGGTACGGCGGACCGCGCGCTGGCCTTCGGCTTGATCGGCGCGGCGGTTGGCTTCAGTCTTTTTTCGGTCGTGCATTGGACGGTCGAGTTGGCCGCGATCGCCGTGGCCGCCAGCGCGTTGGGAGGGATCTGGAACCGCTGGCTGGCCGGGGGCACCGACCTGTTCGTGGAGCCGCGGGTAAGCCAGTCGCTCGCTGGACTTCAAGGAGGAGTCATCCCACGATGCCGGAAACAGCCTGCCTGCATATCCAGGCCCGCGACACGGACCCGATCCGCGTCGTCGAGCTCCCGGGTGTCTCGGTCCGGATCGGCCGGGCGTCCTATTGCGAAGTCTGTCTCGCTGAGCCCGACCTGGCCGAGGAGGAGTGCCGACTTCGGCGCCGGGGGGGAACGTGGCACCTGGTCCCGATGCGTCCCCCCGGATCGGTCTGGCTTGATGGCCGTTCGGTCGAGCAACCCTGCCCTCTGCCGTACGACATCCCCTTCCGCGTGGGCGAGCACTGGCTGACCCTCCGGTCGTCCAGCACGGCGGCCCCGGAATGGGGGGCTTATCACCTGCCGATCCCCGTGGAATTGCCCCCTGCCATTCCCCTGGCACCGAGGAATTCAGGACCGAGTCACGCCACCCTCGCACACCGGAGGAGGATGGTTCGCGCAAGGCGCTCCGGGCAGACCGCCCCCCTCTCGGCGACGACCTGGAGCGGCTGGCGGCTGGCAGGCCCGGCAGGAGCAGCGCGAGAGCTGGCTGAAGGCGCGTCAGGAGGATCGGCGCTGGCAGGAACGCTGGAAGGCGGCCGGCGAACGGCTCCGGGGCGGCGCAGTCGCCCGCGAGTCCCCCAGGCCCTCGGCCACCCCCTCGACGACGATGCCCGGGACGGGTTTCGCACGGCCCTTGGAGAGCCCGGGCGGTCCCGAGCCTCGAAAGCGAGCGAGCGTCCGGGTTCGGCAAGTCGCCCGACGCGCCGCAATGCCCTCGACCTCTGCCGGTGTCGATACTCCGCCGGACCCCTCGACGACCCAGATCGATCTCTTTCGCGCCCCCGAGGCGGGTGGTGTCCTCCCGAACCTGGGCCATTCCCCGCCTCTCGGTGCGTTCTTTCTCGCCGAACCGTCTCCGATCGATCAGGAGAGCCCTCCGGACGTCGCCGGGATCGACCATGGCATGGGGTCGGGGGCTCAGACCTCTTCGGCCGATGCGCTGTTCGTTTCCGAGTCGTCCCAGGCGGTCGCCGTTGAGGAACTCCCACCACCCGCCCCCGAGGAATCGCCGACAACGCCCGCTCCGGCCGACCCGCCTCGTGCCCGAACCAAGCCGGCCGCCTTCGGAGACTGGAAGGTCACGACGCTTCCCCCCGACCCGAAGCGCGGATCGATCGGCCTTCGACGCGACTCAAGCCCGCCGGACCGCCCCGGGAAAGGTCGGTCCCGTTCTATTGCCCTCCCAGCCCGGCGCGCCCACGGCCCGGACCGAGTCGCGGACGGACACCTGTGTCGTTCCGGGCGAGGACGTGCCACCTCCCGACAAGGTCGGGCAAGAACTGGGCGACGAGACTCCGAGGCCCGAGAAGACCCCGGACATGCTCACGCAGGCGCCTCAAGAGATCCGCCTCGCCTGGGAGGCGATGGGACCGGAACCCTCTCCTATCCCGGAGGGCGAGGCCCGAGTTGAATGTCCTTCCGCGGGCCTCCATTCCGACCATAACCCGAGTTCTTCCCAAGAGAACAAAGAACAGGAATCGCTCTCTCATCCCGAAGACGAGATCCGGGCTGAAGGGCTCACCGAGACGGTCACGACGGCAGGGCACGCTTCGACTTCACCCAGCACTGAGCACCTCGTCGGGCAGGCTGAAGCCTGCCATCCGACCTGCCAGGACGGGGGGCTGAATCCAGCCGCCCATGAATCTGAGCACGCGACACTGAGATCGGATCGCGAAACACTCCGCACGGAGAGGATCGCGCCCGAGATGTGGGCCTGGGAGGACCAGGCATCTTTTATTATCTGGGAGGACCGGGCACCTTTCATTACCGACACCCACGTGGTCAAGTCGAGCATGTGGACCGGACCCGCCCCTACGTTCGACCTGGCCACGCCCCCCCTTGCTCCGTCGGCCGGGGACGCGGCCCGAACCGAGCCACGTCTGCGTGCGACGACCACGCGGAACCGGAAGTCAACGTCCCGCGGTGCCTCGGTCGCCGCCCGTTCCCAGGGTCAGCCTGCGCCACCGCCCGCCGCGCCGGAGACCTCAAACCAGCCCTCGGTGGCCTCATTCGCGAAGGATGAGAAGGCCGTTCCCTTGCGCCGGCCGCGTGTGGCCCTCGGCACGGGACATTCTGGCGGCGCACCGCGTTGACCGCGAACAGGCGGCGCCCGCTCGTCCGAGCGTCCGGCGGGCCGCGAGACTCCCGGTCCCGACCGTGGCCAAGACCCCCGCGCACTGGTCCATGCCACTCTGGCTGGGATGGCTCCCCGCGACGGCCGCCGCGCTGCTCATTGGGGTGGCCGGCGTGGGGATGGCCTGGATGTGGTCGCGCGACGCCTACGCCGCCGGCCAGGTCGCCAATCGCCTGGCGAGAACCGGCAGGACGTTGAAGCCGCTCCCCGAAGCGATCACCCTTCATGGCACCTCGTGGTGGAAGACCACGGCCGGGAACCTCACGTACTGGGCCTTCTACCAGGACCGCGCCGCCGCTGCCGAACCCGACCAGGCCGAGCAGGTCCAAGGCGCCTTGATCGCCGCGTGCCAGGCCTCGCCGGTGCAGTCCGCCGCCCGGTTCGCGCTGTCACGTCCGCGCCAGGGGGACCCGACGGACCAGGTGGCCGCTCGTGCCGGTCTGAGCCGCGACGTGATCGCGCTGGCATGGTCGGGACATCAATGGCTCAAGGCGGGCAAGAGGGACGCCGCGCTGAAGGCGTACCGCGAGGCCCTGGAGATGGCCTCAGGCGCCGAGCCCTCGCGGCTGGCCGCGCCGGCGTTCATCGACGACACGCAGGTGCGCCGCTACGCCTTGCCCTTCGAGGATCTGATCGGCGCGGTGGTTCGCGACATGGCTGCGCAGGAGGACTGGGCCTTCGAGCAATGGTCCGAGGCGCTGCCGCGGTTCGCGGTCGCGCCGCTGGTCGCGGCCCGAACGTTGCGGGAGCGCGGGACCCCCGATGCCGACAGGCCGCTCGATGCCCTCCTGCGCAAGCCGATGCGAATCCGCCCGAGGGGGTCTCGGCGGCCGTCCACCTGGCGGCTCAGGCCGAGGCGCTCGCCCTGAAGACCCGCTGGGCCGAGGCCGAGCAGCGGTATCGCCAGGCGATCGACCTGATGCCCGACGAGGCAATCCGCCGCTCGTGGTGGATGAACCTGGCCGACATCGAGCTCCGGCTCAACGACGAGCCGAAGCGGCTTCAGGCGCTGGAGGCTGCCAAGAACGCCGACTCCAACGACGAGATCACGAAGCGCGCCATGGACTTCCTGAAATATTCGGGAGCCCTTACCGAGAGGCCGAGTTCGCGAACCGAGGGCGGCGCGAAACCGGCGAACGAGCCTTGATGTCGGGCGTGTACGACTCGCCGACCCGGAGCCCCGTGGCACCTGGCCCACGCTCTCCCCTTCCCTCAAGGATGAACCGAAATGGCGACAACTCATCTGTGCCACCCCGATCGTCCGCGACGGCCGATGCCTCGCCGGACTTGATCTCCCTTGCACGCAGGGCGATGGCGGACCCCGAACAACGCATCACCCTCATCGGCGCGATCGGCTGCCTGGGATTGCTCGGCCTGATCTTCTGGTCGAACCTCGAGCATTTCGTCCGTGTGTGGATGACCGACGAGAATTATAGCCACGGGTTCCTCGTCCCGCTGATCAGCCTCTATTTCGCCAACCAGGCCGTGCGCGGGGGTTCCTGGCGGTGCGGTCGGGGGTGGGGGTCGGGGTCGGCTTGCTGGGGCTCTCGCTCGCGGGCAGGCTGGCCACGGTGCTGGTCCCGGTCGGCTTCCTGGGCGACCTCTCGTTGCTGCTCGGGCTGGCGGGCCTCTGCGCCGCTGCTCGTGGGGACGGACGCCCTGCGGCGGTATGGTTTCGCGATCTTCTTCTTGGTCTTCATGGTCCCGCTGCCGATCGCCCTGTATGCGAAGATCGCCTCACCGCTCCAGTTAATGGCCAGCCAGGCCGCCACGACGTGCTGAACGCGACGGACGTCCCCGTACTCTGCGAGGGGAACCGGCTGACGCTGCCCGGCGGCGTGCAAATGTTCGTGGCGGAGGCGTGCAGCGGCATGCGTCAGTTGACCGGGTTCCTGGCACTGACGGCCGCGGTGGCCTATCTCTCGGCGCGGCCGGCCTGGCATCGTACCGCGGTCGTCGCCGCGGCGATCCCGATCGCGATGACGGCCAACGTGGCTCGTGTGATCCTGACCGGCTACATCATGCATCACCTCAACCCGAATTACGCCGCAGGCGCCTACCACACGCTCGAGGGCCTGCTGATGATGGCGTTCGGCCTCTTGCTCCTCCGCGCGGGGTGCTGGGTCCTGGACCAGATCTCGCACCTGACCAGACCCACCGCCGTGGCGGTGGCCCGGGCCTGAGTTCACTCGCGAAGGTTTCCCCCACTTCTTTCACCAGGATGGCCGGGCCACACAGGCCGGCAAGGACGTGCGATGTCTCCGATTCGACGTGTGGCGCTCTGTGGCGTGATCTTGACGTTCGGCTATGCCGCGCAGGCCGGTCTGGAATCCCTGACGAAGATCGAACGCCCGCCCCTGCGCGGCCCTCTGGCCTCGATCCCGACCGAGCTCGGCGACTGGGTCGGGCGCGACGAACCGGTTACCCCCGACATCGTCGTGAAGGCGCAGACCACGAGTATCTCAACCGGGTCTACGAGAACCGGAGCCACCCCGGCCGCCGCCTCTGGCTCTGGATCAACTATTCCCGGTCTGGGACCAACCTCCGCCACTCGCCGGAGATCTGCCTGCCGTCGGGGGGCTGGACGAAGGTCGAGTCGGAGTGCCGGGTACACCCGATCTCCTATGGCGCGGGCAAGACGATCCCGATCATGCGGCTGGCTTACGCCCAAGGTGAACTGGTCCAAGGGATCGGGTTTTGGTACTACATCTTCGGAGAGGGCCGGTTGGAACAGTATGTCCGGAGCCTGCCGATCACCAGCCGGAGCAGTCACGGACGGACGACCCGGGGTTCCGGGATGACCGTCGAGGTCTTCTGCCCCGGGGAGAGCGACCCGGACGGCGCGGCGCTCGAGGACTTCGCCGAAAGCCCTGCTCGTGGCCCTGGAACCAATCTTGCCCATAGACAGGGCCGAATATTTCATCCCTTGACCCTCGGCGCGGCGTCGCGCGGCGCACCGGCTCCGACGTCCCCAGTTCACTGGCCGGTGCCCGGCCATCGCTCGAAGAGGACCGGTTCATGAAACGCGCGTTGATCACCGGGATCACGGGCCAGGACGGCTCCTATCTGGCCGAGTTCCTGCTGGGCAAGCCCGATTACGAGGTCCACGGCCTCGTCCGCCGGTCGAGCAGCCTGAACCGGCAGCGGATCGACCACCTGTTCGGCCGCGACCAGGACGCCAGCGACCGGTTCCACCTCCACTACGCCGACCTGGCCGACGCGTCGAGCCTCGTCGATCCTGATGGAGCAGGTGCGCCCCGACGAGGTCTACAACCTCGGGGCGCAGAGCCACGTCCGCGTCTCGTTCGACCAGCCGCTCTACACGGCCGACGTCGTCGGGCTGGGGACGCTCCGCCTGCTCGAGGCGGTCCGGCAGCTCGACCGGAGCCAGCCGGTGAGGTTCTACCAGGCGTCGAGCTCCGAGATGTTCGGCTCGGCGCCGCCGCCGCAGGGGCTCGGACACGCCGTTCCACCCCCGCAGCCCCTACGCCTGCGCCAAGCTCTACGCCCACTGGCAGACGGTCAACTATCGCGAAGCCTACGGCCTGTTCGCCTGCTCGGGCATCCTGTTCAACCACGAGAGCCCCCGCCGGGGCGAGTCGTTCGTGACCCGCAAGATCACGCTCGGCGCCGCCCGGATCAAGGAAGGGCTGCAACGCAAGCTCGTCATGGGCAACCTCGACGCCAAGCGCGACTGGGGCTTCGCCGGCGACTACGTCCGCGCCATGTGGATGATGCTCCAGCAGGACCAGCCCGACGACTACGTCGTCGCCACCGGCGAGACCCACTCGGTCCGCGAGTTCCTGGAGCTGGCCTTCTCGCACGCTCGACCTCGACTACCGCGACTTCGTCGAGTTCGACCCCAGGTACACCCGCCCCTCCGAGGTCGACGTCCTGCTGGGCGACCCGGCCAAGGCCCGCAGAAGTGCTCGGATGGAAGCCCGAGGTCGATTTCCCGGCCTGGTCCGGATGATGATCGAGCACGACCTGGAGCTGGCCGGTCGCGAGAAGTTCGCGCTCGGCTATCAGATGGTCTGACGGGGTTGAGAGAGAAGGGATGGGGAGGAGGCGGCTCTCCGCCAAACCCCCATCCCTCAACCCCGATTCCCGATCAAAGGAGTGTGCGATGATAAACGAGGCCGCGGCCAAGGTGGTGGTGATCGGTCTCGACTGCGCCGAGCCCAGCCTGGTCTTCGACCGGTACGCGGATCGGCTGCCGAACTTGACCCGGCTCCGCCGCCGCGGGGCCTGGGGCAAGTTGCGGAGCTGCGATCCGCCGATCACGGTGCCGGCCTGGATGTCGATGATGTCGAGCAAGGACCCCGGCACGCTCGGCTACTACGGGTTCCGCAACCGCGCCGACCGCTCGTACGAGAAGATGATGACCGCGACCTCGCTCGCCGTGCGCGAGCCCTTGCTCTGGGACTTCCTGGACCGCGCGGGCAAGCGGGTGATCCTGCTCGGCGTCCCGCAGACGTATCCCCCCCGGCCCGTCAATGGCCTGATGGTCACCGACTTTCTCACGCCATCGATCGCGTCCAACTACACGTATCCGCCCGAGCTGAAGGACGAGATCGCCCGGCTGGCCAACGTCCATCCCTACGAGTTCGACGTCAGCGACTTCCGGACCCCGGACAAGGCGAAGATCCGCGACGCCTTGATCCGGATGACCGACAAGCGGTTCGCGCTGGCGCGGTACCTGATGACGTCCAAGCCCTGGGATTTCTTCATGATGGTCGAGATGGGCACCGACCGGGTCCACCATGCGTTCTGGCAATATATGGACCCCGCGCACCATCGCTACGAGCCGGGCAATCCCTTCGAGTCGGTCATCGCCGATTACTACGTGCACGTCGACCGCAAGGTGGGCGAGTTGCTGTCGGTGATCCCCAACGAGGCGCACGTGATCGTCGTCTCTGACCACGGGGCGCAATGCATGGAAGGCGGGATCGCGCTGAACGAGTGGCTGATCCGGCAGGGCTACCTGGTCCTGCACGAGTCCCCGGCCAGCCCGTCGCGCCTCGAGGGGCTGAAGGTCAACTGGGCGAAGACGACCGCGTGGGGCTCGGGAGGCTATTACGGGCGGATCTTCCTCAACGTGAAAGGGCGCGAGCCCCAGGGACTCATCGCCCCCAAGGACTACGAGGCGACGCGCGACCGCCTGACCGCCGAACTGGAGGCGCTGGGCGATCCCGAGGGGCGTCCGATCGGAACCCGCGTGCTCAAGCCCGAGCGACTGTATCGGACGGTCCGAGGCGTGGCACCCCCCGACCTCTTCGTCTACTTCGGCGACCTCCGCTGGCGCTCGGTCGGGACGGTCGGCACCGGCGCGATCCACACGTTCGAGAACGACACCGGCCCCGATGACGCGAACCACGCCCCCGACGGCCTGCTGATCGTGACCGGCCCGGACATTGCCCCGCGCGGCCCGATCTCCGGCATGCAACTGATGGACCTGACTCCGACGATCCTCCGGCTCTTCGGGCGGGACATCCCTGGCGACCTGCAAGGCCGCGTCCTCGACGCGATCTTCGCGCGCGAGACGGTCACCTGTTAAGGCGACCGGCGGATGGAAATCTCCCCAGAACTGAGTGATCCCGCCCTGCCCAGAAAGAGCGAGTCGCGGGCGAGATAGTTCCTGCCGGACGCCTCAGCGCGAAGGGGCGTGCGATGTCATCCCCTTGGAGGGTCTTGAACTCCCGCAGGGGGTAATATACCGAGGTGCCTCGGAAAATTCCTTTGAACCGATAAACTCATTGCGGTGCTCTTTTTATTTGAGTCCGCGCGCGGACTCTCCCAACTTGCTTTGTTTGAGGTTTGTTCTGTTCCGACAGGATGGGGTCCCGAGGGCCTCGTCCTACACTCCCTCTCCTGGATCACACAATCACAGACGTGGGTTGCTCCGGCACCAACCGAAACCGCTCACTCATCAGACTTCGCACTTCCTTCCGATACCGCTCCAGGTGGTCCAGCACACCGGCCACCGCCGACTTCATCGACTCGAACGTCTCGTGCCAACGCTGCGACGCTTCCTTTCGCAAGAACCGCCACAGCCGCTCGATCAGGTTCAGGTTCGGCAAGTAGTCGGGAGAGACTCCAACCGGAACCCCACACCCTTCTTTCGAGACTCCTCGCTGATCCCCACCACGGTTTTGATGCAAGCTTCTGTGCCATTGATGGTTAACTGCATTTTTTGGTGTTCTCGGGCCGGTCGTGGCGAAATCCCAGCGAACGACTCGCTCTCGATCTTGTTGGGGCCGGGATTTCTCGGGAGTTCGTCGTGAATAGATCACCCGTACACCGGTGGAGATCAGCGAGGAGTCTCCTTCTTTCTTTCGCCGAACACGCTCCACCCACTCCTTCTTTAGCCCATGTTTGGGGTGGCCTGACGTAACCCCTTGCGGCGCAAGGGTCGGATTTTCAATGAGTCACTACATCACGGTTTCCTCCCCCTCAGGTGGCGCCGGCGGTCGCGGGTCGACGATCTTCAGCGCCTTCAGGACCAGCCCTGCGTCCGGACCGCCGCTGGCCATCCCTCGGCGTTCCGCTTGACCCTCCAGTCGGAAGGTCACCAGTCGTACGGTGGACAACGCTTGCCCCGCCCGCGCCGGCGACAGATCCACCCCCGCCTCTTCCAGCCGTCGGCCGAGGAGTCGTTGCACCAGCAGGGCCAGCGCCGCGACGAAGATGTGCGCCTTGACCCGCGGCTCGACCTGGTGAGAGATCGGCCGCAGCGCCATCACATCCTTGAGTTGCCGGAACCCGCCCTCGACGTCGGTCAGTCCCTTGGACATCGCCACCGCGTCGAGGACCCCCAGTCCCTTCTCGCTGGTCGCGATCACCTATTTTCCTTCGCTCGTCTTCTGCCGCGCGAGCTGCGTCTCGCTCGCGGAGTACTCGAGCACCCCGCCCCTGAGCTTCCAGTCGAAAGAGCGAGAACCGTGATATTTCTGCAGAATCCGCTCGACGGCGGCCCCGCTCTTCTCGGGCCGCTTCAAGTCGCCGGAGGCGACACGCTCCTGGAGCTTCTCCAGTTGCTGGCGTGCCCGCTCCATCGCCTGTTCGCGCTTCGCCTGCTCGTAGCCCCGGCGTTCGTCGGAATCGAGGACGATCCCGCGCAGCTCGGGATCTCCGGAGGGGACTTCCTGGGCGCGCGTGCGCGGCGGATTGGTCTTCCGTTCCCGGGTATTAATGCCGCCGGGACACTCGACCCACTTCGTGTCGTCGACGGGCGAGAGGCGTCGAGCTTGGCGTTGCGACGCCGCTTGATCCCCACGAGAAATCCCTGCTTATCTTTCGTGATTGACTCGATGTTCTTGTCGGTGACCATCCCCCGATCGCCGACGAAGACGAGTCGACCGAGCTCGAACCGTTTGCGCAAATCATTGATGACTTCTTGAACCGTGGAATGGTCGATGCGGTGGCCCGCCCAGACGTGGTGCGCGACGGGCCAGCCCGCGACCATCACCAGACCGACGATCACCTGCACGTTCTGCGACTTGCCGTCGCGGCTGGAGCCGTGCCTGGCGAAGTCGTGCGGGCCCCCGCCCTCGCAATACGTGCTGGTGATGTCGTAGAGCACCAGGTCGGGCTTGAGCCGGAAGTGGTCGCGGAGGCGGCGGTAGAGCGCCACTTCGATCCGCTCTTTGGCCGTGTGGAGTTGGTCGCGGGTGCGGTACCAGGAGTCGAGCTGGCGGGGATGGACGCGGACCCGCCGGCGCTGGTGCCAGTGCGGGATGAAGCGTCGGCCCTTGCGGTCGCAGACGAAGTCGGTCTCCAGCCAGCCGGCGAGCCCAGGCTCACTGGCCGGCGCGATGAGCCGGTTGGCGACGAGGACGAAGGCGCGGTCGGCGAACGGGACCCCTTTGGCGTGGCCGAGGTTCTGGTCGAGGATCTCCCAGAGGCCCAACTGGTCGAACAGGGCCCGGACAGCGAGGATCGGTCCCCAGTTCGAGGCCTCGCCGATTTGGGGTTCGGCGAGATCAGCGGCCTCGATGCCGACCTCTCCGGTGAGGAGTCGTCGGAGCTTGGGCAGGATCTCGACGAGGAGGTCCTTGCGTCCCAGATCGGCGACGACACGTTGCTTGACCTTGCCGGCTTCGCGGGAGGCTGCGACGACGCGGACGTATTCGTGGACGGTGCCGCTGGTGGAGCGGATTTTGACGGTCCTCGGGTCCATGAGGACCATGATCACGACGAAGCATGGGGTATTCAAGGGGTAATTCGGGAGATTCGGGATCGATTCTGAATCAAATTGTCACGACACTTTTCGGACCGGCAGGGGGCCACTCCGCGCGCAGGGCCTGGAAAACAAGGCGTTTTCGCGCGGGAGCCGCCGACCCGGGTGAATTCACCCCAAACATGGGTTAGCACGGCAAGGTGATATTTCGCATTGTCCATGTAGATCAAGAACACCTTCACCGCGGGCTGCACCTCCATCATCCCCTCAAACAGGTCGAATCACGCTCCTCGCCGTCAAATTCCTCTTGACATTCCGCCGGTCCAGGTACTCGTGATCATCGGGACAAATGCCCCCAAGATGTTCAGCCGTTTGCGGCCACTGCCTCTCGGCACTTTCAGACGCTGCCCACGGAGCAGCCAGCAATTGAAGAGCGACTCCTGCCCCCACTGTGGTGGGACGCCGTCGAGGAAGTAACGACGCAAGGTCCCGCCGGCCCGGCCCTTGTGTCCCTCGTACTTCCGGAGCCACTCCTCTTTGCTTGTCGCGCCGGGCCTTGAAGCAAGAGCCGCTGGCCTTGTGAGAGGTGCAGCCCAGGCGCTGCAGCAGCCTCTTGGCCCCGCTCTCGGAGTAGGCGAGCGCGAACGTCTGCTCGATCCGCTGGCGGACGTGTTTGACGGTCCGAAAGCGTCCGGTCTGGATCTCGTCCTTGAGTTGCCGCTGTTGCTCTTCGGTGAGTTCGCCTTTGTCCCCCTTGTGCTCGAGGGTCCAGAGGGCATTCAGGCCGCCCGTGCGGGACAGGTTCAGCCAAGTTCCGAATGGACCGCGGATCGACGTCGAGCAGCTCCGCCACTTCGGTTTCAGAGGCGGTCCGGGTCTCGATGGTGATTTCGAGGCCCTCGAAGCGGGTCTGACCTTCGTTGTCGAGTAGATTTCCTCGGAGGTGGTCCATGATGTCCCCCTTCTGAGTCGGCCCAGTACCAGAGAAGTTGCTCCGAGGTGCCATCTGAGCGCAGCCCAAGGGCTGATTGACACTTCTGTCGAGGGAACTACGTGCTCCGGGCGGTTCGGAACTTTCCCGAATTGAGCCGTCTTCGGGAAAGTTCCTGGTGCCAGGCCCTGCGAAAGCAGGGGTTTCACCCTGTTCGCCTTGAGTTCCCGAGCCTCGTTTTCGGGAAAGTCTGCTCGGTGAAGGCCAAATGGCACTCGGTGACAGCTTCTCTGGTACTGGGCCGAGTGGGGTGGGGGTGCCGGCGAAGGGCAAGGCCCGGGCATGGACGATTCGCTCGGGACCAAACTTCATGGTTTCTTCACATTCTATACACTAGCATTATCATTGATAAGGCCGTAGGATATCGGCGTTTCGTCCATCAGGGAGGACCAACCTTGCTCAACATCCCCACCAGAGCGGCTCTGTCCGACGGCGCGCAGCGCGGGCCGAAACTGTTGTGGCTCGGCGTGATCGCCCTGTTCGGGTCGGGGTGCGGCACCTCGGACGTGGTCACGCTCCACGGCGCCGGCGCGACGTTCCCCGAGCCGATTTACAAGCGCTGGTTCCGCGAGTATTACAACCTCGACCCTCGCGTGCGGGTCAGCTACCAGGGTCTCGGTAGCGGGGCGGGGATCCGCCAGTTCACGGCCGGGCTGGTCGACTTCGGGGCCAGCGACTCGGCCATGAGTCGCAAGGAGATCAAGCAGATCCCCGACTGGGGGGTCACGCTCCTGCCGATGACCTCCGGCTGCGTCGTCCTGGCCTACAACATCCCCGGGGTGAAATCCGGGCTCCGGCTGCCGCGCGATGTTTATTCCGGGATCTTCCTCGGGACGATCACCAAGTGGAACGACCCGGCCATCGTCCGCGCGAACCCGGGCGTCTCGCTGCCGGACCTGCCGATCACGGTCGTGCGCCGCTCCGACGGCAGCGGGACCACCTACGTCTTGACCAACCACCTCGGCGCGATCAGCAAGGACTGGAAGGCTGGGCCCGGCGTGGGCAAGTCGGTGAAGTGGCCGACGGGCCTCGGCTCCAAGGGGAACCCCGGGGTCGCCTTCACGATCGATCAAACGCCCGGCGCGATCGGCTACCTCGAATACAGCTACATCATGAACTCGGGGACAGCGACGGCCATGCTCCAGAACAAGGCGGGCGCGTTCGTCGCGCCGTCGATCGAGTCCGCCCGGGCCGCGCTCTCCCGCGTGCAGATGCCGGAGAACCTCATCGCATGGGTCCCCGATCCGGAGGGGCCCGACTCTTACCCCATCGTCTCCTTCACGTGGATCCTCTGCCGCAAAGTCTATGATAAGCCCGAGGTCGGCGAGACGCTCAAGAAAGTGCTCCTGTTCGGCGTCAGTGACGGCCAGAGGTTCAGCAAGGACCTGGGATACGTCCCGTTGCCCGAGGCGATCGCGCGGCGGGTCCGCACGGCGATCGAGACGATCGAGGTCCGCACCACGGTTCCCGAGACGGTGCCGCGGCGGGTGCCCCGCCTGTCCTTGAAGACACCCTGAATGTCGATGATCCCCGGCGCGGCGTGGGTCGCGCCCGGGCTCGGAGAGGAGTGGTGATGTCCAGCCACAGCCAGGTCGGTCGATCGATCTCCCCGCTCGAAGTCTATTCGGACCGGGGCTTCCGCGCCCTGACGGCCGTGCTGGCCTGGTCGGTTGTGCTGCTGGTCCTCTGGGTCGTGGTCCGGATCGGACAAACGTCCTGGCCGGCGGTCCAGAAGTATGGCCTGGGATTCCTGCGCGGACCGAATGGGACCCCGGCCGCCAGAACTTCGGGATCTGGCCGCAGATCGCCGGCACGCTCTACAGCTCGAGCCTGGGGCTGGTCATCGGCACACTGTTCGGGCTGGCGGTCGCGATCGTCCTGAGCCAGGACTTCCTGCCGCCGAAGTGGGAGTGGGTGCTGACGAACGTCGTGCAGTTGCTGGCGGCGATCCCGAGCGTGGTCTACGGCCTGTGGGGCCTCTTCGTCGTGGTCCCGCTGATGCGGCCCCCGGCCAACGCGATCCATGCCGCGCTGGGGTGGATCCCGATCTTCGGCACGCGGCTGAGCGGCCCGGGGATGCTGCCGACGGCGGTGGTCCTGGCGATCATGATCTTGCCGACGATCTCCGCGGTCTCGCGCGACGCGATCGTGGCGGTCCCGAGGAAGATGACCGAGGCCGCCTATGGCATGGGGGCGACCCGCTGGGAGACGATTCTGCGTGTGGTGCTCCCGACCGCGTCGCCGGGCATCTTCGGCGCGATCATCCTGGGGTTCGGCCGGGCCGTCGGCGAGACGATGGCCGTGGCGATGCTGATCGGGAACGCCGAGGTCTTCAAATGGTCGCTGTTCTCGCCCGGGACCACGCTGGCGGCCTTGCTGGCGAACCACTTCGCCGAAGCCAACCAGGTCGAGATCGGGGCCCTGATGTACGCGGCGCTGGTGCTGCTGGCGATCACGCTACTGATCAACATCGCCGGCGAGTTCGTCCTGAACCGGGCCACGGCCGCCCTGGAGGGGATTAACAAATGAGCCTTTCGGACCAAGTGGCCGCCCCCGTGCCGGGACCGGCCCGACCCCAGGCACCGAGGCCGGATCTCAGGAGGTCGCTCCACTCCTGGCGGTCGCTGATCAGCGCGGCCCTGATGCGCCCTGGCCCTGGCTATGACCGTCCTGGCGCTCACCCCCTTGCTCTCGGTGCTCTGGATGGTGATCGTGCGCGGGGGCTCCCACCTGAGGCCGTCGCTGTTCATCGAGTTGCCCCCGGCCGCGGGGATGTCCGGCGGGGGGATCGGCAACGCGCTGGTGGGGACGATCCTGATGGTGGCGATCGCGTCGGCGATCGCAGTCCCCCTTGGGGTCCTGGCCGCGGTCTTCATCGGCGAGTTCGCCCCGGAGAGCCGGGCCTCCACCGCGGCCAAGTTCGCGGCCAAGATCCTCACGGGGATGCCGTCGATCTTGGCCGGCGTGTTCGCCTACACGGTCGTGGTGCTGGCGACCGGGACGTTCTCGGCGTGGGCCGGCGGGTTCGCGCTGGCGATCCTGATGGTCCCGATCGTGATGCTGACCGCCGCCGACGCGATCCAAGGGGTGCCTCGCAAGATGCGTGAGGCCGCTTTCGGCATGGGGGCGACGCGCTCGCAAGTGGTCTGGCACGTCGTGCTGCCGACGGCCAGGCCTGCGATCCTGACCGGGGTGATGCTCGCCGTGGCCCGCGCCGCGGGCGAGACCGCACCGCTTCTGTTCACCGCCCTCTTCTTCGACTACTGGCCTGACGTCGCCGTTCATGGAGCCGACGTCGTCGCTCGCAGTGCTAATCTACAACTTCTCCGGTGTGCCCTACCCGAACATGATTTCGATGGCCTGGACCGCGGCGCTGGTGCTCGTCGTCTTAGTTCTGGCCACCAACATCATCGCGCAGGTCGTGACGGGCCGGTCGGAACAGTCTCGGTAATTCGAGCACAGATGGGTTCAGAAGAGAGGAGCCGCACATCGTGTCCGCTAAAACGAGCCTGAATCAGACCAGTGACCCTGCCGTCTCTTCGAGCAACGGCACGGTCATCAATTGCCTGATCAACACGCTCCACTACGGAGATTTCCTGGCGCGTGCGCGACGTGCAGCTCCCGATCCAGAAGGGGACGATCACAGCGTTCATCGGCCCCTCGGGGTGCGGCAAGAGCACGGTGCTGCGATGCCTGAACCGGATGAACGACCTTATGCGGGGTTTCCGCTTCGACGGCCACGTGCTCCTACACGGCCAGGACATCTACGATCCCCAGATCGATCCCGGTGGCGGTCCGCCGGAACATCGGCATGGTGTTCCAGCAGCCCAATCCGTTCGCCATGAGCATCTTCAAGAACGTCGCGTTCGGCTTGAGGCTCAATCGCTACAAGGGCGACGTCGCCGAGCGGGTCGAGCAAGCCCTCCGCGGCGCGGCGCTCTGGGACGAGGTGAAGGACAAGCTCAAGACCAGCGGCTTGTCGCTCTCGGGCGGACAGCAGCAGCGGCTCTGCATCGCCCGGGCGATCGCGACCGAGCCGGAGGTCCTCCTGATGGACGAGCCCTGCTCGGCCCTCGATCCGATCGCCACGCGCAAGATCGAGGAACTGATGATACGAGCTCAAGCGGCAGTTCACGATCGCGATCGTGACTCACAACCTGCAGCAGGCCCGCGCGTGTCGCCGACAAGACCGGCTTCTTCTACGTGGACACTCCGAGAAGACGGTCGGACAGGGTATCTCGTGGAGTTCGGCGAAACGGCTGAGGTCTTCGATCACCCGCGTCAGGCATTGACCAGAGAATACATGAGCGGCGAGTTCAGCTAGGCGGCCTGAGGGGTGTCGATTGCCGAGCGGCCGATCCCCCGGTCGCACTGGCCGCGACTGACATGCATTCCCGACGTTTTTCACCGATCTCCGGGC
The DNA here is from genome assembly GCA_963803395.1 of uncultured Planctomycetaceae bacterium. GTDB lineage: Bacteria > Planctomycetota > Planctomycetia > Isosphaerales > Isosphaeraceae > JAFANO01. Next base: position 106,877 of record CAWDND010000046.1, read on the forward strand.
TTTAGCCTGCGGAAGCCACACCACTTCAATGGCGGTGGAGGAAGCGATTTGCGGCTTCAACCGTTCCTTTCTTGCGAATCAAAACGAAATCTGTGATCCTCGATCTTGCTGGAACCGTGCTGGGCAAGGTGGATGCCGGGTTGGGAGGAGAAGGCCCTCCTGGAACAGCACGGCCTCCTCGAAAGTCAAGATCACTCAGGCACTCCCCCGGGAGCAATGGCTCAACCAGAGAGACTTGCGACTGGGCCGAACAGGGAGGGTGCCATGCGGCCTCTTGTAGGAGCCGTCGATACCGGACCTTGAAAGCCGGTGGAGGTTCCCACCTCGAGTCGAGGGACATTCAGGAATGGCGGTCATCAAGCTGGTCTTCTTCCTTGGCATCGACATGGCCAAGGCGGTCGGACACGCCGTCCGGGCTCGGGGGTTCATGCCGCAGGGCACTCCACGACGATGGCAGAGGGTGGCTCTGGCGGTGAGCCTGGTCGCGGTATCGCTGGTGGCCTGTCAGATCGCGATCTCCGCGCAGCACCCCGCTCCGCCCCCCGCGCGAAGGCGGTTCGAGTTCCAGGTCACCCAGAGCTTCAACGCGAGGTATCTGGGTGACACGCCCGGCCATGTGGGGAAGGGGACGCTTCAGGGGGCTAGGCCCGACGTGTCCTTGGGAGATCCCGTCTTCCGCGGGACGGTGAGGATCGGCACGGTCACGGGGCTGACGTGGGACCGGAGCAAGGAGAACCTGGAGGTCGAGTTCGACCCCGAACCCTTCGAGGTCGACCCCCAGGGACGGCCCACGCGCCTTGTGCGGATCAGCGTGGGCCAGGATGCCTGGATCCCCCTGGGCGGGGAGACGCCCGTCACCGCGGCCCACTGATCGTGTCAGGGCAAGATCCGCTGTCCCACGGCCGTGTTGAGGGCGAGCATGCTCCGCCGGTGCCGGACCTGGGTGTCGCGATACTGGCGGACGACGTCGTTGTATTCCCGCTGCGCGATCAGGTAGTCGACGAAGTCGGTCTCGCCCTGATGGTATCGGCGCAAGGTTTCGTCTCGCAGCCGGAGAGCGCCCGGTAGAATGTCCTGCTCGATGCTGGCGACTGCGGACCGCGTCATCGCATACTCCCGCTCCGCCTGACGGACCTCGGTGCCGATGCGCAGCTCCAGCGCGGCCAGTTGCATCTGTGTTTGCGAGACGTTGACCTGGGCGCGCTGGATGTTTCCTTGATTGCGGTTGTAGAGCGGCATCGGGACGGTCACACCCAGGGCCCAGGAGTGGGCGCTCTTGGCATCGAACGGGGTATCGTTCTGGAACGTGTAGGGCTGGTAGAGCAGGTAGACATCCTGGAATCGCTCGGCACGGGCCAGTCTCACATCCGCCTCAGCCAACCTGATACCCAGGCGTGCGGCGGCCAGGTCGGGGCGGCAGGCCAGCGCGATCCGGATCAGGTCGTCGCCGGGAGGGGGAGGCGGGGCTCGGTCGGCGATCGTCCCCCGGAGTTCAAGGGCCTCGGACTCGGACAGCGGGATTCGGAGCAAGGGCGTGAGGGACCGATTGGCGTTTCGGAGCGCTTCCTCCGCGTCGGCCAGACCAAGCCGGGCGGAATTGAGCTGGATCTTGATCCGCTCGATGTCGCTCCGGCTGCTCTCGCCCGCCCTTTGCAACTCCTGCGTCTTGTTCAGGAGCTGGGTTAACCCCGTGACGCTGGCCCGTGCATAGCGGACCGTCTCGCGAGCGCTCAGGATCGAGACGTAGACGCTGTAGAGGCAATCGATCTGCTGCCTGATGGCATCCTGATACTGTGCCTCCAGGACGATCTGGGCCTGGCAAGCCACGAGGGTCCGTGCCTGCCGCTTGTGCGAGAGGTCGAGGGGAGAGCTGATGCTGATGTCGAACTGGTTTGGCCCGCCTGGGCGTGCCTTCGAAAATTTCCCATAGGGGATGAGCTGAGAATCGGCGTAGAAGATCGGATTGGCGCGAAGGCCCGCTGTCAGGATGTCGGCCCGAGCCTTGGGGATCTCGTGGAACTGAGCGCGGAGATCAAGGTTCTCCTGGACGAGGTGTTCAATGGCCGCATCGAGCGTCAAGCCGCTGGGAGGCCCGATATCTTCGGCCCCGGCAGGGATGTCGAGCGAGCCGGAAGGGAATCCTTCCGTCATTGGTGCAACGCGAGGGACGGTGATCCCGGGACCGGGTGAGATCGCGAACCCTGGACCAGTCTCTGAGATGCTGGAGGGGACGCGCGGGACCGAAGGACCGGGCCGACCGCCGAGGAAGATCCCGAGATCAGACGGAGCACCGCCGCGCGTCCCCCCCGAGCCGGGCAAGGGGCCGAGGCTCGTTGATCCAGGAACTCGGGTCGTGTCGCGCGGCTCGATCGTCGGATTCTGGGCGACCGCTGCGGGGACTTCAAGGCCCAAGGCGATCAAAAACCCCGGTCCCCATCCGGCGACACGACGCATCATGGATCCGGCTCCCCTCCCTGGGAATGGATCGGCGGATGCTTGCCAGGGACACGATGGCACCCCTCGCCCATCCTCCGGCGCTCCTCAAACGCATCATTTGGAGAAATCGGCCGAGACCGTCTCAAACATCGGTCGAAACCGGCATCCACGGCCAGTGGGGACGGTGAAATCCTCGGGGAGCGGGAGACATGGTAGATTTCGAGAGGAAGGCGATGTGACCGCGCGAATCACTGCTGCTGTAGAATTAAGCGCGCGGGCCGACTTGACGCGCCGCCGGCCTCGCGACTACGATACCTCTCGAAGGATTCGGCCCATGATCGGCTCCCAGGATGATCGAGCCACTCCCCATGATCTTACCAGGCGCTGACCGCGTGATGGTCGCCTGCCCCGATGCCCGGCCGCCCGCCTATCAAGCGGTGGTCGGGCTGGCGCGGGCCGGGCTTCTGCATAGCTTCCAGACGGCGTTCTACTACGGTGGCGACGACTCGCTGTCAGCACTCGGGCGGCGGCTCGCCCCCGAACAGTTCGCGCGCTGGCAGCGCGTCTTGCGGCGGCGGCACCACCCCGAGATCCCCCGCGTCCGGGTCCGGTCGGTTTGGAGCTACGACGTGGCGCTGCGGCTGGAGGACCGGCTGCCGCGAGCCCGAGGGCGGGTCGCGCGCTGGCGGACCCGCCGCTTCGATCGGGGGCTGGCCCGATCGCTGGCGCGGCACCCGCCCGAGGCGGCACTCGTCTTCAGCGACGTCGGCTCGGAGTTCGCGCTGCCGACCTGCCGGAGCCGCGGGATCGCCACGCTCCTGAGCATGGTCCACGGTGACGTCCGCGAGGAGCAGCTCGTGCTCGAGCGCGAGGCCGAGGTCGCGCCCGATTTCTTCCGGATCTACCTCGGTGATGGCGCCCTCGACCGCGACGAGCTGGCCTGGCTCCACGACCGCAGGCTCCGCGACCTGGAGTTGGCCGACCGCATCCTCGTCCCGTCGGACCACATCGCCGCGGCACTCGTCCGCCACGGGACTGATCACGGCAAGCTCGCCGTCATCCCGTACGCGGCCGACACCCGAGGATTCCGCCCCGACCCCGTAAAGCGGCATGACGCAACCTGCACGTTCCTGTTCGCCGGGGGCATCACCCAGCGCAAGGGGATCAAGTATCTGCTCGAGGCGTGGCGAAGGGTCCGTCGTCCGGGCTGGCGGCTCCAGCTCCTCGGGCCGCTGCCGAGCCAGCCGGGTCCGCTGGTCGATTATCTCGGCGAGGTCGAGCACCTGGGACGGGTCGGCGCACGCCGAGATGCCCGCGCGGATGGCGTCGGCCGACGTGTTCGTCTTCCCATCGCTGTTCGAAGGGTCGGCTGTCGTCACCTACGAGGCGCTGGCCTGCGGCCTGCCGAGCGTCGTGACCCCCAATGCCGGATCGGTCGTCCGCGACGGCATCGAGGGATTCGTGGTTCCGGCCGGCGACGTCGAGGCGCTCGCCGGCCGGATGGAACGACTGGGTGGCGATGCGCCTCTCCGCGAGACAATGTCCCGCGCCGCCCGCGCTCGCGCCGAGTCCTTCAATTGGACGCACTATCATTCCGCCCTGATCGATGCGGTGTGCGGCCCATTGTCCGAGAGGGCCTATTCAACGAGCCCTCACCCCGGCCGCTCCCGAAACAAGCGGCCAGGGTGAGGGCGCATTGGGGAGGCGATGGTGATTCGCTAACCCGGGCGGTGACCGATCACTCCGATGCGCTCTGGAACTGTCGCTGAGGTTTGAGGGATCATGGACGACCAACTGTTGGTCTACGGCACGGCGGCCGTCCTCCTGTCGACCGTCGTCTTCGGGGTGTTTCGCAAGTCGTTCGACCCTTTCGCCCCCCTCTGGATGTTCCTGACCGGCTATTTCCAGATCTACGTGGTCCAGGCGATTTCCTATCGCGACTACGCGATCCGGGCTCGCGGCGCTGATCTGGTCACCCTGGCCAACGGGCGAGCCTTGTGGGCGCTGGTCTGGTTCTTGGCGGTCTATCATTGTGGGATCGCCAGATACCTCGCGGCGCGACTCCCCCGGCCCCCAGCCCATCTGTCTCCCACGCTGGTCTGCGGGATCTCGCCGTTTCTCATCGTCTGGGGCCTGATCTGCGCGGGGGTCGCGATGACCTCGGGTGAGGGCGAGCCGGCGTCGGCCGAGGAGGCCCTCTTCCGCTCGTTCCCCATCATCATGCTGGTGGCCGCGATCCTGCTGATCGTGGCCGGCCGGCACGCCGCACGACCCTTCCGGATCTTGATCCCAATCGGCCTGGGAGTTGCCGTGTTCTACGCGGCCATCTGGATCTTGAACGGCAAGCGATCACCACCGCTCTTCGGCGTGCTGGCGACCATCTGTGCGTTCTATGTATCGAAGGGTCAGCGCCCCTCGAAGGCTGTCCTCACCGTGACGGCCCTGGTCGGGATGATGGTCGTCTCGGTCGCCATCGGCTGGCGGAATACCCGGCAGCACGATCGCTCCCTCTCCGGATTCGTCGATTTCCTCTCTCATTTCGACGTCTCGACGGTGCTGGTCAACATCAATGCGAAAGACGGAGACGAGGACGCGGTCATGAAGCCCGGGCAGGGCAGCAAGGAAACCGAGGAATATGGCGGCTTCCTACTCATGATGGACACCGTGCCGGAGCGGTCCGAGTACGACTACGGTTCCAACTATCTCCGGATCTTCTCGACCTATATCCCGCGCATCGTCTGGCCGAACAAGCCGCTCTACGGACGAGAGCAATGGGTCAACGCCTGGATCGCCGGCTCAGAATTCCAACGTAAGTCAAACTTCACCGGCCCGGCGATCGGCATCCTCGGAGCGACCCAGTTGAACGGCGGGGCCGTCGGCACATTCCTCGTGCTGGGGGTCGTGGCCTTGCTGATCCGGGTCGGGTACGACTACTTCCGCCTCTATAGGACAGTCCCCCTAGGTACAGGTCTGGTGGTCGCTGACCTTCTACAACGCCTGGCTGATGACGGTCAACGACGACCCGTTCGTCTGGTTCTACTACATCTACAGCTTCACCATCGTGCCACCGATGGTGTTCCTCTGGATCTACCACACGCTCGTACCGCCGGCAGCCGCGCTCGACGCTCCGAGTGGCTCACCCGGAGGAGGACACCTCCATCCTGCCGGGGCGTGAACGACCGAACGAAGAGGACTCCCCGCATGAACATGGCAATCTGCTTTACCAACTTCGGCCCCTACCACCTGGCGCGGTTGCGGGCCCTGGCGCGGGAGCTGCGCGAGCCGGCGGGCGGCTCATCGCCTACGAGGTCGCTGGGACCGAGCGGCGCTATCCTTGGCAGCCTGCCCGGGTCGACGCGCCCTTCGAGTGGATCACTCTCTTCCCCGACCGCGCCCTGGAGACGATCCCGGGACCGGCCTGCGGCCGCGCGATCAGGCACGCCCTGGAACGTGACCGCCCCGAGGCGGTGGCGATCGTCGGCTATTCCCGGCCCGAGTCGATGGCCGCGCTTCGTCGGGCGCGGCGCTTGGGGCGGCCCACAATCCTGATGTCGGAGAGCCAGACGAGCGACCATCCACGCACCTGGTGGAAGGAGGCGATCAAGCGGCGGCGGGTGCGTCGCTTCTCCGCCGCACTGGTCGGCGGCCCGAGGCACCGCGACTACCTGGTCGACCTCGGCATGCCGCGCGATCGGATCGCGCTGGGTTACAACGCGGTGGACAACGACGCCTCTACGCCGACCGGGCCGAGGCCGCCCGCCGGTCACCGGACGGCCGCCGCGGCCTGCCCGCTGCGCCCGTACTTCCTCGCGGTCAACCGGTTCGTCCCCGAAAAGAACCTGCTCGCGGTTGATCCGCGCGTTCGCGCGCTATCGCCTTGCCGCGGGCGAAGGCCCCGCCTGGGACCTGGTTCTCTGCGGCGACGGTCCCGGGGCGGCCGAGGTCGAGGCCGCGATCGCCGCGAGCGGCGTCGCGTCGGCGATCCATCGGCCGGGGTTCCTCCAGGCCGACGCGCTGTCGCGCTGGTATGCGTTCGCGTCGGCGTTCGTGCATCCGAGCCTGATGGAGCCCTGGGGACTGGTCGTCAACGAGGCGGCGGCCTGTGGCGCTGCCGCTGCTGGTCTCGGACCGCGCCGGGTGCGTCGAGACGCTGGTCCCCGAGGCGCCCGCGCACCGGGATGCGGTTCGATCCCCGCGACGTCGACGCGCTCTCCGCCCGCCTGACCTGGATGGCGAGCCTGCCCGAATCCGAGCGTCGCGAGATGGGCCGGCGCGCCGAGGAGGTCGTCTCGCAGTGGGGGCCGGAACGATTCGCCCGGGGGACGATCGAGGCGCTGGAGAGGGCGCGCCTGGCCGGGCGGGCCAGGACTCACGAGAAATTCAATGATGTGAAATTTCAAAAGAAAGATCTCACATTGGAAACAGATCCCATCGAATTCGGGGGGCCTTTCATGACGAGCTTATCCTCACCCGCCAGAGGCAAAGCCATCACGGTCGGGGCGCGACCCTCGCTCGTCCCGGAGGTTCCAGCGAGGGCTGGGTCCACCTCTGCAACGGCCTCGACCCGGTCCGCGACGGCGGGATGGTGCCGAGCATCCTCGGGATGACGGGGGCACTGACCGCGCAAGGGGACGACGGTCACGATCGTCACGCCGACGCCCTCGCGGCTCGGGCGCGACGACGATCCCGTCCCGCCTCACGCTCCGGGGGCCGGAGACCGACCTGGAGGCCGTCGTCCGCAACGCCGAGGTCGTCCACATGCACGGCCTCTGGCAGGGGCACACCCGACGGGGCGCGCGGGCGGCGCGGGCCGTGGGCGTCCCCTACCTGATCGCGGCGCACGGCATGGCCGAGCCCTGGGCGTTGCGGCACAAGGCCTGGAAGAAGAAGCTCTACACCGCGCTGGTCGAGGGGAAGAACCTGCGCCGCGCCGCCTGCCTGCACGCCCTCTCGCGGCCCGAGATCGGCCACCTGCGGGCGCTCGCGCCCCGGACCCCGATCTGCTTCGTGCCCAACGGCGTCGACCTCGAACCGTTCGACGACCTGCCCGACCGCAGCTCGCCTCGAAGCGGAGTTCCCCGAGCTGGCGGGCAAGTTCGTCCTGCTGTTCTTCGGCCGGCTGCACGTCAAGAAGGGGCTCGACCTGCTGGCCGAGGCGATCGCCCGGCTGCATCGAGCGACCACCCCGACCTGCACCTGCTGCTCGCCGGCAACGACGACGGGGCGCTCTGGCCCGTTCCTCGACCAGGTCGCGGCCGAGGGGCTGTCGTCGCGGGTCACCTGGGTCGGCCACGTCTCGGGCGAGCGGGCCCGGCAGGTCTGGGCGGCGGCCGACGCCTTCATCCTGCCCAGCTACAGCGAAGGCTTCAGCATGGCGATCCTCGAGGCGCTGGCCTGCCGCCTGCCCGCCTTGGTTACGACCGCCTGCCACTTCCCCGAGCTGGCCGGCGCCGGGGGCGGGATCGTCGTCGCGCCGACCGCCAACGGGGTCACCCGGGGCCTCCGCGACCTCCTGGAGCGTTCGCCCGCGCAGCGTGCCGAGCTCGGCCGGCGCGGCCGGGCCCTGGTCGAGCAGAATTACACATGGGACCAGCAGGCACAACGCCTGGCATCGGTCTACCGCTGGGCGGCCGGCGGAGGACCGCCACCCTCTTCGTGATCACGGATTGAGGAGCGATCCCGGTGGGCGGATGTCGAACGTACCCCCCGCTTCGTGGGCATGTCCGGGATCGCCGCAGAGGAGTTTCTCGCGAAGGCGCATTGCGCGAAGAGGAAACGCAAGGGCCTTTGTCCTCTCAACGACGCTTCTCATCTTCCTTTGCCTGCGTCGCATCTTTGCGAGAAGCTCTCCGCGCCGGCCGCACGACGGCGCCACCAAGACGTGAGCAATGCACCCAGTCGTGAATCATCCCCACAATGCGTATCACAAAACTATTGAGGGACCACGCGATGTTGATGGAGCAAGCTTGCGAGACGCCTGATCGACAGTCGACCTTTAATCCTCCGCCACCGATCGCGAAGGCCCAGGTGAGCGTGCTCGTCCCCGTCAAGAACGAGGCGGAGAACCTCCGACGCTGCCTGCCCGCGCCCTCGCATGGGCCGACGAGGTCTTCGTCGTCGATAGCCAGAGCACCGACGAGACCGCCAGGGTCGCGTCCGAGCACGGCGCCCAGGTCGTGCAGTTCCACTTCAACGGCACCTATCCCAAGAAGAAGAACTGGGCCCTCGAGAACCTGCCGTTCCGCAACGAGTGGGTCCTGATCGTCGACGCCGACGAGGTCGTCGTCCCCGAGCTGGCCGAGGAGATCGCCCGCCGGACCGCCGCCGACGAGGCAGACGGCTTATATCTGAACATGAAATATTACTTCCTCGGCCGTCGGATCCGCCACTGCGGCTACTCCGAGGCGTGGAACCTCCGGCTCTTCAAGCACCGGCTGGGCCGCTACGAGAGTGATGCCCGTCCGGCCGGACGTCCAGACCGGCGACAACGAGGCGCACGAGCACGTCGAGCTCCGGGGCCGGGTGCTCCGCCTGGAGCACGAGCTGGACCATCACGCCTACCCGACCATCGCGGCCTGGGTCGAGAAGCACAACCGCTACGCGCTCTGGGAGGCCGAGATGTACGAGCGGTTCCTCCGCGAGCCCGTCCCCGGATCGATCGGCCCCGGCAAGCGGTTCAAGCGCCGGCTGAAGAAGATCTATCTCCGCCTGCCGGCACGGTTCCTGATCCGCTTCGTTTACGCCTATGTCGTCCGGCTCGGCTTCCTCGACGGGATGCCGGGGCTGGTCTTCTGCACCCTGCTGTCGTTCTACGACTTCCTGGCCTGGGCGAACGTCTACGAGCGGCGCGTGACGGCCTCGGCCCGTTGATCGACCTCGGCGACCCGCCCTCTGCCTCGGAAGAAGACAGAGCCCTCTGTCAGCACGACAGCGCGGCCTGCGCCGCGCGTTCCGGGGCGCGTCCAGGATGGTGCAATAGACCGCGAGGAGGTTCCGGACCTCGGCGTCGGCGTCGAAGTCGCGGCGGATGACCTCGCGGCCGCGAGCCCCGAGGCTCCGGGCGCGGTCGGGATCGTTCAGGAGGGTGAGGATCGTCCGGGCCAGGGCGGCCGAATCCCCGGGCGGGACGCGCAGGCCGGTCACCTCGTCCTCGACGAGCGTCCGCAATCCCTCGATGTCGGAGGCGATCGAGGGCACGCCCGAGGCCAGCGCCATCGCCAGCGTCCGGCCCACGGTCGGGACGATCGACGTCTGGCAATAGATGTCGAGCACGTTCCAGAACCGCAGGCCGACGACCGGGTGGCCTGTGAAGGTCACGCGATCGGCAATCCGGAGGCGATCGGCGCGGCGGCGGAGATCGACCTCGTCCTCTCCCTGGCCGGCGATCACGAACTCGGCATCAACCCCCGCATCGAGCACGCGCCGGGCGGCCCCCAGGAACGTCGCGAAGCCCGAGGCCACCACCAGCGGGCCAGCCGTCCCGATGACGGGCACGTGCGCCGATCGGGCCGGGGGCGGGGCCCCTTCGGCGACCGTGATCCCGGGAGGCACCACCGAGAGAAACGGGCTGGGGGCTCCCAGGTTGCGCCTCAGGTCGTCCGCCAGCTCGCGACTGACGGCCAACAACCCCCGGCACCACCGCCGGCTCAGCCGGAGCCGCCCCGACGGAATCACGAACTCGTCGATCGTCTGGATGTAGGGGAGCCGCCAGTGCTCGGCGATCGCCAGCCCGATGGGCTCCATCGTCGTGTGGAGGACGTGCATCAGTGCGGAGGGCTTCAATTTCCCGCCGAAGTCGAGCCGGCGGATGGCCAGGGCCCGCTGCCAGCGATTCCCCAGCGCCGCGCATTCGACGATCTGATTGTCCAGTCCTGCCCCGTCGGCCCCCGAGACACAAAGCACCTGTGCCGCGATTCCGAGCCGGTCCAAGCGCCTCAGGAACGAGCGGATCGGCCATCCATCATCATGCGCCCCAAGGCGGCCAGCCAGAAGCAGGACCCTCTGCTCGGGGTCGTCCATTGCGTTCCACCTCGCCCAAAGCGGCACCCGTCGCCGATCTCGATCCGACGCGTTGCACCCTATCACATCGCCACGTTTGCGGGCAGTCGAATCTGGCCGGCTCGCCACGATATCCCCGCGACGATCACCGGGCCAATGGGGGGGCGCGTTCCTTCGATTTTACATCCTGCACCCCGGGACCGCGCGTTGGAATCAGTGCGGTGCTTGCATATACTGGAGGGCGTGTGCGATCGGGGCATGCGACCCCGCTCTCAAGGTGATCGCATGATTAGGTAGGGATGAGGCCCGCTCGCACAGTGCCGAGGTCCGAGATTGGGTGGAGAATCCACGTTTCATGGACGGCGCATGAACTCACCTCAGACCTCCGAGATGTCCGCTCCCGACGTGGACGAACTGATGTCGCTCCTGAACCGACTCCTGGAAAACGTTGGTTCGGTGGTCCTGGGCAAGCCCGAGGTCATCAAGCTCGCGGCGGTGGCGCTGTTGGCCGAGGGGCATGTCCTGATCGAGGACGTACCCGGGGTCGGCAAGACGCTGCTGGCCCGGGCCCTGGCCGCCAGCATCGACTGTTCGTTCCGTCGAATCCAGTTCACGCCCGACCTGCTGCCCTCCGACATCCTCGGGTCGAGCGTCTACAACGCGGCATCGGGCGAGTTCGTCTTCAAGCCGGGGCCGATCTTCGCCAACGTGATCCTGGCCGACGAGATCAACCGGACAACCCCGCGGACGCAGAGCGCCCTGCTGGAGGCGATGAGCGACCGCCAGGTCTCGGTCGAGGGCAAGACGTACACGCTCGACCCCCCGTTCATCGTGCTCGCGACCCAGAACCCCTACGAGTTCGAGGGGACCTACGTCCTGCCCGAGAGCCAGCTCGATCGCTTCATGATCCGACTCCGGATGGGCTACCCGATCCGCTCCGAGGAGCGCAAGGTGCTGTCAAGCCACCGCGGCGGCGAGCCGGTGGAGTCGCTTCGCCCCGTCCTGACGGCCGAGGAGGTGCTCCTGCTCCAGCACGCGGTCCGGAAGATCCGGGTGGACGACGCGATCGCCGATTACCTGCTCGACATCGTGCATGCGACCCGCAAGGGGCGAAGACCTGCACGTTGGGGTGAGCACGCGGGGGGCATTGACGCTGTATCGGGCGGCCCAGAGCCTGGCGCTGGTCTCGGGGCGCGACTACGTCGTGCCCGACGACATCAAGTCGCTGGCCGTCCCGGTGCTGGCGCATCGCGTGGTCGGCAAGTCGTTTCTCCAGGCCGGCGAGTTCGGCGCGGCCGAGGCGATCATCCGCGACATCGTCGATCGCCTCCGCGTCCCCACGTGAGGAGTGGCTCTCTGAAGTGACTCCGCACTTCGTGGAGGCTGGGTCGAGGGGTTGGGGGATGGGGAACCTTTTCCCCATCCCCCAACCGCTCACCCCCCTCCCGCACCCAATGCTGTGGTGAGTCCTGCCGAATTCTCGGCAAATCGCCTGAGAGGAGCGGCGCACGTGTTCGGCAGGCTCATTCGCCGGAGGATGTTCAGCCTCTGGCCGAGACAGAGGCTCCTCTGGACCCGAGAGGGAGTTGGCTACTTCGTCGTCTGGCTCGCCCTGTTGATGACAGGGCTTTGGCAGCAGATCAACCTGATCCTGCTGGTGGCCGGGCTGGCCGCCGGACCGATCGTGGCCTCGGTCTTCGCCAGCGCGGCCATGCTCCGGAGGCTCCGGGTTTCACGCAGGGTTCCCCCCTACGTGTTCTCGGGCGATCCACTCATCCTGGATTACACGCTGGAGAACGACCGCGCATGGACGGCGGCGCTGGCGCTCTTCGTCGAGGATGCGCTGGTCCCGCTGGACCGGACCGTCTCCGGGTCGGGCGGCGTGACCCCGCGATCTTCTTCGCCCGCGTCCCCGCGCGGGAGCGTGCGCGGGTCCGCTGGGAGGGATCGAGCCCCAAGCGCGGCAAGTACCGGTTCCGGACCATGGATATCGTCACCCGGTCCCCTTTCGGCCTGCTGGAACGACGGGTCACGACTCTCGAGCCCGACCAGCTCGTCGTCTACCCGACGATCGGCCAGCTCACCCGTCGCTGGCAGATGGTCCAGCGGCAGGCGACCGAGACCCGGCGGGGCCAGCGGCACGACCGCTCGGCGCAGCAGCAGGAGTATCACGGCCTGCGCGACTATCGCCCTGGCGACAGCCCGCGCTGGATCCACTGGCGGACCTCGGCGCGGCTCGGGATCCTGATGGTCAAGGAGTTCGAGCAGCAGAACGAGCAGGACCTGGCGATCCTGATCGACCCCTGGCTGCCCCGGTCCAAGGTCACTGGCGAACAGCGCGAGTCGCTGGAGCAGGCGATCCAGTTCGCCGCGGCCATCTGCCTGGAGACGTGCCGGCGGCCGGGCCGCCGGCTGCTCCTGGGCTGGACCGGGCCGACCCCCGGCGTCCGCCAAGGGCCCGCCTCGGTCAAGCTGCTCCACGAGTTGCTCGAGCAACTGGCCGTCATGCGCTCCTCGGCCGAAGGGACGCTGGCCGCCCTGTTCGATGCCCTGCCGCCATCCATCCTGAGGGAGGCGATCCTGATCGTCGTCTCAACCCGAGCGATCAACCTGATCGACGAGGCGGAGCACTCCCCGCGACTCTCGGGCGCGTCAGCGCGGGGCCTGATGGGACGCGTGATCTTGCTCGACGCCTCCCGCGGCGACCTCGATGACCTCATCCAGTTCGCCGGCTTCGCGATGGCCGAGCGCCCGGCCGCCCTGCCCCCGCTCCGATCGTGCCCGACCGAACTCGGACCCGACCTCGGCAATGGCGAGGGACCGGCCTCCTGGTGCGGCGAGGAGCTCCTGACATGAAATTCATCCACCTCTATCGGATCAGCTTCTCCCTCATGCTGCTCTTCGCCACGCTGATCATGTGCATGGATGCCACCGCCGAGAGCCCGATCTCAGTGCTCTTCCCGCTTGGCGTGGCGCTGGCCGGGATCGTCGCCTACCTGACCGTGGACCGACACCCAAGCCTCGGCTTGTCCCGCGGCGCGGCCAACGCGCTGGGTCTGGCCTCGATCGTCCTGGTCCTGCTCGAGTATATCCTCGATGAATACAAGTTGATCATCGCGCTGCCGCACTGGCTCGTCTATCTCCAGATCATCAAGATGTTCCTGCCTAAGATGCCAGAGGACGACTGGTTTCTGTACCTGCTCGGGCTGATGCAGGTGCTGGTCGGGGCGTTCATCAGCCAGAGCGACCGGGTGGGGTTGATGTTATTCTTCTGGGCGGTCCTGGCGCTCTGGGTCCTCGCGCTGTTCTCGCTCCAGCGCGATGCGCTCCGCTCCCGGGGTATCGCAGCGGGTCATCGCGTACGGCGATACTCCCTGACGAGCCCTATCCGGGACTGCTCAACGCCGCCTTCCTGTTCTCGTCGTTCCGTGTCACGTTTATGACACTGGCCCTGGGCAGCGTCATCTTCCTGGTCATGCCGCGGCGGAGTGCCCAGGGGCACACTCACAGCAGCGATCCGATCGGGAGGCACCTGACGGGCTTCGACGAGGAGGTGCAACTGGGGCAACTGGGCGAGATCCTCGAGAATGAGAGCGTCGTGATGACCATCGAGGCCTACGACGAGATCGATCAGCGGATCAAACCGGGGGATGAGCCCCTCTGGCGAGGCGTCACCCTGGCGGACTACGAGAAGGGGCGCTGGCACCGCCTGAAGGGCCGATCCACGAGCTTCCCCCTGATCTCGCGGCGAGGGTCCGCTCCTCCGCATACGATCCGCCAGCAGATCAAGCTCGAAGCGAACGACTCCCCCGTGCTGTTCGGACTGCGTCCGATCCTCAATGTCGCGGCCGGCTCGCGGAACGAGCCCGCTCTCCTGTTAGACGACGGGACGGTCTTTCGTCCGGATCTCCGCTCGGGCGTCTTCGACTATCGCGTGGAGTCTGCCGCCGACCCGAGTTCGTCGCAGCCCGGCGAGGTCCCGCCCGGCCCGAATCGCATGCGGAATCTCCGGGCAATCCCCGAGGCGCTCAAGGCCCGATTCCAAGCGATCGCCGGATCGGTCGTCAAGCACATCCCGCCCAAGGACGTTCTCGCGCGTGCCCGGGCGCTGGAGTCATTCCTCCGCGACTCGGGGCAGTTCACCTACACGCTGCACATGAGCGTGGTGGACCGGAATCTCGACCCGATCGAGGACTTCCTGGTCAATCGCAAAGAGGGGCACTGCGAATACTTCGCCAGCGCCCTGACCCTGTTGCTCCGCTCGATCGACATCCCCGCCCGGCTGGTCATCGGGTTCAAGGGAGGCGACTGGAACGGCCTTGCGCAGATGATGCAGCATCTGCCAGAAGCACGCCGCATAGCTGGGTGGAAGCCTATGTCGGCGAGGATCCTGCGCGAGCCCCGCTCTGGCTCACCCTCGATCCGACCCCCCCACGGAACGCCTCCTGTCGGTCGACCGGGTGGGCGGGTTCCTCGCGAACTTCCGGCAGCTCACCGACCTGATTCGCTATGTCTGGATCTTCTTCGTCGTCGGCTATAACGCCGAGAGGCAGAACCGCTTCATCTACGAGCCGATCCGGCAACTGATCTACGAGGCCCGGAGCGGCTTCCAATTGATGGGCGCGGCATTCGGTGCGATCGCCGCCGACCTGCTCCACTTTCGAAATATCGAATCGCTCATCAGCTTGCCCGGGTTCTTCGTCTCGTTCACGTCGTTGCTGTTCCTGGTCGGGCTGTTCAAGGCTGGGCTCTGGCTCTGGCACCGGTTCCTCCGCTGGTTCCGCGGCCCCGACTCGGACGCGACCTCCCGGTCGGCCGGCGTGGTCTTCTACCGCCGCCTGGCTCAACTGCTGGCCGAATACGGCCTGGAACGTCCCCCCGCAGAGACGCAATCCGAGTTCGCACGCCGCGCCACCATCTTCCTGACCGGACGCGGGTCGAGCACCGAGGCGGTGGCCGACGTCCCTCGCCTGGTTGTCGACGCCTTCTATCGCGTCCGGTTCGGCCAATTGGAGCTGACCCCCGTCGACCTGAATCACCTGGAAACCCGCCTCGACGCCCTCGAAGCGAGTCTCCGTGCCACGCAAGCGTGAAGAAACAGCGAGGAGAGTTGCGCGGAGAGAGAGGAGAGTTCGCGCGGAGAGAAGGGGACTACTTTCGAATCGGAAAGGTTCCAATCCCTCATTCTCGGCCCACCGTGCTCTCCGTGTCCTCCGCGTCTGACCGTTCTCATTGGAGAGGAATGCAGGGCCATGCGAGTCGGACTGGTCGGGTTTTCGGGGAGTGGGAAGAGCACCTTGTTCCAGCTCTTGACCGGAGCGACCCCCGATCCGGGGAAGGTCCACTCGGGTCAGGTGGGGGTGGCCACGCTGGCCGACCCGCGCCTGGACTTCCTGGCCGCGCTGCACAAGCCGAAGAAGGTGACCTCCGCGACCGTCGAGATGCTCGACACCCCCGGCCTGATGCCGGGCACGCACGGCGACAACCCCCAGCGGCTGGCGCTGATCCGCGAGGGGGACGCCCTGTTGATCGTCCTCGGGACCTACGCCGGAGGCGACCCCGCGGCCGACCTGGCCGCCTTCCGCGACGAGATCCTCTTCGCCGACCTGGGAGTGGTCACCAATCGTGCCGAGCGGCTGGAGGCCAGCGTCAAGAAACCTCGACCCGACCGCGAGGCAGCAGCTCAAGGAGCTGGAGGTGGTCAAGCGCGTCCAGGCCACGCTCGACGCGGGCGAGCCGATCGCCTCGCTCGGCCTCACCGAGGAGGAGAAGAAACCGATGCGGTCCTTCGGCCTGCTGACCGACAAGCCGCAGGTCGTCGTGGTCAACACGATTCAGGGGCAGGAGATCCCCGCGAGCCTCCTGGCGCTGCGTCCCCGACGCCCTCGCGATCGACGCCAAGCTCGAACTCGAGCTCGCGCAGCTCGAAGCCGACGAGCGAGCCGCGTTCATGGCGGACCTGGGGGTCACCGAATTCGGCCGCGACCGGATCATTCGCAAGGCCTACGACGCGGTCGGAATCATCACGTTCTTCACGGCCGGCGAGCCCGAGGTCCGAGGCTGGAACCTCGAGCGCGGCGGTACCGCGGTCGAGGCCGCGGGAAAGATCCACACCGACCTGGCCAAGGGCTTCATCCGCGCCGAGGTGACCGCCTTCGACGATCTGGCCCGCTCGGCAACATGAAGGAGGTCAAGGCCAAGAACCTCCAGCGGCTCGAAGGCAAGGATTACGTCGTCAAGGACGGAGACGTCGTCTACTTCCGGAGCGGCTTGTGAGCGCGACAGAGAGGGACCTTTCGTGGAATATCGGCGAGCCTCGCGGCGCTCGGCCCACCCTCCGAAATCGTCGACCGAGAGGGGTTCAAGGCGTCCGCAGGAGCATTCCCACGCGGAGGGGAGAATCCTGGTGCTCGAGGGAGTCGCGATTGGCCCGCCAGAGCGTCTCGGCCGCCTCCGGTGAGCCGTAGACCCGACTCGCGACATCCGTGAGCGACTCGCCCGCGCCTACGGGCGTGAACGCCGGATGCGCGCGACGTGGCAAGAGGGTCCGCCGTCGCGAGATGGTCTGTGCCCTCGCCGCGGCGGGTGCCGGGCTCGGTGGCGTGGCCGAAGCGTTCCGGACAGAGGGAGGGCTCGCGGCCGGGGGTGCGAGCGGCACGGATTGGGCCCAGATGCCCTGAGCCAGCGCCGATCGAGGCCGTGGGGCCGGGTCCGCCTCGCGCCGCCTCCTCAGGCTTTGAGGCCGGCTCGGGCCCTGTGACGTCTGCAGCGTCGATCCGCGGGCCGCCCGGCGTGGGGGGGGATGGAGGTACCGGGGGGGCGAGTCCCGGCGTCTCGGTCTTCGCGACCGCGTTCATCGCCGACCAGGGAGGAGGAGTTCCCTCGTGCGGGTAGAGGACGACCGTGAAGAACCCAACCACCAACACACTCAGCGTGAAGCTGGCCCCCACGTTGCGATTCATAATGATTCGAATCCCCGACCGATACGCCTTGGTGTCCACCAGGACGCCGTATCCTAAGAGATCGGCAGGGTATCGCGGGGACTTGAGTTCTTCTTCCGAGAACCCTCGGGTGCGAGGCCTCTGTCCGCCGGGTCGGCCCGGCGACGTTCGGACCAGTCTCGCGCAGTGAGAGAGGTTCGAAGAGACACCGATCAGCCACGCGCCCTCGGGCGCACGCCCTCACTCAACGGGGCGTGGTGGACGTCCCACCCTCGCCCGGGACGCCGCCCCGATTCGTACCGCTCCCGGCGCCGCCAGGGATCGTATTGCCCCGCGACTCGCTGGCGCTTGAGCCCCCGGGGACCGTCGTCCCGCCGGGCTGGATGCCGCGCACACCACCCGGCGTCTCAAGAGGCGTGCCGCCCCGGATGACACCGCGGGGAGTCGCGGGGATCGTGTTTTCGCCGATGACGCCGCCCGGCGCCGGGGATCGTGTTCCCGCGAATGGTGCCGGTGGCGGGGGCGCCGAGGGCGCCGGCCGGCTGGCCGCCACTCATTTGCAGAGCATCGATGACCTCGCGACCTCGCTGGGCCAGCGCCATCACCGAGGCCTCTCCCTGACGGCCGACCTGGCCGCCCTCCCGGTTCCCACGCTCGGCGTTCGCCTGGCTCAGGAACCGCTGCAAGGTTTCCCGCCCCTCCGACATCATCTGCTGAGCGTGACGTTGAAGTTGCTCGCCCGAGGCGCTGGTGGATCCCATCATTCGGGTCAATTGCACGAGCTGGCTCGCCGTGAGGACCTCACAGACCGAGTGATTGATCAAACACAGGGCGGCCCTCTCGTTGTCGCTGAGTTTCGCGACACCCTGTTGATCGCCGTCTTCCCGCGCGGCGCCGCCGCTGAGGGCGAACAGGGTATTGATGTATCCACTCGCCGCATTCCGCAAAGGCTGGGAGACCGCCTGGTCGCGCCCGGCGTGTTCGAGCAACCGCTGACTTTCCTGCATCTCATTCTGGGCGTACGTCATGAGCTGCCGCGCGGGTCCATCCGCCGAGCCTCCGGCTCGCGAACGCCCTTCTGCTGATGCCGCTCGGCGCTGGCTTTCGAGCGCCGTGCCGTCGATGGCCATCGACACGGCGTGGCCGATCAGCAGTTGCGCCTCCTGTCCGGCCCAGGAAGTCTGCCCCGCCTGCGCACCGGGCACGATGCCGGTCATGACCCCCTGGCGTGCGCTCGCCGGAGGAACCTGCCCGGGGGTGACGGTCCCCGGAGGGACCTGAGCATACAGAGGCGTTGACAGCAAGGCGGTGGCGAGGCCGCACGTCGCGGCGATCGAGATCTTGATGTGGGCCTTCATGCGTTTCTCCTTGGTTGCGAAAGAACAGTCACATCCGGGACGATCCCGGAGGTTGCTCGCTTCACTCGGCAACGAGTCGAAGTTGCGCGGGCCACGAGAGACGGCGGCGCCCGGGTGCTGGACGGCCCATGTTCACCGGCCAGGAAATTCTCCGAATTCTTTGGCGCGGAGGGGAGGCCGGCGGATCGAGTCCCCGGCCTCCGTACCACGACTCCATACAATACTCATGACACTCCTTAAACGTCAAGGAATTCGAATTTTTCTTTAAAAAATTAATTTTCAACAATTTACTCCTCATTGTTTAAAGCTGTCGCGAGGGATGCAGCCTCGCCCGCGACCCACTGTGGTTCCGCCGTGGAAAGAAGATCGAGGCTCGTCTGCGATCATGTCTTCAAAGAGGTCGGAACGCTCGCACACGTCACCCAAGCAATCTCCGCGAAGTACGTGCCGACAGGACCTGTCCCGCGCGGAATATGAGGATTCGCGAGAGCCCGAACTCGGAACGCGGATCATGGTCCCCGACCTCGACTTGGACCACTTGGT
>CAWDND010000047.1:0-7313 GCA_963803395.1 uncultured Planctomycetaceae bacterium
TGGGTGCAGACCGTTTGGCTGCAAGTCTATGGTTCTCATGCTGCCTCAGGGAGTTGGATGGGCTTCTTGCTCCGGATCTGAACCACCTGTCCAAGCTCAAGTTCTTGGTTGCGCTGCTCCTGGCTCCATCTCATGAAGGCCTCCCAGTCACCGTTGACCTCGATGCACCTCAGCAGTAACACCGCCTCGGCCCGCTCCTCGATCCACCTCATCCCACTGTTATCCAACCTCTCGCCGACGACGTACCGCGCCGCGCCTTCCACCACACCCGTGGCGATCACCAGGTCCTCCCTCCGCAACCGGCCCTAGTCCATCAGCTTCACACGGGCCTCCAGGTAGCCGATGACCTTTTTCAGGACCGCTCGTTTCTCCTTCGTCCCGGGGCCGCGCGGGCTGATCCTCCTCAGCTCCTGTTCCAACCGTCGCAGTAACGCCCGCACATGCCCTTTGTAGAGTAGCTCTTCCAACTCCTCGACCCAGCACGTCAACTCGGCGCTCCCCTCGCGGTGGAAGAGCCGACCCACCTCCCAGAGCTTCTCCTGCGCATGCCGGATGTCCAGCGTCAGGATCGCGCCGCGGAACAGCCGCCGGAGACGTTGCTCCAGGCACGTCTCGCCATCGACCACGACCTGCACCGTCTTGGCGGTCCCGGGGGGGAAGCCGCGGCGCGTCGCCTGCGCCCGCGCCCACTCCAGCGCCGAGCGCCGCGAGCCGAAGGTCCCGAACACCTTCTTGTTGAGCGGGCCGTGCAGCCGACCCTCCTCACCTCGCCGCAGCGTATACATCACCACCAAGGTGACGCTCCGACCGTTCTTGCTCTTGTCCCCCTTCTTCCGTCGCTTCTTCCGACCCCGACGCGATCGTTTCGCCCGTCCCCGATGCCGCTGACACCGACAGCCCGGTCGGTGATGGGCCCGCGGGCCACGGCGCCGGTCCAGTTCCTGCGGTGTGGCCGTGGGAGCCGCCTTGCCGTCGATCTCAATGACCAGGACCTCCCCCTCTTGCTCGGGCAGGGGACCTTCGCTCAGGTAGACATAAGCGGGCCGGGCCAGTCCCAGGACCCACTCCTCGATCGCCGAACCCGGCGGCGCCGCCCCCAGGAACATCCCTCCGAGCTCGCTGGCGACCCGGAAGCTCATCCGGGTGGCCAAGCGGCAGAACCAGCCGATCACCAGGGGGCTGAAGGCGTCGCGCGTCAGGCCCAGGGCCACGTCCAGGGGATGCACGCCGGGCCCACCGCCCTGCCGCGGCACGAGGAACGCCCGGACAGAGGTGACCGGCCCGCAACAGGTCTTGAGGGTCCGTTCGGCGGCGGGGTCCGCCACGCGATAGCCGCGGGCCTTCCAGGCGGCGGGGTCGAGCCGATCATGGCGTGCCCGGAGGAAGAGCTGGATCAGCAAGCATCCCAGCGACCGCAGGAGCCCCAGCAGGGCCGTCTCGAAGTCGAGGAAAGAGGCGGGCCCATGGTCATTCAAGCAGTACGCGATGATCGCGTCGAGCCGCTCGTGGATCTGGCATTGCAGATCCTCGACCGTCGGTGGACAGCCCGCGACGGGGGGATTACTCTGAGGATCGCTCATGGGGACCGACTCCTGACCGTTCCCGTTTGGGACATGTTCAGCGGCCAGGATAAGTCCCCTGAGCCTCACATTTCAGCGCCTGACGGCGAATAATGGCCCATCGAATGCACCACCGGGCAGGGCACGATCTCTGGGACAGGTGCTTTCTCGCATCAGTTCAAGGGCTTACGATCACACGGGCGTTGCAGCCAAACGGGTTGCACCCATTTCAAGTTGACACTTTGGAACACCAGGTCGAAACATCTTGATCGTGCGGGGATGGACCTCAAAAGTGGGATTGTTCACAGGATCCACACTCAAGAGGCCCACCCATGCTCAAGATCTCGATCGCGACCTGGATCGCCAATGCCGCAGCCTGCTGGACCGGTCTCTACGGCGACGTCACTCCTCAGGCCGACGCTGCCGACTGCAGCCGACAGACCATCTCCGACCCTGCCCAGAAGGTCCGGGCGGCCGTCGAGGCCGAGCACGCCGGCGGGCCGACACGTGCCGAACTGATCCAGGAGAATTCCGACCTCCGTCCGGAGAATGCGCGCCTCTGGGACTGGCTGGCTCAGACCGTCGCGTTCCCCCGGACAAGCCACACGAGTTCACCGTCACGGCCACGGCCATGGGCCTGAGCCTCCATCCGATCCTCGACCTGCGGACGCGGATCCTGGGCGTGCCGGCACGCCCCGGTCGCTCCACGATCCAGTGCGGGATCCAGGCGGCCGCCAGCGCGGCGGGGCGCGTCCTGAAGCTCCTCGATGCGCGGTGCCAGGCGTGGGTCCTGGTCGGCGGCCTCGAGGAGATCTGCTGGCTCTTCGCGGAATCGAGTGGGTGGTTTTCAGAGTTTTGGCAGCATACAGGTAAGTATCTTTAGCCGGAAATACTCCTCGTCACGGTCGCCGTAAGCGCGTTGTTGAAGGACACGGATCTTGTTGTTGATTCCTTCAACGAAGCCCAAAGGCACCTTGTTCTCCACGTGACAATACGTCTCGATGCCGTCCCAGTGCGCCTCGACCATCGCGGCGAACTTGCGAAAGGGTCCCAGCCGTTGCCACTTCAAGGCGTCTTTCCAGTTGTTGAAGAACCGGCGGGCCCAACCCGGGCGGTTGTAGTCCCAGAGTTGGCCGAACGACTGCTTCAGGAGGGAGGCCTTGTTCAACCGCCGATGGGCTCGGAACAGCAGCTTCAACGCCTGCTTCCCCCCGATGGTGAGGTTCTCCCAACGGGACAGCAGGTTGTACTTCTGCCCCTTAATCCGAAGTTCCAGGGGGGATGATGGAGAATATCTATAATGTCGAACGACTTACGGAGATTCTCGGTGCCCGTTTCTGTCTCCACCGTGATCCACCGCAGCGCCTCTACCTGCAACGCATCGGCCTCCCTCACCTGGTGGCACGTCGTCTGGTTGGGATCGACGGTCACCCCACACGTGTTCCGGCAGCGCGTCCCCAGAGGAGCCCGCAACGTCCGAAAGCTCTGGACCGGCAGACCGCCCGACGTCAGGTGTGTCTTCTTCTGGAGCCGCGCCGACTCCGAGGCGCGCCGGGGCCACCGGGTCGCGCCGCTGCCGGTCCACGGCCAACTCCTCGTCCTCAAACAGCAGCGGCTCCCACGCCGGGCGCAGAGGCCACTGCACGTAATAGGCCAGCAGGCAGAGCAGGAGGTGCGCTCGCACGCGGTCGGCCGGGCGGTGGGGGCTCGGGCGCACCAAGAGGTCGATCCCCTTGAGACACCGGAACGCCTGCTCGACCAAGGCCAGTCGCTTGGACAACCGCACCCCGTCGGCGGCCGACACTCGCGCGGCCGGCTCGCGGGTCCGGATCACAGAGATGCCATCCAGAAGCTCTTCATTTTTGATTGTGTCTTCCTTGCGGGCCCAGCCCAGATGTCCGTCACGGATCGTCATGATAAAATGTTTGGCTATCTTGTAATGATTGATGATTTTGCCCGCCCTCACGCCGCTCGCGGCCGCCGTCTCGGGCGGACCCGCCGGCCGCGCCACGCGGGCGGCCAGCGTCCCCAGCTCGGCCTCCGTGGCCGCCAGCAGCTCCGGCGCTTGGGCCGGCGCTGCTCGGCCAATTGGGGGTTGGAGCAGGCCACCAGCCGCTCGCCGGGGAATTCCGGGGTGGTGATCTCCGCCAGGCGTTCGGCCTCCAGATCCTTGCGGATCAGGTGGCCGTCGGTTAACAGGCGGCGGATCGCGCCGCTGCGCCACGCCGCGATCCCGCCCAGGCCCGGGTGTTTCTTGAGCACGTCAATTTGAGTTTGCGTCAGCAATTCCCGGCCACTTGAGTGCGTCTCATCCTGGTCTCCCCATTTTGACAGTGATTCCATGATTCGTCACCCTCCGCAGGCCGAGAGGGAGATGAGCGGGGGCTTGCCAGAGCACAAACGAGCCCCCAATCGGCGCTCGGCGACTGCCTTGGGGTGTTGGCCGCGCACCGCGAACGCGACGCTGGTTCAGCGCCTTTAAGAACGACACACGTTCGTCCTCTCGTGGCGCCGTCGGCCTACGACGAATTCTCAAACACCGGCTTCTGCGGTGCGATGCCACGGATCAGAGCCATCAACAATTCTGCCATCGTATCAAACAGCAGAGTGCGAAAATGATGGCGGATCTCTTCCCAGAGGTGGCACTTGGTTTTCATCTTGCTCCAGGCGGCCTGGAACAAGGGACAACACAGTTGTTGAACTTGATCCACCAAGAAGGCCAACATCATCAGCAGGGCCAGCACAACCGACAGGTTCTCCTCGCCATGTCCATAGTTGTGTTCCAGGTGATATCCCTGGTTTTTCAAGGTGTTAAAGGTCTCGTTCTCGATCTTCCAGCGGGCGCGTCCGCCCCGCATCATGTCCCAGACGGTGTCGGCATTGAGAGCCAGGTCCGTGATCCAACGGGTGCGATCCCAAAAAGCGGTGACGAGGAAAAGGTTGGAGGTTAAGGTATTTCATCAGGCAGCGGCCGAGCCACGATGATAAGCATCAGCGAAGGAGCCTGTCCTGGAGGTACTTCTGGAGTCCGAAGAGCAGATGGGCCGGAACAAGCCGAAGAGGAGCGCAACGCGTCCCCGTCCCAACGGCCCGCCGGCATCCTCACCCGCCGCCGTGGCCGACCAAACCGGAGGATTGCTGGCCGAACGCGAACACGAGTGGCTCGAACGCCTGACCACCGACCCGGCCAGCTTCGCCGCAGTGGAACGCGAAGTTCACGAGCAAGCCCGACGGCAGGCCGACCTCGACGTCGCCGGGCTGCTGGCCAAGGCCAGGGAGCAGCCCGAGACGGTCCCGCACATCGACAAAGTGAGCGGCGCAGCGGAGGTGCCGCTCCGCCCCGTGGAAAAAAAAGACGCCCCCTAGTGGTCCGGCTTCTGGGTGGCCTGGCGGTCCCGGTGATGACCCTCGACTGCTCTCCTCGGGGGCGCACCGGCAGGGGACGAGGCCCGGAGGGAAGCGGTCTCTACCCCGAACTGGCGGCCTATCGAATCCGTGAGGGTTGCAGCCCCACTGCGCAATCCCAGGTGGGTCGCCTGGTCGGTCTGCTGCCCCTCGCACAGTCGCGCGGCGTGGGCGCGGCAGGGCCTGGATCTCGACGAGAAAGCGATCCGGCGCCTCGCTGGTGAGTTGGGAGCCCAGATGCGGGCGACCCGCACGCGCGACCTCATGCGGTTCCGTCGTGGGGAACTCCCGGCCGGCCGCGAGTTCACGGGCAAGAGCATCGCGGTCGGGAGCGACGGCGGTCGCCTCCGCGTGCGAACCGTGGTGGAGACGATTCGCGTCGGCGGCAAGCGGAAACGGACGAAGTTCCGGATCGAGTGGCGCGAGCCCAAGGTGGCCATCCTGTTCGAGGGGGACAAGAAGGGGCGCATGGTTCGGGGGAGCCAGCCCGTCATGGACGGGACGCTCCAGGGGCCCGATGCGTTGATCGAACTGGTGGCGTTTCATCTGCACCGCATGGGTGCCGCTGGGGCTCGATTGGTGACGTTCGTCGCCGACGGCGCCCCGTGGATCTGGAAGCGGTTGGATGGGGTCATCGCCCAGGCCAAGTTGGATCCGAAGCGGGTTGTTGAGGTGCTCGATTGGTGTCATGCCGTGCATCATCTGAGTGTGGGGTTGGCGGCTTTGCCACGGACCGAGGGCCAGCGCAAGGGGCTTTACCCGCGGCTTCGCGGGCTCCTGAAGGAGGGCAGAAGCGCGGACGGGATCGCCGAATTGAAGGGGTTGGCGGGGAACCAGCCCGAGGATTCACCGAGGTGGCGCGAGAGCCGCTATTTGACCAAGCATTCGGATGCGGGGCGACTGCGGGATGACTGCCTCCGACGCCGCGGTGTGCCGAGGGGCAGCGGCGCGATCGAGAGCACGATCCGGCGGGTGATCAATCTTCGGCTCAAGGGCAACGGCATTTCCTGGACGGAGGACAACGCAGAGGCGGTGTTCCAACTGAGAGCGGCCGTCGTATCGGGCCGGTGGGAAGAGATCCTGGAGCCCACGCGGGGGGCCATGGCGAAGGACCGGCGAACGGAGTGGCGCTGGATGCCGCCCGAATGCTTGGCCGAGTTGAAAGCGCTCCAAGACGAGGACGACGAATGGACGCAACCATCAGCGAAGAAGCAAACTAAGCGTACTGCGGCATAACCGCTTATTGGGATCGCACCCTGATCCAACTGAAATGCTGGACTTTGGCTTTGGCTTTTTGGTCAGGCTGGATTTCCCAGTAGAGCAGAACGTTCACCAATTCGTCAGGGTTCGACTCGTTGAGCGGTGCGCCTGGCAGAAGCGAAAATGATGCAGCACCTTGGTCGCCGGATCGACCAAGGTGAGGGTCTGCATCTGGCCGGCCTCGTCAAGGGACTGCAAGTGCGCGAACAGAAAGGTATGGTCGCCGGGCTTGACTCCAATGATGTAGTGGGCATCGGCCTCGCGGAGGTCACGCAGGTGAGGAGCATTGGAAACTGAGGCCGTCTTCGACGACGATCACGGGCAGATGGGGATGCTCTTGGCGAAAGAGTTTCAGCCAGCGGCGCGTGGCATTCCGCTCACAGTCATTCTTGGTCTGGCCGTCCTGCTGGATGATCGGCTCGGGCGCCAGCGGGATGACTTCCTTGAGGTCGGGATGGACCAGAGTGGCACCCAGCAATTGATGGGAATAGGTGATGCCGCCGCCGCGATGGTGCTTCTCCAAACAGGAGGGACAATGGATCTTGGTGGAGGAGAAATAGGTCGTGCCGTCCAGCGACACCAGGTAGTGGCCGTCGAGAAAGACGAAGCGTTTGAGCTCCTTGCAGCGTTGTAGGCGACGGAAGATCTCGCGGAACGGGGGCCGCAGGCCCGCGGGATCGACCGGATCGAGGACAGCCCGCATCTGGGAGTCGGAGGGGATGTGGCTGATCCCATAAATGGAGCGAAAGTTGTCGTTGGGGTCGCGGCGGCGGTGGTCGAAGGCGAGCAAGGACGGGTCTTTGAGCGCGAACATCGCGAAGGCCGACATCAAGGCGTCGACCAAGGAGATTTCCACCTCACCGGACCGCGGGTCAGGAAGAGAACCGAAATGGGAGCGGAGCGCTCGGAAGAGGGTGTCGGCACAGAGATCCTTGCGCACTTCACCGGGAGCCAGAGCCATGGTGAGCCACTCCCTCGACCCAAGTGGTAAAATGGGAGGTTCAGGAGAGCATTATGCGGGATAGATTCGCGAAATGGGAGATCGAAAACAGCGTCTTTTCAAGGGGAAAACCCCGGGTCGGGAATTGC
>CAWDND010000048.1:0-17086 GCA_963803395.1 uncultured Planctomycetaceae bacterium
GAGTTTGCGTGAGCATGCCACGCTCGCCGACCAGGACCCCGCGCGACAGCCCGAACCGCTTCGTCAGCGCCTCGACCTGGTCGGGGACGGTCTGGGGATCGCCGGTGTTGCCGGGGTAGACCTGCACGGCGACCGGCCGCCCGTCGGCGTCGGTCCACGCGCCGGCGGCAATGATCGGGCAGCCGGTCGGGCCGTCGCGGTCCTGGCCGCAGCGGGCCCGTGGACAGGTCGTCCCCTCGGAGGAGCTGCGGGTGACATCGTAGAGGACCAGGGCCCCGTCGCCGCGCTGCCGCTTCGCCCGCTTCTTCTCGATTGCCTCCGGCCGCGCCAGCAGCCAGTCCATCGCGACATCGAGTTGATCCTCGGTGGCATCGGCGACGTCCAGTTCCTCGGCCAAGGTGGTGTCGTGCCAGTTTCGGGTGTTGGCCAGCTTGGAGCTGGGGAAGAGGAGACGTTCGGCGATCCTGGCGCTCACCAGGTCGCGCCGCCGCGCCGGCTCGGAGGCGACGCGGTCTTCCAGGGCGAGCGTGCGGATCCTCGTCAGCACGGCCTCGACGTGCCCATGGGGGAGCGAGCGCGTCCTGTGGAAGGCGTCAGCCGCGGGGACGCAGGTCTCGCCCTTGAGCGCGCGGCTGATCCGGTTGATGACGTGGACCGGGAGATCGGAGCGGTTTCCGAGGGTCTCATGCTGGACCTTGCCGTCCTGACGGCAGGTGCGTCGGAGGTAGGAACTGGTAGAGGTTACCCCCTTGAGGGTGTTCGTGACTCTGGCGACATGGACCGCTCGGTGTTTGCGTGCCATGCGGGACACTATCGCGATGGCATCCGGGGCGCGTCAAGAATGACCCGGAAATACTTTGGCTACAATTGGGAGTCAGAATCGCGGTGAAGTCTTTATCACAAGGGAAGTTGTGCGAAAAACGGGTCCGGAACTTCGGATTAAGGGGCAGAAGTACAACCTGCTGTCCCGTTGGGAGAACCTCACCATCGGGGGGAAGCAGGCGTTGAAGCTGCTGTTCCGAGCCCATCGGCGGTTGAACAAGGCCTCCCTCCTGAAGCAGTCGTTCGGCCAACTCTGGGACTACAACCGCCCGGGTTGGGCCCGCCGGTTCTTCAACAACTGGAAAGACGTCTTGAAGTGGCAACGGCTGGGACCCTTTCGCAAGTTCGCCGCGATGGTCGAGCGCACTGGGACGGCATCGAGACGTATTGTCACGTGGAGAACAAGGTGCCTTTGGGCTTCGTTGAAGGAATCAACAACAAGATCCGTGTCCTTCAACAACGCGCTTACGGCGACCGTGACGAGGAGTATTTCCGGCTAAAGATACTTACCTGTATGCTGCCAAAACTCTGAAAACCACCCACTCGATTCCGCGAAGAGCCGCTTGAGTTTACCCATCCGCTCATCGTGACGAGTTTCCGATGGTCAGGGAAGGGCGTTCGACCCGAAGAAAACAGCGGTTTGCCGAGGGTGAAGAGCCCAAAGTTAACCACACGATTCCGCGAAGAGCCGATCTGCTTTCACCGCCGCCCCATGCTGGTGGGTGTCGAGCCGGCCCGCATGGTCTGGTTCCTGGGGCAGAAGGCCGACGACCGCACGGAAGCGACCTGGTCGAAGGCGTGGCACGACTGGACGGCGCTGTCGTCCGTCCTGGCGGCTGCGGGAACGGGCCTGCAAGCGGGGATCGCCGCCGTGCCACAGCAGCGGCAGAAGGACGAGCAGCCCCCTTGGGAGAATGGCCTGGATGTGTGCCACACGACCCCGGAGGCCCGCCGGGTCTTGCGCCTGAGCGGAACCGTGGGGACCGCCTCTGGGAGCAGGCCGAAGCGGCCATCCGCCGGGTCGCGCCGGCGCAGCAGCAGGGCCAGGCTGCCCGAGGCGTGGCGGTCGCGGCCCGAGCGGCCTGGACGAAGGCGGAGGCCGCGTTCCCGCAGTCCGAGCGATCCGAAGCGGGCGGGGAGCGCGCCGCGCGGCGCGGCCGGTGTTTCGTCCCGAGGGTCCGGGGAACGACCGCTGGTGGGCGCGCCCGCAGAGTGCGTTGGCGCTGCCTCAGTGGTCGGGACGTGACGGGATCAAGGGAGGTGGCTTTCCCCAGGCGGAAGCGACGTGGACGTTCCTGGACCGGCAGCACCGTCAGTTGCAGGAGGCTGCACCCGAGGACCAGTGGCGTGGGGAACGGGTGCGGTTCTGGAGGCTGCGTCGGCAGCGGCCGCGCGCCCCCCCTGCGGGGGTGCTTGCCGGCGCGGGCCCTGTGGCGTCTCTGGTGCCCCAGGTGGTCTGCCAGAAGCGGGACGCGAACTGGCAGGCCTCGTCTCGCGCGGTGGCGCGGGTGTGGCATCAGACGGTCCGGGCCAGCAGTGCGGTGGAGTGCAGGAACCGCGTGCTGCGGAGGCCCCCGTCGCGCCACCGGACGTTGACGCAAGGGCTGCTGGAGCTGAAGCGTCTGTACGGGAATTGTCGTGAGTTTCGTGCGGGGCAACGACGAGGGCGTTGTCCGGATGCGCCCTTGGGCCTGAAGCTGCCCAGCTCTCGGTTCTGGGATCTGCTCTGGATGCCGATGCCAACAGGCGCGGCGACCTGACCCTAAAAAGTGTCAAGTTCAAAACTTACGCTTTGGGACGATCCCGAATGAGGGTGTTGTGAGTCCCCATCACCGGAGATGCAGACCATGGGCACCGAAGCACCCACGACGATCGTTATACCGATCCACTGCGCCCCCAAGAAGGCCCCCTGCCCGACGTGCGGCAAACGGGGCCGGCGGAAACGGACCTTGAACCGGATCGTGCGGACCGTGGCCTAC
Organism: uncultured Planctomycetaceae bacterium; assembly: GCA_963803395.1. Classification (GTDB taxonomy): domain Bacteria; phylum Planctomycetota; class Planctomycetia; order Isosphaerales; family Isosphaeraceae; genus JAFANO01. The sequence continues at coordinate 2,802 of CAWDND010000048.1, forward strand.
AAGGCCGTCGCTTTCCTGGAGATCACCTACGGCGAGTACGCCGCCGGCTGCGACTGCTGCACCACCTTCCGCAACAGCCCCGAGGGCGTCCTCCCCAAAGCCCCCTACGACAACAAGGTCCGCGACTTGGTCCGCGACCGCATCCTCGACGACGCCCTGAACGTCGAACGCGCCCTGGAGTCGATCCGCCGCGATTTCCTCCTCGACCTCTCCTCGGGGTTCGTCTCCGACGTGCTCCGCGACCGCGCCGCGGAGCTCGACATGGCCGCGCATCGGCGGCACGGTCCTGGGCGCTTCGGCGGCACGCTCTGCGTCGACGAGCTGCACCTGGGCCGCTTCACGTTGCTCCTGGCCACCGATCCCCTCAGCGACCTGCCGGTCGCCTTCGCCTTGGTCGACAAGAATGACCAGGATCACATGCGGCGGTTCCTCAAGAACCTCCGGACCTGGGGCCTGATCCCCACCGTCGTGGTCACCGACGGCTCGAACCTGTACCCCGGCGTGCTGGAGGAGCTGTGGCCCGATGCGGACCACCAGCGGTGCGTCTTCCATGTGATCAAGGACATCAACAAGCTGATCCTCGACGCCGTGCGCCGGCTGCGCAACGCGATGAAGCGGCGGGGCAAGGCTGGGCGGAAGAAGCGGCGGGGCCGCAAGGGGGCCAAGGCCAAGGCCGCCGCGAAGCATCGTGGCCCGACGGTCAAGGAGAAGGCGCACTTCGTGTTCAAGCATCGCCACCTGATCACGAAGCGGCGGGAGCACTTGACCGAGGCCCAGCGCGACGACTTGAAGCGGATGTTGGACTACCTGCCCGAGTTGCGGACGCTCCGGCGGTTCGCGGACCGGATCTACTGGGTGTTCGACACGCCCAAGGACTTCCACCAGGCGTGTTGCCGCCGAGCGGCGTTGGTGCGCGATCCGGAGTTCCAGTCGGTGCCGGAGTTGGTCAAGGCGATGGAGCAACTGACCCCGGAGAAGTTCCCCAAGCTGATGGCGTACTTGAAGAACCCGGTGAGCCGACGAGTGCGGACCAACAACCATGTGGAACGGACCAACCGGATGTTCCGGTTCCTGGAGAAGGTGCGGTACAAGTGGCGGCGCCGCCGAACCCTGGTGCGATTCGTGGTGATGACCCTGGATCGGATCTGGAAGGGATGGGCCCCGGCGGAGCCGAAGAGGACCGATCGGCCGAACACAGACGGGCTCGGCAAGACGCAAGGTCAGGACAGGCACCGATCAAGACAGGTCGCATGAGATCGAGGTGGAGATCAGCGAGAAGTCTCATTTTTACCATGCGGTCGAGCACCTGGGAGTGATCGCCGGTCGGAAGAGCAGTGGGACCGCCGCGGAACGCACGACGTGGGTGAAGCGGCAGCGTCGCCGGCTGCTGAAGGGACAGACCGAGGAGGTCCTCCGAGAGATCGCGGTGGTGTGTGGTCGGCGTCGTGAGCCGGTGCTCAAACGCGAGCGGGCCTACTTCCAACGGAACATCAGGGCTGGTCGGATGAATTACCATCGGTAATTGATTAGCGGCCACCCCTTGCAAAACGCGATTCGCGGGGCTACAAATCCGTTTCATGCCTACGCTCACCGAGATCGCACACCTGGGCAAACAGGCACTTCTGGCGTTCGTCGCTCAGGTGCTCACCGAGTGCGCTGCTCTGAAAACACGCATTGAGCAGTTGCTGGCGGAGGTCGCGTCCTTGCGGACCGAGATCGCCACTTTGAAGGCCCAATTCGAGCAGCGCACGCGCGACGCGAAGCGTCAAGCCGCTCCCTTCTCCCGCTCCCTTCTCCAAGGTTCAACGCAAGGCTCAGCCCAAACGCCCGGGACGCAAGCCGGGTCAGGGACGCTTCACCTTCCGCACCCTGCCCACGCCCGACCAGTGGACCGCGCCCCCGATCGAGGTCCGACTGCCCGAGCCGGTCTGCCCCTGCTACGGTGAGCCGTTGCAGGAGCAGCGTGTCGACTTCGCCGCGATCACCGAGATCCCTCCGCAGCCCAAGCCGATCGTGCAACCCTACCGCGTCTGGGTCTACCGCTGCCCGACCTGTGACACCACCGTGCGGGCGTCGCACCCGGACCTGGCCCCCGATCCGTATGGCGGCACCGCCCACCGCTTGGGGCCGCGCGTGAGGGCCGCGGCGCACGCCACTCATTACGGGCTCGGTGTCCCGGTCCGCAAGGTCCCCGCCGTGCTGAAACTCTACACCGGCGTCCGCCTGACCCAATCGGCCCTCACGCAGGATGCCGTGCGGCGCGTCTCCGGTCCGCTCGGGGGGGCGTATCAGACGCTGCGCGCTCAGGTCCCCACCGCGGACCCAGCCCTTTGAATGTGTCATTTTGTGCGCTTGTGACGAGTTTTCAAGATCCTTGCAGTTGCTACGTGTTTGATTTTCGCCCCGCTCTGCTTCACCGGCTTTGGTTTCTTCGGGCCTCGTGGCTGCTTGGGGTACAGAGACAGCCGCACATTGCTGGCCAACTCCACCAGCACTTTGGCCATCTCCCGCGGGGTCAAGTCGTGGAACACCGTCCACTCGTCCTCTGGGATCGCAATCATCATCCCGCGATGGGTCATCGTGATTTCGTCGGCCAGGTAATACGTCGAGACCTTCTCCTGGACGATCTCCGCGCCGTGGGCCGCACGCAGCGCTGCCTTGACCACACTCATCAGGTTGTACGACACCAACGCCAGGCTGAACGCGAACAACGCCGCCTTGGGATAACCCAGCGTGTTGATCTCGCCGTTGAGGTTCTCCTCCATTTCCTGGAAGGCGATCTCCAAGAGCCACCCATAATGCCTCCGAAAGATGCAACCTGTATCAGCGGTCTGGCCGCCGCTCCGCAGCGACGGCCAGAGACCGCGGAACTCGATTTGATGGTCATTGCCCCCGTTCCTTGGGGATCGTCAACTCCTTCAGCAGCGGTTGATTGTCCCAGGTCTTGGGACAGTTCCTCAAGCGACGAAGTCGCTCCAACTCCTCCGCGTCGGCCCAGAGCACCCATCGGCCACGCGCCTCGTCGAGCTTGCGGCCGTGGATCCAGCCCACCCGACGCCAGCGATGCAGCGTCTCGCGGGGGATGCCCAGATGATCAGACAGGTCCGAAAGCCGCCATTCGTCGACGCCCAAAACGGCATGCTCGTCTTCCGGAGGCACTCGGGGACGGCCCAGGCCCAGCTTGACCAGGAGCCGACAGACCATCTCACGCTGAAATTGCTGGGTCCGCTTCGGCGGCTGGAAACCCTCGTGGTTAAGCCGGTCGGCGATCTCGGCTGCCGAGAACTTTTGCTCATGCAACTCCCGCAGTCTCGCCACCAGCTTCGGGTAGTCGCTGCGCTGGGCATATCGGCTGACCGGCCGGATGATCAGGTGATCCTGAGCATGGCCGCCGGCCCACTCCAGACGCACCGCGACTTGCTCGCTCGTCCCCACAACCGTGACCACCACCCGCTCCAGCAGCAAGCGGGCGACCCGCTGGCGATCGGCCGGAGTCGTCGTCGGGGCTTGCCAGACCGCCGGCAGGTCCCGGGACAACGCCAGCAGGTCCTCACGCTGCCGGGCGGTCAGGCGACCGGGCTGTTGATTGAGAAAATCCTCCTGTTCCTGTTCGAGGCGATGCTGATCTTGCAACGCCTGCTCCCAGCGACGCTCCAGTTCGCGGGCCACCAGGCGGTTCTCCGGCTCCACGGCGTGGTACTGCCGCGCCGCCCGATCCGCCTCAGCGCGCCCGCTCCAACCGCTGCTGCCACAGTCCTTCCAGCCGCTGCCGCTCCCGCTGCACGTCCTCGATCGCGGCCAGGCTCGCTTCCAGCGCGGCCGGTTCCACGGCGGCCAGCAACTGGCCCGCCACGAACTCATCGAGCACCCCGCCGCTGAGGCTCTGGCACAGCGGTTCGGCGTAGTCGGCGACCCCGCGGGAGCAGTCGTAGCGGAGCGTGCTCGACGACCCGCAATAGCCCACCCGCATCCGGCGACCGCAGCGGCCGCAGATCAGCAATCCGGCCAGCAGCGACGGCCCGAGCCGGGGTGCTCCCGGAGACTCACCGCGGGTCTGATTGGCCTCCAGGACGGCCTGATTGGCACAGAACCGCTCCCAACTGATGTAGGCCGGCAGATGATCTCGGATGAGCACATGGCAGTCCTCAGGACGCCGGATCTGCCGGCCGGTGGAGGGGCGTCCGGGCACCTGGCGTCGCGGATCGACGGGGCGGTGCCCATGCCGATAGGCCCCGGCGTAGATCGGATGGTGCAGCAGGTTCTGCAACGTCTCGCGATTGGGTCGCCGCCACTCCAACTGGCCCCGGTTGGGACCGCAGTGAGGTCGCACCGGCAAGCGCATCCCGTGATGCACCAGGTAACGCAGCAGGCCGTGCAGGCTCCCCTGCCGCTCGAACTCGTCGAAGAGCAAGCGGACCACCGATTGCACTTGCTCGTCAGGGTCGATGGCGAACGGCCCACTCGACAGCTTGATGTAGCCGATCGGCGGGTGGTTGAACAATTCCCCACGTTGGGCCTTGTTGAGTTTGCCCCGATACATTCGCTCCTTGAGGATATGAAGTTCTGCTTCACTCATCATGCCGCTGAGCCCCAGCAAGAGGCGATCATTGTGGTCGGTCGGATCGTACAGGCCGTCGGGGTCAGCCAGCAGCGTATGATAGCGGTGCAGAGATCCAGCAGGTGATGCCAGTCGGAGCAACACCGGGCCAGGCGGCTCATCTCCAGGCCCAGGATCAACCCGACGCGGTCCAACGCGACCTCGGCCAGCAACCGCTGGAAGCCCGGTCGGCCCTCGGCCGTCTGACCGCTCTTGCCCTGGTCCTCGTCAATCACCTCGATCTGGGCTCGGCTCCAGCCCAGCGTGAAGGCCCGCTCGGTTAGCGCGTACTGGCGGGCGGTCGATTCGCGGTGCTCGGCGACCTGCTGAGGGCTGGACTGGCGGACAGAGACGACGGCCCGCCGCTGGAGGTGCCAGGGCCGGATCTTAGTGGAGCGGGCTTCAGGATCATGAACATACTGGGGATCATTCATTGCTGACCTCCCTCGTCGCGGCGGTCAGCAGGGTCCGGGCCATCAACTGGGCGAGGAGTTGCCGGAGTCGATGCCGTTGCGTCTCGGGGAGCAGGACCCAGGGTGTGGGCCCGGCTCCGGCCCTGGCCGTGAGCGGAATCAGTCGGGACGGGGGGGCCCGGAGCGGGACGGGCGACGGGACATGACAGGTCCTCCGAGGAAGGCGGTTGCAAGCGTTGTCGGCACCACCGAGCCAAGTTCAGCAGCGCCGCCGCCGCCACCCTAACCGGCTCAGGCGACCCGTGACAAGGGCCTCCTTGAGGGGTATTGGCGGTGGGAGATCTCGATCTGCCACCGCTTGCGGTACAGCTCGGCGATCACCTTGGCCCGCGCATCCTTGGCCGGCACGTTGGTCAGCAGGTGGATCTCGGTCTCCTTGTCGCGCGTCGGCTGGTCCAGAACCAAGGTGATCCGCCGCAGGAGGAGGATCTCGCCCGCGTCGTGGGTGGCCCGGATCGTCTGCTCGAACACCCGGCCCGTGTCGGTCCGGCCGCACGCCCGCCGCTTCCCCGCGAACTCCCAGGGCAGCGTCGCGGCGTGCGGCCGGACGACGAAGAACGCGTCGCGAGGGGCGATCCCGAAGAGGAAGTTGGTCGTGCAGAAGTTGCGGTCATCGATCAAGAGATCGCGGGCGCGAACGAGTTCCAAGACCTGGTCCCGCAGCGAGCGCTCTTGGGCATGGCCGTCTTCGCAGAGGACCACGTAGGTGACCAGCATCAGCCGGGGGTCGAGCAGGACCAAGGCGTGCCCGGGCAAGGCTCCGGCGCCGAGGGTCCGCAGTTCCTTGATCCGGTGCTCGGTGCCGGCGAGATGGTTGCCGTCGAGGATCCGGACGCGGTCGCCCGGCAGCAAGGGGGCTCGGGCGCCGTTCCTCGCGTCGATGACCGGCCCCAAGCGTTGGGCCGTGGCGTGGACCAGCGCCGCAGAGAGCGCCGGTTCGGTGCGGTCGAGTTTGTCGTAGACGGCCTTGATCGAGGCATCGATGGTCTCGGCCTGGGCCTGAGAGGCGGCGTGGATGGCGGGCTGGATCCGGCAGACGACCAGGCTCATCAGGTCCACGATCGAGGAGAAGAGGAGCTTTTTGGTGTACTGTCGTTCGGCGACATCTTCGAACAGTTGGTCCACAATCGTTGGGCTGAGAGCATTCTCCATGACGCCTCGTGCCATGACAGACAACGGAGAATCTTGGGCAAACCGCTCGAAGACGTCACTGAGGATCATAGCCGTCGCCTCCCTGAAGAAACGTTAACTCCGTGCCTGGCGACAGCTTAACAGACGCATACGACCACCTTCAAAGGGCTGGGTCTATACGAACTCTTGCGACTGCAAAAGATCGGGTATGAGACCGAAGTCCGGGCCGAGCGGATCGTCGCTGGCCAGGCCGTCGCCCGCGAGCGCGGGGTCAAGTTCGGCCGCCCCGCGGGGACCGGCAAGCGGATCAAGGTCAGCCCCGAGCAGGAGGTGACGATTCGCCGGCGTAGCCGTTCACCGGTGTAATAGGAAGTGCTGTACTGAGGCTTGTGCTTATAGCGTCTCAGGAAAGTAATGTCAGTCCTCGCAGTGCACGGTCTCGGCCTCGCTGGGCGGAGACAGCCAAGAGATGCTGACCCACCCTGACATGACTTTTCGGATCGTCAAGAGCATCGCAGCCTCGAGAGGAAGTTGGGACATCCCCGGTTGGTTTTCAATGCGCAGCATCGAACACCAGACGTTCGAGCAGTCAAACGACTGGGTCCCCGCCTTTGAGGAGACGTACAGCGACCGTTTCGGGTGACGGTCTTCGACCGACGCCAGCTCGCGAACGGAACAATCGGGGTGTCATTGCCGCACCTTCCCGGCCGAACCCGTTCAGCCTTGCAGTCAACGGAATGACTGTGATGAGCCGCCAAAGTAGCCGTTGTCGCGATTTCGCACAATGCTGTTCCTCCTGTGAGAGGGGCGGGTATCCGCAACTACACTGGTGAACGGCTACTCGCCGGCTGAAGGCCGAGAGCAAGAAGATCGCCGTCATCGCCCGCGCCGTCGGGCTGAGCCGGCCGACGATCTATTCCGTGATCGGCGGTTGACGGCGATCCATCTCCACGGCTCACATCTACTGAGCCTGCCAGAGACGTGCCAGGCGAGCGGGTAAGGCCGCGCAGGCGCTGGCCGACGCCGCGTACGCCGGATCTGGCCCCGATCGTGGCCGAGTTGCGGGCCGAGGGGCTGTCTCTCCGAACGATCGCCGCGAGGCTCAACGCCGACGGGCACACCACCCGGCGCGGCAGGCCGTGGAACCAAACCCAGGTCGCCAGGGTCCTCGCGAGGACCGGCGATTTTGAAAATCGGCCGAGAGAGCCGGCGGCGGAACTAAGTAGGTCGACAGAAGTTTTTTGACAAAGGCGGCCGTGCCAAGGCGCCCTGCCGGAGGGAATGAGCGAAAAACACGGGTTTTCTGCCTATGTGAGTCGGGAACCCATCAGCCAAACGCTCATTGGATCATAGTTAGGAAAGCCTTTATTGAGAGGGACCGTCGTTTTCCCCTTGTTTTCCCGCCTCGCCGCAACGTGCCTCGAAAATACTATCCCTGAGGCCGGGCAGTCCTGGTCGCCGACTTCGTTAATCCGTGAGCCAGAAGTTGCCCGACAGGACACCGGCCTGTCGGAGCCGTTCCCGAGGACTCAGGTCGATGATGTACCGGCAAACGGCCAGAGCGGAGTCGGTCACGGTGACGGTCGGTCGGTCCCCAACCGCCTGTCTCTTGGCGTGCCGCCACAGGTGATCCATCGCGTTCAACTCCGGGGTGGCCCGGGGCAGTAACCGGACTTCGATCCCCAACTCCTCCGCCAGCGCCAGACTGCTCGGCGACTTGTGCTGCGACGCTCGGTCCTCGAAGAGCACCGGGTTCCAGCCCCGCCAGTGAGACCGGATCATGGCGAGAAACGCCTGATGAGTCTCGTTGACCCATTCTTCGGTGATCAGCAGTTCCACGTCGCCGCTCTTGATGTTGATCGCCCCATGCAGGATCCTCTTGGCGCGATTGCCTGTGATCGGCACACGGACCTGCTCTCCGATGTGGCCATAGGCGTTATACAGCGGGGGAGTCTCCGTGATGATCGTCTCGTCGAGCATCAGCAGGATGGCGCGGCCCTTCTGATCCAGGCCGCGTTTCAGCCCCCTTTTGACTGCCGCCACATCTCGGGCCGCAGCGCCAACTCATGACGGGGCCGCTTCCAACGCATGCGCAGGCGGTCGATTGCGCGGCTGACCGTCCTGTCGGAGACCTTGATCGCATGGTGATCCCGCAAATACTGACACAGGAGTGGGGCCGTCCAGACCGTCGCGTGATAACCGAGCTTCCTCGGGTCGTCATCGATCACTGCGGCGATTCGTTCGTCAATGGTCCCACTCGCTGTCCTGGGGCGGCCCATCCGAGGAGCGTCGAGGAGCCGCGCCCTGAGATCCAGCTCGGCTCGTTCCTGGAATCGGCGCAGCCAGTTGTAAACCGTCTGCCGGCTGACCTGGAATAGTTCGGCGACCAGGGCGACATCGGATCCGTCGGCGATCCCGAGCAGCGCCTGGGCACGGCAGCGTTCCTTGGCCCAGGGTGTGTGGGAGACGATGTCTTCCAATTCGCCGCGTTGCCGGTGAGCACTCCACCGCCCCTAAAGTGGCGTGGCTTCTGAGCAAACCCTCCCAGCGGAGAGTTTGGTGCCCAGGGGCCTGCCCCGACCCCTTTGAAGGATGTTGATCGCGGCGTTGTGGTCCCGATCGAGGGACGTACCGCAAACGCACGAGACCCAGCGATCTGAGAGGCTGAGATGCTCGAAGAGCACACCACACCCCGAGCAGGTCTTGGACGTGGAGGCGGGGTCTCCCAGGACCACTTCACGACCGGCGCTTTCAGCCTTGTGCGTGAGACGGGAGACGAGGGAGGACCAGCCCGCATCCAGGATGCTCAGGGCGAAGCGACCGCGTGCCATCGCGGCGACGCGGAGGTCTTCGAGCACGATCCGATCGAACCGCTTGATCAACTCATCGGCAAACTTATTGAGGAAGTCTCGGCGGGTGTTCGCGACCTTGGCCAGCAGGCGTTGCAGGCGGCGGACCAGCTTGCGGCGGTTCTTCCCGCCGAGCAGGGCCCGGGCGATCTTGCGTTGCAGGACCCGCAGCTCTCGGAGGATCTTGCGATACCAACGGGGGTTCTCGACCTTCCCGCCGTTGCTCAGGGTCGCCAGCCTGAGCAGGCCGACATCGACACCGATCGCTTTGCCGGTCCTGGGGAGCGGCTCCGGCTGCTCGACCACGCAGGCGAACTGCGCCGAACCACTTTCCGGCCCGGCAGGAGATCCGCGCCGTCTCTGATCGCGCCCTCGATCGCCCGGTGCCAGCAGACGGCGATCCGCCCAATGCCCGAGAGTGTGAGCCGTCGGCCGTCGCTCTTGAAGCCGTTGCCGTATTCCTTGAAGCCGAAGCCAGAGAATCGCGGGAGCGATCCGAAAGAATCGGTGTCTTGGCGAGGCTTCACCTCTCCGTTCCGCTTGCTGATAATCGTCGTTTCCCGATCCACCCGTTGCAAGGGGAACGACCATGCCCAAGCGGAAACCCAGCGAACGGCGAAGGCCAGCGCAGACCTCACAACAACCGCGGGATCGCCTCACGGAAATCCGAGCCGAGATCCAGGATGTCCAGCGGGAGCTCGAGGCCAAACGCCGCGAGGGGCGCGTGATCCGCACCGCCGAAGATTTCCGGTCCATGGAGCGGGCGATCGCGACACTGACCAACCGACTGTCGGCCCTCCTGATGGCCGAGGCGACGCAAGCTGCCCTCGACGATCCGGAGAACCGCCGCCAGGCCCGCTCCTTGGCTCAAGGGGCGGGCCACACGATCAAGGATCAAGGCCGACGCGAATTCACGCTCCGGACGGCGTGCGGCCAGGTCATCATCCGGGCGACCTCCTTCAGCCGCAACTGTGACCGCCGCAAGGCGGGCAAGGGGATGTATCCGATGCTCCTGCTCTGGGGCGTGCAGGACCGTTGCACGGCGGCCGTCGCCTCGGAGATCAGCAAACTGGTGGCGATGCTCGGTTCGTTGGAAGAGGTCGAGCAGGTGCTATCCGACCGTGGGCAACCGCTGGACTTCAAGACCCTTCGGATGATCGCCTATCGGTTCGCCGCGCGGGCCCGAGCCGCCCAGCGTGTGGGGAGCTTGAATTGGGGAGAGACCGTCGCGGGCCGTCGCGTGGTCGTCTCCACCGATGGCGGCCGGATTCGGATCCGCACGACCAAGCGCGGTCCCAAGACCGCCCAGGGACGCAACCGCTACCGCACGGACTGGCGTGAGCCGAAGTTGCTGATCATCTCCGTGGTGGATGAGAAGGGGCAGATGGATCGAGAGTTCCTCGCAGTCATCGATGGAACTCTGGGTGGTCCGGACGCGATCTTCAAATTGATTGAGTTTTATTTACGTGAATTAAAGATTGCCACAGCGGACAAGATCCTGTTTGTCGCCGATGGAGCCCGTTGGATCTGGAATCGGGTTGGGGCGCTGCTGCAGCGGTTGGGGGTCAAACCGGACCAGGTCAACGAGTTAGTGGACTTCTCTTATGCGGTGGAGCATCTGGGCAAGATCGCGGCCTTGCAGCGCCGCTGGACGGCGGCGGAGCGTCAGGCGTGGATCGGCCGCCAGCGGCGACGCCTGCTGAAAGGAGGAGTCGAGGAGGTGCAAGCGGCGATCGATACCGTGTGTGGTTGCCGCCCTGGCAAGGCGTTGAAACGGGAGCGCGAAGACTTCAAACGGAACGGCGGCAAAGGTCGGATGGACTACGCACGGATGGCAGCGTTGAAGTTGCCGATCGGCAGTGGTGCGATCGAAAGTGCGATTCGCCGGGTCGTGAACCTGCGTTCGCCGGGTCGTGAACCTGCGGTTGAAGGGTCCGAGCATCTCCTGGCACAAGACGAGTGCGGAGGCCGTTCTGCTGTGACGTTCGTACTACAAAGCGGGACGCTGGAACCATCTTGAAAGACAGGCACTTACGACTACAACAGGGAGCGCCGCGTGAGCCGAACGAAATGGATCGCTCCCGAGAATCGCTTGCGGGGCTTGGATCGCGGAGAGCCCGGCTTTTCGCCAGCCTTGACGCGGCGGAAGAACGCCTGGAACGCCTTGTCCAGCGTGGCCACCACGTCCTGAAGGATGTGGCTGTGGACGTCGTCCGCGGAGGGGCTGGTGTCCTTCTCGACCTTGACCAGGCGGAGTTGCTCGGTCTTGGTGATCGAAACGCCCTGGAGTGTGTAGGCGTCCTTCCGCTGGCGCAGGAGGTCGTTGTAGAAGTGGCGGCACGTCTCCCGCACGGCCTCCAATCGACGCCGTTGGCTCGCGCTGGGATAGAGACGGAAGACGAACGCCTTGAACATGTTAGTCTCGGATCTTCTGTTCTTTCGCGGCCTTGCGGATCAGGGCTTCCAGGACAGCCGTTCGCGTGGTCCCGCCCCGTTCGGCCAGCTTGAGCAAGAGTCTCAATGCCGTCTCGGAGAGTCGGTACGCCGTGGAAACTTTCTGATCCTTACATGCTCCATTCTACGCCTTTGCATCGCAAAAGGCAATGCGGAACGGGTTGAAACCCGAAGACGAGAAACCCGCCTCACCACCGCCACTGAAGTGGCGTGGCTTGCGGCGGGTTCATGCGGTCACTGAGCACAAGCAGGGCCATCGGTTCACCTCCGGGCAAGTCTGGTGAATCGAGGGCCATGTTACCTTGTCAAGGAACTTCTGTCGGCATCCTCGGCCGCAGGGATAGTATTTATGCGGTGCGCCGCGGAGAGGCTGGAAAACAAGGCCCAAAAGGGCCTCTCCTTCAATAAAGGGCTGCCTAGTGTCGTTGCTCACAAAACTTGCAATGAATTCGGGGTATGTTTGGCGAACCACTGACGCATCTTCTGATTGGTCCAGGTCCACTCAAAAGGGTGGGCATAGCGATGGTTGTATTCTGGCCATGAAGCCAAGACATGGGTCTTGAACTCTTCCTGGCTCTTCCAAGACACACGCTTCAGGTAATAATGTTTGAAGGAATGAATTAGGATTTCCGCCTGGTTCAGCCACGACGCATTAGCGGGCGTATATCGAGGTCTCCACCAACCCTGACTCCCGGCAACGTACCGCTGTGTACCGGCCGCTATGTGGCTTGACCCTCCATCCTGGATCAGGAAGACCCCTCGTAACTCCTTGTGCTGCCGGTGAAACAACTCCAACTCGGGGAGATAGTGTTCCGCATCATTGTGCGCCAGGAATGCCAACTCCATCAGCCCGCTATGCACGACCAGGAACACCAACATGTTCACTGTCCCGTGCCGGGTGTAGTCGAACTCCTGTTGCTCGATTGACCCGGGGATCGCTCGGCGGATCGGGACACGCTCCAGAACCTGGAAGGTCGGGATCTCATCGACACACACCACCCAGATGCCTTGTTCCGCAAGCCGAGCCGCATTGGCATAACACCAAAGGACTTGCTCCGCTCTCTGCTTGAACCTGGTGTCCAGCCGAGTCGTCTTCCAATAGCGAGTCCGATGGGGTTGCAAATCGACGTCATGCAAAATGCGGCGAACGGTTGCCGGGCTGATGGCAGAGATTATCTTGTCTTCCACCGCTTGGTTGGCCAGATCCTCGCTGGACCAGTGCGTGATATGCAGTCCCTTGGCAATCGGTTCCAAACAGGCGAGTTCAACGATTTGTGCCCGTTGCACAGGGGAAATCTGTTGCGGACGGCCCGACGTGCCTTGCCGACCGTCGGTGAGCAAGCTCGCCAGGCCATTCCGGCGATACCGTTCACATACACGCCAAACCGTGGATTCATCACATTCAAGCCGGGCGGCGACAGAACATTGACGTTCCCCGGCAGCGATAGCCAAAACGATCTTGGCTCGTTGTACCTGAAACCAAGGCAGGGAACCGCTGTGAGCGGCGGCATGCAGAGCCTCCTGATCCCGCCGAGCAATGGTCAGTTTCTCTGGTCTGCGTCCACGCATGAGGCAACCTCCCATGCTGCCAAGGGGCTAACCAGCAGCATAGCAGGCACCTCGAATTCATTGCAAGTTTTGCGAGCGGAAACACTAGCTATGTTCCAATGAGCGTTTGGCTGATGGGTTCCCGACTCACATAGGCAGAAAACCCGTGTTTTTCGCTCATTCCCTCCGGCAGGGCGCCTTGGCACGGCCGCCTTTGTCAAAAAACTTCTGTCGACCTACTTAAGTAGGGTGACAGAAGTTCTTTGACAAAGGCGGGCCTCCCAAGGCCCCCCGCCTGATGGAATGAGCGAAAAACGCGGGGTTTCCGCGCGTCGGCGTCGAAAGCCGAGCATTCCTCCGCTCATCTGATCATAGTTGGGTAAGCCTTTATTGAGGGGCGATGGCGTTTTGCCCTTGTTTTCCCGCCCCTCCGCATCGTGCCCTCGGAATACTATGGGTCTGACAGAAGTTCTTTGACAATGTACAACAATGGCCCTCGATTCACGAGACTCGCCAGGGGTGAACCGATGGCCCTGCTCGCGCTCAGTGACCGGCAACGCGGCGAATTGGAAGACGTCGTCTCCCACACACCCTCGGCCAAGGAGCGCCGTCGAGCCCAGGCGCTGCTCGGGATCGCCGCGGGGTCCGATGTCGGAGAGGTCGCGGAACTGTTGCAGGTCAGCCGGCAGACCGTCTACAACTGGCTGAGCCGATTCCGGGAACGAGCCGAGCTGGACCTGAGGGCGCCTCCTCGACGCCCCTCGCCTTGGCCGCCCCCGGGCGGCGAGCGGCACCATCGATGAACTGGTCGCCGCCGTGATCGACGGCGACCCGAGGAAGTTCGGCTCTCACGCCACCGTCTGGACCGCCCCACTGCTGAGTCGGTACTTGCGGGATCATCATGCGATCGAGGTCTCCGACAGGACCGTCAGCCGCGCGATCGACCGCCTGGGCATCCGTTGGAAGCGGCCCCGCCATGAGCTGGCCCTCCGCCCCGAGACTTGGCGGCAGTCAAAAGGGGGCTGAAACGCGGCCTGGATCAGAAGGAACTCGCCATCCTGCTGATGCTCGACGAGACGATCATCACGGAAACATCCCCGCTCTACTCGTGCTACGGCCACATCGGCGAGCAGGTCCGCGTCCCGATCACGGGCAACCGGGCCAAGGGCAAGCTCCACTGGGCGATCAAGTCAATACCGGGGACGTATCGCCGCCGATCACCGAAGAATGGGT
>CAWDND010000049.1:0-5623 GCA_963803395.1 uncultured Planctomycetaceae bacterium
AGTCTCAGCCCAACTTCCGCAGTTATCAGTGAAGAAGAAGCGAAACCCGCTTATTTTCCAATGACTGCGTTCAGAAGTTGGCACTACAAATCAGCGACTCCTTTTGGGATTCGGAGGCGTTGTGGAAGTTCCAGGCCCAAGTGGTGCAGCAGAATCGTCTGCGCCTTGTCGGGACGCACCACACAGCGCAGCCGCACAGTGCGGCCGTCGCTGGTCGGCAAGACAACGTCGGTGCTCTGGATCCGCGCGAACTCCTCCAAGAGCGTGGGTATGCTCCGGCCCAAGCCGGCACGTTGCGACCAGCCTTCCAGCGTCTTGCGGAGCACGTACGCCAGAAAGCACACCAGAATGTGGGCCTGGACTCGCTCCGCCGTCTGATGCCACACCGGTCGCAGGCGCAACTCGTCTTTCTGGATCCGGAACGCAGCCTCCGCTTCCGTCAATTGCATGGAGGCCTTCCAAAGATCCTCGGCCGTCCAGTCCGAGACATTGCTTCGCAGGAGATAGCAGCCCTCACGACGCTTCGCCGACTCCAGCGCCGACGGTTTCCGCGACCAGGTCACCACAACGCGCCCCGATTCGTTACGACCGACCTGGACCGAGAAGAGCCGCGCAGCGCGCGTGTTCTTGCCCAGCAGTCGGCCGATCCGACGCTCAATCACACCCAGATCGCAACGTTTCTGTTCGCATCTTCGCACAATTGCTTGTAGACCTTTTTCGATGCGTTGCTCGAACCGTTCGCGCATCGCCCGTTCTATCTCTCCGATTGCCGGCGAACACCTCGGAACCCAGCGGAAAGCCTTCGCGGCTGACGACCAACCCAATGCAGACTTGTTTACAGTCGGACCGATGATCGCGCGAAGAGCCCCGCGCGGCCAGCGTGTTGCCGGTCGCCTGGCCCTCAAAGTATGTACTCGTTACATCGTATATTAAAAGATCATATTCCAGCCTGAACAGAGTTCCGAGGCGTTCCTTGAGGTGCGTTTCGAGCGCGTCCGTGTGCGGCAGGAGCCGGTCCAACGCGCGATCGAGTCGGTCGTCGTTGACCTTGGCCTCGGGCAGCCCAAGCAAGTCGTCCAGCGCCGTCGCCGGAACCAATCCTCGGCGATGTGCAGTTCGCTCGACGGCTCGCAGAGTCGCGCGATCACCAGCACGGCCGCCATCAGGCTCCACGGCACATCTTCGCGGCCTCGGGGCAGACGTTTCTCCAGCCACGTATCGAGTCCGAGCGCCTGCCAGAGTTTCCAGGCGAGCCAGACGTCGCCGAACCGCCGACCGCGTTCCAACCGGAGACGACTCGGGACGACAGTGACGGGCTCGGTCGGGAGGTCCTCGTCAAAGAGGCCGGGTTGACGCTCCAGACCGACGAGCGAGTCGGCCAGATGGCGCGCCGCGATGCGTCCCTCGGCGTCGAGTTCGCCGAGTTGGGCGACGGTCTCCTGCCGCACCTTCGTTCCGACGCGCACCGAGCGCACGAGCCGCCAGTACGTAGGGGTCTTGCCGTTCTTGGTGACGGTCGAGTGCCGCAGATACATCGCGTCCTCCAAGGACCATCATGAACGACCTCGGAGGAAAGGCAAGACACGAGGTTGGCACTACAACGGCGTTTGCGTCGAGGTCGGCCCGACGAATAAGGAGTTACGACGAAAAAGCACCTGAAAATTGGTGCAATTTTGGCCCAACTGCGGAAGTTGGGTCAGCCCCGACAGGCGCCAGATCCGCCGCACCGCCTTCTTGTTCACCGACCACCCCTCGCGGACCAACAGCGCCCAGATCCGCCGGTAGCCGAACCGCGGGTGCGTGCCGGCCAGTTCCTCGACACGCCGGGCCAACGCCGCGTGCTCGTCCCGCGCGACGGGCGTGTCCCGGAGGCCGGAACGGGGCAGCCCCAGCGCCCGGGACGCGCGCCGTTGCGACACGTTGAAGTGTTCACGTATCCCTGCGGCGATCGATCGGCGTCGGGCGGCGGTCATGGCTTTTTGGTTCTTCCGGCTTTCCTGTGGGTAGATTTACCTGAACAGGCGTATCGAATCTACGAGATCCGCCTGGAAATCAGGCGCTTTTTGAGCCCTGCGGTGGGTAAAGTTCCAGCCCCCCACAGTGAAAGAAAATCGCCGTCTTCAGATGCTCCCGGTTGCGAAAACCATAGGCGTTTTTTTAATCGTTTGGATCTTTGAATTGAGCCCCTCACTCGTGGCGTTCGTGATCCGATGATCGAAATACGTCAACACATTGTCCAGGTGCCCGTGGATCATCCGCGCCACCTCCACCACCGGCTTCAACCGCGAATGTGTCGCCCAAAAGTACCAGTGCTTCCAGTGCCGCAACGCCCACCCCTTGCGGCGGTACTCCCAGAGGTCGCGCAACTTTTCCTTGATCGCCCAGGCACGACCGGTCTGAAGCCTCAGAGCACGAAGGCCCGCGAGCCGCTCCGCGCCCGACTCCCTCAGGTTCTCCTCCGAGGTCAACCATACATATTTCGTCCCCTTCAGCGTATCATCCCCCTCCGCGTGCAACCGGCGGTGCTCACTCCGGCGCACCCGATCGACCGCGTCCGTCATATGCTTCATCTTACCGTTCGCTTAACACGGGAGGGGGTTCAGCACAATGCTGAATGAGGCGGTGGAACAGGTCGGCAGGCAAGTCCCACAAGGCCAACAATCTCTCTTGCAGAGGGGTCAAGGGCGTGAGGGGGATGCTCACCTCCCCCGCCACCTCCACCACACTCAGGCTGATCCCCTGGAACACTTTCAACAGCATCTCCGCGCTGGGTCGCCGCGCCTGCCTTCCCGGCTGACCGGGGTAGACCCCCGTCAGCGTCTGCCCGCTGTCTTGCAGCTTCTTCCTGACCTGCCACTCCAGCAGGGTCAGCAGACGTATGGCCAGGCTCAGCAGCAGCACCCGTCCCTGCATCCGGCTCTCGTCCTGCAGGTACATCGGCGTCAGCGACAGCGACCGGCCCTTCAGCCGCGACCAGTCGTCCTCGATCCGGTATTGACCTCGATAGCCCCACACCACCGCCGTCAAGGTCATCTCCCGGTGGTTGGTCGCGTAGACCTGCCAGCCCATCTCGCGTTTGGCTTGCTCGATGGCTCCTTCCCGCCGCGCCACTTCCACTTGAGGGTCTTGCTCCTGCACGGTTTGCTGCGGGCGGTCGCCGTAGCAACGGAGACGCCGCTCCCGGGTGGTTGTCTCCACCCGAGCCTCCAGCAAGCCTTCCACGCGCGGCTGCTTGAGGATCGCCTGGGCGGCCGCGTGCAACTCCTCCGCACCCAGGCGTTTCTTGCCCTGCTTGCGTGCGTTGAGCTGCTCCAGTGGCTCCGCGGCCTGTTGCACGCGTTTGTCCCGCCGCTGCTGCGGGCCGGTGGCGAAGGCGACCGACCGCACCAGCCAGCGCCGCTCCGTCCACTGCAACAGACGCCCGTTGACTTCCGCCTGCACGACCACCTCGACGGAAAAGCCCTCGGCGACCAGTTCGGGTGGTTGCTCGGGCATCGCCTGGGGACGATACACCGGCTGCAGCGGTTGCTGGCTGGTCCAGACCGGCTGCAACAAGGCCCGCCGCTCCTCGTGGGACAGTTGCTTCTCCGACAACGGACAGAGATAGTAGTCCTGGGTGCTGGCCACGTAGGCGCGGGTGGCCAACGCCGCCCTCTTGCAGTCGCCCACGTAGGTCTTGCCGCCCGCGCCGAAGGAGCGTTGCACCTTCTGGATCTCGGGGATATACAACGGGTCGTCCGCGCTGTTGCCCGCGACAGCCAACGTGCTCACCGGCAGTCCGAGCGGATCGAGGGCCGCCGCCGCGATCTTCAACTGGGGCAGGTCGTCGCGGTCCTTGCGGTGGCCGAACTGCAACAGGCCGTGCTCCGAGAGGACCTCGGCATAGGAGGACGCCGTGGTGGTGTCGATGCGGAACAGGGAAGGGGCGAGGGCGTAGACGCGGACGGTGTGGCCGTTGAGGTCAGCCTCGAAGGCTTGCCAAGGAGTGGGCTGGGCGAGGGCGTCGAGGACGTCGGCGAGGCGGTCGTCATGGAAGTCCAAAGGCCGCAGGGACTTCCCCAGGCAGGCCTGAAGGGTGAGCAAGTGCTCTTCGACCCAGGGAAGGAGGTGGTAGAGGCGGTGGTCGCCCTGGCAGGTGAGGAAGACGAGCCAGACACAGACGACCTCGCCGAAGGAGAGCTCCCCCTTCCAGAGATGGTGCGTCGGGAAGTGGCGGTCGAGGAACTCGGCCACCTGCAAGCGTTGCAAGGAAGCGAACAGAACGGGAATGTCGTCCACCCGTTCGACGCTGAGCACACAAGGCGTTGCAGTGTTCATGGACTCAGTGGTAAGCCTCTCTCGCCTTTCTGAAAAGTGCCTCTTTCGTTAAGCGAACGGGAAGTTATGACTGGACCAGTTTTTGGGGAGCAGGCCATGATGCACCGGGGTGCGAACGGCGTCTTACCCTGCTGCTGGTTCTGGGGTAACTCCTCGCCGAGCCAAGCCATGACCCGGTAGAGGTGATGAAGTTGTACCCCATCACACCCTTCGATCTGGTAATCCGTCCGCCACTTGTCGGCGGCTCGGTCGCTGCCGGGTGCGAACAGGCGGTGCAGGACGGTCAGGAAGACCGCTCGCTCGACGTCGCACTCGAAGTGGCGGCCGTCGAGGAGTTGCTCGATGACCCGTTGGCACCCCGTCTCTCGCCAGAGCCGCTCGAAGACGAGGGCCGGTCCGATGCGGCGGGTAGTGATGGTGGGGAGTTGACCCTTGGCGTGAGCCGAGAGGAGGAGGACCGACTGGGCCAACCGTGCCGCCCGAGACCAGCAGGGCGTCGAGTTGGCCACTCTGTTGCAGTTGGTCGAGTCGCCCCAGGGTGGCGATGACCCGTTGTCGAGGCCGGCCATCCTCCCAGCGGTTCTCGACGATCTGGAGATAGGAGCGTGGTCCGGAGGTCTTGGTGCGGAAGAACATGGCCCTCGTGGTTGGGACACCATGATCATACGGCATCTTATCGAGATTTCAAGGAAATAATACGACGTGACGTGGCACTATGTTTGTCGCTCCGGTCCGATTCCCGGCCCATCAGCAAAGGACTTACGTCAGAAACCGGGGCGCAACTGTAGAAGATCAGTCAGGGGACGATCCCGAATTACCAGCAACGGCAGCCTGGTGGCTTGTGGATCGCGAGGACGCACGTGGAAAAATTCCACGACTGGTCGGTGTCGGAGAGTTGCAAGGGTCGAGGGATGAGTGGGAAGTCGCTGGGGGTTCTGTCGTTGGCCGCATTGGAGGCGGCGCGTGAAAATGGGGAACTGAACTTATGGCGGCAGACCCGCGAACTTCCCAAGATTCGTCTGCCGGAGCCGGAACGGAAGGCCGCGTGAGAACGGGCCGAGCGAGGCCAAGGCGTGGGCGCTAGGAAAAGCTGCCGCCTTCAGATGAGGACCGACGGCTACTGGTCGAGGTCGATCACCCCGACTTGAGCATTCGCCGCCAGTGCGAACTGCTGGGGCTGAACCGATCGAGCCTCTACTCCGAGCCGACCGGCTCGACGCCTGAGGACTTGCGGAGGATGCGGCTGATCGACGAGCAGTATACCGCTTGTCCGTGCTACGGCAGCCGGCGGATGACGGCCTGGCTG
>CAWDND010000050.1:0-10094 GCA_963803395.1 uncultured Planctomycetaceae bacterium
TCCTCCCGGGTGATGACGCCGTCCTTGTCGGCGTCGAGCCGCTCGAAGAGCCCCTCGAGGCCCTTGAACTCGGCCCTGCTGAGCTTGCCGTCGTTGTTCTTGTCCATCCGGGCAAAGGGGTTCTGCGCCGCGGCCCCGGCATCTCGGCACTGGGGCCTGGGCCGCTTCGCGCGGGCTGACGAGCAGGTCAGGAGAGGCCTCGCACTTGATCTTGCCGTCCTGTTTCGAGGTGGTGGAGGACGTGGACGTGGACGCGGCGGCCGGCGGCGAGGGCGGCACGACCGGGGCGGCGGCGCTGGGGAGCGCGGAGAATCGCCGGGGGTGAACGCGACCTTGAGCCCGACGATCAGGAGCAGCGCGGCGACGATCCCCAACACGGTGCAGACCAGTGTGTGCGAGAGCCGCGTCGCGCCCTGCGGCGCCGGAGCCAAGCGTGGAGATCGTCGGCCAACAACCGGGCGTGAGAATAGCGCTTCCCGACGATCAGGAGCAGCGCGGCGACGATCCCCAACACGGTGCAGACCAGCGTGTGCGAGAGCCACGTCGCGCCCTGCCGGCGCCGGAGCCAGGCGTGGAGATCGTCGGCCAACAACCGGGCGTGAGAATCGCGCTGGGCGGGGTCGGAGGCCAGGGCTTTCAGGCAGATCCGATCGAGCGCGGGGGGGATGGTGTGGTCGATCGAGCGTGGGGAGGGCAGAGGGCGCCCAGCTTCGGCTTGACTATCCAGGTGGGGGCCTCGCTCGGGAGACTGGCCTGGCGCCGGCCACAGAGCAACTCGAAGAAGATCACACCCAGGCTGTAGACGTCGCTCCGCTCGTCGGCCAGGTGGCTCCGGCCGCTGGCCTGCTCGGGGCTCATGTAGGCCGGCGTCCCCAGGATGGCGCCGTCGCGGGTCAGGTCCGACTCGAAGTCGGCCCGCCGCGCCAGGCCGAAGTCGGTCAGCCGGGGCCGCCCTTGCTCGTCGATGAGCACGTTCGTCGGCTTCAGGTCGCGGTGGAACACCCCCTGGCGGTGCGCATGGTCGAGCGCCTCGGCCAGGTCGAGGAGGATCCGGACCGAGGTGGTCAGGTCGAACGGCTGCTGGTCGCGCTGCCGCAGCAGCGTCCGGCCTCGGACATATTGATAGGCGATCCAGCACTTTCCATCGTCGTGGCCCGCGTCGTAGACCGCGACGATGTTCGGGTGGTCGAGCCGGGCGGCCGCTCGCGCCTCGCGGAAGAACCGCTCCATGACCCGCTCGTCCCGAGCAGACGGCTTGAGCACCTTCAGGGCGACATCCCGGTCGAGCCGGGGGTCGTACGCCAGATAGACCTGGCCGAAGCCGCCATCCCCCAGCCGCTCGCGGAGCTGGAACCGGCCAAGCGTGCCCAGCGTCCCCTTGCTCCAGGTCTCGACCCAGGGGGTCGTCTTGCCCGGCGGTGGCTCGGGCAAGGCGTCAGTCCGGTCGCTGCTGACCGTCTCCCCGTCGTTACTCTGGCTGTCGATCGTCTCCCCGCAGAACGGACAGGCCTTCGGTAGGTACCGCACTCATCCTCGGACAGGTCCACGCTCTGCAAGCAATGTCTGCAGACCATCCGGAGAGGCGGTTTCATGGCACCTACTTCCCTGGTCGTCGATCGTCTCCCCGATCGTTAAGTTTGGAGATTCTCCGTTGTCCCGAAGATTCAGAACGCGTCGGCGCTGATGATCTCGCCCGCCTGGATCGAGTTGATCGCGATCCAGATCTGGGCGTTGATCGCATTCTTCACGAAGTGGACCGAGCCGTCGCCCCGGAGGGTGTTGATCCCCCCGGCGTGCCGGCTCCGCGCCCGGCGAACCCATTGTTGTCGCTCACCCCGCCGACGCAGGGGAGCTTGTGGTTCGGGTCGTTCGTACAGAAGTTGAGCTGGTCGCCACCGACGGCAGTCCCCAGGGAGTCTTGGGTCGCGTTGGGCGTGAACCGCGTCATGAAGGAGCCCCCGCCGGGCATGGTCGACCAGAGCAGACCGCGGACGTCATTGGTGTCCGCCTGGAGCACCTCGGCCAGGAAGACCGTGTTGCTCAGCCCGTCGGTCACCGAGCCGAAGTGGAGCTGGCCGTTGTGCCCAAAGGCCGACTGGAGATAATTCGTCGTCCCGATCGCGGTCTGCTGCCAGTTGGTGTTCCCCCAGCTCACCGCGTAGTTCCCCTTCGTCAGGATCGGGCCGCTCAGGGCCCCGCCCCGGAACGAGGCCGGCATCTGGAACGTCCGGACGCTGTCGGCCGGACACTGGAACACGCCGATCCTGGTCCCCATGACCGTGCTGTTGGCGTGGAAGCCCGCGGCCGGAGTGGCGGGTGAGGGTCCCTCGGTGCCCAGGGAGAAGTTGAAGGCGTCGAAGAGCGCCTGCTCCTCGAGCTGGGGGAGCAGCAGCACGCACCAGGGAGTGTCGGGTGTCCCCGAGAAGGTCGTCGGGAAACTCCCGTCGGGCAACGTCTTCCAGATCCGCCCGGGGACAATCGAGTTGTGAATGCTGTGGAAGTTGTGGATCGCCAGACCGAGTTGCCTCAGGTGGTTGACGCAGTGCAACCGCCGCACCGCCCCGCGCACCGCCTGCACCGCGGGCAACAGCAGCGCGACCAACACCGCGAGGATTGCGATCACCACCAGCAGTTCGATCAGCGTGAACGCGCGGCGTCGTCCCCTCATGGTCGGGCCGCTCCTGAACGTGGGAGTGGGAAAGAAAGGCACCGGCGCCAATGGCCAACTCAGGTATAACTTAGGACGAAAATGGGCGGAGTGGGCGGTCTCAGTCGGAATCGACACCGCGTGTCGCCGCCAGGACCGTGCTGTGCAACCGTTTCGATCATCAAAACGGACGACGAATGGTAGCCGTTCACACCCCGAAAGCAGATGTATACTGAACAAGGAGTGTCGTGATTTCGCCGGATTTGCCGGTTTTTCCGACGATATCGGATCAGCTTACTGAACAGCTCATGCGAACTGACGTTGATGCCGGAGGCTAGCGATCAACGGGAAAAACCATGAAGCGTTCATTAGATTGACAGCCCGAGTGCGTTTCTCCCTACGATTTCCGTTGTATCGTCGATCGGTCTCGTATACTGAACATCCGCTTTCGGGGTGTGAACGGCTACGACGAATGAGCCTCGGCCTAGCGTGTGGCGGATGGAGTGGTCTGGTGACAATCCCCAGACCAGACGAACGGGGGCATCGGCCTGGTGGCCGGCGCATGCGGGTGGGGTGGAGCGGCCTGGGGCGGGTCGGCAGGAGTGGCCTTCGCCGTCGGGCGGGGCGTGGCCGCCGACCGGACCGGGCCGGACCGGGTGGGGTCGAGAGCGCCACGGGGTCGGCCCTCAGCGGCGGTCGGGCACCGCGGCGCGGGCCGCCTCGCACAACAGCCGGCGGCAGGTCTCCCGTGCCGCCGGCGTCCAGCCCAGGATCGGCCGCGCCGGGCTCCCGGTGAGCGGATGGCCGGCATGGAAGGCGCGGCGCATGCCCGTCGCACCCGTCGCCTGTCCGCCCGGTGCTCGGGTAGTACCAGGTGGCGACCCGCGGCTCGATATCCCGCGGCGCCGTCCGCCAGCGTTGTGGATCCAGGAGGATCCCGGACTGGACCCCGATCACCGCATGGCCCTTGCGTCGGATTGTCGCGGCCGCCAGCGGCGCCCACGGCGTGCCGTCGGGCGCCGCCTGCGCGCGGTGGCTCCCCAGCATCCCCTCCACTGCCGCGTCGAGACAGCCGTCGCCCAGCCCGTCCCGCGCCAGGTCCACCCCGGGCGGCTCCGTCTCGAGCTCCAGCACGACCGCCAGCTCGGCGACGTCAACCTCGAATCTCATGGGGGCGCCTCCGGCTCGGCCGCGGAGGGAGTGTCGGGGTCGAGGGCGAGGGCGCCAGCGGTGACGAGGACGAGGATCTGCGCGGCCTGGATCAGCGCGTTTTGGCGGAGGTTCGGGCGGAGCTGGCCGAGCACCCAGGCGGCCGCCGCCGCGCTGACCGTGGCCCCGGCCGGGTCCGGGTGTCTCAGGAGGGCCAGACAGCCCGGTGGGAGCGCCCCTGGGTGGGGCAGGAAGAGGCGATAGACCCCGTCGCCGCTCGTGAGGATCCGCGCGGGCGCTGCCAGCCGACATACAGCCAGCAGACCCGGACCACGCTGCTGCTCTCGGCCTCGAGCCGCTTAAGGCGCACCTTCACGTTGGGCATCGGCGATCCCTTCCAGGCGGGCGAGCCGGTCGGCCAGCTCCGCGTGCGTCTGCACGTCAATGAGCGCCCCGAGGATCGCGCGGGCCGCGCCGAGACGGACCGTGGCTGGTTGGTCCTCGGTCAGGAGGGCTTTGAGCGTGTCGGCGGCGCTGCCGGCGGCGGCCGTCAGCTTGCCTACGGCATCGCCCACCAGGCCCTGCCGCAGACTCTTGACCCGGCTCTTCACCCCCTCCTCGGCCGCCCAGCGGTAGGCCGTGCGGCGGGGCACGCCCTGCGCCTCGGCCCAGCACGCCGCCGAGCCGCCGGCGGCCAGGGCCGCGGCCAGCGATTCGACTTTGTCTTTATTTCTACTGTATCCCGGCCTGCGCTTGGTATAATTTCTTTTGCACCAATTGCTTTCGTCAAGTACGCGGCCTGGAATGGAGGAGAGCATGGAACGGCGATACGAAGCGAGGTTGGAGGAAATGTTGGAGGATGCGGAAGTCTCCCCCGAGATGCTCGAGGGGATGCTGAAGCGGTTGGAGACCTTCGTCGAGCCGTTCGCGGAGGCACTCGACGAGCCCGCCCAACGACGCCACGCCCTCGAGTACACGACCGGACTGCTGTCGGACCTCAAGCACAAGACCGGCGAGGCGATCGCATACCTCCACGATCAGAAACGCCAGGGCATCCAGAAGTTCATCGGGCATGTGCCTTGGGATCACCAGCCCTTGTTCGCGACGCTGGCCGACCAAGTCGGCGAGCAGTTGGGGGAACCCGACGCGGTCATCGTGTTCGATCCCTCGGGCTTCCCCAAGAAGGGGGTGAAGTCCGTGGGCGTGGCGCGGCAGTGGTGCGGCCGGCTCGGGAAGGTCGACAACTGCCAGGTGGGCGTCTACATGGCTTACGTCTCGCGGAAGGAACACGCGATCGTCAATACACGTCTCTACCTCCCTGAGGAATGGGCCAAGGACCGGGGGCGTCGGGAGGAGGCGGGAGTGCCCGAGACGATCAAGTTCCAGACGCGCCATGGACTGGCGCTGGAGATGCTCGAGGAGTGTCGCGGGCGGTTGCCGCACGCCTGGATCGCCGGGGACGACGAGATGGGCCGTCCCTCGAGTTTCCGGCAGGAATTGCGCACCAAGAACGAACGTTACCTGCTGGCGGTCCCCTCGAACCTGCTGATCCGCGACATCGAGGTGACACCGCCGGAGTACTCGGGGCGGGGACGACATCCCCAGGTTCCCTTCACGCGGTTGGATCGCTGGTGCAGGGCGCTGCCGGAAAGCCCTGGACCAGGATTGATGTGCGTGACGGCGAGAAAGGACCGTTGGTGATCGAAGCGGTCAAGCGTCGGATCCAGGCCCGCACCGAAACGGGGGGCACGGGTCCCGAGGAGTTGCTGTTTGTGACGCGGGGACGGCAAGCGGACGGCACATACAAGCATGACTATTATTTCTCGAACGCGGACCCGGGCACATCGCTGAAGGAACTGGCGCGGGTGGCGAAGGCGGAGCATCGCGTCGAGGAGTGCTTCGAGCGGGCGAAGGGTGAGGCGGGCTTGGCCGATTATCAGGGTCGGAACTGGATTGCCTGGCATCATCATCAAATCCTGGCGCTGCTGGCCGCGTGGTTCCTGACCCAGGAGACGCGGCGGGGAAAAAATACAGACCCCGGCTCTGACGTCGCCGCAACTTCAGGAGCTCATCGCGGGCGTGATCGAGTATCACCTCGGCATCAATCACCCATCATTTCGTTGTCGCCGAAGTACCCGCTGGCTACGACGCAACGAAGAAGCGCGGCTGTATGCACATCGTTCACGTAATGTGTTGCCACGATTGAAGATCCATCTGCGGATGTGAGGGATACAGTAGAATTATTTATGTTCACTTTTAAAAGTAATCTAAATATGTTCCTGGAAAAGGGCCGGTTTCCGTGCCGTTCGTGCGGCGTCCCCTCTTTGACATCATCGGGGCGGCGCCGCGCCCCGAATGATGAGAAATGGGGACGGCCCGGGCGCGACCGTCCCCCGGGCATCACGTGTCTCGGGCCGAGCGGTGGGCCGATATGATGGATCGCCGTTAACGCGCGGCCGAGAGATAGCGGAAGACCGTCCTGATCGAGACGCCCAGCGCCCGGCCGATCTCCGGCGCGCTCATCCCCTTGGCCTGGAGTTCCTGGGCCCGAGCGGGCTGCTGTTTGGTGGTCCCTTTGGTCCGACCGCGGTAAACGCCGTGCCGCCGGGCGACGCGAATCCCGGCGGCTTGGCGGTCGCGACGGTACTCCCATTCGATCTCGGCCAGCCCGAGCATCAGCGCCGCCACCATCCGGCCCAGGGTGCCCGAGACGTCCACCTGCTGCGTGACGCTGACGACCCGCACGCCCCGCTCGCACCAGTCGCAGAGCAGGTTGAGCCCCTCGCGGAGCCGGCGGGCAATCCGGTCGACCTTGAAGACGACCACGGTGCGGACGGTCCCGGCGAAGATGTCCCGTTGCAGCCGATCGAACTCAGGCCGCGCCATCTTCCGGCCGCTCTCAATGTCGACGTACCACTCGACCTGGTCCAGGGCGAGCCCGTTCCCTTCCAGCCAACGGCGGACCTCCGCGCGCTGGCTCTCGGTCTTTTGATCTTTGGTGCTCACGCGCACGTAACAGGCCACGGGCTTCGGCTGGACGGCGGTCTTCTTTGGCATAGGAGGTTCCTCCTACCCGCCAGGATCGCCCGCCGTCTGTACACTGTCAAGTGGGGTATACATTAATTGGCAGGCGAGTCCGCCAACGCGCCGCCCGCTCGGAGCTGCGGCAGCAATTGGCCTCAACCGCCGGGCGGTTCACGGTCGATCACCGTTGGAGTACGCCCTATAATCCCCCGCCCGCTGGCTCCGCGGCGGCAGCGGCCGTCCCGATCAAGGGATCGGACCCGCCAGGGCCCTTGCCAGGGTGGGGATCGGAACGGGTCAGCGGCTTCCAGGCAAACCAGCCCCCGTCCGGAGAGAGCGGGAGGCCGGGCACCCATATAAGCCGCTCCCGGAGCCGAGTGTCCGCTCGGGTCGCCCAGTAGCGAGGGATCGAACATGTCCAAGAGCCCCTCCGGCAGGAAGCGAGCCACCCCAGCCTCTCCCCCGACCGGCAAGAGCGAACCGCCGCCGGCCCCAGCGGCACGCGAAACCGAGCCGCTGGGGGTCGAGCCCAAGAGCTCTTCTGGCAGGAAGCGAGCCACCCGAGCCTCTCCTCCGACCAGGAAGAGCGAACCGCCGCCGGCCCCGACGGCACGCGAAACCGAGCCGCTGAGCGTCGAGGCGAGTGGCGTTCCGGCGTCCTTCCACCCGAGGAGAGAGGACCGGAGTCCCTTCGCCGAGCTGATCGCGCTCCACGCCTACCACCTCTGGCTGGCGCGGGGCCAGCCCGTCGGCACCGACTGGGACGACTGGCTCGAAGCCGAGCGGCAACTCGCGGCCTCGGCCTGAGGGGCCGGGCAGCACGAGCCGCCTCCCCCTGGGAGAGCCGCCGAAGGTCGGAGGCTATGCTCCGATCCGCCGTTGGGATCGGGGCTCGGCGCGATCATCATCTTGATGGAGTGACCCGCCTTCGACCGCATGAAGCGAGCGATCTTCGACGGCGAGATCGATACGGTCGTGGAGTGGAAACGCGACCGTATTCCCCGGTGGGACCACCAAAGCGAAACCGGCCTGGGCCCGTCAACTCCGCCGCCAGAGGCCTAGCGACGTTTCGTGTCCCTCCGCTACGGGAAGGCCGACCCCGGAGGGACCCCGGTCGATCCACGCCTAGCGGGATCGATCAGCGCCAGCAGGTCGCGCTCGATCATCGCGCACAGGCGCTCCAGAGGCAGGTCATTGTCGTCCAGGCCGAAGGGGTTCTCGATCTCGACACCGATCTCCTCGATGCCGAAGAAGATGTAGGCCACCAGCAGCGTGTCGAGGATCGTTCCCCAGCCGAAATCCCGGACCAGGGCGAACGGGAGCGTGAAGCAGAACAGGATCAACGCCCGGCGAAGATGGACCATGTAGGCGAAGGGCAGCGGCGTCTTGTGAATCCGCTCGCAGGCGCCGAGGTGATCGGTCAGGAGGTGGACGTTCTGGTCCAACGCCACCAGCAGGTGGTCGGAGAGCCGGCCCTCGGCCCGCGCCTCGGCCAGGAGCGCGCTGAGACGCACGGTGATCTTCAGGGGGACATTCGGCCCCTCTAGCACGGCCCGCACCTGGTCCGGCGGCAGGCGCTCGGCGATCGTCCCAAGGCCGGCCGTACCCCGGAGGCTGTTCCTCACGGCGTGAGCGAAGGCGATCGTCCAGGCGAGGATCGCGTCGCGTCGGCCCGGATCGTCCTTCAGGTACACGCACGCCCCGCGGGCCAGGTCGCGCGAGTCATTGATGATGCTGCCCCATGCCCGTCGGCCTTCCCAAAACCGGTCATAGGAAGCGTTGGTGCGAAAGACCAGCAGGAGTCCCAGGGCCGGGCCGACCAGGTTATGAACCGTCGAGGGGACGGCGATCCGGGGGCTGACGAACTTGAAGAAGACCACCACCGCGGCCGACCAGCCGACGCAGGTCAGGACGCGGGAGAGGATCTCACGGATCATCGACCCCTTGATGTCCAGCAGGTGCGATCGCCAGTCGTGAGGATCGTAATCGATCATGCGTCGTCCACGACTCGCGTCCGGGATTTGCGGGTCTCTTGCGGTGCAGGCCGGAGGCCCGCACCACGACGCCTCAGCTCTCGGCCGCGAGCAGTATACTCGTTTCCGGGAGAGCGAGGGATTGCCCCACGATGGGGGGTTTCCCACAAAGGGGACGAAAACTCTCACAGGGATCGGGCCAAGTCCTTGAGAGCGGATGGTGGAGCCAATGTCGGGTCGCTTGGCGGCACAGCGGCAGCGGCGGAAGATCGTGGTGGTGACACGCGATGCCCCGGGGCTGTTACCGAGCAGCCCCAGGGCATCGACGTCTTCATCGGCTCCGAAGGCACTCCGGGTTGACTGCGGGGTCGGGCTAGCGCACGGCGGGCCGAATTTTGGCCCCGCCTTTGCAACTCCGTTGGGCGGACGGGCTCCGGATACCGCATGGACCCAACAGGAGACAGGACATGAATTGGGATCGGATCGAGGGGAACTGGAAGGAGTTGAAGGGCAAGATCAAAGAGAAGTGGGGGCAGTTGACCGACGACGACCTGGAGCAAGCGGCCGGCCGACGGGATCAGCTCCTCGGGACCCTCCAGCGGCGCTACGGCTACGAGCGGGACCGGGCGGAACGGGAACTCGATGAGCTGACTCGCACGTGGTAGAGGCCACGATCCCTGCCGGCATTGGTTCTGCACACAACGCCCCAACGACCTCTTCTCTGCCCGGCCCGCCCTTGAGGCCCCGCTCCGGCGGGTATGAAAGCCGGGCTCTGTTCCGGCCCCGCTCGTGTGGCGGGGAACCTGTTCCACCCAGCGGCCCCTCCGTTCAGCTTTCCCCCCCAAGCTGGATGTGTGGGCCGTTGGGTTTCTAGTCCTGAAACAAGCGTATTGGGACGGTGCCCTGGAACATCACCCCTGTAATTTCAGGCTTTCGGACACGGGGTTTCCGAGTGGCCTGTCGATTTCAAGTGAGCGTACTCCGAATTTCATCGTTTCGGCTATTGCCTTGTTCCATAGGTTTTGAGCCGCTGACAGCCCTATGTTAATCTTCGTAACGCTTGTTTAGGGAGACTGTAGCATCAAAGGTGCGGGTTCTTGCAGGGTCGTGGCCCTGCGTGGCCTGAATTCTGAGGCAGAGAGCCCAGGCTTTTGACCGCTGACCGACGACGAGATCGGCCCAAGAGGCAGGTCCATGAAACGCCCGGGGTTTTCCGAGGAAACAGGCCCCGGGCTACTATCGAACTGCACCTTTGATGCTACAGTCTCTGTTTAGGGTCTAGTATCCCTGCCCCCTTGACA
>CAWDND010000051.1:0-34237 GCA_963803395.1 uncultured Planctomycetaceae bacterium
ATTGCACCCACGAAAGGTAAGTATAGACCTCGCTCCGCTCGTCCTACCCGACGAATGCGCCGATCGAGCGCGGCCCGAAGTGGAAATCTCCGGCGCCGATCGCGATGATATAGGTGGGTGACGGGGAAGACCGGCGGGAACCTTAAATTAATAATTTAATGCTTTAAATCAAATGTTATTGTGCAAATGTTTTATATAATATTTTATAAATTTATTTTTTTTTCGTTCCCCGTCTCCCATTTCCCCTCGGGCCTGGGTGCGCGTGAGCGACGGGATGGGGGGACACGGGTCGTTGTCGGGTGGGGCCCGCCGCCCTCCCGGCGACTCCGCCTCTTGTCTCGGCGCGATTGCGCCCGTCGCCTCCGTCAGATGCGCGCGAGCGACTTGGTGACGGTGCGCAGGAAGCCGAGCGAGCTGGCGAGCCAGTCGAGGTCGCGATCGGGCCAGGGGATGGCCTCGACGTCCTCGGGTCGTGCGAGCGAGCCCTCGGCGTAGCGCCGTTCGCAGGTCGCGGCGACACGGACGACCGCGGCGAGCGACTCGGGGCGGAGCTCGGGGAAGAAGGCAAGCCAGGTCCGGTCATAGAACGGCAGGTCGTAGGTTCTCGGGTGCAGCTCGATCGTGAGGTTCACGCTGGGGTTGGCCTGGATCAGGGGGGCGAGCAGGTCGGGCATGGGCAAGGCCCCCGAGCCGACCGGCCGCGCCTGCCAACAGAGGCCGCGGGTCGTAAAGGCGAGCACGGCGTCCTTGATGTGGGTGGCCAAGACGTGGGGCGCCAGCCGCTCGGCGGCGGCGACCGGTTCGTCGAACCGCATGACGAGGTTGCCGGTGTCGAGCGTCACCCCCGCCACGTCGCCGCCTAAGTGGTCGATCATGCGGCAGAGTTCGTCCACGGTCAGGTCGGCGTGCGTCTCCAGAGCGACGCGGATGCCCAGATCGCGAAGCCGGGGCGCCAGGCGGCGGAGGACGTCGAGCGTCGCGGCCTGCTGCGCGTCCCATCGGATGTCGGTCCGGAACCGGTCGTGGCGGTCGCCGACGTAGGCGCGGGCGTGGCCGCTCCCCAGCGCGGCGACGGCCTCGACGTAGAGGGCCAGGTCGGCGCGTGCTCCTCGGCGCGACGTGCCGGTCCTCCCGCCGAGATCGGAGGACAGGGTTGGGCGAGGGGAAGCCGACTTCGAGATAGAGCCCCAGCGCGTCGGCCCGTCG
The DNA here is from genome assembly GCA_963803395.1 of uncultured Planctomycetaceae bacterium. Taxonomy (GTDB): domain Bacteria; phylum Planctomycetota; class Planctomycetia; order Isosphaerales; family Isosphaeraceae; genus JAFANO01. The sequence goes on from CAWDND010000051.1 coordinate 1,207, forward strand.
GCGGAACGCCCGCAGGCGCTCGGGATCGAGCTTGCCGTCGATCACTTCGGCGTCGAGGAACTGCACGCCCTCGAAGCCGTGCTCGACGGCGAAGTCCAGCAGGGCCTCGGCCGTGAGCTTGCGGTGGCCGATCGTGTAGCAGTCGAAGCCGATCCGCATCGTCATCGTCGCTTCCTCCGCAGGGCCATCGCCAGCAACCCTCGTTCTGCGCCGCGAAGTTTTGCTTGAAATGACCAATTGCTTCCTTACAACGATCGCATCACCGCGACGGGGCTGCAAGAGCGATCATCCCCACTCGCGCCGCGACCCCACCTGGTCGCGCCCCGAGCCCGGGAACGCTGCAACCGCAGGCGGAGTCTGATGTCACGGTCCGATGCCCTCGGGCCCCTGTGGGACGGCCCCCCGGACTCGGGGAAAACTCTCGAAAAAGTGGCCGCGAGAGGGTTGACGGAAGCGGCCCCGCATCGTATTTTGACGACTATCCTCAGGACACGACAGCGTATGGATCGTCGCTAAGTCGTGATTCCGGTCCATCGATGTCGATGCCTATCCCACCTTTGTCCTAATGCCGGTCTATCACTGCCCTTTTCAGTGATTTAGGACGATTGTTCGAAAAAAATCCAGGCTCGATCCTCGGCGGCAGGGAGGCGCACGCCGGTTTTCGATCCTTTGCTGTGGGGCGCGGATTGGCCTCGTGCCGCTCTCCGCATCCCCAGGAGGTGGGCCGAGCGGTTCGTGAGCCGTATTGGCAGGAGGCCGAGACGTCGCGGGCCGCGCTTGGCCTTTCCCTCGGGCCTCGGCGCGGGACGGGTTTCGACCCACGGAACGGATTACCCAATCCTCGGCCTGACGAGGATGATCGAGGGCCGATTCTCGATGGCGGAATCCCTGATCCTCATCGCTCCTGCGGGATCTGTCATCGGGAATCGTCCCTCCTCGACCAGATCGGGGATCACGGGACGGGCGAGTCGCGATAGACCGCGTCGGCTTGGTCGTGGAGCATCACCGCGTCGGGAATCGCCTCGCGTGAGAAGTACGGGTTCGATCCGGGGCGCTCGGCGGCTCGACGGGGATGGCCGACGGCGGCAAGGTGCCGAGGCGGATGCCGATCCGGTCCAGCAGCGCCTTCGAGAGCGGCTCGTCGCCGAACCAGCCGACCCGGATGCTGACCCGCCGCCCCCTGATGCGGTCGGACGGCAATCGTCACGCCGCGGCCGTCGGCGGTCGTGCCGTCGAACAGGAACGAGCCGTTGTCCTGGGTCTGCCGGATCGAGTGGATCCGCAGGTCGTCCATCGCGGCGACGACCCCCGACTGCATCGCGGCGGGTGGGTAGGCGAACGACTGCGTCGCCCGGCCGGCGGTGTACGAGCAGCTCGACCTTCCCGGCGCCAGGTTGGCCACCGGTTCAATCGTCGAGCAGCCCGCGGGAAGCAGTCCCGAGAGTACCGCGGCAGCCAGGGCCATGCGTCGCATCGTGCGCCTCGCGTTGAGAGTCGAGAACCCCGGGGTCCATCCCCAATTCCCCGGTGCGCGGCAGGCTATCCCTTCCACCCAAATGGGTCAATACCGATCACGGTCGTAGACAGCGCCTTGACTCATCGTTATTGTTACCGAAAATGAGCTGTTGCCTCACTGGGGTGTTACCAAGTTGGCTCATGCGGTCAGAATGGTAGGTAGCCACAGCTAGGCCGCCCCAAGTGCCAGGAAATCAAGGGGTTGGGGGCGACCAAGCCCGCCCGTTCTACCAATTAGACCACATGAGCCATCATCGACTCGCTCTGCGTCAGGGCGTCTGGCAATCGGCGGATGTTCCTTAAGGTCACCTCATGGGTTGCCTTAAATGGCGAGAGCGAGGGGCCACGTGGCCCGTCCCACAGGCCCCGCCACCGCGGCACCCGCGGTCAATGCTCCCTGCTCCCCGTGGAGCACGGCTCGCGCTCTGGTCCTCCGGCCCTGGCTTTTGCTGGTCCGGGGCCTGCCGATTACTTTTGGATAAAATGTACAAAAATATATTAAATATAAAAATATTTATGATGTTTGATCTGTCAGCGATCCCGGATCCGGAATGAGGTCGCCACTGTCGCGGCGGGGCCGTACAATGGGGACGTGGCCGGGCGGGACCCTGGGCTCGGGGAATTCGATGCTGGGTTGATCCGGAGGCGCGGGATTGGTGGAGTTTACGGTGACGGCCCTTCGGCGGCTGGTGTTCCTCGGCAGTGGTACCTCCACCGGGGTCCCCATGATCGGCTGTGATTGCCCGGTCTGCACGTCGGACGACCCGAGGAACCAGCGGACCCGGCCGAGCGTCTTGATGAAATTCCCGAGAGGGAACCTGCTCATCGATACGACCCCCGAGATGCGCATCCAACTGATCCGCGAGCGGGTCCGGCAGGTGCATGCGATTGCGTACACCCACCACCACGTCGATCATCTGTTCGGCCTCGACGACGCCCGGATCTTCCCGAAGTATGTGGGGGGTTCGGTCCCGATCTATTGCGAGGCCGAGACCGAGGAGAACATCCGCCGGATCTTCTCCTTCGCGTTCGATGAGCGCCTGGGGGGCTCCCGGCGGGGTTCGTCCCCAAGATCCATTTCGTACGGATCGGCCCGGGCGTCGCGTTCGAGGTGCTGGGCCAGCGGGTCCTGCCGATCCGCTTGGAGCATGGCCGGTTCTCGGTCCTGGGCTTCCGGGTCGGGAACCTGGCGTACTGCACCGACGTCAACCGGATCCCCGAGGCGAGCTGGCCGCTCCTCGAGGGCCTCGACACGCTGATCCTCGACGCCCTGCGGCACGAGCCGCACCCGACACACTTCAGCCTCAATGAGGCGCTGGCGATCGTCGAGCAGTTGCGGCCGGGACGGACGTATCTGACCCACCTCTCGCACAGTTTCAACCACGGTCCGACCGAGACCACCTTGCCCCCCGAAGTCGCTTTGGCCTACGATGGGCTCACCTTGGATTTTTGAACCCTGGCCACCCCGGCTCGCGGAACGTTCCGTCCCGGGGTGCGTTGGGGATCGTGCTCGACATTGCAGGAGTGGTTGCGAATGTCCCCCGATCCGTCGCTCGTCGAACGCCTGTCCCGGCATGGTCAAGAGCACCTGCTGAAGTGGTGGGGCGACCTGGGCGATGACGAGCGGTTGCGCCTCGTCGCCGAGGTCGAGAGCCTCGACTTCGACCAGCTCGACGCGCTGATCGCGGACCTCGTGAAGGATGACCAGGCGGCGGTTTCCGCGCCCGACCGGGTCGAGCCGATCGAGGTCTTCCGGCTGCCGCAGACCGATGGCGAGCGGGTGGCGCGGCGGCACGTCGCCGAGATCGGCGAGGCTCTCTGGCCGCCGGTGAGGTCGGCGTGATGCTGGTCGCCGGGGGTTCGGGCACCCGGCTGGGCTTCGACGGCCCCAAGGGGACCTACCCGATCGGCCCGGTCTCGGCGGCTAGCCTGTTCCAGATCCACGCCGAGAAGATCGTCGCCATGGGCCGGCGGCACGGCCAGCCGCTGCCGCTCTACATCATGACCAGCCCCGAGAACCACGCAGCGACCGCCCGGTTCTTCGCCGAGCACGGCGACTTCGGCCTCGACCACGTCCGCTTTTTCGTCCAGGGACAGATGCCGGCGGTGGACTGCGTCACGGGCAAGATCCTCCTGGCCGCGAAGGGCCACGTGGCGCTCGAGCCCCGACGGCCACGGCGGCACCTTGAACGCGCTGGCGGCGCCCGGCCCCGGCGGAGCGCCGAGCTGCCTGGACGAGATGCGCGAGCGGGGCGTCCGGACGCTCTTCTACTTCCAGGTGGACAACCCGCTGGTCAGGATCGCCGACCCGGCCTTCCTCGGCCTCCACCGCCAGGCCGATGCCGAGATGTCGTTCAAGGTCATCGAGAGGCTCTCCCCCGACGAGAAGGTCGGCGTGGTGGTCCGGCGTGGACGGCCGCCCGCAGGTGATCGAATACTCCGACCTGCCCGCCGAGCTGGCCGAGCGCCGCTCGCCCGAGGGGAACCTGGAGCTCTGGGCCGGCAGCATCGCCATCCACATCCTCGAGCGCGACGTTCATCGAGCGGCTCGTGGGCGCGCTTGCAATTGCCCTTCCACCGCGCGATCAAGAAGGTGCCGTACGTCGACGACTCGGGCACGCCTGGTTCAGCCGGTCGAGCCGAACGCCGTGAAGTTCGAGCAGTTCATCTTCGACGCCCTGCCGCTGGCCGAGCGGTGGGCGATCGTCGAGACCGACCGCGCCGTCGAGTTCGAGCCGCTGAAGAACGCGACCGGCCCCGACTCGCCCGCGACTGTCCATCAGCGGATGAGCGACCTGTTCGCCGACTGGCTGGAACGCGCCGGCGCGACCGTCCCGCGCCGGCTCGAACGGCTCGGTCCCTTTCGGCATCGAGATCAGCCCGCTGTTCGCCCTCGATGCCGAGGAACTCAGGAGCAAGCTGGAGCCAGGCTTAATGGTCGAGGGACCGTTCTATTTGAAGGACCCATTGCAGTAGGCGCGTTCGTCGGGGAGGTGGAGCGCAGGGCAACCCCCCGATCCTGCGACCATAACGGTGGGTCGCGCTGCGCTCCACCCGTTGGGGAGAGGCTCGCAGGGGGACTTTCTCAGCGAGCGCGGACAAGCGCGGACAGTTCCAGCAGTGGACGCCAAGGCAGTAGGTGGCACGGAACTCCATTCTCTTGCAGAGACTTGCTTCGGCCTCTCGGGCCGCCTTGGCCGCCCACAGTGTCCGCGCTGTCCCCTGATCCTGGCACCGGCAGAGAGAAAGTCCCTTCGAAGGATCCTCTGGTCGAGTGCAATACGCATGAGGAGAAAGGACTTGCCATGCTTCACGCCGTCGTGATGGCCGGGGGGAGCGGCACCCGGTTTTGGCCCAAGAGCCGTCGCAATCGTCCCAAGCAGTTGCTCCCCCTCTTCGGCGACGCGACGATGCTCCAGCAGACCGTGGCGCGGATCGCGCCGCTGGTCCCACCCGAGCGGACCCTGATCGTCACCGGCGCCGACCAGGCCGAAGCGGTCCGGTCGCAGTTGCCGGAATTGCCCGCCGAGAACGTCGTGGCCGAGCCCTGCCCGCGGGACACCGCGCCGTGCGTCGGGCTGGCGGCGTCGCTCGTCGCCAAAAAGGACTCTGAAGGGATCATGATCGTGATGCCGGCCGACCACGTCATCCAGCCGCCCGAGAAATTCCAGACGACCGTCCGCGCGGCGGTCGCGGTCATCGAGGATGACCCGGCGGCGTTCGTCACGTTCGGGATCCGGCCGACGCGGCCCGAGACCGGCTACGGCTACATCGAACGCGGGGAGGCGCTGACGCCGATCGAGGGAATCGTGCAACATCGGGTCGTCCAGTTCTGCGAGAAGCCCGACCGGGCCACCGCCGAGCGATTCCTCGCCGAGGGTCGCTTCGCCTGGAACTCAGGCATCTTCGTCTGGCGGGCCCGGGCCATCCTCGACGCGCTGGCGAAACATCGCCCCGCCCTTGGCGGTCGCCCTCGAGCGGGTCAGTCGGATGCTCGGCACGCCTGACGAGGCCGCGACGATCGCCCGCGAGTATCCCCAGATGGAGAAGGTGCCAATCGACAAGGCAGTCATGGAGAAGGCGTCGAACGTCCGCGTGCTCGAGGTCGTCTACGACTGGAACGACGTCGGCGACTGGCGTGCCCTGGCAAGCCTCGTCCCCCCCGACGCTGACGGCAATACCACACAGGGCGACCTGCTCGCCGTCGAGACCCGGAGGACGCATCATCGTCTCCGACGACGGCGGCCTGATCGCCACGCTCGGCGTTGAGGACCTGGTCATCGTCCAGTCGGGCGGCGCCACCCTCGTGGCCCGCAAGGACCAGCTCGACAAGCTCAAAACGCTCGTCGAGGGGCTCGACAAGGCCGGCTTTGGCGCGTATCTATGAAGAAGAGGTTTTATCCCAAATCACACAGAGAGAAATAACAATCAGCTTTCATTAATTAATTACTCTCTGGGCTCTGTGGTGAATCCTCTTCTTGGAGTCATTCATGCCGAGGGTGCTGGGTCTTGATTTCGGGACCAGGCGGGTGGGTGCGGCGGTCAGCGACCCGAGGCGGATGATCGCGACCCCGCTGGAGGTCTACCAACGCCGCGACCCGGCGCAGGACGCGCGCCACTATCAGGCGTTGGTCCGCGAGCACGAGATCGATCGGATCGTGATCGGCCTTCCGTTGCACACGGGGGGTCGCGAGGGGACGTCGGCCTCCCTGGCACGGACCTGGGGGAACCGGCTCGCCCGGGTGACTGGCCTCGACGTGATCTTCCACGACGAGCGGTATACGACCTTCGAGGCCGAGGAGTCGCTCCTCGCCGCCGGCCTGAAAAGGAGCCGGCGGCGGGGCCTCCGCGACATGCTGGCCGCTCAGATCCTCCTGCAAAACTACCTCGACGCCGGATGCCCGAGCACCGAGGCCCCCGCCGCTCCCCTGGCCGATCGGGCCGAGGAGGCGCCTTGAGCACCTTGATCGTCGGTTGCGGCTACCTCGGCCGGCGCGTCGGACGGCTCCTGGCCGGTCGCGGCGAGGCGCGTGTTCGGCACGGTCCGATTCCCTGAGCGCCCCCCGGCTCGTCGCGATGGGGATCGAGCCGGTGATCGCCGACGTGCTCGACCCCCAATCACTGGGGGCGCTACCCGAGGCCTTCCGTATCCTGTATTGCGTCGGGTTCGACCGCTCGGCCGGCGTCCCAATGCGGACGATCTACGTCGATGGACTGCGCAACGTCCTCGATCGGCTCGACGGCCGCATCGGCCGCTGGGTCTACGCGAGTTCGACCGGCGTCTATGGCGGGAACGACGGCGGCTGGATCGACGAAAACACTCCGGCCGTGCCGACGCACGAGTCGGGCCGGGTCTGCCTCGAGGCCGAAAATCTGTTGCGACGTGCCGCCGAGACTGCAGGGCTGGACGTCGTTGTGCTCCGGCTCGCGGGCCTTTACGGTCCGGGGCGGATCCTCCGCCAAACCGGCCTGGCCCGGGGCGAGCCGATCGTGGGCGATCCAGACAAGTTCCTCAACATGATCCAGATCGACGATGCCTCCGCCGCCGTCGTCGCCGCGCTCGACCGGGGTGAGCCCGGCGCAATTTATCTCGTGGGCGACGATCGCCCGGTTGCCCGGTGCGAATTCTACGGCCTGATCGCCAAGCAACTGGGGGCGCCCTTCCCTCGTTTCGCCCCCCCGCCGGAGGGGAGCCCCGAGGCGCGTCGCGAAGAGTCCAACAAACGGGTCTCGAACCGTCGGATGCGGAGCGAGTTGGGAGTCATCCTGTCCTATCCCGACGTCACGACCGGCCTCCCCGCCGCGTTCCGGGAGGAACGGCCCGCGTCCTCCTGATTTCCGTCAGGGGGGAGTCGCAGGGTGCTCCGCACTCGCCCAACTGAGATTCTTGGTCGATGGCCTGACGCTTGCATGGCAAGCACCTTCGTGAGCCCGATGGGCTGTGATGCCATTGGGTCGATGGGGAATTCCCGAGGTTTATCGCGGGGATTCGCGAAGGCAAGGGGTAACCAGCAATGGCGAACGCATCGTTCGAAAAAGCGATGAAGCTAGCGGTCCTGAGTGGCCTGAAAGCGGCACTCGGCCCGGCATTCTTGATGGCCTCTCAACGGCGACCGGAGGTCAGCACCTGGACGGCGGTGGCGCTGGGCGAGATGGTCCTGGACAAGGTCGGGATCTTCCCGAGCCGGTCGTCCTTGCCGCTCCTGATCCCGCACACGCTCTCGGGCGGCTGGGTAGCCTACGAGAGCATGAGGGCGGATGGTGTGGATGATCCCCTGGCCGCCCCGATGGGCGCGGCAGTCGCCGCCGGAGTCTCGACCTTTGCGCCGATGCTCCGGATCGCCGCGTCGCGGATCCTCGGGATCCCCAACCCCGTCATGGGCCTGCTCGAGGATTATCTCGCGCTGAAGCTGGGGACCGAGACCGTCGGCCTTTCGATGGACGAGGTGACTCAGGTCGCGCCGGGACTCTATGGAAGATCTCAAAGAGCGGGTCCGGCCGGCCATTCAATCGGTCGGCGCCGGCTCGATGTAGCAGCCGAGCGGACCCTTGGAGATGCTCATCCTCGGGTCGGGCCCGTATGCCAGGACCTGATCTCGCTTCAACTCGGCCTTCTCCTTGTGGGTGGTGAGCACGATGGCCCGGCCCATGGTATGGATTCTCCATGTCAGCTCCTTCGCCGTCGGCAGCGTGTGGCCGAAGAGCTTGATCAGCAGCTCGATCACGTAATCGAACGTGTGCTCCTCGTCGTTCAGGATCACCACATTGTAAGGAGGCTGACGCTGCGTCTGTGCGCTCGACTCAGTCTTCTGGTGCGGCGTCGACTGCGTCGTAACAATGGGTTCGGCCACCGCGGTTGCGTTGTCATCGGCATCACGACTCATCGTGCTTCTCCGAGATCTTCGTTGAAATAGAGGCGAATTCTCGACATAGTATACCCTTAACGCCGGGCCGCGAAAATTCGCAATGTCATCCGCGCGGCGTCAGGAGAAGCGATGTCCGACATGAGCCCCGGCGCTGCGCTTCGGCAGCTCCAGCAAGCGCAGGCCGGATTGAAGAAGGCCCGGCAGGCGCTCCGCCTGGCCAAGGATGACCCGCAGGCCTCGCGGGGCGTTCTCACGCGGGGTTGGGAGAGCCTCGCCCAGGCCCATCGCCTGCTCGCCGCCATCCCTCCCGCCGCCGCCACCGAACCCGTCATGACGAAACAGTTGGCCGTCCAGCGCTACGCCACCGCGTTGCTGGTCCGGCTCCGTCGCGTCGTTCGCAATGAAGTCATCGAGGACGACGAGTCGGAATTCAGCGATGAGGACGACGCCTGATTCATTGACGCGGTTTCCACCGACCTGTTGGGTGGCCCTGTCGGGTCGGCATCCGCCTGCCTCCTCGGCGCCTCGGACGGCAGGAGGAAACCGACCCGACGAAGCGGTGCAGCGCACCATAGCTCCTTTGCTCCTGCACGAGGAACTCTGCAGGGACGGTCTGGTGCTTCAGGCGTTTGGTAAAGATGGGTAATCCAGTAACATGGCGGCAAGTTCCGTTGCATCGCCCAGAGCGTCGAGAATTCTCCGAGTTACAGCTTGCGCGGCCGCTGAACTCCCAACTGCGTCATTCCTACTGTCCTTGATCATCTGAAAGCGGGCAGTCTCCGCCAGATTGTGAATGAGGCATCATCGCCAATGGTCCGCCGGCCGCGATCCACTCAGGATGCCCCCGTCCGGATTGAGATCCCGGATCGGCCCCTGGAACCCTTGGGCGACTTTGCCTACCTTGGCGGTCAGCGCCACGGGGAGTCATCCGTTCGTCTATCGCAAGATGGTGATCGGTCCGGTCGGCGCGATCCGTCCCACCGATGGCGATCTCGTCCGCGTGGTGGACCGCGACCATTTTCCGATCGGGTTCGGGCTCTGGAACGGCCGGTCCCAGATCAGTCTCCGGCTCCTCGCGCCGGGGATCGACCCGCCGGGGCTCGACTTCTGGAGCCGTCGGGTCGATCGGGCCGTGGCGCTGCGCCGCGAGATGCTCGGGCTCGACGCCGTGACCGACGCCTACCGCGTCGTCCATGCCGAGGGGGACGGTCTTTCCGGGTTGATCATCGATCGCTTCGCCGACGTCCTGTCGGCCGAGGTCTTCAGCCTGGGGATGTATCAGCGGATCGGCCCGATCCTTGACCTGTTCGCGGCGCGGCTGGGGACGCGGCACTTCCGTGTTCACGTGGACGAGCGGATTGCGCTGGCCGAGGACTTTCCGGGCCGGCCAGTTGCCAGCCCCCAGCTTCCCCCGCGGGTAACGATCCACGAGCACGGCGTGCGATTTCGCATCCTCTTCGAGGGAGGCCACAAGACCGGCTTCTTCTGCGACCAGCGCGACAACCGCCGAGACCTCGCGACGTTTTGCGAGGGCCGCTCGGTGCTCGACGCCTGCTGCTACACCGGAGGGTTCGGCATCCATGCACTGGTCCGGGGCCGGCGCGCGACGTCACCGGCGTCGATCTCGACGAGAAGGCGATCGCGCTGGCGCGCGAGAACGCCAACCGAACCAGGTCCGGCCGACCCTCGTCCATGCGGACGCTTTCGGCTACATGCGGCAGATGGCCGTCAATGGTCGGTCCTTCGGCGTCGTGGTGCTCGACCCTCCCAAGCTGATCCCCGGCCGCTTCGACATCTCGGCCGGCAAGCGGAAGTATTTCGACCTCAACGTCCTGGCCATGGGCCTGGTCGAGCCGGGAGGTGTGCTGCTGACCTGCTCGTGCTCGGGCTTGCTCGCGCCCGAGGAGTTCCTGATCCTGCTCCGCGCCGCGGCGCGGAAGGCGGGGCGCGCGGCGCAGGTCCTGGCCGTGACCGGGGCCGCCTCCGATCATCCGGTGGGCCTCGACGCTCTGGAGGGGGCTTACCTCAAGGCGGTCTGGCTCCGCATGGGCGACGCGATCGGTCCGACCCGGACCGATCCGACCGGAGATGATGAGGAGGCGGAGGCGCTCGACGCCGGGTGAGTCGGCCGGGCACACCACTTTCTCTTCCCCGAGCCGGCAAGCCTATCGTAGGATAGTGAAAGGGGTAAGGGGCTCTTCGACCAGGCCATCACGAGGGCCGGCGATTTGCGATGAGGAAGCGTCGTGCCGAGCTTGACCGTCGAGAATTACGTGAAGACGATCGCCTTGATCTCCGCCCGTGATCATGGCGGCGAGGCGGTGGCGACCGGTGAGTTGGCGCAGGCCCTGAACGTCTCGCCGGGCACGGTTACCGGGATGCTCAAGACGCTCTCCGAAGCCAGCCTCGCGACCTATACCCCGTACGAAGGGGCTCGGCTGACCCCCTCCGGTCAAGGGCTGGCGATGAAGATCATCCGCCGGCATCGTCTCCTGGAGCTGTTCCTCGTCCAGACGTTGCACATGTCGTGGGACGAGGTGCACGGTGAGGCCGAGCACATGGAGCACGCTGTCTCCGAGCGACTGATCGACCGGATCGACGCCTACCTGGGCCACCCGGCGGTGGACCCGCACGGCGACCCGATCCCCCGCCCTGACGGCTCCTTGACCGAGATCGAGGGGACGCCCCTTTCCCAGCTCCGCCGTGGTCAGCGGTTCCGCGTCGTTCGCGTCGTCGATCAGGACCCCGCGTTCCTTCGCTACCTGACCGAGTGCGGGCTCGACCTCCACGCCACCGGCGAGCTGGCCGAGAATCGACCCGAAGCCGGTGCACTGGTCATCCGCCTCCTCGCCCGGACGGCGGTGCTGGGCCTCGATGCCGCCGGCAAGGTCATCGTCACCCTTCAAACCGATCCCTGAAATCGCCTGCAACCCCCAGGTCTCCTGGATTCACTATCGAAGCCGACCGCTCCCGCCGAAATGAGCAGGAAGAAGAAACAGCAGGGGTCGGGCGAGGGTTCGACGTTTCCAGGGGGTGCGGCATGGAGGATCGCGTTCAAGGAGCACGACAGGGTCGGCGGAGGGTCCTCGGTTTGCACCCGGCGCTTGAGGATCTGGAAACCCGTAACCTCATGTCGGTCGCGCCCAGCATCCTCGGTGCGAGGCATCGGGCGCTGTCACCCCTCATCCATGCGCAGGTTGGTGGCGGGTCGGGTGGTAGCGGAGGTGCGGGGAGTGGCGGTGGCGCGACCTCGGGCGTGGGGGTCTCTCCCTTGTTTGGCTCGGGGCAACCGACCCCGAATGAGCGGGCTCGCCAGCGCTTCCACGCCTATTTCCAGGGGCCGGTCACGGTCGGACCCGGTCGGTTCAGCGATCAAGCCAAAATTATTTATTTCCGGGGACTCGGGGGCTCCAACAACTTCATGCACGGTGACTTCCAGATGGCCATCGTGATCCCCCAGGATCCCACCGCTGCCCTCCTCGGGGAGGCGTACCTGGAGGACAAGAACAACAACTCCAGCGGCCAGATTGGCTTCGACCTCACGGGCGACCCCAAAACCGTCGATCGGGCCGGGCGTCCCAATCACCTGACCTTCACCTCGAACCCCAACATTTATAGCGGCATCTACTTCGCCAACACCGCCAGCGGGACCGTCGATCTCCAGGTACAGCAAGGGGAAGCGCCACGGTCCGCTTCACCGGTCTGGTCTACACGACCGGGCTCACCAGCCCCATCAAGAATAGCGACTTCTACGCGCATGGTGGGAGGATCACCCCCCGCTCGTGAGTCCACCCGGCCTCGATCCGCGGGCGTGGCTCAGAACCCCAGGTATTTCAGGAGGCCCTGCCGCCGGGGCTTCGGCGGGATTTGCGCCTGCGCCCGGAGACTCTGGGCTCGGTCGATGAGCTCATTCGTCGGCGGGATGGTCGCGGGCATCAGTTGGTAGGTATAATCGCGCTCGTCGCGGAAGGTGAACGGGATGAAGTTCTCGGTAAAGAACTCGGTCAAGAGGTTATCCCACCAGGGAGCCTTGATCGGCTGGATGACGTGCTGGGTCTGATAACCGTCCTTGATGAGAGTGATCTCGCGATCGCCGTAATACGTGAAGCTCCGCGAGATGGGCGTCGGTCCGATCTCCTCGCCATTGACGATGGCCAGGGCACCCGGTGGGTTGGTCCGGAGCGTGTAACGCCGCTCGACGCAGCCGACCGTCAGGCCGCAAAGACCGGCAAGTATGATTGCGAGGATCGTCCGCTGACCCTGACCCTCTCGCCTGACCATCCGTGGCCCTCCCTTCTCGCCGCCGTCGTGGCCCGATCCGGACCGCGCCGCGCACGCCCTTCCGACGTCTTGTGCCGCGCGCGCGCAAGCGGACGTGTCACTGTGAATGGACCGACCTGAACCGAGCGTTGGCGGTCGCAAATTGTAGCCATGCCCCCCTCCCGGAACAAGGCCGCTTGGCGCAGCCTCGAAAGGTTGCGAAGATGGAGCCGCGCGATCGGCTGTCTGCCATCCGCCGTCCAGACTCCAGGGCAATCTCTCCCTCGGAAACGAGGATCGGGTTTCTCTGCGTCGGATGGAACGAGCGAAACGAGGTCCACCACAGCGGATCCAGTGGTCCTTGCGGCGCTTGACCTCCGCGACGAAAGCACCGCGTAAGTGATCGTTGACCACCACGAGTCGCGCCATCCATGAATGTCGAATCGCTCGCACAACCGATCGCCGCCGTCGAGGCGAGCTGGCTCGCTCTGGGGATTTTCGAGGAGTCGACCGAGGCGCCAGAGGCGGCGAAGGGCACTTCGTTGGCGAATGCGATCGAGCGGCTCCTGGCCGTGAAGGAGCTGTCAGGTTCCCTGGGAGAGACGACTCCGCTGGTCGGCCTGGGCGGGTTGAAGGCGGAGGCGGTCCTCGTCTTTGGGCTCGGCCCGCGCGAGCGGTTCGACGCCGGGGCGGCGTTCTCGGCTGGGGTGGCGGTCGGGAAGCGGCTCGCGAGCAAGCCTCGCGAGACGGTCGCCGTGGTCGTGCCCGAGGCCGGCGAGCCGCATGCCGTGGCCTTGGCCTTGACCGAGGGGGTAATCGTCGGCACGCGCGGGCCCGACCTCCGGAAGACCGAGCCGTCGCGACATGCTTTCGGGACTCTCCGGATCGTCACGCCCCCCACAGGAGCGTCCGGTGGCGACCTGTCGGAGGCGGTCCGGCGCGGCGCGGTCGTCGGGCGGGCGATCAACCTGGCCCGCGACCTGGCTAACATGCCTCCCTCGGAGAAGTCGCCCTCGGCGCTGGCCGAGCAGGCACGCGTGATCGCGACCGCCGCAGGGATCGAGGTCACGGTCTGGGATGAAGCTCGGATCCGCCAAGAGCGTTTCGGGGGCGTCCTCGGCGTGGCCGCCGGGTCGGTCGAGCCTCCAGCGTTCGTCGTCCTCGACTATCGCCGCGGGAGCGATCGCCCGGCGCTGGCACTGGTCGGCAAGGGAGTCACGTTCGACTCGGGGGGACTCTCGCTCAAGCCGACCGCCTCGATGGAGGACATGAAGTGCGATATGACGGGCGCAGCCATCGTGCTCGCCACCATGCAAGCCGTTGCCCAACTGGGATTCCCGATTAATCTGATCGGCTACCTTGTGATGACCGAGAACATGACCGGCGGCCGCGCGATGAAGCTGGGCGACGTCCTCACGATCCGCAACGGCAAGACGGTCGAGGTTCTCAACACCGACGCCGAGGGGCGGCTGATCCTGGCCGACGCGCTGAGCTATGCGGTTGAGGGCAAGCCGGGCCGCCTGCTCGACCTCGCCACACTGACCGGATCCTGTATGGTGGCCCTGGGCACCAAGGTCGCGGGGCTCCTGAGCAACGACGACGCCTTCAGCCGCGAGGTCCTCGCCGCCTGTCAGCGGACCGGCGAGCGTGCCTGGCGGCTGCCGCTCGACGATGATTACAAGGAACAGCTCAAGAGCAACGTCGCCGACCTGAAGAACGTCGGCGGCAAGCACGGCGGCGCCATCACCGCTGCGAAGTTCCTCCAACAGTTCGTCGGATCGACCCCCTGGGTCCATCTCGACATCGCCGGGCCGAGCTGGAACGACTCCGAGAACACGACCCGCGATGCGGGCGGTACCGGCTGCTTCGTGCGCACGCTCGTGACCCTGATCGAATCGTCGATCCCGAACAATACGGTGTGATGGCCGCCTATGCGCGAGGGGAAGTGCGACCTCAGCGGCCCTGTGATCGTCAACGGGCGTGCGAAAGGCGCGTCATGAATTCACATTCGATGCGGCGGCTATTCATATCGAGAGCTTCGAGGATCTCCAGGACCTCTTCCATCGGCACATGATCATCGATTGCCCAGTTCAGGACGTCGAGGTTTTCCTTGCCGTCCTTGAGCTGTTCGAGGATGTCATCGATCAGTTCCGAGTCCTGAAAGGCTCGTTGCAAGACACCGAAGTCGTTATGGTCAAGTTCGATCCAGAAGGTGCGTCCTTGGAGGTGTTCAAGCCAGCGTTGGCGGAGGAAGCCATTCCAGTGCTCGCGGACCCAGCAGCGGACTGCCGTCTCTCCCAAATCTCTTCCGGCTTTCTCGCTCTCGATCCACTTGTGGCGTTCGGCCTCTTCGGCACCACACGTGTGGACACTCAGGCGGATGCTGGGCCGGACGACGAGCATGGTTGCGCGCACTGCATTGATACATCGAGACCTCCAAGCAAGGAGCCACGGATCAACCGTCTCCCGCTGAGATCAACCCTCTGGAAATCTAGGACATGTACGCATCCACTGGGAACATTGCCACTCTGAATTATTGTACGAGCGATGCCCGCGTGGGGTTCATCGCGATTGGTGAACTTTGTTTGGTTGTGGCATATTTCGGTTACTGATCGCGAAAATAAGAGGAGGCTGTCCCAGAATTCGACTGCCTGGACCGTATATCCTTGCCAAAAAAGGAACTGCTCTAATTAAGCTTGACGGTCACAAGTCTTTTGTTGTCAGGTGCTTACAGTTTTTCTGCTCGATTTCTGGGACAGCCTCCTCAAGAAGAGTACGTGTGACGCAGTTGGGATCCCTGGCTCATGGGAGACGCCGTTTTTCCGATGGGCTAAACCTCCCTGACCTCCTATTATGAAGCTGTTCAGCACTATTCTGTGAACGGATGTCGATTGACTGCGTACCTCCTAAAAAGCTTAGCGATAGGATTATTTTTTCGCAAGATGGGTCGGAGGGTATTGCGACGTTTAGGAAAAAAAATTCAACATCTTGTTTGGAAGGTTGCGCACCTGATCGCCCTCCCATCAGGCCGGCGGGAGGCCTGGAAGATACTGTTCTCCCTCTCAAGACCATCGTTCCGTCTGCCATGTTCCTTCATCGAAAACAGGGCGAAGTTGTGACTTAGCAAACTGCGTGCCTGATTGAATACGCTCGAATCAGGGGAGAGTGCCGGGCATCTTGAACCAGGCGAGCGAGCGGCCGATCAGGGCGGCGACGCCCGCGTGCCCGACGGCCGTCAGTCCGAGGGGTTCCTCAGCGATGGCCCGCCAGATGACGCGACCGGAGAGCGAGGAGCAGATCAGATGGACACCCTGCCGGGAAATCCGCCAGTCGTCTACCACGGGACTGGGTTCGCAACTTTCGCGCGATCCATCCTCGGCGAGGCTCTTTCCCCGGAGGTTCCCCATTCCATCGAAGGCCATGGCGCGACCATAGGGATCGGGACGACGGCGCGGGGGCCGTTGCGATGGAGCATCCAGCCCTCCCAGGGGATAGGGATCTCCCAGAGGACCCATCCTTCCAGGTCGTGCCCTCGAAGAAGCTGGGCGCACTGTTTCAGGCTCATCCAGGTCACGGGAGGGGGGGGCGCGTCGCCGACTCTTCTCCCCCTCGGTGATGAAGCCCTGGGGGCGATTGGTGCTGGTCAACAGGCCGATCCGGGGTAAGTCCTCGAAACGGTCACGACGACGGATGCCGCTGTCCTCCGTCTGGCTGCATAATTTTTCCGGCAATCGGCCCCCTCTCTGGCATCGGATCAACGCGAGGCGTTCAACCGGCGTTTCGCGTGGAGAATGGCTTGATGCAGGATCTGGTCATCGAGCGGGTCGCCGAAGGTCTCGAGGGTGGACGTGGGATCATTCTCGGTGTGTCCATTCGCCTCGGCGTCGCGCGCCGGCTTGGCGGCGATCCGGAAGGTGATATTGGGCTCGACCCCCTGTTCATTGTAGGGCCGATTGCTCGGCGAGTAGAACTTGGCGGTGGTTAATTTCAGGCCCGCAGGAGCGGATCGCAGCGCGAAGATGCTCTGGACCGATCCCTTGCCATAGCTCCGTTCACCGATCAAGGTCGCGCGATTGTGGTCCTTGAGCGCCCCGGCGAGGATCTCGCTGGCGCTGGCGCTGTCGTGGTCGATCAGGATGATCAGTGGTATCTCCCAAATAGCCTGGCGCTCGCCCGATAGACCTGGCTCTGACCGGGGGCGCGACCCCGGGTCGAGACGATGACGCCTCGGTCGATGAACCGTTCGGCGATCTCGACGGCCACGTTCAGGAGGCCACCGGGGTTCCCTCGGAGGTCGAGCACCAGCGTACGCATCCCCTGTCGGTGGAGCGATGCGATCGCCCGGTCGAGTTCCTCGACGGAGGTTTTCTGGAAACCGGTCAATTGGATATAACCGACGCCAAGGGCAGGGTCGACAATCTTCGCCTGCGCGACGCTCTCGACCTCGACGTGGCGGCGGATCATGCGGTAGTTCTGCGTCCTGCCATCGGGATGGAGGACGTTGATTGCGACGGGGGTCCCCTCAATTCCCTGGAGCCGGCCAGCGGCCTCGTCGAGGCTGAGCCCGCGCACTGACTTACCGCCGACATGCGTGATGATGTCGCGCACCTTGAGACCAACCTCCCAGGCGGGGCCGCCACGGATCACTCCGACGAGCCGGAGACCCTCGGCGTCGAGCTTCAGCTCGATGCCCAGGCCCACGAAATTGCCGTCGATCATCGCATAAAGGTCGTCGAGCTTGTCGGGGGTCAAGTAGCTGGTGTAATCGTCCAGGGCGTCGCAGGCGCCATACGCGAACTCCAGGACGACCGGGGACGCTTCTATGTCGAGGGCTTTCTTGGCGAGGTCGCACGCGGCGATCACCTCCTCCTGTGCCGCAGTTCGGTTGTTGACGACCAGGCGGGCTCGCCGGGACCGCAGCGCGTCGCGGAGCCAGGTGACCCGCTCGAGCGCGGGTTGGCTCGCATTGGTGGCGAGGAACTCGGGGTCGCGCAGCGCGACCTCCAGATTGTCGAAACCCCGGCGGACCAGCGGCTCCAGCGCGACGGGATCGACATACTGCGTCTCGATCCGTTCGAGCAGCTCATCGAGGAGCGCCAGCGCCGCTCGCGCGGCAGCCGGAGCAGGACCTTGCGGAAGCTCTGGTCCTGATAACGCTTGACGATCTTGTAATGAGTCTCGCAGAGGCGGCGACGGTGGCTGAACTCGGCCCGGCTTGGCCAGTGTTGCAGCGCATCCTCATAGAGTTCGATGGCGGCCTGCCAGTTCCGTTGCCGTTCCAGGTCCAGCGCCTGCTGGAGAAAGGCTTCGGGGTCGCGCAGGGCGTCGGCCGCCGGCTTCGAGGTCGCGGGGATTGTGGCAGGGGAGGAGGGTGGGGCGGACCATGCGACCGGAGATGTCATCAGGGCCAGCAGGACGGAGAGAAGCCATGCCAAGCGGCATGTCACCAGGAGTCGCATCGCCGTCGATCCTCCCACTGCGGAGCGCATCGGCGGAGGAACACGAGAGCGACGGGAGGCGGAATCGGCCGAAAGATACGTGGAGTCGGGCGCCGCACTCTCAGCGATGCGACCGACATCCGTCGAGGATTCGGGGTTCTAGACCGTCCCGAGGCCAGGGTGATCCGTCCGCACTCCGCTCCATGGTTGCCATTCGAGGTAGTTGCTCAGTAACAGGCGGCCGCGACAACGGATGGGCGACGCGCCGAGGCGCCCCTGCCCTCCTCGCAGGTCCGGAAGGGGGACGAGCCTCCGCTCGGCCCCGGATTCGAACCAATTATATCACACCCCGAGTCCCAGCAAGGGCGTTCGAGGCGGCGCGGGAACGCTTCCGAAATCACTGGAGACCTCGCGATTCGTCGATTCGATAGAAACGACCCGATGAAAGATCTTTCAAAGTCGTGATCTTGCCCGAGGGCCAGGTGATCTTGACCGCGTTGGCCTTGCCAGCCCGGCCCAGGCCGAAGGTCAAAGGGAGCTCGACCGTCGAGAGATAGCCCTTGGCGTTGAAGAGTTGACGGCGGAAGACCTGGCCGCCGACTTGGACCGCAACCTTCGCGCCGAGGGCACTCCGATTCGAGGGATTGCCCGTCAGCGCCAGGCGGACCCAGTGGTTGGCGTTGCCGCCGTCGTTGCGGAAGAGGCGGGCCGGACCACCGTTGGCGGTCATGATCACATCGAGGTCGCCGTCGCCGTCGATGTCCGCGTAGGCACTGCCGCGGCCGACGATCGGGCGGAAAAGGTCGGGGCCGGCGACGTCGGGGCCGACCTGCGACGAACAGGGTGCGACCTGGCTTACCGGTGTTCCAGAACAGTTGCGCCGCCTGCTCGTACGTCTCGGACGCCTGGACCTGAGCGATGTCGCTCTCGAGGTGCCCGTTCGTTGAGAGCAGGTCGAGACGGCCGTCGAGGTCGTAGTCGAAGAAGAACAGGCCGAACTTCAGGGGCGGCTGCGTCGGCGCACCGAGGCCGTAGAGGCTGGCCAGGTCGGAGAACTGGAGGCTCGCCGGGTCGTCGGTCACGTAAAGCGCGGTCATCTCGTTGGCGAAGTTGCCGATCGCCAGGCCGAGCGAGCCGTCGTTCTTGAAGTCGGCCCAGTCGATCCCCATCGCCCCGCGCGCCGTCCCCGAGAGGTCGAAGGCAACGCCCGAGGTGATGCCGATCTCCTCGAACTTGCCGCTCCCCAGGTTGTGGAACAGGAAGTTCGGGACCGTGTCGTTGGCCACGGCCAGATCGACCAGGCCGTCACCGTCGACGTCGTAGGGGGCGACGCCCAGTGCCTTGCCGACTGGGTCCTTCAGACTCGGGCGTGCGCACCTGGATCCCCGACGGTCTCGCTGACATCGGTGAATGTGCCGCCGTCGTTGCGAAGCAGGGTGCAGAGCGAGCCCTTGAACGCGTTGGGCGGGCCATACGCCCTCCCCTGCCCCGTGCCCTTGAGCTGGAAGTTCTGCCCGCGATCGATCTCGGCCGACCAAGTCACGTAGCAGCAGACGAACAGGTCGAGGTCGCCGTCGTTCTCCATGTCGAAAAACGCCGGCGCTGGTGAGCCAGCCGTCGACGCCCGGGTCCTCGTCTCCGAGGTCACATCGACGAAACGTGCCGCCGTCATTGCGGATAGAGGTGGCCGCCGCCGAGAGCGGTCAGATAGACGTCGGGGTCGCCGTCGTTGTCGTAATCGCCGACGGCCACGCCCATGCCGAAGGAGGACAGGTCGAGCCCGGTCCGGGCGGTCACGTCTTCGAATTGCCCGTAGCCGTCGTTGCGGTAGAGCGCCTGCGTCGGCCGCGTCGCCGCCTTCGAGCCGGGCCAGTGGGTCGAGTTGACGAGGAGGAGGTCCTGGTCGCCGTCGCCGTCGTAATCGAGGAAGGCAACGCCCGAGCCCATCGTCTCGGGCAGGAGCTTCTCCCCCGCCGCGCCGTTGGTGTGAACGAACGTCAGGCCGGCGGCCTCGGTGATGTCCACGAACGTGACAGCGGGCAAGTTCTCGGGTCTGAACGCCTCGGGCTTGACCGGCGCGACGGGGGCCGCGACGGACGGCGCGGGCGCTCGGGGCTGCATCCGGAGACGCCGAGCAGGGCCAGGGCGACCGCCGCAACGATCATGGGAGACGCATGGCGACTCGAAAACCTCATTCTTCACCTTCCTCCGACCCGGTCCCGGACATCGTCGCCATCTCCCATCCCGGAGCCCCGGCGCGGTGGAGCGAGTGGATCACGATCGACTGCGCGTTC
Organism: uncultured Planctomycetaceae bacterium; assembly: GCA_963803395.1. GTDB lineage: Bacteria > Planctomycetota > Planctomycetia > Isosphaerales > Isosphaeraceae > JAFANO01. The sequence continues at coordinate 21,580 of CAWDND010000051.1, forward strand.
TGGTCGGCGGCCGGGTCGTTCCGCCGGGCGCTCGCGACGGCGCGGCCCTCGGCAGTTTCGTCGGGCTTGAACAGCTGGTGTAATGTCTTGTGGGCGAGCGCCAGCACCTGGCCCAGCGCGGTCCGCGCAGCGGGGTCGGATTCCGACTCCCAGGCGGGGCCGAGTTGCTCAACCACTTCGTGGAGCGGTTCGAGCCACGAGCCGAACTTGGGACGCGGGAGATCCTTGATCCGCGCAAGCGGTTCGATCAGGCCGAGCGCACGGGCGCCGCGCAGCGCGGGCGAAATCGAGGGTTCCGCCGCCCACCGGGCCTTGGCGATGATCTCGGCATCCACCCCGCCGCTCGGCCTGGAGGGATAGATCCCCGATTTCGGCAGGCCGTCCAGGGGTTCCCTCCAGGTCGGATCGGCGTAGGCCAGGCCGAGCGCCGTAATGCGCGGCGACGTTCTCGCTGTCGATGGCGAGCGTCCGCCGAGAGGTCTCGAGCGTCTTTCGCAAGAAGTCCTCCCGGGCCTGGCTCTTGATCGGCTCGATGCGCGCCCGAGCGTACAGGGCCGCGCCCAGGGCGTTGAGGACCTCGTAGTCGAGGCTGAAATCGAACCCGCGCCCGGGGATCTTCGTCGCCAGGACCGACTCGTACCGGGCGATCGCCTCGTCAAGCAGGCCGTTCCGCTCGTTGATCTGGCCAGTGAGCCAGTTGATCACCCAGGGAGCGGCGGGTTTCGCGTGGCTGGCCGCGCGTTCCAGGGCTTTCAGGGCGTCGGAGATCCGCCCCTCCTTCAGAAAGACCCGGACGAGGTTGACCCAGCCATCAGCCTGGCCCAGGTCGGCGACCTTCTGGAAGACCGATTCGGCTTGCTTGAGCTCGCCCTTCTGGCCCCCCTTGTCGCCCCCTTCGAGGAGGAGGCCGATCCCATAGTCATTCCAGCGTTGCCAGGTCTCCTTGATCGGCGAGGGGGCGTTGACCGCCTTCGGCCCGCCCTCCACCGGGAGCTGGACCTGATCGCGGGCCATGACGACGACCGGGAGCGCCGGCCCTTGCCCCTTCCCGAAGAGGAAATCCATGTACGTGCGGTCGAACTTGCGATAGTTGACCCGCGCCTCGAGCGTGATCGGCCCGTTGATGTCCTCGGGCACCTCCAACCCGAAATGGACGACCTGCCCCGCCCCCGGCGGGATCTGCTTGTTGTAGAGCGGGACGAAGATGTCTTGCGGGTTGCGGCGGTCGATCCGCTTGCCGTCACGGTCGAGCATGTAGACGTTGATGAAGTGGGCGTAGGGATCGACCGCGCCTCTGATCGTCAATGCCGCCCGATCGGCCGATCACGCGCTCGCCGGCCCGAGCGATCAGCTCGACCCAGATTTCGTTCGAGTCGGCCGTCCCTTGGCTGAACGGGTGCCCCAGGCCAAGCGTCCGGACCACCGTCTCGACGAGGTAGGGCCGGCCGCGCTGGAGCGTCGGGACCACCGGACGGAGCGGGCCGAGCAAGCGGCCGTCGATCCCGCCACCGTCGCGGAGAGCGAAGAGGTCCACGCGGACCTTCCCCTCCTTGAGGAATCGCGCGTGCTCGGCCGCGACCCGAGGGTTGCCCAGAAACGTCGCCAGGCCCGTGTTCGCACCCAGGAACAGGTGGTTGTGGATCTCCCGAGCCCCCTTGCCGTCGAAGTCGCGCGCGGCGAAATCCCGCGAGGGGACGAGGTTCATGTGGCAATCGACGCACTGCCCCTTGGCCGCGGGCGGATAGTAGAAGCTCCGCGCCCCGTGCCCCGAGACGCCCGAGAGCAGGAACGTATCATAGTGGTTCTGGCCCCGGAGGAAGTCCTTGTAGTGGTTCAGAGCGAAGGGAAGCCCGACCTTGTGACAGGTCGAGCAGAACTTTGAATCCCTGATGATCGGCTTGAGGAACGTCTTCTTGTGCATCTCGGGCTTCGCCTTGACCAGCGTGTGGTTGATCCACTGAAGGAGGGGGTTCTCGCTGGCGGCGAAGGGGTAATGCTGCGGCTCCTCGATCGTGTAAGTCGGCGTTGCCCCGGGTGCTATTGACGTTGGTGATCGCGTGGCAGGCGGTGCAAGTGATCCCCGCCTGGCTCGACCGGCTGTTCACGTCGTCATAATTGGGGATCGTCGAACTCGCCGGAGAAGAACGGGACGGGGTCGTGGCACCCCGCGCACCAGCGCGCGGCCTGCGTGGTCGCCGTCGCGTTTGAGTGCGACCTGGCGCGTTTCGCGGACGCTGCGTCAGGTAGGCCTTGTTGTTGAACGAGCTGAAGTGATGCGCCGAGTGGAACCAGCCTTGATAGGCGTCCTTGTGGCACTTCAGGCAGTAGTCGTCCATCATCAGCGTCTCGGCCGGGATGAACTTGCCGTTGGCGGTGACCGCCTCGGAGGGAAAGAAGTATTTCTTCCCCTCCAGCGGCCCCTTGACTCCGAAGGACCTCGGGTCGTGCGCGTGCAGCAGACCCATCGCGCACCACGAGGACCGCCACGGTGCCCCCGAGCCTCCTGGCCCACTCCCAGCGGATGCGAGGGCCCGCCAGGCGGTGCTTGACGTAGAGTCCGACCGCGACGAACGGCACGAACACGTGCAGCCAGTAACCGACGGCGCGGAGGACCGGGTCGCGGACCTCGAACGCGCCGATCCGGATGAGGACCAAGCCGGAGATCAGGATCACCAGGGCACTGGCCAGCAGGACCAAACCGTATCGGACGGCCGCCTTGTTCGGCCGCTGCCACGACGTCACCAGGTGGGCGAACCCGAACCCCAGGAACGGGACGATCAGCGCGCATCCGAGGATCAGGTGGAGGATGACCATCAAGAAGTAAAAGTACGTCTGCTGGGTTGTCCCCAGCCACCAGGTCAGCGCGGTCACGCTGGCGAGGTAAACGCCGTTGGCGCCCAGGAGGGCGAACCCGCCGAGGATGATCCAGAGCAGGGGCCGGAGCCGGGGGCCGACGGCAGGCGTATAGACCCGGCCGCGACGGTCGGTCATGGGGCGTTGGCTCGTGGACATGCGTTCCTCTCGAGGAGGTTCGGAGGCGAGTTGACCGAGGAATGAGATCAATAAGTTGAGGACATCGGGGAATGATCCTGCAAGCGGAGGGTCACGAGTGTCCCATCCACCACCTGCCGCGCGTGTTCTTGGAAGGCCGGAAAGTGCCAGAGCAGGGTGAGGGTGTCGCCCTTTCGAGGGATCACAACCATGAGGCGCCGGGTGTCGACCAGCGTCCGGCCGGGAGGGGCGATCGGCGTCCCGGCACCGCTCGGCGCCAGGGTGTCGCCGGTTCCCGGAGCGATCACCTCGACGCGCGCGGCCGGATGGGCCGAGACGGTCGAGATCCCCTGGTCGAGCATCGTGAGGCCGGGCAGGTTCGTGAGCCTCGTGGCCAGGCCCCGGGCCAGCGACTCGGCCGATCCGTCCGGGACCGGCAAGCTCCGGTAGATGACCAGCGACGACCCGTCCGGGCCAGACCACGCCGCGAGCGGGACGCCGGGGACGGGCCACATCGTCCTCGCGACGGGCCGCCAAGACGAGGGTACGGTCAGATCGACTCCCGCACTCACGAGGGGCGACGAGGACTGGCAACCCGGGCCAAGCCCGAGCAGGCCCAGCACCACGGCGGCCCGCCGGAGGGAAGGCACAAGCGGAATTCCGCCGAGCATGTGAAGAATTCCCCGGTCGCGACAATGGTCCCGTGTTTTCTCAATCCCGGAAGACAACCTGACGAGGTAACACGCAACGGCCGCAAGGAGTTCGGCTTCGGGATGAATTGCGAAGGGCTTCACAGAGATCACTCCCGCAACTCGGCAAGCAATTCGTCAACCGCTCGGCCGTGCACACGTCCTGTGCGGATTTGCGGATTTCTGCCACGTGCCGCGAGGCCTCCGTGTCCCAAGCTGCGTCCACGTCTTCGTCTTCCGATTCGAGCGAAGACAGGAGGAAATGGGCCAATTCCGCCCGTTCACTGGGCGAAAGAGTGACGAGTCGTGTCTTCCAAGCTTTCACTGGCAGAATTCATGAAAGAAACGCCCTCGGAAAGGATTTGCGGCGGCTTGCGTCATATCTCAACCCCACATTGCAATTCTGCCGAATCTCACCCGGGCTTGTAATCGTGGGTCTCTGGTCCAGACGTACAGATCGGATCGAGGATCACACTCAGACCCAGGTTCCCGACGCCTCCCGTTCGAAGGAGGGCCATCCCTTGCGCATTGCTTCATCTCTTTGGTAGACTCGAAAGGGCGAGCGTTTGCAAGGGAATCCGCCGCCGGTAAGGCCCCTCGAAGCTCGAAATCATTCCTCCTGATCGTCCTCGGTCGAAAGCGAGGGGGATCGAGGGTCACCGCTCGCGTTTCGCGCCGCAGTTCTGGGGAGGACTGTTCTTTGTTCGCGGGACCCATCATTGCCCGAGAGGTCTTGACCGCCCCTCGGCCGATTCGTTTCTACGTGGCGCGGGCCTCGTACGTGGGGCTGCTCTTCATCCTGATGTGGACGGCCTGGCAGTCGTTGATCGGCTGGCGCGAGGTGCGCGAGTTCGGCATCATGGCCCGGTTCGGGAGCATCTTGTTCCAGTTCTTTGTCTTCGTCCAGTTGACTCTGATGCTCTTCTTCGCGCCGCTGGCTGCGGCGACCGCCGTGGCGCATGAGAAGGACCGCCGGACCTTCGTGCTCCTGCTGATGACCGACCTGAGCGACCTCGAGATCGTGCTCGGCAAGCTGACGGCGAGCTTGCTGCAAGTCGTGACGCTGCTGGCCTCAACGGCGCCGGTCTTCTTCCTCTGCATGCTGCTGGGAGGGGTCTCACCGCGCCAGGTCCTCGACGTCCTCGGCGTGACCGCCGCGGCCGGTCTGGTGGGAGGATCGCTCGGTCTGCTGGTGGCGCTCTGGCGTGACCGGACGTTCCAGTCGCTGGCGCTGACCGTCCTGCTCGTCGTCCTTGCGATGGCCGGCGTCGAGGCGATCGGCTCTGTCCTGCCCGACCTCCGCGTTTTCGGCGTGCCGCTCGCCACCACGCTCGACCCTTACCGCGTCGTCATCGCCGTCATCAAGCAGGATCACGAAGCCATCCAAGAACTGGCGCGGCCGAGCGCAACCTTTATGCTCGTCTCGCTCGTCCTCGCAGTGATCTTGATCGCCGTCGGCGTCGTCCGGCTCCGGGTCTGGAACCCCGGCCGCAACGAGCCCCGCGAGCAGCGCGAGGGGGAGGAGGAGGCCGAACAGATCGAGACGCTGGTCGAGGTCGTCGAGATCGCCGAGCCGGCGCTGGTGGGCGCCGTCGTGGCGTCCACAGATGGCTCGGGCTTCCCCCCGGTCTGGACCGATCACCTGGAGCAGCGGGTCACCTCGACCTCCGAACTCCCGGCGCGACCACCGGACTGCACATCCCGAGGCGGTCTCATCGGCGGGTCGTCAAGGCCCTCGGCCCTTACCGCCGGCCCTGGGGCGATCAGCCGATCCTCTGGCGCGAGCTGATGACCCGCGCCTACGGTACCAAGCCGTTGATCATCAAGGGCGCCTACGTGTGCGCCTTTGCTCTCGGGGTCGCAATCTTCCACGCCCTGTCGCGGGGCGTGGAGGCACCTCTCGCGACGGAGCTGGCGTTGATTCCTGTCGCGCTGGCGATCCTCAGCCTGATCCTGATCAACACCCAGGGCGTCACTGCGCTGACCAGCGAGCGAGACACCGGCGCTCTCGACCTCTTGCTCGTGACCGAGCTGACGCCCAAGCAGTTCATCCACGGCAAGCTCTACGGGGTGCTCTATAACACCAAGGAGATGATCGTCTTGCCGATCGGCTTGATGATCGGGTTCGTGATCACCGGCGTCCTCTCGGTCGAGACGGCCTGCTACACCATCGTCGATTTCTTGCTGCTCTGTCATTTCGCGGCGATGCTCGGCCTTCATGCGGCCATCACCTTCACGAACAGCCGGATCGCCGTAGCCAATAGCCTGGGGACGATCTTCTTCCTGATGGTCGGCATTCTGATCTGTGCTGGGCTGATCATCCTGAGCGACCGTGAGTTCGGCCGCCAGTTGCTCAGCTTCCTGATCTTCATCGGGGCCGGGAGTGTCGCGCTGTTCGGCTCGCTCGGGGCCAAGAACCCGTCGCGGGCCATCGCACTGGTCTCGCTGCTGACTCCCTTCTGGACGTTCTATTGCGTGATCAGTCTCTTGAATGGCGACATCCTGGCCGCAATCCTGGTCAGCGCCGGGATTTACGGGTTCGCGTTGCTGGCGATGCTCGTTCCCGCCGTCAGCGACTTCGATATCGCCCTGGGCCGGGCGAGCGCAATTCAGGGGTAGCCACCTGGAGAAAAAGGTGGTAGAGAGGGCCGGGTTTTTCCACGGACAAGGATGAGCGCGATGAAACAGCTTCTCAAGCGATGCATCGGAAACATGCCCGGAACTCTTCCCATCCTGGCCGAGGATGCGTTCCGGTATCTCCGTTATCCCAAGATCCGCCAGGAGCGACGGACACAGCGGCGGATCTTCGGCAAGCTGGAGCGGCCGAGGCAGGTGGCTCAGGGACCATTCCAAGGGATGATGTACATCCCGCGCCTATTGCAGCACGGTGCTGCCGAAGGTCCTGGGGACTTATGAAAGCGAACTCCACCCGGCGATCGAGGAGATCTGCCGGTCGCGGTGCGATCGCATCATCGACATCGGCGCGGCGGAGGGGTACTACGCCGTGGGTATGGCGCTGCGCAATCCAGAAGCGGCCATGATCGGCTTCGAGATGAGTGCCCCGGCACGTCACCTCTTGCGGCGCCTCGCGCGCCGTAATGGGGTCTCCGATCGGATCGCGCTCCGCGGCGCGTGCTCGATCGCCGCACTCGACACCGCCTTGGCGGGCGCGCGGCAGCCGGCGGTCATCTGCGACTGCGAGGGGGCGGAGGACGTCCTGTTACGTCCCGATCGGGTCAAGTCCCTGCGACACGCGCTGCTCCTCGTCGAGACCCACGAGGGGATGGTCGACGGCGTGACGCGAAGGCTCCGGGAACGGTTTTTTCTAACCCACCAGATCGAGGTGATCGACAGCCGCCCGCGGAGCGGCGACGATCTGCCGAGCGGGTGTACCCTCTCGTCCGCAGAGGCCGATCAGGCGATGGATGAGTATCGTCGCTGGGCGCAATGGTATTTCATGAGACCGAAGGCGTCGCAGGCCCCTCACGATCCAGGTGTCTCATGATGTCCCGAGGAAAAGATTCCGGTCATGCCGCACCGCGTATCGTCGCTTGTGTCGGCTCTTATCGGATTCGGATTGATGGCGGGCGCGGACACGATCGCGATTCGCGCGGGGAGGAGAACCTCGCGCGGGAGTTGCCCCGGATCAAGCCCCTCCAACCCGGGGACATGCTCAGGTCGTTCCGGATCCACAGAGCGTTCTGGCTCAAACCCGAGGCGGTCGAGCCGCTCGTGACGGACTCGGTCAGCCTCTCGACGACGCCGACGGGCGGGCCTTCGTCGTTGATGCGTGGGTATCACAATCCCGAGAAGGTCCCCAGCGGGTGAAATACCTGAGTTAGAGGCTATCCGGGAAGGGGTGGATGCGAAGTCGTAAATCTTTGTTGTGAAGAGAGTTGCGTCGCCCGGGCCTGCTATCGCCGCAACTCGCCTCCACACAACGACTTCGGGCCACTTCCCTGGGGCTTCTCGGATAGCCTCTTCGTGCGGAACCCAATCTTGTGTTTAGATTAATATATGCTGAATTTAGGCATGATGATCTCCTCGGTCCGAGGCCGGCCCGGCTACTCAACCACCGCCCGCCATGGCGTTGACATCTCCGGTGGTCAAGGCCTTCCCTCCAATACCCCAGCTCCCGCTCTTGACCTCTTCGACGACCACCCAGGTGACCTCGCGCATCGGCTCGCCCTCGATGGAGACCATCGCGTCGGTGAGCTTGCGAATCATTTCCTGCTTCTGGGCGTCCGAGAAGACGCCCTCGATGAGCTTGACCTGCACAAGTGGCATGGCAATTCTCCGCGTAAACAGGGTTAGGAGTTACGCAGTTGGTACTTTGGGTAATTTTCCTCGCCGAGAAATTGACAAGAAATAAGGACTTACGTCGAGGCCACCTTGCCTAGAATACCAACTGCGTAACTCCTAAGGGTTTTCCGGATGAATCCTGACCGAAACGCTCGGTCGCCCGTCCGTTTCAGACTTTGGTAAGGCAGGGGCTAGCCTGGAGCTGCTCGAGGAAGTGGTCCGTCAAGGTGCCGAAATGATCCAGCCGGCCCGATTGGAACCTCATGTTGTTCTTGCCCCCGTTCGTCGTCCGGTCCTCTTTCTTATAGATCCGGCCACTGGACTCCGCCAGTTTGTTGAGCTTGTCAAAGTAGAAGCCGCTCTGGGTGCCGTGGAAGAAGGTCATCAGGGCGTTGGGATGGTTATGCTGCAACCTGCTCGCGAATTTGATGTAATTGTCCAACGGCCCATAGACGACGTCGAATCCCCACACCTCGCAAACATCCACCGTCAAGTCGTTCATCAGGAGATAGATCGGGCTCCCCCCGCCCGAATGCCCCGCGAGGACGACACTCCCGATCTTGGTCGAGGAGAAACGGGGGTCGTAATGCCCGAGCCATGCCATGACATGCTTCAGGAAGCAATCCCCGCCCCCGGATTCCCGGAAGATCCCCAGGTCCTTGTTGCCCGACAGTCCGTAACCGGGGTCATGCCCCATGGTCGGGGCCACGAGCAGGGCATTCCTGCGGGACGTGTTGAGGTCCTCGCGGAGATTGAGCTTCAGGGTAACCTTGCCGTATTCGTATTTGTTACTCCAATAGTAATTAATGTTGTTGTTGGGGGAATCCCCGAACTTGCCGACCTTGCTCCCGTGGAAGAACAGGATCACGTCGACGTTTTCCCCTTTCTTCGGGAAGACGAAGTGCTGAGGGACGAACACGCCCGCCGGATTGGCCCTGTCCAGGCGGATCGGGAAGTACCAGGTCTTGCCCGGCGGGGCAGTCTCGGACGAAGGCACATTCGCGCCCTTGGGGAGGAGGCTGGAATAGTCCTCCGGGAAATCGCCCACTTCGGCACAGGTTACGCGTTTGGCGACTGCTTCGTGGTGTTTGCCCATCGCTCCGGCTCCGAGGTTTCTGGGGAATGGCGGCGCGCCCTGACCGCACAGAGCGATCCTGCGACGGGCCTCAACAGTCCTCCAAGGATAGATAGCCAGGAGGAGTCGGGAAGGGGACAGCGGGCCGTGCGATTTTTTTTCAACGGCCCGACAAACGGCTAGAATGCCGAGGTTTTTTGAAGATGCTGCAAGTTGTTTTCAGGAAAGGACTTGCTCTGACAGATTTTACGCAAGTGTAGGCCTGTCAACAACATACGGCATCTCGATTTTCGTCGGGTTGCTAGCCCTGTGTCGGGTCGTTGTTTTTTTTGCCGATAGGCCGGGATTCGTGGTAGCTACCGCGCTCAATCGCTTGAGAGCATGGATGCAAACCATGAAGTATTTGAGTATCCGTTTATGAAAGACACATGGGTTGGACGAGGTTTGCAGGACGGATACCGCTCTTCTGCACCAGGTCCGGCGTCTGGCCGCGCGGCGACCAAGTCCGGCGGGCCAGCGGGGCCATCAGCAGGCCACTTTCGTCGATCAGGGCGATCGAGGCACCCAGCCGTCGGGCGTTGTTTTTGATGCGCGGCCAATCGGACTTCAACCCCGCGGCGATCGCCTTCGGGTCGCGCTCGCGGGGGACGCGCTGCGGCTTCTGCGGGGTGAGCCCCCGGTCTCGCAGCCAGGCGCTGAGGTATCTCGGGTGGAGAAGCACTCCGTACTCCTCCCCGATCAACTGGCCCAGGCGCGGGGCGGTCCACAACTCGGTCTGGAAGCCATGGTGCAGAGGGCTCTCGGTCAGCCAGCGCAGGGCGATCTTCTCCTGGATCGGCGTCAGCTTCCGTGGTCGCCCCGAGACCGGTCGGGCGGCAAGGGCATGGACTCCCTGGTCGCGGAAGGTGGCCATCCATCGACGCACGGTAGAGGGATCGACCCCGAGGAAGTCGGCGACTTCTTGGGCCGAGTATCCCTCGGAGACACGTTGCACGGCGAGCCAACGCCGATGCTCTAACTCGTCCGGTGAGCCTCTGGATCTCATGAGGGACAGTATATGAAACCCGGGGCTCAGCGTGCATTACTTTTCTGACTCTCTATAATCTTTCCTCTCAAGTCCCTGACATGGCCTCACACCGGGTAAGGGCTTTCCATTCTCGAGGAAAAATGGGCGAGGCTTCGGCCTCGCCCAGCGTGCGGTTCGTTTCGAGGACAGCGGCCGCCCCCGAGGTTATTGCGTGACCTGGCTGCGGAACGCGGCGGCGCGGACAGGCTTGGCGGCGAGGACCTTGGGGCCGAGCGTCAGGTAGTCGCCGACGATCTTGATGACCTCGTCGTTGTAGAAGTCGGACTCCCAGACGGCGTGCTCGGTGAACTTCTTCTTCTTCTCCTTGTCCTTCTTGACTTCTCGTCCTCGGCCGATCCGTCCTCGTCGTCGGCGACGTATTCGGCCTTGAACTTGGCCTCGTTCAGCGAGATCGAGTGCCGGGCCTTGCGCTCGAGGAACTGCTTGATCCGCTCGTCCTGCTTCTGGAACTTGGGTTCGCCTTGCGGCGATCCCGGAGCGGGTCTCGAGCTGCGCGACCAGGTCGGGGGGGATGTGGTTGTAACTGATCGTGGGGCAGGGCGGCGACCTTGTCGAACTTCAGGGCGTTGTCCATCTTGCCCTCGCCGAAGTCCGTCTGGTCGCGGATCGACGGGATGTGGATGTCGGGCGGAACGCCGTTGATCTGCGTGCTCTCGCCGTTGGCGCGGTAGAACTGCTGGATCGTCAGCTTCAGGGCGCCGCGGTTCGGGACGTCGCGGCGGCGGAACTGCTGGATGGTCGCTGATCTGGACGATGCTCTGAACCGTCCCCTTGCCGAAGGTGCTCGAGTCGCCGATGATCAGGCCGCGGCCGTAGTCCTTGATCACGCCGGCGAAGATCTCCGAGGCGCTGGCGCTGAGCTTGTTGATCAGGACGACCAGCGGGCCGTCCCAGGCGGTCCCTTCGTCGTCGTCGTCGAGGTGCTTGACGCCCGAAGGCCTCCTTGACCTGGACGACCGGGCCGGTGTCGATGAACAGGCCCGAGAGGGTCTTGGCCTCCTCGAGCAGGCCGCCGCCGTTGTCCCGCAGGTCCATGACCACGGCGTCGACCCCTGCGGCCTTGAACTCGTCGAGCAGCTTGCGGCAGTCGGCCGTGGCGCTGACGGCGTTGGGGTCGCCCCGCAGGATGGCCATGCGTGTCGCCGTAGAAGGCCGGCAGGTTGATGACGCCGAGCTTCAGCGTCCTTGCCGTTTCGGTCTTGGTCTCGATGACCTTGCCCTTGGCGTGCTGCTCCTTGAGCTCGATCTTCTGCCGGGTCAGCTCGTAGATCTTCCGCTCCTTGGTGCCGGCCGGCTGGACGATCAGGCGGACCTTGGTGCCTCGCGGGCCCGCGGATGTAGCGGACGACGTCGCTGAGCTTCTTCTCGACCAGGTCGATCTCCTCGCCGTTCTCCTTCTGGATGCCGACGATCTTGTCCTCGGGCTGGAGCCGGCCGTCCTTGTCGGCGGCCATGCCGGGGACGATCTCCTTGACCACCGCGTAGCCATCCTCCGACTGGAGCGAGGCGCCGATGCCCTCGAGCGAGAGGTGAAGCTGCTGGTTGAGCATGTCTTCAAGGTTCTTGGCGCCTCATGTAGCGACGAGTGCGGGTCGAAGGTCCGGGTCAGGCTGGAGAGGTAGACTTCGAGGAGCTCGTTCGAGTCGAACTGGTGGAACATCCGGTTGCGGTCCGGTAGCGGACCGTCAGCTTCTTGATCGCCTCGGCCTCGTCGGTCTTGTCGAGCTTGAGCTGGAGCAGGTCGAGCTTGATCTTCTTCCGCCAGCGCTCGTCGGCTTCCGTCTTGTCGGCCGGGTAGTCGATCTTGTCGGGGTCGTCGTCGATGGTACTCGTCGACCGTGAAGTCGGGCTTCTGCTTGAGCAGCTCCAGGACGGTCTCGTACCGCTCGTCGGCCCGCTTCAGGAACCGCTCGAAGACCTGCGGGCGAAGTCGATGTTGCCTTCCTGGATCTGGTCGTCGAGGTTCGTGGCTTCCTTCTTGAACTCGTCGACGTCGGCCTTTCAGGAAGTAGAACTTCTGAGGGTCGAGATCCTTGAGGAAATTGTTGCACCACTTGATGGCGATCTCGTCGTCGATCACCGGCCGAGCCATGTGCCCCCGCTCGAGCAGATCGACCACGGTCTTGGCCGTCTCCTGGTCCTCGTTGGTGGGGACGGGCGCCTGGCTCCCACGACCACCGCCATGAGGGCCAGGATGGCGATCAGCGTCAACGGACGTAATGCAAGTCGGGGCATGAGATTCGGTTCCGTGGGTTCGAACCGATCATCGTGCGGGAAGGGGGAGGCTACACCCTGTCATGATAGCCGTGAGTCGCCGTCGGGGACAAGGCCGACCCTCGGAGGCCCCGAGGCCCCCGGGCGGCATCGTCCCTTAGGATTAGGATCCCTCCCTGAGTGGCACCGCGGTAGCTATTCAATAATTTACTAACAATTCTACGCCGCTGGGAAGAATCAGTGTCAGAGGCAGTGCCAGGGAATGTGCCGATTTTGTTCGTGGGATCGACCGCACTGAAA
>CAWDND010000052.1:0-10827 GCA_963803395.1 uncultured Planctomycetaceae bacterium
ATGCTCGGGGACGGTGGCCCATCTTCGGAGGGGGTGTGGGAACCTCCAGGCCGGCGCGCCACTGGCGGCGAGCGTCGGTCCGCGTCAGCGGCCTTTGCGGATCCCGCCCGCATCCTCGTCGGGACCGGCGCCGGCTCGCCGATCGGCACGGGCGTCACCACCGCGGCCTTCGACCCGCCCGCGCATCTTCGACGGCCTCGGCCACCAGTTCGTCATGCTCGGGCCCAACGGCCAGCCGGCGGCGGACCTCCGCGAGGACCTGGGCGGCATCCCCCCCTGCCCCGGGCGCGTCGTGCAGCCGACCGGCGAGGCGGTGCGAGCGGGCTTCGGCCAGGTTGGCGGCCAAGCCGTAAGCGAGACGATAGACAATGGATTCCCTGATATCCATGGATGAGATTCTACGTGGCTGCCCGGCGAGCGAGATAAGTCGTCACTGATGACGGTCGGTCGTCAATCGATACACATTCCCCAGGCCGATCCTCTCAGGTCTTCGGCAAGTCCGTGTCCGCACCGAGGGGCATCTGCCTCTCGGAGGAAAGCCGTGGGCGTGCGGCTGCCGAAAACAGAAGGGGCCGATCGCCCTGCCCGGCGACCGACCCCCGAGGAACTCCCCGCTACCACGGAGAGATTTGCATGATTATGACAGTTGATGATGCCGTTCCGGCCAAGCCGAAGAAGAACCGAGGGGCAAAAGCTCAGAGCAGCAAAGCCGCGGAGAGGGTCAAGGTGTCCCTTGTGCTCTCGGCAGAGGTCGATTTCCGGCTTTCGGTCCACGCGGCCGCGCAGCGGATCGATCGCTCGGGACTTGCGAATCAGATCCTTGCCGACGCCCTCAAGCGCTACCGGGTCCAGGACCTCGGCGGCACTGATCGGGCGAAGTCTCCGGATATGGCAATCGGCGGCGACCCGGCCGGGAATTGAAACCTTTCCGCCGAGGCGAACCCTGACGCGTACCAACCAGGGTGGCCGTGCTGGTTGTGCCGCTCGCGCGGCCACCTCGATACTCGGGAGGGTCGTTCCTGGCGGCAGGGCAGGGGAGAGGTTCACCACCAGCGAGCACGCCCACACGGAACGCAAAGCCACGGCTCCTACAAGAGCGTCGCCAGGCTGGCGAAGAGGACGAACAGCAGGTTGGGATTCCCGAACCGCGGCGGCTCGACTGCGCAGGCGCTGCGCAGTCGATCGTCCGACACGCACAACACCATCGGAGGCGGCCCTGGTCGCCCCAGGCGACATCCTTGGCGGGCGTGTGGTAGGATCGGCCCCTCTTGGTAGCGACGCCGTCAGGGGCACGCGATCGTCGCGGAGGGCCGGGAGCGATGAGAAGGTCGGAACCTTGCCACCTGCGCCGCGCGCTCGCTCATCCGCTGGCGCCGGACCTTCCCCAGGTGCTGTCCGAGGCAAGCCTCAGCGCGGCCGCGAAGCTCCTGTATCTGGTCCTGCTCAGCCTGGCGGATTCGGACGGCTGGGTCCATGCGACCGAGCAAGAAATCGCCGAGCGGACCGCGGCCATCCTGGACGAGATCGCCGGAGGCGCCGTGGAGTTGCACGTGCTGGGCGGGGCGGCCTCAACGCTCCTGCTTGGGTGGGGTTTCAACTGACAGGCCATGGGCGTCACCCTCGGCGGGCGTGTGGTAGATCGGCCAGCGTAGTCCCCCCCCTCGGTCGCGAAGGGGCACGATGCGGAGAAGCAACGCGAGGGATCGTCGCCGGCACTGGGATGGGCGTTGTCATGAGGACAACGCACGTCGCACGGCGGGTGGGGTGGAGTCGCGCGAGCCGGGCGGCGCCGAGGGCTTGCGTCGGCGGGCTTGGCCTGGCTGCCGGCCGGATCGCGTGGGACCGGGTGGGTCTCTGGGTCGAGGCCGAGGCCGAGGCCGGGGTCGAGGCGCAGGTCCTGGCGGGCTTCCCGGCAATCCTGACGACGTCCGGCGTCTCCCAGGCGGGACACAAGCCAGGTCAAGGCGGCGCAGGCGGCGCGGGGGCCTTCCCTTAGATCAAAAAGCTCAGAACCCGTGAGTGAGGAACTCGGGCAGCTCCTTCACGAGCGAGGACTCCACGTGGTCGCTGTCGTAGAGGAGGTGATCGATCGTCAGCGCGAGGACCCCCCGCGCAGGGTCGAGTCCTCCCAGGGTGACGCGGGAGATCCGCAGGCGACCCAGGAGGACCGAGGGGATCGCGTCCTCCTTGCGATTCAACTCCTCCTGGACGGTCCGAAAGTGGACGAAGGCATCCCGCACCGCCGGCTCGTCCCCCGCGGCGATGTAGTACCTCTCGTGATCGAGGTTCGCGGCACTGAAGACCGCTTCGGCGAGGTAGCAGGTCACTGGCTCCATGGCATCACCCCTCAGTTCCGGGCCTCGCACTCCTGCCCGGGGTCTGGGCTCATGCCCGCCCCATCCCCGCAGTTTATCACCCCTGGACCGTCTCCACTAGGCCGCCGCGCCTTCGCCCGCCTGCCGCGCGACCTGAAGGCGGTGGACTCGACGGCGAAATAGTCGTCCCCGCGAGCCGGTGAGCACTCCACCGCCCCTAAAGTGGCGTGGCTTCTGGGCAAACCCTCCCAGCGGAGAGTTTGGCGCCCAGGGGCCTGCCCCGACCCCTTTGAAGGATGTTGATCGCGGCGTTGTGGTCCCGATCGAGGGACACACCGCAAACGCATTCGACCCAGCGATCCGTGAGGCCCAGATGCTCGAAGAGCACACCACACCCCGAGCAGGTCTTGGACGTGTAGGCGGGGTCTACCAGGACCACTTCACGACCGGCGCTTTCAGCCTTGTGCGTGAGGCGCGAGACGAGGTAGGACCAACCTGCATCCAGGATGCTCAGGGCGAAGCGTCCGCGTGCCATCGCGGCGACGCGGAGGTCTTCGAGCACGCTCCGATCGAACCGCTTGATCAACTCATCGGCAAACTTGTTGAGGAAGTCTTTCCGGGCGTTGGCGACCTTGGCCAGCAACCTCTGGAGCCGTCGCACCAGCTTGCGACGGTTCCTGCCCCCGAGCAGGGCACGAGCGATCTTGCGTTGCAGGACTCGCAGCTCCCGGAGGATCTTGCGATACCACCGGGGGTTCTCGACCGGCTCTCCGTTGCTCAGGGTCGCCAGGCGGAGCAGGCCGACATCGACGCCGATCTCTTTGCCGGTCTTGGGGAGCGGCTCCGGCTGCTCGACCACGCAGGCGAACGCGACGAACCACTTTCCGGCCCGGCAGGAGATCCGCGCCGTCTTGATCGTGCCTTCGAGGGCCCGATGCCAGCGGACGGCGATGCGCCCGATGCCCGAGAGCTTGAGACGGCGACCATCGACCTTGAAGCCGTTGCCGTACTCCTTGAAGCCGAAGCCGGCGAAACGGTTCCGGCCCTTGAACCGAGGAGAGCCGGGGTTCTCGCCGGCCTGGACGCGGCGAAAGAACGCCTGGAACGCCTTGTCCAGGTCGGCCACCACGTTCTGGAGGATGTGGCTATGGATGTCGGCCGCGTACGGGCTGGTGTCCTTCTCGACCTTGACCTTGCGCAGCTGCTCGGTCTTGGTGATCGACACGCCCCGAAGCTCGTAGGCGTCCTTCCTCTGCCGCAAGAGGTCGTTGTAGAAGTGTCGGCACGTCTCCCGGACGGCCTCCAGCCGTCGCCGTTGGCTCGCATTGGGGTACAGCCGGAAGACGAACGCCTTGAACACCTAGTGTCTCCGCTCACAACTCCTGCAATGAATTGGGTGCAACCCGTTTGGCTGCAACGCCCGTGTGATCGTAAGCCCTTGAACTGATGCGAGAAAGCACCTGTCCCAGAGATCGTGCCCTGCCCGGTGGTGCATTCGATGGGCCATTATTCGCCGTCAGGGCGCTGAAATGTGAGGCTCAGGGGACTTATCCTGGCCGCTGAACATGTCCCAAACGGGAACGGTCAGGAGTCGGTCCCCATGAGCGATCCTCAGAGTAATCCCCCCGTCGCGGGCTGTCCACCGACGGTCGAGGATCTGCAATGCCAGATCCACGAGCGGCTCGACGCGATCATCGCGTACTGCTTGAATGACCATGGGCCCGCCTCTTTCCTCGACTTCGAGACGGCCCTGCTGGGGCTCCTGCGGTCGCTGGGATGCTTGCTGATCCAGCTCTTCCTCCGGGCACGCCATGATCGGCTCGACCCCGCCGCCTGGAAGGCCCGCGGCTATCGCGTGGCGGACCCCGCCGCCGAACGGACCCTCAAGACCTGTTGCGGGCCGGTCACCTATGTCCGGGCGTTCCTCGTGCCGCGGCAGGGCGGTGGGCCCGCGCGCATCCCCTGGACGTGGCCCTGGGCCTGACGCGCGACGCCTTCAGCCCCCTGGTGATCGGCTGGTTCTGCCGCTTGGCCACCCGGATGAGCTTCCGGGTCGCCAGCGAGCTCGGAGGGATGTTCCTGGGGGCGGCGCCGCCGGGTTCGGCGATCGAGGAGTGGGTCCTGGGACTGGCCCGGCCCGCTTATGTCTACCTGAGCGAAGGTCCCCTGCCCGAGCAAGAGGGGGAGGTCCTGGTCATTGAGATCGACGGCAAGGCGGCTCCCACGGCCACACCGCAGGAACTGGACCGGCGCCGTGGCCCGCGGGCCCATCACCGACCGGGCTGTCGGTGTCAGCGGCATCGGGGACGGGCGAAACGATCGCGTCGGGGTCGGAAGAAGCGACGGAAGAAGGGGGACAAGAGCAAGAACGGTCGGAGCGTCACCTTGGTGGTGATGTATACGCTGCGGCGAGGTGAGGAGGGTCGGCTGCACGGCCCGCTCAACAAGAAGGTGTTCGGGACCTTCGGCTCGCGGCGCTCGGCGCTGGAGTGGCGCGGCGCAGGCGACGCGCCGCGGCTTCCCCCCCGGGACCGCCAAGACGGTGCAGGTCGTGGTCGATGGCGAGACGTGCCTGGAGCAACGTCTCCGGCGGCTGTTCCGCGGCGCGATCCTGACGCTGGACATCCGGCATGCGCAGGAGAAGCTCTGGGAGGTGGGTCGGCTCTTCCACCGCGAGGGGAGCGCCGAGTTGACGTGCTGGGTCGAGGAGTTGGAAGAGCTACTCTACAAAGGGCATGTGCGGGCGTTACTGCGACGGTTGGAACAGGAGCTGAGGAGGATCAGCCGCGCGGCCCCGGGACGAAGGAGAAACGAGCGGTCCTGAAAAAGGTCATCGGCTACCTGGAGGCCCGTGTGAAGCTGATGGACTATGGCCGGTTGCGGAGGGAGGACCTGGTGATCGCCACGGGTGTGGTGGAAGGCGCGGCGCGGTACGTCGTCGGCGAGAGGTTGGATAACAGTGGGATGAGGTGGATCGAGGAGCGGGCCGAGGCGGTGTTACTGCTGAGGTGCATCGAGGTCAACGGTGACTGGGAGGCCTTCATGAGATGGAGCCAGGAGCGGCGCAACCAAGAACTTGAGCTTGGACAGGTGGTTCAGATCCGGAGCAAGAAGCCCATCCAACTCCCTGAGGCAGCATGAGAACCATAGACTTGCAGCCAAACGGTCTGCACCCCAATGAATTCTCCGGACAACCGGAGCAGGTCATCGAGGCTCCTGCACTCTCCCGGTGTACAAATCGCCTGTTTTCTCGCTGCGGGCGAATCCAACCAATAAAGTTTGCTTCCGTGTAGCTACGAATGCCGAGTCTGAATTCATTGCAGGAGTTGTGAGCGGAGACACTAGACCCCCTTCTGTGCTTCGATGTAGCGGCGGATCGCCTCGTGCCCGACGTTGCCCGCGGTGGCCGCGAAGTAGGATCGCGTCCAGAGCGATGCCATTCGCTTGAGGGCCGGGTACTTCTTCCGCAGCTCGTGCGACGTGATGCCCTTGATCTCCTTGAGCACGTCGGTCGCGGAATCGCTCGGCCAGATGCGGATGAAGAGGTGGACGTGGTCGGCTTGGATGGCCAGCTCCTCGATGTGCCACCCGTGCTCGTCGCACTTGGCCTCGATGAGCCCGCGACAGTCCTTCGCCACGTCCCCGACGAGGACGGGCTTCCGCCTCTTCGGGCACCAGATCAGATGGTAGACGACCAGGTGAACCCGGTGTTCGTCGCGTTGATATTCCATGCCGACAGTATAATGCTTGTCGGCGCTGAAATCAACGGGTTGAAACCCGAAGACGAGAAACCCGCCTCACCACCGCCACTGAAGTGGCGTGGCTTGCGGCGGGTTCATGCGGTCAGCAGAAACCGGGCTTCCGGGTGAGCCGGTCCAGCTTCGCGATCACGAGCGTGGCCTTGCTCCGCTTGCAGTCGGCCAGCGCCCGGGCCAACTCCGGCCGGTTCACGACCGCCGAGGAGATCGACTTCGCCGTCGAGGCCGTCGCCGGGGCCGTCGAGCGGCTCCCCGCGCCGCCGGATCGGGATTGGTCCGGGACGGCATGGGATTTGACGCGGTCCTTATGATAATCTCAAACTAGCCCATCAGCGGCGCGGCCGTCGTGCCGGGAGATGTCCCGCCCCATCTTGAATGAGGAGATCATTTCCATGGGTGTGATCCTGAGTGAAAAGGCCGCCAACGAAGTCAAGAGGATCATCACCGACCAGAACCTGCCCGAAGACACCGTGCTCCGCGTCGGCGTCCGGGGAGGGGGGTGCAGCGGTCTCTCCTACAGCCTGGACTTCGACACCAACACCAGCGAGTGCGACCGCGTCGTCGACATCCATGGTGTTAAGCTCGCCGTGGACAAGAAGTTCGACCCCTACCTCGACGGCACCGTCGTCGATTTCTCCGACGGCCTGGAGCAGCGCGGGTTCGTCTTCAACAACCCGAATGTCGCCCAGACTTGCTGCTGTGGTAGCTCGTTCCAGGTCTGACGGCCGGCTGTATGATGGGGTAGCGGCAGCAACCGTGCGAAAACCTCCGGTACGCAGGCCCGATTGGGGGGGCTTACCGCAGGAATTCAGGCCAAAACGGTTGACCGGCTCCCTTCATTGCGGAGAATGATGGCGGAGAGTGCTTATTCTCCGCCATGTTGCTCGGACCGATGGCGAATTCTCCGCAATGAATGGCCCGTTAACGCGGGGGTCAACATTGCGGAGAATACCGCATCCCCTCTCAGACCCTGGGATGACGGGATGCGGCCCACAGGCCGAATGTCGGGCGAGTCCTGCCGGCCCGCAGTCGGGGGGACCGCATTGCGCAGAATACGCTGCCGGAGGTTTTCGCACGGTTGCTGCCGCTACCCCTCCCCGGAGAGCGTCGCCGGGGGTCGGCGGTCGAGGTCGAGGGGCTTATCGCGGCGCGAGGGTTGATTGTAAATCCGACTGCCTCAAACGACGGCGGTCCGGCTGCGACGACGCCAGGAGGAACCCAGCATCGTCAAGGATTTCTCCGTCCAGTCCGGACCAGGCAACGTTGCGAGGGATTACTCCAGGTCGCTCGCGAAGGTGTCCCGGACGGCCGGAATGGACGAGTCGGGCGAAGTTCTAGGGAGCGATATCATCTGGAGCATGCAGAACATCGGCAGCAGGAAGGGCAGGTTGAACAGCGTGAGCATCGTCGGTCCTCCTCTTTTATAGTCTCAGCAGTGAGGCACCTCTGTGAGGAGTCGCACCGTGAGGGCCACCAGAACCCAACCCCATCGACCCGCCATGAGCCCGTGGGTGACTACACATTGAGCATAGGAGAGTTCAGGAGCCGATTTCAAGTTAAATTTTATTTATAAGATCGTGTGTCTAGAATTGTAAGTTTGGAGAACGCAAGGACTTGCGTCAATCTGTCCAAAAAAGGATTATTGCTGCAACCCCTTGAGGGTTCTAAGGTTGGGAATCAATTGTGGGATTCCAGAATAAAATTCGGAATCCATGGAAATATATTAAATATTTGCACAATATTAATTTAGAATATTGATCGTAAGAAGCTGCACCAGAGGCGCCATGGAGACGAAGCGAGTGATGAGGCGGGTAAATTGGCGCGGCGCGGTTGAGCCGCCAGCCGGCATTCCTGAGCCGCTGGCAGCCGCGCGTTTGAAAAAAGGCGGTTCTCGCGCCCCGCGAGACTTGGTTCCGCCGCCGGGGCTCTCGGCCGAATTTCAAAGTCGCCGGCCCACAGGTAGAGTGAGAACACGGCGCGTGGGACTGCCCCTGTTGAAAGTGCGGGCCGTCAGGGGGCGTGACCCACGGCTTCCGCGGGCGCCGCGGAGGGCCCAGAGCGATGAGAAGATCGGAGCCTTGTTACCTGCGCCGCGCGCTCGGTCATCCGCTAGCGCCGGAGATCCCCCAGGTCCTGTCCGACGCGCAACTCAGCGCTGACGCGAAGCTCGTGTATCTGGCCTTGCTCAGCTTGTCGGATCCGAGCGGACAGGTCTGTGCGACCGAGCAAGAAATCGCCTGGCGTGCTGCGGCCATCCTGGACGAATTTGAAGGGGGCGATTCGGGGCTGCTCGTGCTGGGCGGGTAGGCCGCACTCAAAACACCTGGCCGCGCCGATCGTCCGTTCGCTCATTCTCCGGAGATGAAGACCCCGGGGTTGACGTGGAAGTAGTGGGACAAGGCCTCGATGTATCTCACATTCAGTTGGCGCTTGCCAGCGAGGACCTCCGAGAGCGCGGACTCGGCGATCCCCGTCTCGCTCGCGACTCTGGCCTGGGTGACGCCCTTGGCCTCGATGAGATGGCGGAGCATCTGGACGCCGGAGACCGGCGGCATGGGATGATGCTCATCCTCGTAGCGCTCGATCAACTCGGCGAGCACGAGCATGTAATCGCGCTCGGCGGGCGTGAGTGTGTCCCGGTCGCTCAACACGTCGATCAGGGCGATGGCCCGGTCGAGGTCGGCCTCGCAGCGGAGCGGGCGGAGCGGAAACTCCTGGATCAGCGCCAGGTAGCGATCTTCGATGTGTCCCGCGGCGGTCTTGAGCGTGCTCGACATTGAGAGTGTCCCCTTGTTCATCTCCCCGGCGGCGTCTTCCAGAGCCCCTGGTCGTAATCCTTGTGTGTGAGGACATGGCGGACCAGTATCACTTGTTCATCAAATATGATATCTACAATTAAGCGATACTTATTACCGCCGATGTTGAAGACGACGAATTTGTTGACCCAATCGGCACTCCCGTAGACGGCCCTGACGGCGGAGAAATTCTCCCAGGTGGCACGCTTCGCGTTCTTGTACCAGTCGCTCAGCGGCCCTTCGGCGTCAGGATGCTCGGCCCAGAACTCGCGCAACTTTCTCCGTGAGATCACATGCATCAAAAGGCTCCGCCTTCAGGTGTTCTTTCCCAAGGTAAGCACCCGAAGCGTCCCTGCTTTCAATGTAAGTCTACTTCACAATATCGGAACTTTCCAGGGCGGAATTCACAAAATCGGAAGATCGGGGTGCTCAGCAGACGTGGGCCGCGGAGAGGGACCGCCGTTAACCACCGATCACGGAGTAGACTGTCGGCCGGCTCAGCCCGACGACCCGGGCGATGGCCGCGACCTTCCCACCTTCGGCCTTCAGCCGGCGAATTGTCTCCTCCTGCTCCGGGGTGACCTTGATCCGCTTGCCGGTGCCCCCGGAGCGTCCGAACCGGGGGTCCCAGCCCCATCCGTGCGAAAACCTACGGTAAGGAAGGCCAACGGGGCCGTTCTCACCCCGTTCTTCAACGAAATCCACCCATTTTCAACGCACGCCTCGAAACATTGCGCAAAATTATGGCGTCCAATCCGCCATGGGCGCAATTCCCTCCCGCAAACGGGCGTATTGGGCGCAATAAAGACGGGGCCTATCCCGGGGGTCGACATTGCGCAAAATACGGCGGACGCCCCCTACCGAGGGGGAGGATCGGCTGACTCCCTTCCTCGCCAGCCTCGGGGCCGAGGACCTCAGTCCCAGAACGGTCGATGGCTACCGCCAGGACCTCCTGGCCTTCACCTGCTGGTATCGAGAATCCCGGGGAACGGAGCTCCGCTGGGAAACGCTCGGCTCGACCGACCTGATCGGCTCTTCTCCCAAACGAGTGGGTAAAAATCGTGTCTGATCGGAATGGCACCAGGATAACCTAACTTTCAGTCTCTTCGGAAGTTGAGCCGCGTGGCTTTGTGGGGAGCAAAGCGACCTCCTCGGTTGGTCACCTGGCGGTTGAGACCCGCACGCCAGGCACCACACCAAGGAGGTCCCTGTGGCTCAGTCTACCGCCTCATCGCCGCGCGACCAATTCCATGACTTCCGAGACCAGTTCGTCCAGCAGAAGGGGCTCCCCTTCCTCAGGGTTCTCTCGCGGGCCTTCGTCGAGACCGCTTGCCGTCACGTCAACCATCGGTGGCGTCAGCGGATCTACACCCCCTGGATCACCCTGAGCATCTTCCTCTCCCAGGTCCTCTCCGATGACCCCTCCTGCGACGACGCCGTCGATCGGTTCCAGAAGTTCCGCTACGATCAGGAACTCCCCCCGGTCACCCCCAAGACCAGCAGCTCCTGCGAAGCCCGGCAACGCCTGCCCGAGAGGGTCTTCTGGGATCTCGTCCGCACGACCGGGCAATCGATCCATCAAAAGGCGAACGACTCATGGCTCTTTCAGGGGCGACCGGTCAAGATCATCGACGGCTCCACCGTGATCATGCCGGACACGCCAGAGAACCAGGCGGCATACCCCCCAGTGGACACCCAAAAGCCCGGCCTGGGGTTTCCGATCGCGCGGCTCCTCGTGCTGTTCAGCCTCGCCGTGGGCACGGTGCTCGAAGCCGCGCTGGGGCCGTGCCAGGGCAAGCCGACCAGGGAACTGGCCTTGCTCCGCACGGTCATCGCCCAGTTCCAGCCCGGTGACATTGTCCTGGCCGACCGGTTCTTCTGTTCGTACTGGGTGATTGCGGCCTTGCAGGCACGCGGCGTCGACGTGGTGGTGCGACTGCACCAGCGCCGCACGGCCGA
>CAWDND010000053.1:0-31356 GCA_963803395.1 uncultured Planctomycetaceae bacterium
TCGTAACTTTGGGCCATTTTGCAGTTCGCAGTCTATATATGAGAGGATTTTCTGAGGCATGACTCCGGTGTCCGATGGCGGCTTGCCGCATTGTTCTGTCGAAGCTAATCTGACGGTGCCTGGTGAAACGGAGTCGGGCTCTGCGGGGACGCAACCCGACAAGGGATAACCAGGTCGACGGTGCGCCGAGGGTGCATCAAGCCCCCGATGGTGAGAGCCATCGGGGGCCTTTCCTCGACGCCGTCGGACACCGGAGTCATGCCTCCCAAAATCCACCCAATTTCCTGCATCGAGGGGAAGCCAGAAAACCCTTGAAATCTAGGGGTTTCGAGGCGATCAGACACGATTTTTACCCACTCGTTTGGGAGAAGAGCCGATTTTTTTGGCGCAAACCGGTCCTGATGGTCGTCGAGCCCGAGAGCCTCTGCTGGATGACGGGTCGGATGGTCAAGGCACGCGACGGCGTCACATGGGCCGAGGAATTCGCCCGACTTCCGGCACTCAAGGCCGTGGTCCGCGACGACGGAACGGGCTTGGGTAAAGGGGTGAAACTCGAGCGCGCACGTCGTCGCGCCGCAGGTCTGCCCGACCTTGACGATACGCTCGACGTCTTCCATACGCTCCGCGAAGGGGGACGTGCGTTGCGGACGACCTGGGGCGCGGCCGCCCGTGCCCTGGAGCGCGCCGACGCGGCACAAAAGGAATTCGACCCTCGTGCCCGCCAGGGCCAATCGCGTCAGGGTCATGGCCGCCGCTGAACCGGCTGTGGCGTCAGGCCGAGCGGACCTGGGATCAAGCCACAGCCGCCGAGGCGGCCTGGAAACAGGCCAGATCGGCGTTCGAGTTCTTCACCCCCGACGGCCGCCTCAACGACCGGGCTCAGGCCGAGGCGGTCGTCGCGGCGGCGTTGCCGAATCTGGGCGGGGCGGCGTGGGCCAAGACCCGGCGGCTGTGGCTCCGGCGGGAGAGCTTTACGTTCCTGGATCAGGTGCCAGACCGGTTGGCCGGGTTGAAGCTGGACCCCGACGTCTTGTCGGCGTTGTTGGACCTGGAAGGCCTGTGCCGTCAGCCCTGGCGTCTGTCGGCCGCCACCCAAGCCTGGGCGTTGGTCCGCACCGTCCAGCTGACGAAGGCATGTTCGGGTTGGTGTGACGAGGCACGTCGGGTCCGCGCGGAGCTTCGTGGGGTGTGGCGTGCGAGCAGCCTGGTGGAGTGCGTCCACAGCGTGGCGCGGATGCAGCAGGCGCGGCACCGGAAGATGACGCAGGAGTTACTGGACCTGAAGCGTCTGGACTGGAACCTGCGTCGGTTCCGGATCGGCCGCCGCAAGGCTCAGACGCCGTATGGCCTGCTGGGGTTGAAGGTGCCCGACCTGAGCTTCTGGGAGTTCCTCAAGCTGACCCCGGAGGAATTGCGAGAAAAACTGTCCGCAATGGGAGATACGCCGTGAGATAGTGCCGGCCGAGAACGCCGAAAATCGCGGTCAACTACCTATGGCATTGGGGTTTACGTCATAACTGTGGTGGAGATTAGCGAGAAGTCTCCGATTGGTTCCGACCTCGCTGAAGAGCACGATGCGGGCTTCCCGCTCACTCGCGCCCTTCTTCGCCTTGTCCCACGCCGAGGCAATGTTCGACCTCCCGTCCGCCCTCTTCCCACAAATTTCCGGGCTTGAGCCCGCGGGAGCCACGCCACTTGAGTGGCAGTGGAGGAGCGTTCCCCGACTTCAGTCGTCCCTCTTGACATTGGCGGAATAAACCAATAAGATGGGGGCATGAAGCTGACGCTCCAGACCCAACTGTTCCCGAACGACGACCAGGCCGCCAAGCTCAAAGCCGCAGTCGAACGGTTCAACGAGGCCGCCGATTGGCTGGCGGGCATCGCGTTCGAGCACCGGTTGGCCAACAAGTTCACGCTTCAGAAAATCGCCTATAAGGAGTTGCGCGAGCGATTCGGCTTGCCATCCGACATGGCGATCCGATGTCTCGCCCAGGTCGTCGAGGCGTACAAGCGGGACAAGGACGTTCGGCCTCGGTTCCGCACGTATGCCGCGGTCCCCTATTCGATGGGTAAGAACATCGGGTTCAAAGGCCCGGACGAGGTCTCGATCAGCACGCTGGCCGGTCGGGTTGTCGTGACCTTCATCATGGGCCAGTACCAAAAGGAGCGGTTCGGTTTCTCCAAGGGACAATGCGACCTCGTGCTCAGGTCGGACGGTAAGGAGTCTCGCCAGAATAACTTATCCAATTTTCGCCCTCGATCGGTAGAATGGTCTGCATGTGGAACGTCACAGTCCAGACCATCAAAACGAAGTACACCAGCCTGGAGCCCGTGCTCGATGAGCGGGCGCGCCGCCTCTGGGCTGCCGCCGAAGCCCGAGCCATCGGCTGGGGTGGAATCACTCACGTCGCCGAGGCCACCCGACTCTCTCGGATCACCATCAAAACCGGTTTGAGCGAACTCGACCTCCCGATCACTCCCGCTGATCGGAAGGTGGCCCCTCAGCGGTTACGCCGACCGGGTGGTGGACGAAAGCCCCTGGTCGATCATGATCCCAACCTCCTGCGTGACTTGGAGACCTTGGTCGATCCCGTGACCCGTGGCGATCCGATGTCGCCGCTGCGCTGGACGTGCAAGAGCGCGGCCAAGTTGGCGACCGAACTCCAGGCTCGAGGGCATGCCGTCAGCGAGCGCCTCGGTCAACCGTCTCCTCCACGACTTGGACTACAGCCTCCAATCCAATCGCAAGACGATCGAGGGCAAAGGTCACCCGGATCGAGATGCCCAATTCCAGTACATCAACCGGCGAGTCCAGGCGTTCCAGAGGCAGGGGCAGCCCGTGGTGTCGGTCGATGCCAAGAAGAAGGAACTGGTGGGCCAGTTCCGCAACGGCGGCCGGGAATGGCAACCCCAGGGGCAGCCCGAGGAGGTGGAGGTCTACGACTTCGCCAAGCGGGACCTGGGGAAGGCGATCCCCTATGGCATCTACGACCAGACGACCGACACCGGCTGGGTCAGCGTGGGAGTCGATCACGACACTGCCCAGTTCGCCGTGGAGACGTTGCGGCGCTGGTGGCGGAACATGGGCCGCCGGATCTATCCACGGGCGAAGCGGCTGTTGATCACGGCCGATGGGGGCGGCTCCAACGGGAGGCGCTGCCGGCTGTGGAAGGTGCAATTGCAGGAGTTCGCCGATGAGACCGGCCTGCGGATCTCGGTGTGCCACTTCCCTCCCGGCACGAGCAAGTGGAACAAGATCGAGCATCGGATGTTCTGCTACATCACCGAGAACTGGCGGGGTCGCCCCCTTGGGAGTCGGGAGGTGGTGGTGAATCTGATCGGGCATACGACGACGCAGACCGGATTGGCGATCCGATCGGAGTTGGACGAGGGCAATTACCCAACGGGTCGAACGGTCAGTGACGAGCAGATGGAGGGATTGTCCATCAAGCGGGACAAGTTCCACGGCGAGTGGAATTACTCGATCCTCCCGAGACAGTAAATTGGATAGGTTATTCTGGCGAGACTCCTAAGTGGTTCCTGCTGGTGACGGTGGAGGTCCCGGAAGGGACACCGATCGCCTCGACCGATTTCATCGGTGTGGACCTCGGCGTCATCAACATCGCGACCGACTCGGACGGAGAACAGCACACCGGGGACGATCTCGAAGCGACACGAGCCAGCTATGCCGAACGACGGCGCGTTCTCGATCAGGCCGCTGCCGCACGCCAGCGTCGGGGCAAGCGTCCCCAGAACATCCGCCGCGCCAAGCTCCGGCAGGAGAAGCGGGAACAACGGTTCCGCAAAGACGTGAACCATCGGATTTCCAAGGAGCTCGTTGCGAAGGCCAAAGACACCGGGCGGGATCGGATTGGAAGACCTCCAGGGAATCCGCGACCGGCAACAGTTTCGCAAGCCGCAACGAGTCAGGATGAGCGGTTGGGCGTTCTTCCAGTTGCGCACCTTCGTCGAATACAAAGCCCAACTGGCGGGCGTTCCGGTGGCCCTGGTCGATCCCAGGAACACCAGTCGCACATGCCCCGAATGCGGACATTGCGAGAAGGCCAACCGCAAGAGCCCAGCGGAATTCGAGTGTCGTGTGTGCGGGCATCGTTCGCATGCTGACCTCGTGGGCGCCCGGAACATCGCGTCCCGGGCCAAGGCCGCAGTCAATCGGCCTATGGTCGCGAAAAAGCATCGGGAATCCCCGAGCCGAGTACCTGCGACAAGCCACGGGACTTTAGCCCCAGTGGTTGTTGACTCTTCAGTTGGCCGTTTGCCTTATTGTTCGGTGCTCGCGAGATACCGGCCGACGACGTCGAGCAAGCGGCCCGCCTCCTCGGTGCCGAGGTTCGCGTTGATGTGGACATGGAAGATCCGTTCCCCACTCCAGTCCCTGTCCTTCGCCTCGTCGCGGGGATACCAACTGATGGGCCACCGCGTCTCGGCCAAGCTTGTTTTCGACACCACCAAGTAGCATCTCCAGGTGGGCCAAGAGGTTAACCCATCAATCGGGCGGCGTGGCACTATGCGCAGCATCGCCACCCGGAGCGGTCGACGAGGCTTGTTGAACCGTGGGCGGGATGGCCACTCCCACCGTCTGGAACACCTTGCCACACGTCCCCTGCACGTCGCTTCGCAACAGGAACCGCTTCCCCTCCTGCTCCACCTCCACCCTCTGCAAACGGTCCAGGTCCGCGATCACGTCCGCCCACTCGAACGCGTGACCCCGCTCCTCCAACCGCGACTGGAGTTCCTGTCGCAGGACCAGCGCCAGGAACGAGCAGAACACATGACCCCGGATCGTCTCGTCACACCGGTGGTAGATCGGTCGGGTCTGTAACAACGTCTTGCACGACCGGAACCACTGCTCCACCATCGAGAGTTGCTTGTACTGCAAGGCCACCTCGGCGGAGTCCAGATCGGTGTTCGTCCGCAGCACCCACTTGCCGTCGTATCGCGCGTCCTCGGCGATCTTCGCCTCATCGATCCGGAAGTGGTCGGGGCCGCCACCGCCCAGGTAGCGACGGTATCCCTTGTTGCCCACCAGCGACTTGTCCCCCGAGCGGAGTTGCTCCCGCAGCGCCGCCACGATCGCCTCCCGGTCCGCAGCATCCTTCCGCGCCTCGTCCTCGTTGAGGCAGACGATGTACCGGCGGTCGTCCACCCACACCTCCTTGACCTTCAAGGGTGAAGGATCGTCACTCTGGACCCGTGGCGGGTGCACGACCCGGTAGCGACCGGCGCGGGCCAGCACCTCGTCCTTCACCTCGTTCTGCCTCCGCATTCGGGCGCCGAGGATGTACTGCCAGCCCCGCTCGTCCTGCTCCAGCGCTGCGATCGTCTCCTGGCTGATCATGCCCCGGTCGGCCACGAGGCACACGCGCCGCACGCCGAAGCGACTCCGCAAGCGATCCACGAGGGGGATCAGCGTAGTCACGTCGGTGGTGTTGCCGGGCCACAGTTCGCAGCAGATCGGCCGCCCTTG
This sequence comes from uncultured Planctomycetaceae bacterium, assembly GCA_963803395.1. Classification (GTDB taxonomy): domain Bacteria; phylum Planctomycetota; class Planctomycetia; order Isosphaerales; family Isosphaeraceae; genus JAFANO01. Next base: position 5,489 of record CAWDND010000053.1, read on the forward strand.
CCCGTCGATCACGGCTCCCACGATCATCTGGTACAGGTCGGGTCGATGGTCCTTGCTGAAGCCGCGCTGGCCGATGTCCTGGCCGCCCTCGCCCTCGAAGGAGATCGAGGTGGTGTCGAAGAACACCAGTTGGAGGTCGGTGAACAGGTCGCGGCGGTGGGCGAACAGGTCCTCCTCGATGCGGTCCTTGGTGCAGCGGGGAGCGAAGGTCGTCTTGCCGGCCTGCTGGTCTTGGGGCAACTCCGCGCCGAGCCAGGCCATGGCTCGGTACAGGTGGTGGAGTTGCAGGGCGTCGCCGCCTTCGATCGGGTAGTCGGCCTTCCACTTGTCGGCGGCGCGGTCACTGCCGGGGTGGACGAGGCGATGCAGGACGGTGAGGAAGATGGCCCGTTCGACGTCGCACTCGAAGCGGCGTCCCTCCAGCAGTTGCTGGATGACCCGTTGGCACCCGGTCTGTTGCCAGAGCCGCTCGAAGACGAGGACCGGCCCGACGTGCCGGGTGGTGACGGTGGTGAGTTGTCCTTTGGCGTGCGCCGACAGGAGAAGGACGTTGCGGCTCAGCCGTGCGCCCGAGACCAAGAGGCCGTCGAGATGCCCGGACTGCTGGAGCTGATCGAGTCGCCCCAGGGTGGCGATGACGCGCTGTCGGGGTCGCCCGTCTTCCCAGCGGTTCTCGACGATCTGGAGGTAGGAGCGTGGTCCGGAGGTCTTGGTGCGGAAGAACATGGTGCCCTCGTGGTTGGGGCACCATGATCATAAGGGAAAAAAGCGGCAATTCAAGGGCAATAATCGGAATGACGTGGCACTATGCAAGTGACTCGGAGTCGAAACTCGGCCCATCGCCAAAGGACTTACGTCAAAAACCGGCGCGCAACTGTCGAAAACCAGCCAAGCAGAACGTCAAGGTCCGCCGCGTCCGCCTCAAGGACGGGACCACCTACAGCATCCGGCCCTCGTTCCTCAGGCCCTACAGGACCGCGCGCCACTGGGGACGTCGAAGGACCCCTGTTCCTGCGCCCGTTCGGCGTCCCGTTCTGGGCCTTGGCCCGCGTCTTCGGCCGCGATCCGATGTCCTGGTATCGTCTGGAATGCACCCTGGGCCGCTTCAGCGTCGTGGGGACCACCGTCCGCCGGGTGGAGTTGCCCGCACACCTGTTGGCCGACGAGCATCATCAATCCCTCGACAGCCGAAAGCTCTACATCGCCACGACCGTCGGCGGCGGATGCATCCTGGGTGCGGAGCCGGCGGATGCGCCGGGGACCGACGACCTGGAGGCCGCCTATGGGGTCTTCAAGGACGAGGCCCGCGACATCGCCCCCGCGTACGCCCCCGAGACCGTCAGCACCGACGGTTGGAAGGGGACGCAAGCCGCGTGGAAGGCGCTGTTCCCGAAGGTGGTCATCCTGCTGGGCTTCTTGCACGCGTGGCTCAAGATCCGCGACCGGGCCAAGCACTTGAAGGAGGTGCTCGCAGAGGTCTCACGCCGGGTCTGGGAGGCGGATCACGCGTCCGACCGCCGCAGCTTCGCGCCACGGCTCCGATCGCTGCGGCGATGGGCGATCCGAGAGCTTTCCGGAGTCGTTTTGGAGAAGGTCCTGGACCTGTGCGACAAGCGCGCGCGAGGGTCGATCGCGTAGCTCCATCCCGACGGCCACCGCACGAGCAATATGTGGGATCGCCTGCTGCGGGGGATGAACCGCTCCTTCGATCACGGCCAACACCTTCACGGCTCGCGGGCGGCGTGCCGGTGGCACGGCCGCGTGTGGGCGTGGTTGTGGAACTTCTCGCCCTGGCACCCAGCGACGACGCGGAAGAACGAGGATTGGCGTGGCCCTGCCGAACGTCTCAACCAACACCGCTATCACGCTTGTTGGCTGCAAAACCTCTTGATCTCCGCGTCCCTCGGTGGATATAAATGTCCACTCCTACAAAATCCGTGACGGTCAGGGGTGCAAAGAGCTCAAGGTCACCTGGTATCATGACTCATCCTCGAGATCCATGGGAGGAACGGGCTTCGTTCCTGTGGGCGTCGTGGCTTTCTCACCCCCACCGAGGTGTGGTGGCCCCGATCCACCCCTTTGAAGGTGGCTGCCCGTCTACGAGGTGCAAATAAATCGCTGTCATTGCGGTAATCTGGGGCATTTACTAGCGCCGAGATCAAGTCGCTGGAGCGAGAATTCGTTCCGAATCGGCCTTGACGGCCCGAACTCGGGACAGCGAATAAATTAGATTCTGATTTGTACCAGATTCGTATCTCTATCAGAAATCTCGCAACATTTTAAGCTACAAGACGTTGCGAGATTGTTGAACCACCTTCAAAGGGGTGGGTGGCCCCGATCCTAACACTTCTCGGCGTTCTGAGGGAAGCTCGGCTGATGGAGCCCTGGGTGTCGCATCTCCCAGAGACTCGCGAGCGTTCGATAGAGTCAACAACCACTGGGGCTAAAGTCCCGTGGCTTGTCGCAGTACTCGGCTCGGGGATTCCCGATGCTTTTTCGCGACCATAGGCCGATTGACTGCGGCCTTGGCCCGGGACGCGATGTTCCGGGCGCCCACGAGGTCAGCATGCGAACGATGCCCGCACACACGACACTCGAATTCCGCTGGGCTCTTGCGGTTGGCCTTCTCGCAATGTCCGCATTCGGGGCATGTGCGACTGGTGTTCCTGGGATCGACCAGGGCCACCGGAACGCCCGCCAGTTGGGCTTTGTATTCGACGAAGGTGCGCAACTGGAAGAACGCCCAACCGCTCATCCTGACTCGTTGCGGCTTGCGAAACTGTTGCCGGTCGCGGATTCCCTGGAGGTCTTCCAATCCGATCCCGCGCCCGGTGTCTTTGGCCTTCGCAACGAGCTCCTTGGAAATCCGATGGTTCACGTCTTTGCGGAACCGTTGTTCCCGCTTCTCCTGCCGGAGCTTGGCGCGGCGGATGTTCTGGGGACGCTTGCCCCGACGCTGGCGTGCGGCAGCGGCCTGATCGAGAACGCGCCGTCGTTCGGCATAGCTGGCTCGTGTCGCTTCGAGATCGTCCCCGGTGTGCTGTTCTCCGTCCGAGTCGGTCGCGATGTTGATGACGCCGAGGTCCACACCGATGAAATCGGTCGAGGCGATCGGTGTCCCTTCCGGGACCTCCACCGTCACCAGCAGGAACCACTTACCGTCCGACCTGAGCACGAGGTCGCATTGTCCCTTGGAGAAACCGAACCGCTCCTTTTGGTACTGGCCCATGATGAAGGTCACGACAACCCGACCGGCCAGCGTGCTGATCGAGACCTCGTCCGGGCCTTTGAACCCGATGTTCTTACCCATCGAATAGGGGACCGCGGCATACGTGCGGAACCGAGGCCGAACGTCCTTGTCCCGCTTGTACGCCTCGACGACCTGGGCGAGACATCGGATCGCCATGTCGGATGGCAAGCCGAATCGCTCGCGCAACTCCTTATAGGCGATTTTCTGAAGCGTGAACTTGTTGGCCAACCGGTGCTCGAACGCGATGCCCGCCAGCCAATCGGCGGCCTCGTTGAACCGTTCGACTGCGGCTTTGAGCTTGGCGGCCTGGTCGTCGTTCGGGAACAGTTGGGTCTGGAGCGTCAGCTTCATGCCCCCATCTTATTGGTTTATTCCGCCAATGTCAAGAGGGACGACTGAAGTCGGGGAACGCTCCTCCACTGCCACTCAAGTGGCGTGGCTCCCGCGGGCTCAAGCCCGGAAATTTGTGGGCTGCTTCGGCAACTCGCTCCTTCCGACTGGGGTCGAAATCACCCGGACACCGGCCCGTATCGATCAGGTCGAGCTCTTCCCGGTACCGCGGTTGTGGATGTCCACGTCCCCGTGCCGCTCGACGCGGACCTCTTCCTTACGCACCTCGCCGCCAACACGCTCGGTCTCCTGAACCACGCGCTTGCCGACCGTCACCTCCTCCTTGACCACGGGCCGCTTCTCCACCGTGACCCGCTCTTCCCTCAAGGAGATGCGGATCTCCTGGCCGGGCCTGAGGTCGGTCGCGGAGACGGGCGCGCCGGTCGGGGCATGCCGCTCGATGACGATCTCCTCCCGCTGCACCGGGACCTCGATCGTCCGGTGCTCGGTGATGACCTCCTTGCGGACCCGGACCTCGCCCGTTTCCACAAGCTGCTTGTGCGCATGGAGCTCCTCCTCGCGGAGCTGGAGCGTCGCGTCCTCGCCCGTCCGGGGAGCCGTGGCGTCCGTGTCCCCTGCGGCGGGCGCGCCGTTGGGGACCTTGGTCGTGCCCCGGGCGGCGGCGGTGTGCACGTCCCCATGACGGCGCGAGATGGGCGCGGCCCCGGTGATCCGAGACGCGTCCTCGGTTGCCCGGATTCCCGACTTGTACGGCGTGTCAAGCGCCTCGCGGTGTTTGTCCATCACCTTGGTGCTGTCTTCCGGCCGCCGCTTCCGGGCTGCCGGCGCCATGGACCACTGGTTGACCCATTGGCGAAGCATCTCCTGCTGAATCAGTATCGCGAACTCAGCAGTCTTGCAATACAGCGCAAAGACCTGGTAGAACACGCCTCATCCCTCCTTCACGTTTGACCGGCGCAAATGGGGCTCCATCATCTCTCGACTTGGAACAACCTTCGAACGAAGACTTGGCGGCCCTGGCACGAAATAACTCCGAATTTCGAGACCAGAGGAAGGGGTGGGATTCGGGACGGCCGAGACGGTGCTCATGCTCGTACTTCCTGGGCGGCCTCGAAGTAATGGCGACGGTCCTGCCCGTCCGGGCGCCCCTCCCCCAGCCACTTGAGGTAGGCCCGGTGGAGAATCATCGCTTCTTCACCTGCTACCGTGGTCGTACCCTGCGCGGCGGCGGTGTGCATGTCTCCGTCCCCCTCACGCTCGACACGCTCGACGCGGACCTCTTCCTTACGCACCTCGCCGCCAACACGCTCGGTCTCCTGAACCACGCGCTTGCCGACCGTCACCTCCTCCTTGACCACGGACCGCTTCTCCACCGTGACCCGCTCCCTCCTCACTGGGATGCGGATCTCCTGGCCGGGCCTGAGGTCGGTCGCGGAGACGGGCGCGCCGGTCGGGGCATGCCGCTCGATGACGATCTCTTCCCGCTGCACCGGGACCTCGATCGTCCGGTGCTCGGTGATGACCTCCTTGCGGACCCGGACCTCGCCCGTTTCCACAAGCTGCTTGTGCGCATGGAGCTCCTCCTCGCGGAGCTGGAGCGTCGCGGCCTCACCCGTCCGGGGAACCGTGGCGTTCGTGGCGACGTGCACGTCCCCGTCCCCATGATGGCGAAGGATGGTCGCGGCCTCGTCGGATCGACCATTGGCCAGGACGGTCACACTGGTGCGGCTTGCCTCGGACTCGCCACGGTAGTGGCGGACCTCCTCGACCCGAATTTGGTCTTCTCGGAAACCGGCCTGGCGAAGATCCCTAACGGCAGTCTCCGCCTGGCGGCGGTCCTCAAAGGCACCGACCACAGTCGAAAGGCGCTCGGTTGCTGCGTTCATGGGTCAGCTCCTGATGTTCGTGCTTCGTCCCTTCGGGACTTTCTCAGCGAGTGCGGACAAGCGCGGACAGTTTCAGCAGTGGACGCCAAGGCAGTAGGTGGCGCGGAAGTCTTTCTCTTGCAGAGGGTTGCTTCGGCATCTCGGGCTGCCTTGGCCGCCCAAAGTGTCCGCGCTGTCCACTGGTCCTGGCACTGGCAGTGAGAAAGTCCCGTCCCTTCCCTCTGCCCAGGGTGGCAAGCCCACCCATGGGTGGCAAACACGGGCGAGAGTGGACGCAAAGCCGATGCCGATACATTAGGGAAATTCCCAATAATTAATATTAACTCATCCTATATTTCGTCGCACGCCTCTAGGATGGATTGAGAAATTTTACATATTTTTAAAATATTAATATATTTGATGGACCGACCGGGACACGGCCGACCCCTGCTCTCCCCGACTCCACTGCGACCTGCCGGCTCAAGCCGCGTGCTCGGGGGTTGCCCCGCTGGCCGCAGAGCGGGCCTGTTCCAGGGCCTCCTCCAAGGCACTGACCACATCATCGGAACCCGCGACGAGGACCGTTCCCCGGCGTGTCTTGAACTCCACCCGCATGGCGCTCGATCGGGGTTTTCGCGGCGCTTTGGTCGCCTGTTCACGGACCGCCTCGCGCTTCAGCACGCCGCGGCGGGCCTGCTCGATCAGCTCACGCTGCGCGGCGGTGTTCTCGATTCTTGAGATCTCATAGGCCGTCTGCGGGGCGATCGCGCCCTGCTCCACCGACTCTTGAACGTCATGCGGGAGATCCAGCAGGGCCAGCGCCGGGTGATCTTCTGCGGGCTGACGTGCAACCGCTCGGCAAGCTGACGCTGCGACACACCCAGGCTGTCCAGGAGCTGGCGATACGCTTTCGCCTCCTCGACCGGCTTGAGGTCCTGGCGCAGGGCGTTCTCCACGAGCTGGTCCTCCAGCAGCTCTTCGGGCGTGGCGTCCCCCGACACGACCACGCAGACGAGGCTCTCGAGCCCGCCACGCTGCGCGGCCCGCCACCTCCGCTCCCCCACCACAACGACATAACGATCGGCGGCCTCGTCCCATCGGACCCGAATGGGCTGGAGCTGGCCGCGGGACTTGAGACTCGCGGCCAGCTCATCCAGCGCGACCGCATCGAACTCCTTCCTGGGCTGGTTCGCGTCGGCGATGATCCGGTCCAGGCGGATCTTGCATGCTTCGCGGAGTTGTGTCCGCCCCTCGTAAGCACGCGCGGGGGAAGAGGATTGGACCGGCGCACCGGACGACGGGGCTCGCGCGAGCGAGTCGAGCGCGTTGGCTCCAGCTTGCTGGAGGTTCTTGAAGCTGGCCATCAGGCAACCCTCCTGGACGCGGTGGGGCCTGGCCCGATGCGGGCTTCGAGACGCTCCAGCAACTCATCGGCGAGGGTGTTAATCGCACGCGCCGCGGCGGAACGGGGCTTGTACGCCGAGACGGTCTTTCGCAGGGTCACGGCCTCCTTGAAATCCTTGGCCAGCGGGACCGTGGCGGCAAAGGTGTCCTCCCCGTACAGCGCCCGCAGGTTCGACTCATAGGTGACGTGAACCGAGAGCGCCTTGTTGAACATTGTGACCAAGAAGCCAACCAAGGCGAGATCCGGATTGGCCGCGACCCTTACCTGCTCGATGATGTCGAGGATCGAGACCAGCCCCTGGGCGCCATAGTCCTCGGCCTGGAGGGGCACGACAATCCCGTGGGAGGCGACGAGGGCGGCCCAGGCGACGAGCTGGATGTGCGGGGGGCAGTCGACCAGGACAAGATCGTAGGCGGTGTCTAGGTCGGCAAGAGTGTCGCGGAGGGCGAACTGGAGCGGCCCGGCCTCCCACGGCCGGGGTAAGTTGTGGTCGAACATGCGCTCCGATCCGGCCAGCAAGTCGACGCCAGGTAAGCCCGCCGGTCGCACGAGTTCGCTCGGCGGTGGGCCGCCGGCCGTGTCGAAGAGAGCGGCAATGGTCTCATGGGGACCCAGACCCCGGAGGGCCTCGGGGCCGAGCAGGCCCTGCGTGAGGCTGCTCTGGGGGTCCGCATCGACGAGCAGGACACGGAGGCCCTTGCGGGACAGTGGCCCGGCCAAATGGTGGACGGTCGAGGTCTTGCCGACCCCGCCCTTGCGATTAACGAACGAGACGATCCGGCCCACATGCACCTCCAGAGGAAGGCAGGTGCGGCACCGCCCGGAGACCGAGCGTTCCGCCGCGGAACAGGATCCGTAAGCCGCGCCAGGCGTTCCGCCGCGGAACAGGATCCTCGTGCTGTCTATCGGCGCGTTCCGCCGCGGAACATCAACAACACGCTCCCTGCTCTGTGCGGCGGAATGTTCCGCCGCGGAACATGCGTCTGCCAGCCCCCGGCCGGCGCGTTCCGCCGCGGAACATGCGGCGGAAACAACACGCTCCCCGCTCTGTGCGGCGGAATGTTCCGCCGCGGAACACGGTCTTATCGGCGCGTTCCGCCGCGGAACACGGTCCGCCAGCCCCCGGCCGACGCGTTATCGGCGCGTTCCGCCGCGGAACATGCGTCTGCCAGCCCCCGGCCGGCGCGTTCCGCCGCGGAACATGCGGCGGAAACAACACGCTCCCCGCTCTGTGCGGCGGAATGTTCCGCCGCGGAACACGGTCTTATCGGCGCGTTCCGCCGCGGAACACGGTCCGCCAGCCCCCGGCCGACGCGTTATCGGCGCGTTCCGCCGCGGAACATGCGTCTGCCAGCCCCCGGCCGGCGCGTTCCGCCGCGGAACATGCGGCGGAAACAACACGCTCCCCGCTCTGTGCGGCGGAATGTTCCGCCGCGGAACACGGTCTTATCGGCGCGTTCCGCCGCGGAACACGGTCCGCCAGCCCCCGGCCGACGCGTTATCGGCGCGTTCCGCCGCGGAAGCTGACGACTCGTCCCGGGTCGCCGCTAAGGCGCGAATTGACCTCCTCTACGGCTCGAATCCTCCTCACCCGGTCTACAGCAAGTACACGTTTGCCGAGAAGGCGAAGAACGCGGGCATTTCTCTCCCACTGTGTCATCTCTTCGTCGGCAATCAGTTCACGCAGTACAAAGGCTCCGCGAAGGCATTTAAGAGCATGTCCCAGGCAGTTATGCGCGAATTGTTCGATCGCTACCTACTCGCGCCAGAGCGCTATTCTCCGCGGGGTGTAGTGGACACAGAGGATCAGTTCCAGACGAACTACGTCTACGAGCTTCGCGACTTCAACTCAGCCGGAATCGTGGCCGCGCATCTCGGCCGCCTCCTCAGCGACCTGCAGGAAACCCACTACGATGTACACGGCGAGACGGTGCCCCTGGACAAGGCCCGCATCAAAGAGTGCAGCGACTCGATCGACGCCATCGTGAACCGGCTGTGACTTTTCTGATCGCTGCAGGGCCCCGAGGCCAGCACATGGAGAAAGTAATCGACGACGTACACAACCTGGTCGACGCGGGGCTCGACCAGGTTGAGCCGCAGGACAAGCTCATGATCGATACGGCCAGAGCGGAGGCTATGGAACTGCTCTTAGAGCTTCGGAATAGGTTCTACAAGTTAATGTTAGGGTAAGTAGTCAATCAATCTCTCGCCCGACAGCCCCATGCCCATCCAGAGCCCCATCACATTGGTCCGAGGCATCACGTCAGCCAACCGTACGGACGGTGGAAGTATCCAGAGCCATGGCAATCGCCGCGTACATGACCTTATACCCAGCATACGAGCCTGGCGCGAGGCCGGGGAAAGCCTACGTGCGATCGCCAAGAACCTCAACGCACAGGGTCACACGCTGCGGGACGGGGGCCCCCTCTGGACCGCGACCCAGGTATCGCGCGTACTGAAGCAATATTGCTAGTGTCGTTGCTCACAAAACTTGCAATGAATTCGGGGTATGTTTGGCGAACCACTGACGCATCTTCTGATTGGTCCAGGTCCACTCAAAAGGGTGGGCATAGCGATGGTTGTATTCTGGCCATGAAGCCAAGACATGGGTCTTGAACTCTTCCTGGCTCTTCCAAGACACACGCTTCAGGTAATAATGTTTGAAGGAATGAATTAGGATTTCCGCCTGGTTCAGCCACGACGCATTAGCGGGCGTATATCGAGGTCTCCACCAACCCTGACTCCCGGCAACGTACCGCTGTGTACCGGCCGCTATGTGGCTTGACCCTCCCTCCTGGATCAGGAAGACCCCTCGTAACTCCTTGTGCTGCCGGTGAAACAACTCCAACTCGGGGAGATAGTGTTCCGCATCATTGTGCGCCAGGAATGCCAACTCCATCAGCCCGCTATGCACGACCAGGAACACCAACATGTTCACTGTCCCGTGCCGGGTGTAGTCGAACTCCTGTTGCTCGATTGACCCGGGGATCGCTCGGCGGATCGGGACACGCTCCAGAACCTGGAAGGTCGGGATCTCATCGACACACACCACCCAGATGCCTTGTTCCGCAAGCCGAGCCGCATTGGCATAACACCAAAGGACTTGCTCCGCTCTCTGCTTGAACCTGGTGTCCAGCCGAGTCGTCTTCCAATAGCGAGTCCGATGGGGTTGCAAATCGACGTCATGCAAAATGCGGCGAACGGTTGCCGGGCTGATGGCAGAGATGATCTTGTCTTCCATCGCTTGGTTGGCCAGATCCTCGCTGGACCAGTGCGTGCTATGCAGTCCCTTGGCAATCGGTTCCAAACAGGCGAGTTCAACGATTTGTGCCCGTTGCACGGGGGAAATCTGTTGCGGACGGCCCGACGTGCCTTGCCGACCGTCGGTGAGCAAGCTCGCCAGGCCATTCCGGCGATACCGTTCACATACACGCCAAACCGTGGATTCATCACATTCCAGCCGGGCGGCGACAGAACATTGACGTTCCCCGGCAGCGATAGCCAAAACGATCTTGGCTCGTTGTACCTGAAACCAAGGCAGGGAACCGCTGTGAGCGGCGGCATGCAGAGCCTCCTGATCCCGCCGAGCAATGGTCAGTTTCTCTGGTCTGCGTCCACGCATGAGGCAACCTCCCATGCTGCCAAGGGGCTAACCAGCAGCATAGCAGGCACCTCGAATTCATTGCAAGTTTTGCGAGCGGAAACACTAGCCCTTAAACAAGCGAGGTTTTAGCCTTGCATTCTGAGCTGGCCGCGCCTGGTATGGGTACGGACGGTGATCGGGGGGAAAATCTTTCCCCATGTCTTCACAAAGTAATTTGCTTCATCGTCAACTCCCATCTGCCTCGTGGCTCACGACGCCGTGGCGGACCGGGACATCCAGATCCCGGCTTCAAAGGTCTCCTCGTTCCACACCGCAACACATGAACCGTCCGCAGAAACACCCCCTGCCACTCGTTCCACGACAACAGCCGGTACACCAGTCGCCGCCCACCGCGAATGATCTGGCACGGCATCGGGATGATCGTGTTGACGAAGCGCTTGAACTCCATGGTCAACAGCCGCCGCTTCTGCTCCCGGTGAAGTTCCCTGGGGCGGGGGTGCTCGGGAACCTGAAGCGCCCACCAGGCCTTCAGGTTCCACGCCAGGCTCGTCATCACCCTGTACGCCCAGTTGCTCACCAGGTTGTCCACCGCCGCACGCAGCGCGCACCCCGCTCTTGAGCTGCGCGATCAGGTTCTCCTGGTTGCAGCGGTCGTTGGCCTGAAACACCAGACCGCGGGCGGCGGCCTTCCGGTCGTTGGACAGGTAGAATCGAGAGCGGATCTCCTCGAACAGGCGCGTCTGGCCCTTCTCCACCGCGATCGTCTGGCGGACGATGATCAACCGGTACGTCCGCTGACAGGCCGTCGGCTGATACGCGACCTCGGCCACATCCTCCCGGAGCCGGGTCAAGGTCTCGAACTCACGCGGGCGGACGATCTGGTCCTTGATCTTCTCGAGACGCTTTCGAGGCGGCCCTTTGGCCGTGGAGTGTGGTGGTCGCTGCAACTCGGACCAGGCCGATGCGGGCAGATCCTCGGCCAACGCCGTGAGATTGGGCATGGCGTCGCTCCCGAAGAGGAACGTCACTGCCTCGGTGTCCCAGGCATCGAGTTGCGTGGTCTGGGTGAAGTCGGTCTCGCCGCGGAGGGAGACTTGGAGGAAGCCGGCCTGACGGCAGAGGAGGATGGCCAAGTCGAGCTGCTCGGCGGCGTCCTCGTGCGAAGGCCGGTTGCCGGAGCGATTGACGATGCTGATCACCTCGCCGGTGTGGGCCAAGGAAATGATCCAGGGATGAGATCCCCAGGTGCCATCGTAAGCGATGTCCACCCCCTGCTTGCAACCGGCGCCGGTGGCGACGCGTGTGCCGTCGACGTCGAGGATGGCTTCGTCGAAGAAGTCGGACGGTGGCTGTTGCCAGACCTTCAGCCGGGTTTGATCGAAGACATCCCTGAAGGCTCTCGACGTCGTTGGTGGTGAAGCGGCGGCAGAAGTCGCCGGCGGTGGTGGGGTCGGGGATGCGGTCGGCGCCGAGGGCGTCGAGGAAGACGAGGTCGTTGCGCCGCCGCTCGATGTCGTCGAGGCAGGTGCCGTCGCCGAGGGCGTTGGAGGCGAAGTTCAGGACGTGGTCGGACTCGGGGTAGGGGAAGTGGAACTTGAGCAGGTGGAGCCGCTCGTCGATGGCCTCGGCCAGTCCGAGCTTGCGGACCATCAGATGGATGGCGCCGATGCCGCCGCAGGGGATCGCCCGGATCTTGTCGGCGACTTCATAGTGGATGTTGGAGGCGGTGAGGACCGGGTCGATCGCGGGGGCGGTGATCGGTCGATCGAGCCGGCGACGGATTTTCCGCTTGCCGGCGGCGTGATGGCGGTGTGGAAGCGGTTTCACTTGAAATCTCCTGTGGGGTTGGGGCGGTGGAACGAAATGAGTCACTCCACTGTGCCTCAATTTCCGGGAGATTTCGAATGATCTCCGCATCAGGTGCTCGATTCAGACCTCGGACCGTGCTTGGTTAAGGATTACCTCTCCTTGCATTCTACCCAAGAGGGGGCTCGGCTGCACTTTTTGGGTCGGCGCCCATTTGCTCCCTTGTGAGCGTTGCCAAGGTGTTGCCTCCGAGCGAGCCTGGGATGTCCAGGACCAGCTTGAAAGCCCTCGGCGTGCCTGTCGATGGATGTCCAGTACGATGGCCGTACTGAACGCCTGTCAGGATCGTAACGATTCGGGTTCGCTAACTCCCAGTTTTACGGGTTTGGTGACAAACACTTCCTCAATATGCCGGACCAGAGCGGAAATCCCCAACGGCTTAATAAGATGTCGTATGAATCCTGCCTGCCGACTCGCCTCCAAATCCTGCTCAGTACCAAACCCACTCACAGCAATTCCCAGCACCCCGGGCCGCTGCACTCTAAGATTTCGCATAATATTTAACCCAGAACCATCAGGCAAACCAAGATCACACAATAACACCTCAAACTCAGCACTAGCGATCACCTCTAAGGCCGCTCGCACTCCCCCCGCCTCCAACACCTTATAACCCCGAGCCCGCAAAAGTTGCGCGATCGTTTCCCGAGTCACCAAATGGTCCTCCACCAACAAGAGATACACTTACGCTCAGGAGAGGACCTGAAGTCCTGGTCCTCAATTGGCCCTGGAGGCGCTGTGTCTAAGACAGTGAGCGGCTCAGAGGCCAACTTAAATCTCAGAGTGAAGCAAGACCCAGTATTCAGACCGTGAGAACTCGCCTCAATAGTTCCGTGATGTAACTCCATTAATGATTTACTTATTGATAGGCCAAGCCCTAAGCCGCCTCTCCCCTCAGTTAACAAGCGCTCGCCCTGCTCAAAGGCTCTGAAAATCTTAGAGAGAGTCTGGGCACTCATACCAATCCCAGTATCGCGCACACTGACTTCACAAATTGCAGCATCTATAATTTTAGTTGATATAGTAATCATCCCTCCCTCAGGCGTATACCTTACAGCATTCCCAATAATGTTCCAGAGAATCTGGCGCAACCTTGTGACATCCGCTTGTATATAGGGGGGAGTGGCAAGCAAGTCGCGCTTGAGACACTGGCGTTTCGCAGCCATATCGTATTCACAGAATTCACAAGCGTTAGCAATCGCCGAATGGAGATCAATAGGTGTAAGTTGCAGTATCAACTTGCCCTTCAATAACCGTGAGAGATCGAGGAGGTCGTTGATTAAATTTGCTTCAATTTCAATATTACGCTTGATCGTCTTAACAACGGTGGTTTGCTCTAAAGATTCTAAAAGCATAATAGCAGGAGTAAGGGGGGTACGGAGTTCATGGGAGAGGAGGGCCAAGAAATTGTCTTTGGCGGTGGCAGCGGCTTCGGCTTCGGCGACAGCAGTCTGAAATTGGTGCTCTTGAAATTTCTGAGCGGTAAGGTCCACAACGACCACCAGAGTGAGCGGCTTATCGAGTTGCAGAGGATTGACCCAGATCTCGGCGGGAAATTTACTTTGATCTTTGCGCTTGCCGCATAGATTGATATTAGGATGCTGGTGAGTATGACTTTTGCAAACGTTTAAATCGCAATCTGGAATAAGTTCGTGGATTTTGAATCCTATGATCTCAGCTTTGGTATAGCCGAAGAGGTGCTCAGCAGCCGCATTAGAACTTATGATATTGTCTGTCTGAGCTACGACCAACTTAGCAACTGGGCTCACTTCCAGGACAGCAGCGTGCCAGTCCGGGGTACCGAATTTGCGGGGGCGCCACAGGTATAAACTCAAAAGTATACAGAGCAGCCCCAACAGTGTCACATTCAGTAAGACATTAAGCGCCGAGTAATCAGGCAGGAACGAAATAAAATTATGATACAAAGTATTAAATATCATTGTATTGATTATATCAGGGTCTAGGTGGTAATATTATGCCACTTTGTCGGTTTGGCTTTGTTTGATATCTGATTGGCTTTGTTTGATATCTGTTGTGTTTTTCAAGAAGGCTGATTTGAGAGAGTCTAGTTCTATGTAAGCGGTTTGGAGTTTATTTGCGAGGTCGTGGCGTTCTTGTTTGGCGCGGCGGTCTTCTTGTCCTTGTTCCGTATAGACTTTCATAAAGGCTATTGCTTGAGCGCCTATACTCAGTCGTTCCAAAATAAGTCCGACGGTCCGCTACAACGCAAGCTCATGTCCTACATCTCCTTCGGTGTAGGTGACATCGTCGGTCCCGAAGGCCTCCTCGACCACATGCAGCAACCAGAGCCACAGCGTCGCCCACCGGAGCCGTTCCAGTAAGATCACCCGACCGCCGCGGCGGGGCATCGCCAGCAGCGTGGCGTGCAGCCACACCCAGAGGTTCCGCAGTACCCGCGCGATTCCCACGTACCACAGGCGCACCTCCGGTCGGCGGGTCGTCGTTCGGATCCGCGCCGCGTGCATCTGGCGGTCGCTCGTCTCGATCCCGAACCGCAGCCGGTAAGTCGTGAACACTGCGTCCGGCGACGGCGGCTGAGAGCCCCAGGAGGCGTAGATCAACACCTGACGCCCGTGCCGCGTCCACTGCCCGCGATAGTTCCGGCACTTCACGCAGAGCGACACCGTCGCCGGCCGCCCCTTCGTGTCGGCCAGGGTGTAGGTCGACCAACCGCTGTTCGTCCATGTCCGGAAGACAGAGCTGCCGCTGGGGCCTTTCGGGTGCTTGGGCGCGCGGCCGTGACAGACCACCGGCATCAGGAACGGCACCCGCGCCGCCTGGAGGTAGCGAACGACCGCCACGCGGGAGAACCCGCGATCCAACAGGAGCAGTCGGGGCCGGATGCCCACACAGGCGGCCTGACGGAGCAGACGTTGGACCCCCTGCTTGAGCGACTCGCCCTTCTTGACGCCGGTCAGGGCCACGGTGGAGCGCTGCCCCTTGCGGATGACGGAAGCGGTGGCGTAGGCGTGGAAGTGGCTAGCCTCGATTTCCACGGCACAAGTCCGAGCTAACAGTCATTCTGAGATACTTTGTTCTCACTTCGTTTAATCGTTGCCGACGGCAGCGAAGTGGAAGCCGTGCGAGAAGCGCCTCGGCGGTCAAGAAGGGCTGAGCATTCGGGTCGTCCGTCAGGCCATTTCGAGGACTGATAGCCATGGGCAGAGGGTCCTAACTTCGGAGGCCAAGCTTGAAACAAAGGGGAAGCCCCCAAGATAGCACCGACGGCCGAGAAAAATCAGTCATCGAGGCGGCTAACGCTCGATTCCGAGGAACCCTGGGAAACAAGCGGTTTTCGAGTGGGCGGGCGACGTCTGAGGGGCCGAAAATCCGGCCGTGGAAATCGAGGCTAGTGGTCCGTCAATCTTCATTTGACGGGTAGAGTTCCCGGAGTGATTGGCATTCCGCAGCCATTTTTGCCTGATCTTTGAACGAGAAGACGCAAGCGTTACCCGTCAAATGAAGATTGACGGACCACTAGGCCTGGATGCCCACGGAGGGGAAATTGGCTAACAAATCGGCTTGAAGCCGATCAGTTTCCCCCGTAGAATCAGACTGTTTCCTCGATCGGTCGCGTTATCGTCGTCCAAGAACGATAGCCCTATCCAGCACCTCGTCAGCCAAACCATCTGATAATCTAGATCCGTTGTTGAAACCTTGGTTTCCCCTGGGTCTTCCTTGTTTCCTGCGACTCATCATCGTATCAACGAACAACGCCGATTCGAGATGACACCCTCGAGGGATGGACGATAATTCCAGGGACCGCCTAACACTGGCACGCCGGTTCTTGGAGCCCGCCAACTCCACCCACCGACAATACGAAGCCCTCCGGGCCTTCTTCGTCGACGGTCTCTCCTCCGCCGAAGCCGCCCGGCGGTTCGGCTATACTCCGGGAAGCTTTCGCGTCCTCGTCCATCAGTTCCGCCATCAACCCACGCGCGACTTCTTCGTCCCCACCGCGCACGTCGGCCGACCGCCGGGCAAGCAGATACGGCTCCGCGAACTCGTCGTCGCCCTGCGCAAGCAAAACCTCTCCGTCCATGACATCCGCCGCGCCTTGGCCCGCGAGAGTGAGCCGCTCAGCCCGGCGGCGGTCGCCGCGATCCGCAAGGAAGAGGGCTTCGCCAAACTGCCGCGCCGCGGCGACGACGAGCGACCCGACGGACCCCGTCCCGTCACCGCCGAGGTGGCCGATGTCCGCCAACGCGATCTGGCACCGCGCGCCCTCCACACCAAGTTCGGCGGACTGTTCCTGTTCCTGCCCGACCTGGTCGCCGCCGATCTGGACGGGGTCCTGGCGCGGAGCGGCCTCCCCGGATCGGACATGGTCCCGGCCGCCTGGGCCCTGCGGTCGTTGTTGGCCTTGAAGCTCTTCGGCACCGCACGCCACCGGCACGTCATGAGCGACGTCCTCGACGAAGGACTGGCCCTGTTCGCCGGCTGGAACGCGATCCCCAAGCGCTCGTTCCTCACCGAGTCCAGTTGCCGGATCGCGCCGAGTTGCTACCCCAGGCTGATGCGCCATTGGTTCGATGCGGTCAGTCGCCTGGGGCTGCGCTGGGGGACGTCCTTCCATCTCGACTTCCACACCATCCCCTTCCACGGCGAGGACGCGCTGGTCGAGAAGCACTACGTCTCCAAGCGGAGCCGGAGCCAGAAGGGGAGGCTCGCGTTCCTGGCCCAGGACGCCGAGACTCATGTCTTCTGCGGCTCTTCTCCCAACCGAGTGGGTAACTTTGGACCGATTTTCAGATTTCCGGTAGCAGGCACGTGAGGATTTTGAGGCGGAGATACTCTTCGTCTCGAAGTCCGTAGGCCCGTCGTTGGATCACACGTATCTTGTTGTTGATCCCTTCGACGAAGCCCAGGGGCACCTTGTTCTCCTCATGGCAATACGACGCGATCCCGTCCCAGTGTTCCTCGACCATCCGGGCGAACTTCTCGTACGGCTTGAGGCGCTGCCACCTCAGGGCCGACTTCCATCGCGCGAAGAATCGCCGCGCCCACACCTCCCGCTTGTAGTCCCACAGTTGACTATGTTATGAAGCCACGGCCTCTGGCCGTGTGACCCGAAGAGCTTCGAGCGATCCGGCGTGCATCGCCTCGTCAGACGGCATAGGTTCTCCCTCCGGGAAGGCCCCTTCGGGCAGGAGGGGGAGCCTCTGCACGAGTGGCAGAACCTGTCCCATGTGCGGTGGGACTGCAAGTACCACGTCGTGATCATACCGAAATACCGCCGCAAGGTCTTCTACGGGAGGCTTCGGCGTCAGGTCGGGGTGATCTTGCGAGAGTTGTGCCGTCAGCGAGGGATCGAGTTGGTGGAGGGGCATGCGATGCCCGACCACGTCCACCTGTGCCTGAGCATCCCGCCCAAGTACAGCGTGGCGCACACGATCGGCTTCCTGAAGGGCAAGAGCGCCGTCCGTATTCATCGGGAGTTGCTGCAGGAGCGTCGGTTGACCGGGTTGCACTTCTGGGCGGCGGGATACTGCGTCAGCACGGTGGGCCTGGACGAGGCCCGGGTGCGTCGAGTACATCCGCGAGCAGGAGGAGCTGGAGCGTCGTCAAGGAGAGTTCGACTTCGAGTAACCACGTCGGCCCCAGGGGGGCCTTCCCCACGTGACCGCCCCCAAGGGGGGCGACCGCACGGAACCGGCCCCCTCGGGGGGGCCTTCCTGATACCTCGGCCTCTGGCCGAGGAGCCTCATTGAACATCTCCTTGAGCAGATAGGCTTTGTTCAACCTCCTGTTGGCCTTGAACAGCGCCTTCAACGACTGACGCCCCTCCTGCGACAGGTTGGCCCGGCGGGACAGCAAGGTGTACTTCTGGCCTTTGATGAACCGCCGGTCCTTTCCCGAGAGCCGGGCGTACTCACTCTTACGAACCTTGTCCAAGGCCTCGTTCAAGTGCTTGAGGATGTGAAACTTGTCGTAGAGGATGCCGGCTTGGGGCGCGTTCCCCGCCTTGAGTGTGGAGTTGCGGAACGCCTTCCACATGTCCATCACGGCCAGGCGGATTCCCTTGCATTTCCGCGGCCCCAGCCACTCGTAGAAGAGGTCCATGCTCTTCTCGGACCGATCCGTGCCTCCGAACCAGATCGGCCGGCCGCGGACCAGATCGCTGACGATGATGCGGTAGTTGTGCCCCCTGCCGACGGAGATCTCGTCGATGCCGATCACCTTCGGTCCGGGTGTCCCGGCCCGTCGGAGTTGCTCGCGCATGTACTCCATTTCCAGCGACTTGACCGTCTTCCAATCGAGGCGAAGTTCGCGCAGCCACATCCCGGACCGTCGCGGACCGACAGCGGCGACCGACGTCGTAGGCGAACCGCTGGGTGTAGAAGGGGTTGTTGGCCAACCAGGGCAGCTTCTCTTGCTTCACGGCGCCGCAGCTCCGGCAATGCACGCGCCGGATCTCGATCTCCAGATACACCCGGGTGTCGCCACAAGAGAGGTCGCGCACTCGACGGGTCTTGCGGTCGTAAAAGGTTCGCTGCCTCTGTCCACACAATCCACAGGCCGTTTTTTTCTAGGATGGCAAACTTAACTGAAGCTGGCTTCGTAGAAGGGAGGTAGCCACCAAAGGAGGCCCTCCATGCGCAAGCGACGACGACCGCGCCCGCAACCCGATCGCTCCCTGAGCTTGGTGCCCATCACACGCGACTGCCCGGAATGTCAACAACGGCTCTGGGCCCGCTACAACAACTTCCGCACCATCACCACCCTCGACGGTGTCCTCCGGCTGACCCTGTCGGTGCGACGCTGTATCAATCCCGCTTGCCCTCGCTTCCTACGACCCTACAGGCCCGAGGCCGAGCCCCACTTCGCCCTGCCCTATCACGAGTTCGGGCTCGATGTCATGGCCTTGGTCGGTCGGCTCCGACATGCCGAGCACCGCAGCATCCCCGAGATCCACCAGGAGTTGACCCGCCGCGGTCTGGTCGTCGCTCAACGCACGGTCACTAACCTCTTGGACGCTACGACGAGCTGAGGGCACTGGCCACCGCCGACCCCAAGCGGCTGGGACCGCTGTTGCGCAAGCAGCGTCGTGTCATCCTGGCCATCGACGGACTGCAGCCCGACGTCGGTCACGAGGTCCTCTGGGTCTTGCGCGACTGCCTCTCCGGGGAGATCCTTCTGGCCCGAAGCCTCCTGTCGTCCACCGCCAAGGATCTGGCCGGCCTGATCACCGAAGTGCAAAAGGCCCTGCCGGTGCCATCACCGGCGTGATCTCCGATGGCCAAGAGAGCATCCGGAACGCGGTGGCCGGTGCGCTGTCGGGGGTCCCGCACCAGCTCTGCCATTTCCACTATCTCCGCGAGGCGGCGAAGCCGATCTCCGAGGCGGATCGCCATGCGCAAGAAGGAATTGAAGAAGCGAGTGCGTGGCATCCGACCGATCGAGCGTCAGATTGAGCAGACGGGCGAGGACGATGAGGAAGCGGAGATCGTGCGGGGCTACTGCGCCGCGGTGCGTGCCGCCTTGACCGACGACGGTCTGCCGCCGTTGGCGGCGGCGGGGCTGAAGCTGCACGATCGGCTCGAGTGGATCGCCGCCAGCCTGGACCGGGTGGCGGCGCTGGCGGGGGGCCTACCTGGAGGTCTGAAGCGGCTGCAGCAACTCCTGCGGCGCGGCCTGGAAGAGACGGCCGCTCTGTTCCCGCCGGTGCGCGCGGCCTTCAACTGGGTCAAGCGCGTGGCGCGGGTGCTGAAGAATGAGGTGGGATTGGAGGCCAAGGGGGTGCGGCGTCGCCTGGTGAAGTTGTTGAGCCGGATGCGTCGGGCGGCGGCGACGGCCGACTTCCCGTCGGTCGGGGCGGGCCTGAAACACTTCCTGAAGGTGAGCAAGAGCTACTGGCCGGGGCTGTTCCAGTGCTACGCGTTCGCGGATGTGCCGCGGACGAACAACGACCTGGAGCACGCCTTCGGCAGCCACCGCTACCACGAGCGTCGTGCCAGCGGTCGGCGTCGGGCCTCGCCCGGATTGGTCGTAATGGGCTCGTGCGCGTGATCTCGAGTCTGGCGACGCGGCTGCGCCCGGACGAAGGCTTGGTCTTGCGGCCCGGTTATGTGCCGCGCTGGCGAGAGCTGCGCGCGGGATTGGAAGCGCGGCGCGAGTCGCGACGAAAGCAGCACCGCTTCCGACATGACCCGGCCAGCTATCTCACGGGGTTGGAGCAACAGTGCCTCCAGCTACTTTTGCCATCGTAGGGTTGATAGTGGGAGCGATCAACTCCCCGGTAGTCACCTGGAAGTTGCCGATCAGGGTCAACGTCCCGTGCCGCTCGTACTCGAACGAGACGCGCCGGCTTCCCCGCGATCATCAGCTGGTGGCGGCGGTCCGCTCCAACGCCTGGATGCCCGTCATCTGTCCACGCAGACGGTGTGGGTGTTCTGGGTCTGCTCAACACTGGCGCCATGCGGTATGTGTCGCAGACTGCCTCGACTGCTTCTGAAACCGCTCCGGGACTTCTCGGTGGTGTTGAGCAATACCGGCTCTTGTGGGGCTGCATGGCGGCCTCGCGAAGGTAGCGGCCGACCTGGGACGTCGAGATCGACGCGACGATGCCCCGTTTGACGACCTCATCGGCCAGTTCGTGCGCGTCCAGTGGGTGATGGGCCGGCCGGACTTCTCGGGGGGCTCGCAGGCGACCGCGAGGATCTGGGTGACTTGCTCCGGGGTGAACTTGCCCGGTGCGCGGGGCACGGTCCATCAGTAAGGACCGCTTCGATGGCCCGGCGCAGAGCGGCGTGGGTCTCGCTGCATTCGAGGTCAATGAGGCGGTTCCATGCCTTAGCCCAACGTCGTCGCCAGAGTCCGACCGAGCGTTGCCCAAGGCCGACCTGCTCGGCGATCACGTCATTGCGAAGGCCGTCGAAGGCCAGGAGGATGAGGGAGGCCCGTTGCCGGAGATGCGAGGGAGCCGTGACGGCGTCGTGGAGCGTGCGGAGGATGTCATGTTGACGTTCAGTGATGGTGATCTTAGCCGCCTTACCCGGCATAGTGAAAGCTCTCCTTGTAACTGGGAAACTAGCAAAGCCAGGTAATTTTAGCGTGACGGTCAACTTCTTGGGATCTCAACTACGGTTTGTGGGACTAGTTTTTTTCCCCGGCGCAGGAGCCGCACGATCCGCGCCTTGGGGTCGCCGAAGATGCCACGCACCGTGGCCTCCGGACGGAAGCCGGGAAACCGAAACGTATCATCGAGCCGGCGTGGTTTTCGCATCCGCGTATCATGCCGAAATTCTCACCCCGAGGAGAAGGAGAAAACCCTAGAAATCAAGGGGTTTCGAGGCCCTCACAGGCGCTTTTCTACCCACTCGGTTGGGAGAAGAGCCTCTTCTGCTATGCCAACGCCGAGCTGCGCAAGGACCAGCGCGATGACGAGATCCTCCACTTCGGGGATTACTGGAAGCGCCGGACCGGCCACCTCCCCGAGGAACTGATCTTCGACAGCAAGCTGAGGACCTCCACCAAGCTCAGCGAGCTGAACCGGAGGGGGATTCAGTTCATCACGCTGCGCCGCCGGTCGCCGAAGCTCCTGGCGGAGATCGCCGGGACCCCGCTGTCGGCCTGGCGCCGCGTCGAGTTGGAGAACGTCACCCGCGCCTTCCGGACGCCCCGGGGGCTCGATCGGCGGATCACGCTGAAGGACTACGATGGTCCGCTCCGCCAGCTGACCGTTGCGGAGTTGGGGCATGAGGATCCGACGTTGCTGTTGACCAACCAGTTGAAGCGGTCGGCGTCCCACCTGATCGGCCGCTCTGCGCAGCGGATGCTGATCGAGAACACCATCGAGGATGGGATCGATTTCTTCCACAGGGACGCGCTCTCGTCGGCGGTGGCACTGAAGGTCAACTGCGACCTGCAACTGACGCTGATGGCCAGCAGTCTCTCCCGGTTGCTGGGCGTCCGCGTCGGCAACGGTTATGAAACCGTCAACTCCCGGCACCTGTTCCTGGACCTGATCAACGCCACGGCGGAGATCACCATCACCGAGGGTCAGGTCGTGGTGAAGTTCCAGAAGCGCGCCCACAACCCATTGTTGATCTCCGCCGGGTTCGACCAGACGGATCTCGTCATTCCCTGGCTGGGAGGTAAGCGCTTGCGACTGGTCTTCGGATAACTTCATCCCAGGGCCTCGGCGGGGCGTGGTGTAAAGTCAAAAACTAACACATGGATGTTAGCCGGTTTCCCCTCCGTGGGCATCCAGGCTAGTCCTGAAACAAGCGTGATGAGAGGCTGCTTGGGACCTCACCCCTATGTTCAAAGGCCTTTGTCGAAGGCATTTGCGAGGGGGTTGTCGTTTTCGAGTGATGCTTCTCCGAATTCCCTCGTCCCGGTTTATGCCTTGTTTCATAGGACGCAGGTCACTGTCATCCCTATGTCAATCCTCGGATCACGCTTGTTTCAGGGCTAGTGCCGCTCTGGGCCTGGCCGCGGTAGCTCTCGTCGGGGTTGCGGAAGGGACGGCCGTGGTAGGGGATCAAGGTCCAGTCGATGGCCAGCCTCTGAAGGCGTTTGCGGAGCGCCTTGGGCCAGTGTCCGGCCAAGGCGGCGTTGAGCTGTCGTTGCAGTGTGGCGTCGTCGGGCAGGGTGGCCACGAGCGCCTGGCGTGCCGTCTCGTCGGAGGGGGCGTCGCGGAGGCGTTGGCCGGCGTCGGACAACGAGGTGATCCGGGCCGCGGCGGCCAGCCGAGAGCCCAGAGGACCTGGGCCGAGGTCTGGCGTTTGTAGTCCTTGAACTTCAGAGGGGCTTGCAGGTGCTCGGCGGCGAGGCGGTGGACCCGGTGGCGGTCGAGGATACGATGGGGTGGGCGCATGGCTCTCTCCGGTGATGACTCTGTCCTCGAGAGTCATTATTCGGGGGGAGCTTGCGTCGATCGGCATTTGTCCTTCGCCATGCAGCCCAATTTTGGAACGACTGAGACTGCTATAGCGAAGGTGAAGCGATTGTTCCTACAGTTCATGCGGCTACCGACTGCCCTGCCACGGCCTTCGCGTGGGGGTGACATTGGAACTTCTCGGTCATCAGGGTGATCAGTTCACCCCGATACTCCTCCAGGTGGTCCAGCACCGCCGACACCGCCGCCTCCATGTCCTCGAACGTCTGGTGCCACCGGGTGAACGCCTTCTTCCGCAGGAACTTCCCCAGACGCTCGATCAGGTTCAGGTTCGGCGAGGAGGCCGGCAAGAACTCGAGGTGGAATTCCGAGTGACGGGCCAACCACTCCTGGACCACCGCACCGTGGTAGTCCTTCGCATTGTCCAGGTACAGGAGGAACCTCTCGGTCTCGGGATGGGCCGCTCTCAACAGCCGCAGAAAGTTCACGAACTGTTGCCCATTGATGTTGTCCCGAGTCAGTCGGAGGTCCAGGTCCTCGTGGTCCTCGGGACAGTAGCCCCCCAGGACGTTCAGACGTTTCCGACCACCCCCGACGCCCACCAAGAACCGCTGGCCGACCAGCAGCCAGCAGCAGGAGAGCATTTCCACGCCCCAGACCGGATGGCACGCATCGACGAAGGAGCGCCGCGTCGTCTGCCCCTCCGCTTCTTTCTTATGCTGTTCATAGGTATGGATGAATTCTTCCTGCTTGGTCGGGTGGGCCTTCCAGAAGAAGCCCGTGGCCTTGTGGGAGCTGACGCCGATGCGAGGCAACAGGTCCCGCACCCCCCGGGGAGTGGAGGTGACATGAAAGGTCTCGTCGATCCAGGCGACGCTCTGTTGGGCAGTGAGGAAGCGGCCGGTGGCGATCTCGGTCTTGAGTCGCTCGATCTGCGCCGGTCGGAGTGTGCCGGGGTCTCCCCGATGGTGGAGGGTACACAGGGCCTCGAGTCCCTTGGTGCGGTCGGTTCGGAGCCCCTTGCGGACTTGCCGCTCGACCACGCCGAGGAGGTCGGCGACCTCGTGCTGGGCCCTGCCCTCGGCGACCCACAGGACAGCGGAGAGGCGTTGAGCGATGCGTTTGTCGTGAGTCGTGCGACGGCGGCGTTCGATCTCCTGGCGGACCTGAGGTTCCAACGTCAGTGCCATATCTTCCTCCAGAACGACACGACCGGCGGACCAACTTCCGAGGACGACGGCGAACCTTCAGGGTATTGTAGGACTTTTCCGTCTGCCGAGACTATAAGGCGAAGTTGAGCAAGGCCGAGCGGAAGGCGTTTCGCTCGATGCATCCGGCCAATCGGCCGAGTTGCGCTGCCGCGAACCCCCTTTGTTCTCGTCCAAGTCCCGTTGGAGCGACTCGCGAACCTCATTCAGGGCCTCGGCCCTCCGCAAGCTAGGGGGGTGCAGAGGACCACCTTGATCGTCATTGAGGATCCCACGCACCGCCGCGCAAGAGTCGAGCACCACGGCGCGGGCGGGATCGACCACGGGAGCAGACATGTTCGCCGGTCCCTCGCTCGCTGTGACGGTGGCTTCCGGATTGTCTGGCCCGAGGTCGTCCCTCGTCTCGGCTTTCTGCCGCTTGATCACCGCTTGTTCGATGGTCCGCAGACCGCGGACCTTACGGCGCATCTGAACCTTGGCGTGACTATCGGCCTCCAAGACCGGTTTGGCCACATCGCGGAGGAAGTGGTTGTCGCAGGAGCGAGGCGTCACCTCGGGGAACTCCGCCGCGATCCTCGTCACGAACGCGTCCTGCTTGTCGGACAACCAAAGGACCACCGGCTTGCCCCACGATTCGGCCCACGCCCTGGCCTTGGCGATCAGGCGCCGGACCTCGTCCGCCGTGGCGGAGATCAAGGGCTCGGCGAACTAAATGCGCTTCTGGGTCAGCTCCCTGACGACGGAGAGGGTCTCGTGTCCCTTCTCGGGTTGGAGACCGTCGATCGCGAGGATGATCTCGCCGACCGATTGGTCTTGCCGCCTCAGGGCCTCGGGGTCTTCCTGCCGTGCGGCGAGCCTCACTTGATAATGTTGGATGTACCTCGCGAGTGAGTCGGCCGAAAGACGGATGCCATAGTCGTCTCGAACCTCGAGCGTATGGAAGCGACGGTACCGATGGTCACAGACGTGCATCATCCGTCCGCAGGTCGGGCAATCACGATCGAGGACGTCGAGCTCCCGCAAAGCGAAGTCGGTATCCTCGGGCCAAGCATATGGCATCCTGCCGATCTCCATAGTTGCACTGAAATCCATCGATTGGGCAGACCAGCCGAGAGGTTACACGCGCAAGAGCCGACATTCTAGCCCTGTTGCGGATGGTTGTATGAGATTTCGAAGGGCAGGGGGTCGGGGCAGGGGAGGGGGGCCATACCAGACGACCAACAGGCCGAACCTCAATCATTGGACCACCGCTGGGCCTGCGACTGCTCGAGCGCGGCGATCCGCTGCTCCAGGGACGTGACGCGGGCCCGCAGCTCGTTCAGGAGTTGGGTCAGGGCGCGGATCTGCGCCCACAGGTTCGTTGCCTCGTTCATCGCTCGCCCCTTGGACGCGGATTTCCATGGACCGAAACCCTCTCACATTTCTGAGGCGGTTGCCCCCACTTTCTCGCAGAATTCC
>CAWDND010000054.1:0-220514 GCA_963803395.1 uncultured Planctomycetaceae bacterium
GAGGTCGCCATGTCACCACTATTGTTGTTATCGTCTTCATTTCCCTCTTCGTTGGGGGAGTCGCTCAGTCGAGGGTCATCCATGGCGGACTTCGGCCCTCGCGCGGTGCAGGTCCTCCAGCATAGAGAACCCCTGCCCCGCCCTTGTCGATCGCCCCGGTTCTGACGTCGGGCCCTAGGCTTTTGTGCTAATGCTTCCCCGGGAAATGCCACAGAAGAGTGCGACCGTTTCCCCGGGAAGCCAAATCCAAGGGAGGGCCGATGCCGTGCCCCGTACCATCGCGTTCCTGAATCAGAAAGGCGGAGTTGGCAAGACTTCGACCGTGCATCACCTCGGCGGCACGCTGGCTAGCCGAGGGCTCAAGGTGCTGGCTGTCGACGCCGACCCGCAAGCGAGCCTCACCCAAGGGTTGCTCGGCCCCGACGTTGCCGAGGACCTCGACCCACGCGAGACGATCGCCGCCATCTTTGACGACTCGTGCGCGGTCCAGGCCTGCGACCTGGTGGCCCGACCGGCTTTACCAACCTCGCACTTCTCGCCGGCTCCGAGGCCGCACAGCATTACAACCAGCCCGATCCCTGGGATTCCGGCCTCGCCCAATTCACACTTCGCAACGCCCTGTCCGATGCTGCGGGCGGGTTCGATATCGTCCTGATCGACTGCCCTCCGCATATCCAGCTCTGGGCCTGGTCGTGCGCTGGTCGCTGCCGATGGCGTGGTGGTGCCTCTCCAGGCCGAGGATTACGGGGGCAGGGGCTCAAGGTGATCCGTCGTTCGATCGCGGGGGTGCAGTCCGATCCAAACGTCCGGTCGCCCCGATCGGCTATCTCGTGACGATGTATAACAAGTGCTCTCGGTCCATGTAACCTATGAGGGCTATCTCCGCCAGCTCCACGGCGACGATGTTTTCACCGCCATGATCCCTCTTGCGAAGGATTACAAGGAAGCTGTGACGTACCGGAAGCCAATCGTCGAGCACAAGCCCCGCTCGGCCCCCGCTAAGGCGATCGCCGCCCTAGCCGATGAGTTCCTCGCCCGGCCCGATGCCCGGATCTCAGCCGATCCCGGAGGGTTGCCTGATGGCCACCACGAAAAACGACATGCTCTCGAACGTCGCCAGCTCGATGAGGGAACGCCCCGGCGTTTCCCCGGGGGGCGCTGACGCCCGTCGAGCCTCGCACGCCGGAGCGAGGGCTGGAAGCGACTTGAGGCTGCCGCCGTGATCCGCCTCGACCGGATCGTCGCGGACCCGAATCAACCCCGGATGGAGTTCGACCCCGAGTCCCTCGCCCGGCTGGCCACTAGCCTCCGCGAGCGCGGCCAGCTCCAACCAATCCGCGTGCGGTGGGATGACACCGCGAGTCGCTACGTGGTGGTGGTAGGTGAACGGCGGTGGCGAGCGGCCCAACTTGCCGGCCTCAATCGCTCGCCTGCGTGGTGGTCGCTGGAGAGCCGACCGCCGAGGATCTCTTGGAGGATCAACTGGTGGAAACCGGCGCCTGCGCGAGGACCTCAAGCCGATCGAGCAAGCCAAAGCCTACAAGTCACTGATGGCGAGCCGCAGACTCTCGACACGCCAGCTCGCCGAGCCTCCAGATTGCGCGGCCTCGGTCGCCAAGGCCATCGCGCTCTTGACACTCCCCTGCGATGTGCAAGAGGCCGTCGAGGCGGGCCAGATCGCCCCCGGGACCGCCTACGAGCTGTCCAAGGTCGAAGATCCGACCGAGCAAGCCGATCTCGCCAAGGAGGCCGCCGCCGGCCGGCTAAAGCGAGACGAGCTAAAGGAGCGGACCAGCACGCCTCGGAAGAGCAGGGGGGTCGGCAAGGCGAGGAAGATCACGTCCCGCGTCTTTCGCACATCGGCTGGGCCGAGGATCACGGTCGAGCTAAAGCGTGGCCTGGACGGTCCCACGGTCCTGGCCGCGGTCGAGGAAGTTGCCCGCCAGTTGCGCGACGAACTGGGCGCGGGGGACCAGGCTGCGGCCTGAGCAGCCCGACCGCTCCCGAACTATGTCCGGACCATCGGCACGGTCCGCCCCCTGCGCCCTGGTATGATAGATGTCCCATCGCCGGCGACTCCGCCGGCCTCGCATCCTCTTGACTAGGGCAGGGGCCCACGACACCGCCGGCTCCGCCTGTCACTTCCTCGACATTCCAAGGATTCTTCCGAGGACAACCACCCGCACTGACCTGGCCCACCTGCCGAATCCGAGCCACCTCGGCTCCTGGCTCGCCCGGCGGCATAACGCCGCGGCTGGCTCCGGAACATCGCTGCATCTCGGATCAGCCTTACCCTCGCAGACCCCATCCTCGCCAAGACAAACTGAGCCACTGCGATCAGCGCCGAGTTTCGCGGCTGCGTAATTTGCCTATTCGGCACTCAATTCTCTCCGGCGAGCCTTTCGATTTCCCCGTATTTTAGCGGATCTCGATGTCCGCTGCGCGAGTCCCATTCGAGCCAGCACATCGCGATTTCCGTCCCCTCCGCAACTCCTTTCCTCACCCATCGTTACCTCGGCATCTTCGCCAAAATCCCTTCTTTCTTGCTTCTCTTCCCATCAGACGTTCCCATCGTCCAGCAGGGTTTTAGGAGCCGCGAAAAAATAAGTTGGTTATTTCGCACAGGTTTTGGTTCAGTGGGGGTATGAAATACCCAGGCGTCATCCCCACGCTCCGGTCGAAGTACGAAACCCTTCAGCCCTTCCTCAATGAGAGGGTGCGACGGCTTTGGTCCGCGACCGAAGCCATGGGCTTGGGCCATGGTGGGATCGCCGCCCTGGCAGAGGCGACCGGGATGTCCCGGACCACCATCCGCCACGCCATTGAAGAGATCCAGGACCAGCGTGAGTCGCCCGGAAGCACACTCCCCATCCAACGCAGTCGTCGTCCGGGGGCCGGGAGGAAACGACTCATCACCCAGGATCCGGCCCTGCTCATCACACTCGAATTGCTCGTGGACCCGACCACCCGCGGTGAGCCCATGGCGCCCCTGCGGTGGACCTGCAAGAGCACCAGGAAACTGGCCGAGCAACTTCGGCCGTATGGCTATCAGATCAGGGCGCGGACCGTGGCCCACTTGCTCCACCAACTCAACTACAGCTTGCAAGCCAACCGAAAAGACGGGCGAGGGCCAGTCGCACCCTGACCGCAATACCCAATTTCAGTAGTTCCAAAATTGGTCGGCCCCCGAAGGGTTGAGCTGGATGGACGCAAGCCACTTCCAAAGAATGACTTTGGATCACCGAGTCATCACCGGAGGGAGCCATGCGCCCACCCCGTCGTATCCTCAACCGCAACCAAGTCCATCGCCTCGCCGCCGAGCACCTGCAAGCGCACCTGAAGTTCAAGGACTACAAGCGCAAGACCTCGGCCCAGGTCCTCTGGTCTCTGTTGCTGGCCGCCGCCGCGCGGATCACCTCGCTGTCCGACGCCTGCCAGCGCCTCCTCGACGCCCCCTCCGACGAGACGGCGCGCAAGGCGCTTCTGGCCACCCTGCCCGACTACGCCACCCTGCATCAACAGCTCAACGCCGCCCTGGCCGGGCACCTGCCCAAGGCCCTGGCAGCGCCTCCAGCGGCTGGCCATCGACCTGACGTTGATCCCCTACCACGGCCAGCCGTTCCGCGACCTCAACGAGATCTACCGCGCCCAGGCCAAGGACGGCACCAGCCACTTCCACGCCTACGCCACCGCCTACGTCGTCCGCCACGGCCAGCGCTCCACCGTGGCCCTGACCGGCGTGAAGAAAGGCGAGGCGCTCAAGGACGTCGTCCAGCGCCTGCTCCGGCAGGCGGCCCGCATCGGCGTCCGGCCCCGGCTGCTGCTGCTGGATCGCGGCTTCTACAGCGTGGCGGTGGTCCGCTACCTCCAGCAGGCGCGCCACCCGTTCCTGATGCCGGTGGTCTGTCACGGCCGCGCGCCCAAGCATCCGAAGGGCCCCAGCGGCAGCTACGTCTTCCGGACCTGGAGGACGAGCGGTTGGTCCACCTACACGCTGGCCGACGCCAAGAAGGCACTGCGACGGTGTCGATCTGCGTGAAGTGTCGCAACTACCGCGGGGAGAGGAAGCGTCACGGGCGTCAGACATTGATCTACGCCTACTGGGGCTACCAACCGCCCTCGCCGGAGTCGGTGTTCACGACCTACCGGCTGCGGTTCGGGATCGAGTCGAGCTATCGCCAGCTACACGAGGGGCGGATCCGGACGACGACGCGCCGCCCGGAGGTGCGCCTGCTGTACGTGGGGATTGCGCTGGTGCTTCGGAACCTGTGGGTGTGGCTCCATTACACGATCCTCTCGAGGCCGCGGCGTGGCGGTCGGGTCATCTTGCTGGAGCGGCTCCGGTGGGAGACGCTGTTGCTCTGGTTGCTCCATGTGGTCGAGGAAGCATTCGGGGTCGCGGACGTCACCTACACTGAAAGAGATGTGCAATATGAACTTGTGCTGTAGCCAACCGTCGGACTGTTTTTGGAACTACTGAATTTGAATACATCAACGCTCGAGTGGCCCAATTCCAGAAGCGGAATCAGCCCGTGGTCTCGGTGGACACCCAGAAGAAGGAGTTGATCGGGAATTTCAAGAACCCAGGTGCGGAAGGGGAGCCCGAGGGATCGCCTGAACTGGTCAATGTGTCTGATTTCAAGGAGGAAGAACTGGGCAAGGGGATCCCTTACGGGGTTTATGACCAGACGACGAACCGAGGGTGGGTCAGTGTCGGCATCGATCCTGATACGGCCTACTTCGCCACCGAGACGTTACGTCGTTGGTGGTTGAGGATGGGAGCGAAGGACGATCCTCAAGCCACGGAACTGCTGGTGGTCGCCGATGGTGGCGGGAGCAACAGCAGTCGGGGACGGTTGTGGAAGGTTGCCGTTCAGAGACTCGCGGATCAGCTTGGCCTGACGATTTCGGTCTGCCACTTCCCACCGGGTACGAGCAAATGGAATAAGATCGAGCACCGGATGTTCTGCCAGATCACGGAGAATTGGCGGGGTGTGCCCTTGAGGAGCTTGGAGATCATGCTAAACCTGATTGGCCAAACCACCAGCGCACGGGATTACGGAGCGAAGCGGAGCCGGACACCAACCACTATGAGGTTGGATTGAAGGTCAGTGATGCGGAGTTAGCGGGGGTTCAGATCACAAGAGCAGATTTTCACGGCAATTGGAATTATAAGATCTCTCCACGATCGAAATGACCAAGTTATTTTTTCGCGGCTCCTTAGCCCCGCACCGTTGCATCCTTTGGCCGATCACAACCTGCTTATTCGGGACTCAACTGCGAGGGCCCGATCCCCTGAACTCGCGCCTCTTCCAGCAACCCAACGTCGCCGACCCAGCGCCGCTACGAGATCTGCCGCGTCTCCTTCCTCGAGGACGCGACCGCCCAACAACTCGCACAGCAGTATCAGCTCCATGTCGGTACCGTCCGGGCCATCCTCCGCGACTTCGCGAGTGATCCCGACATCAGCACCTTCTTCCTCACCGAGCAGCTAGTGTTTCCGCTCGCAAAACTTGCAATGAATTCGAGGTGCCTGCTATGCTGCTGGTTAGCCCCTTGGCAGCATGGGAGGTTGCCTCATGCGTGGACGCAGACCAGAGAAACTGACCATTGCTCGGCGGGATCAGGAGGCTCTGCATGCCGCCGCTCACAGCGGTTCCCTGCCTTGGTTTCAGGTACAACGAGCCAAGATCGTTTTGGCTATCGCTGCCGGGGAACGTCAATGTTCTGTCGCCGCCCGGCTGGAATGTGATGAATCCACGGTTTGGCGTGTATGTGAACGGTATCGCCGGAATGGCCTGGCGAGCTTGCTCACCGACGGTCGGCAAGGCACGTCGGGCCGTCCGCAACAGATTTCCCCCGTGCAACGGGCACAAATCGTTGAACTCGCCTGTTTGGAACCGATTGCCAAGGGACTGCATAGCACGCACTGGTCCAGCGAGGATCTGGCCAACCAAGCGATGGAAGACAAGATCATCTCTGCCATCAGCCCGGCAACCGTTCGCCGCATTTTGCATGACGTCGATTTGCAACCCCATCGGACTCGCTATTGGAAGACGACTCGGCTGGACACCAGGTTCAAGCAGAGAGCGGAGCAAGTCCTTTGGTGTTATGCCAATGCGGCTCGGCTTGCGGAACAAGGCATCTGGGTGGTGTGTGTCGATGAGATCCCGACCTTCCAGGTTCTGGAGCGTGTCCCGATCCGCCGAGCGATCCCCGGGTCAATCGAGCAACAGGAGTTCGACTACACCCGGCACGGGACAGTGAACATGTTGGTGTTCCTGGTCGTGCATAGCGGGCTGATGGAGTTGGCATTCCTGGCGCACAATGATGCGGAACACTATCTCCCCGAGTTGGAGTTGTTTCACCGGCAGCACAAGGAGTTACGAGGGGTCTTCCTGATCCAGGAGGGAGGGTCAAGCCACATAGCGGCCGGTACACAGCGGTACGTTGCCGGGAGTCAGGGTTGGTGGAGACCTCGATATACGCCCGCTAATGCGTCGTGGCTGAACCAGGCGGAAATCCTAATTCATTCCTTCAAACATTATTACCTGAAGCGTGTGTCTTGGAAGAGCCAGGAAGAGTTCAAGACCCATGTCTTGGCTTCATGGCCAGAATACAACCATCGCTATGCCCACCCTTTTGAGTGGACCTGGACCAATCAGAAGATGCGTCAGTGGTTCGCCAAACATACCCCGAATTCATTGCAAGTTTTGTGAGCAACGACACTAGGACGAAAGTCCGCGCCCCAGCACGCCGCGATCCAGGAGCGAGCCTGTGAACTCCGTCGCCAAGACGCCACCCTCGCCGACATCCACGCCACTCTCCGATGCGAGGGCTTCGAGGTCAGCGAGTCGTATCTCTTCGGCGTCCTCCACCGAGCGGGCTTGACCACGGTTCGCAATCGCCGCCCCACGCCGCAACCGGGAGAGATCGCCTGCGATGGCTCGGTGGTTCCCGACATTGCCGACGTCCGCACGCGGTC
This sequence comes from uncultured Planctomycetaceae bacterium, assembly GCA_963803395.1. GTDB lineage: Bacteria > Planctomycetota > Planctomycetia > Isosphaerales > Isosphaeraceae > JAFANO01. The sequence goes on from CAWDND010000054.1 coordinate 6,986, forward strand.
GCTCGAGGCCGGGCGACGATTCTCGAGCAAGGTCGCCGGCCTCTTCCTTTTCCTCCCCATGCTCCTGGAACTCGACCTGCGCGCCGCTGTCACCGCCGCGGGCCTCCCCGGCTCCGAGCAGATCCCGCCGCTGCAGACGCTGCTGGCGATCTTGACCCCCAAACTCCTCGGCAAACGCCGCGTCAGTCACATCAGCGATCTGTGCTGTGACGAGGGCGCGGGGCTGTTCGCCGGCCTCAATGTCCTGCCCAAGACCACCTTCGCGACCGACTACTCGTACAAGACCGAGCGCACCATGACCGAGCGGCTGGTCGCCGCCCTGATCGGAAAGACCCCCTTGGGAGACCCGCCCCTGAGCTTTAACCTCGACTTCCACGCGATCCCGTTCCGCGGCGCCGAGCCCGACCTGGAGCATCACTGGGTCCCCATGCGACACCACGCACTCCCTTCGGGCATGGCGTTTGTGGCCCAAGTGGCCGGCCGGCGGGTGAGCTGCTACGCGACCGCCAAGCTCGTGCGGGACGAGGCCGACGCGATGGTCCCGAAGTTCGCCGACTCCTGGCGGCAGCAGACCGGGCACTCTCCGGCCCGGCTGCTCTTCGACTCGCGCGCGACCCCTTACGCCGGCCTTCACGAACTGAACCGACGCAAGATCGGAGTCCTCACCATCCGCCGTCGCGGTTCTGGGATGCGGGCGCGCGTGGAACGCCTGCCCGCGGAGACCTGGCAGCACTGCCAGGTCACCCAAGCCAAGGGGAAGCGCCGCCAGATCCACTACGTCGACGAGCGCGTCCGGCTCGAGGGCTACGACGGCGACCTGCGGCAACGGATTGTGACCGGTCTGGGACAGGAGTCGCCGACCTTCCTCTTGGCCAACGACCTCCCGAAACCGCGGACGGCCCGCGAAACCATCCAGACCGACGCCAGTAGGAATCACGTGGAGAATCAACTCGGTGAACAGCTCACGTTCTTCCACCTCGATTGCCTGTGCAGTGACGTCCGCTTGAACGTGGACTTCGACCTGACCCTGACCGTGGTCGCAGACCTCCTGTACCGGAGCTTGGCGGAACGCCTGAAAGGCTTTGCACGTGTTGGCCCTGCGCGTCTGTTCCGGAAGTTCGTCGACACGCCGGGCGACATCGAGATCACAACGGACGGTGTGATCGTCCGCCTGAGCACACCGCGCACAACCCGCTTTTGAAAGAGGCCGGTCTGACGAAGCCGACGCCCCCGGTCCCGTGGCTGGGCAATCGTTCGGTGCACCTGGCCTGCCCGTGACAGCCCCGGGTCATATCCCGACCCCCGCGCGTCAGGGGTATGCCTGCCGCACGACATCACGAATGTTGAGTATCGATTAGGCAAGTTAATCCCCCCGCGAAAATCGGCGATCAGCCGTCGCTGGTGTCGCCCCGCAGTGCATACATGAATAGGGCCCCGCGGTTCCTCGCCTGCGGGCCCGTCGCCTGCTCGTATGCTGACACCAGCCGAGCTACCGGCAGCTCTCCACGCCACGCCTCCTCGCAGCGGGCCTTGAACGCCGCCCAGCTCTTGGCGTCGTGGAATTCCTGGGCCAGCCCGGAGGCCGCCAGCGCAGGGTACGACGGGTCCTCGCGGATGCGGGCCAGCAGCTCGGGCAAGGTCTGGGGTGCCTCAGGCTGCGGGCGAGGCGGAGCCAGTTTCTTGCGGGCCTCAGCCAGGAGGATCGGGTCCCCAGACTGCAGCCAGAACAGCACCAGGTCGCGGGACGACGCGGGCAGCGCGGCGAGCCGGGCCTGCTGTTCGGGGGTCAAGGACAGGGGCCTAGACCCCACCGGACCGGCCGTCGCGGGCGACGGGACAGGCGCTGGCCTCGGGAGGGCCGGTAGCCCGGCCGGGGGCGCAGTGTTCGCAGGACGGGGCTCCGGGAGCCCTGCCTCGGCCGGGAGGGGGGCCTCGACTCCTGGAGTCAGCGGCGGCGGTGAGAGGGCAGGCTCGGCCGGCGGCAGTGCCTGCGGTGACGGCTCGGGCAGCGGCGGGGGCGCCGTGCGCCGGGCCAACTCGGCCGCCAGGAGTGGGTCGGCCGTCTCCTCGACCACGGGGACCAGCTCGGCCAGGTCCAGGCTCAGGCCCTTACGCCGGGAGCCGTACCGCGGCGCCGTAGGGGCAGGGAGCGTGGCCCCGGACTGGTGGTCCGGACCCCTGGATCTTGATCCAGACACAGTCTGGGGGTCCGGGGCAGGACTTGGCAGCCCAACCCGCGGCGCCAGCGGCTGCATCGCCAGCGGCTTCCCGATGGCACCCAAGTCTAGGGGCAGGGGGGCGACGAGAGGGACCACCGCCGGGGCTGGATCCCCACCAGCGGCCCCAGGGGCACCATGGCCGGCCTTTGTGCGGATTTCCCTCAGCACGGGCTCCGACAGCATTATTGGGGTCTCCTGGGGCGGGGAGACGGCTGGAGTACGTAGGAGCGCAGGACGGACCTCTCGGGCTGATCCAGGGGCTGGCGGGGGCTCCTGGACCGGGGGCGGGGGGGTCTCGGCCGCAGTAGCTGCTGGCGGCGGCGCGAGGCGCTTCCGGGCCTCGGCCACCAGAAGCGCGTCCCCGGACAGCAACCAGAACAGCACCTGGTCCCGGGACGCCGCGGGCAGCGCCTCAATCTGCCTTAGCTGCTCGGCGGTTAGGGCCGGGGCAGGACTGGCCTCCCGGGGCGACGCGACGGGCGGTGGGGCCGAGCGGGGCGGTTCCATCCGCGGGACCCGGGCGAACTCAGGGCGGGGCTCCGGGGCGGTGTCCAGGGTAGGGGAGTCATCCAACTCGAAGGTTGTCCCGGACTGACTGCGAGCTAACCGGAACGGGGTCGACGCAGGAGTCTGCCTCAGAGCAACCTCAGCCGGGGCCGCCACGCCGCCCGGGACGGGGTCCAGGACCGATTGGGGCATTGGGCCGGCCGGGGCACGTAGGATCGCAGGACGGGCCTCTCGGGGCCCCACCTTGACCAATGGCGGGAGGGCCTGGACCGGGGCCAGGGGATCCAGCGGTGATGGCGACGGCGGCAGGGCAGACACTGACTCGGCCTCGGGCCGGGGGGCGGGATCCGGCGGAGCAGGGGGAAGCGTCTCCGAGGACGGGGTGCTCACCACCACGGGCTGAGCACTCGGAGTGGCCGGGGTCGGTGGGGGCTCCGGTCGTGATCGTTCCGAGGGAGCGCAGCCTCCTCTTGGTTCTTCATTTTGCTTTCTCCTTACGATCACGTCTCCGTCGGCGTGCGCCGGCGCTCGCCTCCCCCGTGCGCCGGCGCTCGACCCTCCCACGCGCCGGCGCACGGGGGTAGGTGCGGGGACGGGTCGGGGCCAGTCGGGTTCCTTGCAGGTCAGATGGATCAGGCGGCCAGTGGGGTTCGCCCTGGTGAACTCCCGGCGGAGGTACCCGAGGTCCTCGAGCCGGCGCAAGGCCCGCCGGACGGTGCCCGGGTGGCGATGGACCCGGGCGGCGATCGCATTGTCGCCGGGCCAGCAGCTGAAATCGGCCCGGGCGAAGTAGAACAGGGCCGCCAGCACCCGTAGGTCGGTGGGGCTGAGGCGGGGGTCGGCGGCGATGTCGTGGGGGAGGGCGGCGAAGGGGACACCGGTGTGGTATTGGGTCCGCCGGGGTGCATTCTCCCCCCGTCCGGTCTGCGGGTCCGCGGCCGGCATCGGGTACCTGAAGGTGGGGGAGTTCACGGTCGCTCCCCCCGTTCCCCGGCGCGTAACCGGGCCTGGAACGTCGGGGCGGCGTCGGCGAGGGCCGTCCGCAGCTCGGCGAGTCGGCGGGCGCGGTCGTCGGGCGTGAGCGGGCCGCAGCGTGGGGGAGCGTCGGGAGAAATTTCAGTGATGGGTTTCGACCGGCCCTTGCATTGGTTTGTGGGTCGGCTAGAATGGCGCATAAGAACCCCTTCCCCGGGGAACCGGGGGTGGATTTCGCCTCGGCCGGTAGCTTGCTGGCCAGTCGGCCTTGGCAACATAGATAGAGAGACGAGCCCCGGGTCGTGCTGATCACACGACCCTGGGGCTCGTCTCATTTAAGCACTGTCTGAGCAGGGCAGCAAGTAGTCACTGTTCCTTCGCAGGTCCAGTCTTGGGCCTGGTTATGACTAGTTCTACTGTCTGGCACTATTGACCCGACGCTTTTTGAACGGTGGCAACTGTTTACGTGCTTTGTAGTGGTACAGTCTCGCCAGCTCGCTTCGTGAAAGATCATCGCCAAGGCAGCTCGTGCCTGCGGCAACGTCAGCGCCGGCGTCTTCTTTTTTCAACGACCCGACACAGGGCTAGAAAGCATGCGAAAATCGAGATGCCGTATGTTGTTAACAGGCCTGCACTTGCGTAAAATCTACCAGCGCAAGTCCTTTTCTTGAAACAATTTGCAGCATCTTCAAAAAACCTCGGGGAGTCTCGCCAGAATAACTTATCCAATTTTCGCCCTCGATCGGTAGAATGGTCTGCATGCGGAACGTCACAGTCCAGACCATCAAAACGAAGTACACCAGCCTGGAGCCCGTGCTCGATGAGCGGGCGCGCCGCCTCTGGGCTGCCGCCGAAGCCCGAGCCATCGGCTGGGGTGGAATCACTCACGTCGCCGAGGCCACCCGACTCTCTCGGATCACCATCAAAACCGGTTTGAGCGAACTCGACCTCCCGATCACTCCCGCTGATCGGAAGGTGGCCCCTCAGCGGTTACGCCGACCGGGTGGTGGACGAAAGCCCCTGGTCGATCATGATCCCAACCTCCTGCGTGACTTGGAGACCTTGGTCGATCCCGTGACCCGTGGCGATCCGATGTCGCCGCTGCGCTGGACGTGCAAGAGCGCGGCCAAGTTGGCGACCGAACTCCAGGCTCGAGGGCATGCCGTCAGCGAGCGCTCGGTCAACCGTCTCCTCCACGACTTGGACTACAGCCTCCAATCCAATCGCAAGACGATCGAGGGCAAAGGTCACCCGGATCGAGATGCCCAATTCCAGTACATCAACCGGCGAGTCCAGGCGTTCCAGAGGCAGGGGCAGCCCGTGGTGTCGGTCGATGCCAAGAAGAAGGAACTGGTGGGCCAGTTCCGCAACGGCGGCCGGGAATGGCAACCCCAGGGGCAGCCCGAGGAGGTGGAGGTCTACGACTTCGCCAAGCGGGACCTGGGGAAGGCGATCCCCTATGGCATCTACGACCAGACGACCGACACCGGCTGGGTCAGCGTGGGAGTCGATCACGACACTGCCCAGTTCGCCGTGGAGACGTTGCGGCGCTGGTGGCGGAACATGGGCCGCCGGATCTATCCACGGGCGAAGCGGCTGTTGATCACGGCCGATGGGGGCGGCTCCAACGGGAGGCGCTGCCGGCTGTGGAAGGTGCAATTGCAGGAGTTCGCCGATGAGACCGGCCTGCGGATCTCGGTGTGCCACTTCCCTCCCGGCACGAGCAAGTGGAACAAGATCGAGCATCGGATGTTCTGCTACATCACCGAGAACTGGCGGGGTCGCCCCCTTGGGAGTCGGGAGGTGGTGGTGAATCTGATCGGGCATACGACGACGCAGACCGGATTGGCGATCCGATCGGAGTTGGACGAGGGCAATTACCCAACGGGTCGAACGGTCAGTGACGAGCAGATGGAGGGATTGTCCATCAAGCGGGACAAGTTCCACGGCGAGTGGAATTACTCGATCCTCCCGAGACAGTAAATTGGATAGGTTATTCTGGCGAGACTCCGGCATTCTAGCCGTTTGTCGGACCGTTGTCTTTTTTCCCCCGATCGGCCTCCTTCACCAGGAACCATGTCGCGATCAAGCTGAGAGCCTGATGGTGATGCCAACCCAACCAGTTCCTCACCTGAGAGCCGCCCAGGCCCGCCTCGCTCTTGCTCCGCTTCAGGCACTCTTCGATCCGGTGCTCCGCCTTGGCCACCCGCGCCAATTCCGCCAGCGGGGTCCCACGTTCAGCGTTTGACAAATGATAATCATATTTCAGCTTGCCCCCATCCACGTACCGCACCACGACCAGCATCTCCTCGAAGCCCACCACCCGCCGCTCGACCTTCGATTCCACGTGCCGCGCCACGATCTCCACTTCCAGCGGGCCCTTCTCCCCATCGCGGACCGTGAGCCGCTCCCACGATCCCGTCGGCAGCGCCTCGCACCAGGCGTGCACGCCCTGGAACGGCGGCTTGGGATGGCGACCCTTGCCCCCATACGGCGGCGGCTCGGCCTCCAGGTCGCGGATGCTCGTGTTCGATGGCACGGCCAGCAAGTAACGCTCGCACCGCCGCGCCAACTCCTTGCGGAACCACGCCGGCCGTCCCCTCTCGTCGTCGCCGGCGACCCAGCCGTGCGGTAGCATCCCGCCGCGGCGTTGGAGCATCTCCAAGGCCAGTTCGTGCCGTGTGCGATACTTGACCTCCTTGGGGACCCCGCTTTGCTTCCGGCGCGCTTTGTCCTGGGCCCACTCGTCGGGCAGGTAGAGCCGGAAGTCGACCAGAGCATGCTCGTCGTCGGTGACGGAGCCGAGGGAGACGCCGACGCCGGCCGCACCATTGCCGCTGGACGCCCACGGAGGCGTTTCCCTGCTTGGGGAAGGACGAGGGGTCGAAGACGAGCACGGCATCGGGTCGGCCCAGGTCGCAGGCCACTTGACGGGTCAATTCGTCAATCAGCGGCTCGTGGTCCCACGGGGAGGAGCCGACGAACATCTGGAGCGTCTGACGTTCGAGGTCGTGGCGAGAGGCGATGGCCTCGGCGTTCTTGTGCTTGACGTCTGAGATGAGACCAGATATGTAGATGCGTAAGTATTCCTGGCTCTCGGGGCTGGGGAGCATGGCGACGAAAGGTTGGGCGAAGGTCTCCAATCGTTTCATGGCACCGCGGAAGCAGGTGGGTGGGACCTGGCAGTCGGCGAGCAGTTCGTCCTTGCGCTGTTGGAAACGAGGATCCATTGTCAGACTCCTGCCATCGAGGCGAAAATCCCAATGGAAGGCATTGATACAAAAGTCCTTGCGCCCGTCAACTGACCCCAGACAGTAGAAATACTGAACTGACATTGCGCCAGGAAAGCTCAGGAAAGGAGGACGAGACTCGAACCTCGGAAACCTTTCATCGGAACCCTGCGGGTGAACGAATCCCGCCCGGCAGAGCCTGGCCAGCAGCCGGAAGCGAGTCTGGCGTGGGGAGGGGCGACCCTCACTGCGAAGCGTAGTGGCTATAGAAATAGAAGTGGGGATGCCTCGATAGGCGGCCAATGCGAAACTGTTGAGGTCTCGCAACCGCACTTGCAGGAGGTCATCCCCATGAGTAGCAAAGCATACCGTGCCACGCGCGTCAACGAGGTGAACTGGGAGCAGATCGCCCGCGGAAAGGAGGGTTTGGGCGTGACCGTGGGTATCGACGTAGGGAAGTTTGATCTGTTGGTGATTTGTCGCTGGGCCGATGGGCGGTTCGAGCGTCCGTGGCGGGTCAGGAACCCCTGGGAGATCCCGACGTTGGTGGGCGTCCTGAAGCAGGTCAAGGCGGACCGGAAGCTGGTGGTGGCTTTGGAGCCCTCGGGAACGTATGGAGAGGCCTTACGACAGGCGCTGGGGGACAACGGGATCGAAGTCCAGCGCGTCGGTACCAAGGCGTCCCATGATTATGCGGAGGTCTTCGACGGCGTGCCCTCGCAACATGACGGCAAAGATGCCGCGGTGGTTGCCGAGCTGGCGGCGTTGGGTAAGGCCAAGCCCTGGGCGTACCAGGCCGCCGATTCCTGGGAGGAGGAACTGGCGTATTGGGTAGAAGAGATGGTGGCCCAGCGGCAGATGCTCATGCCCTGGCAGGGACGCTTAGAGGGTCTCTTGGCGCGTCATTGGCCGGAAGCATCGCAGGTCTTGAAACTTTCCTCAGGGACGTTGCTGCGGATCTTGAAGCGTTATGGGAGTCCCCAGGCGTTGGCCGAGGACGCGGACGCCGCGACGCAGTTGGCCCGCTGGGGTCGTTCGCTGTTGTCGCCAGCGAAGATCGAGGAGTTGCTGACCGGTGCGCGGTCGAGTGTCGGTGTTCGCCCAGGTCCCTGGCAGCAGCGTCAGATCCAGGAGTACGCCGAGCGGGCGCTGGCCGCCCGGCAGCAGGCGAATCGGGCGCAACGGCGGTTGCGTCAATTGGCCGCGGGGCATCCGGTGCTCCAGGCGCAAGGCAAGGTGGTGGGTGTGCCGACGGCGTGTGTCTTGTGGGTGAGCACGGGTGACCCACGCGACTTTGATTCGGCGGGAGCCTACCGCAAGGCGATGGGGTTGAACTTGGCGGAGCGGAGCAGCGGGACCTACCAAGGGCGGTTACGGATTAGCAAGCGGGGCAGTGCGCGGACGCGGCAATGGCTCTATTTTGCGGTCTTGCGGCTGGTGCAGCAGTGCGGCGTACGTCCTTGGTACGAGGCCAAGAAGGCCCGCCATGAAGGTGAGGCACGGCGGGTCCTGGTGGCCGTGATGCGGAAGCTGGCCGTGGCGCTGTATCACGTCGGAGTGCGGAACGAGGAATTCCAACCGCGGCGGTTATTCGGCCGGATCGGCCGGCGCAGCGGCAGGTCGGCCCAGCGCTCCGGCTCGAGCAAGCAGCGAGCGTAAGGAAGAGGGATCAGCTCCCGAGGGGAGAAGACGTCGCGTGGGCGGAGGGCACCGGGAAGGTGGTGAGATCGCGGCTGTTGGAGACCTGTTAATGGATTTATCGCATTGGGGCCAATCCCGGGATGCCGAGGGGCGGCCTCCTGCCGCCCGCCCCGGTCTTGGCCCCTGGGTCGGCGCTCGGGTCGCGTCCCCGCGTTGCCCTATCCTCCGCCCAGGCTCCTGCAGTGTATCGGGGACCACGGCCACCGGGCAATGCCGGGGCTGGGTCAGCCGCTCGCACGACGGGTCAGAAGACCCCACCGGGAACTGCGGGCCAGGATCGGGCGAAGGTTCCCAGCCCCGCCCGCACCGCGAGGAGGATTGTCGGCACCGTGCGAGGTTCAGTGTATGGTGTTTTTGAGTATAGATATAATAATATATTTATTATAAGGAGGATTGTCCGCGTGCGCCGTGAAAAGGCGCGGATCTTCAGCGGGTGTAACTCCCGCCCGGCAACTCAAGTCGCTCCAGCCGGTAGCAATCGGAGCGGCGGTGGAGGCAACGAAACCGCCGAAGCCTTCGATGCAAAGGGTCGCCTCAGGCGACTCCGCGAGCAGGCAGGCCGTAACGCGAGTGAACGCCGAGCAGGCCTCGAAAGGCTTAACGTGGGAGCCGACCCGCCGTGGAAACGGGGAAGGCCGCCGTCACTGGGGAACTGGGGGTCACACCCCGCGAAGCGACGCGAACCAGTGGTCCCACCGGGGTATTGGCGATGGCATGCCTGCACACGGAGATCCGACGCAACACGGGAAGCCCCGAGCGGTGGCGGGCGTGACCGCCAACTGGAGGCCCGCGAGGGCCGGACCGGGCCGCCCGGGGTGGCGGACAGGCCCGTACGACCGAGGACGCCGGGTAACGCCGGCCGAGGGAAGGGGCCTGAGTTCAAGACGGACGTCCGAAGGGGCATGAGAGCCGGGAGATTGGCGATGAGCCTACCACCTCCACCCAAGGTTCAGAAACTCCAGGAGGCGTTGCATGCCAAAGCGAAGGGAGCGCCCACCTACCGCTTCTACGCGCTGTACGACAAGGTGTACCGGAAGGGCGTGCTGGAATGGGCCTACATCCGCTGTCGTGCCAACGACGGCGCGTCGGGGGTCGATCACCAGACGTTCGAGGACATCGAGGCGTACGGGCTGGAGCGATGGCTGGACGAACTGGCGACGGAACTGGAAGCGAAGACGTACCGCCCCCAACCTGTGCGACGCGTGTACATCCCTAAACCGGATGGAAAGCAACGCCCGCTGGGGATCGGTTCGATTCGGGATCGCGTGGCGCAGATGGCCGTGGTTCTGGTCCTCGAGCCGATCTTCGAGGCCGACCTGGAGCCGGAGCAATACGCCTACCGAGCCAACCGCAGCGCGTTGGATGCCGTCAGGCACGCCCACGGGCTGGTCAGCACGGGGCATACGGAAGTCGTCGATGCCGATTTATCGAGCTACTTCGACGAAATCCCCCACGCCGAACTCCTCAAGTCGCTCTCCCGCCGGATCAGCGATCGGCACCTGCTGGGGCTGATCAAGAGATGGCTGGAGGCGCCGGTCGAGGAGATCGACAAGCGGGGTCGGCATCACCGGACGACGCGCAACAAGGACGAGGGCCGGGGCAGCCCACAGGGGTCACCACTGTCCCCGTTACTAGCGAACATCTATATGCGTCGTTTTGTCCACGGTTGGAAGACCCTGGGATACGAGCGGCGGTTGAAAGCCACGATCGTCAACTACGCGGACGATCGTGCGCCACGAACGTGTGAAGGGACGACTTCAGGAGTGGTCCTGGAACGCGATGCTGCGTGAGAGATGAGGGAAGGTCCCTCGGGATCGGGTTGCAGGACCAGATCTCAAATCACCCGAAGCGGCTTGGATTAAGAGTCCTGGTCGTGAGCGTTCGGGAAAAGGCCGGTCTTGAACCGGTCAGATATGAACCGAGAAGGCGAACGCAAGTGAACCACCGATGAGGCGTCGAAAGCGTATGAACGTCATCGAAACCGGGCTTCAGTCGTTGGCCTGGGATGCGGTCAAGGCGGGACCTGCTTACGGCCTTGATGGTGACCGGCGTAAAGGTGGCGCGAGCTCGGTTCAGGCTCTCGCGGGGAACGTGGGAACCTGTCGTCACGATGCCAAGGGAGATGCCCAAGTGGAAGCACCACGAGGTCAAAAGTCCCGATGCGTGGCACAGGGGCGGATCAACCCGTAGGAGCGTCGAAGCCCGGTAATGCGGGTGGAGCGAAGGGGTTGAATGGTTCAGCCGAAGGGATGGATCAACCAGCGATGGGAGGAATTCATGCCGGAAGCGAAGTCGTGCGTCGAGGCTCACGTGGGGGGCAGGAGTCAACCAGCGATGGGAGGAACCGATGCCTGAAGCGAAGCCTTACGTTATTTCCAAACAGGTCGTCTGGGAAGCGTATCAGGAGGTCAAGGCGAACCACGGCGCGGCCGGGGTGGACGGTCAGTCGATCGAGGCGTTCGAGACCGACTTGAAGGGTAATCTCTACAAGATTTGGAATCGAATGTCCTCGGGAAGCTACTTCCCACCGCCGGTGCGGCTCGTGGAGATCCCGAAAGCGAGCGGGGGTTCGAGGCCGTTGGGAATTCCCACGGTCGGCGATCGCGTGGCGCAGATGGTCGTCAAGATGCATCTGGAGCCGTTCGTGGAGCCGTATTTCCATCCCGATTCCTACGGGTATCGACCCGGAAGATCGGCGCTGGACGCGGTCGCCACGGCGCGAGAGCGGTGCTGGCGGTCCGACTGGGTCATCGATCTTGATATCAAAGGCTTCTTTGATAATTTGGATCAGGAACTGGTCATGAAGACGGTCCGCCATCACGCGGAGGCCCCGTGGGTCCTGCTGTACCTCGAACGATGGCTTCGAGCCCCCGTTCAAAGGCAGGACGGCAGTCGAGAAGAGCGAACGAAGGGCTCACCCCAAGGGTCGGTCGTTTCACCCTTGTTGGCGAATCTCTTCATGCATTATGCCTTCGACCTTTGGATGAGCCGGACCTATCCGGACATCCGGTTCGAGCGCTATGCCGACGATGTGATCATTCACGCCAAGAGCCGGGCTCAAGCGGAGCACGTGCTCGAAGCGGTCCGGCGACGTCTGAAGGAGTGCCATCTTGAGCTTCACCCTGAGAAGACCAAGATCGTGTACTGCCAGGACGATGACCGGAGGGGCCAGCATGAGCACATCAAGTTCGACTTCCTCGGCTACACCTTTCGGCCCCGGCGGGCCAAGAATCGACGGGGGAAGTTCTTCGTGAGCTTCTTGCCGGCGATCAGCGACAAGGCCGCCAAGGCGATCCGGGAGACGATCCGAGACTGGCGGCTGGCCGCCACCCGGAACAATCAGTCTCTGGAGGAGATCGCGGGGCTTGTGAATCCTTCGGTACGGGGGTGGGCGAATTACTACGGCCGGTTCTACCGGTCGGCGCTCACGCCGGTCCTCAGGCATCTGGAGCGCGCATTGGTCAAATGGGCGCAGCGGAAATACAAACGGTTGAGGGGTCACTCCACCAACGCAGCCCACTGGCTGGGTCGGGTGGCGCGACGCGACCCGAAGCTGCTGGTCCTCTGGCAGATCGGGATTCGACCGGCGACTGGATCATAAGAGCCGGATGAGGCGAGAGCCTCCCGTCCGGATCCGAGAGGGCCTGGGGGTGAAACTCCCCCGGGCCACTCGACTCGTGATCTGCTGTCGGGGCACGGCCGATGAGGCGATGGCCGCGATGCGGCACATGATGTCCAAGCTGAAGTTGACGGTCAACGAGTCCAAGACGCGGCTGCGTCGGATTCCCGGGGAGACGTTCGACTTTCTGGGCTACACGATCGGCCGGTGCTACTCGCCGCAGACGGGACGGTCCTATATCGGGACACGGCCGTCGGCGAAGAAGATCGCGCGCCTTCGGGACGAGATCCGCGAAATCAGCGACCGCCGTTGGTTGTGGACGGAAGCCGAGGACCGAGTGGCGCGACTGAACCGGCTGCTGCTGGGGTGGTCGAACTACTTCTGCCTCGGCCCCGTGAGCCGGGCGTACCGTGCCCTCGACCGGCACTGCTGCCATCGGCTTCGCCAGTGGCTCTGCGCCAAGCACAAGGTGAAGACCCGGGGGACATCACGGTTCCCCGATCAGTACCTGTACGACGAGTTGGGGCTGATCCGCCTGAGCGCACGGACGAAGAGCTTCCCGTGGGCGAAAGCATGAGTTCTTGTCCGAGAGCCGGATGCGGGAAAACCGCCTGTCCGGTTCGATGAGCGGGGATGTAGAACCGGGGCACGGCGGGGCTATTGAGGCACCGGCAGACGAAAGGGCCGGCTACAGATAGGCCAAGCCTAAACTACCGCGCTACTCCTCGACTCTACGACGGGATTGCGATCCTCTGAGGCCACCGATCTGTCCTGCCACCTTTCGCAAGTTGTCTTCGCGCCCCTGCGGGGAGCGCCCAGCGTAGTTTCGAGGGGCACGGACAGAGGTGCTCGGTACAATCTCCCATACGGCCAATTCGGCGATCGTACTTTGAGTACGATACGCTCGAGGTGACAGACTTGAGTTACCCGATTGGCTCTGTCCCAGATCGGCCCTGAGAGACACGCGATCCCCGAAGATAAGCAGGTTTTAGTGGACAACAGATCAGACCAACGGATAGTATCCATATGGTCAGTGATCGCGTTGTCCAAAGAGGCCGCCAGCATCCCCTAAAAAAAGCAACGATCCTCAACAGAGCTAAGATGACGGCAATTCCCGGTAGCGCCGCTCCAGGTCGGCCAGGAGGGCCGGCCGTTGCTTCTTCGAGCGGGCCTTCCTCATGATCCTGCGCCGCTTCAATGCCTCCGTCTGGCTCGGCGGCTCGCGGGCCCCTCGATACGGCAACAGGTCCTCCACCGTAAAGGGCTCGGGGTGCGCCGCGTGGGCGTCCAAAGCCGGCACCAGCGTCGCGCCCGTCTGGACCAGACGCACCCCCGCGTGCCGCCGACCGTGGATCCGCCGCTCGTGGCTCTTCGGCAGGCGAAACCAACGTTCCAGATCGAGATTATCCCGGATCCCTTCGTAGTCCTCCTCCCCCACGAACAGGCCGGCAAGGAAGCTGATCATGACCGTGGCCATGTGGTGGCGGATCGGATCCTCGGTCGCCTCGAAGTGATCGATCAATGCCTCGAACTGCTCCTGACGCTCGAGGATGTCCTCGGTCCCGGGCTCCAGCGTCGCGGCCACCTCCGCGATCACATCGACGTAGTCTCGAATCACCGCTTGCTGCTCCTTGACTTCCTCCAGACCCTCCTGGATGCGGCCGGCGAGGTGGCCGAGTTGCTCCTCCGCGAACCCCCCTTTTTCGCGTCCAAGTTCCGTTGGATCGACTCCTGGACCTCGGTCAGCGCCTCGGCCATCCGGATGCCGGGAGGATGCAGCGGCCCCCCTTGATCGTCATTGAGGATCCCACGCACCGCCGCGCAATAATCCAGGACCACAGAGCCGGCAGGATCAACCACGGCAGGAGGCAGGTCCGATGCGGTCTCGCGCCGGGAGGGTGGCGGCGGGATCGGCCGGCGCGTCGTCGCTGGTCTCGACCTTCGGTCGCGCCAGCACGGCCTGTTCGATCGTCCGCAGGCCGCGGACTTTCTTCCGCATCTGGACCTTGGCGTGACTGTCCGCGTCCGTGACCGGCTGGGCCAGATCGCGGAGGAAGTGGTTGTCGCAGTAGCGATGGGGCACGTCGGGGAACTCCGCGGCAATCCCCGTGACGAACGCGTCCTGCTTGTCGGACAGCCAGAGGGCCACCGGCTTGCCCAACGACTCGGCCCACTGCTTGGCCCGGGCGATCAGGCGCCGGACCTCGTCCGCCGTGGCGGAGATCAAGGGCGCGGCGAACCAGACCCGCTTCTGGGTCAACTCGCGGACGACATAGAGGGTCTCATGCCCCTTCTCGGGTTGGAGGCCGTCGATCGAGAGGATGATCTCCGCCGTCGCGGCGTAGTGTCGGCGGAGCGATTCGGGGTCGTGCTGCCGCGCCGCGAGCATGACCTGGTACCGTCGGATGTACGTGTCGATGGCGTTCTCGGAGAGCTTGATCCCGTAGTCGTCCAGGAGTTCGGATCGGATCAAGGGAATGGCCATGTGGCGGGAACAGCGGCGATGGCCGATCCAACAGAAGACATCCCAGGCGATGGCCCACTTGGGTAAAGCGAGGGTGACTTCGGTCTCGGGGCTCTTGGTCTGGGTGTGGCCGGGGCAGTGGGGATCGGGGCAGTGGTCGAGCCTGCAGAGCAACTCGACCGGCCCCTGGAGGGTATGGAAGCGCCGAGAGCGGTGGTCACAGACGTGCATCATCCGTCCGCAACTCGGGCAGTTCCGATCCAGGACGTCGAGTTCCCACAAGGCGAAGTCGGTATCCTCAGGCCAGTCGTAGGGCATCGCGCCGATCTCCCTTGGGGACTGAGATCCGTCGATCGGGCAGATCAGCCAAGAGGTTACACGTGCAGGAGCCGAGATCCTAGCCCTGTGAAGGGCCGTTGAAAAAAAGTCGAAAAACTGTCCTTGAATTTTCAAGGACAGACAGCGAGTGCCCCGGCCGTGCGATTGAGCCTCGAAAGCTTTCCGCGGGAGTCCTCGCCCTGGTCAGCCGCGGGGACCACGCCGACACGCCTCTATGGCCTGGCGTGCCCGGTCCCGCCGGGGTCGGAGAACAGGGCCAAGGCACACGAGGGGTCCCTGGGAACCTGGGAGACCCGTCCGTCTCCACCGACAAGTCCGGCTCGGGAACCGGAACATCAACTCCCCGAGGCCCACGACGGCGCGTCGGCGGTCGCTGGGAGCAAACCACCGACGCAGGGGTGGTCTCGCCAAGCGAAGGCAACGAAGTGCGGCGAAAGGGACGGACGGGGGTCGGAGCGTCCCCTCCTACCGTGGAGGCCGGGGAACCATCCCGAGGGACCCGGCGGAGGGAAGGGGGCGCCGTGTCATGAGACCGTTGGAGGGAAACATGGCGGGTGCCTCGAAACCCATGGACATGTCCAGGAAACGACAACGGATCGCGCAACTCGCTCGACAAAGCCCGGCGCTGGGATTCACGACTCTGGCCTACTTGATCGACCTCGACTGGCTGACAGAGGCGTTCGACCGCACCCGCAAGGCCGGCGCGGTGGGCGTGGACGGACAAGACGGGGAGGCCTACGCGGCGGACCTGAGGGGTAACCTTCAGGCGCTGCGGGACCGAGCCAAGTCCGGCACGTACCAGGCGCCGCCGGTGCGGCGGGTCCACATCCCCAAGGCCGGCGCGGCGACCGCGACCCGGCCGCTGAGGATCCCGACCTCCGAGGATAAGGAGCCGCGAAAAAATAAGTTGGTTATTTCGCACAGGTTTTGGTTCAGTGGGGGTATGAAATACACAGGCGTCATCCCCACGCTCCGGTCGAAGTACGAAACCCTTCAGCCCTTCCTCAATGAGGCCTTCCCGTAGCAGACGGACATAAAACGTCGCTAAGCCGGGGATCGCCCGGGCCGGAGCGGGCGAAGCCTGGCGCCGCGCAGGTCCTCGCTCACCTCGAAGGCGTATTTGCCGTACGGGTTGATGTGCTCGTAGCGGCACGGTGACAGGTGGGGCAGGTCCGCGTCCTGGACCGGATGCCCGTCGATGCGAAGCCGATCGAGCGCCGCCGCCATGTAGACCGTGTTCCACGCGATCACCGCGTTGGTCAGCAGGTTCAGGCACAGCGCCTGGTGCACCTGCTCGTCCTCCTGCTTGCGTCGGATCTTGCCCCGATGGGCGAAGAACAGGAACTCCCGCAGGGAGTGCAACGACTCGCCCTTGTTGAGCTGGGTGTGGATCCGCCGGCGGAGTTGCTCGCTCTCCAGGTAGCGGAGGATGAAGATCGTCTTGATCAGGCGACCATATTCCTGCAGGCGCCGGGTCAGGGCCTGCTGGCGGCGGTAGGACTGGAGCCGGCTGATCAGCAGCGAGGCGGTCACCCAGCCCCGTTTCAGCGACCCGGCCACCCGCAACAGGTCATCCCACCGGCGCACGATCAGGTCGCGGCGGATGCGGCCCCGGAGCCGCGGCTCGAGATTCGGATAGGTCCGGCTCCGGTCGAGGCGATAGAGCTGCTGGTCGCCCAGGTCACGGATCCGCGGGCAGAATTGCAGGCCCAAGCAGGTCGAACAGGGCGAAGACGATCTCGGTGTAACCCGGCGGTGTCCGTCGTGTGCTCCAGGATCGGCAGCTCCGTCTCGTTGTCGAGGATCTCATCGAGGACGTAGGTCGCGTCCCGCACCGTGGCCGGGATGACCTTGGTGCCATACTGCGTGAACTGGTCCGAGGTCCAGGTGTAGAAGGTCAGCCCCTTGCCGTAGCCGAAGTAGCGCGGCAGGGCCGTGGCGTTGCGGACCTTGCCCGCGGCCGGGAACCGCTGGCCGTCGGACGACGAGAGGCGTGCCGCCGCCCCAGTGCCGGCTCAGGGGCTGACGGTGCTGGTAGTTCACGACCGCGGCGACCGCCGCCCGGAGCGTCTCCTCGCGGAGATACCAGGTCGTGCACCAGGCCAGCCGGTCGTAGGCCTGGTCGCAGATCTGGGCCGTCCGGGTCAGGTCCGAGGTTGCATCCCTGGGCCAGGACCGAGGCATAGAGATGGCGGGTCAGGTCCGGGCTGCGGGGCTCGCGACCGCTGGCGTGCTCGAAAGCAGCCGCTGAACCCGGTCCAGCCATCGACCTCGACCAGCAACTCGCTCAGCTCCACCCGGGGCAGCCGCTCATCGATGAGCCGTTCGAGGGTCGCGGCGCTCTCCGGTCGCTCTTCGGCTTCGAGCCGGGTGACGATGAGGTCCCCGTCCTCCATCCGGACCCCCGTGTCACGCTTCAGCAAGGGGTCGACCCGTTCCAGGAGTGCCTCCAGCTCGGCCTCGCGTTGCGTGAGACGGACCGTGCCCTCATCGGGGGCCTGAAGTTGCTGACACACCTCGCCGCGCAGGGCCGTCCAACGCTCCCTGGGGATCAGGTAGGTCTCCGGGTCGGAGTAGCGGCGGCTGGATTCCAGCCAGACATCGCCGGCCCGCAACGCCGCGCGCAGCTCCGAGAGCACGCAGAGCTCGAAGTAGGCCCGATCGATCCGCCCCAGGCCGTCGACCACGTAGGGCCGCCACTTCGGTGGGACGAACCCCACGGCGGTGCGTCGGGGCAAGCACCGGCCCCGGCGCTGCGCCCAGCCGGCGGAGCATGTCCACGGCTTCCAGCAGCGGGTCGGGGCTCACGTTCGACCGGAACGAGAAGGCCGCAAGGAACGCCGGGACGAACCGGCGGAGGTGCCCGTACTGCTTGCGGAGGAAGTCGAAGCCGCTATCGTCTTCGGGGCGGACGACCCGCGTGGATTCCTCGACGGCTTGCTGGAGCCTTGAGGCGGGGATTCGCCGGTAGATGGCAGGCCGGAGTTGGGCGTCGCGGACCGCGGGGTCGAGCACGATGCGGGCCAGCTCGCCGAAGAGCCGGACCGTCTCATTGGTGGTCTGGGCCGCCGAGCTGCGGAATTCCTCCAGGTCGTGGCCGGCCCGCGCGTACGCCTCGGCCAGGCAGCGGTCGAACTGGTCGATCGTCTCGTCGGCGATATCGACCAGCGACTGGCGGAGGAAGGCGACCAGGAGCGGATAGCGGCGTTCTTCCGGCATCCGTTGTAGGGACTGGCCGGTGGCCCTCCGGGCGATCTGGGCCAGGTGCTTGAGCCGGTTGGAGCTCAGGCCGTCGAGGGCCCAGCGTGCGACGCCCGCACCCTTGAGGAATTCGAGCTTCTCGATGTTGTGCAGGATCGCCCTCGGGGAATTGGAGACGGCGGGGCGGCGAAGCCAGGTGAGCGTCGTCCCTCCCCGAGAGGCCTCGGGGACGAGCAGGCTGTCGAGCAGGGCTTTGCCGTCGGCGGTCAACAGCGGTTCCAGGAGCCGGTCGGTCTCGTGCTGGGCCTGCTGTCGCACCGCGACCACGAGGCGTTCGAGACGCGTCGGGCCCGGGCGCACGATCTTCTCGGTGCGGAGCTTCTCGCAGGCGAGTTGGAGCAGGAGGCTCGGTCGGTCGTGCTCCAGGGCGCGCTCGACGAGCCAGGCCTTGAGCATTCTCAGGTCGCCGGGACGGACCTTGCGAAAACCGAGATAGGTCGTGACCTCCTGAAGGTGATCGGTCCGCGTGTGAGGGCGGTCGCCATAGGCCGCGAAGGACTCGGGAGGGGTTGCCAGCTGCTGGGCGAGGTGGGCGATGACGGCCGGGGGTACCGAACGTAGCGGATCGGGCACGAATCCCAGGTAGCGGAGGGTGCACAGCTGCAGCGCGAAGCCGAGCCGGTTGGCGCCGCCTCGCTGTCGTCGCACCTGGTCCTGATCCCGGTCCGACAGGGTGAAATAGGCGACGAGATCCTCGGGGGGGACCTCCGTGGGGAAGCGCCTGAGGCGTTCCCGCTCGGCGTCGGTCAGGAATCTGCCGGGCATCCGTCCTGGACCCGAAGGCCTTCCCTGAGGGGCGATCCCGAATCTCGAGGGCAGGGCCCCCTTGCCCAACCCGGCCGAAAACTATAGTTATTGGCCGGGGTCCCGGCAACCGCAGAAACCGCGGGAAAACCGGGGTCGGCCGCGGCGAATCCGCGGGGGGTTTTTGGCCAGGGACGAGGTCGGTATGCGCGTCGGCCTCTATGCCCGCGTCTCGACCCATGACCAGCGGACGCTCGGACTCCAGCTCCGGACGATGCGGTCGTATGTCCGGGACCGCGGCTGGGCCCTGACCCAGCAAGTCGAGGACGTCGGCTCGGGGGCGAAGGAGCGCCCCCGACGCGAGGCGTTGCTGAAGGCGGCCCGCCGCCGCGAGATCGACGTGGTGATGGTGTGGCGGCTGGATCGTTGGGGCCGCTCGCTGGCCGACCTGGTGGTCACGCTCCAGGAGCTGAGCGAGCTGGGGGTGGGCTTCGTGTCACTGACCGAGGCGCTGGACCTGACGACGCCGAGCGGCCGGGCCATGGCCGGCCTGCTGGCGGTGTTCGCGGAGTTCGAGCGCGAGATTCTGCGGGAGCGGGTCCGGGCGGGGATCGCCCAGGCCCGCGAGGAGGGCAAGCCGCATGGCCGGCCCCGTTCGGCGTCCCTGCAAGCCGAGCAGGTCCAAAGGCTCTGGGACCAGCATCTGAGCAAGTCGGAGATCGCTCGCCGCCTGGGGATCGGTAGGTCCTCGGTGCGTCGGATCCTGGCTGAGCGAGGTGGGGGCCCGGCTTAGCGACGTTTTATGTCCGCCTGCTACGGGAAGGCCAATGAGAGGGTGCGACGGCTTTGGTCCGCGACCGAAGCCATGGGCTTGGGCCATGGTGGGATCGCCGCCTTGGCAGAGGCGACCGGGATGTCCCGGACCACCATCCGCCACGCCATTGAAGAGATCCAGGACCAGCGTGAGTCGCCCGGAAGCACACTCCCCATCCAACGCAGTCGTCGTCCGGGGGCCGGGAGGAAACGACTCATCACCCAGGATCCGGCCCTGCTCATCACACTCGAATTGCTCGTGGACCCGACCACCCGCGGTGAGCCCATGGCGCCCCTGCGGTGGACCTGCAAGAGCACCAGGAAACTGGCCGAGCAACTTCGGCCGTATGGCTATCAGATCAGGGCGCGGACCGTGGCCCACTTGCTCCACCAACTCAACTACAGCTTGCAAGCCAACCGAAAGACTGCGCGAGGGCCAGTCGCACCCTGACCGCAATACCCAATTTGAATACATCGACGCTCGAGTGGCCCAATTCCAGAAGCGGAATCAGCCCGTGGTCTCGGTGGACACCCAGAAGAAGGAGTTGATCGGGAATTTCAAGAACCCAGGTGCGGAAGGGGAGCCCGAGGGATCGCCTGAACTGGTCAATGTGTCTTCCCGTTCGCTTAACGAAAGAGGCACTTTTCAGAAAGGCGAGAGAGGCTTACCACTGAGTCCATGAACACTGCAACGCCTTGTGTGCTCCGCGTCGAACGGGTGGACGACATTCCCGTTCTGTTCGCTTCCTTGCAACGCTTGCAGGTGGCCGAGTTCCTCGACCGCCACTTCCCGACGCACCATCTCTGGAAGGGGGAGCGCTCCTCGGCGAGGTCGTCTGTGTCTGGCTCGTCTTGCTCACCTGCCAGGGCGACCACCGCCTCTACCACCTCCTTCCCTGGGTCGAAGAGCACTTGCTCACCCTTCAGGCCTGCCTGGGGAAGTCCCTGCGGCCTTTGGACTTCCATGACGACCGCCTCGCCGACGTCCTCGACGCCCTCGCCCAGCCCACTCCTTGGCAAGCCTTCGAGGCTGACCTCAACGGCCCCACCGTCCGCGTCTACGCCCTCGCCCCTTCCCTGTTCCGCATCGACACCACCACGGCGTCCTCCTATGCCGAGGTCCTCTCGGAGCACGGCCTGTTGCAGTTCGGCCACAGCAAGGACCGCGACGACCTGCCCCAGTTGAAGATCGCGGCGGCGGCCCTCGATCCGCTCGGACTGCCGGTGAGCACGTTGGCTGTCGCGGGCAACAGCGTGGACGACCCGTGGTATATCCCCGAGATCCCGAAGGTGCAACGCTCCTTCGGCGGGCGGCAAGACCTACTACCACAACCCTCAAGAGGGCTGGCATGAATGGGCGGGTTTTGGCGAAAATACCTGGCTTTCCCAGATTCCTCTTTCAACACGAGGCGATCACATGCCAGGCTCGGCTGCCAGAATCCGAGTTACCGAACGGCACCTCAAGATCCTCCAGGACATCGCCCCTTCGCGCACCGCCACCGTCGCACTCGTGCAGCGGGCGACACTCATCCTGCGGGCCTTCGACAAGATCGACAACCAAGACATCGCCGACGAAATCGACCTGAATCGAAACGCCATCGGCCTCTGGCGGCGACGCTGGGCCGAGGCGTGGCTCAGACTCATCGAGGTCGAATGCACAGAGTCCTGGGCCGACCTGCGTCGGGCCATCGAGGACGTCCTGAGCGACGCGTCGCGGCCGGGCAATCCCGGCAAGTTCACAGCGGAGCAAGTCACACAGATCCTGGCGTTGGCGTGCGAACCGCCGGAGAAATCGGGCCGCCCCATCACCCACTGGACCGCTCACGAGTGGGCCGACGAGGCCCGGAAGCGGGGCATCGTCGCGTCGATCTCGGCGTCGCAAGTCAATCGCTCTCTCAACGAGGCGGAGTTGCAACCGCATCGCAGCCGTTATTGGCTCAACACCAAGGAGAAAGACCCGCAGCAGTTCCAGGAGAAAGTCGAAGCGGTGTGCGATGGCTCTCAAGAAGCACCGCGGTTGTACGCGGCGGAGAACACGCATACGATCTGTACGGAGGAGATGACGGGGATTCAGGCGCGGGAGCGAATCGCTGCGACGTTGCCGATGGTGCCGGGCCGGGTGGAAGCGCGGGAATTCGAGTACGAGCGTCATGGCACGCTGACGCTGATCGGGAACTTTCACGTCGTGACGGGAGAGTTGGTGGCCCCGACGTTGGGGCCGACGCGAACGGAACAGGACTTTGTGGCGCATGTGGCCCAGACGGTGGCGACGGATCCCGAGACGTCGTGGGTGTTCGTGGTGGACAACTTGAACATCCATGGTTCGGAGGGCTTGGTGAACTGGGTGGCACAGACCTGCGGCATCGAACGCGAGTTGGGGAAAAAAGGTAAGAGGGGCATCCTGCACTCGCAAGCGACGCGGCAGGAGTTCCTGGCGGATCGGAGCCATCGCATTCGTTTTCTGTATTTGCCCAAGCATACGTCGTGGCTCAACCAGATTGAAATCGTCTTTGGCGTGATTGCGCGAAAGGTGATTCGACGAGGGAATTTCAAATCGGTGGATGACCTGAGGGAGAAGTTACTGAGCTTCGTTCGGTATTTCAACGAGGTCTTTGCAAAGCCCTTCCGCTGGACATTCCCAGGACGGCCCCTGAAGACGTAATCTGGGGAAGTCAGGTAAGCTTCAATTACGATGACAGAGAAATAGCGGGTTGTGGTACTACGTGGGCGACTGCAAGAGGGCGGCGTGGGCCACCCGCGCCTACGTGGCCAGCACCCAGGACTACGATCTCTGTCCGTTGTCGGAGAAGCAACTGTCCCACGAGGAGCGGCGGGCCTTGTTGCAGCCGGTCTGGACCAGCCAGCAACCGCTGCAGCCGGTGTATCGTCCCCAGGCGATGCCCGAGCAACCACCCGAACTGGTCGCCGAGGGCTTTTCCGTCGAGGTGGTCGTGCAGGCGGAAGTCAACGGGCGTCTGTTGCAGTGGACGGAGCGGCGATGGCTGGTGCGGTCGGTCGCCTTCGCCACCGGCCCGCAGCCGCGGCGGGACAAACGCGTGCAACAGGCCGCGGAGCCACGGGAGCAGCTCAACGCACGCAAGCAGGGCAAGAAACGCCTGGGTGCGGAGGAGTTGCACGCGGCCGCCCAGGCGATCCTCAAGCAGCCGCGCGGGGAAGGCTTGCGGGAGGCTCGGGTGGAGACAACCACCCGGGAGCGGCGTCTCCGTTGCTACGGCGACCGCCCGGAGCAAACCGTGCAGGAGCAAGACCCTCAAGTGGAAGTGGCGCGGCGGGAAGGAGCCATCGAGCAAGCCAAACGCGAGATGGGCTGGCAGGTCTACGCGACCAACCACCGGGAGATGACCTTGACGGCGGTGGTGTGGGGCTATCGAGGTCAATACCGGCTCGAGGACGACTGGTCGCGGCGGAAGGGCCGGTCGCTGTCGCTGACGCCGATGTACCTGCAGGACGAGAGCCGGATGCAGGGACGGGTGCTGCTGCTGAGCCTGGCCATACGTCTGCTGACCCTGCTGGAGTGGCAGGTCAGGAAGAAGCTGCAAGACAGCGGGCAGACGCTGACGGGGGTCTACCCCGGTCAGCCGGGAAGGCAGGCGCGGCGACCCAGCGCGGAGATGCTGTTGAAAGTGTTCCAGGGGATCAGCCTGAGTGTGGTGGAGGGGGCGGGGGAGGTGAGCATCCCCCTCACGCCCTTGACCCCTCTGCAAGAGAGAGTGTTGGCCTTGTGGGACTTGCCTGCCGACCTGTTCCACCGCCTCATTCAGCATTGTGCTGAACCCCCTCCCGTGTTAAGCGAACGGTAAGTCGGTCCTCAGCGAGTTCCGCGCCCGACTGGTCGCCGGCGAGGCTGAGCAACTTCCGCTCGACAAGATGCTCGAACGTCTCCGGGACCGCGGCCTGGTCAAGGCCCGTGGCCAGCAGCGCACCGACTCCACCCATGTGCTCGCCGCCATCCGGATGCTCAACCGACTGGAGCTGGTCGGCGAGACCCTGCGAGCGACATTGAATCAACTGGCCACCGTCGCCCCGGAGTGGATCCGAAGGATAAGTTGATCGGACGCCGCGTCAGGATCACCGTGTAGTACGACCATGCCCCACTCATTGCGGCCCGGTCCAAGGGTGAGTTAGTGGGTACGATCACATACGTCGCTACGGGTCATCCCATCCTCAACCCCATCGCGGACAACTTTGCCCGCTGCTTCTCCATCCGTTGCGAAATCAGGTCGTCGAGCCAGTCGGGGAGACGTGCCCCGCTCCAGTTGTTCGTCCCCAGCTTAGCATGCTGCACGTAGTAAAGTTGCTCGGCCGAAGGGCGATCGGTGTCCTCGTACCAGGGATAATGCCTGGCCAGGTAGGGGAAGCCACTCCGAATTCCCGAAAGGTCGTATGCGCTGCCGGGACGGTAGAGAGCAAACGTCGTGTCGATCGACGCATCGTACAACAGTGTGGGCGTGAGTTGCATCTCCCAAAACTGCGACTCCCAGGCGATGACCTTCTGCTTCCACCGGTAGTAGTCCGGCAGGTCGGAGATCATGAGTCCGAAACCGACCTTGGTCTTGTGCGGATAGGCGTGCAGAACCTCGAGGAAGAACTCGAGGACCTGCCCGGGGCACTCGTCGATCGGGATGATGTCCGGGTCAGTGTAGACAAAGGGGGTGGTGATATCGAGTGCTTTGAGGATTTCGAGGTCCCAGAGGGCCGTGTGTCCCACGTTGGCGCCGAGAGGCAGCACGGTAACGTCGTCACGGATGGCGGCGTAATACTCTAGGAGCGGAGGGTATGAGGAATCGTTGTCGAGGATGTAGATCCTGGAGTAGCCAGCCTCGAGGAGCCAGGTCACCTGTCTTTTCAACGGGGTGACCAGGTCCCTCGCGTTGATGAAGACGGGAATTTCCCGATAATCGGGTTTCAATTTATTCGACTCCTTTCGTCTCGGGGTGATCCCCTTCCGACCTCGATAGATCGGCCTCCCAAACCCTGTTTCATCGAGGACTCAACGCCTTTATCGCCTCGGCCAGCAGGATATTGGGCGAGACCACCGTGTCGGCAAGGATCAGGTCTCCGCTTTCCAGCGAGAGGAGCATGCGGTCCAAGGAGGGGAGGCGTCCGTCCCCGCTCGCGGCACCCTGTGGCGACGGTTGCGGGAAATGCCTGCTCTCGCAGACGGGAGTTGTCGCGATGGAGAAGTCGGACTTCGGGTGCAATGAGAGGCGGAGAAAAAAGACGTTGGTAGCAAGGCTCAACGTGGGGTTATGGACGTGGAGGTAATCCGCCGAGAGCCGATGTCGATCGGCCACGAAGCAGTGGATGGCCGCTGTGCCGTCGATAAGGTGAATCAGACGCGACACGTCGGTCGGGATGGCCTGTTTCGTCTGGACCTGCCAGTGTCGAGACCCGCGGGCATGACGGGCCAGGCGGATTCCGCCGAACGCCGCCACTGCATCCGAATCCTCGAGGCGACCGATCAGGGAGGGGTATGCATGCTGGTAGATAAGGTCCTGATGGTGCAGAAAGGCGATGTACCTGGCCTGTGGCGTAGGACAGGCCAGCGTTGATCAGGTTGGCCGAGAGGGTGCGCTCCGAGAGGGTGGAGACGGAAACGATTTTCCGGCTGGACATCGGGGGCCAGGATTGGGCCAGGATCGCGGCTTCCACCTCGCGATGCACGCCGAAGCCGCAATCCGGGAGGGCAAGGACGACTTCGATCCGGTCCCAGTCCTGGACCGCCAGGCTGAAGAGGGCTTCGTCGAGCACCGGGAAATCGAACGGGTAATCGAACAGGACGATCACGCTCAACAATCGGTCGAGGTCCCCTTCTGATTCGCTCGGGAGGCCGTCGCGCTGTCCGATGTCATCGACGATGGAGCAGAACATGTTCGGAGTATCATCATGCATTATTAATTCCTCGCGAAAAAATGGATGATTGTCATGGATTTCGGGGAGCAGACCTTACGGACCCGAGAAAACAATGCTCAGCCAGCAATTGCCTAGTTCTACAGCAGCAGTTGTTTTCACGGAGTCCAAGTTGCTCTCCTACAGGGGATTGCGTCGGCTCCTCCTCGGCTGGCCTGGGGTGGGGCGCTGCCGTCCCGTCGCCCGGCTCCTTGTTTTCAAGGAGAAAGCGGCGCGGCCTCGCGAATCACTGCTGCTGTAGAACTAGTCCTCAAACAAGCGTAATGAATCGGCTCCCTGGCACCTCACCCCTTTGTTGAGTGATCGATTCTCCTAATTCTATCGTTTCGATTTCTGCCTTGATTCGTAGGCTTTGATACTATATAATATATATTTAAATATTCAAAACAACTCTTGTTTCAGGATTAGTAGCTCAGGTCCAAAGGAACGCCTCTTCAGTGTCGAAAATCGGCGCTGCCAAGTGTTGAGGTGCATTGGTGCAAGCAGGCGCGGAGTGTGGATCGACCGGGAGGGCCGATTCCGTGTTTGCTGAATCGGCTGATTGGGCCGGATAAGGATAAATAATCGTGGGCGGATTAGGCCCCGGCAGATCGAGCCACCCCGGCCCGATGCGTCGGCTCTCCGGGAAACATCATCCTCTGGGATGGGAGCGATGACGACCGTGCAGGGAAAGACGCTCGGTGAGATGCGGATTTGAGGTGGCGATGCGACCGAAGGCAGGAGCGGCCCCGAGGAACATCCTCTGTTCGGGATAGATTAAGCGAGTGGCCAATTGAAAGTCAACATCGCGGTATCTGCGAGACTGTTGCTGTAATTCGAGACTGTAGCAGCGTTACCGGGCGTTATTGGCTCGGTCCACGCAATCAGGCTTGGGATCGAGCCGTTCGCCGAGTTGGGGGGCCAACTCGTCGTCCTTGAGCGGGTCCGAAGTCGATTCTTCCTGTTCCCGTCGAACGATCCTCGGATTGGCCCCGGTAACCGTGTTACAGTCTCCAATTGGCGACCCGTTTAGTAATACTGCCTACGCCCAGCACGAATCAAGGCCGTTTTCCCCTCGCGAGGGCGATTTCCTCGATCAGCGCCCCTCGGCCCGCGGTGCGGATGCCGACCCGACGCGAGAAAGTCTTCATTTTGGAGCACGCGGGAACGAATAAGATTAAAATCGGAGGAGTATCCTCGGAAGGATTATAACGTCGGGATAGGGATGTCCGGGGACGCCGACGGCTCGTTGCCTCGGTCGGAGAAGGACGGCACATGACATTGCTCGGGGACGGCAAGCCACCCATAGGGATCAGCCTACTCCGCCTGCGGCTTCGAGCCTTTCGGCGGACTCTGGCCGAGCTGTCACGATCCACTCTGGATTACGCACCTTGACAACTTCATTCACCTTGACGACAAATCGACAAAGCACTATAAGCACGCTGCTCCATTGCGTGCCCGGTGACAACCCCCCACGCCCCGCCTGATCGGGCACCCTGATTTATATCAAATTTTATGTATTAAATTACATTTTATGATGTGCTATAGGAAATGAGGCCAGAGGATCGGAGCCAAACATTCTCTCTTCGTTACAACGAACATCGCACGGAGGCGAACGAATGGGTCAGGCAGCTGAACGGCTGGAGATGCAGGAAAACGGCCGATTCCTCAAGTTGCACCAGTTCTTCGGTTTTAATCCTCTAGAATTCCCCATCTGCGCACGGACCCCGAAGCGGCACGGCGTGATATCAGCCTGGGTCGGACATATCCCCTTTGCTATGTGCTTGGTGGCGATGATCAAGCCCCGTGTCCTCGTGGAGCTCGGGACCCACTGGGGGGTCTCCTATTGCACCTTCTGTCAGGCGGTGAAGGAGATGCGGCTCGACACGCAGTGTTACGCCGTGGACACCTGGCAGGGGGATCCGCACGCGGGCTTCTACAGTTCGGAGGTGCTGGCCGACCTGAAGGGATACCATGACAAGGAATACGCGCTTTTCTCCGAGCTGATCCAGTCGTGCTTCGACGACGCCCTTCCGCGCTTTTCGGACAGGAGCATCGACCTTCTGCACATCGACGGCCTCCACACCTATGAGGCCGTGAAGCATGATTTCGAGACGTGGTTGCCCAAGGTGAGCGATCGCGGCGTGATCCTGTTCCATGACACGGATGTCCGGGACCGGGAGAGCTTCGGCGTCTGGCGGTTCTGGGATGAGATTAAGCAAAAATATCCACACTTCGAGTTCTACCACATGTACGGCCTGGGTGTCCTCGCCGCCGGGGAATCCCTCTCTGAGGAGCTGCAACCGTTCCTCGGGGCCCCCAAGGCCGAAGCAGACCGCGTCCGCGAGTACCTCCAGAACCTGGGGGACCACCTCACCAACCTGTTCAACGTCTCGATGCAGAAGAGCAACCTCCAGGAGCTGCTGCACGCCAAGGTTGACGAGTGTAGCCAGTTGCAGGCCCAGTTGCACGCCAGGGCCGACGAGTGTAGCCAGTTGCAGGCCCAGTTGCACGCCAGGGCCGACGAGTGTAGCCAGTTGCAGGCCCAGTTGCACGCCAGGGCCGACGAGTGTAGCCAGTTGCAGGCCCAGT
Organism: uncultured Planctomycetaceae bacterium; assembly: GCA_963803395.1. Taxonomy (GTDB): domain Bacteria; phylum Planctomycetota; class Planctomycetia; order Isosphaerales; family Isosphaeraceae; genus JAFANO01. The sequence goes on from CAWDND010000054.1 coordinate 35,360, forward strand.
TGCACGCCAGGGCCGACGAGTGCAGCCGGATGGGCGAGGAGCTGTCGCACCTTAGGAACGAGCTGGACTCCACCCGGCAGTTCTTCAGCCACCTCCGATTCCGCGCCGTCAACAAGGTGGCGATCCGACTCGGTCGATTCCCTCAGGTCTACCGACTCCTGAGATTCGTGGTGCGCACTGCTGCCGCCGCGAGGAGGTCGCTGCTTTACGCTCGCCGTTTCGAGGGATGCCATCATGAGCACGGAAATTGAACTTCCCTGGACGGGGGAACGGCTCGTGACCTCGCACGTGGGCGACACGGCGGTGGAGCACCTGCACCGGTACGCATTCGCCAGGGAATATGCTCAAGATAAGGACGTGCTGGACATCGCGTGCGGTGAGGGCTATGGGGCCTACCTCCTCGCCGACGTGGCGCAGAGCGTGATTGGCGTCGATATCTCGGGAGAGGTCGTCGAGCACGCACAGAAGAAATACGCGAACAATCATCGGCTGTCCTTCAAGATCGGAACCTGCTCGGACATCCCCCTCGACGTCGCCAGCGTCGACCTGGTCGTGAGCTTCGAGACACTGGAACACCACGACGAACACAAGCAGATGTTCCGCGAGGTCAAGCGCAGGTCTTCGCCCCGGCGGCATGCTGGTCATCTCGACGCCGGACCGTATGCACTGCACCATCCTGCCCAAGAACTACAATCCTTATCATTCCAAAGAGCTGTTCAAGGACGAGTTCCAATCGCTCCTTCAATCGTTCTTCTCCAATGTCTCCCTCTTCGAGCAGAAGATGTGTCATACCTCTGTGATAACACCGGGTGTAAACCAGCGGATCGCCGAGTTCCGGCACTATCGGGGCGACTTCCGGCGCCTGATCCACACCAAAGGGATCTGCGGCCCACTCTTCAACCTCGCCGTGGCCACCGACTGCAATGCCGAGTTCGCCTTAAACGTGAGCCTGTTCGAGGGGATGGAGATCCCCACCGAGGTGGAGAAGCACCTCGACGAGGTGACACGGTCTCATGCCGAACTCCATGCTAGGCTCACCGAGAAAGAGGCCCACATCGCCTGGCTCGATCAGCACCACAAGGCCGAGGTGGCGGACTATCAGGCCCTCCTGGCCAAGCAGGATTTGCATTTCGACGAGCAGTTGGCGGAGATCAAATTACGCCACAGCGGCGAATGTGCCGAACTCCGGGCACGCCACAGTGGCGAATGCGCCGAACTCCGGGCGCAATTCGTCAAGGAGTACGCCACGCTGCAGGAAAAGTGGGAGTCCATGTGCGCCGAGTTCTTGGCCGTGGAGCGCACCCACTCCCGGGAGATCGAATCGCTCCGTAGGGCGCAGTTCGTCAAGGAGTACGCCACGCTGCAGGAAAAGTGGGAGTCCATGTGCGCCGAGTTCTTGGCCGTGGAGCCCACCACTCCCGGGAGATCGAATCGCTCCGTAACGAGTTGCAAATGATCGTGGGCTCCCAGGCCTGGCGGCTGGTCTTGCGGTTCCGGCGGTGCGCCTTCGCCCTCCGGAAGTTGGCGGGGATTTTCCCCGGCGCGCCGGCCCTCCAGCGTTAGGACGTCTGCCTGCTCACGCCACCGAGCGAGGCGGGATGACACCGTCGCGGGCGTCGATCGGGTCCGATGCCTCTCCCTCAGAGTCATGATTAGGAGGGGTTCATGACGCTTGCCCAAACCCTGTCGGCGGGCTCGCTCCTGGCCGATGCGCGAGAGGAGGACCATTCCCGTGATCCGGTGATTTCCGCGTCGCCCTCGGGGTCGTCACTTATAACAACGCGTCCCTGCAACTCCGGAGGCTGCTCCGCTCCATCGATCATGCGGCCCATCGCCTCGATCCGGACCGCCTCGGGGCCATTGTCCTCACGATCGATTGCGGCACCCCGGCGGAATGGTGTTCCACGCGGCTGCCATTCAAGCGGCTCGAATACCGAGGCAACCTGGGTTTCGGCGGCGGGATGAATGGCCTGATGGCCGAGGCTTTCTCGGATCACTCGGTCGCGTGGTTCCTTTGCGTCAATCCTGACGGCCTTCTCCATCATTCGTTGCTGTCCGAGATGCTCCAGTGTTCCCTGATGTACCCAGACAGCCTCGTCGAGGCCCGTCAGTTCCCCGAAGAGCACCCCAAGCCCTATGATCCCGAGACTGGGGAGACGCTCTGGGCTTCGGGGGCCTGCCTGCTCATCCCTCGACGGATCTACGAGACGATCGGCGGGTTTGATCCCCAAATCTTCATGTACATGGAAGACGTCGATTATTCGTGGCGGGCCCGCGCCGCGGGTTTCGAGGTCCGGGTCGCCCCGCGAGCCCTCTTCGGGCATTCCGTGCTCGACCGGAAGCCCGACCTTCTCATCGAGAAGTACTATTATTATTCGGCGCGCTATCTTGCCTTCAAGTGGCATAAGTCTCATGAGTTGATGACCTACGAGCAGATCATTCGTGACCGTGACTTCCTGGAAGATGGCGACCTCCCGCCCCTCCCATCGGCCGAACCCACGAACGCTATCTCCCTGGCGGGGCTTCAGATCGCCGATTTTTCCTACGGTTTTGTCTTCTCACCTCGGCGCTGGTGATCACACCTTCGGAGGGGGTCTGGGCCGATCGGGTAGCTCGGACGCTCCGTTCCCGTTTCATCGGACGCCGACCGAGGCGTGAGCGTCCGGGTAGACCAGCGTCACCAGACGACATTTCAAGAACCTCGCCTGGAAGGCCTAATACTACTTTGTTAGTTAAGCGAGGACCCGCTCTGGCACGGTCATGAGCCCGCGCAACAGCAACTCCTTGGCGACTCCGAGCCGAAGTCAGTCGCAGACCTGGCGATGGACCTCCGGCAATGACTCGCGACGTCGATCCGGCCGAGGGGGAAAAAGCCCGCCGCGGTCGTCCCGGGCGGGTTCGCTCCTGCCGCTGCTGCCACTCGCGCCAGACCAGGAAGCTGTACGCCAGCATCACACCCACCGCATGCCGGTGGAAGCCTCGCCACAGCCGGCCCTGATCCTGGTCCCAGCCCAAGAGCCCCTTGGTCTCCTCGTGATACTGCTCCACCCAATGCCGCTGGTGCGCGGACTCTACCATCCGCTCCAGCGCCACCGCCGGCACGAAGTTGCTCCAGGAGTACCGCCGCTTGCCGTCGGGGCCGGCCTTCCCGATCAGCCCGCCCGACGCCGCCCCGACGACGTCACCCCCAAGCGAAGGCCGTGGCAGCGAAATCGGTAGCCTTGCGGCCGAATGGTTCCCGCTCGTGAAACAGTACGGTCACCCCCAAGCGAAGGCCGTGGCAGCGCAATCGGTAGCCGCATGAACTGTAGGAACAATCGCATCACCTTCGCTATACATGAGCTGACCCAAGCCAAGAGAACCCCCTTCACAACATTCTGCATGAGCTGACCTAAGCCAAGCGACGCGGTGCGCGTGGGATCGGAAACGGAGGAAGCGATGCGTCTTTGCCTCGTCGAGGATAATGCGGCAGCCGGTCTCGAGCCGTTGACCTTGACTCGTCCGGTGTACGACCTGCTCCTGGGTTCCAGCTCACTCGGCTCGAAGATCGCCCGGGCGTTGAAGATCGGTCCGGGACCACTCCGCCGCGGCGCGGTGATCCGGCACTACCTGGCGGCCGTCCAGCAGGCCAGGGACCCGCGCACCGCCGTCAACGATCGCGACTGGCTGGCCCGCGGCCCGGTGATCGTGGTCAACGCCCGCTGGGTCCCGCCGAGCGGGCTGGAGGTCCCGTCGGGCTCGGGGGCCTGGCTGGGTCTCTGCGACGGGCAGCCCGCCTTCGCGGTGGTCGGCCCCGAGCAAGCCGTCCGGCTCGAACCCAACGCCATCGATAGCTGGTTCGAGGAGGTGGCGGCCACGTGCGGCGGCAAGGAAGTCGGCGGCGAGTGGATTCATCATCCCTGGGACCTCGTCGCCAGGAACGCCGACCACGTGATCCGCGATTTCCAAGTCGAGGGGAAGGTCGGCCTAAACAACAAGCACTTGACGACCGCCGCCCTGGTCGGACCGGCCAGCCAGCTGTTCATCCACGAGACGGCGCGGATCGACCCGTACACGGTCTTCGACACGACCAACGGGCCGATCACCGTGGCCGCCGGGGCCTGGGTGCAGCCATTCACCCGGATCGAGGGGCCCAGCTACGTCGGCCGCGACACGCACCTGTTCCGCGCCAACCTGCGCGGCGGGGTGACGATCGGCCCGACCTGCCGGATCGGCGGCGAGGTCGAGGCCTCGGTCGTGTACGGCTACAGTAATAAGTACCACGAGGGCTTCCTCGGCCACGCCTACGTCGGCGCAGTGGGTCAACCTCGGCGCGATCACGTCGAACAGCGACCTGCGCAACGACTATGGCGAGGTGCTCGTCCCGCTCGGCGGCGACCCGGTGGCGACCGGCCAGGCGAAGGTCGGCTGCTTCATCGGCGACCACACCCGCACCGGCCTGGGGAGCATGCTCAACACGGGCACGGCGCTGGGCGTGATGTGCAACGTGCTGCCGGCCGGACCGCTCTTGCCCAAGCACGTCCCGTCATTCGCGGCGGTCCTCCACGGCCACGTCGCGCCCGGACTTCCCGCTCGAGCAGCTGTTCACGACCGCCCGGGTCGTCATGGGACGCCGCGGCCAGGTCTTCAGCGAGGTCGAGGAGCAGCTCTACCGGGACCTCTACGAGCAGACCCGTCTGGAGCGTGAGCGGGCCTTCCAGAAGAGCCACAACCGCCGCTCCGACCACTGGACGGTCACTGCCGTCCGGCTTTGAGAGGGTAATCACGGCACGGCGGGCAGGCCAGTTGGCCTGCACCCCTCGGCCATGCCCCGACCGCGAGAGTGGTCATCCGGTCGACGCCCGAAGACCCTCGGTCGCCTTGACGGCAGCCGTTCGGACCGGATCCGATGGTTGCGCCACGTCCCGGCTGGGCGCGGCACGGCAGGCCAGGCCTGGCGCGGCCGGGCAAGGCGAGGCAAGGCCAGGCGGGGCACGGCTGGGCATGGCTCGGCCGGCTCGGCCGGCTGCAGTCGCGGGTGGGGGGCTCCCGGTGGTCCACCGGGAGCCCCTCCTGGGGAGGGATGCACATCCTCGGGAGCCCTCGCTCCCCCCCCCGACGCTCCGGCAAGACCCCCCTTCCTGCGTCATCAGGCCCTTCCCTCGCAGACCGCGATCCTGCACAACGCTCCGGGGTGACGATGACGCGATCGCGGCTCTGGCTACATCTTGATCAACCGCAGTGCCTCCGCCTGCAGCGCGTCGGCCTCCGTCACTTGGTGGAAGGGCGTGTGGTTGGGGTCGGCAGACACCAGGCACGTATTGCGGCAGCGCGTCCCCAGATGAGCCATCAGGTGCGAAAACTCTGGACCGGCAGACCGCCCGGCGTCGTGTGCGTCTTCTTCTTGCGACGCGCCGACTCCGAGGCTCGGGCCGGTGCGACCGGGTCGCGAGTGCGCCGGTCCACGACCAGTTCCTCGTCCTCGAACAACAGCGGCTCCCACGCCTGTCGCAGATGCCACTCCACATAGTACGCCAGCAGGCACAGCAGGATATGAGCGCGCACGCGATCGGCCGTGCGGTGGTGGATCGGGCGCACCAACAGGTCGATCCCCTTGAGACACCGGAACGCCTGCTCCACCAAGGCCAGCCGCTTGTACGACCGCACCCCGTCGGCGGCCGTCAGCCGATCGGCAGGCTCGCTCGTCCGGATCACATAGATTCCATCGAGCATCTCTTCATTCGTGATCGCGTCCTGCTTGCGAGCCCACCCCAGGTGTCCGTCACGAATCGTCAGGGTGAAATGTTTGGCCATCTTGTAATGGTTGATGATCTTGCCCGCCCTCACGCCGATCTCGGCCGCCGTCTCGGGTCGGTCCGCCGACTTCGCCACGCTCGCGGCCAGCGCCTCCAGTTCGGCCTGCGTGGCGGCGAGAAGGTCCTGCCGCTTCTGCCGCCGCTGCTCGGCCAGCTGCGGGTTGTAGCAGGCCACCAGCCGTTCGCCGGGGAATTCCGGCGAGGTGATCTCCGCCAGACGCTGGGCCTCCAGGTCGTTCTTCACCAGGAGGCCGTCGGCCAGGAGACGGCGGATCGACCCGCTGCGCAGCGCCGAGATCCAGCCCAGGCCCGGGTGTTTCTTGAGCACGTCGATCTGCGTTTGTGTGAGCATGCCACGATCGCCGACCAGCACGACGCGCGACAGGCCGAACCGCTTCGTGAGCGCCTCGACCTGGTCGGGGACGGTCTTGGGGTCGCCGGTGTTGCCGGGATAGACCTGCACGGCGACGGGCCGGCCGTCGGCGTCGGTGAGGGCGCCGTAGACGATGATCGGCAGGCCGGTCTTGCCGTCGCGGTCGTGCCCGAAGCGGGCCAGCGGGCAGGTCTTCCCCTCGTAGTAACTGCTGGTGACGTCGTAGAGCACCAGCGCCCCGTCGCTCAGGTGCCGCTTGGCGAGCTTCTTCTCGATCGCCGACTGCCGCTCCAGCAGCCAGTCCATGGCGTCGTAGAGCTGATCCTCGGTGGCGTCGGCGACGTCCAATTCCTCGGCCAAGGTGGTGTCGTGCCAGTGTCGGGTGTTGGCCAGCTTGGAGCTGGGGAACACCAGCCGTTCGGCGATCATGGCGACGACCAGGTTGCGCCGCCGCGACGGCTCGGCGGCGATGAGGTCGTCGAGGCCGAGCTTGCGGATCATCTTCAGGACGGCCTCGACGTGCCCGTGGGGGAGCGAGCGCGTGATCTTGAAGGCGTCGGCGGCGGGGACGAAGGTCTCGCCCTTGAGGGAGCGTTTGATGAGATCGATGAGGTGGTCGGGCGAGATGGGAGAGGTTGCCGAGCGTCTCGTGGGTGACGGTGTTTCCCTTGCGGATGGACCGCCGGAGCAAATGGGTGACGTAGGTCTTCCCCTTGTAGACCCTCTTCGTCGTAGCCACATGAACGGCGCCGCCTCGTGCTGCCATGCGGCCATTTTCGAAGGGCGGCCGCCATGTCAAGAGAACATCCAGATATTTTAGTGGCTACATTTCCGGGTCGAAATCGAGGTTAAGCACTTGAGATTCGAATGACTTACGTCGAAAAACGGTCCGGAACTTCGGACTAAGGAGCCGCGAAAAAATAAGTTGGTTATTTCGCACAAGTTTTGGTTCAGTGGGGGTATGAAATACACAGGCGTCATCCCCACGCTCCGGTCGAAGTACGAAACCCTTCAGCCCTTCCTCAATGAGAGGGTGCGACGGCTTTGGTCCGCGACCGAAGCCATGGGCTTGGGCCATGGTGGGATCGCCGCCTTGGCAGAGGCGACCGGGATGTCCCGGACCACCATCCGCCACGCCATTGAAGAGATCCAGGACCAGCGTGAGTCGCCCGGAAGCACACTCCCCATCCAACGCAGTCGTCGTCCGGGGGCCGGGAGGAAACGACTCATCACCCAGGATCCGGCCCTGCTCATCACACTCGAATTGCTCGTGGACCCGACCACCCGCGGTGAGCCCATGGCGCCCCTGCGGTGGACCTGCAAGAGCACCAGGAAACTGGCCGAGCAACTTCGGCCGTATGGCTATCAGATCAGGGCGCGGACCGTGGCCCACTTGCTCCACCAACTCAACTACAGCTTGCAAGCCAACCGAAAGACGCGCGAGGGCCAGTCGCACCCTGACCGCAATACCCAATTTGAATACATCAACGCTCGAGTGGCCCAATTCCAGAAGCGGAATCAGCCCGTGGTCTCGGTGGACACCCAGAAGAAGGAGTTGATCGGGAATTTCAAGAACCCAGGTGCGGAAGGGGAGCCCGAGGGATCGCCTGAACTGGTCAATGTGTCTGATTTCAAGGAGGAAGAACTGGGCAAGGGGATCCCTTACGGGGTTTATGACCAGACGACGAACCGAGGGTGGGTCAGTGTCGGCATCGATCCTGATACGGCCTACTTCGCCACCGAGACGTTACGTCGTTGGTGGTTGAGGATGGGAGCGAAGGACGATCCTCAAGCCACGGAACTGCTGGTGGTCGCCGATGGTGGCGGGAGCAACAGCAGTCGGGGACGGTTGTGGAAGGTTGCCGTTCAGAGACTCGCGGATCAGCTTGGCCTGACGATTTCGGTCTGCCACTTCCCACCGGGTACGAGCAAATGGAATAAGATCGAGCACCGGATGTTCTGCCAGATCACGGAGAATTGGCGGGGTGTGCCCTTGAGGAGCTTGGAGATCATGGTAAACCTGATTGGCCAAACCACCACGCGCACGGGATTACGGAGCGAAGCGGAGCCGGACACCAACCACTATGAGGTTGGATTGAAGGTCAGTGATGCGGAGTTAGCGGGGGTTCAGATCACAAGAGCAGACTTTCACGGCAATTGGAATTATAAGATCTCTCCACGATCGAAATGACCAAGTTATTTTTTCGCGGCTCCTAAGGTTGGCCAGCCTCGTCGCTAGTCCGACAATTCCCAGTTGAGCATCGATGAACCAAACGTCTTTCTCTTCTTTGCTCTCTTGCCCTGCTTTACGCCGCTGGTTTTGCCATCAGCGGACGACCGGTGTACGTCCAATTGAACTGCTTGGCGAACACCCGATTGAAGTAGTCGGGATCGTCCCAATTTGGGCCGAAACGGTCGATTTCAAGTTGACACTTTGGAACACCAGGTCGAAACGTCTTGATCGTGTGGGGATGGACCTCAAGAGTGGGATTGCTGACAGGATCCACACTCAAGAGGCCCACCCATGCTCAAGATATCGCTCGCGACCTGGATCGCCAATGCCGCAGCGTGCTTGACCGGTCTCTACGGCGATGTCACTCATCAGGCCGACGCTGCCGACTGCAGCCGACAGACCGTCTACGACCATGCCCAGAAGGTCCGGGCGGCCGTCGAGGCCGAGCACTCCGGCGGGCCGACACATGCCGAACTGATCCAGGAGAATTCCGACCTCCGTCAGGAGAATGTGCGCCTCTGGGACTGGCTGGCTCAGACCGTCGAGTTTCCCCCGGACAAGCAACACGAGTTCACTGTCACGGCCACGGCCATGGGCCTGAGCCTCAATCAGATCCTCGTCCTGCTGGCGCTGATCCTGGGCGTGCAGGCACGCCCCGGTCGCACCACGCTGCACCGCTGGATCAAAGCCGCCGGGATCGCGGCGGGGCGGGTCCTGAAGCACCTCGATGCGCGATGTCAGGCGTTGGTGCTGGTCGGCTGCCTCGATGAGATCTTCTTCCACCGTCGCCCGGTGCTGGTGGGCGTTGAGCCGACGAGCATGGTCTGGTTCTTGGGCCAGAAGGCCAACGATCGCACGGGGTCGACTTGGTCGCGGGCGTTGCAGGACTTTTCGGCGCTCTCGTACGTCCTGGCGGATGCGGGAACGGGCCTGCAAGCCGGGATCGCTGCGGTGCAACAGCAACGGCAACAGGACGGGAAACCACCGTTGGAGAACGGCCTCGATGTGTTCCACACCACCCAGGAGGCGCGGTGCGTCTGCGCCAGATCTGGAGCCGCGTGGAACGGCTCTGGGAGCAGGCCGAAGCGGCCGATCGCCGGGTCGCGCAGGCGCAGCAACAGGGCCACGATGCGCGGGCGCGGCGGTCGCGGCACGCTGCGCCTGGAAGAAGACGGCGACGGCGTTCCAGCAGTACGAACGATCCGAAGCGGGTTGGAAGATCGCACACGCGGCCCTGCAAGTGTTTCGTCCCGAGGGTCGGTTGAATGAACGCCCTTGGGCGCAGGAGCAGATCGCGCGGTGCTGCCCCAGTTGTCGGGGGCGAGTGGTCCAAGGTCCGGAACTACCTCCAGGCGGAGGAGACGTTGACATTCTTGGATCGGCTGCACCGTCAGTTGCAGGAGGTCGCACCTGAGGAACCATTGCGTGGTGAGTTGGTGCGGCTGTGGTGGCTGCGTCGGCAGCGGCCACGAGCGAACACCGCGGGGATGATCGCGGGCGCCGGCCATGTGGCGCATCTGGTGCAACGGGTGGTCTGCCACCGGACGGGCGCGAATTGGCACGGGTTGTATCGGGAGGTGGTGCGAGTGTTGCGTCAGGCGGTGCGGGCCAGCAGTGCGGTGGAGTGTATGAACAGCGTGCTGCGGATGCATCAGTCGCGGCACCGAACGGTGACACAGGGCCTGCTGGACCTGAAGCGCCTGTACTGGAACTGTCGCGCGTTTCGTGAGGGGAAACGCCGCGGGCGTTGCCCGTATGAGCATTTGGGCCTGAAACTGCCCGGCTACCGGTTCTGGGATCGGCTCGGAATGCCGACACCGACCGGTGCGACGACCTGATCCCAAGAAGTGTCAAGTTCCAAACTTACGCTTTGGGACGTTCCCAAGTAGTGGGATCGTCCCAATTTGGGCCGAAACGGTCGATTTCAAGTTGACACTTTGGAACACCAGGTCGAAACGTCTTGATCGTGTGGGGATGGACCTCAAGAGTGGGATTGCTGACAGGATCCACACTCAAGAGGCCCACCCATGCTCAAGATATCGCTCGCGACCTGGATCGCCAATGCCGCAGCGTGCTTGACCGGTCTCTACGGCGATGTCACTCATCAGGCCGACGCTGCCGACTGCAGCCGACAGACCGTCTACGACCATGCCCAGAAGGTCCGGGCGGCCGTCGAGGCCGAGCACTCCGGCGGGCCGACACATGCCGAACTGATCCAGGAGAATTCCGACCTCCGTCAGGAGAATGCGCGCCTCTGGGACTGGCTGGCTCAGACCGTCGAGTTTCCCCCGGACAAGCAACACGAGTTCACTGTCACGGCCACGGCCATGGGCCTGAGCCTCAATCAGATCCTCGTCCTGCTGGCGCTGATCCTGGGCGCGCAGGCACGCCCCGGTCGCACCACGCTGCACCGCTGGATCAAAGCCGCCGGGATCGCGGCGGGGCGGGTCCTGAAGCACCTCGATGCGCGATGTCAGGCGTTGGTGCTGGTCGGCTGCCTCGATGAGATCTTCTTCCACCGTCGCCCGGTGCTGGTGGGCGTTGAGCCGACGAGCATGGTCTGGTTCTTGGGCCAGAAGGCCAACGATCGCACGGGGTCGACTTGGTCGCGGGCGTTGCAGGACTTTTCGGCGCTCTCGTACGTCCTGGCGGATGCGGGAACGGGCCTGCAAGCCGGGATCGCTGCGGTGCAACAGCAACGGCAACAGGACGGGAAACCACCGTTGGAGAACGGCCTCGATGTGTTCCACACCACCCAGGAGGCGCGGCGCGTCTGCGCCAGATCTGGAGCCGCGTGGAACGGCTCTGGGAGCAGGCCGAAGCGGCCGATCGCCGGGTCGCGCAGGCGCAGCAACAGGGCCACGATGCGCGGGCGCGGCGGTCGCGGCACGCTGCGCCTGGAAGAAGACGGCGACGGCGTTCCAGCAGTACGAACGATCCGAAGCGGGTTGGAAGATCGCACACGCGGCCCTGCAAGTGTTTCGTCCCGAGGGTCGGTTGAATGAACGCCCTTGGGCGCAGGAGCAGATCGCGCGGCGCTGCCCCAGTTGTCGGGGCGCGAGTGGTCCAAGGTCCGGAACTACCTCCAGGCGGAGGAGACGTTGACATTCTTGGATCGGCTGCACCGTCAGTTGCAGGAGGTCGCACCTGAGGAACCATTGCGTGGTGAGTTGGTGCGGCTGTGGTGGCTGCGTCGGCAGCGGCCACGAGCGAACACCGCGGGGATGATCGCGGGCGCTGGCCATGTGGCGCATCTGGTGCAACGGGTGGTCTGCCACCGGACGGGCGCGAATTGGCACGGGTTGTATCGGGAGGTGGCGCGAGTGTTGCGTCAGGCGGTGCGGGCCAGCAGTGCGGTGGAGTGTATGAACAGCGTGCTGCGGATGCATCAGTCGCGGCACCGAACGGTGACACAGGGCCTGCTGGACCTGAAGCGCCTGTACTGGAACTGTCGCGCGTTTCGTGAGGGGAAACGCCGCGGGCGTTGCCCGTATGAGCATTTGGGCCTGAAACTGCCCGGCTACCGGTTCTGGGATCGGCTCGGAATGCCGACACCGACCGGTGCGACGACCTGATCCCAAGAAGTGTCAAGTTCCAAACTTACGCTTTGGGACGTTCCCTCGGACGGCTGGCGGAAGCCGACCCGACGAAGCTGACGACCCATGCCAACCTCAGCGAGCTGAACCGGAGGGGATCCACTTCATCACGCTCCGGCGACGGTCGGAGAAGCTCCTCGACGAGGTCCTCCGGACCCCGACGTCGGCGTGGCGGCGGATCGAACTCGACAAAGTCTCGCGCGCGTCCAAGACGCCGCGTGTCTTGGACCGCCGCATCAACTTGCGCGATGTGGCTTCGATCCGCTCCGGCTTGCCGTCCAGAAGCCGGACCCAGCGGAGGACCGTGGTGGCGAAGTAGGTCCCGCCGATGTCGGCGACATCGCCCGGCTTGACGGCATAGCCGCCGTCCGACTGCCGGCAGCGTGCGATGAAGCCGCGGAGCTTCTCCAGGTCGGGCTTCTCCTGAAGCATGAAGAAGGCCCGCATGATGCGGTAGGTCGACTCGAGGTCGGAGTCCCCTTCGCCCTTGCCCCAGCCGCCATCGGGTTGCTGGCCAGCGCGGAGCGCGGCGAGGATGGCGTCCTTCTTGTCGAGCTTGACGCTCATCCGAAGCAGGGCGACGACCGCGCATCCGGTGTCGCGCGCCCGGCCGGAGCCCTTGCCCCAGGTGCCATCCGGGTTGCGGTCGGCCTCCACCCGCGCGGTCCACGCCTTGAAGTCGGGCGAGGTTTTCTTCACCGCCTCCAGCCCGGCGACCGCGATCCGGATGTCCTCGAATCTCTGGACGTTTCTGGTGAAGTAGCCGATCGCCCCCTCACTCGTCGAGTCATCGGCGACCTGCAGCTCGGTGGCCGCCATCAGGCCGACGGCGGTGGACCGGACGTTGGGCTTGCCGCCGGGCGTCGGGGCGAACCCGCCGCTCTCGGCGTCACGGCACGAGAGGACGTACTTGATGCAGGCCGGCACGTCGGGGATCGAGCCCCTGGCGTTCTTCAGCGCGCGAATGGCCGACGACGTGGACCCGAGGCTCGACTTGTCTCCCGCCTTCGCCCCGAACCCCCCGTCGGGGTTCTGGAACGCGGCCACGAAGCCGGCGGTCCGCGCCAGGTCCTCCGGGGACTGCGCGAACGGCCGGCGCGAAGAGGACCGCGTAGGCGGCCAGACTCGGTAAGAAACACTTCATGAGAAGATGTCTCCGCGACGCGAGTTCGATCAACCAAATCAAACCCTCCCGATCGGGACCAGTGTGCCAGGCGAGGGCGGCGGGGGCAACCGTCTCGCGCCGAGCCCCTTGGCCGAAGCGTTCTCAACCCCCCTCGACAATCCGCCCGTCGCGGAGCTTGACGATCCGGTCAGCCGCCGCAGCGACCTCAGGGCTGTGGGTGACGAGCACGAGCGTCAGTGACCGCTCGCGGCGGAGCCGGCCGAGCAGGTCGAGCACCTCGGCCTGCGCGACGCTGTCGAGGTTGCCGGTCGGCTCGTCGGCGAGCAAGAGCGTCGGCTCGTTGGCCAGGGCCCGCGCGATCGCCACGCGCTGGCGCTCGCCGACGGAGAGGCGGCTCGGAATGTGGTTGCGCCGCTGCGCCAGGCCGACCTCGTCGAGCAGCCGGCCGGCCCGCGCGACCCGCTCGGCGCGGGGCCAGGAGCCTTCGAACATCGGCACCTGCACGTTCTCCAGCGCCGAGAGCGTCGGCAGCAGGTGGAACGACTGGAAGACGAAGCCGATCCGGCGGGCGCGGAAGGCGTCGAGGTCGAGCGCGGCCATCGGCACCCCCTCGACGTAGACCTCGCCCGACGTCGGCCGATCGAGCCCCCCGAGCAGGTGCAGGAGCGTACTCTTGCCGCAGCCGCTCGGCCCCGTGATGGCGACCGACTCACCCCGCGCCACCGTCAACGAGACCCCCCGGAGCGCCTGCACGGCACCGTCGGGATAGGTCCGGGTCAGCTCCTCGGCCCTCAGCAGCGGCCTGGAGTCACTCATGGCGGAGCGCCTCGGTGGGGTTGAGCGCGGCCCCCCGCAACGCGGGATAGAGGCCGCCGAGCAGACTGAGGACCAGCGCCATCGCCAGGCCCACGCCCAGCGCGGCGGGGGGGAGGTCGCCGGCCACGAAGCCGCTCGCCGTGGGCGACCGCGCGAGCAGCCGGACCCCCGCGAATCCCAGCGCCATCCCCAGGACGGCACCGGCGCCGCCCAGCGCCAGCGCCTCGCCCAGGATCAGCGCCAGGACCCGTCGCCGCCGCCAGCCCAGGGCGCGAAGCACCCCGATCTCGCCCGTCCGCTCGAAGACGGCCATCATCATTGTGTTGAGCACCCCGACCGAGCCGACCACCAGCGCGACCAGCGAGGTCGCCCAGGCCATCGACTTCGCCAGCCGGATCCGGATATCCCGCTTGACGTAATCCCGGGCCGGGACCGCCGCGACCCCCGGGAGGCTCGCCTCGATCCGCCGCGCCAGCGCCTCGACCGATGGACGGCCGCGCGCGTCGGCGATGACCGCGAACCCCGTCAGGTCACCCTGCCGGCCCATCATCCGCTGGAGTTCCTTCAGCGGGACGATCAGCCCGCCGTTTTCGAACAGGCTCTCGCTCTCGAAGATCCCCACGACCTGGAACCGCTCGCCCGCGACGTTGATCGGGTCGCCGACCTTCTTCCGGAGGTTCAGTGCCAGGACGCGCCCGAGCATCGCCGAGCGGCCCTCGCCCGGCTCCAGCGCCCGGCCCTCCAGCACCCGGATGCCCCGGAAGAGCAGGCTCCCCGGCTCCCAGCCGTTGATCAGCACGCTGACGAGATTGGCCTCCTCGAACGAGACCACGTCCATCAACGACCCCGCGACCGCGCGGACCCCCTTCATCCGCCGCAGCCGGCCGCCGATCGCCTCGTCGAGGTTGCTGGTCAGCTTGTCGCTGACCCCCGCGCGAACCACCACCAGGTCGATCCCCTTGGCCTCGTTGATCGCCAGGAACGACCGTTCAAACCCCCAGGCGATCCCGAGCAGCGCCACCACCGCGGCAATCCCGATCCCGAGCCCGACGACCGTCAGGATGGTCCGGACGCCACGGCGGAGCAGGTTCCGCGCAATCAGGGTCGTGAATCGCATTTTGATTTATATATCTACATATACAGAATTATGGCTCTATCATATCTATGATCGCGAAACATGGAGACGAATTTCGCTCAAGGGGCCTGTCCGACCATCAGATAACCGCCGCCGCGCCAGATCAGCTCGTAATGGCAGTCCCTGAGGACTCGGCGGCCGATCGCGGCGATGTCGAGGTCGCGGTGGCGCTCGACCAGGTCGGTGAAGGCGTCGCCCAGGTGCATCAGCCGCGCGACGATCCAGCGATCGATCCCCGGCAAGCCCAGTTTGCGGAAGGGCAAGCGATCGGTCAAGTTGGGCAACTCGTCCGAGATCACGATCGTCCCGCCCGGCCGGACCACTCGGACCATCTCTCGGAGCGCGCCTTCGGGGTCGTCGAAGTGGTTGAAGCCGCCGATGCTCAGGACCGCGTCGAACCGCTGGCGCGGAACGGCAGGGCCTCGGCTTCGCCGAGGACCAGCCGGAGGTCGCGCGTCGCGTTCCGGCGACGGCACGCGGCGAGCTGCGTGATCGAGACGTCGATGCCGACCACGCTCCAGTCGTCCGGCAGCCATCCTAGGTACACGCCATCGCCGATCGCGACGTCGAGCAGCTTCAGGCCATCCCGGCGCGGCAGGTGTCGGAGGATCACGTTCGCGCGAGCGCCGCTCGCCGCCGTTGCAGACGAAGAAGAACCATTCCCAGAACCGGAACTTGGGCCAGAGCGGGCTGTCGTAGAAGTCGGCCGCGATCCGGTTGTCGCCCTTCAGAGCCTCCTTGACCACGAGCACGCCGTCGCGGACCGGGTAGCTCCGCCCGCAGCCGGCGCAGTCGAGTCCCCCACCCGCCGGAGTCAACGCGCCGTCGCAGGCGACGCAGCGCAGGAGGTCCGGCTCGATCGTCCAGTCGGCCGAGGCGTTTGAAGTGCTGAGCGACATGATTCAGGCCCTCTCCAGGGATCCAGGATCGACCAGACAGTATCCCAGGCGGTTCCAGATGGGGAAACGGCGATGCCGCGGCCACTCGGCGCGAGCCAGAGCGTCGATGTCCACGCGGTGATTGAAGACCATCGCGAGGAATTCGGGGTCGAGCCCCATGGCGCGCAAGCCCCAGCGGTCGAGGCTCTCGAAGCCGAGCACGGACCCGGGCGCGAACCGATACAGGTCGGAAAGCTCGTCGGCGACGATCACCGGCGCCCCCGGTCGCGCCACCCGGCGCATCTCGCGCAGCGCCGCCGCGTGGTCGCGGAAGTAATTAAACCCGCCAATACTGAAAACGGCGTCGAAGGTCTCGTTCTCGAACGGCAGGTCCTCCGCCTCCGCCCAGGCCAGCTTCCCGGACATCGCCGGGAAGCGGTGGCGACAGGCCGTCAGTTGCGTCCGGGCGATATCCACGCCGTAAATCTTCCAGTCCGCGGGTATCAGGCGCATGTTCTCGCCGTCACCGATTCCCACCTCGAGTACCCGGACACCCGGGCGTTCGGGCAGGTGCCGGAGGACCTGCCGCCGCGCCCGGTCCGGCCCCGGCCCCTGGAACCAGAGGAAAAGCCGCTCCCAGGGTCGGAAGCGGAGCCAGTTCGGGCCGTCGTAGAAGGCGGCGGCGATCCGGTTCGTGCCGGTTAATGGGCCGATCGCCTCCAGGATCCCGTCCGACTCGGGATACGGCCGGCCGCAGGCCTGCGCAGGTGTCGCGGCCGAGCAGCCCGCAGCGACACGTCAGGCACCGTGCCAGCGCGGCGGCGAAGGGAGCATCACGGGCGAGCGCCTCGACGGTTCCGGACATGGGAGAGATCGACTGTCACCCGACATGAGGTTGGGCTGCGAAATCCCGACACGAAGTTTGGCCGTTTCCTGTTCCTATGCCACCTTGTCGCGATGCGTCTCGCGCGTGCGTCATTCGCTCCAAAAGGCGCACTCTCGTGGGATGATCCTGAGAACTGTGGATTGTTGCAGGTCCCTCTCAGTTCAACTTTTGCCCTTTTCTGGAAGGGTCTTGACGTCGAGCTTGTGACCCCCTTGTCCCCAGAAGATGCACGGATTGCCGGAATGCGCGGCGCCGAAATTTCGGCGCACACGAGTTTGTACACTTGAGTTTTTGAAACCCTTCAGAGTCACCCGGGGGTCTCAAAAACCGGACTCTCCTCTCGGGATTGCGAGGCTTTTTCCAGCAGAATCTGCCTCCGGAAAGGGAAGCAGTCGATCTCAGACGAGATCAAATTGCCCCAGGGCGAGGATCTCAGCACGAAGCGAACCTCTTCGATCCTCGTTCATGCCGAGGACAGCAACCGTCGCACGTCCGGTGAGGGTACGGCCCAAGATCACGGCCTTCCGCAGTTCAAAATGCTCGTGCCAGTCCTGGGTTCTCGGGTCGAACAGGCGCTCAACATTACCGGTGTCCTGGTCGATGCCCGAGAGGTCTGCCCCCTTGAAAGCATAGCAACGCTCGCAAGCCAGGGCGAGGTTTTTCGGGTCATCCGAGCCACCGAGCTTGCGCGGGAGGACGTGTTCGATGTGAAACGTGACGTTAAGGCTGCGCCCCCTGAGGGGAGTCGGCAGTACTCGCACCGGTCCTGGGCTCGCTCACGGACCAATCGGATGCTGATGAGGTCGGCGGCATCGACCATGGTCCGGCACTCGGCCCGCTCATCCGGGTTCAGTTCTCCTTCATTGCACTTCTCGGCCAGTTCGTCGATCCATGCCTGCACATCCGGCTGACGCACAGGTTCATCCCGGCCCGCGCCACCTCGGAAGTCAGGTATTCCGCGACTGGGTCCAGGAAGCGATCCAGAACATGAGAGGACTGCTAAGGTGCTCCTGGCAAGAGTTTACCACAGTATTCGGATTCTCAAACCCAGGCCAAACATGACGTCACCGACAGAAGTTCTCTGCTATTAGATTTCGGCGCAACTTATTGAAAATCCTGATCTTACAGCCGTTGTTCCCCTTCACTCTCAGGGCCGCGATTCTAGACTCAGTAGTTCCAAGAACAGTGCGTGCGATTGACTACAACGCAAGTTCATATTCGATATCCCTTTCGGTATAGGTGACGTCGGCGACCCCGAACGCCTCCTCGATCACATGGAGCAGCCAGAGCAGCAGCGTCTCCCACCGCAGCCGCTCCAGCCGGATCACCCGGCCGCCGCGCCGCGGCGTCGACAGGACCGCGAAGTGCAGCCACACCCAGAGGTTCCGCAGCACCAGGGCGATCCCCACGTACAGCAGCCGCAACGCCGGCCGACGGGTCGTCGTCCGGATCCGTGCCTGGTGCATCTGCCGGTAGCTCGACTCGATCCCGAACCGACGCCGGTACGTCGCGAACACCGACTCCGGCGACGACGGCCGGTAGCCCCAGCAGGCATAGACCAACGCCTGCCGCCCGTGCCGCTTCCACTGCCCGCGGTAGTTGCGGCACGTCACGCAGATCGACACCGTCGCCGTCCGCTTCTTGGCGTCGGTGAGCGTGTAGTGGAACCAGCCGCTCTTCTTCCAGGTGCGGAAGACGTAGCTGCCGCTGGGGCCTCCCCGCTGCTTCGGCGAGCGGCCCTGGAAGACCACCGGCATCAGGAACGGGTGCCGGGCCGCCTGGAGGTAGCGGATCACGGCCACGCTGGAGAAGCCGCGGTCCAGCAGCAGCAAACGCGGCCTGAGCCGACGCTCGCGGCCTGCCTCAGCAGCCGTTGGATGACCTCCTTGAGCGGCTCGCCCTGCCGCACGCCGTCAGCGCGACGGTGAAGCGCTGCCCCTGGCGGACGACGTAGGCGGTGGCGTAGGCGTGGAAGTGACTGGTGCCGTCCTTGGCCTGGCCGCGGTAGACCTCGTCGACGTCGCGGAAGGGCTGGCCGTGGTAGGGGATCAACGTCAGGTCGATGGCCAACCGCTGGCGGTGCTTGCGCAGCGCCTGGGGCAGGCGACCGGCCAGGGCGTCGTTGAGCTGCCGCTGGAACTCGGCGAAGTCGGGCAGCGTGGCGAAGAGCGCCTGGCGGATCGTCTCCTCGGAGGGGGGGTCGTCGAGTCGCCCGCAGGCGTCGGGGAGCGAGGTGATCCGCGCGGCGGCGGCGAGCAAGAGGGACCAGAGGATGTGGGCCGAGATCTTGCGTTTGGAATCCTTGAAGCTGGAGGTGCTGTTGCAGGTGCTTGGCGGCGAAGCGATGGACCTGGTGGCGCTTGAGGATACGATGGTGCTGGCGCATGGCTCCCTCCGGTGTTGGCTCCGTGTACCAAAACCATGATCCGAAGGGGCCTTCGCGCCCATCTACGTCAAGCTCCTGAGAAGATCGCCGATCTTGGAACTACTGAGACTTTATTATAGTTCGGAAAAGGAATTGTGCCCGTTATGATCCCCACGGTCGATCCCCGAAAAATCCGCCTCTTCGACCCCTTTGACGACGTCATCTCCCCCGTCCGGCGGCGACTCCTCGTCGACGGCTGGCAGGGCGTCTGTCGCCACGTCCTCCGCGAATTGAGGCCCGTAGGCGACCGAGCGCAACACTTCAGGGCGCTGAGCGGCGCGCGCCACCTAAGGAGCTCTCTTCCGTCAGCAAGCCGCCGATGACCTCCACTTTCGTCATCACCCTCTTCGCCAACCCCCAACCTCACGAACCTATGTAGTTCCTGCTTGCAAGAGCATGACGACTCTGTCTAAAATGGCCGCCCGTGTCGCGAGCTTTCGGACGGCCCTGGCGGCTTGCCCACCTGTACGCAGAGCCGCCGGGGTCACCCGTCGCCATTCTCCGACCCCCAGGAATTCTCGGTTAATTCTTGCTTACAACAGCGGGAAGGGAATCCGATTCCGGTAGGGACGACGCGTGGCGGACGGTCCAGAATGGTTCCCTCGGCACCCGGGAAGGAGCCAACTGCGATGGTGCAACTCAGTTCGAAGCGGTGCCGGACGCAGACCGCGATGGCAGAGTGGTGTCTCGATGGGCTCCCCGACTGGGGCACGATCTGGGTCGGTTGTGCGCGTCGCTTCCGTTCCTGGCGCATCCCGCCGCGCTGGTCGGTCGGCGACTGGTTCGAGGAGTTGCAGGCGCAGAGCATTGCCGCCGCTTGGCAAGCGCTGCGCGACTACGACCCGGCGCGGGGCGTCCCGCTGAGCGCGTTCGTGCGCCGGCGGATCCTGTTCGGCGTGCGGGCCCGTTACCGGCAAGAATGGGCGTTTGCCGTGCATTGTGGTTGCGAAGCCCCTGCTGATGGGGGTGCGTGTCCCTCAGACGCCGCGCCCTCCGCCCCCCACTCGTATGAGGCGCTGCAAGATCTGTTGGCCCGGTTACCGGAACCCGACCGCTGGCTGATCGAGCATCTGTTCTGGGGCGGACGGACGGAAGCAGACGTCGCGGGCGAGTTGGGGATCAGCCAGCCGGCGGTCAGCCAGCGCAAGCGAGCGATCATCCTCGGCTTACGCCGTTCGTTCGAGATCTTTAATAAATAAAATGGAAGAATTTTCCTTATAAAAAAGGCCGAGCCTGCATTATCTGGTTGTGCCTTTGCCACAAGGAGAACTGGCCATGCGGATGAATGCATCTCGCCTTGCCGTCGCCATTGGCCTGCTGCTAGGCTGGCCGGGTATCGGCCGTTCCTGCGGTCTGACGACTCCATTTTCGGCCCCACCACCAAAGTTGTTCATCACAAACGGAAATGTCTTCGTCCAGCTCGGAACCGTCTTCGCGACGACGACCCCTCATTCCTGTGCGTGCGGGCTCGGCGTGATCAACCCTCCCTCAGGGCTCGACTTCGATACCGCGACCATCGGCCGCCTCAACACTCAGACCCTCGTGTTCAATGCCGTCCTTACGAGTACGGGCTCCCCCTTCGTGCTGACCCGTAACCCAGTGGCGGACATTCCGTGGAGCACGGGGGTGGCGGCGGATGGTTCGAGGGCCTGCCCGGGTCTCACGTGGTACGGCTTCTCGAACACCGCGGTCCCCCCGGTCACGCCCCCGACTCTGGGGACCAATGAGATTTTCGCTATCGGTTTTCACATCACGGGCGGGGTCTTTCTCCCGAATCAGTTCGGCCAGCTTGGTTCGGGGGTGGGCTTTCCCAATGGGCTCCCCGACTTCAGTAATAACGAAGGCCATGGCGCCCGCTACTCGGCGTGCGTCCCCGAGCCGTCGTCCCGGCTCAGCCTGGGTATAGGCCTCGCCGGAATCGTCGCTCTGGCGAGCTGGTTACGGATGGCGGCCGGTTCGGTCCCGGCGGCTTGAAATAAGCGAGCCATCGGCCGCCCCGTGGGCTGGGCCACTCGCCGCAGCCGCGGGGTGGCCGTGCCGAGTGTGTCTTACCCAGATCGTTGAGCCTCTCGTCGCGAGGAATTGCGGTGTCTCAAGGCCTGTCTCGAATCCCCTCCCCCAATCGGCGTCTTCAACTGACCGCGTCGCTGGCGCTCGGGATGCTGCTGATCGTGAGCGGTCCGGCCCGCGCCGGCCCCATCACTTCGCCGAACGAGATCCTGACAGACCTGCGCCGCCAAGCGCCGCGCGCACCGAGGTCGAGAGGCAGTTCCAGGACATTGTCGCGACCGACCTGACGGCCGGAGATTATGCGAAGGCCCTGTTCCGATTGACGGACCTGCGGTGCAAGCCCGAGGCCGCGGCCGACGAGCGCGCCGATTTCCTGCTGACGGTCGCCTATTACAGCCTTGGCCGGCTTGACGAGGCGCTGACGGCCATCGATCGGCGGCTAGCCGAGCGGCCGGGTTGGCTGATCGGCCTCTGGTTGCGGGCGGCTGTCCTGATCCGCCAGGGGAAGCTCGACGAGGCCGAGGGGACCCACGATCGCGCGGTCCGGGCCGCGCCTCGCGAGCCCGGCGGATACTACCAGCGCGGGCTGTTCCTGACCGTCTATCGCGCCTCGGCCCCGGCCAAGCTAACGGCCGCGGTCGCCGACCTCAACATGGCCCTCCAGCTAGGGGCGCCGGCGGCGATCGTCCATGGACCACTGGGGATGGCCTACCACCGACTGGACGACCCCCAGATGGCGGAACGGCACCTGCGCCGGGCGGTTGAGCTGAACGGCGCGAACCTCGAGGCGGTCGGTGAGCTCGCGGCGCTGTACGACGCCTCGGGCCGTCGAGCCGAGGCCGACCGGCTGCTCGCCGAGACCGAGCGGACACTCGCGTCGACCGAGCCGAGACCCGACCGCGGGGCGGCCCTCTACCTCGCCCGGGCCCGCCACGCGCTCGCCATGGCCGCTCCATCCGGTCACGTCGCCGGCGAGTTCCGCAAGGCCCTCGCCCTGTCCCCCGGCGACGTCGCGGTCCGCCTGGAGTTCGCCCACTGGCTCGACCGCGTCGGTCGCAACGCCGAGGCGGTCCCCATCCTTCGCGACGCTCTGGGAAAGCCGCCGCACGATCCCCACGTGGTTGCCAACCTCGCCTGGGCCCTGGCCGAGTCGGGCGGCGATCTCGGCGAGGCACGCCAGTGGCTCAAGCTGGCCCGCGATCGGCCGAGGACCGATCCCTATTTGTCCGACACGGAAGCCTGGATCGAGTTTCGGGACGGGCACGCCGACCAAGCGTGGGCCGTCCTCCAGGCCAGCCTCGGGCAGGCTGAGCAGATGCCCGAAATCGCTTATCACGCCGCCGCGATCCTCGAGCGGCTCGGCCGCAGGGATCAGGCCCTCCCGTATGCTCGCGCCGCGACGAGCCTCGGCGCCGACTTCGCCCGTCGCGCCGACGCCGAGGCGTTACTCCGACGCCTCCAAGCACACCCGGCCCCGGCCCTGCGCGATAGCGCGGCCGCGTCAGGGCGAGTGCGATACACCAATGAATTTCAATAACTTGGTGTGTTACCGCCAGTTCGTCTGCCAGATGGAGGAAGTGCTCGACGTCTACCACCGGCCCTTCGACTCGAAGCGGCCACTGGTTTGCCTCGACAAGGCGAGCCAGCAACTGATCGGTGAGGTGATCGAGCCGGTGCCGGCCGAGCTGGGTCAGCCCGAACGGTTCGATTCCGAGTACGTCCGCAACGGGACGGCCAACCTGTTCATGATCTCCGAGCCGTTGATCGGCTGGCGGCGTGCGGCGGTGACCGAGCCGCGGACGGCGAAGGACTTCGCCGTGGTCGTGCGGTGGTTGGTCGAGGAGGTGCATCCGGAGGCGGAGAAGGAGGTGCTGGTCCCGGAAAACTTGAACACCCACAAGTGAGCCTCGCTCTCCGAGGCATTCGAGCCGGATCGGGCGAAGCGGATCGCCGATCGGCTGGAAGTCCACTCCACGCCGAAGCCCGGCAGTTGGTTGAACATGGCGGGGTTCGAGCTCTCGGTGCTGGCCCGCCAGCGCCTGGACCGGCGGATCGGCACGCGGGGGGAGCTTCAGCGGGAGGTGTCGGCGTGGGAAGAGGAGCGGAATGGGCGGGGCGTGGTGATCCGATGGCGGTTCACCACGGCCGACGCCCGCATCAAGCTCCGGCGGCTCTTCCCAACACTTCAATCGTGGCGGACCCCTCGTGCTCCGTCAAATTTCGAATGACGGGTCGAAGTTCCCGAGTTTCAAGGGAATCCGGTTCCAGAATACCCATCAATCGAAATTTGACGGAGCACGAGGGAGAGTTGTGGCGATCGACGGCTTCGTCGCCTCGGTCGTCGCGACCAACATCACATGGGAGGTATCATGATTTCGAGGAAGGGTTCATCGACCCGGCGATCGCACTTCTCGTTGAAGCGATGCGTCGCCATGACAACGATCGTTCTGCTCACCTTGACCGAGGCGGCATTCGCGGCCTTCGTCGGCCCAGATCCCGGGAGCGTCGCCGGGATCACCTATAACGTGGAGAACGTCAATGCAGCAGGCGGTCCCATCTACAGCCCAGTCACCGGCGAACTCGTCAACGTCGGCGGTCTAGGGGCGGGCTATGGAAGGCTTGGGGCCCCCGTCACCCCCGTGAGTACTTTCGGCGGCGGGGTCGCCACCCCTGCCGCCCCGCTTACGCCGCTCGGGTTCAGCGCAGCCCAGCCTGCGGTCCCCGCCTTGAATTTCGGCGACACCATCGGCGGGAGTGCCAAACTGTCTGCGACCACGACGAGCGGCGGGTCGGGGGCCGGCATCTTCTGGTCCAACCCGACGTTCATCGCCGATACCGGGGTGAACGGTCGGGCCTCAGTGAACTTCTCGCGCGGCATCGCAAACTTCTCGGACCCCACGGGCGATGCTGCGAAGATCCCTGGGGTCGCCTTGGCTGTCACGGGGACCCTGGGCGGGCAGGGACCAGCCGGCGCTTTCGTCGCCGCCACGCTCAATGGGAGGTTTAGCATCTTCAACGCGGCCGGGGGATTCGTCAATGCCTTCTCGACCTCGGTGGCCATCGTCTCCGACGGACCAGGTGGTCGAGGCGACTTCGTGAAGGCAACGCCCAGCGTCGCGGGTGATAGGCTCTTCAGTAATTTTATCACCCCAGGGGCCAATACGTTCTTCGCCTATGGCGTCGATCTCCTGCCCGCCATCACCATCCCGGTCGGGGGAAGCGTGACGCTGGATGGGACCCTCTCGTTCGTGGCCGATCCCGAGGCCTCCTTAAAGTTCGACATCGTCCCATCGGGCGTGCCACTGCCCGACTTCGGCTTGGTCGCCCAGACCCCCGAGCCCGCGAGCCTTGTGATGATGGGCATGGGCACCATGGCCACGCTCGGCGTCTGCTGGCACCGCCGCAAGGCGACGAGGGCCCGCGTCGACCGTGCGTGATTGGACAGGAGCATCTCGCGTGACCTCTCATTCGAGGTGAAGGACGTTCCCCTGTGTCCCATGGCCACATCGGACGTGGAGCCATGGGATCAGTTGGTTGATTGATGCCTGCGGCGGGTGGCACTGGTGATGTCCACCAGTGCCACCCTACTCGGGTGGCTTCGGTTGCCTGCAATCGGGGTCGTGGAGCGACGAGAGGTCACGGCTCGCACAGTTCCAGCCCTGTCACCCGCCCGATGGGAACACCCGCCGACTGGTCCACCTCGTACCAACGTGCCGAATTCCAGGCCATTCCACAGCCCGCTCGACCAATCCGGCTCGTACCGGGTTGAAATGCCTATAAGCCAAATTCTCCTCCAGCTTGGCCCGGGAGAAGATCTCGAAGGCGTCATAATTTGGTTGCCAGAACCGATCTCCCTGTGTCTTTCACAACCAAGGACACAGCAAGTTCGGTGGTTTTTGTCTGGTTGCCCTCGAATGCCCATCTCGGGCTTAACGGTGATGCACCGCGACAAGGTGAGATTAAGAACAGGAAGCGGCCAAACTTCGTGTCGGGATTTCGCGGCCCAACCTCATCTCGGGTGTCACGACCTTTCCTTTAAAACTCAGTGGTTAGCGCCTGTGGGCCGGCGCGGTCCATCATCCGGTCGAAGAGGAAGCAGGGAAGGCGTCGAAGCACACCCATGCCGAGGGCCGTGGAGAACGGGAATGTGTAGTCGCGGGGGCGCCGGAGAACCGCGCGGACGACGTGGCGCGCCGCCTCGGCAGGCTCCATCATGGGGACGGATTTCCGGAAGGGCGTGGCGACCGTCATCCCCGTTCGGACAAACCCCGGATAGACGGTCGTGATCCTCACCCCGCGCCGTTTCAGGGCGGGCCGGAGCGCCTCCAGATACGTCGTCAGCGCGGCCTTCGAGGCCGAGTAGCCGGGCATCCAGGGCATGCCGCGATACCCGGCCACGCTCGAAAGGCCCACAATGTGCCCCGATCCGCGCGCGAACATCCCCGGCAGGACTGCTTCGATCGACCGGGCCACCCCCAGGACGTTGACCTCGAGCATCTGACGAAACCCTTCGAGATCCAGGTCGAGCGCCGACGAGAGTGTGCCCACCCCCGCGCAGGTGATCAGGACGTCGGTCGGCCCGACCTGACCCTCGAGGATCGCGACGGCGCGTTTCAAGTCCTCGCCGTCGCGGACATCGGCGACGGCCGACGCGATCGCGGCCCCCGCCACGTGGAGCCGGGCCGCCAGCTCCTCCAGCGGTCCAAAGACGCGGTCGAGCAGGCCGAGCCGGAAACCGCGCGCGGCGAGCGCCAACGCGGTCGCCCGACCGATCCCCTGCGCGGCACCGGTCAGCAGCACGGTCGATGGTGGACTCCCTCGGTCTCGTTTCGACATCTGGATGATCCCTAATCCGCAACCCGGCCCTCCCGTGCCGGCCGGGGCAAGCAGGCGAGGAATTCCTGGAGCAGGCGGAGGAAGTCCTCGGGGTTCTCCTCGGGCGCGCGATGCTTGGCCCCGGAAACGGTGGCGGTGCGGCATCGGGGCAGGTGCGCCTCGAGGAATTCGGCCGTGGCGAGGAACGGGGAGAATTCACCGTAGAGGGCCAATACGGGCACGGTCACCCCGGCGATCCGGTTGGAGGTCAGCCCCGCCTCGACCTTGGAGTCGTCGCCGCAGGTGGTCCGGCCGAGCCGGAGCAGGCGGTTGAGCGCAGGGAGGCCCACCGCCTGGCGGAACCGGAGCAGGCGCTCGACTGTCGAGGTGCAGGACCTGGTCGAAGAACTGGCCGAGGTCGTACCAGTGCGCGTCCGAGAGCTCGATGCCCGCCTCATGGGCCTCCTGGCGGAAGCTTCGCCAGTGTCCCCAGCGGCTCACGTCCTCCAGGTGCCGGAGCGCGGGGAAGTAGGGGTCGGAGAGGACGACCGCCTCGACCCGCTCCGGGGCGAGCACCGCCGCATGCAGCGCGATCACGCCGCCGAAACTGTGGCCGACCACGCTCATCAGCCCGATCCCCAGGCGATCCATCAGCGCGACCAGATCTTCCGCATGATCGGCCGAGGTGTAGCCGGTCGGCGGGGCTTCGCTGTAGCCGTGCCCGCGCAGGTCATGGGCCGTCACCCGGTGCGACGCGCTCAGCGCCTGCATGGCCCGGCAGAGATACCAGATCGACAGGTCGCCGGTCAAGCCATGGACTAGGACGACGTCCGGGCCGGAGCCCGCTTGCTGGTAGTGGAATCGCAGGCCGTTCGCCGCGGAAAATGGCATGAGACAACCCGTTGTGATCGTGTCGATGCGTACTTTTGGCACTGTCCAGAAATCCCGCGAACAATCCATTAATTGTAATGCGAATAGGCCAAACATCCGGGTGGCTGAGGTCTCGTCTTCGAGGCCCTGTTGAGGCTGCGGCGCCGGTCTCCGCCGGGGTCTCGAGGACGAGACCTCAGCCACCCAAGACCGCCTGAATGTTTCATGGATTTCCTGACAGTTCCTTACTTTATAGATGCCTGTGCAGGAATTCTACAAGCTCGCCGACGCGGAGGTCGCGGTCGGTCCGGCGCCCGAGCTCGGCCATCAGGTCGCCAAACGGCAGGTCGCGGCCGTAATGGTCCTGGAGCATCTCGCCCAGGACGATCGCGTCGATCGATGCCAGGCCGAGGTCGGCGAAGAACCGGGTCTCCGGCCCGATCGCGCCCGAGTATTCCCGGCCCTGGAAGTTGCCGAGCAAGTGGGAGAGGTCGGCCAGGATTTCGGTCTTGGACGGAATGCTCATCGGAGACGACTCCTCTCACCCATCGTCCAGGCCCAGACGAAATCGCCTCGCCTGGCGGTCACCGCGCGGACGGGCGTCTCGCCCCCGTCGGGAGCCGCCGAGAGCAGGTCGGGGCCGAGCGCCACCGCGATCGCTCCGGTCTCTGGATCGACATCGACGACAGCCGCGGCTCGCTGGCCCGGCGATCATCCCCAGGCCGGTCGCCTTGGCGACCGCCTCCCGGCGCACCAGAACCGGGCGACCCATTCGGCACGGTCCTGGCCCGCCTCGGCGAGCCGATCGAGCCAGGTGCGTTCATCCTCTTGGAAGGCGACGAAAACGAAGCCGGGCGGCCGGTCGATCACCGGCTCGACATCGATGCCGAGGGGCGCAGTCCGGGCCGAGCGCGGCCAGGGCGACCGCGACGCCCTCGGCGTGCGCAATCGAGATGGCGGGAAGGTCGTCGCGCTCCGGCTCGATCAACGAGCGGAGCCGGGGACGGCCGCGCGGGTCGGGCGCGAGGACCAGGTCGGCCGGATAGACGGGCGGCCCACCCCGATCGGCCCAGAGGCGGCGGGCCGCCTCCTTCGCCGCGATCCGGCCCCAGAGCCGGAGTGTCCTCCGCGCCTCCGGTCCCGGCAGCGACCGGCACGCGGCACGCTCCTCGGGGCCGAGCTGGACCCACTCCAGCACGTCGCGCCAGACCGGCTTGCCCATGTCGGCCGGGGGCGCCAGCCAGACCGCACGCACCGCCGGCTCGGCCTCCACCGAGGCCCCCGGCAGGGCCAGCGGCTCGCCGACGAAGACCCGGTCGGGCTGGCGGAACTGGTCGCGATAGCGGCTCGGCCAGTAGAACCGCCAGTCCTCCCAGCCGATGATCCGGATCCAGAGGCGGCCGTCGGGGCCGACCAGGTCGGCATCGGCCAGCACTCGATGCTGGGAGATTTCGCGGACCGTGATCCGGCAGGCGACCTCGGCCCCTTCCGGCGGGTCGGCGCCGAAGATTGCCAGGTCCGCCACCCGGAGCGGGAAGATCACGTCTCCCTCGCCGTCGGGCACCTGATCCAGGCCCCAGCATCCCAGCAGGTGCGTGAAGGCGTCGAGCACGATCGGATCGGTCCGCAGCGCGAGCCGATCCGACGCGCGGAGCAGCCCCCGGCGGGGCAGGACCTTCAGCGTCCCCTCGATCCCGCGCGGCGACGACGGCCCCACCCGGACCAGCGCTTGCAAGACTGGGCCATGGAAGAGCCACTGGTCGGCGTAGAGCTCCTCGGCGGTGAATTGGCAAGTGCCCGCCCCCTCCAGGATGAACGCGGTTGCCACCGGGCCCGCCTCGCGAGCGTCGCCGAAGACGACGCGACCTGCCACGACCGGGCCCTCGATCGGCACCCCTCGGCGCCGGGGCGGACGGCTGATTCGCGTCCCTTATTGTGGATCTCGACGCGGACCTCGTCCTGCCGGTCGGGGTCGCGGACCGCCCGGATCTCCAGCGCAACTGGGTCCTCCTCATAGCGGATCCACTTATACGCCTGGACGTCGCGGAGCGCGACCACCTCGCGGTCGGGCATCAGCACCGAGGCGGCCTGCGCCAGCATCTCGGCCATCACCGTGAACGGGACGACTGGCAGGCCCTTCCGGTCCGGGTCCAGCGCCGAGACGCGGCGGCCGCCAAGCGTGTGGTGCTCGGCCACCGGGTCGTCGTGGAGGTCGAGACTCCGGACGGCGACCAGGGCGCGTCCTGGGTTCAGGCTCTCCAGCGTTCCCACCCAGGGACCGGGCTCCGCGACCATCGGCCGCGACTCAGGCGCGAGCCGGGGCGCCGACGGACAGAGCCGGGTGGCGCGATAGGCGTCCAACACCACGCGCTGGGTCTCCAGGAACGCCTCCATCGTCCGCAGGTGGGCGTCAATCGCCTCGTCACGCGGGATCGGCGGGGATGGCCAGCGTCGCACGGCAGTTGAGGGGGGAGAATGACCGTTCCTGCTCCCCTCGCTGCCGAGATCCTCGGCCTTCGGCGCGACCGGCGCGGAGAGGTCCGCGGAGAACGGTCGCCCCTCCCTTGCGTCGTGAAGGTCGCCGGCACCGCGCTTGAGGAGCCGGGCGGTCAGGTCGGCTGACAGGCGCATCTCGGGGAAGCCGACCTTCAGGACCGGTTTCTCCCTCGGCGCCGGGAGGTCACGAGCAAGGTCAATCCGCCTGGGACTGCGCCGGCCAAAGAGGTGATCGGGCCGGATCGCCACACCCTGCGCATAAAGCGACGATAGCAAGTGATTCAACTGGGTCAGGCCCGAGCGCCTGGGCAGGTTGGCGGCGACGGCGAAGTGAGGACGGCCCCGGAGGATGTCCTCGACGAAACCGGTGAGGTTCCCCCGGGCCCCGACCTCGACAAAGATCCGGATGCCGTCGGCGTGCATGGACTCGATCGTGGACCGGAACGCGACGGGGAGGGCCCACTGCTCGCTCGCCAGGCGGCGGATCGGCTCGACCTGCTCGCTCATCCGGCCGGCGGTCGCGCACGAGTAAAGCGGCACCCGGGGACGGTTCAACGGCAGGTCATCGAAGAACGCGCGGACCGGCCCCAGCGCCTCCGCGAAGGCGGGGGTGTGATACGCGCGGGTGAACGGAAGGGGTTCGCAGATCACCCCCTGGCCGCGGAGCCGGTCCACGACCGCTTCGACGGCGCCGGGGGCCCGGCCAGCACCACCTGATGAGGACAGTTGTCGACGGCAATCGTCACACCGTCGTGGCCGGAGTCGCGGCAGGCGCGCTCGACCTTCGCGCGGTCGGTCGCGAGGGTGACCAGGCGCACCCGGCACCCGGCCCGAGGCCTCGAGGTGCTCGAAGACCCGCCCCAGCTCGCCGAGCCGGTCCTCGAGCCGTTGATCGACGCGGATCGCGCCCGATGCGGCCAGCGCCAGGAATTCTCCGCTGCTGTGGCCGACGACCGCGTCGGGATGCAAGTCGAAGCGCGACAGCAACTGGTGCAAGGCCCATTGCCCCGAGAGCACAACGTTGAGCGCCGTGCCGACCGTCCAGAGGCCGCTACTCTCGTCCACCGATCCGCCGAAGAGGACCTCGCTGGGAAGCCGGGCATATCCCTGTTCGAGGGCCACGCGGTCGGCCGTGTCGAACCGGGTGCGGACCTCGGGGAAGTGCGGCAGAGGTCGGCGAGCATGCCGGGATACTGCGAGCCCTCTCCGGGGAACAGGAACGCCAGCGCCCCCGAGCTCGCCAGGGGCTGCTCCCAGAAGTAGGTCCCGCGCGAGTCGCGGAGCGACCGGCAGGTCGGGTCGATCAGGCGCGCGATCAAAGTCCGGAGTCGGTCCTTCAGGTCCTCCGGCGACGCGACCACCAGGCCCACGCGGAACGGCGCATCGGGCTGTTCGACATTGAGCGTGAACGCCAGGTCTTTCAACAGGACGGAGCGGTTTTCGACCCGTTCGAGCCAGTCGAGCAGGGTCCGCGCCGGTCGAGCCACCCGGCGCGATCGAGCGCGCCTAGCAGGATCGCCTCGGTCTCCCACCGGGGCTGACAGCCGGGCGTGAGGCCGTCGGCCGACCGCGCGTGCTCTTCCAGGACCGCATGTGCGCTGATCCCCGCGAATCCGAAGGCGTTGACCCCCGCGCGCCTCGGATGGGCACGGTCGCCGTGAATCCAGGGCCGGGCCGTCGCGCTCAGGGTGAAGGGGCTCTGCGCGTCGGTCAGCAACGGATGCGGCGGCTCGGCAATCGGCGAGGGGGGCAGCACGCGATGGTGCAGCGCCAGGGCCGTCTTGATCAGCGCGGCCATCCCCGCCGCGGGCATGGCGTGCCCGATCAGCGCCGAGACGGCGCCCAGGGTCCGGCGGCCCCAGTGCGGTCTCGGGAAGATCGACCGAAGCGCGCGCAGCTCGGCGCGGTCGGAGGCGGGGACGCCCAGACCGTGCCCCTCGACGAGCCCAACCGTCATCGGGTCGATGCCCGACCGGCGATAAGCCCTCCGGATCGCCCGCGCGTGCTCTCGGGCGCTGGGCGAGGCGAGGCCGCGACCCCGGCCGTCACTGGCCAGCCCCACGCCCTTGAGCACTGCGTAGACGCGATCGCCGTCGCGCTCGGAGTCGCGGAGCCGCTTGAGCACGACCACTCCGACCCCCTCGCCCGGCAAGGTCCCGTCGGCGTCCCGCGCGAAGGGCCGCGCATGGCCGAGCGCGACAACGCGCCAAGCTGGCAGGAGATCATCGGGAAATCGACGTCGGCCGAGACGTAGACCCCGCCGACCAGCGCCAGGTCGGCGCGGCGGTCGATCAGAGCCCGCGCCCGAGGTCGAGCGCAACCAGCGACGACGCGCTCGCAGCATCGACCACGAAGCTCGCGGCGGCCAGGTCGAGCCGGTTCGCGACTTGCCCGGCCGTGGCGTAGGCCAACTGGCCGGGGATGGTCTCCGGCCCGAACGGCGGGAGGCTCGCCCTCAGGTCGGCGCGGACCGCCTCGAGGTTGTCGTCCGTCCACTCGGGGTGCAGCGCGCGGAGGATGGCGAGCGTCTGAGCGACGATCCGGCCGTGCTGGAGCCGGCTCAGGTTTCCCCGGTTGAACTCGTTGCTGCGGCCGATCACGACCTCGACGCGGCGGCCGTCGGGAACGCCGTCGGCCAGCCCCGCATCGGCCAGCGCGGCCCGGGCTGCATCGAGGACCAGGAACTGCTCGGGGTCGCCGCCATCGACGCTCCGGGGCATGATCCCGTGCGCCTCGGGATCGAAATCGATCGGCTCATCGAGATACCCCCCGCGCCGGCAAGAGACCCGATCGTTGGCCGTCTCGTCCGGGTCGAAGAAGACAGTCGGCTCCCAGCGGTCGGGGGGGACGTCACCCGTGCCGTCGCGCACCGCGAGCAGGTTCTCCCAGAACGCGGCGACGTCGCGGCGCCGGGGAACCGACACGCCAGTCCCACCATCGCGATATCGAACGGTCGGCTGATTCTCATGGGTAATAGGAAAGTATCATGTTAATCTCTAGCGAGACTTCCCTCCATCATCGGACGACGGCCTCCTCCGCCCGGACGTCGAGCTCGCCATCCGCGGCGGTTTCCGGCGGGGCCGAGTCGGCCAGCGGCCCGAGCTCTCCCGCGACGACGACCTCGACATCCCCCTTGGTGCCCCGACTCAGCTCATCGGCCAGGCGCGAAGCGCCCTGTTCGGGCGCGATCATCCCGAGGCCTCGGCGGCCGAGGTGGCCTTCCAGGTCGGAGACCATGCCGACGCCCGACCAGGGGCCCCAGAGGAGTGAGACGACCCGGCCCGGCCAGCGACGGTCGAGCCAGATCGCCAGCTTGTTGAGCGCCTCATTGGCCGCGGCGTAGTCGGCCTGGCCGCGGTTGCCGAACCGGCCGGCCACTGACGAGAAGAACGCGGCGAACCGCAGCGACCGGGGATCGAGCAGCCTGGCGAGTGTCAGCGCCCCTTCCACCTTGATCCCAAGGACACGGTCGAACGACTCGGGGGTCTTGTCGCGGAGCAGCTTGTCCTGGATGACCCCCGCGCCGTGGATCAGCCCCGCGATCGGGCCGAACCGGCCGCACCAGCGGTCGAGGACCTGGCGCATCGCGTCGGCGTCACGGACGTCGGCCCGGGCGTAATCGACCGTCGCGCCGGTCTCGCGGAACAATTGCAGGTTCGCGCGGATCTCGCGCTCTCGGAGCAAGGTTCGGTACGCCCGCTCCAGGTCGGCGGGACCGATCGGCCTCTCCTCCCGCGCGAGGGCCTGGTGGAGGACGGCCTTGAGTTCGGCCGGTCCGGTGATGCCCCGGGTGGCCGGGTCCTCGTTCGAGGGGGGCAAAGCGCTGGTTCCGACCAGAAGGAGGGTCGGCCGCCAGCGCCGGGCCAGGTCGGCCGTGACGGCCGCCGTGATCCCGCGCGCCCCGCCCGTGACCAGGAGCGACTCCCCCTCGGCCAGCGCGACGCCCCGTCCCTTGGCAGCCGGCAACGCCGCCTCGACGGCCCGGAGCGCTATCCGTTGACGGTCGATGTAGCCAACCTCCGCATGGTCGTCGCGGGCCTGGATTTCCTGGACCAGGTTCGCGGCCAGGAATTCGACATCGAGGCTCGGGTCGAGGTCCGCGACGCGGACGCGGACCGACCGGGGCCACTCGCGGGCGAGCGTCTTGACCAGCCCCGCGAGGGCGGCTTGGCCGGGGAAGAAGTCGTCGGGGACCTGTCCGACGCTCGCGAACCCGCCGCCCATCGCGGTGCCCGCGATCAGGCAGGCGCCGCCGCGACCGGCCGCGTGGGCCAGGTCGTCGGCCGAGGCCCGCGCCAGCAGGAACAGGCCCCGGACCTCCGGGCCCATCCGCGCCGACCAGGCGGCCGGATCGAGGCCGGCCGGCGGCATCTCCCGCAATGGCAGCGCGTGGACGATCCCCGCCAGTGAGCCGTGCCCCCGAATACGGTCGAGCAACAAGGCCACCTCGGCCGGCGAGGTCAGGTCGGCGCCCTCGACGTGAGATCCCGACTCGCCCCTGGGTGCCGTCTCGTGCCGGACCCGGATCACCGGGTGGCCCTTGGCCCGCAGGTCGGCGGCCACGGCCCGCGCGACGCCCCGGCGGTCGTCGGTCACCAACACCACGCCCCCCGCCAGCAAGCCCGTCCCGCGCGGTGACCTGGGCAAGGAGGCCGTGACCGCCTCCAGCGTGAGCCGTCGAACCGACCCGCCGGCCTCCTCACCAGGGTGGATTCTTCCGGGTCCTTCCCCTGCAAAAAAGGGGGAGGGAGGAATCCGTGAATCGCCGAGAGATCCTTCTTGGGTCACCTCGACGACAGACCCGCCCGTTCGGGCCGCTTCGGGCACTTTGAACAGCCGCTCGACGATCGCTCCGAGCGTCCGCGCCCGCGAGAGCTGGTCCATCATCTCTGGGTCGGAGCCGAACACGATCGAGGGCAGGGCCTCGCGCAGACTCCCCAAGATCTCGACCCGCTTGATTGAGTCGATCCCCAGGTCGGCCTCCAGGTCGAGGTCGAGCCGGAGGATCTCGGCGGGATACCCGGTCCGCTCGCGGACGATCGCCAGCAAGCGCGCGGCCAGGTCGTCGCGGCCCATGCGCTCGGGAGCGGGAGCAGGTTTCGGCGGCTCCTGGGTCCTCTGCTCGACCCGGTCTAGGACCGTGGGGACGCGGCGGAGGAAATCGGGCTCCTTTTGGCGAGGATCGGAGGGTAGGGTGGGCGCGTCCTGTCCGGCCAGAAAATGGAGCATGGTCGTGCGCTGGACTTCCAGGAAGGCCTGCATGGTCTTCTGGAACTCCACGAACACGCGCTCAACACCGTCGGAGGGTCCGTTCGGGATCGAGGCGATTGGGCTCGGCGAGATCGGGCACGGGAACACCGTTTCTGGAAGGCGCGTCAGCCTTGCCGTTGCGGTGGGCGGTCGGGCCCGGCACGGTCAGGGCGGGGCCGGGCCCCAGCCGCGCCGGCTCGGGACCGGAGACCGGGCGCGCTCGGTTGCCGTTGACCAGCCACGCGGAGGCGGGAAGTGCCTCGGAGTCGGAGTCGGCCGTGAACCGGATCGGGTCGAGCCGACGTGTGGCGCGGCGGGCGGTCAATCGATCGAGCCGCAAGGGCACACCCGCGACGAGCAGCCGGCCGAGCGCCAGGAGGAGGCCGGGCAGGCCGCGATGGCCCGGGGGCTCGCACGCCACGGCCAGGTGAGGTCGCTCGTCCAGGATCGAGCCGACCAGGCCGGTCAAGGTCGCGCCGGACCGACCTCGACG
Organism: uncultured Planctomycetaceae bacterium; assembly: GCA_963803395.1. Lineage (GTDB taxonomy): Bacteria > Planctomycetota > Planctomycetia > Isosphaerales > Isosphaeraceae > JAFANO01. The sequence goes on from CAWDND010000054.1 coordinate 70,557, forward strand.
AAGATCCGGGCGCCGTCGGCGTGCATGGCCTCGACCATCGCCGCGAACCGGACCGGCCGACTCGAGATCAGCGCCGAGCTGCGCGGCGATCGCTCCGGCCTCAGCAGGATAGGGCGCGGCGGTCACGTTCGAGTAGGCGGGGAGCCGCGGGGGCTGCACGCCGATCCGGGAGGCGAGCGCGGCCAGCGGGTCGCGCGCCCCGGCCACGAGCGGTGAATGGAATGCGTAGGCGGCCGGCAGGATCTGACCCCGGACGCCGAACCGCCGGGCGCGCTCGACGGCCTCGGTCACGGCCGCGCGGGTCCCCGAGATCACCGTCTGGCTCGGCCCGTTCCAGTTGACGGGGGCGACGTCCTCGAGGCCTTCCAGGATCGAGCCGACCCGGTCCGGCCCGACCACCAGGGCCGCCATCGCGCCTGGTTCGTTGCCCACGGCGGCCTTGAGAAACCGTCCCCGCGCCTCGGAAATCTCGGCCAGTGCCTCGACCGAAAGCGATCCCGCCGCATGCAGCGCCACCAGCTCGCCGAAGCTGTGGCCGGCGACCAGGTCGGGGGACACGCCCAGCGATTCGAGCAGCCGGAGCAGGCCGACGGAGGCCGCCGCCAGCGCCGGCTGCGCCACTTCGGGCTCGGCCAGGGCCGCTTTCTGCCGCGGCGCTCCTGATCGTCGAAGGCAGGCGGAGGGAAGACCCTCGGGCCGATCGCCGCCCCGCCGCGCCTGAGCAGTGTCGCATCGATCGCCTCGAACGCCCGGCGGACCTCGGGGAACGCGATGGCCAGCTCGCCGAGCATCTCGGGATGCTGCGCCCCCTGGCCGGGGAACAGGAACGCGACCGGACGGCCCGCAGGGGCCGAGCGCTCGGCGAAGTCGATGCCCTTCGGTTCGTGAAACGTGGCGGCGGTGCCGGCGAGAGCACGCCGGGCGCGGTCGAGCTTGCCGCGCAGGTCGTCGAGCGAGATGGCTACGATCGCCAGCGCCGCGGGAAGGGACACATTCAGCGAGGTCAAGAGCGTCCGGGACAAGTCGCGGAGCGGGGGCTTGGCCCCGTCGTCGAGCGCCCGGATCAGTCGATCGAGGTCCTCGACGAGCCGACCGCGATCGGGGGCGCGCCAGGCCAGGAGTTCGGCGGGCCAGTCGCGGACCGGGGCCGACGGCTCGACCGGGATCCCCGTGTAGGCTTCGAGGACGGCGTGGAAGTTGGTCCCGCCGAATCCGAAGGCGCTGACCCCTGCGCGTCGCGGATGACCCCTCTTGCCGTGCAGCCAGGGGCGGGTCCTGGCGCTGATGTGGAACGGGCTCTCGTCCAGGTGGGCACGCGGGTTCGGCTCAACCACGCCGATCGTCGGCGGCAAGACCTCGTGATGGAGCGCCAGCGCGGCGTTGATGAGCCCGGCCAGCCCCGCCGCACACTTGGTGTGGCCGATCAGCGACTTGACCGATCCCAGGGCGCAGCCGCCCCGGGCCACCCCGGCCGCGGCGAAGACCTCGGTCAAGGCCTGGATCTCGGCCAGGTCGCCCGCGGCGGTCCCGGTCCCGTGCGCCTCGACGTATCCCACGGTCGCGGGCGCGACGCCCGCCTTGGCGTAGGCCCGGCGCAGGGCGCGGATCTGTCCTTCCGGCCTCGGCGCGGTCAGCCCCTTGGCGCGGCCGTCGCTGGAGGCGCCCACGCCCTTGATCACCGCGTAAATCCGATCGCCATCGCGCTCGGCATCGGCCAGCCGCTTGAGCACGAGCACGGCGATGGCCTCGCTAATCACGATGCCGTCGGCCGAGGCATCGAACGGGCGGCAGCGGCCGCGCGGCGAGAACGCCTGCGTCTTGCTGAACGCGAGGTACGTGAAGGGGTTCTGGACCGTGTCGGCGCCGCCCAGGATGACCATGTCGGCCTGCGCCGGACTCGAGCTCACGGACCGCCAGCGCGGCCGCCGCCAGCGACGAGCCGCACGCGGCGTCCACGGTGTAGTTGGCCCCGCCCAGGTCGAACCGGTTCGCGACCCGGCCCGCCGCCACGTTGAGCAAGATGCCAGGGAACGAGTCCTCAGTCCATTCGGGCAGCAATGCGCCGCAGTGCTCCAGAGCTTCGCGGCCGGCGCCGGGCACGACGGTGTCGAGCATCGGCAGGTAGGACCGGAAAGCGTAGCCCATCGCCAGTTGCGCCGCACCGCCGCCGGCGCCGAGGACAACGGCCGTCCGCTCGCGGGAGAAGGGGCGGTCGCGATAGCCGGCATCGTCGAGTGCCGCGCGAACGGCTTCGAGCGTCAGCAGGTGCATCGGCTCGATCGACGGTAGGCTTGATGGCGGCATGCCGTAGTGGAGCGGGTCGAAGAGGACTTCAGGGACGAACCCGCCCCACTTCGAGACGATCTTGTCGGGCGCCTTGGGGTCGGGGTCGAAGTAGAGCCGCCAGTCCCACCGGTCGCTGGGGACCTCGGTGATCGCATCCACGCCCCGCAGGGTGTTCTCCCAGAACGTTCGGACGTCGGCCGCGCCCGGAACGATCGCCGCCATCCCGACGATCGCGACATCCGACGGTTGTGCCAGGACTTCCGGCTCGGGAGGGGTGACCCTCGCGGCGACCCGGTCGAGCCACGCTGCGCCCCCCGCGGCGATCTCGCGATGCAGCTCGGCGATCGTCGTGACCCGGTGGCGGAGCGTGGCCCCCTGGCCGACCATGTAGAGCCCGCGCTCGACCTGGTCGGCATCGGCGACGCCCACCAGCGGCGAGCCGGCCCCATGGGTCCGGTCGATTCCCTTGGCCGCGACGCGGAGCCGGCCGGCGTTCAGCACCTCCAGCGCGGCGCGGACCTCGCTGGTAGGATGGCCCTCGGCGAGCAACCGTTGCCGCTCCCGCTCGAAGGCCCGCGCGAATGACGTCGGGCAGACGCGAACCTCGTGTCCCGGGCCGGTCTCGAGCAGCACGGTCGCGGTGCAACGCAGCGCCTCGGCCTGGAACCCGGCGACGATCGCGCCCGTGGCCACGGCTTCAGAGGTGAACAGGTACGCCGTCCCGATTAGTACCTCCCACACGCACGCTCCGCGCGGCCAGCGGCGCGGCCAGCGCCGCGACTGCCGCGGCCGATCGGGCGTCGTGGATGCCCCCGGCGAACAGCAGGTGGACCTCGCCTGGCTCCGCCCCCCGCTCCAGCGCCTCCAGGACGACCTCGGCCGCCTGCTCCCAGAGGACGAAGCTTGACCTCGGCCCGACGTGTCCCCCGCACTCGCGGCCTTCGAGCACGAACCTCCGCGCCCCGTCGCTCCAGTATTGTCGGAGCAGGCCTGGCGAGGGGACGTGCAGGTACGTGGCGATCCCCCGCCGCTCCAGCTCGCGGGCTTGGTCGGGTCGCCCTCCCGCGATCAGCGCGAACGGCGGCCGGGCCTGGCTGATCGCCCCGATCTGTTCGCGACGCAGTTCCGGTGACACGAACCCAAGGATGCCCACTCCCCAGGCGCGGCCTCCGAGCCGCGCGGCCGCCTCATCAAGCAACGCGTGGACCTCGGTCTCGCGCATCAGGGCCAGTGCCAGGAAGGGCAGCGCGCCGCCGTCGGCGACCGCCTCGGCGAAAGCGACCGTGTCGCTGACGCGGGTCATCGGTCCCTGGACGATCGGGAACCGCGTGCCGTGCGACGTAGCCAGCGGCGACCCCTCGACCAGCGGCCGAAGGTCCCGGGCGCCGCGGAGCCCCTCGTCGATCGCCCGCTCGACCGCCTGGACGATCCCGCCGACGGTGACGAACCGTCGTGCAAGTCCCGCTGCCAGGGCCGCATCCTGCCCCACTGGCCAGACTTGACCGGCGTTCCATCCGACATCATGGTGGAGCGCGCGATCCCACGCGTCCTCCCCTTCGGAAGCCGCCTTCGTGAGTCTCGCCAGGGCCGCCGACCCCGGCGCCCATGGACGCGGACCGCGCGCCCGGTCCCTCGGCCCAGGACGACCGTCTCGCCGCCGTCAAACCGCTCAACGCACTCGCGGGCGTGGCCGTCGAGCGGCGACTCGCGAGTCCGCAGCAGCGCCCCGTCGAGGACCACCCCCGCTGCCCCCGCCGCCACGCATGCCGCGGCCGACCTCGGCCCGATCCCCCCTCGGACCCAGACCGGCACAACCTCTTGACTGACAATCGCCTGGAGCAAGATGAACGACGACTCGTCCGACCCTCGTCCTCCCGCCTCGTGCCCGGCGACGATCAGCGCCTCGAACCCGGCCCGCGCCGCCTCCCGCGCCGAGGCCCGCGAGGTGACCTCGGCCATTCCGCCGGCCCGACGGCTGGAGGGTGGCCCGCGCTCGCGCCCAGTCGGTCTCGGCGCCCTCGGTCACGATCACCACGCCGAGCCGGTCCGGCATCCCCGCCAGCCATTCTGGACCGAGCGCCTCGGCCGGCACCCGGAGCCCGAACTCCCGGCCGCCGGCGTACCCCGACGCCCCCAGGGCCGCCGCGGCCACCCACTCGAGGTCGAAGCTCAGCCCGAAGTCGAAGGCCCCCAACGCCCCGGTCCGGCAGCCCGCAACCACCACTCCGGGATCCACCAGGCTTCCAGGCGACAGAACGATGATGCGAGGCAGATGCGACGTCATGAGGCAATACCACTCTTCAGTCCCGAATCGTGCGATGAGTCAAGTGTAGCCAGAGAAGGGGAGGATTCAAAATGAGTACCGTGGAGAAGGCGGGAAAGATCTCTGTCCTGAATTCTCTTTTCCGTTTATTAAAATTCACAAGCGTAATCTCTGCTACGAGTTACGCAGTTGGTATTCTAGGCAAGATGGCCTCGATGTAAGCCCTTATTTCTCGTCAATTTCTCGGCGAGGAAAATTACCCAAAGTACCAACTGCGTAACTCCTACCCTGCAATCGAAATCCTTGAGATCTCCCATCCTGAGAACGCCAGCTGCTCTCGGCGTCGTTCCTCCCTCACCATACCCCACATGAGAACCGATAGGACACGGCGTGTGGGAGTAAGCATGGGGGATGGAGAAGGCCGTGTCTGAGGATTACTGAACGGCTAGAAAGGTCAACCACTCCCTGAGTGACCACATGTGATCGGTCAAGCCCGCTGTCTGCGTCGGACCCCGACGCTGCCAGCGGCCATCCTTAACGACGCGCGCAAAGTCCGCACCGCCCAACAGAAGTTGTAGCTGGACAGCGTGAAAGAGGTCATCGCCTCGTGAACACGCCAGTCCTTCGAGACCGGTACATCTTTCGCGCCTTCAGCGGGTTACGGCCCCGGTCCGTCGCGTGTGACGCGCCACGAATGACGTTGTGGATCGTCCGGCGGCATACCGCCTCCTTCAACGCCTGGTCCACCACCTGCTGGCTCCCCAGCACGACCCGCCGAGGGACTGACACGACCCGGTCCTGCTCCCGCTCCTTGGCGACCGTCGCAGACGTCAGGCCGAGATCGGGACACCTCTCGGGCATGGGTGTAATACCCCCTTTGCAGAGGTTCCTCGAGTTGTTAGCTTGTCAAGAGGAGTTTCCCATTTTCTCGATTTCCCCAAGTCTCAGCGAGGACATGCGATGACCTTCCAAAAGACTCCACCGACGCGAACCGCGGAACCGTGTGACCTGGCCGAGGACTGGGAAAAGTCATCGCGCGCCGTGCCTTTGGCGAGGCCGGACCGCCCGACGACGTCGATTTCAACACCTTCGAGCAGAGCGCCGTCGACGCCGCGCAGGCGCTGACCCGGGGGACCTCGCGCAGTTGCTCCGACACGATACCCAGCGCCTCGGCGCGGTCCAACCCTGTCCTCACTGCGGGCGGGACTGTCCCGTGCGGACCGAACCGCGCGACCTGGTCGTCTGCGGGGCGACCGTCCATTACGACGAGCCCGTGTGTCCTTTCCCGGCCTGCCGCCGGGATTTTTTCCCTCGCCGTGGCGCACTCCACCTTGATACCTCTGGCTCCAGCCCGGCCGTCCTCCAGAAGATCGTGACCGCCGGGGGACGACAACCCTCGTTCGCGCTGGCCGCCACGAGGCTCCAGGAGTTGGCCGAGATCGCCCTCAGCGGTCCTCATGTCCGACGGATCACCGAGCAGATCGGCGCCGAACTGCGCCAGAACCGCGACGCCCAGACGTCTCGCGGCGCCACGCGGACGCTGAAGCCCCAGGTGGCCCACGTCCCGGCGCTGGCCGTCGTCGAGGTCGATGGCGGACGGCTCCAGATCCGGGCCTCGGGCCGTGGCCGCGGGGTGCATGACCCAGCGTGGAAGGAGGACAAGATTGCCTGCCTGGTGACGATGCAGAGTCCGGCGCAGGAGACCGACCCCCACCCCGACTTGCCCGCCTGCCTCACCGATCCACCCCGTGTCGCCGCCTTGGTCCGTGGTGTCAGTGCACAGGGGTCCTTGAGCGACCTGGAGGGGGTGACCGCCGCGACGCCGCCCCCGGAGGCCGACGTGGCGCGACAGCGGCCCGCCCGCAGTGGCAGCCTGAGCCGGTGGTCCGGACCTGCGTCGCCACGACGCAGAGCAGCGACGCCTTCGGGCCGCTGGTGGCGGCCGAGGCGCAGGCGCGGCACTTTGGCGCGGCGGGTCGTCAGGCGTTCGTGGGGGATGGCCAGACGTGGAACTGGACGCTGCAGAAGACGTTCTTCCCGAAGGCGATCGCGATCGTGGATTTCATCCATGTGCTGACTTCTGTGTCTTTGGCGGCGAAGGCGATCGCCCGTACGGCGCCGGAGCATTGGGAGATGGATCTCGGCTGGGCAACGTCGTGCTGGCAGGGTCGTGTCGCCGAGGTGCTCACGGAGTTGCAGGCCTGGCAGGCGCGCCTGGGCCCGATCGCCCCGGGCGAGGACCCGCCTGTGCGCGATCCCCGCCAGGTGATCTCAAAGGCACTAACGTATCTAGAGAACAACCAACCACGGATGGACGACGGGCGTTCGAGGCGCCTGGGTTTGCCGGTGACGTCGAGTCTGGTGGAATCGCTGATCAAGCAGTTCAACTCCCGAGTCAAGGGGACGGAGAAGTTTTGGGACGTCGGTGAAGCGGAGTCGATCTTGCAAGTGCGCGCGGCGTTGCTGTCGGAGGATGAGCGTCTGGACAAGCACATGGAGACCCGTCCCTGTCTCCCCTTCCGGCGAGACCAGCGTCACCAACCGGAAGGTAAAGCTACGAAGACCAGGAAAGCTGGGTAGGATCTCAGAAAAACGAACCAGGCATTACACGCACGGACGGGTTGCCGGCCCAACTGCGGCCCCGTCCGCCGGCGAATCTTTTGCGGCTCGGTGTGTCGCGTAATATAATGGAGTAAGGATGTCCACTTCACGTGCCAGACCACGACGCGTTCCTGGAGCCAAGCGATTGGGAAGGGAGATTGGGGCATGGGGGTGAGTTTCGGAAGGTCGCACACCGCCGACCTAACCTTTCAGGTCTTCGGTCGGGCGGTCCACCCCGACTGGTTCGCCGTTCGGGGGCATCGCCGGGTCACGCAAGACGTCTGGGAGGCCGACGTCCGGATCATCGAGGGGGGGCATGCGATCATTTTCCGGTCAGGCCCGGTCCGCTTGACCGAGGTCATCTCCGGCCCCGAGACCCTCCTGCCCGAGCCCGGTCTGCTGTTCCACTCGCCGATTCGCCACGAACGGTCGGCGAGCTTGCAGCCGAGTGGACTCATCCAGTATCAAACCTGCTTCGAGGTTGAGCGGGTCGATCCCGAAGTCTTCACTCACCTCAGCGACGAGATGACTCTCGACGCCAGCCGAGGCCGGCTCTTCCATCGCTTCACCCCCGTCAACCGCATGGCCCCCGCCCCGATCAGCCACCTTCTCATCGATGCGCGGGTCAAGGGACTCTCCGTCCACGCCTTCCACTCCTTCCCCCACGAGTGCGCGATCGTCCGCACCCAATCGCTGTTCGAGCCATCCATTGCTCTCCCCTCGCGATGAGACTGATTCACCACGGAGAGCACAAAGAGGAAAAGATAGATAAAATTCAGAAACATGTTCATTATTTTTTCTTTCTCTCTCTCCTTATTTTTCTTTCTTCTCTACTTCTCCCGCGGCAGGAAGGGGACGAGGAGCCAGCAGGCCGCCGTGAAGGCCGAGCCGACGAGCACGAGCACGTGGAATGAGGTCCGGCTCCCCCAATGCGCGAGGCCCCGCTCGTACCAGGATCCGCCGATCCAGGTCGAGAGCAATGTGGCGAAGTTCTCCAGCGCCATGAGCGTCGCGAAAACCGTGCCCGCCACCTCGGGGGGACAGGCTCGGGCGGCCAGGTCGAGCTGGATCAGGGTCGCCGTCATGTAAGTGAAGCCGCCGACCAGGGTCACGAGCACGGCCGAGCGCTTGTCGGTCATGGCCAGATAGCCCAGCGAGCTGAGAACGCCCAGGGCAATCGAGGCGTGCGTCAGGACTGCGCAGCGGGACGCGCCGGCAGTAGAGGCCGTAGAGCAGGCTCGCCGCGATCGAAGCCAGGGCTGTCAGCGAGACGGTGTCGCCGTAGAACCGCTCGCTCCAGCGGAGTTCGCGGGTCATGTGTACGTAAAGCACGGCGCTCGAGAACGGGTTGAAGTTCCAGAGGAGCAAGAACCCGCCGACCCCAAGGACCGCCCGTGAATGCACCGCCCCGCCGAGCGTCGCGAGGGCGCGGCGAAAATCCCGCGCGGCGCGGCGCGGACCGGCTCGCGCACGACGGTGAGCGCGAGCCCCAGGGTCAAGACCGCCCCGACTCCGCAGACCAGGAAGACCCACGGCTCGTGATGGTGCTGGCAGAGAAAGCCACCGACCGTCCCGGTGACGACCCCCGCCCCGTACATGCTCGTCCCTTGCAGAGCCTGAAACCGGCCGGTCAGCCCGTGCGACTGGCCGTGCTCGACCACCAGGGCGTCGGTCACCACGTCGGAGAACGCGACCGCCACCGTCGGCAGCAGGAGCCACGCCAGGTGCGCCGACGTCCCCCCGCACGGGACCGGAGAGAGGGCAAGCCCCATGAGGCTGACGGCGGTCACGGTGCTGGTGAGGACCAGATAACTCTTGCGCCGAGAGCCGGCCAGGGGGACGAAGTCGGAGAGCAGCCCATAGAGCGGCTTCAACGACCAGGGGACGGCCAGCAGCGCCGAGAAGGCTGCGATCTCCGAGGCATCGCGGCCCCACGACTTGAGCAGCGAGCGGACAGGCTGCGCGAGCAGTCCCTCGGTCGGCTCGCCGATACCCTGGAGGAAGGAGATCGCGCCGAAGAGCAGCCCGAGTTTCCAGGTCTCGCCCCGCTCCACGTCGCCGACGCAGCGAACGGGTTCGGCGGACGGGTCGGGGCCGGCGGTGTTCATCCGGGTGCCTCGGAAATCCGTCCTCGCGGCGGAGACGGGTATCGCCTCGGGCGACGGATCATCTATCGCCCAGGGAGAGCAGCCAGATGTTGCGGTATTGGATCGGGCTGCCGTGATTTTGCAGCATGATCGGGCCAGTCTTGCTCGAATCACCACCGAGACCTGATCGCGTATGATCGACGGGGATGATTACGTCTTCGGGGAGAGGCACAAGACCCTCCCACCGCCACGGCTTCGGCAACGACCTCATGGTGCGCAACTCCTGGCGAGATGGTCCGAGGGACATGGCCCCACGCCTCGCGACGTGGTGGCGGATTTTTATCGTGTCGAGCCCGAGCGCGATCGTCAACCCTCTCCACCGAAGGCCCGGGCACCACGCGTGTCACGACCGTTGCTCCCCTGCGGAGACGCGTCGCGCGGCCCGAACCGCTCGCCCGGGTCCGGATTTCATCTGTCGCGCCGTTCCGCGCGGTTGCGCGGCAGAAGGATCATCTCGGTCCGGAATCTCGCGATCTGGAGTTGCTTGGGACAGGGTGGGCGTGCCGATAGTAGCACACGTCAATGACCCACGACCGCCAACCGCGCGTGCCCCGATCAACATCCCCAGCCCGAGCCCCGCGCCGCCGGTATCCCCTCGTAATGACAACGACTCCGGACCGATCACGAGACTGTTCAAATGCTCAAGAAATGAGCCGGGGAGGGGTTGTCCCCAGAGCGGATGGTGAGACCTGGCGCGGGAGATTCCTGCGGATTTCGCAAAAAATCCCGAAGGGATTTGGAAAGGCCCTTCGCGATCCTAAGTGGAAGATGGGCCAAGCGTCCGTGTTGCCATCCGGACGTCTCAATCGTCGTGGAGGCGGCGCCTCGGGCAAAATTCCGTTGGCGTGTGTCGGCCACGTCGGTAAATTCCGTTGCGTCCCGACGAGAAGGGGTGTGAGGCCGTTCTCCGGCCGAGCGCCCGACATCCGCAGGAGCTTTGCCACGATGCTCCATTTGTCCCGCCTCGACCGAGTCCGAGGTTGTCTGCTCGGTTTGGCTATCGGTGATGCCCTGGGGGCACCGCTGGAAGGGCTCAGCGCCCAGCAGATCCAGGCACACTACGGTCAGGTGGACGATTTCGTCGACGGTGCGCGGGCCTGGAAGAAGAAGCCGTATCGCTGGCGGATGCCGGGTCTCTATTCCGACGACACGCAGCAGGCCCTGGCACTCTGCGACGTCCTGCTCGAATGTCAACGGATCGACCCCGAGCGTCTGGCCTCGCTGTATCTGGGACTGGCGACGCCCAAGGGTGCGTACGTCGGGGCGCACCGGGGTATCGGCCGGAGCTTCCGCAAGGTGCTCGAGCGAACTGGAACGCGGCGACCTGCCCGTCGAGACGGGCCAGATCTCGGCCGGGATCGGCGCAGCGATGCGGATCGCGCCGGTCAGCCTCTATTTCGACCAGAACAATTGCGAGGGGATCTTCGCGGCGGTGATGGCGGCCAGCCTGATGACCCACCGCGACATCCGGAGCCTGGCCGGGGCGGCCGCCGTCGTCCACGCCGTCCGTCGTCTGGTGGCCAGCGCGGACCGCGATCCCTGCTTGCTGCTCTGGCTGGCGGCGGACATGGCGCGGGACGAGGAACGGATCGGCGCGGAGTATGCGGACCTCGTGGTCTCGCTCGCCCGGCATCGGCGGAGCCTCTCGCGCGCTGTCGCGCACGCCGAGGCGCTGCTCGAGCTGCCCCGCTGTCGCGCCCTGGCCGCGCTGGTCGAGGAGGCCAACCATCACGGCGCCTCACCGGTCTGTAAACGCGCCACGATGGGATTCCCCCCCGCCTGCATCCCCACCTGCCTCTACCTGTTCATGACCACCGACACATTCGAGGAGGCGCTCATCGAGGTCATCAACCTCGGCGGCGACTCCGACACCACGGGGGCGATCCTCGGCGCGTTGGCCGGCGCCCATTACGGCGTCGGGGCGATCCCCGAACGGTGGCTTGATCCAGCTCCAGAACCGCGAGGCGATCGACCTCCGCGCCCACGCCCTGGCCCGACGCTCGGCCGAGGGGCTGGACATCCCCGACCTCATCGACCGGGAGCATGAACTGAGTGCGATGGAGGGGGTCTGCCGCGATAGCCTCCTATCCTTGTCCAAGAACGGCGGCGACCTGGGCGCCAATCGCCGGCATTGATCCCCGGGACGATACGCCGGGAAGCAGGCAGACTCTTCCCGATCCCTCTCTTTTGAGGTAAGCTTACGTGAGCGGATTTCGGGACGACGTTCGCGGGCTCGAGTGTTCGCCGAGCTCGTCCGTCGATGAATGGGTCGAGGATCGTTGAGGGAGACGGCGGAGCGATGAGCCGGATCATCCGCGACCGGATCAAGCGGCAACTCGACGAGGCCGAAGGCTACTTGATGCTCAACCTGCCTCGACGCACCTTGGAAATTCTCGAACGCCGGTCGGACTGGGCCACCATGCAGTTCGAGGCCAGCTTCCTGGCCGGCGAAGCCCTGCGCTCCTGGAGCGTTACCGCGAGGCTCTGAAGCCCCTGGAAGTCGCGGCGGCGCTGCGCCCCGACAACATCGGTGTGGCGATCGCGCTGGGATGGTGCTACAAGCGGACGCATCGACTCGCCCAGGCGATCGACGCGCTGGAACGCGCCGAGCCGACACAGCCCGCAAGAACCCTTGCTCCACTACAACCTCGCCTGCTACTGGAGCCTGGCCGGCAACGCGTCGAAGGCCGCTCGATGAACTGGCCGTGGCGCTCGACCTCAAGCCCGACCTCCGCGGCATGATCGCCGACGAGTCGGATTTCGATCAACTCCGGGGCAATCCCGAGTTCGAGCGGCTGAACATGGGCCCGGCCCCCCTGGCCTAGCTCAGCCACGACAAGCCTCTCGAACCTGGGAGTCTTGGAGTCGCGAAGCCCATGTCTGCGTGGGCATTGCGCCCGACACAACAGGAACCGGGATTTCGTGTCAGTGACGAAGCGGGTTCGCCTTGGCCGAGGCGAGCTGAGGGGTGAAGGGCCGGCCGAGGATCGCCTTCCAGCGCCTGCGCTGAGGCTCCGACAAGGCGGCAAGCACCTGCTCAGCCAGTCTGTGCTCGTCGCTCCACTGATATGACCCCTGGGCGCGGCGTCGATGATGCTCATCCACCAACCGCTTCAGCGTGTCGCACTGCTCGGGTGACAGGTCGAGGGCCTTGGCCACCACCTCGCGTCGGATCACTGCCGACGGTCCCTCCCACTGTAAATCGACTTGCACAAGCCGCCGGCGCTGCGCGTCGGTCAGCCAGGTGTGGAGCCAGCGGAGCATCGCCTCATTGATCTCGCGGCGACCGGCGATGGCCTGCTCTCCCTTCATCTGCTTGACCGCAAAGGCGCGGACATACAGCTCGGTGATCGCCCGCTCGGCCTCTTCCGCCTGTCTCTGGTCGAGACCGACGTCCGCCCGGACGTCGGCCCGGCTCAAGAGCAGCAGCGGCGCGGTCTGGATGCCAAGCCGACTATCGGGGAGCGGCCGAGGGCCGGCGAGACACGTCCTCGGAGACGTTGCGACGCCGATCAGCAGTGCGGCCAGGACGGAGGTCGCTCCGTGACGCATCGGCCGGTTCCCTCCGGTGGCACGATCGGATTCTCAATAACGAGATCGACGCGCCGAAGTCTCGGCCGTGAGCCGGCCCGGCCGCGACGCGATGATCTTATACGCCCACCACGCCGATGGGGAAAGACCAAACGTCCCTTCCGAACCGGCGTGAAACGAGGGCTCACTGCGCCGTGCCGCGGCGATTTCTCGCGCCTTGACTCGGCGTCGTGGAACCTGACGCCGATGCGGTGTTGGTGTTGTTGGTCGGGGTCGGGTTGGCGGCGGCTCCGGGGCCACCGGGACCTCCCGGGCCGTTCCGCGGCGGCAGGTCGAACGGTTCGCCGAGCATCTTGTTGAACTTCGCTTTCTGATTCTTGGTCAGGACCCTCGCGATCTGCTGGATCGTTTGCCGCTGGAGATCGTCCTGTTGCTTCCGAATCCGATCCATCTGGGACCTGACTTCGGGGGTCTGCATCTTGCCGCGGATCGCCTCACGATCAAGGCCACTCTCCCGGAATTGCTGGAACATCGCGCCGATACTCTGGAAACTTTGGCGTTGCGCCTGGTTGCTCTCGTCCATGATCATCTGGACTTGCGCGATCTGGTCCGGGCTCATGTTCAGTACCGTCTGGACTGACGAGTTGGTGGCGACGGCCATTGGGCCTTGCTGCTGGAGCGAGATCTCCTGAAGTCTCTTGCTCTGGGAGGTCGTCAGGATCTTGCTGATCGCCTGATCGCTCTGCTGCTGCATGGTGGTGAAAGCCGCTCGCATTGCCTCGGGGTCCGGAGGTCCTCCGGCGTTGTTGTTGTTGCGCAATGCGTCGCGCTGCTGATGACGCTGCTGATCCAATTGCGTGTTGACCTGCTCGAGCTGCGTCTTCTGCTGGTCGGTCAGCTTCAGCTCCTTCTGGACTTCAGACCTGGCGAGCAGGGAGCGATACGAGCTGTTCCGACCGAATCCGCCCGGGAAACCTCCTCGTCTACCGCCCGGACCACTCTGGCCACCCGGACCTCCTGGGCCACCAGGTGCTTGGGCCTGAAGTGCCGAATCGAAGGTCATCAGGGCGACGACCGAACACGTGGCCAGCAAGATCATTCGAATGCGAGACATTGCAAACTCCGTGGTGATCTCTACGCGTGATGGGGCAGATGACAGAACATTCCGGACGCCTGGGTGACAGAACATCCCGAGCGCCTGGCGGGTAGACTTGAGGGAAACCCCGTCCCCTGCTGAGGTGCACCATGATTAAAGAGACCGTCAGGCGGCCCGCCGTCGGGCCATGGTCGCGGCCGTACGACACGGTCGCTCGCTCCGCGCAGTGGCCCGCCAATTCCGTGTGAGCCCGGACACCGTTCATCGCTGGGTCCAGCGGGTCAAAGGCCAGCGGCTGGATCGCGTCGATTGGGAGGATCGCTCGCGGTGTCCACGTCACCCGCACCGCACTGAAGCCGCCATCGAGGAGCAGATCTTGGCCGTGCGCCGTGAACTGGAGCAGTCCAGTGACCTGGGATTCCATGGGGCGGAGGCGATCCATCAGGTCCTCTCGGCCCGCAAGGCTCAGGGACTCCCCACGGTGCGAACCATTGGACGGATCCTCCGCCGATGCGGTGTCCTGGACGGCCAGGCACGCGTGCGGCGCCGCCCCCCGCCCACTGGTTGGTATCTGCCCGAGGTCGCCGCTCGGCGGCAGGAACTGGACTGCGTCGACGTCGTCGAGGGATTGGTCATCAAGGACGGCCCCCAGGTCGAAGTCCTCAACGGCATCTCGCGGCACGGCGGCCTGGCCGTCTCCTGGCCACGGGGATCGAGCATCACCGCCCGATTCGTGGTCGCGTGCCTGATCGGGCACTGGAAGGCGGTCGGGTTGCCGGGCTACTGCCAGTTCGACAACGACACGATCTTCCAGGGACCGCATGTCCATCCCGACACCCTCGGCCGGGTCACGCGGCTGTGCTTGAGCCTGGGGGTCGCCCCGGTCTTCGTCCCGCCCCGCGAGTCGGGGTTCCAGGCGGTCATCGAGAGCTACAATGGGACCTGGCAGGCGAAGGTCTGGGCTCGGTTCGAGCACGCGGACCTGTCGGACCTGGAGGGCCACTCGTCCCGCTTCGTGGCCGCCCCTCGTCGCCACCGGGCCGATCGGATTGAGGCGGCGCCGCGACGGCGAGCCATTCCCGAGGGGTGGAAGCTGAACCTCCAAGCCCGGCCCAGGGGGCGGATCGTCTACATTCGGCGGACCGACGCCTCGGGAGGGGTGGAGTTGCTGAACCGCCGGTTCGAGGTGGACAGCCAGTGGCTGCATCGGCTGGTCCGGGCGGAGGTGGACCTCGATGGAGGTGTAGTGCGGTTCTACCGGCTCCGGCGTCGGGAGCCCAGCGAGCAGCCCCTGCTCAAGCAGGTGACCTACCGATTTCCCAACCGCCGGTTCCATGATTGATCGTCAATCATTATTCTCTGTCGATTGTTCTCATGCATCGCCGAATAAGTTGGCCTTGACTGTTCGGGATGTTGTGTCACCTGCCACTGCGTGGTCGATGGAGTGTCCGGGATGTTCTGTCACCTGCCCCGTCAAATGAAGATGGATGACCCACTAGTTCGTAGGGGGGTTGATCAGCGATCTGAAGGATCGTGGCTCGTTGGTCGGCAGTCAAGCGGGGCGAGGCGCCACCCCGTCCGATAACGTCGAGTCCGGGTTCCTCGAAGGCGTGCAGGACCGCAGAAACGGTGTTGGAGTGAAGCGAAAGGCTGGCGGCGATCTCAACGGCGTTCCAGCCTTGGGCGTCCAGGAGCAGGACCTCGGCTCGGCGGCGCTGGACCGCGGTCGAGTTGTCGGCTTCGAGGCCCTGGAGAAGGCGACGAACCTCAGTCGAGTTGGGTTTGCGAACGGTCAAAAGTGCGCGGCATGGCGGAACCTCCAAGCAAGACAAACGAGGTCCCCTTATTCTCACAGAGCATAGGTGACAAAAACTCACAGGGGTTGTGTGACGTCCCGGTTATGAGGAGCGGTGCCGCCAGAGCCAGATGGCCAGCGCGACAGTTGCACCAAGGGTTACGAGGCGAACCAGGGTCCGATAGACGAAGAACCGGCGTCGCATGCCTTGCACCTCGGCTTCGGACTCCGGCGTGACGGAGATCGCCGCGAGCGACCAGCGTCGGAAGTTGCCCAGGGTGTTCATGCTGACCAGGTGGACGAGCCAGAGGACGAGGAATCCGAACCCCTGCTCGAGCCAGGCGCGCCAGGGGACCGGGGGCAGCCCGGGCTTCCACCAGGCGGGGGTCGTCAGCGGGCGGTCAGACTGGTAGACCACAAGCCGCGCGGCCTGCTGGCGCGTGCGGTCCCGTCGCTGACGCGAAGCATGAGCGAGACGGGCTGGGCGTGCCAACCTCGGGCGTGCCCCGAAGCCGTGCCGACTCCGGGTCGAAGCTCAGACCCTCGGGCAACGTCCCGTCGATCGCCCACTGGAGCGGACCCCGGCCACCGGTCGCCGCCAGCGCGACCGCATAGGGGCGCCCCACAATCGCCTCGGGCAGCATCTCCGGAGTGGTGATCGCCAACGGGGCCGACTCTCCTGGCTCCGCTCGTTTATCTGTTCTCCGAAGACGGCAGGTCCACCGCCTTGGGCAGCAGGGCCATGATGACCATCGTCAAGAGCAGGATGAACAGCAAGGCGCCGGTCAGCTTGGTCACAACGACGGCGACGAACGAATCCTCGCCCGAGCCGCCGAACTCCAGGCCCGCATGCCCGTTCCGTCGCGATCGCCGCATGCGTCCCCCTCTTCGCCACGCGTGTCCGGCAGCGCCGATCCCGCCGCATCACTCGCATCCCACGCGGTCCCGTTTCACGCCGCTCGGATCGAGTCGTGTCCCTGACCCCCGGATCGGTCGTCGAACATCTTCTTGACGATATTGCGGTACAGCGCGTTGCCCTGCTCCATGCTGACGTTCAGCAGATCCAGGGCATCCTTGAGGCTGTTGATCGTCTGGGCGAGCTGTTCCTGGGTCGACCCGGCTTGAACGCTCGTAGGCCAGCGCCCACGAGTCCGACATTGCCTCGATGGCCTTGCAGGTGCGGTCGATGCCTCGCTTGATCTCGTCGAGGTGCTCGTTCGACCCACCCGTGCTCAGCGCGGTCTCGATCCGCCCCAGCGACGCGACGCCGCGGCGGAGCGCGTCGCTCGCCGTCCCGATTGCGTCGAGATCGGCGCCGATCTGGCCGATTGCCTCGGCGCCGCTCTGGAAGCTCGACATCGCCGTGGGGAGCCGATCGACCGACGTGGCGAATCGCGTGATGGGCAACTCAAGGCCCTTGTTCCAGTGCGCGGCCTGCGCCTCGAGGATCGCCACCAGTTCGTTGCGGAGCTGTTCCAGTTGGGTGCCGATCGCCGAGGCGAGGCCCGCTGCCAGCGGATCCACTGTCCCGACCCGCGGCAGGACGTGCTCAACCACCCAGCGATCGATCCGCGCCAGCAGGTCCTCCGAGCGGCGATAGACCAGCGTCTGCACCAACATCAGCGCCGCGCTGAGGAAGAGCGCCAGCAGCGTGCTGTCGAACGCGATCTGCAAGGCCGACGTCACGCTCGTCAGGTTGCTCATGAATCCATCGAGGTCCTTGACCATCGGCAGCACCCGGCTGATGTTCATCAGTGCCTTGGAGATCCCCTCGACCGTGCCGATGAAGCCAATGACCGGCAGGAGGTACAGGATATATTTCGGCAGGGTAAACCGCCCGGCAACGTGCTCCTGGTCGAGCCCCGAGCCCTCGCGGTTCAGCTCCATGAGCTGGGTGATCGACGGGGACCGCGTCTCATCGAGGTAGCAGGCCAGTTGACGCATGCGCGCCGGCAGGATGCGGCGGTCGTCGGAGGCGATCCGCCCGGAGACCGGTGTCTTGCCGGCAGGCGACGCCGCGGTGAGGCCGGTCAGGGAATTGAGCAGCGCGGGCGCCTCTTCGAACGCCCGCTCATTGCTTCCAGAGTCGCGCCAGCTCCCGGCCGAGTGCCAGCACGGCCCAGAAGTAGATGGCCGTCCCGACGTACTGCTCCCAACCCCGCTCGAACATGAGGGTGGGGTTGAAGATCATCAAGGCGATCGGAAACGCCAGGGCCAGAGCCAGCATCGCCAGGGTGCCGGGATAGGCCAGCCGTGAGGTGGCGTGAGCGCCGCTCGGCATGCGAGTGCCCCTTCCTTCGGGCCATCCGGAATCGTCAGGGGAAACAGCCCCCCGTCCCCTCGTGGAAATAGACATCACGACCCATACCATCGCGATCATCGGCAAAATGTCCAGAGGACTTGAGCGTCAGGTCGGGCCGGGGCATTCGTCGGCGGGGGGCGGGTCGGATTCGGGCGATGGTCCGCCCGGGACGCGGAACCGGAAGTCACAATACGGCGCCCCCTCCATGATCGTCTGCGTGCGCGTCAGCCCGATTGCGGGATTGAAGCCCTGGACGAGGGCATAATCACGCTGGCAGGAGAGGCTGGAACCGAGA
Source organism: uncultured Planctomycetaceae bacterium (assembly GCA_963803395.1). Lineage (GTDB taxonomy): Bacteria > Planctomycetota > Planctomycetia > Isosphaerales > Isosphaeraceae > JAFANO01. The sequence goes on from CAWDND010000054.1 coordinate 88,873, forward strand.
TCGGCCAGGCCGAGGGCGCGGTACATCTCAGCGTAGCGGCAGCGGGTGACGTTGAACGAGAGACGCTCGGGCGTCTGCTCGCGGATGTCGATCTCCAGCGCGCCCCCTCGCGCCACCGTTCGAGGCTCTGGGCGAAGGCCTCGAGGGTCGCCGCGCCGAGCCCTCGCGCCAACTCGGCACCGCTCTGGCGCGCCAGATCCGAGATCACCTGCCGGACCAGTGCCAGGGTCCTCTCCTCGCCCAGCTCGACGCAGACGGCCCGGATCAGGGGCGCCACGATGCGCGCCTCGATCTCACGCTGCTGGAGAAGGGTGAGTTTCAGGGGCTCTGGGGACATCAGGGGTGCCTCCTCGACGCGCGCCCAACGCGACACGGCCCGCGGGCCACACTCCGTCATTGTATCAGGATCGCCGGTACGATCAGGAGGGGGGAACCCGCCCCGTCCCGAGGAGGCCGGACTGTCGGCTCGGGATCAAAAGTGCAAGGCGCGGAGCCGGTCCAGGAGTGTTGGCAGGTCGTTTGGCTTGGGAAGGAAATCGACCGCCCCTGCCTCCCTGGCCCGCTGTTCGGCCTGGACGGTCGCGTCGGCCGTGATCGCAACCACCGGCAGGTCGGCTGTCTCGGGATCGGCGCCAGCCTCTGGATCAGTTCGACTTCATCCATGATGGGCATCATCAAAAGTCCCTCCTTAATTAGAGGGGATTTGGGAATTTAGGCTGCCTGAGGAAACACTCTCCTTAGTCTTTTCTGAATCCAGGCAATATCGGCGGGTCGGTTCTAAACGCCGGACCATGATATGAATCATTGCCATCCGAATCATGGCCTCACTCGTCTCCGGCAAGACCTCGTAATCCTTGCTCAACCGGCGGTACCGATCCAGCCAACCGAACGTCCGCTCTACCACCCACCGCTTCGGCAACCGCTCGAACCCCTTCACCTCGTCGCTCCGCTGGATGATCTGCAACTCTCTGATTGCGCTGAAACCATTCGCAGGACAGGTCGTACCACTGACTGAGGAACGACGCGAGGGTCACTTCCGGTTTCGCGGCGAATTCCCCCGCGGGACACGTCCTATGAGGATGTGAAGGCCGCGCTTCGGGCGGTTGGAACGACCCGGCAGACCCCGCACCCGCGCCCCCCTCGCCTTGACGGATCATTAAGGTCTGATGTAAGATAGGCCATACAATCGATTTATTGCGTCCACTCCGAAATCTCGGTATAGGGCGAATCCGGCAATGGAACTGCTTAGCGAAATATGGGATAAGACGACCGATGCGTTCACCGCGGTTTCGGAAGGGGTTTCCGAAGGCCTGATCCGGCTGTTCGGCAGCTCCAACGAGCGGCAGATCCGTCGGATGCGCACTGTCGTGGTCCGGATCAACGAGTTGGAGCCGGCGATGCAGGCCCTCTCCGACGACGCGTTGCGGGCCAAGACCGATGAGTTTCGGCAGCGGCTGGCGCAGGGCGAGACGCTCGACGATCTGCTGTTCGAGGCGTTCGCTGCCTGTCGCGAGGCGGGCCGGCGCTTCCTCAAGATGCGACACTACGACGTCCAGTTAATGGGCGGCATGGTCCTGCACGGCGGCAACATCGCCGAGATGGTCACCGGCGAGGGCAAGACGCTGGTCGCCACCCTGGCCGCCTACCTCAACGCGCTGGAGGGCAAGGGGGTCCACATCGTCACGGTCAACGACTATCTCGCCCGCCGCGACGCCGAGTGGATGAGCCCGCTCTACAACGGCCTGGGCATGTCCGTCGGCGCGATCCAGGCGGACATGGACTCCGAGGAACGGCAGCGGATCTACGCCTGCGACATCACCTACGGCACGAACAACGAGTTCGGCTTCGACTACCTCCGCGACAACATGAAGCCGACCAAGGAATTGCAGGCGCAGGGCGAGCTCTCCTACGCGATCATCGACGAGGTGGACAGCATCCTGATCGACGAGGCGCGGACCCCTTTGATCATCTCGGGTCCGGCCTTCGACGATGTGCGCAAGTACGCTGAGGCCGACCGGATCGCCCGCCTGCTCCAGAAGGACAAGCACTTCGAGGTCAAGGAGAAAGAGCGGACCTGCCACCTCAACGACGAGGGGATCCGCGAGGCCGAGCGGCTCGCCGGGATCGAGAGCTTCTACACCCCTGGCAACATGGAGTGGCCGCACCTGATCGACAACGCGCTGAAGGCGCACTACCTCTACAAGCGGGACCGCGACTACGTCGAGCTCAACGGCGAGATCGTCATCGTCGACGAGTTCACGGGCCGGCTCATGACCGGCCGGCAGTGGTCCGACGGGCTCCACCAGGCGGTCGAGGCCAAGGAGCGGGTCAAGATCAAGGAAGAGAATCAGACACTCGCCACGATCACCCTCCAGAACTTCTTCAAGCTCTACCGGAAGCTGGCGGGGATGACCGGCACGGCCATGACCGAGGCCAACGAGTTCGACAAGGTCTACGACCTCGACGTCATCGCGATCCCGACCAACCGCCCGCTGACACGGCAGAGCTTCGCGGACGTCATCTACCGGTCCGACCACGAGAAGGTTAAGGCGATCATCGACGAGATCCGCCAGGTGCATGCGACCGGCCGGCCGATCCTGGTCGGGACGACCTCGATCGAGAAGTCGGAGCAGCTCTCCGAGGCGCTGATGCGGCACGGCATCCCGCATCAGGTGCTCAACGCCAAGTACCACGAGCGCGAGGCCGAGATCGTGGCGCAGGCGGGCCGCAAGGGGGCCGTGACGATTGCGACCAACATGGCCGGCCGCGGGACCGATATCATCCTGGGCGGCAACCCCGAGTTCATGGCCTGGGCCGATCTGAAGCGCCTGACCAATGAGTACGGCGGGCCGCTCTACCCGACCCGGCTGGAAGTGTCCAAGGAGGTCTGGGACACCGCCGTCGCCAGGTACGAGCCCGAGATGAAGGCCGAGGGGCGCGAGGTCGCCGCCTTGGGCGGCCTGCACATCATCGGGACCGAGCGGCACGAGAGCCGCCGGATCGATAACCAGCTCCGCGGCCGCGCCGGTCGCCAGGGGGACCCCGGCTCGTCCCGGTTCTTCCTCTCGCTCGAAGACGACCTGATGCGCAAGTTCGCCGGCGAGTGGGTCTCCGCCGTCCTGACCCGCCTGGGCATGGAGGAGGGCGAGGCGATCGAGAGCAAGCTCGTCTCCCGCCGGATCGAGGGGCCCAGAAGAAGGTCGAGGAGCGCAACTTCGACAGCCGCAAGAACCTGCTCGAATACGACGAGGTCATGGACGAGCAGCGGAAGCGGATCTATTCGTTCCGCCAGCGGCTGCTCGACGGGATGCCGACCAAGGACACGATCCTGGAGATGATCGACCAGCAGATCCGCGACGCGGCCGAGCGGTTCCTGGCCGACGACTACGGCGCGGCCAGCTTCGCCGCCTGGGTCGGCCAGCACCTGGGCATCGAGTTGAGCGCCGCGCGACTTCAAGGGATCGACCTTCGAGGAGGCCGAGGAGGAGGCCAAGCGCCAGGCCGAGGGGCAAATGGCCGACGTCGTCCGCGAGGCGATCGAGGAGAACCTTCCGGCCGACGCCGACCCTTCGGAATGGACCTGGCAGTCGCTGGCCGCCTGGGCCAACTCGCGCTTCGGCCTGAACCTCAAGGACCGCGATCTCAAGAAGTTCGCAAACTACGACCGCGACGCGTCTGACTTCGATCGCGACAGCCTGGAAGAGTTCCTCGTTGCGAAGGCGACCGCGACGGCCCAGAAAGTGGACCTGACGCCGGCCCGCGAGTTCCTCCAGAACGACTGGGGCCGCCGCTCACTGGCCGGCTGGCTCCATCTCAAGTTCGGGATCGCGGACGACCCGGTGGAGTGGGCCGATCTCGACCAGGCCCGGATCGTCCGTCAGATCCAGGAGCAGGCCCGCCGGCTCTACGCCCAGAAAGAGACCGAGTTCCCCGTCCGGGTCGGCATGACCCGGTTCCTCCGCGAGCGGACCCAGAACCGCCCCGCGCATTACGACCGAGATGGACTGGCCATGTGGGCCTCGCAACGGTTCCATACGCTGGTTGATCCCGAGGAGTTGCAACTGAAGCTCCGCCCCGAGATCGAGGCGCTGCTGCTCGGCATCGCGCACCGACATTACCCGGGCGCCCGTCTCGCCGACGAGCTGGAGCGTAAGCTCGAAGCCGCATACAGACCCATCCCCACGAGCAGCAAGATCGCGCCCTCGCCCCCCGACGCCAAGGCGCAGGCCGAGCTGGTTGGCTGGGCCAGGCAGGAACTGGGTGTCGAGACCACCCCGGCCGAGCTTGCGACGATGCCCCGGGCTGACGCGCGGACCCTGTTCATCAATGCGATCGATGCCCGGCATCGCTCCGAGATGCGCGAGATGGAGAAGATGCTCGTCCTCCAGATCCTCGACTCGAGCTGGATGGAGCATCTCCGCGCGATGGATCACCTGCGCAGCTCGATCGGGCTCCAAGGCTACGCGCAGATCGACCCCAAGGTCGAGTACAAGCGTGAGGGCATGAAGATCTTCGCCGAGATGTGGAACGGTCTCGGCGACAAGGTGACCGACCTGATCTTCCGCGTCGAGAGCTTCGACCCCGAATTCCTCTCGTACCTGGGGATGCGCTGGCAGCTTGATCGGGCACAGTCGATCCACGAGTCGCCGGCGCCGGAGCCCGCAGGAGTCCCTGGCGCGGGCATCCGCGCTCAGCAAGAAGCGGCGATCGCGGCGAGCCAGCAATCGACCGAGAAGAAGCACGAGCCGCTCCGGAACCTCGGCAAAAAGGTGGGACGGAATGACCCGTGCCCGTGCGGATCGGGTAAAAAATTCAAAGCCTGCTGCATGCGTAAAGAAGCCGCCGCCGACCCGTTCTGATCCTCGGGCCGGCTGCGCGCCGGCCCCCGGGCGAGCGAGCCTCATCATGCAAGTTGTTAACTTCCAATAGGTTGCATGGCGGATCTCGCTCGACCGCTGACGCGAATCGATGCGGTCCTTCCTCTCCCTCCCGCCACAGCTCCCCCGGGTCTGTGTGAGGCACACCACTTGCGAGCGAAGGCATGTTATCACCGGACACGACCTCGGCTCGCGGTACCGGCTTTGGGAAAGGATTCCCCGATGCCTTTCGTGCTCAATCTGATCTATCTGACTCTCCTGCTGGGCTTTGCCCCCGCGCTGATCTACCGGTCGTTGCGTTCGCGGAAGTATCGCGAGGGGTGGCCCGAGAAGGTGCTGGGCAAGGCCCCGTTTCGGATCGGCGACCGCCCTTGCATCTGGTTCCACGCGGTGAGCGTGGGCGAGGTGCTCCTGCTCCGGCCGATCGTGCAAGAGCTGGAGCGGCGTCGGCCGGGATGGGAGGTTGTCATCTCGACGACGACGACCACCGGTCTGGCGGTGGCGCGCCGGACCTTCCCCAACTTGGTGACGTTCTTCGCGCCGCTCGACTTCAGTTGGGCGACGCGGCGGGCCGTCGCGCGGATCCGGCCGACGGTGCTGGCCCTGGTCGAGCTGGAACTCTGGCCCAACCTGGTCTGGGCGGCCAAGCGGTCGGGCGTTCGGGTGGCGCTCATCAACGGCCGCCTGAGCTATCGGAGCCATCGTGGCTATCGCCGACTGCGTGGGCCGCTCGGCCCGACGTTCCGCCGACTCGACGCAGTGGCCGTGCAGACCGAGGAATATGCGGCGCGGTTCATCGACCTTGGGGTGCCGCGTCAGCGTATCCTTGTGACGGGCTCGATCAAGTACGACGGCCTGGAGAGTGACCGGAACAACCCGAAGACGCTGGCCTTGCGCAAGGCGTTGGGACTCTCACCCGCGGACCTGATATTCGTCGCCGGGAGCACGATGGAGGGCGAAGAGACCGCCGCGCTGGTGGCGTATCGGGCCGCCAGACAGCGGCACCCGAGGCTCCGGCTGGTCCTCGTTCCTCGACAGCCCGATCGGTTCGACAAGGTCGTGGAGTGGCTCCGCGATCAGGGTGAAGGCGTCGTGCGGCGGAGCCAGGGATCTACGCCGAGGGGTCAGACTGAGACCCCGCCGGTCCTCGTGATCGACTCGATCGGCGAGCTTGCGGCAATCTGGGGCCTGGCCGACGTGGCCTTCGTCGGGGGAAGCCTGCTGGCCGGCCGTGGCGGCCAGAACATGATGGAGCCGGCCGCCTTTGGCGCCGCCGTCCTGTTCGGTCCCCACACCTCGAATTTTCGAGAGACCGTCGAGCACCTGCTCTCACGGGGCGGCGCGCGGCAGGTCGCCGACGCCTCGGAGCTGACCCGGGCGGTGATCGAGGACTTCGACGACCCCGAGTCCGCTGACGCCGCGGGGCAGCCGGACGGTCCTATGTGCTGGCGCAGAGCGGCGCCGCCGACCGGACCCTCGCCGAGCTCGATCGGCTGGTCGAGGCGGTCACCCTCGAAAAGAGCGCTTGACCCTCAAGGGACCTGTCGCGAAAACTCGCGGTTGTCCGGCACATCATTGTGGGGCCCAGCGCGCGTATGGTACGCTCGCTATCATCGTCATCTGCTCCGTCGGAGTCAGCGACGGACTGAACCGGGAGACCGACATGAGCGAGAATGAGCAAGGATCAAATCCTCATCCCACGCCCGCCCAGCCGCAGCAACAGACCACCGAAGTCTTCGTCGACGACTCGGGGACGCTTCCGTCGTACTCGAATTTCTGCCGGGTCACCGCCACCCCGGAAGAGGTCATCCTCGACTTTGGCCTGAACCCCCAACCGTTTGCGACCGGACGCCAGGACGTCAAGGCAAACCAGCGAATCGTGATGAACTTCTACACGGCCAAGCGACTCCTGACGGCGCTGGGAATGACAATCCAGAGGCATGAGCAAACCTTCGGTGCCATCGAACTGGACGTCCGTCGCCGTGCCGGCACGGCGCAACACCAGCAATTCCCGCAGCAACCCCCGCGGGGACCTCAAGGGGTGGTCGAGTAAGACGCGTTTTGGAAATGGGTGTGCCCTCCAGGAATCTCGAATCTGAGATTTCCAGATGCCAATGCTCGAGGCGAACGCCTGTTATCTTCCGCGGAGTGTCTCCACCGAGTCACGACAGCAACCTCCAGGTCGGCGTGTCGCCCTGAGCCCCTGAGGAAGTTACGGACCCGTTCTCTTCGAGAGAACGGGTTCCCTCACCGTCGCGTGAGCCCTTCGTCTCCCCGTTGCACCGACTTCAAGCTCCGTCTCCACCTCGCTCCATACCTATATCGTATCGCCAGGATTTATCGAATTCCCGCCCCCTCTTCTCGGCCTACACCAGTTTTGCTGGTTCTGCCAGGTCTTTCGTTGATTTCGAATCGCGATTCGGCCGATTCAAGATCAAAGAGGAGGTCCGCGCACGCCGGTCATTCCGGTTGTCGGGACTGACCACCGTTTCTATTGATTCGCGAGCGCCGGTCGCACCGATACTGTGGATTGCCGGGCATCTCAGCCTCTGTTCAGGACGGACGAGTCCAGGCTTAGGAGAGAACGGAATGTCTCACCCATCCCGACCGCAGCCGCGTGGCCCAGCGCAGCGGCGTCGCCGAGACCATCAGATCGAGCCGATACAGAACCTTGAGGATCGGTGCCTGTTGGCTCCCGTCGTGACGGTCTTGCCTCCGCAAGCGACGTTCACCCCTGCGGCAAATCCGACCAATGCAAATCTCGGGATGGTCACGATCGCGCCCTCGACGACCGCCACGGCGTACCCGACCGCGGCGCCGGTCACATCGGTGTCGGAATTGACCCCGATCTCCTCGTTCGGCGGTGACATCGTCCGGATCAAGGCGGGGCCGGGGGGCGACTTCGGCAAGGGGATCTACGCGATCTCGCGCGGCGCCGGCGATAACGCGGCGATCGGCGCAGTCGACCGCCCCGGAGTGATCTATCGCGTCGATCCGGCGACCGGCAAGGCGAGCGTCTTCTTCGACCTGAACACGGTCATCGGCCAGCTCCCAACGGCGAGCGTGCCCCCGGACGCCTCGAACATAACCGGCGACCGAGATCCAGAGACTGGAGAGCTCCTGTCCGGGCTGGTGAACTGGTACGACCTGGCCTTCGACCCCGAGGGCTACTTCGACGGTCACCCGTCGCTGTTCGTCGCCAGCGTCGATCGCTCCGACCCGAACAAGAACGTGATCTATCGGATCGGTCCTGACGGGTCGTTCCTGGGAGCCTTCGTCCAGTTCACCCAGGGGCTGACGCAGTTGAAGTTCAACGTCAATCCCACGTCGATCCTGGTCCCGCCCCCTGAGGACCAATCGTTCCTCCGCGGCCTGATCGCCGGCTGTGGAGTCAGCTCGACCGGTGGCCAGTTCACGGCTTTATTCTTCAACGCGAATGGCTACTCCCCCGGCCAGATCATCAGCACGGGGAACCTCCCTGCCGGCGTAAGCCTGACCGGGCTAAACAAGGGTCCGCAAGTTGGACTGACGGCCGCGAACGCCGACTATCTGTCGCGAGTCTACTCGGCCTTCACCGACTTCGGCACCCCCGCCGGGGGCGGTATCCCCGCTCGGCCTGGAGCCAGCGGCGTCCAAGGCCTCAACGGCGAGTTTCTGATCGCCCCGCCCACAACCACGACCAATACCACCGGCGCCCCCATCACACCCCTCTTCTCCGGGATCGCTGGTTCCGCGGCGCCCGTCCCTTTGGAGGCCGACCAGCAACCGCTGGTTGATACGACGTTCCGGCGCTTCGAGGACATCGCATTCGACCAATACGGCTACTTCTCGCAGGGCTTCAACCTCACGGCCACCACCACGGGAACCACCACCACCGTGCCCACGCCGCTCTTCGCGGGCAGCCTGTTCGTGGCCGACCTGGCTACCGGACTGAGCGTGCAGGTGACCCCGCAGGCGACCACGGAGGACGAGACCCCGACGCCGATCAACATCCCGATCCAGGGAGAGGGCACAGTGGGCGTGATCGAAGACGTCCCGAACCACTTCGTCCCGCTCGTGACCAACGGCAACACCACGGGAGGTACGAACATCGGTGGCCGAATCATCCGGATCACCCCCTCCGGCGTCGTCACGACCTTCGCTCAAGGCTTCCATACCTCGGGCAACCAGGATGCAAGCAGTTTCCAGAACAGCAGCCTGAGCCTCACGTTCTCGGCCGACGGTACCACATTGTACGCTTCCGACGACGACGGCATCTGGCAATTCAAGACAACCACAAGCCTGGCCTCCTCGACCAGCGGCTCGATCGTCGGACTCAACGACCTGCGAACGCTCGGCGTGCCTTACGAGGGACAGGACAGCGCCGTCGCGATCGTCGATACCGGCGTCGATGCCAGCGTGCCGTCGTTCCGAGGCCGCGTCGCCACGGGCTCCAACGTCATTACCAACGGCCTGGGCAACACCGACACTTCCCCCGGTTCGGCGAACAACACAGGGACCACCACCGGCACGGGCACCACCACAACCGGCACTGCCACTGGAGCAACCGCGGTCACTCCTCTCAATTCGGATGGACATGGCACCCCAGAGGCGGGCGTGATCGCCCAGTTCGTCCCTCAGGCGACCCTTGAGCCGGTGAACATCTTCTATCCGTTCCTGTCGTTCTCCTCGACGACCACGAGCACGACCACCGGTACCGGTGGCACGACGGGCACCACTTTCACCGCGAACTCGAACGGCCTCACGACGACCAATGCGGTCTACCAGGGCTTCGACTACGTCGCCAGGCACCCTTACGTCAATGACCCGATCCGCCCGAACAAGACTGACCGAGTGATCGCCGCGATGTTCGGCTTCGGCACCACCGAGACCTTCGACAGCGAGGGGTCGGCCTTCCGGCGCTACCCGCAGATCGTGATCGCCTTTAAAAACCAGCTAAAAAAGTACCGGAGCCTGGGTATCGCGCCGATTATCCCTGCGGGCCAGTTCGGCGCCCGTTCCTCTCGGGTGTCAGCGTCACTGGTACAACCAGCACCGGGACGAATGGGAACTCGCAGGGTGGCGGCGCCAACAACATCGGCAACCCGACGGGCGGTGACGTCAATGGGATGGCATTTCCGGCCATCCTCAACGAGGTCATCTCGGTGACGGGGACGTATCCTTTCCCCTTCGCGACTGGCCCAAACGCGACGCCGAACAATCCACCGAGCGGCGTGGCGGTCGGCTCGATCACGCCTTTCCTCCTCGGTGGGGCGTTCGGCGGCACAGCCGGCACAGCGGGCACAGCCGGCACCACAACCACCGCCATCGGTACTGGTGAGATCGGAGCACTGACTGCGGGCGATATTATCAATGGGATCTTCAGCGACCGGATCCTCGCCGCGGCCAACCGCAACTTCACCACCGACTTCGCCGCCCCGGCGCTCGACATCCCCACGTTCCGGAGGCGGATCTTCGTGACTACCGCCACCGACACTACTACTACTACCAACGACATCAACGAGCACCTCACCTTCCAGGACTCGGGCACCTCGCTCTCGGCGGCCATGGTCACCGGGGCGTACGCGCTGGTCAGCTCGGCGCTCGATTACTGGACGAAGCTCAACGTGACGGGCGTCACAACGGATGCCTACTTGACCCAGCCGGTCGGCGTCCGCTCTCTAAACTTCGGGCCGCACGCGCTGAAGGACCTCTCGGCCTACAATAATCCCGACGGGATCAACGCGATTCTCCAGTGGACCGCCGTCCCAGCCACCGACAGGAACGACCAGTTGGGCAGTTCGACGCCGCCCTACCTGTTCGGGAGCACACAGTTCCGGTCATACTCGCGGATCAGTGTCAGCAACGCCATCGCCGCGATCGAAGGGGAGATTGCGCTGCAATATCTGATCGACAACAAAGTCTTCCCTATCATCGACGCAAACAAGAATGGCCTGATCTCTGCGCAGGAGCTTCAGGACTTCGTGGATAACTCGTCGAAGATCGGCATGCCCGAGGCCGGAGCGATGGCCCGGCTCCTGGGCGGGACTGCACGAATTGCCGGCAACAGCACCACGTCGGCCTTCGAGTCGCCCGACCAACCCGACGTCCTCCAGCGCCGCTTCAACTTCTTCGACTATGCCGCTGACGGCCAGTTGAACGGCTCGGTCTCGATCGACGAATTCAAGGTGCTGGCGCATACCCTGCTGCCCACGCCCGATGCGTTCGTCGTGAACGACCGTCAGCGATCCTCGGCCAATAGCTTCCTCGTCGATCCGACCGCGAAACGCGACTTCACCGAACTGCAACACATTCTGCCAAATTACCAGTTCGTCCCCAAGGGTGCGTTCTTGAAGTATCGCAACATCTCACCGGCTCGGTTCAAGGTCAACCGCCTCGTCCCGGGGGTGGATAGCATCCTCCGACAACTCCCGGTCTACGCTCTCTTCAGCTCGGGGGGCCCGACGAGCCCGAGCGTCATCACGAACGCGTCGGCAGGCTCCAGTCCCAAGACCACTCCCGTCCCGACGAGCGTCCCGCCGCCGACGACCAATGACCCCACACTCTCCACGATGCCGCCGAGTAGTACCGGCAACGGCACTGGACAGGCCACCAGCCCACCTCCGACGACGATCCAGGCGAGTGCCGACACCAACAGTGCAACCTCGATTTCCACCCCACCGGCGAAGGGCACGACCCCGCTGCCGAACAGCGGAACCATCGGCCAGAATCAACCGGGCCAGCCGCTGACGGCTTCGGTACAGAGTAGTGCCACCACCAGCGGCCAGAGCCCGCCATCTGACACCCAAGCGTTCCTTGCTCTCGCCAACAAGATTGCGCAACACGCCAACAGCACCCCGATCGGTACACCGACCCCAGCGGGGAAACTCACGCCCCTGACAACATCCAACACTGGCAACGGTGATACAAGTACCGGCACTCCTGCCCCGGATGCGAGCCAGACAACCCTCCCGCTCGCGATACCCTTGTCGTCGACGGCCCCGACAATCCCCATCCCGATTCAGGCGACGGCCCCGACATCTCTCGGGAACGGCACTCAAAACGCTAAGACGACCACCAAGAAGAACACCGGGAACTGAATTTCCACAACCTCCTCAAGGATGGCACTCAGATCTTCAAAGATTGATCCACTCGCGACGTCAGTCGAGAGTGTCACCACAAGCGGCCGGCGTGCCCCCGCACGGGGAACTCGGCCAGCCGGTTCGTATTGCCGCGTCCACCCTTATGAGGGCTGTCGTGCGAGTTGTCGCGTCGGTCTGGGATATCCAAGGTCTCGCTGCGCCCCGGCCCCGCCCTTCAGGACCCTTGCAGAAGAGAGCAGTTGCTCCTGCACGAGGAGCAGATCGCCAAGGATTGGATGAGGCTTATTGGCCAGTCCAGAAACAACGCTGCCCGAGCCGGGAAGCTCGATGTGAGAGGGTGCCTGGAGCGATGATCCGCATCGCCGAGACGGCGACGCCATCGGCGTCCCACCGGTGTTGCTTCTCATGCGGATTCCACAGTCCGGTGATGCAACGCACCTGGGCGACACGTCTAACTTTATTAACAAATATTAATAATAAAGCGCATCATCCATCAGTAATATAAAAAATTCCAGGCCAGTCCGACGGACCGAGGAGGGTTCTTCGAGGAGAGCGGCGAGTCAGGGTCCGTGCTCCAGCGATCGGGGCCGAGGGCCTCAGAGGGTGAAGTGGAAGGTCTTGGTGATCAGCCGCCAGAGCCACCAGCCGAGCGTGTGGGTGCCGCCGTCGATCTTGGCGAAGCCGCGGTGGCCGGGCTGGAGGATCAGCTCGGGTTGTCGAGCGGGATGATGACCTCGTAGACGGCGCTCAGCGGCTTGGGCTGGCCGGTCTTGGGGTCCTGCTTGGTCGCGATCTCGCCGCCGGCGATGTTCGACAGCTCGGGGGGGATCTCCTCGCGGTTCCGCTTGGCGACCTCGGAGACGTTGCTCTTGAACGTGACCTCGGAGTCGCCGTAGATCTTGACCCAGGCCATGCTTGTTCGGCTTGACCAGGTCGATGTCGGACTGGTCGAGGATCAGGTGCGCCTCGAGCTTGTGGGGATCGCCGACCTCGCAGAACGGCTTGCCCGGCTTGAGATACTGGCCGACGGTCTCGGGGTGGGGCACGCCCATCGCCTGGCCGTCGTGCGGGGCGACCAGAATGAGCTTGCCGATCTGCTCGACGACCTTCTCGATGGCCGGCTCGAGGTCGTTGGCCATCTGCTCGTGCTGCCTCGACTGGCGCGGCTGTCGCGGTCGGGGCTGGCTCCGAACCACTGCGCCTTGACGAAGTTGACGTCGTGCTGCTCCTGGAGCTGCATCCGCTCGCGCAGCTTCTCCGGGTTGGAGAGGATGGCCAGCATCGTGTCCTTCTTGACCCAGTCGCCGTCGCGGACCTTCAGCGTCGACGAGCCGGCCGGGAACCTCGGCATAGATCTCGGTCGGCTTGGCCGCCGTCAGGACCAGCGTCCCCTGGACCCGGAGCGGCGTCGGGATCAAGAGGATTCCGGCGACGATGGCACGACGGCCACCGCGCGAAGCCGGCCGCGCGTGCCTTTTTCACCTTGCGCATCCTCCCGGGCGTGCGAACGAACTTGAACATCTGGTAGACCGGCATCCCGACCAGGGGGACCAGCGAGCCGATCGCCATCATCGCGCTGATCGATCCGCAGCTTGTACGGCTGGAGGAACTGGTAGAGGAAGAACAGGATGCTGAACGTCACCACCCAGCGATAGAGGTAGCTGGCGATCGCGTAGGTGACGAACAGGAACCGCCGCGACCGGGGCATGTAGCTCTGCACCGGCACTTCCAGCCCGAGCACCTTCTCCTGGAACAGGTAGGCGAAGAACTGCGTGCTCTTGATCCGGAGGTTGGGGATCTCCAGCCAGTCGGCCATCACGTAATAGCCGTCGTACCGCAGCAGCGGGTTGGCGTTGAACAGGATCGTGTTGACCGAGCAGATGAACATCGTCGCCAGCGCACAGGCTGTTGAGAGCCCCTGCTCGGTGTTCCACCAGACGAAGGTGGCGATGCTCGCCAGGAAGCACTCGACGTAGATCCCCGCCGCCGAGATCCAGATCCGCTTCCACTTGTTGGGCAGGAGCCAGCTATCGGTCACGTCGCAGTAGAGGGCCGGCGTGAGGACGAGGAAGAGCATCCCCATCTCGTGGACCTCGCCGCCGAAGTGCTTGGCGGTCAGCCCGTGGCCGAACTCGTGGATGACCTTGACGATCGCCAGGCTGATCCAGAAGTAGAAGATCGTCCGCCAGTTGAAGAAGCTCTGGAAGTCGGGCAGCTTGTCGTGGAACGTGCTCCACTGGCTGACGACCAGCGTGATCGCCGCGAGCATCATGCCGACGCTGAAGGTGATGAAGTAGGGGGTGAAGATCCAGCGGAAGTAGGGATACATCCCCGTCAGCAGCCGCTCGGGGTCGATGATCGGGATCTTGATGTAGAGGATGTTGGCGAGGAACTGCCAGACCTTCTTCCAGCGGTTCTTGCGGCGGCGGCGGATCAGGACCTGCGCCTGCTCGGGGCTGTCGATCTGCGCCAGGCCCGCCTCGTGGAGCTGGGCGGCGAACCGGGTCAGGTCCTCGATCGAGATCGTCTGCGGGCGATACTTCCGCTCGAAGGCACGCTTCACGTCCTGGAGGGTGTTCTTGCCGTCGAGCTGCTGGAGCAGGAAATATTCCTCGATCTTGAAGCGGAAGTATTTCAGCGCGATCGGGTCCTTGATGACGTAGTGCGTCATCCCCTCGTAGAACTGCGGCTGGACGATCAGGTCGGGCCGGAGCTTGACCTTGAGGTGCTCGGCGGCCTGCCCCAGGGGCATGGCGGGTGCCAGGGAAGGAGCGGAACTCATCGGTCGTCGGCCCTCGGCTCAAGACGGAGTGATGCGGGAATCGGACCCATCGTCGGAGTCATGGTCGTTCGCAGGTTCGAGGGACCCGCGTCGTCGGCCCCGTCGAGACCGTCACGCCCGGCGGGCGTTCACGCTCAAGGCGGCGGCAGCGCGATGCGCGCGCCGCACGGTGGGGTTGCCGGTACGGCCGCGCCGCCCTCGGAGTTCAGGTAGATGGTGAGCGTGGCCTTGAGACCGGGGCGGAGCTCGAGATCTTTGTTATCGAACTCGGCGTAGATCCGGACCGCCGTCTCGGCAACGGGCTGGATTTGGGGATCGACGAAGGTGATCTTGCCGCGGAACCGCTTCTGCTCGATCGGAAGGTTCGCGCCCGGACGCCGGTGATCCGGGGCTGGATCTCGACGATCTGCCCCTCCTTCACGCGGTAGGCATAATCGACCGGGATGTAGGCGAAGGCACGGAGCTTGCTCAAGTTGCCCAGACGGACAACTGCCTCGTTGGCCCGCACGCTCTCGCCGGGGTTTTTCATCCGTTCGATGACGATCCCGTCGAACGGGGCCGTGATTGTGTGTTCGTCCAGCGACCGCCGTGCCAGGGCCATCTTCGGCCCGGTCCATCTCGCGCTTCTCGACGGCCTCGTTGATCATCGCGGTGGCGACCTTCACCTCGGCCTCGGCCTTGCGCATGCTCCTCGTTCGAGACGAGGCCGGGCCGGCGCTCGTTGAGCCGCTTGTTGGTGGCGACGACCGTCAGCGCCAGCTCTTGCTGCGCCTGGGCCTTCTCCTCGGTGGCGACGTTCTTGACCGCCAACTCGGCCTTGCGGACCGTCAGCTCGGCGATCTCGGAGTGGAGGTAGCCGATCGGCTTGCTCGCTTGCACTGGCATCCCGATCTGGAGCTCCATACGGTCGATCACCCCCTCGCGGAGTGCCGCGACGTCGGACTTCTCGATCCAATCGACCGTGGCATCCTCGATGACCAGCGTCTCGGCGGACCGCGCAACTGGGTGGGGATTCTGAGCGACCGTCGCGACGGACAGCGTGGCGATGAAGCCCACGGCCAGCGCGGCGGCTTTCTTCGAGAGAAACATGACGATCCTCCGAGGCGATCGAATGAGGGGGGCGTTCGCCACGAAGGGACGAGGCCATCCCGAATTTTCCTTCTCAAATTCGGAGCTTTGAAACCTGACCGAGGGAGATCGAGCCTCGCACCCCTTCGTGATGGAGATCAAGACGTCAGGAACGGCCAGCGGAATAGGACGGTCTCGTAGAACACGTGGATGACGTCGCGGAGCAGGACGTAGGCCAGGCGGGCCTTACCGCAATCGATCCGGGCACGGACCTCGGCACCGGGCCGGAGCGCCTGGTTCCGCGACAGGAAGTCGTTGCGGACCTTGTCGCTGAACCCGACGGTCACCTTGACGACGTGCTTGTTCTCCACGGTCTCGGCCTTCGAGGCGATCCGCCGCACATAACCGTTGTAACGGTGCTCGGGGTCGGTCGCCGTGACGAAGTAGGCCGAGAGCGTGTCGGACGGTTTCCTCTTCCCTTGCCGGATCTCCTTGTCCGAGCTTGCTCTTGGCTTCGAGAACCGGGCCCATGTCGTCATCGGGGACCTCGACTTCGAGGACCCACTCACCCGTGAGGGCAGCGACGGAGACCAGTTCCTGACCGATCTCGACCGGGCGGCTCAACAGGTTCTTGCGGACCTCCCATGTCGTGACGATCCCATCCTGCGGCGTGCGGACTTCCATCGACTCCAGCTGTTCCTGGATGGTCTCGATCTGTTCCTGGGAGCCCTTGGCCTTGATCTTGGCCTCTGACAACTGGCCCTGGAGCTGGCTATACTCCTCGGGGTGGGAGACGGCCTTCTGGACCTGATTGGTCAGGTGGACCACCTGCGTCTGCGCGGCGTCGCGCTCGGCGATCAGCCGCTTGAGCTCCTTCTCCAATTCGCGGCTTTCGACCTTGACGAGCACATCCCCCTTCTTGACCCTGTCGCCATGCTCGACGTTGACAGTGGTGACGATCCCCGCCACCGGCGCGTAGGTGTTCTGCCGGTTCTCGGGCAGGAGCGAGCCCCGCCCCTCGATCGTGAGCTTCTACGGGACGAACGCCAGGATCGCGATCACGCCGACGATCGCCAGCAGGACCGCCACGATCTTGGCCAGGGTCCGACCCCGGAAGAACCGCCAGGGCGAGCCCATCGCCTTGAGCATCGGCAAGAGGAAGATCTTGTCGTGCTCCTGCGCGTTCCAGAGCGCCGTCGAGGCGTGCCGCGACACGACCTCGGTCCGGGCGTGCACGTCGGTCGGCGCCATCTCGTCACCGATCTGCTCGGCGATCAGGCAGCCGAACGGGACCCGCTCCTTGTTCTTGTTGTCCAGGTCGGTCTCGGGCTTATGCAGGAGCGTGATGATGACGACCTTCGAACCCGACTCGTCGACGTACAACTCCAGCGCGTCGCGGATGTCGGGGGAAAAGCCCTCAGTGTTGCCCGTGTAGACCAGATCCTCGCCCGAGCGGAGGACGACCTTGCAGAGCCGGGTCAACTCGCGGATCAGGTTGGCCCGCTGCTCGACGACCTCCTGGCCGCTGACCGCCTCGACCATCACCCGCCCGCCGATCTTCAGCGCGACGCTCAGCCGGTCGCAGCCGACCAACCGCTTGCCGTCGTTGGCGACGGCGTACGCCGTCTCCTTCAAGTCGAGCGAGCCGTGGATCTGGTGCGTGAAACCTTCGAGCTGGTTCCAGAGCCGCTGCTGCGACATCATCTGCCGCATCTGGCGGTTCTTCAGGTAGTTGCCCGCCAGGTCGCAGAGGTCGCCGACGAAGCGGAGCGTGCTCTTCTGCGTCGCCGCGCGGCGGGTCGCGTCCATCAGGATCTCGATCAGCCCGACCACCTGCTTGTCCACCGTCAGCGGCGCGACGATCAGCGCGAACGGCGTCGAGTTGCCCGCGTTCGGGAACCCCTCGATCGTCGCACCCGGCGGGATGATCTGCGGCTGCGAGGCCTGGATCATGCACCCCAGGAGCGCATCGTGGGGCGCCGTGTTGGCCCGGCCATCGAGCAGGCCGGTAAGCCGGAACTCCAATTGGTGCTGGAGCTTGAGACTGCCACGCCCGTCGAGCATCCAGAACGCGCCGCCGGACGCCGCCACGGCGGCCACCGCACGGTTGAGGAACTCGACGTAGAACTCGGCCGGTTGAATATCCGACTCAGCCAGATCGGCGATCTCGGCCACCAGCTTGCGGATCTGGTTCTTCGTCTGTTCGAGCAGACCAGGATCTATGATTTCTTCCGGCATGGTGGTTCCCACAACTGGGCGCCAGACTCCGAATCGCCTCGCCAGCCGCCGCGACTCGCTCCCACACGACAGCATTGAACCATGCGCGCGACGCTTGCGGCACACCATCAACAGGACGACCAAGTGAAGAAACTTCCTTAATTTTTTTTCCGAAGCCCCCCTTCCACTCGTCCCTCCGCGGTGCGTCCACGACAGTTTGCGGGACGCAACGCCACTCCTGTCCGATAATATTCAGGGGGGGCGGGGGGGATGTGGGCGGAGCAACGGTCTTCGGACCTGATCCGATCCCTCAGCCCTGTCAGAAAGGGATGCGCGTGGACCTCCCTCTCTCTAACCCTAAAACAAGCAACGACCCGACACAGGGCTAGAAGCCGACGAAAATCGAGATGCCGTATGTTGTTAACAGGCCTACACTTGCGTAAAATCTGTCAGCGCAAATCCTTTCCTGGAAACAACTGGCAGCATCTTCAAAAAACTTCGGCATTCTAGCCGTTTGTCGGGCCGTTGAAAACAAGCGAGGTCGAGCAATTGACACGGTACTGACAGTGCCTCAGACCCTTGAAAATCCGTGGTGAAACGAATCGAAGAAATTCGGAAGAGCGCTCACACGAAAATGACACTCCGGTCCGAATTCTCTAGGATCGTCTTCTCCTAAAAAATAGGGGGATCGGATCCGCTGACAGCCTTATGTCAATTGCTCAACCTCGCTTGTTTTATGTCTAACCATCGGGTCGGCAGCGCGAGCCGTCCTGCGGATCGGTCGGGAAGGACCGAAAAAAGGGGGACCACCCATTCTTGGCGACGAACGACCACTGCTCCTCCCTGGACCTCGCGGGTCTCGGGCGAGCGCGCGACCTATTCGTCGTGGGCGTTCCGGGCGTGCTCGCCCGCAAGGCGGCTGTAATGGCTGACGGTCTCGGGATGGACTTTGACCAGGCGCGCCCTTGAGGACGCCGCAGCCCTCGGCGATGTGGTGCAGGATCGAGAGGACCTGGTCCTCGGGCAGGTGGTGCGGTACAGCGGGGAGCCCTTGTGCTCGGAGAAACGGGCCTGAGAGATGCGGCAAGAGAGCAGACGATATCACCGGTGCTTGCCGAGTCGGCCGGTGACGGCGAGACTTCCGGCTCCGCGGCGTCCATGGTTGGGGCCTCGGAAATTCTGGCAACTGAATAAGGACAGGGCGTCCCTGGTGCGATGCGAGGCCTCGAAGCCGAAGTGAGAGGAGACTCGAATCACTATTAACATTCTAGGCGCACTGGACACTATTCAACTTGGCCCGATTACAAGGGGGAAATGACAATCAACGAAAACTCCGGCGTCGTGTCCAGAGGAGAAGGTCTCCTCGATGGCACCGCCATGGAGGCGATCATGTCCCACCCGCATCGTCGTCCGGGCTTGATTCTCGGCCTTTTCCTCATGGGCACCTCGCTCGCCCCGGACGCCCCGGGTGATCCATCGGTCCTCCCAGCGCTGGCCGAGGCTCGCTACAGGGCGGCCCTCAAGCAGTTCGAGGAGAGCTGGGTCTTCTACCGGCAAGCGAGGTCCGACCCCTACCTGGTCTACGCCTGGTCGCGCCTCGTGCTGGAGGCCCAGCAGGAGCTGAGCGACAAAAAGACAGACCAGATCGCCGCGTTCGAGGCGCACATGGCGCGCATGCGGCGCTGGAGGCGCTGGTCAAGAAGGGTGCACGGCTGGGATTCGGCAGGGCCATCGACGTCGGGGCGGTGGACTATTACCACCTGGAGGCCGAGTACCTGGCTGAGCCGGGCGAAGTTGCGGTGACCGCCCACGCGCGTTGACTCCGACATCGTGGCCAGGCCGAACCGTCGGCCCGAGCCGATCCCTTCGAAGGCCCCAACTCTGCAGATCGCCATGCCTCCTCGCACCATCGCCATCGGTGACGTTCACGGCTGCTCGCTGGCCCTGGCCGCGCTGATCGACACGATCGACCCCGATCCCGAGGCCGTCGTCGTCACCCTGGGCGACTACATCAACCGAGGGCCGGATAGCCGGGGAGTCCTCGAACTCCTCATCCGCCTGAGCAAGCGGTGCCAGTTGATCCCCTTGCTGGGCAACCACGACCAGATCCTCCTCGAGGTTCGGCGGGGCGCCGCTCGACATCCTCGCTCCTCGGGATGGGCGGCGCCGCCACGCTCGACTCCTATGGCCCCGGCCGGATCATCGACCTCATCCCGGATGACCATATTGCATTCCTCGAAGACTGTCGTGACTCTCACGAGACCCACACCCACATCTTCGTCCATGCGAACTATGACCCCAACTTACCGATGGACGAGCAGTCGGCTCCGGTCCTGCGCTGGGAGTCGCTCCGGGACGTGACCCCCGGCCCTCATGTCTCGGGCAAGACGGTCATCACCGGGCACAGCTCACAGAAGAGCGGCGAGATCCTCGACCTGGGCTACCTCAAGTGCATCGACACATACTGCTATGGCGGAGGCTGGCTGACCGCGATGGAGGTCGACACCGGGAGAACCTGGCAGGCGAACCGGCGAGGCGTGTTGCGCCGCCCGAGGTGAGCCATCGGGACGGTCGATCCCATGCCTCGCCGACAGCACCGCCATGCCCAGCGAGGCCAAGCGACTGGGCGCCAGCCGTTGGTGCTTGCGGCTGTAGCCATAGGCAGGCGAAGCCCTGCATCTGCTTGCCGATGCTGGTCACCATCCCGCCGAGTGATAAGCGGCGAAAGTCGCCCAACCGCAACGCGGCAGAAGGGTCGTGGCCGCCGGACCTCGGGCAGGTCCGAGTCGGCTCGCGGTCCAGGTCGGGCCGCGAGCGGGATATTTCCGGGTCGAGTCGCGCAGAATGAACGATTCCACCAAACCGAAAAATCCCTGAGCGCTCGCCAGTTGGTGCGCCGATACCGCGATCAAGCGGCCTTGCGAATCGGTTCTGGCAACGCTCGCTCGGGCAGCGCACGATCCCGACGCCAATCGTCGAGTTCACCGTTGCGTCGCGCGGCTTCCAGCGCGGCCAAGGCCAGCACCCCTTGGGGCGACCAACTCATCCCCTGGTGCTTGCAACGTGCCGACACCGCCCAGTCGTTGTATTTCTCCACCCGGGTGCTCGCGATCCATAACCCCGCCTGTTGCCGTTGCTGGTAGTCGGGGATGTACGCACGCCGCTTCTCCAGGTACGCGATCAACTCCTCGACCGCCGCGGGGTTCCTGACCCACTCCAATGTCCCTCTCAGAAGGGCGATCGCGGTATCCACCTTCCCTTCCCACAACTGCCCCAGGAGTTCCTTCTCGAACGCGCGGCGACGTTCCTTGGGGCCCCCCGCCGAACTCATCTGCTCATAACAGCGTTTCCGAAGATGCCACCAGCACAAGATCATCGCTTTGAGAGAAATCCCCAGGCTCTCGAACCACGTTCGGATCCATGTGGCACCGTCGCCCAGGACCAGCAACCGACGCTCGCCGCTGAGGACTCCCAACTCCAGCAGCAGCGCCGAGACTTGCAACCACAGGCCCTCCGGCGTGGCTTCCGCCAGCGCATACCGCAACCCGCTCACCAGCACCACCGCCGTGTACGTCCACACCTCCTTGCGGCCGGTCGATGGTTGGGCCTTGGTCTTGACCTCATCGGGCTCGAC
This sequence comes from uncultured Planctomycetaceae bacterium, assembly GCA_963803395.1. Lineage (GTDB taxonomy): Bacteria > Planctomycetota > Planctomycetia > Isosphaerales > Isosphaeraceae > JAFANO01. The sequence continues at coordinate 110,533 of CAWDND010000054.1, forward strand.
GATCACGAAGCCCTCGTCCACGGCGCGCGGTTCATCCTTGGCCGTCGGGAACGCCGGCTCACACCCGGGAAAGCCCGTCGCAATCCACTCGGCCTGAGTCTGTTCCCACTCGGCCTGGGCTTCCTCCGAGTCGTCCCACGGCGGGTCGTCATCGACCAACCCTGTCATGGCGTCGGGGTCGGCCGCGGCAGGACCGAGCAAGGCCAACTGAGCCTCCGACGCGCCGTCCAGGATCGCCCGGGCACGCGGGCGTTGCGCAACGATCAGTTGCTCGCCCTCCTGATGCACGATGTCGATGATCGTGCTCCGCCCCAACAGACTCTCGTCCCCAGCGTACTGACAGAGGTCGGCGCGGCTCTTCTCCGTGGATTGATCGCTCATCTGATCACAGACCGCGTCCCGGAGATTCTGGGTGATGTGGAGTTGGTGCGACGTGTTCCAGGCGGTCACCGACGGCACCTCCATCGTGCCATCCATCTTGTGCTCGATTCGCGACCGCTGAACGGTGACCTCGCCAAAGGTCGTCTTGAAGGTGAAGGGTCGTGTCCCCCGAAGCCGGATGCCGGCGCCGCCTTTGCCCTGCCGCCGCTGGAGGACCAGTTCTTGGTCGGCCTTCTCGACGAAGGCTTGGAAGAGCCGGCGCTCGATTTCGAGACCGCCTTGATGGACGAACGCCTCGATCTGGTCGGGGAGATGCTCGTCTTGATTGGGCATGGGCAAGGCCATCTGCAACCCCAGTTCGAGTGAGAGCGTCTGACCGACGCAATTGACGGGGCCGAGGGTGATGGTAGTCTGGAGGTCGTTGGTGTCACGCACGGTGTATCTCCATAACTGGTACTATGGGGGTCCATCGTGCGTGTTTTTACCGATTGAACAGCGAAAGTCACTACCCTGGAGCGAAATCTCCCCGGAAAATCGTTTCTCTATCTTGTGCAGCCTTCCTCTTGTCGCGCACCAACTGGCGAGCGCCAGGAAAAAATCGTCGAGAAGGAAGGGTGATTACGCCGATTACCTAACTTGATAACGCAATTTCTGGGAGACAGAGCTTTTCAAAGATCTCGATGACATGATTCCATGTGAGGAGGAGAAATCCCCAAGGAGTTTCATCGAAAACCCTCGGAGCGATTATGAGACGTTTCCCTCTTCACATCGAAAACCTCGAGACGCGATCGTTGCTGTCAAGTGGCCTCGCGACCGATGTCGCGCGGGAGCACACCACTCCGGCGTCGATTTCCCTGACGCCACTGCCCCTCACTCTCAACCTCGACCCTTCCTCCGATCCCGCGCACAACGGCGTGGTGTACCAAACCCGGATGAATGTCAGCGGCCAGACCGCGCCCGGCGCATGGTCAAGATCGCGCCCGCGACCGGTCATCATTTCTCGCTCCGGACGAAGGCCGAATGCGCGTGGCGATTACCACTTCAACCTCCATCTCGGGATTGGCCAGACGACGCTCCAAGCCCGCGCGATCACCCCCACTGGTCGGCAAGCGACGGCCGGCCTGACCGTCACGTGCGGCAACCTCGTCATCGCCTGGAACGCTGCGGCGCTGCAAGCGATCCGGACCGACGGCACGTCCCCTCCCGTGGCGGCGCGGAACCTGGCGATGGTCCAGGTGGCGGTTTTCAACGCCGTGAACGCGATTGATCCGATGTATCAGGAATACCACGCCTCGATGACGCCCCCCACCGGCGCCTCGCCCGATGCGGCGGCCGCCCAAGCGGCGCACGACGTCTTGACGTACCTCTATCCCAAGCAATCCTCCACGTTCGACGCCGAGTTGGCGGCCTCGCTGGCGGGGCTTCATCCCGGTCGATCGCGGGCCGCGGGGATCGCGGTGGGCCAAGCGGCCGCCCAGCAGATCATCGCCTGGCGGAACAACGACGGCGCCGATACGAAAGTCACCTACGTCCCGGGGACGGCCCTTGGGAAATGGCAGCCGACTCCTCCCGCCTTCGCGAAGGCCCTCTTGCCGCAATGGCCCCAGGTCACCCCGTTTGCCCTCGTCAGTGGTTCGCAGTTCCGGCCCTCCAACCCTCCGGCGCTGACCAGTTCCGATTATGCCGCGGCGCTCAATGAGGTCGAACGCCTGGGCAGCAAGAACAGCACCACTCGCACCTCCGAGCAGACGCAGATCGCCTTCTTCTGGTCCGATGGCGCGGGGACGTCCACCCCCCCCGGCCACTGGAACGAGATCGCCGAGCAGGTGGCGCTCCAACGTCATGGCTCGCTAGTGCGGGATGCCCACCTCTTCGCCCAGCTCGACATCGCCTTGGCCGACGCGGGCATCGCGACCTGGGACGCCAAGTACGCGTACAACGTCTGGAGGCCGATCACGGCCATCCAGCAAACCGACTCGAACTGGACTCCCCTGCTGACCACACCGAACTTCCCCTCGTATATCTCGGGCCACAGTACGTTCAGCGGCGCAGCGGAAGTGGTGTTAAACTCGACCTTCGGGCCGAACGTCCACTTCACAATCGGCTCGGACGGGTTGCCCGGAGTCACTCGCTCGTTCACGAGCTTCGCGGCGGCGGCCGACGAGGCCGGAATGAGCCGGATCTATGGCGGGATTCATTACTCGTTCGACAATACCGAGGGGCTGACGACGGGTCGCGCGGTGGGTCAGTATGTCGTCGCGAACGTCCTGACGAACGTGCGACCCGCGACTCCGAGGCGGATCGCGTTCGGGGATCTCCTCCACTTCGGGCGAGTGATGACGCGCCCTGTGTTCGCCGAGTCCCTTGCACCGGGCCGCCCCCTCCACGACCCTCCCCTCCTGGGAGAGGAGACAACGCGCCCTGAATGTCTTATCGTTTGCATCCCTCATCGCCGACCCGCCGTTTCGTATCGAGCTGAACGACCGGGGGCCGACGCGTGACACGGACGAGCGGCAACGCCCTTCCGACCACGAAGGCGGTGGCGATCAGCGCCGGTACGACCTCGGCCGGTTGCTCGGGCCGTGGCCATGCGCGCAGGGGGGGGTGTTCCCTCGCCGGGAGGGATCGTCCGCCCTCGGCACCACGCCGCGACGCAATCGGGGACCGAGAGCACCAGGTCAACCTCCCTGGCCGGGGTGGCCTCTTTTTCAGGAGCAGATTCCTCGGTCGGGGTCGGCATCGTGAGCGGAGACGACTTCTCGTCCCGGAGTGCGCCGAGGATTACGTCGATGCCCTCGGCTGCTGGAGACATCACCCTGACCGCCGCTCGGCCTCCGCCCGAGGGAGAGGCGGTGGACCCTCGCAACTTCAAGGGCTATCAACGCCGATTTCCGCGGCCGGAAATTCACCCACACCGAGACAGATGCTAGATCATTTTTACATACAAGATAACGACGCTATAATAGCGTGCAACCCCGGAAGAAACAGCGTTCTCGATCCGTCCCGTCTCCATGGGAGGCCAGCAGCTGGCGGGTTGGTGTGACCATGGGGGTGGGTGAATTTCTCCTCAAGGCCCTGGCCAGATCGCATTTATTTTGGTTGATCATTACCGGACCGAGCAGGGGGTTAATGCGGTCAACAGCGGAAAATAGGCCGTGGCGATGCGCAATCCCCAAACATTTCCAAGAATGTACTCTCTTATAACGGTGCCGCTGGGCGGCCGATCAGCGGAAATTCACCCACGCCCTGACAACTGTAGACGGCGGATTTTTGGGAGGATCAGGAGAAGATGCTCTCGAGATTGTGGGGGATTTTCCGGCCGCGGAAATCGGCGATCAACTGATGGGCCACCGCGTGTCGGCCAAGCAAGGCATCAGGATCCGGCACGTCCTCCTGAAGGACCAGACCGCTTACAGCATCCGGCCGTCGTTCCTCATGCCCTCCATGACCGCGCACCGGAGAGGTCGAAGGCCCCCTGTTTTTGCGCAAGTTCGGCGTCCCGTTCTGGGCCTTGGCCCACGTCTTCGGCAACGACCCGATGTTCTGGTATCGCCTGGAGTGCGGGCTGGGCCGCTTCAGCGTCGTGGGGACCACCGTCCGTCAGGCGGAGTTGCCCCAGCACCTCTGGGCCGACGAGCATCGTCAGCCGCGCGACGGGCAGAAGACCTCTCTTGCCACCACCGTCGCTGACGGATGCGGCTTGGGAGCGGAGCCCGCGGAAGCGGCAGGGACCGACGACCTGAAGGCCGCCTCCGAAGTCTTCCGAGACGAGGCCCGCGACATCGCCCCCAAGTACGCACCGGAAACCGTCAACACCGACGGCTGGAAGGGGACGCAAGCGGCCTGGAAGGCCCTGTTCCCGAAGGTCGTCATTCTGCTCTGCTTCTTGCACGCGTGGCTCAAGGTCCGGGACCGAGCCAAGCACTTGAAGGAGGTGTTCGCGGACGTGTCCCGGCGGGTCTGGGAGGCGGATCACCGCCCGACCGCCGCAGTTTTGCGCACGGTTCCGATCGCTTCGGCAATGGGCGAGTCAACATCTCACGGGGATTGTCCTGGAGAACGTCCTGGACCTGTGCAGTAAGCGTGACCCCTGGTCGCTCGCGTACCGTCATCCCGAGGGCCACCGCACGAGCCACATGCTCGACCGCCAGATGCGAGGGATGAACCGCTCCTTCGACCACGGTCCACACCTGCACAGCTCGCGGGAGGCGTGCCGGTTGCACTGCCGGGAGTGGGCATTGTTGTGGAACTTTGCGCCCTGGCATCCGGCAACAACGCGGAAAAACCAGAACTGGCGGTGCCCCGCAGAACGCCTCAACTTGCATCGGTATCACGACTGTTGGTTGCCCAGGTCGTGTCCTAGAATCGTTGCAAGATCGCCATAACCTCTTGCAAGCAAGAGACCTTGCCTTGATCGGCGGTCGAGGTTACAAGTCCTTATTACGCAGTAGATTATTGCCTGCCATGCAACGATTCTGGGACACCACCTGGGGCCAGAATTCCGGAGCCGTTGCCCTATCCCCGATTGTCCTCTCCGGTCCGGCATCGGGAAACCTCATTCCCCGGCGCAGCCGTCGCACGAGACGTTGCCGGGGAAGAATCCTCGGACCGTCGGTCTCCGCAGGCACCGATTCCGTGAGGTGACCGCGGCCCGCCTCCGGATTTGGACAATTCGAGCCGGTCCTTGAGAGAGTGCCCTAGACTTTCCTCAGTGGTCCCCACACCAAGGGCCCTTATCCGAGGGCAGCGGAGGGACGGAGTGATCGCTCCATCTCCTTCCGGGCGAGGGTGGGTTGGACCTCGATGATCGTGATGCCAGGGCTCCGGCTCTGATCGCAGGGTGGCCTGGCGACGAGCCGGTCTCTCTTCAGAACTGCGGGATTGAAGCGAACATCATGGCGGAACTCATCACGGAAATCTGGACGGGGCTCCGCAACGCGGGCCTTCCGGAAGTCATGCTCTACCTGCCCGATGGCACGGCCAGTCGCTGCCACTGGAACGAGACGGTGATGATCGGCCCGGTCCGCGTCGCGCTGCTGGGCGATCAGGATCGGAAGATCGTTCGGATCATGCCGTCGAACTTGCGTCGGGATCGGCATCGCCAGCCCGAAGGGGACCGACCCGATGAGCTATCGCAGCGTGGTCCATGGTAAGATCAGCCAGCAATTCCCCCAGGAGATGCTCCCGGGTCCACCCTTGAAGGCGGTGCCATCGCAGATCGACCCCCTTCCCGCGATGGCCCGGAATGAATGACTGTGGCCGTCGGCCGAGGGACATCATCGCTCGAGGAGGGAAGCGGAGTGATCCGGGTCACGAACGGGGGTGGAACTTGCTGTGGACCTCACGAAGTCGGCTCAACTCGACGCGAGTATAGACCTGGGTCGTGGCAATCGAGGCATGACCGAGCATTTCCTGGACGGCGCGGAGGTCGGCGCCACCGGCCAGGAGGTGGGTGGCGAAGCTGTGCCGGAGGGTGTGCGGGCTGACGTTGGCGCGGAGCCCGGCGGCGCGGGCGTGGATCTTCACGATCCGCCAGAGGCTGACCCGCGACAGGGGCCGCCGTTTCGCGAGACGAGCACGGCCGTTGTCTCGGGCCGCCGCGCGAGCAGCGCGGGGCGATCGTTCGCCAAGGTAGACTGCCAGGGCCGTCGCGCGCCCGCGAGCCGAGCGGGACGATCCGCTCCTTGTCTCCCTTGCCGACGCACCGCGCCAGGCCCGCTTTCAGGTCGAGGTCGGCCGGTCTCAGCCCGACCACCTCCGAGGCGCGGCAGCCGGTCGCATACAACGTCTCGAGTGCCGCCCGGTCGCGCCGGCCCAGGCGGGTCTCGGGGCTTGGGCGCTCAGCAGGCGATCGACGGCCGGAGGGCCGAGCACCGTCGGCAGGCGATCCCAGACGGCCGGCGCGACCAGTAGCTTCGCCACATTGTCCGAGAGGCGGCCCTCGAAGATCAGGAACCGGAAGAACGTGGACAGGCTGGCGAGGTGGCGGCCGATGCTACTGGGTGCCAGCCCGCACGCGCTCAGGTACTCGACGTAGCCGGTCAAGACCGCCACGTCGAGTGACGCCAGAGCGCCGGGAGCGTGCGACTTGCGCCACCGGATGAACCGCGAGGTCGGCACGATAGGCCGCCAGCGTGTTCGGCGAGACACCGCATTCCGCCATCAGATAATGCAAGAACGGACCCATCGGGTCGCGGTGCGGGTCGGGTCGGGCGGCACCGGGCAGAGCCATGCGAAGGAAACCTCGGACAGTGAGCGATCATGACCCTAGTTCAGATCGGTCGTGTCCGGGGCCGTGCTTGATCGGGAGACCGACGCCTTCCGGGTCCTGCGTGCATCCTTTGAAGTTTTGGCTCATGGGCCCAAATCAGTAGCGACCTTGATTCTCAGGATCGCCCGCAGAACGGCTTTGGTCGCCTCCTTCATGTTATATGACCATTCGAACATGGCCATGTACTGGCCCAGGAACCCCTTACTGACTCCACGGAAGCTCCGCAAAAAGTTCCGTGCCCCAGTCCACAATCCCTCGGTCGTATTGTTATGGGTGCAGACCGTTTGGCTGCAAGTCTATGGTTCTCATGCTGCCTCAGGGAGTTGGATGGGCTTCTTGCTCCGGATCTGAACCACCTGTCCAAGCTCAAGTTCTTGGTTGCGCCGCTCCTGGCTCCATCTCATGAAGGCCTCCCAGTCACCGTTGACCTCGATGCACCTCAGCAGTAACACCGCCTCGGCCCGCTCCTCGATCCACCTCATCCCACTGTTATCCAACCTCTCGCCGACGACGTACCGCGCCGCGCCTTCCACCACACCCGTGGCGATCACCAGGTCCTCCCTCCGCAACCGGCCATAGTCCATCAGCTTCACACGGGCCTCCAGGTAGCCGATGACCTTTTTCAGGACCGCTCGTTTCTCCTTCGTCCCGGGGCCGCGCGGGTGATCCTCCTCAGCTCCTGTTCCAACCGTCGCAGTAACGCCCGCACATGCCCTTTGTAGAGTAGCTCTTCCAACTCCTCGACCCAGCACGTCAACTCGGCGCTCCCCTCGCGGTGGAAGAGCCGACCCACCTCCCAGAGCTTCTCCTGCGCATGCCGGATGTCCAGCGTCAGGATCGCGCCGCGGAACAGCCGCCGGAGACGTTGCTCCAGGCACGTCTCGCCATCGACCACGACCTGCACCGTCTTGGCGGTCCCGGGGGGGAAGCCGCGGCGCGTCGCCTGCGCCCGCGCCCACTCCAGCGCCGAGCGCCGCGAGCCGAAGGTCCCGAACACCTTCTTGTTGAGCGGGCCGTGCAGCCGACCCTCCTCACCTCGCCGCAGCGTATACATCACCACCAAGGTGACGCTCCGACCGTTCTTGCTCTTGTCCCCCTTCTTCCGTCGCTTCTTCCGACCCCGACGCGATCGTTTCGCCCGTCCCCGATGCCGCTGACACCGACAGCCCGGTCGGTGATGGGCCCGCGGGCCACGGCGCCGGTCCAGTTCCTGCGGTGTGGCCGTGGGAGCCGCCTTGCCGTCGATCTCAATGACCAGGACCTCCCCCTCTTGCTCGGGCAGGGGACCTTCGCTCAGGTAGACATAAGCGGGCCGGGCCAGTCCCAGGACCCACTCCTCGATCGCCGAACCCGGCGGCGCCGCCCCCAGGAACATCCCTCCGAGCTCGCTGGCGACCCGGAAGCTCATCCGGGTGGCCAAGCGGCAGAACCAGCCGATCACCAGGGGGCTGAAGGCGTCGCGCGTCAGGCCCAGGGCCACGTCCAGGGGATGCGCCGGGCCCACCGCCCTGCCGCGGCACGAGGAACGCCCGGACAGAGGTGACCGGCCCGCAACAGGTCTTGAGGGTCCGTTCGGCGGCGGGGTCCGCCACGCGATAGCCGCGGGCCTTCCAGGCGGCGGGGTCGAGCCGATCATGGCGTGCCCGGAGGAAGAGCTGGATCAGCAAGCATCCCAGCGACCGCAGGAGCCCCAGCAGGGCCGTCTCGAAGTCGAGGAAAGAGGCGGGCCCATGGTCATTCAAGCAGTACGCGATGATCGCGTCGAGCCGCTCGTGGATCTGGCATTGCAGATCCTCGACCGTCGGTGGACAGCCCGCGACGGGGGGATTACTCTGAGGATCGCTCATGGGGACCGACTCCTGACCGTTCCCGTTTGGGACATGTTCAGCGGCCAGGATAAGTCCCCTGAGCCTCACATTTCAGCGCCTGACGGCGAATAATGGCCCATCGAATGCACCACCGGGCAGGGCACGATCTCTGGGACAGGTGCTTTCTCGCATCAGTTCAAGGGCTTACGATCACACGGGCGTTGCAGCCAAACGGGTTGCACCCTATTGTTATGAACCTCGCGTACCCCGTCACCATCGTCATCACGCGCCCACTCCCGTTTCCCCGGAGTGTGACACACCGTGGCGTGGCCGCGACCGAGTACCGGAACGTGGTCGTAACCACTCCATTCATCCGTGTATACCATGGCCTGCGATTTTGTTGTCTTATCTACAAATGCTTCCAATGTCTCCTGATCCGAATGCGCCACGACCTCCAGCCGCACCGTCCCAGACTCTCGGCCGACGATCCCGACCACGGGAGGACGGTCGTTTTCCATCGTCCCGTGCCCCTTGATCTTGTTGGCCCGACACCGGGGCGGATCCTCCGGGTCCTCGTGTGGGACTCCTTTTTCTCCGGCGTTTTGATACATTTCGTCGGCTTCGACATGATCGTCCTCCAAGGGTTTTCGATCCAAATTGGATTGTGCTTGTGCTTGGAATTTGTGTCTAAGATCCAAGAGAGGCCTTCGGCTACATGAGAGTTCCCGGGCCAACTGGGCGGTGGACACCCCCGGAGTAAAACCGCGCAGGATGAGGACCATCTGCGTGGGCCGCCAGTGGGTCCCCTGGAAGAGGGTGCCCGTCCAGGCATTGAAGACCCGGCGGCATTGAGTACATCGATAATTGAGTATTGGTTCACGATAATAGTTTTGAATTTGAAGTCCTTCTTGGGTCTGACAGCGGGGACAGTGCAAGCCCTGGGGATGAAAGATGTCGATGAGGAATTGATAACAAGCATTTTCATCCATTAGATCATTGATGGGGAAATCCATCGCATGAACTCCTCAGGATCGGGGTGCATGGCCGAGAGAATGGTTTTCGACGATCTGCGAAAGTCAATGGGGAAGTCACTGATTTGGGCCCATGAGCCACATATCTTGTGGAAGGTGGAGAGGGTGTAGCCGTTCACACCCTGGAACCCTTGAAAACAAGGGATCTTGCATCCAACGACAACAGTAAAACATGCGTCTTACGGTTGTCAGGTGTTCTAGAACCCCTTGTTTTTCCCTGTCCCGACCTGTGAACGGCTACGAGAGGGTTTGTGAAATGCCGGATTGTGTCCGGCGACCTCTCTCCCGAGCCTTCGAGTCGCCGGCCCGCGAGGTGCTCGTAACCCGAACCGATTGACATCCCCGTCCCACTCACCCTCATGGCCCCGTTCCTGGCAGGCTCGGAGTCGGTCCTGAGCGGTCCGAGCGACCGCTTGCGGGATGGTCCCTCTCCGCCAGCCTCGCACTGAGGCACAAGTAGGTTGCCAATAGTCTGTTCAAGAATCGCCGGACAAGCCCGTCGATTTTCGCAGGACATTGAGGACCTATGAAGGCCTGGCTCATGGGCCTAAATCGGTGCCACCCCGCCTGACAGGTCGCTTAAGTGGTTTGGCTGTAAGAGGTTGGGCCAGCACCAGGTCCGGTCGGTCATCGATTTGGGCCCATGAGCCGAAGGCCTTTCGTGCAAGAACTTCTGGCTCCCTAGCTTAGATCGAGCCCGGGGTCGCGACGCAACGGGAGTCATCGCTCCGGCCCCGGAGCATGGAATGCTAGTGCCGGAGCCTGGTCGAGACCTGGTGGAGGCCGACACCTGAGACGCTTCCCGGAACGATCGTGCCTCCCGCCGGGGACAGCGCCGCGCCCTGCGGGAGAGACCCGTCGCCCCCGGCGAGCCCAAACTTCCCAAGATGCGTCTGAGTCACCACATGTCCACAAGCCCCTCGTCCCGTATCGGGAGTTGCGACCGTGGATGGGAATGATAAGATTGAGCGTCCCTTCCGGATATTGCGGGCTTTCTCCAAGCTGCGCCTCCTTTCGGTTTGATCAGGAACACTCTCCTATGCCCGAACTCGACCCGCAGCTCCTCCTCGAACACGCGACCTTGCTGGGTTTGATCACACGCGAACAAGCCTCCGAGGCGCGTTCCGATGCCGAGGACGGGACACTGGAAGCCATCGTCCGGACGTTGCTGCGCAAAGGGTTCATGACGAGCTGGCAAATCGAGCGAATGAAGAAAGGGGAGCGGAGCGGCTTCGTCCTGGGCGGTTGCAAGGTCCTGTTCCACCTCGCCGAGGGGACCTTCGCGCGCGTCTATCGGGGACAGCGGCTCTGGGGCGGTCAGCCTGTCGCCGTCAAGGTGCTCCGCCGCCGCTTCGTCTCCGAGCCCGGCTTCATCCAGCGCTTCAACAAGGAAGCCGAGGCGGGCATGAGGCTCCGCCACCCCAACATCGTCCAGATCCTCGATTACGGCGATGAATATAAACACTACTATATGATTATGGAGTATGTCGAGGGGTCGAACCTCCGCGAACTGCTCAAGATCCGCGTGCACATCGACGAGATGGCGGCGGTCCCGATGATGATCGGGCTGGCGCGGGGCTTGAAGTACTCGTTCGACAACGGCGTGACACACCGCGATATCAAGGGGACAAACATCCTGGTCTCGACCAGCGGCGTGGCCAAGCTCGTGGACTTCGGCCTCGCGACGATCGAGGGGGACGAGAAGAAGGCCGCGAGCATCAACCCGAGGACCGTCGATTACTCGGCGCTGGAGCGCGACCTGCGGCAGCCAGAAGGGGGATTTCCGTTCCGACATCTTCTTCCTGGGTTGCGTCTTCTACCAGATGCTCACCGGCCAACCCGCGATGCCGGAGACCGAGACGAAGGACATGCTCCAGAAGATGCTCAAGCGGAGCTTCGGCGCGATCAAGCCGCTGAGCGCGCAGCGTTACGCGCCCGATCCCGAGCTGACGCGGATCATCGAGAAGATGATGAAGGTCGACCTGTCCGCGCGCGCTCCAGCGGATCGAGGACGTCATCGACGACCTCGAGAAATTCACGGTGCGAAAGGCGATCGGCGCCTCCGCCAAGGGTGCGACATCCGCCGTGTCGGACGAGGACGAGGCGATCGATTTCAACAAGGTGCAGTTATTCCTCCCGCGGGAGCACGAGGAGGAGCCAAAGGAAACGCCCAAGACTCAGACCAAGGCTGAGCCCTTGACTGAGTCCGCGCCCAAGTTGAGGGCCGAGGAGTCTGCCGAGGCCTTCGAGATCCCGGTCGCTCCGCCCAAGCAGGTGCTCTGCGTCGAGAGTCAGAGTAAGATCCAGGAGGTATTCCGCAAAAGCCTCTCGAAGATGGGCTACCGCGTCTCCCTCGTCGGCGACGCCGGGCGCGCGGCCGAGCGCTACCGCGAGACGATCCCCGACGTCGTCATCTTCGACACCGACGGTCTCGGCTCGGAGGCCGTCGGTGCCTTCCTCGACATGCACGACAAGGCCCGGAAGGACGGTCACCCGTTGGCCTCGCTCGTCCTTCTCGGCCCCAGGCAACTCGCGATCCGCGAGCAACTTCCCGCCGACGACCGCGTGATCGTGCTCGCCAAGCCTGTCAAGATGAAGCAAATCCAGGAGGCGATCGCACAACTCGTTCCTGTGGGCTGAGCCGCCACCTCAGCCAGGCCGGCACAGCGCCCACCTAGTTGCCTTTATTTCTCTATAAAGCATTATAAATTCAAGGCGAGCGGCGAGCGCCCTCGAGCCCCGATCCCTTCCTTGCACTCGGAAGGATCTCGACAGCCGGAGGTCATCAGATGCCGGCCGCGACCCGGCGGGGTCGCGGCCGGCCGTCGATCACCGATGCTTCCGCGGCCCGGCGGGGTGGGCGACATGGGACTGGATCGTCCAGTTCTTGGCCCTCCAGGAGTCGGCGAGCGCGGCCTTCAGGCTGATGGTGGGAGCATGATGGCGACGCTCGAGTGTGTGACGCTCGGGGGAATTGAAGATGAGCTGGGCGCGACGGGACGCTCCGCGAGGACGCCAGCCGGATTAGAAAGAGATGCGGCGCCGGAGACGATGGCCATCTTGAGGAACATCATCGTTGTCTTGTTCCAGCGTCTGAAACACAACAGCGCCGCGGCCACGACGCGATACTACGTGTGCCATCCGCAGAAGTCACTTGAAGTCCTGTCAACCCCAAACTGAGCATGAAACAGCCCTGTTTAAGAAAGGAATCACCCTTGTGATCCGATGGCCGCCCTGTTAAACTGCCCGGCGGCGGGGAGGCCGGGGCTTATCGGGGGTCTCCCCGCCGTCGCTACAGAAGTGGGGGCGTCGGATGGGGCAACGCAGCGAGACGCGTGACGGGCTCGGGAATCGCCTGGAATTCTTCCTGCTGACGCACTTCAAGCGTCTAATCTGGGGACCCATCCAAGGCATCGGGCCTCTTCGGGACTCCGTCAACCGGCTCCTGATCAACCTCGCCATTAACAAGGTCAAGCCCCGCCCCTACGCCCTGAGCACGAAGTCCCCCTACACCTCCTGGGAGTCGTTGACCGACCGGACCTTCAGCGGGCGACACCTACCGCCCCGGAACCTCGACGGGCTCCCCCCAGTCGAGGAGGTCGTCAAGCTCTTCAAGCGGCCCGAAGGCGAGATGCAAAAGTCGTCAAAGTCGACGATCCTGTTCCCCTACTTCGCCCAGTGGTTCACCGACGGCTTCCTCCGCACCGACTACCGCGACCCGCTCAAGAACACCTCGAACCACGACATCGACCTCAACAACCTCTACGGCCTGCGGCCCGAACACGCGCACATCCTGCGCTCGCACGTCGACGGGAAGCTCAAGAGCCAGGTTCTCAACGGCGAGGAATTTCCGCCCTTTTACTTCAAGGACGGCAACTCCCGGAAGGGAGTGGCCGACCCCGAGTTCGAGAAGCTGCCGATTGTGGCCATCATGCACTGCCTGGAGCAGCGGATGGGCGCCAGCCGCTGGACGAGAACCTCTTTGCGATGGGGGGCGACCGGGTCAATTCGGCGGCCGGGTTCCTCGCGATGAACGTGCTCTTCTTGCGGGAACATAACCGGATCTGCGATGTCCTGAAGCGCGAGGCGGGCCTCACGGACGACGAGCGGCTCTTCCAGACGGCCCGGAACGTCCTGATCGTCCTCCTGATGAAGATTGTGATCGAAGAGTACATCAACCACATCACCCCCTACCACTTCAAGTTTCGCGTGCAGCCGGCCGCCTTCGAGGGTCAGCGGTGGTACCGACAGAACTGGATGGCGATTGAATTCAACCTGCTCTACCGCTGGCACGGTCTCGTCCCCGACTCATACCGGATCAACGGCAAGGACGTCCCGCTCTTCAAGACGCTCTACAACAACGGCGTGGTGATCGACGCCGGCCTCGGGAGGCTGTTCGAGGACGCATCGCGCCAGCCAGCCGGGAGGATCGGCCTCTTCAACACGCCGGACTGGTTGCTGGAGGTCGAGGCCGACAGCATCGCTCTGGGACGGCTGGCGAAGCTCGACACTTATAACGAATACCGAGTGCTCTGCAAGTTCCCGAAAGTCACAAGCTTCGACCAGATCTCCGGGGACTCGAGAGTCCAGCAGGGGCTGGAGGCCCTCTACGGAGATGTGGACCGGGTCGAGTATTACCCGGGGATCTTCGCCGAGGACGACCGGCCGAACTCGGCCTTGCCGTCGCTCATCGGGAGGCTCGTCGGCGTCGACGCCTTCTCGCAGGCCTTGACCAACCCACTGCTCGCCGAGAACATCTATAACGACCTGACCTTCACCGTACCGGGCCGGAAGATCGTCGAGGCGACGACGACCCTCTCGGACATCGTCCACCGTAACGTCCCGCCGGGTCGCCGGTATCACATCAGCATGGACCGGAAGCCGGGTGGCCCGGGGACGCCGAGGGACTGACGCCGGCCCGTCCCCTCAGAGGCTGTGAATTTTTCGTCAAAAGTATACTGATACGCCGGAACACCATTTCGGCGTAATGTCTGATGCAGCCAGCTTTTCCAAATCGGCCTATTAAGGCTGTTTAGTATACAAATGACGAAAAATTCACAGCCTCTCAGGCCAGGAAACTCTGGAACTGCCGGAGCAAACGGACCTGCAGGATTTGACACTCCCACCCCTGAAGGGAGTGGGATTCTCAGTTCAGCGACAACTGCCAGGCGTACCTGGTCTGACACTGTCTCTTTGAGCGTTTTGAGACCGAAGTCTCCCGTTTCCGTAGGCCCTCCGGTACGGATCTGACCAGGCAGTCTCCCGACTGTCTGAGCAGCAACCTGGGAGGGGAGCTTGGTTCTCGCAACCCCAAAGCTTTCTGTTCCTTCAACGTTTGACCCGGCCAAGGACTTGGTCGCATCCCTCGCGAGGTTTCTGGCCGGAACCGGCGACGTCGAGTTTTCAAAGAGCCAAGGACCATCATCTAGAAATGATGGCCTGTTTTCTAGGGTGTTGCTTGTTTTCAACTCAGACCACACGCCTTCATCCCACCGCTCAAGCGTGTGGGCTTTCGGCTAATCTCCGGTAAGAGCTTACCCGAGTCGCACCTAAGCTCCGGGGCCGCCCTGCGGGCCCATTGCCACAAGCTGTTTGCAATCAGAGGTTCATGACGGCAAGCGAGCAGCATCACCGCATCCCCCGGTGAGCGTCACGTTAGTTGGTGGATCGGATGTTCACTACGCACGAATTCTCGGAGAAAAGCCTCGCAGGCTGGGCTCGGAGCCCTTTTCAAGGAGCAGTGCTCATTTTGTCATGCAACTCGGCTCCAGAATTGAGCCCGATTGCCTTGTCGCAAAACCTGATGGCGGCTTTGGTTAAGGACGGCATGCACAGGAGCCGGCTGACTGTACAAATTTTCCACCAACTTTCGTGACGCCCACCGCGCATCCCCCCGGAACCCGGCTTGAGCGTTGAGGAAGTACGAGGGTTCCGAGTAAACTGGATGGCCGCGCCGAAATCCGGTCGCAGAGGATGGAACCATGGCCAAGCCCGCGCTCCTGGCGGTCGATGATGATTCGGAAGTGCTCCGCGCGGTTGAGCGCGACCTCCGCCGCAAGTACGGAGGGGCTTACCGCGTCCTCCGCGCCGATTCCGGCACGTCGGCGCTGGAGACCTTGAAACAGTTGCAACTGCGTAACGAGTCGGTGGCGCTGCTCCTGGTCGATCAGCGGATGCCACATCTCTCGGGAGTCGAGTTCCTGGAGCGGGCACTGAAGCTATTTCCCCAGACGAAGCGCGTGCTCCTGACCGCCTACGCCGATACGACTGCGGCCATCCAGGCGATCAACGCCGTGCATGTGGACTACTACCTGCTCAAGCCCTGGGACCCGCCCGAGCAGAACCTGTACCCGGTGCTCGACGACCTGCTGGACGACTGGCAAGCCTCTTACCACCCGCCGTTCGAGGGTCTCCGCGTTGTTGGGCACCGCTGGTCGCCTTACTCCCACGCCATCAAGGATTTCCTCGGCGCGCAATCAGGTCCCCTACGGGTGGATCGACGTGGAAGCGAGCGAGTCGAATGCCGAGGGGTCGCGGCTGCTGGACGCGGCCGGAGTGGACCCCTCGAGGCTCCCGCTCGTACTCCTGCCGGATGGCTCGATCCTGCTCGCGCCGACGATCGAGGGCTCGCCGAGCGGATCGGCCTGCGGACTCACGCCGAGACCTCGTTCTACGACCTGGTCATCGTGCGGCGGCGGCCCCGCCGGCCTGGCGGCGGCGGTCTACGGGGCCTCCGAGGGCCTGAAGACGGTCCTGATCGAGCGCGAGGCGCCCGGCGGGCAGGCGGGCATGAGCTCGCGGATCGAGAATTACCTCGGCTTCCCTTCCGGCCTCAGCGGCGCCGACCTGGCCCGCCGTGCCGTGACACAGGCCCGGCGGTTCGGCGTCGAGATCCTGGCGCCGCAGGAGGTGATCGGCCTGGAGGTTCGCGGGCCGTACCGCGTCGTCACGCTCCGTGACGGCGGCGAGGTGAGCTGTCACGCGGTGCTCATCGCCACCGGGCTGTCCTGGCGCACGACTCGACGTGCCCGGACTGGACCGGCTCCGTGCGCGGGCGTCTACTATGGAGCCGCGATGACCGAATCGCTCGCCTGCCGCGACCAGGACGTCTACATCGTCGGCGGCGCCAACTCGGCCGGCCAGTCCGCCATGCACTTCTCGCAGTACGCCCGGAGCGTGACCATGCTGGTGCGCGGCGAGGCACTCTCGCAGACCATGTCGCAATACCTGGTCGACCAGCTCCGGGCGATGCCCAACATCCACGTCCAGACCTGCTGCACCGTCGCCGAGGCGCTGGGAGAGACCCGGCTGGAGGCGCTCTTCCTGCTCGATCATGAGACGGGCGAGCGGCGGACCGTCCCGGCGACGGCGCTGTTCATCTTCATTGGCGCGGTGCCGCGGACCGCCTGGCTCAAGAACGTCGTCCCGCTCGACGAGCACGGGTTCGTCCTCTCGGGGCGCGACCTGATCCGGGATGGGAAGCGGCCGCGCGGCTGGACGCTCGATCGCGACCCCTTCTTGCTGGAGACCGGCGTACCCGGCGTCTTCGTCGCGGGTGACACCCGCCACGGCTCGGTCAAGCGCGTCGCCTCGGGCGTGGGGGAGGGTTCGATCTGCGTCCAGATGATCCACCAGTACCTGAGCCAGGTGCGCTGAGATGTTGCATGACCCGAGAGACCCGGTGCTCTTCCCCAAGATCTCGGCCGAGGTCCTGAAGGAAGTCCGGCCGCTGGGCGAGGAGATCGAGCTGGAGAACGGCCAGCGGTTGTTCGCCGAGGGAGAGGGCGCCTCCAGCTTCTATATCTTGCTGGAAGGGCGCATCCGGATCACCAAGCAAGTCGGCGGCGAGGAGCGGCTGCTCACCATCCACGAGCCGGGCCAGTTCACGGGCGAGATCTCCATGCTCAGCGGCAAGCCGGCGATCGCCTCCGGGCACGCGCCGGGCCGGCGCGGGTGCTGAAGATCGACATGAAGACGTTCCGCTCCCTGGTGGCGAAGTGCTCGCCCCTAGCGGAGACGGTCCTGACGGCCATGGTCCGACGCTCGCAGGAGGTCGAGTCGCAGATGCGCAGCCATGAGAAGCTGGCGGCACTGGGGAAGCTCTCGGCCGGCCTGGCGCACGAGCTGAACAATCCCGCGGCCGCCGCGGGCCGCGCGGCGCGTTACCTCCACGATTCGATCCACCAGATCCAGGAGCTCGCGATCCGGTACGATTGCCGGTTTTCGGACCCTCAGCGAGACGCCGTCGTCGAACTCCGCCGTACGCTCGTCGAGGGCCGAGCCACGCGGCCGGCGCTGGCGCCCTTGATCCGGAGCGACCGGGAGGACGAGCTGGGCGGGTGGTTGGCAGACCACGAGATCGCCGACGCCTGGCAGCTCGCGCCGAGCCTGGTCGACGCCGGCGTCACGACCGAACTCCTGGAGAGATTGGCCGGTCGGCTGGGGTGCGACGCGCTCGCCGGGGCGATCACCTGGCTGGAGACGACCCTCCGGATGGCCGACCTCGCCGGCGAGGTCGAGCAGAGCACCACCCGGATCGCCGAGCTCGTCGTGGCGATGAAGGAATACTCCTACATGGACCAGGCCAGCGTGCAGGAGATCGACGTGAACCGCGGCCTGGAGAGCACGTTGAAGATGTTTGCCTTCCGCCTCAAGGGAGGGATCGAGGTCGATCGCCAGTACGACCCGAACCTCCCGCGCCTCGTGGCGCATCCGGGCGAGCTGAACCAGGTCTGGACCAACCTGATCGACAACGCGCTCGACGCCCTGAACGGCAAGGGCCGGCTCACGGTCCGCTCGGTACGCGAGGACGACGCCGTCCTGGTCGAGATCATCGATAACGGGCCGGGCATCCCCCCGGAGGTCCTGCCCCACATCTTCGAGCCCTTCTTCACCACCAAGGAGGTCGGCCAGGGCACGGGGCTGGGCCTCGACATCAGCTACCGGATCGTGACCAACCGCCACCACGGCTCGCTCCGGGCAACCTCGAAGGCGGGAGAGACACGCTTCCAGGTCCGCCTGCCGTCGTCTCTGCCGCAGGCCTCGCGCTGATTCATGACCCATTCATCGCTGTTCGATCACCGATGGCAGTTGCTAGATGACAGAGGGCAATCGAGGAACCGTCATCTGCCATCGGGACACGGGCGAGCTCCTCCGGATCGTGAATAGGCCGACGACCGCCGCGATCATCCCCGAGGTGCTCCAGTCTGAAAACCAGAGAGGTCCGAGCGCCATATTCCATCCATCGTTGTAGAACCCACCGATTTCTCTCTCTCGACTCGATGAAACGAGTTGAGGGCGATTGGTGGACATCCGACGAGCCAAGGGCCTCTCTCTGTCGGATGGGACAGGTGCGCCCGACCCACCCGACGAGTTCACCTCATAAGATCGGTATTACGCCGTCTTGAAGACATGATTCATGGGTGGAACGTTTTCCCCAGTCAACGCGATACCACTCGGTGGATTGCCGTCTGTCACAGAAGGGCCGACGGGGCGTATCCTTGTGTGAGTGGCACATCTGAGATTGGCAGCCGAAGCGCCGGGAAACGGCTTGGGTCGCTGATCCTGGGAGGGTTGGTCGGGACGATCCGCAGGGTGCGGGTACGTGATGTTTCACCCCTCTGTCCAGGGGGTGAGACGCGCGTTTGTGAGGATCGTGACCATGAGCACTCGTGGCTCGGGGTTGGTGTTCGTCTTGTCGTTGCTCGTCCCGCTCTCGGCGGCCGAGGCCGGGCTGGACGGGGGCATTGGGGTCATTGGTGATAGTTATTCCGATGAGTATCAGTTCTATCCGCCCGACCGGACCACGGCCCGGAACTGGGTGGAGATCCTTGCGGAGACGCGCGGCCTCGATTTCGGCCGCTTCAGCACCGCCAGCCGTGGCGAGCCACGAAACCAGGGCTACGCCTTCAACTGGGCGCGGAGCGACGCAACGACCGATGACCTGATTGCGACCGGTCAGCATTCCGGCTTGGCCGCGCAGGTGGCGCGCGGCGAGGTCAAGCTGGTCGTGATCAATGCCGGGGGCAATGACTTCATCAACGCCCTGAAGTCACCCGACCCCGCGGCGACGCTGGCCGAGGTCCTGCCCCGCGCCCTCGCGAATTACCGCCTCGCGGTGGCGACGATCCTCGACGCAGACCCCGAGGTCAAGCTCGTCCTGGCAACGCTCTCCGACATCCGCAACCTGCCTGAATTCGACGGGCCGATCCGGACCGGCCGCCTCCCCCGCGCTGGCCGACGCCTTCACCGCCGCAATCGGTCGGTATAACGCCCAGATCAAGGCCCTTGCAGCGGGCAACCGCAGGATCGCCGTTTTCAACCTCGACTTGGCCATCAAGGTGGCCAACCTCATGGGACGCGACGCCATCTATGTCGATGGGCACCGCCTGGATCGGACCCATCCGAGCAACAGCCTCGACGACTTCTTCCTGGCCGACATCCGACATCTCGGGACCATCGGCCAAGGACTGCTGGCCAAGATGTTCATCAACACGATCAACGCCCGCTTCGACGCCGGCATCGCGCCGCTCAGCGAGCATGAGATCGTCATGTACGCCCAGTCGGTCCCGTCCTCGACCCCCTGGGAACTCACCCGAAGGGTGGCGGAGACCGGCGTCGGATCGCTCAATCTGCCCTCAACGACGGGGCGATGACTCCCAGAGGCGAGCAAGGGAGCGGGAGATGTCTTCGATTTCTCAAGGTAGGGCATCACGGAGCTGGCAGCGAGGCGTTCCGCTCCTGGCGTTGGTGTGCGGGATCTTGGCCGCGGCCGGCATCACGCGCGACCGCGCCGCGCGAGCGGATCGGGCAATCGCCGAGATCCGGAAGTTGGGCGGCAGGATCGAGCGGGAGTGGACGCACGTCGACGGGCGGGTGGTGGGCATCTGCCTCTTTGGCGCCAAAGTCGGCGACGCCGAGTTGGCCTCCCTGGACGGACTGACCGGCGTCCAGCGACTCGATCTCTCGCTGACCCACGTCACCGATGAGGGGATGAAGCACCTGGACGGGTTGAAGGAGCTCAAGAGCCTTGACCTCTTCGGGACTCGGATCACCGATGTCGGACTGGAGCATCTGAAGGGCTCGGCCGGGATTGACTCCCTGGTCCTCGACAGCACCGGAGTGACAAACGCCGGCCTGGTCCACCTGGCCGGGTTGACCCATCTCCGAACGCTGAGCCTCTCCGGCCTCAAGGTCTCCGATGGCGGCCTCGCCCACCTGGAGGGACTGGCCGAACTCCAGGCGCTGGGACTGCTGGGCACCGAGGTCACCGACGCCGGCCTGGCGCACCTGCGGGGGTTGACCCGGCTCCGGATCCTCGATCTCACCCAGACCCGAGTCACCGACGCGGGGATCGGGAGATTTCGCGAGGCACTGCCGGGGGTGAGGATCGTCCGAGGCTCGTGACCCTTGCGGGTTCGCGACTCGATGGAGCATTGCCGGTCAGTCAACCGCCTTGATCCGGTTGTTGTGAGAGCGGACGTGCGGCTTGATGTCGTCGCCACTCCCCTGCCGTGGACCTGTTGCGCGATGCCTCCAAGACGGCACGAGGGTGCCGGCACTTCGTGTCGGTCCACTCCATCGAACTTCACTCCAACGGTCCTGGTCCGAGGCTCGTTCCTCTGGCCGTGGTTCCCCAGGGCCGGACAATTCTCGGAGCGATCGCTGGCGGGAACGGCGGCTCGTGCGGCTTGATCTCCGTGACTTCGACCTTTAGGCAATCTTCACGGTCAGTCCTCCACTTCGGCCCCTTGCGTGTCGCCGTCTCGCGGCCCTTCCGCGCTCGCGATCGCTCCTATGGTGGCGAAAACATCGTCATCGGTTGGGGGCGGCTGGGCGTCGAGATCGAGGTCGATCAGGATCGGGCGATCCTCTTGAAGGACGCGGTGCAAGTCAAGGATCAGGTCGTCGGGGTCGCAGTAGCGATCGTCGCGATTCCTGGTCAGCATCCGCTGGATCACCACACACAGCACCGGGGAGAGCGCGGGCTTGATCTGCTCGGGAGGGATGAGCGGGACGGCCTTGTCGAGATGCTTGAGTCGCGCCTCGGTGGGAGTCTCACCGCCGTAGGGGAGGCGGCCGGTCACCATCCGATACAGGGTCGCGCCCAAACTGTAGATGTCGCTGCGGATGTCTACGTCGGTCTGCCCCCGCGCCTGCTCAGGACTGATGTAGTCGGGGGTGCCGACGACCAGGCCCGTATCGGCCGAGGTCCACGCGTTGTCAGAGGTCAGCCGGGCCAGACCCAGGTCGATGAGCTTGACGTAACCCTCGTCGGAAAGGATCACGTTGGCGGGCTTGATGTCGCGGTGGACTAGCCCCCTGCGGTGCGTGTGCCTCAGCGCCTCGGAGACTTCCAGGACGATCGCGACGGCCGTTTTCTCGTCGAACGTCTGGTGCCTGGCGAGGCGATCCTCAATCGACTCGCCCTCGACATACTCCATCACAAAGTAGGGGAGGCCGGACACGATGCCGGCGTCGATCACCTGAACGATGTTGGGGTGCGAGAGTCGGGCGGTCAGCTTGGCTTCGCGCAGGAACCGCGCGTGCGCCTCCGGATTCCGGGCCAGGGAGCGATTCAAGACCTTGAGGGCGACGATCCTGTCGAGGCTCGTCTGCCGCGCCTTGTAGACCCGGCCCATGGCCCCATCGGAGAGCAAGCCGAGGATCTGATACCTGGGGATCTCGAACTCGGACAATCTCGAGCGAGCCTGTCCCATCGAGGGTGCAGGGGAACCCTCAAAGCGGCCCGGGACGTCGCTGCCGCGGCCGCCTCCCGAGACCGAATCGGAACCAGAAGAATGGCCAACCTCTGCGTGCGCCGCGCACCCGTCATCGGTCGAGCGGGCGGCCACCTCGTCGCGTGCCGGGGCCTCATCGGAATCGGCCGCGGCGAGCAGGGGGCGGAATGCAGCCATCCGGCGCGAAGCCGGTCGCGCTCGGCGCTGATCGTCTCCAATTCGTGCCGCAGCAACGCGTCGTCCCGGAGTTGCGCCCGGGCCCGGCCGAGTTGCCCCGCCAGGTCATTCACCTGACGCTGGGATTCGGCGAGTCGGGCCAGGGTCTCGCGGAGATGCCGAGATGTCGCGGCATTTTCGTCCATCGGGGCCTCTTCGGACGCGCCCTCTCCCCCGACATCCATGACCGTCTCCTCGGTGAACAGGGCTGGAGAAGGCGGAGGCGGGTCGCCCTCAATCTGGGCAATGAAGGTGTGATTGCAATGATTGCAGCACACCCATCGTCCGAGATAGTCGATCCGGACTCGGAGGGGATGCTGACAATGGGGACAAGGGGTCTCGAAGTATCGAATCACGCCGGTCGAACTCCGGAAAACCCGGGGACACGACATCGTGTCGGGCGATCAGCCTACCAGAGTGAGTGACCTTGATCGGTCGCAGACATACCTCCATTGTCGCCGATTTCCTCCGTCCGGTCGAGCAAACGAGTTTGGAATCTCTCGGATAAAGTAAGGGCGAGAGAGGGAGCCGTCGACGAGAGGTATTACCCGTAACAGGATTGACCGGCGCCAGGACGTGAGAGGGGTATCTTCCCTAAACCCTATTTTTTCAAGGGGAAAGTGGCGTGCGACGTGGAGTTTGTGCGCCCGACCGGGTGTCGCCGATCTCTTCTGATCCTGAGGGGTCGGATGGGGGACGACATCGCCAAATTAGGCGCCGGTCCCTTCGGTGTCGGGACAGAGGAAGCGGCTTGTCCGCGCGTGTGCGAGTCGTGCGCCGGCGTGGATTGGGTGTCCACTCGACGATCTCAAACGTGTTCATGAGCTCGTGGAGGCTATCCAATCCCGGGCAAGAGAAATCTCTCCCCAACGACTCGGCTTTCGAGCACCTCGAATGATGTCGATCTCATCCCGTCGCAAGATCTCCATCCGGATGTACGGCTCGGGGGCGACCGAGCCTGCGCATGGAGATCTTGGTCGATGAAATGGACGCGTCCCCCTCTTGATCAGGAGCCGGTGGTGGGAGAGCGAACGAGAAGAACGGATGAGGGACCGCCGAATGCTGTCGACAGTCGCTCACCCGCCATGAGAGGTGTTTCCGTTGTTGTCAGGATAGAGGCGCTTGACCGCCTCTCGACCTCGAGCCTCGTCCGGTGAGGCCGCGATCACTCCCAACGGTAACCCCTGAGGGCAAGCCGTATTCGAGTTTCATCGATGATATCGCAAAAGGTCCACGTCGGGGTGGCCTTCGTCCTCGGAAGCTCGGGCGAGGCCGTTTCGGGGAACGGCAACTGCTTCGCTCCCTGATCCTCCGGTGAAGCCAGCCGTGTGGGAACCATCACGATAGCCTGGTGGAACATTGGGTCCTCTCGACATCGATGGAGGGACGACAACACGCTCGAACGCTGGGCGAGTCGTCCGTGGGGTCAATAATCTCGGAGATCTGGAAAAACGAGGCTGCGTCCGCAGCCGAAAACCTCCCTGAGCGACTCGGCCCCGCTCACACCCGAGGCACGTGTCGTTGTATCGTGGAGGACAATCTCGTCAGGAAGGTTCATGTCGGAGTGTTTCGGATTGCGGGAAACCCATCGTCCCCTCTGCTCCTCTGCTGGGGCAAACCGCCCCCCTCACCCAGGGAATACGCGTGATCGGCCTCGCGGTGACACTGACCGAGTCATCATCAAGCACCACCTTTTTCTCGACGCGATTTCACGAAAACTACAACCTCTTGTGGAGGAATCTGCCGGCCTGGCAGCAGAGAAGGAAAAGACAATTTGTCAGGAATAGGAGTTACGCAGTTGGTATTCTAGGCAAGATGACCTCGACGTAAGTCCTTACTTCTCGTCAATTTCTCGGCGAGGAAAATTACCCAAAATACCCACTGCATAACTCCTAAGGAATTCGCCCATGCGGCACGTCTGGGACACTGAAGAACCCCCTCGTAGGCACCACCCGGGAAAAAAGAAGAGAGAGCATTTGTCATGAACCCCACGGCTAAAGCCTGAAGTTCCCCTATGACATATGTGCAGTATGCCTCACGTAACCCCGGCGTCCCTACCTGCTTCGGAGGGCGGCACCGAGAGCCGTCGCTCTCCCGGCGCCGCGGTTCGCGCCCGGGCCCGCCCCATGGCCTCCACTCCGTCGACCATCGCCTGCAAGCGCGTCCAGCCCCGACACAGCACCAGCCAGCCGGGCGGCGGGCCATTCTTGCGGTTCTGATGTCCACCCAAGCGACCTAACGCGAAAGAGAACTCCCCCACCGTCCACTCCGGACGCACCGCGCCGTACCGCCAAGCGCAAAGCACCACCGAGCAGCTCACCGGGACGTATAGCGTCGCCGGCTGAGCGGCCGTCGCCGGATCCCGCGCGGCGTCACGCAGCCCCAGCAGGAACACGGCCACCACCGACAACAGCGCGATCATTGGCTGCAGCGCCGCCTCGGTCGTGAACTGCAACATCTCCACGCCACATCTCGTCTTCATCTCCTTATGCAACTCCTCCACGATCGGCCGAGACCCGTACCAGTCGGCGATCTCGCCGGCCTCCGCGAGGTCGCCCGCCGGCCGGTTGCTCAGGAGGATCCACTCCAGCGGCTCGGCCCCCTCGGGCGCCTCGACCTCCGCAGGACCACCACGTTCAGCGGCAGCGGGTCGGGGCCGTGATCACCCCGCGGCTGCTTCGGGGCCACCAACTCGACCGCCTCGGCCGCGATCAGCACCTTGGCCCGCCGCGCCGGCTGCCCGTCACGGGCCGCGACCGGCACAGACCAGCCCCCCAGCGGCTCCAACCGGCGTGCGTACCCGTGCAGTTTGCGGCGGCAGGGGGCGCCGGCGATCAATACCGTGCAGAGTCGGTCGTGTTTGGACCGCACGATAGAGTGACCCGAAGATTTGTGTTTGCATGCGATATATTCAAAGACATCGGCACCTCGATCGCAGATGTCGACCCACAGGGCGCCCTCGGGCGCCGGCCCGATCGCCTCGCTGCCCCGCTTCCAGAGCCGGCTCTCGCGGGTCTCGCGTTCGCGCCGGGCCTGGCGGGACTCGCCCTTACCGACGGTGTCGCGGCGGGCGAGGATCTGGTTGGCCAGCCCGAGCACGGTGCGGGTAGGGGCATGGACGGTCAGCGTGTTGTGGCACTCGTAGCCACGGCCACGGCCGTGGCCGATCTGGCCGAGTCCGGTGAGCGAGGTCAGCGAGGGTCAGCGAGGTGGAGTCCAGCTCGGTGGTGTCGTGGAGCAGCAGGACAGGGCCATCGGCCTCGCTCATCAAGCGGAGCGTGCGCTGGCGGTGGGGCTCGAGGACCGCCTCGTGGGTGACCTCCTTATCGAATTATCAAGAAGGCATTACTTGCAGCATTCTTGACGATCCCATGCACGTCCGGTATACTAAAAAAATCGAAATGAAACAGTCCGCGTGGGGAGAGTGGTCGTCGTCGGTGACCGACCGACGCGCGGATGTGGCTGTGTTCTTTGTTCATAGAGGCCATTCAATGTTTCGGATCGTGGAGGCTGAGTTCCTCGCCCCCGACATCAAGCGCTTCGTCATCGAGGCCCCGCGGATTGCGCAAACGCCAGGCTGGGCAGTTCGTGATCCTGCGCGTTCACGCGCACGGTGAGCGGATTCCACTGACGATCGCCGACGGGGACCCCGAACGCGGCACGATCACGCTGATCGTCCAGGGGATCGGCAAGACAACCAAGTTATTGAACATGCTCGGCCCCGGCGACGTCGTGCTCGACCTGGTCGGTCCGCTGGGCATGCCCTCCCACATCAAGGATTTTGGCACGGTCGTGGTCATCGGCGGCGGTGTCGGCGCGGCGATCGCTTATCCGACGGCCAAGGCCATGCGCGAGGCCGGTAACCATGTGATCTCCATCCTGGGGGGTCGGTCCAAGGACCTCGTCATCCTCGAGCCCGAGATCCGGGCGATCAGCGACGAGCTCTTCATCACCACTGATGACGGCAGCTACGGCCAGAAAGGCCTGGTGATCGACCCGCTCAAGGACCGGATCGCGGCCGGGGATCCGGTCGACCTCGTCCTGGCGATCGGACCGCCGCGGATGATGCAGGCGGTGGCCGAGGTCACCCGCCCGCACCGGATCCCCACGATCGTCAGTCTCAACTCGCTGATGGTCGACGGGACCGGCATGTGCGGGGGCTGTCGGATCATCACCTCGGAGGGGGCGAAGTTCGCCTGCGTCGATGGCCCCGAGTTCGACGCCCATACGGTGGACTTCAACATCCTCATCCAACGCAACCGGATGTATGTCGAACGCGAAGCGGAAGAGTTGCGGGATTTCCGCGAGCATCCTGAGGAGTGTGTGCAGGAGGCCCGCGAGTTGTGCCGGCTCGAAGCTGTCCATCCCGAGGTCCGGTCCCCCGAGGAGCAGGTGTCATGAGCGAAAAGAAGATGTCGCCCAAGGAGCGGATGAAGATCCCCCGGCAGCACATGCCGGAGCAACCCGCCGAAGAACGCCGGCACACGTTCACCGAGGTCAACAAGGGACTGACCATCGTCGGCGCGACGACCGAAGCGTTGCGCTGCCTGGAGTGCGCCAAGCCCCACTGCGTGTCGGGCTGCCCAGTCAACGTCAACATCCGCGAGTTCGTCCGGCTCGTCACGGCCGGGGACTACCTGGGAGCGGCGGCCAAGATCCGCGAGGACAACGTCCTGCCGGCGATCACCGGGCGGGTTTGCCCCCAGGAGACCCAGTGCGAGGCTTGCTGCATCCTGGGCAACAAGTTCGAGCCACTGGGGATCGGCTACCTCGAACGCTTCGTGGCCGACTACGAGCGCGAGCACAGCCAGTTCGGCCTGCCCGAGCGTGCCCCGGCCACCGGCAAGAAGGTCGCCATCGTGGGCAGCGGCCCGTCGGGCCTCAGCGCCGCGGGCGACCTGGTGCGCTGGGGGCACGAGGCCACCGTCTTCGAGGCCCTCCACGAGATCGGCGGCGTGCTGATCTACGGCATCCCTGAATTCCGCCTCCCCAAGGAGATCGTCCGCCATGAGGTCAACGGCCTGCGGCAGATGGGCGTCGACTTTCAGACCAACGTTGTCATCGGCAAGACGGTCACGATCGATGAGCTGATGACCGAGGAAGGCTACGACGCCGTCCTGATCGCGACTGGCGCGGGGCTGCCCAAGTTCCTCGGCGTGCCGGGCGAGTACCTCAACGGGGTCTACTCGGCCAACGAGTTCCTGACCCGCGTCAACCTGATGAAGGCCTACGACGAGTCATTCGACGAGCCGGTCTTCGACTGCCACGGCAAGGATATCGCGGTCGTCGGCGGCGGCAACACCGCCATGGACTCGGTCCGCACCGCCTGCCGGCTCGGGCGCGGACCAGCTATCTGATCTACCGCCGCTCCGAGGCGGAGATGCCCGCGCGCCTCGAGGAGGCCAAGCACGCGAAGGAAGAGGGGATCCAGTTCCTCTGCCTGACCAACCCGATCGAGTTCCTGGGCGACGACCAGGGCCGGCTCACAACGGTCCGGTGCACCAAGATGGAACTGGGCGAGCCGGACGCCTCGGGCCGGCGGTCGTCATCCCCGGTGCCGGGCTCGGAGTTCGAGCTGCCGATCCAGATGGCCGTCATCGCGCTGGGCACCAGCGCCAACCCGCTGGTCCAGTCGACGACCCCCGACCTCCAGGTCAACCGCAAGGGCTACATCGCCGCCGATCCGGAGACGTTGCGGACCTCGAAGCCCGGGGTGTTCGCGGCGGGTGACATCGTCACCGGCGCGGCCACGGTGATCCTGGCAATGGCCGCCGGCCGCAAGGCGGCCCGCTCGATCGACGAGTATCTGCGTCAGACTCCGGAGTAGCTCACGGTTCGAGCCGCGAGCAGGGGCGGGCCGAGATCGGCTCGCCCCATGCGGCCAAATCTCACCGCCGTCCCTAGGATCAAGCTGTTGATCGAAATACGTATTGAAATTCGAATTTGATATTCTGAAGACGGCGCCCGGATTTCCTGAACTGTCGCCTGGTCGTGGCGGAGCGTCAAAGGATCATCGTCACCGGCCTTTCGATCAGCGCCTTGAAGGCCGAGAGGAACCGTGCCCCGGCGGCGCCATCGAGGACGCGGTGGTCGGCGGAGAGGGTGCAGGTCATCATCGTGGCGACGACGACCGAGCCGTCGCGGGCCACGGGCCGCGACGCGGCGGCGCCGAGGCCGAGGATGCCGGCCTGGGGCGGGTTGATGATCGCATGGAACTCATCGATCCCGTACATTCCAAGATTGGAGACGGTGAACGTCCCGCCCTGGTACTCCTCGGGCCGGAGCCGCCCCTCGCGGGCCCGCGCGGCCAGGTCGCGGATCTCGGCCGCGAGCTCGGCCAAGCCCCTTGCGGTCGGCATCGCGGATGATCGGCGCGATCAGTCCCGCTTCGGTCGCGACGGCGACCGCAAGATCGATCCGTCTGAAGCGCCGCGTCGCCGCATCGGTCCAGGAGGCGTTGGCCTCGGGCACTCGCCTCAGAGCCAGGGCCGCGGCGCGGAGCGCGAAGTCGTTGATCGAGAGCTTCAGCTCCCCCGTCGCTGCGGCCTGGAGCTCGGCGCGCAACTGGAGCAGAGCATCGATCCGGCAGCTCACTTCCAGATAGAAGTGGGGGATCGTCCGCTTCGACTCACCGAGTCGCTGGGCGATGATCTGGCGGATCCGCGAGTGGGGGACCTCGTCGTAGGGGATCTCGGCCTGGAAGGGCTCCGGGCCGACCGCGGGGACAGGGCGCGGCGACGGGGCCTCGCGGCCGGGCCCGGACCCGAGCGCCGCAAAACATCTGCCTTGACGACACGGCCTCCGCGGCCCGCTGCCCCGGAGTGAGGACAGGTCGAGCCCGGCCTGCATGGCCATGCTCCGGGCCAGCGGGCTGGCCTGGACATGGTCCGGGACAGGGGTCACCGGACGCTCGGCCAGGGGGAACGCGGGCTCGGCCTTGGCCTTGGCCTCGATGGAGTCCGTCTCGCGGTCGGTGGACATCGCCGGAAGGCCGTTTCCCTGGCGCAAGGGAGGCGGGACCTCGGCCACCGGTTCCTTAGCAGCGGGGGCCATCGCCTCGCCCGGCCGGTGCAAGATGGCCAGGACCTGGCCCACCCGACCTTCTCGGACCCGGCCGGGACCACGATCCTGCTGAGCGCGCCGTCCTCAGGGGCCTCCAGGTCCACAGTGGTCTTGTCGGCCTCGATCTCGGCGAGGACCTCGCCGGCTCGCACGGGATCCCCCTCCCGTTTCCGCCAGGCAACGACAGCCCCTTGGGTCATCGTGTCGGCCAGGCGGCATCCGGATCTCGATCGGCATGGCAGGCGGCCCTTCCCGCACAGCGGCGTCAGCGTCAGTCGCTCTCGTCAGAAGGCAGCAAAGAGTAAAGATAGAAAGAGTTCTTTGCTTGACTACTGGCTGCCGGCTTGACAGGCGGATTGGTCGAGGCAGGCCCGGGCGGCGGCGGCGACGATCGCCTGGGCATCGAGGCCGTACTCGCGGTACAGGTCGGGGATGTCGCCCGACTGGCCGAATCGGTCCACGCCCAGGGACACGACGCGATGGCGGGCCACGGCGCCGAGCCAGGAGAGGGTCGCCGGGTGGCCGTCGAGCACGGTCACCAGCGCCGCACCGGGCGAAAGCGCGGCCAGCAAGTGCTCGACGTGAGAGCGGGCGTCGGCATCGCCGCGGTTCGGGCGCGGGCGGCGGCCAGCCAGTCGGCGTGCAGCCGGCCGGCGGAGGTGACCACGAGCAAGCCCGCGCCGGGGATGTCCTCGCGGATCTGGGCGTGTGCCTCGATCGCCTCGGGGGTCGACGACTCCGGAGCAGACGATCGCCAGCTCGGCCCCGGGGCCGGGGAGGACCAGCCAGTAGCCCCCGCGAACGATCGCCCCGCGGAGCTCGGGGGTCATCTCCCGCTTCGAGCTGGTCGATCGGCCGCGTCGAAAGCCGCAAGGTAAACAGAGCCGCCATCGTCGTCCTGGATGTGATGCAAGGGCCCAGGCCAGGATCACGGCCAGCTCGTCGACGAACGCGGGCTCGAACGCCGTCAGCCCCGGCTGGCCGATGCCGATCAGCGGCGTGATCGACCGACTGGTGCGCGCCTCCCTCCGGGGCCAGGCTCACGCCCGACGGCGTGGCCACCAGCAGGAACCGTGCCCCCTGATAGCAGGCGTAGTTCAGGGCGTCGAGGCCGCGGCAGATGAACGGGTCGTAGAGCGTGCCGATGGGAAGCAGCCGGGCGCCGAAGAGCGGGCCGGCCAGCCCGAGCGCGGCCAGCAGGAGGAACAGGTTATTCTCGGCGATCCCCAGCTCGATGTGCTGGCCGGCGGGGGACATCTCCCACTTCTGGGTCGAGGCGACCGCCTCCTCGCGGAACAGGTCGGCGCGGGGGCGGCGGTCGAACAGCGCCGCGGCGATTGACCCACGGGCCGAGATTGGTCGAGACCGTCACGTCCGGCGAGGTCGTGACGATCCGGCCGGCGAACCCGCCCGGATCCTGCGCCAGGTCGTTGAGGAGCCGGCCGAACCCTTCCTGCGTCGACATCCTCGGCCCTTGCGGGACCGCCAGGGTTTCGGGAACCGCGACTCGCGGCGGCTCGTACCGGCGGCGGGCGTGGGCGGCGAAGGGGACTTGGTCGAGGAACCGCCGCAGCTCGTCCTCGGGTACGTCCAGGCCGGCGAACAGTTCGTACTCCCGCCCTGGCGCGATCCCCGCTGCGCTGCCGGTAGACCTCCATCTGCTCGGGGCTCATCAGGCCCGAGTGGTTGTCCTTGTGTCCGGCGAACGGGAGGCCGTAGCCCTTGATCGTGTAGGCGATGAAGCAGGTCGGGGCATCGGTCGTCGACGCCGTGGAAGGCTTCGAGGACCGACTCCATGTCGTGCCCGCCCAGGTTGGTCATGAGGGCCGTGGAGGCCGGCGTCGTCATGCTCGTCGAGCAGCGCGGCGATCCCCTGGGTCCGACCCAGGTCGCGCTTCAGCCTGGCTCGCCAGCCGGCGCCGCCGCGGTAGACCAGGGCCGAATACAGCGAGTTGGGGCAGTTGTCGATCCAGTCCCGCAGCGCCTCGCCGCCGGGCTGCTCGAACACGTCCTGGAGCCGCCGGCCGTACTTCAAGGTCACGACGTCCCAGCCCATCGACCGGAACGGTGCTGTCGATCCGCTGGAAGAGCCGGTCCTCGACCACACTGTCGAGGCTCTGGCGGTTGTAGTCGATGATCCACCAGACGTTGCGGACGTCGTGCTTCCAGCCTTCGAGGAGGGCCTCGAAGACGTTCCCCTCGTCGAGCTCGGCGTCTCCGGCCAGCGCGATCATTCGGCCGGCAGGCTGGTCGTCGGGGACCAGCTGCTTGAGCCGGAGGTAGTCCTGAACCAGCGAGGCGAACAGCGTGATCGCGACCCCCAGGCCGACCGAGCCGGTCGAGAAGTCGACGTCGTCACTGTCCTTGGTCCGCGACGGGTACGACTGCGCGCCGCCGAAGGCGCGGAACCGCTCGAGCATCTCGCGGCTCTGCCGCCCCAGCAGGTACTGGATGGCATGGAAGACCGGGCTGGCATGGGGCTTGACCGCGACCCGGTCCTGGGGCCGCAGAACATCGAAGTAGAGCCCGGTCATGAGCGTCACCAGCGAGGCGCACGACGCCTGGTGGCCCCCCACCTTCAGCCCGTCGCGACCTGGGACGCAGGTGGTTGGCATTGTGGATCATCCACGTCGAGAGCCAGAGCACCTTCCGCTCCAGCGCGCGAAGGCAGGCCAGGCGTCGAGGGTCCGGCGCCTCGGCCAGGACCCCGGGACGATCACTGCCGCCGGCGCTGGCGGAGACATTCAGCGGTTCGTCCATACCCTGGTCCTCGCACCGTCTCGAGGGTCCGCCTCATCGCCGCGGGGGCCGAATCCGAGGACATCTGCGCCTCCGACCCCGAGGATGGCGCCCCTCTCCCGAGTCTCGGACAGCGGGTGTTTCCTCGGCTCGACGTGTCATGTCTTGCTCTGTCCCAGCAGGGCCATCTGAAGGGCCCGCCAGGCTAAGAGCCCGCATTTGAGCCGCGCGGGCGTCAACGGGATCCCGAGCAGGCGCAGCATCTCCTCGATGGAGAAGCGCCGCGCCTCGTCCACGCCCTTCCCCTCGATCTGCCCGGCGAGCAGCGACGCCGCCGCCTGACTGATGGCACAGCCGTCGCCATCGAACCGCACCTGGCCGATCCGATCTCCGGGGCCAAGCTCCAGCTCCATCCGGATGTGGTCGCCGCACAGCGGGTTGTCCAGCTCGGCATGGAAGTCGGGGGACTCGAGCCGCCCGCGGTGGGGCGAGGCATAGTAATGATCAAGGATCTCTTCGCGATACAGGACGTCGTCCATCGCCCGTTCTCCTCAGGGGGTGTGCCGGCCGGATGACATGGGCGCCGGGCGGCGGAAGACGCGCCGGGCCCCCTCGATGGCTTCGGTCAGGCAATCGACCTCCCCCGGGATGTTATACAGAGCGAAGCTTGCCCGGGCCGAGGCTCTGACCCCGAGCCGATCGTGGAGCGGCATGACGCAGTGGTGGCCCGCCCGGATGGCGACCCCGACGCGGTCGAGCAGTTGGGCGAGGTCGTGGGGATGGACCCCGTCGACGGTGAAACCGATGATTCCCCCTTTGTGCTCCGGCCCCGGGCCGAGCAGGCGTACTCCGGAGAGGCCGGCGAGCGCCTGGTGGGCGTGCTCCGTCAGCCGGCGCTCGTGCTCCAGCAGGGCCGAGCGATCGAAGCCGGCCAGATAGTCCGCTGCGGCACCCAGGCCGATGGCTTGCGCGATCGGGGGGGTGCCCGCCTCGAACTTCCACGGCACCTCGTTCCACTCGGCACTCTCTCGGTCCACCCGCAGGACCATGCTGCCGCCCCCCAGGAACGGCGGCATCGCCTCCAGATGCTCCCGCTTCGCGTAGAGCACGCCGATGCCCGTCGGCCCGTACATCTTGTGTCCCGAGAAGGCCACGAAGTCGGCGTCGAGCGCCGTCACATCGAGTGACCCGTGCGCCACAGCTTGGGCCGCATCAACCAGGACGAGCGCTCCCCGTCGGTGGGCGCTCTCAATGACCTCCTTCAGGGGGGGAATGGTGCCCAGCACGTTGGACATGGCGGTTACCGCCACCAGTCGGGTGCGGTGGGAGAACTGCCGCTCGAACGCCTCGAGGTCCAAACGGCCGTCGTCGGTCACGTCGGCGAACCTCAGCACCAGCCCGGCCTGGCGGGCGAGCATCTGCCAGGGCACGAGGTTCGAGTGGTGCTCCAGCAGGCTCACGATGATCTCATCACCCGGCCTGAAGAACGTACGGCCCCAGGCCTGGGCCACTAGGTTGATGGCCTCAGTCGTGCCGCGTGTGAACACGATCTGAGCCGGATCGGCCGTCCCGATGAACCGTGCCAGCCGGGCTCGGGCCGACTCGTACGCATCGGTGGCCCTCTCGCTTAGGGTGTGCAGGCCTCGATGGATGTTGGCCGGATACTCGGCGTCGTAACCCTGCACGGCGCGGATCACCGGCCAAGGCTTCAGGCTGGTGGCGGCGTTGTCCAGGTAGATCAGCGGCACGCCGGGCCGCAGCTCCTGGTGGAGCGCGGGAAGTCTTTCCGCACCGCGTGGGGGTCGAATGGAATCGCCCCCGCTCGGTCCTCCTGCTCTCTCGAAGTTGGATCCCCGGAGGGCGGCGAGGTCGGCCACGATCGGGGCTTGTTGCCCTGCATTGTTTCCCTGATCCGGTGTCAGGGCAAGCGCCGGGGCGTGCCGGAATACCGGTTCTGCTGCCATCGTGCTGTCCTCCCGAGGCCCCTCGTGCCCTCGAAGAGCGTCTCGATCGGGACGATCTCCAGACCGTTGTTGGTCTGAACAAAAAAACCCAGCCACGCGAATCCTCGCACGGCGGGGCTTACCTTTGCCTGGCCTATCCCCCCATCATGAGGGGAAAGGCACGGTCTTTAGAATAAAGGAAGCGTGACCCGGAGTCAAGTCTCCCCGCTTCTGGTCACGGTCCTTTCCGCGCCGACGTTTGCCTCGCGGAGCGGACCCTCACTCACCGACAATCCGGACACGTTGACCCCGCTCTTGCCGGGGAATTCAGGAGACGAGGAACTTGGATCTCGTCATTCGAGATGGCTCACCTGGTGTTTCAGAGAGTCGGTCGCTCGTCTCCTGTCGGGCCGAGGACGGGCTCGGGCCAGAGGGCCGGCCGAGGCCGTTGGTCCTCGGGGACCTCGGACCCCCACGTGACCACGCGGGCATCCAGAGCCAAGAGCCGTTCGGGCGAGGCGAACAGGGGGTTGATATCGATCTGCTTGATCCACGGCTGCTCGATCACCAGCCGGCCCAGCCGCACCAGGAATCGCTCCAGGGAGGCCAGAGCGACCGGCGCGCGACCGTGTTCCCCCTTGAGCGCCTGGTAGATCCGCGTCCGCTCCATCATCCGCCGCGCCAGCGTGGGGGTCAGGGGCGGCAGGGCGATCGAACGGTCCTTGAAGACCTCGCTCAGCCGCCCGCCGAAGCCGAACAACAGCACCGGCCCGAACTGGGGATCGGTACGGCTGCCCGCGAACAACTTGTAGCCCTCGTGTTCGATCATCGGCTGGACGATCACCCCCCGGAAGTGGTCGGGGCCAGCCTTCTGCCGCACCAAGGTCTCGAGCGTGCTGTAGGCGCACCGGATCGACTCAGCGTCGGCCAGGTCCCGGCGCACCCCGTGGGCGACCGCCAGGGACGCGAGCGGATCGGTGAGGGTCCTCAGGGCCACCGGGCTGTCGAACGCCCGCGCGAGGCAGACGGCCTCCTCGGCGCTCGACGCGGCGGACGTTGGTAAGGTCGGCAGGCCGTAGGTGGCCAGCAAGCGGAGAGATTCGACCACATCCAGCAGGGTCCGGCCGGACCGCTGCACGGCGCGGGCGATCGCGACGGCGGCCTCGAGGTCGGGGGCGGGCGTGTCCGCGTCGGTCGCAGCCGTCGCGGCGAGGGTCTCATCCATCGCGCGGAGATTATCGCTATACTTCCACAGATAGCAGAAGGCGCGGGCGGCGGTATCGGGGTACTCGAAGGTGCAGATGCCGGCACGGTTCAGCAGGTCCTCACCCGCCAGGACCTGGGCCCCCCCCATCCAACTGGCGAGGATCGGTTTGCCCTCAGGGAGGTCGAGGCGCCTGAGCCGTTCGGCGATGCTGGTCGCGTCGGCCATCGGGTGGGGGGTCAGAATGACCAACAGGCCGTCGGTGTTCGGGTCGGCGGCGGCGGCACGCGACGGCGCGGGCGAAGCGGTCGTGGTCGGCGTCTTCGAGCAGGTCGATCGGGTTGTCGCGGGATGCTTGGGTCGGCAGCCGCGCGTCGAGCGCCGCGATGGTCTGAGTGCGAGGGGGGCCAGCACGCCGCCGTTGGCCACCAGGGCGTCGGCGGCGAGGACGCCGGGGCCGTCGCCGTTGGTCACGATCGTCAGGCGGGGCCCCCTCGGTCGCGGCTGCTTGGCCAGGACTTCGGCCATGGCGAACAGCTCGGAGAGGCGGCGGACCCGCAGCACACCGCAGCGGCGGAAGGCGGCGTCGAGGACCTCGTCCCCCTCGGCCGGGCTCGCCGGTCGCCCGGATTTGAGGACGATGATCGGCTTCCGCGGCGCCACCGCCTGCGCCGCCGAGAGGAGCGACCGGGGGTCGTCAATCGCTTCCATGTAGATGATGATGCTGGTGGTGCGCGGGTCGTCGCCGAGGTGACCAATCAGATCGCCCCAGCCAACGTCGAGCATCGAGCCGACCGAGACCAGAGCGCTGAAGCCGATCCGCTCGCGGAGGCTCCAGTCGAGGACCGCGCTGCACAGGGCGCGGCTCTGGCTGAGGAAGGCGACGTGGCCGGGCTGGGCCATCGCATCGGCGGGCGTGGCGTTCAGGCCGAGGAACGGGCACATGACGCCGAAGCTGTCCGGGCCGAGGAACCGTAACCGTCCCCGCCTCGCCTCGGCCAGGATCTCCCGCTCCCACGCGACATCTTCCGCGCCGGCCCCTCGAGAGCGGGCGGAGGTGATGATCGCCCCGCGCACCCCGACGTCGACACACTGGCCGACGATCTCGGGCACGAGCGGCGCGGGAACGGCGATCACCGCCAGGTCGATCGACTCGGGGACCTCCGCGATCCGCGGGTAGGATTTGAGCTCGAAGGACCTCGTGTGGAGCAAGCCGACGGGGATGCTCGCATACCGCGAGCCGACGGGATAGACGCTGCCAAGGAACGGCCTGTCACTCAGGTTCTTGAGGATCATCTGACCGATGCTCTCCGGCTCCTCGATCGCGCCGATGACTGCGGCGGACCGCGGCGCCAGGATCGCATCGAGGGATCGCCGGCCCTCGGGGGTGTCATCGAGTCTCATCGCACAGTCGGGTAGGGTCATCAGTGGCTGTCTCATCGCAGGCTCTCCCGGTCAGCATGCACGTCGGAACCGCGAAGCGAAAATGAACCGTCCCCCGTCCCCGACATCCGTGCCTGGCCTCAGCCCGGGGATCCGGGGGCGGGTCCCGGCTCGCCCGCCCCGCATTGCCGGGGGTCCTCGACGTCAGGACCCCGCACGGGTGGAACGGTCGGCGAGCCATGCGGTGGCCTCGGGCCAGAACGTCTTGTGCGCCTTGGAGCTGACCGCGAGGCCGATGTGGCCGGCGTCGAGCATCATGACCTTCTTGTCCTTCGAGCCCACGTGTGGCAGGATGCCCTCGGTCTGCGACGGCGGAACCAGGTGGTCAGCGGCGGCGACCAGCAGCATCAGCGGGCAGGTGATCTGGTCCAGCTTCACGGGCTGATTTCCGAGCCTGAACTCGCCCTTGACCAGCTCGTTGCGCTGGTAGAGCTTCTTGACGAACTCGCGGAACGTCTCGCCGGCGACCGGGATGTTGTCGTTGGTCCACTTCTCCATGGCGAAGTAGTTCTCGACGAACCTGTCGTCGTCCATCTTGTCGAAGAAGGTGATGTACTTGCTGAAGTAGTTCTGTACCGGCTTCATCATCTGGAAGCTGGGCTGGAG
The DNA here is from genome assembly GCA_963803395.1 of uncultured Planctomycetaceae bacterium. Classification (GTDB taxonomy): domain Bacteria; phylum Planctomycetota; class Planctomycetia; order Isosphaerales; family Isosphaeraceae; genus JAFANO01. The sequence goes on from CAWDND010000054.1 coordinate 147,977, forward strand.
GAACTGCGGCCGGGCACGTTGCCGAAGGCGTCGATCAGCGCGTCGACGTCGAAGTAGTCCGGGTTGGACCAGAACGTCACCAGCGACTGCTCGCCGCCGACGCTGAAGTCGATCGGGGCGGCCATGAGGGTCAGCGTCTTGACCAGCTCGGGATGCAGGGCCGTGAAGATGGTCGACATCGTGCCGCCCATGCAATAGCCGACGAGGTGGAAGTTGGGCGTCGGCGACTTCGCCACGATGTAGTCGGCGACGTTCTTCATGAGGCCGTCGACGTAGTCGTGCAGCGTCATGGTGCGGTCGGCGGCGGAGGGGACGCCCCAGTCGATCAGGTAGACCTCGAAGCCGCGGGCCAGGAACTGGTTGATGACGCTGCGGTCGGGTTGCAGGTCGACGATGTAGGGCCGGTTGACCAGGGCGTAGCAGAACAGGACCGGCTCGGCGTACACCGCGGGCGTCTCGCGGCGGTAGCGCAGCAGGCGGAGCGAGTCCTCCTCGTAGACGATCTCGTACGGGGTGGTGCCGACCTTGACATCGCGGGCCCAGTCGATGACGCGCGGGACGGCGAAGAGCCGGCTCCACATCTTAAGCGTATCTTCGTAGACGGCCTTCTGCTGGGCCAGGGCCTCGGTTGAACAACGCCTGCTGCAGGCCCACGGACCTGTTCGAATGCTGTATTGGCCATGATGCTTCGCCTTTCCCCTGATGTCGGAGCCACCGGGCGGTCGAGCCGCCCGGCGGCCACTCAGATCGTAGGCCCACGGGATCGGCCTGCGATGCCCAATCGGCCCGGCACCCTCGTGGGTGCCGGGCCCCCGTTCCCTTTTACAACATCGCGAATCCCCCGTTGATATCGAGCACGGCCCCGGTGATGAATCCGGCCGACGGCGAGGCCAGGTAGACCACGCCCGCGGCGATCTCCACCGGTTCGCCCATCCGGCCCAGCGGGGTCGCCGCCAGGACCGGCCCCATCGCCTTGTCGGGGATCCCCTCGGTCATCCGCGTCCGGGTGAAGCCCGGCGCCACGGCATTGACGGTGACCCCCTTGCGGGCGTACTCGCGGGCCAGCGTCTTGGTCAGGCCGATCATGCCCGCCTTGGCGGCCGCGTAGTTGGCCTGGCCGTAGTTGCCGATCTCGCCCGACATGCTCGACATGTTGATGACCCGGCCCCAGCCCCGGTCGGCCATCTCGTCGATGAAGTGCTTGGTGACCAGGAAGACGCTGGTCAGGTCAGTGTTGATGACCTCGTCCCAGGCCTCCTTGGTCATCTTCTTGAACGTCGTGTCGCGGTTGATCGCCGCGTTGTTGACCAGGATGTCAATGGTGCCGAAGTCCCGCTTGACCTCGGCGCACATCGCCTCGACCTCCTCGGCCTTGCCGACGTTGTGGGCGTAATATTTGGCCTTGCGACCCATGTCGCGGATGACCCGGCAGACCTCCTCGGCGCTGGTGCCGCCGGTGTTGCAACTGATGGCGACGTCGGCCCCGGCGCTGGCCAGGCGCCAGCGCGACCGCCCGGCCGATGCCTCGCGAACTGCCGGTCACGAACGCCTTCTTGCCCAGAAGACTGAAGTTCGGAACAGCCACATCGCTCTCTGCCAGTTCCACCGGAGCCCCGGAGGGCGTGGACTCAGTCGTCATATCATCGACTCCGAATGGAAACCAAGGGGATGAGAGTGACGCATCGACTCAGTGTTTGGACTCGATGGCCTTGAGCCGCTCCTCGATGGCCTGCAGCCGGTTCAGGATCGTCTGCTCGGTGCTGTGCAGCCGCTCGAACAGGCCGGTGATATCGGCGGCCAGGGGCAAGCCGAACTGGCGGGCCGCGTCCTGGACGACCTGGTCCTGCAGCCCCTTCAGGTCGGTAATCGCCTTGAGTTGCTGCTTCAGCAGCTCCAGGAACGCCGGGCTGCGCATGAAGCTGTCGAGGCTCTGCGACATGGCGTCGAGCCAGCGCCGCTGGACCTGCTGCGGGTCGCCAGCAGTCTGCATCACCTCCAGGAGTGCCTGGGTGCCGCGGCTGGACTGCTCCAGCCACTGGGTCCAGAACGCGGTCACCGCGTCGACCTTCGCCTCGGAGTCGGGGTTGGTCACGGAATTGTTGGACATTTCAGGTTCTCCCCAGGGCAGGCTGGCCGGGCTCAGGCGACCATCTCGACGGCCATGGCAATCCCCTCGCCGCCGCCGACGCACAGCGCGGCGATGCCGCGCCTGCCGCCGGTCCGCTTCAGGCCGTTCAGGAGCGTGACCAGAACCCGCGCCCCGCTGCAGCCGATCGGGTGGCCCAGCGGCACGGCCCCGCCATAGATGTTAATCTTCTCGGCCGGCAGGCCCAGCTCCTTCTCGACGGCCAGGGCGACGGTGGCGAACGCCTCGTTGACCTCGAACAGGTCGACGTCCGCAACGCGCCAGCCGACCTTCTCCATGAGCTTCTTCATCGCGCCGATCGGGGCGATCGTGAACCACTCCGGCTCGCGGCTGAAGACGGCCCCGCCGACAATCCGCGCCTGCGGCTTCAGGCCGAGCTGCTGGCACTTGTCGGCCGAGGCGAGCAAGAGCGCCGCGGCGCCGTCGTTGATGCTCGAGGCGTTGCCGGCGGTGACGGTTCCCTCGGGGCTGAAGGCCGGCTTCAGGTTCCGCATCTTCGCCTCGTCAAACTTGCTCGGGCCCTCGTCGCTGGCGACCGTCGTGGTCTTGCCCCTGACGGTGATCTCCACCGGCGCGATCTCGTCGGCCGAGACCCCGGTCGCGATGGCCTTGCGGGCCCGGCTATGGCTGCGGACGGCGAAGTCGTCCTGCTGCTGCCTGGTGAAGCCGTACTTCACGGCGCAGCGATCGGCGAAGACGCCCATGTGCTTGTTGCGGAAGGCGTCGGTCAGACCGTCGTACATCAGCGCGTCCATCACCTCGCTGTTCCCCATGCGGTAGCCCTCGCGGGCCTTGAGCAACATGTAGGGGGGGCGGCTCATGTTTTCCATGCCGCCGGCGATGACCAAACCGGCCTCGCCCAGACGGATCGCCTGGTCGGCCAGCATCACGGCCTTCATCCCCGAGGCGCAGGCCTCGTTGAGTGTCGTGGCCCCGGTCGAGGGTGCCAGCCCGCCGAAGATGGCCACCTGTCGCGCCGGGTTCATGCCCAGCCCGGCGGCGATGCAGTTACCCATGATAACTTCATCGATCTGGTCGGCCGGCACGCCGGTGCGCTCCATCAGGCCCTTGACGCAGGTGGCCCCCAGTTGCGTCGCCGGGACCCCCGCCAGCGAGCCCATGAAGGCCCCCATCGACGTCCGCACCCCCGCCACAATCATCGCCTCATTGCTTGCCATTGTCATGGTCCTCGACCTTGCAGAAAACTCGCACTTGTGACCCGTCCTGGGCTCCTTCAACGGCCCGGATCGCTCCGGTCAGGCCGTTCACTGTGACCCACTTGGGTGGGTCACACTGCGTTGACAGCCTACTTGACGGCGGCCGCGCTCTTCGAAGCGACCTCAAACATCTTCTGCATCGCGACCTGGCCATCGCGCAACTGCGTCTCGACGAAGGTCTTGAGACACTCGATATTCTGCCGCCATAGCCCTTCGGCCAGCTTGCGAAACTGCTCGGGGTCCTTGGCCTCGCCGACACGGAACGCTTCCTCAATGGTGCGGATCCCGGCCCGGTACTGAGCGTCGAGCGTCTCGCGGTGCTTGGACAGCATGTCGGTGACGGTCTCGGCCCACTTCTTCTGGGCGTCGTGTGCCTGCGTGACCCAACTCGCCGGGTCGGCCTTGCCACCCAGCAACATCCCCGGCCACTGCTGGATCCAGGAACGCATCAACTGCTGCTGAAACTGGGTCGTCGCCTCGACGGCCTTGCTGCGATACTCGTTCAGGAATTGGTCAAACATGGCTCAGCTCCTCGGGTTTGGGCTGCCAACCCGGGTTTCCCCGAGCCCGCAACCAGCCTTTACCACCCCATCCTCGCCTGCGCGGTCCGCCACGTCAACCAGGAGGGCCGCAATCGCAATACAACCGCTGTCGAGCGATTTCCCGGTATGATCGGGATTTCTCGTGACACGCGGCGGAGTCGTGATGCGAATGCACGAGACCCGCCCCGGGGTGGACCGCATGCCTCGAGGTCGCGTCAACGACCCCGTCGAACCGCTCCGGATCTGGTTGCTCCCCAATTGCCGGTCCTGCGCCCGCAGCCGACGACAGCACCGGCACGACTGATCCAACAGCGTTGATGTCGTGGTCCCACCGTTGCCCCGCAACCACCAGCTCCGGGCACAGGCCGCGCGCACAAAAAGACCCCATCTCTGCGAGGGATCGCACAGCGGGGCCGTCATAGCCGAAGACCAATTGCCCGCCCTGAGCACTGGGTCATTTTTTATCATGACCGGGGCGGGAACGCGTGTCAAGAATAAATTTCCGATCTCTTGCATCTTCTCGTGGTACTTGTTCAATAACAGGCCACTCCGCTGGAGCACCGGATGGCCGAGTCGTTGGAGGCAACACGATGAGCACGAGGTTGAGCGGTGCTTTGGCTCCTGCCGCGCCTCGGGGCGATGACGTCGCGCAAGTACCGGTGCAGGAGCTTACCGCCGCGGGTCTTGGTCAGGGCCTCGGCGAAGCTGAAGCATCGGGTCGCGTTGCGAAAGTCTCAAACGAGGGGTCACCTGTTGCGTCGCTTGGACCGAGAGCATTTCCTAGTGGAGTGTCTCCGCAAGATCCGCCGTGCGATCCGAAGTCGTCGCGACCCGCACAGCGGACCTTACGAAGAGTCGTCGCTACGCCCGGGCGGCAACCGTTTGCGCGTCTTTCAGGGCTTCGGCGATCTCGGGCAGGACGGCCGGCGTCTTCGATGGTGGCGGGAATCGCGTAGTCCTGGTGGTCGGCGATCTTCTGCATCGTGCCGCGGAGGACCTTGCCGGAGCGGGTCTTGGGCAGCCGTTCCACGACCACGGCACGCTTGAAGTCGGCGACGGGGCCGATCTGCTCGCGCACCATCTGGACGACCTCCTTGAGGATCTCCTCTTGCGGGCGGTTGACGCCGGCCTTGAGCACCAGGAAGCCCATGCGGCACCTGGCCCTTGAGTCTCGTCGGCGGCGCCGACGACCGCGCACTCGGCCACGTCCTGGTGGGACGAGACATCCCCTCCATCTCGCCGGTGGACAGGCGGTGGCCGGCGACGTTGATGATGTCGTCGGTGCGGCACATGACGTAGACATAGCCGTCCTCGTCGATGTAGCCCGCATCGCCCGTCTCGTAGTAGCCGGGATGGGTGCTGAAGTAGGTCTTCTTGAAGCCCTCGTCGTCGTTCCAGAGCGTCATCAGCGTGCCCGGAGGCAGCGGCAACTTTGAGAAGAGGGCGCCGCTTTCGCCGCACGACATCTCCGTCAGCCCGGGGCCGAGCACGCGCAGATCATAGCCCGGCATGGGCCGGCCGGCCGAGCCGTACTTGACGGGGAACAGATGGGTGCCGAGCGGGTTGCCGGCGATGGCCCAGCCCGTCTCCGTCTGCCACCAGTGGTCGATCACAGGGACTTTCAGGTGGTCCTCCGCCCAGTGCAGCGTGTCGGGGTCGGAGCGCTCGCCCGCCAGAAAGAGCACGCGGAAGTGGGAGAGGTCATACTTCTTCATGTACTCCGCGTGCGGGTCCTCACGCTTGATCGCGCGGAACGCGGTCGGCGCGGTGAAGAGGGTGGGGACCTTGTGCTGCTCGATGACACGCCAGAAGGTGCCGGCGTCGGGCGTGCCGACGGGCTTGCCTTCGAAGACGACCGTGGTGCAGCCGTGCAACAGGGGAGCGTAGACGATGTAGGAGTGGCCGACCACCCAGCCCACGTCGGAGGCCGACCAGAACACCTCGCCCGGCTCGACATCGTAGAAATTCTTCATCGTCCACGCGAGCGCCACCGCATGGCCGCCGTTGTCGCGGACGGAGCCCTTGGGCCGGCCGGTCGTGCCGGAGGTGTAGAGGATGTAGAGCGGGTCGGTGGCGTTGACCGGCACGCACTCGGCCGGGGCGGCGTCGGCGACCGCGTCGTTCCAGTCGATATCGCGGCCCGGCACCAGCGCGGCCTTCTCCTGCGGGCGCTGGAAGATGATGCAGCGCTCTGGCTTGTGCTCAGACTCCTCGATGGCGGCGTCGAGCATCGACTTGTACTTGACGATGCGGTTCGGTTCGACGCCGCAGGACGCGGAGACGACAACGCGCGGTCTTGGCGTCGTTGATGCGGGTGGCTAGCTCGTGCGGGGCGAAACCGCCGAACACGACCGAGTGCACGGCACCCAGCCGTGCGCAGGCCAGCATGGCGACCAGCGTCTGGGGGATCATCGGCATGTAGATGACGACACGGTCTCCCTTCTCGACGCCCAGGCGGCGGAGCACGCCGGCGAAGCGCGCGACCTGGTCGAGCAGCTCCTTGTAGGTGATCGTCTCAACAGTCCCGGTGACCGGGCTGTCATAGATGATCGCCGGTTGCTCGCCGCGCCCGGCCTCCACATGGCGGTCGATGGCGTTGTAACAGGTGTTCAGGACGCCGCCCTTGAACCACCTGTAGAAGGGCGGGTTGGAATCGTCCAGCACGCTTGTCCCAGCGCTTGATCCAGGAGATGTCCTCGGCCACCTCGCCCCAGAATCCCTCGGGGTCGGACAGCGAGCGGGCATGGAGCTGGTTGTAAAGATCGGCTGTGTTCTGGCTCATGAGGTCACCTTTCATTTGATCGCTGCGGATTCTCGAAGCGGTGGCGGGGCATCCTCGTCGATACCACCCTGACAAGCTCACCAACGGGCCCACGCGGCCGAGGATTATCGTGACCGGGGCATGGATACTGGGCTTGGAGATTGACGCAGGTGATTCTCACCGTTACCACGTGAGCGGCGGTCATGGCCGCAGAACGAAAATCGTCGGACGAGCGGCGATCTGGTGGTTCCGATTCTCGGATTCCTGAGAGCAACAAAAAAGCCCGGCCATGCGAGCGATCACATAGCAGGGCCACCATAGCCTATCCGAGCTAGACCCACCTTGAGCATAGCTGGGACTTGTGATTTATAGACTATTGAGACCGCACCAAGAAATCAAGCCCCTAGTGAATCTTTAGGTATTGACCAAATGAGCCCGCTCTCCAATCCACCCTGGAGGAGATTAGGCCCGGTATCATGGAGGGGCTTCAGACTGACAGGAGGGAACCGGACCTGGACCCACGACGATGCCATGCGCACCTTAGGGTCGAATTCGCCGCGGCGCGCACGAAGTCGGTTTCCCCACCCTCGCCTCAAGGGCAAAGGCGGAGAAACCGGCCTTCCAAAACAATTCTCCCCAAATGTCAGCGCTGTTCAGCCACCGCCAAACAGCGCCTGCGTATAAACATCGTAGTCAGAGGCAGGAGCGGTGTTGGACGGGGACGTTACCGGGGTGGCGTAGGATGGGGCCGGGGTGGCGTAGCGGGGTGCCGGGGCGGCGTAGACCGGAGCCGGGGTGGCATAGCGGGGCGCCGGGGCGGCGTAGGTCGGCGCCGGGGCGTTGTAGGCCGTGGCGGCCGGAGGGGCGTAGCGCGGCGCCGGAGCGGCGTAGGATGGAGCCGGAGCAGCGTAACGAGGTGCCGGAGCGGAGTAGTACGGCCCTGGGTAAGCAGAGCCAGGATACTGAGCCCGAGCCGGGGAGGTTCCGATCCCCAGGAGAGAGCCACTCGCCAAAACACCTAGCCAAAGGAACGATCGGACAGTCGTGTGCATGTAATAAACATCCCTTTCTGGCTCAGAGGACCGGTGTGGGGTGAGCCGCCCCCGCTTGCATTCACCGATCATGCTTGAGTCATCCCACTCTACCCGAAGTGGGTATGGTCAGGTATCGTCCCCTCAAGAGGACGCCTTGCGGCGAGGTTCGTCCGGGTTCAAACGGAGTCAATCCCCGCTGCTTACTCAGGCCACCTGACGTTGGCCCTCTCGACATCCGTTACAGGAGCCGAGTGTTTCGAGACGCCATGAAACGCGTAGGCGATTGCGCACACCAACTGTTGCCTCTCGCCAAGCGATTGTCTTCGTGCGACGGATTGATTCTCTCGAGAGACTGTCTTTTTGTCAAGGAGATTCGGACTTCCCCTGTCGCGTCTCCGCCCTCTTTTAGGAGGAGGGCTGACGTCGTCTTCCTCATCTTGTCAACTTCTACACCCATTTTGACCGCTAAAAATCCATTGTCGAATTATATCACTCGGCTCGTCCCGGGGCAATGGGGGTTTTCTAAAAAACTCCTCACAAATTTGCCGACCGTCACGAATTTTTTGGGGGGGGGGCGGCATCTTGAGCTGACATGACACAACAAAACGGGCCTGATCCCCGTGCGGCTGGGAGGGGGGTGGATCATGGCCGAAGGTCGCGCGAGAGGAGTTCCGCCGAACGTCTCCCTCCACACCTCTCTCACGACAGGTGGCTGAAAAACCTCCTGGTCTCTTCCTCCTTCGGCGGATCCCGATGTCCATACCCCTAAAATCCGTGACATTCAGGAAAATCTTTTCCCAAGACACTAGCTTTCAATATTCCCCCCATGTTAACATTCCGCGTCCAGGGTCCGGATTGCTGATCAGTTCATGGCTAAGAGGCTTTTTATGAGGTGAGGATCATGATCAGAAGTCCATTTCGGTGCTTGAAGTTGTACGCCACGTTCTTGGCGCTGGCGGGAGCTGTCGTTGTCAGCCCGGTCGACGCACCGGCCGCCGATCACCTGGACGGCCCGAGGCTCATGGCGGATCCACAGCGCCTGGGCAACCTGGATATCAATGATGTCTACGTCTTCCAGGGCGGCAAATCGACGAACACCGTGTTGATCTTGACTCTCTCGCCGTCGGCGGGGATCCTGGGGCCGGCGTCTTTCAGCTCGTCCGGATTTTATGAGTTCAAGATCGAGAACACCGGAGACGCGACCGAGGACCTGACGATCCGATTCATCTTCGAGGCCCCCAACCCCAACTTGAACGGGCATCAATCCTTCCAATATTATGTGTTCAACACGGCCGGCGCCGTCTCCCTGACGGGCAGGGGCACCACCGGCAAGAACAACCCGGTGCCAACGCCCTTCGGCGTCGGCACGGTGCGCCCCGACCTCTACGACGACCCGTTCTTCTTCGACCTCAACACGTTCAACCGGTTCAAGGCCAGGGCTCTGGCCGGCGATCCGAACGCGGCCAGCGAGTACCTCAATCGCGGCGTCCAGGACATCCCCCAGAACTTCTTCGGCGGCTTCAATGTGATGGCCATCGTCATCGAGGTCCCCAGCGTCTTGCTTCAGTCGAGCTGGAGCAACACCAAGATCGGTGTCTGGGCCCGCACCCTCCTGCCGGACGGTAAACAGTTCGACCGAATGGCGCGGCCGGCCATCAACACCGTGCTGATCCCCGACGACTTCAAGGATATGTTCAACTCGTTCATCCCGTTGCAGGATAATCCCTTCTTCGTCGGCATTGCCGCCGACGAGCTGACAAAGCTCTTCGGCAACCCAACCACGGCCCTGGCCAACGCCCAGTGCGCTGCTCCCGGACATCATGACCTTCGACACGTCCAGCAAGGAGGGATTCCTCAACGGCCGGGGCTTGGAGGACGACGTGATCGACACCGAGCTGGCCCTGCTCAGCAACGGCGCCGTCACGACCGATAACGTGAATAACGACTCGGTCTTCCAGTCCCAGTTCCCCTACATGGGGACCCCGAATCCGAAGCCATTTATGATCACCCCTGTCAAACCGACCCTGACGCACAAGCCCAAGGGCAAGCAAAAGAAAGCGTCCGTTCAGGCGAAGGTGCAGCCCCTCGCGCCGAAGATCCAACCCGTCCAGCAGCTTCGAGGGAAGAAATGATGAACGCTCGCTGCATTGCGTGGCTGATCCCGCTGGCCCTCGCCGTCGTGGCCGAGGTCGGCGCGGCCTGCGAGGACGAGCCGCTCCCCGTGGGGGCGGAGGCCCTGAAGGCCCCCGACGCGGCGCAACCACTCGAGCCGGAAGGCGGGGCTCCGGCCCCAAGGCCCACTAACCTTTCAGATTACGTTTACACCACGGACGAGGCGATCCAGCTCTTCGAATTACGGGTGCAGGCCAACCCACGCGACTTCACCAGCTATGCGACCCTCGGCGACCTCTACGAGCGCAAGGCTCGCGAGACGGACGACCTGATCTGCTTCGCCCGCGCCGAGGAGGCCCTGCGCAAGGCCCTGGAACTCTTCCCGAACTACGCGCGGGCCCAGGTCTCGCTGGCCGTCGTCCTGTGCGACCGGCACAAGTTCGCCGAGGCGCTGGAGGTCGCACAGGCGGTCACCCGGGCCAACCCCAGGAACATGGACGCCCTGGCGACGGTCGGCGACGCCCAGCTCGAGCTGGGTCGTTACGATGAGGCCGAGCCCTCCCTCCGGGAGCTGGTCCGTCGGCTTCCCGAAGTCGCGCCGGCGCTGGTGCGACTGGCGCATCTGGAGGAGCTGAAGGGCCACTCGGATGAGGCCTTGCAGCTCGTCCGCCGCTCCCTGGAGTTGTTGCGCAAGCGGGGGGCGGGCCTGCAGGATCTGGCCTGGTACCAGTTCCGCGAGGCGGATATGCTCTTCAACGCCGGGCGGGTCGATGAGGCCGGCAAGGTCGCCGAAGAGGTGCTGATGGCCATCCCCAAGCATCACGACGCGACCGCCACCCTGGCCCGCGTGCGTGCCGCCCAGGGCCGGACGAGCGAGGCGATCGAGCTCTGGGAGAAGGCCGTGGCGATCGCTCCCGAGCCGGCCATGCTCGTCGCACTCGGCGACCTGTATGCCCTGACCGGCGACGCCGACCGTGCCCGGTCGAGCTACGACCGGATGGTCAAAGCGTCCGAGGGTCAGGCCGAGTATCGCCGGGTGCTCTCCTCCTTCTACGCCGATCACGACCGCGACCTGCCCCGGGCGCGTAGAGCTGGCGCAGCAGGATTTCGAGCAGCGCAAGGACATCTACGGCTACGACACCCTGGCGTGGGCCTTCCTGAAGAACGGCCGCGCCGAGGAGGCGGCCAAGGCCATGACCGAGGCGCTGAAGCTGGGCACGCAAGACGCCCGGCTCTTTTTCCACGCCGGGATGATCTCTCACCGCCTCGGCGATCCGTCAAAGGCGCGCGACTCTCTCGGCCGGGCACTCGCCCTGAACCCGCGGTTCTCGCCGCGGGACGCGGAGCAGGCCCGGAAGACCCTGAATGAGCTGGACCCTCCCAAGACGCCCCCCACGGTCAAGCCCTGAGGGCCATCACACCTCTCTCGATGACGTCGGACGACCGGGACGCCGCGCGCCCCGGTCTTCGGCGCGGCGAACGCCTCGATCACCTTTCGCCTCTCCCGATCCGCAAGGGATCACGCGCCGCGAGACCTCGGGCACCCGTCCTTGTCCCGAGGAGATGTCCTCGGCGGGCTCGTCTCGAGAAATCTTGATTTTGTGGCGAACTTAGACTTGACTTGTGGGGCCGCTTCATTCATAGTACGATCAACTATTTGCTCAAGGTGGGCACATAGGCTGCGGCTATGGTGGCCCCACGATGCGTACATTCGCAGGGTCGGGGCTTTTTTCATGCGCGTTCCCAGACCAAGTGGTCGAACCCGCCGGATCATCCCTGATGCAATGGCCTCTCCGCGATGGCGTTGCCACTCCAACAGGATCTGCCGCGTCATGTCCTCTCCGTTCCGACTTTCCCGGATCTCGACGGTCTGGTCCAGAAGGACCAGCCTCTCGATGTCCCGAAGCGCGATCGATGTACCGTTGACGGCTCCTGTCGTAGAACCGGCGGTCTGACCAAGTAGCAAGGAGCAACCAGCCATGTTCGACCAAATTCTGGACAATTTCCGCAAGGCGACCGAGTCCACAGGTACAGCTCCAGCAGGAGATGTTTCAGCAATGGACCCGTCAGTGGTCCCAGTTGCCAATCCCCGGCGCCCCGGCCCAAACCCCGGCTCTTAAGGCCGCGGTCGGCAACACTCGGAACGAGCAGCAGAGCCCGGCCTTCCCGCAGCATTTGGCCGAGGCCGTCACCGACATGCTGACCAAACATCGCGAGACGCTCGATGCCCAGTACCGGGCCGGGATCCGGACCATCGAGGATGCGTTCCGCGTCGTCGAGGCCAAGGATCCCGAACAGTTTCGCAAGCTCGCCGAGGAATTGTGGCGGCAGAGCTTCGAGAGCCTGAAGACCGTGACCGAGACGCAACTGCGCGACTTCCAGGCCGTGGCAGAGAAGGGAATCGAGGTCCTGTCCAAGGGCATGAGCGCCGCCAAAGTGTGACGATGAGGTGGGGCCTGGTCGGAAGTGGCTCGGGCCGCCGGACGACTCCAGGCCGGTCCGATCCATTCCCGTGGGGTCCCCCCGAACTGCGGGTGCCCCCGGGCGGTTCAGCCGCCCGGCGGCTCCGACATCAGGAGAAAGGCGAACCATCTATCGCTCAACACGAGACTCGATCTGGGCCTGGGTCTGCCTTGGGGGGGTGGTACAACGTGTTTGTCGTCTCTCTGACTGAAATTTTGTTATTAAAAATATAAGATATCAATAAATCCGGTGCCTCTATGTTCGGTGCGTGACCGACACCGGGCATCATGACGCGATGGGCGCCGAGTGCCTCAGTCGCCCGTTCCACGACGGGAGCGGTGATCAGGATGTCCCGCTCGCCGCCGATCACGAGTTTGGGGCAAGGAATGGACTGGAGCTGATTGCCCGGCTTCCAGCGCGCAACGCGATGGACACACCCAGCGCCGCCGTCAACCGCTGCGCGTGTCCCTCGGCCAGCAGTCGCTTCCAGTAATCATCGTGGGGAACGGTGGGGGCGAGGGCCTTCATGGCCATCCCGAACATCGCCGGGTTAGCTTTCAGCGCGTGCTGCCACTCCGGCGCGCTGGTGACCTCTGGCAGCCCGTCGACCCACGCCGGCGCGATCACCGTGAGCGAGCGGACCCGCGCCGGATGATCGAGCGCGAACTGCATCGCGATGGCGATCCCGAGCGAGTGCCCAACCAGGTGCAGCGCGTCGAGCCCCGGCGCTTCGGCGAAGGTCCGCAGATCGGCGGCGAGCGAGGGGATGTGGTAGTCCGAATCGGGGCCGGCGGTCTGGCCGCGCCCGCGAAGGTCGTAGGCGATGCCGCGCCAGCCGTCCGGAAGTCGCGCCAGCACCGGCTCCCACCATGAGCTGCTGGCCCAGTTGCCGTGGATAAAGACGACCGGCGTGCCTGAGCCGTGCTCGATGTAGGAGACGTTAAGGTCGCCCGAGCGAATGAACGGCATCGTGGTCCTCCTGGAGAAACGCGGTGATCGCCCCGACGAGCGGTGGCAAGTTATTCCCGTAGAGCATCGTGATGTGGTTGCCGGGTACCGCGACGTAGCGGCAGTGCGCCAGGGCCTCCACGGTGGCCATCGCTTGGTCGCGCAGAGGAGCGGCGATGTGCCCGGAGGGCCATATGGGTCCTGGGCATTCAGCAAGAGCACAGGTTGCCGAACGTTCGCCAGAATGGCCGGCCAGTCTTCGATCAGCGTCCCCTCGACCGCCGCGTGAATCGCATCGGAGCGGGCGCGTGGTTGAACGCTGCCGTCAGAGTTCTGATGGATATCGGCCTGGTAAAAACTTTCGATCGTCGGGTCCCACCAGCCGTGGAAGAACGGCATCCGCCTCATCGCCGCCAGGTATGCTTCCCAGGACGGCATGACCTGGCCGAGGCGGGCCAGCGTTGGCTTGATGAGCTCGCGGGTCGCCCGCGTCGCGAGGGCCATCGCCCCATCGAGCACCACGATCCGCGGGAACCGTTCGGGGACGTGCGCGGCCAGGTAGAGCCGCCAGCATCCCGCCGAACGAGTGGCCGGCCAGGACCGAGCGGCGGATGTCCAGCGCGTCAAGCAGGCTGATCACGTCAGCGGCGTGGTCGGCCATGGTGTAGTTGGTCGCCGGCGCCGCCGGGTCGAAGCCGGCGGGTGGCGCGTCGCTCTGGCCGCGCCGCGCAAGTCGAGTGCCAGGACATGGAAGTGCGGACTCAGCCCGGCCTGGATCAGCCCGTCGAAGATGTGGGCGTTGGCGGTGAGCCCCGGCAGGAGCACGATCGTCGGCTCGTGGCCCTGGTGATCCAGGAAATGGAGGCTGATGCCGGGGGTGGGAATCACGTTACTGCTCCCTGTTCAATCTCCACATCTTTGTTCGTCGGGTGCGAAGTGCTCACGCGAACATCCTACGACCCGCCGTACTGCGTCTTCAGCAGCTCCTTGTCGATCTTACCTGCCGCGGTTCTGGGCAGCGCCTCGACGAGCACAACGCGCTTCGGCAGCTTGTAGCGCGCCAGCCGCGCGCCGCTGAAGGCAATCAGGTCGTCTGGATCGAGCGGCTGCGCCGGCTTCGGCACCACGATCGCTCGAGTCGCCTCGCCCCACCTCTCGTCCGGCACGCCGATGAGCGCGACCTCGGCGACCGCGGGGTGGGACGCCAGCACGCTCTCCACCTCGGCCGGGTAGATATTCTCGCCACCGGAGATGATCACATCCTTGAGCCGTCCGACGATGTAATAGTAACCCTCGGCGTCGCGTCGCGCCAGATCGCCGGTGTGGAGCCAGCCCTCCCTGATCGTGCGCGGTCTCCTCCGGTCGGTTCCAGTAGCCGGCGCAGACGTGCGGCCCTCGGATCAAGAGCTCGCCGACCTCATCGGGGCCACACTCGCGGCCCTCCCGATCGCGGAGCTGCACGTCGATGTGGAAGAGCGGGAAGCCGACCGAGCCCGCCTTGCGGCGCACCTCCGAGGTCGGGAGCCAGAAGGTGTTCGGTCCGGCCTCGGTCAGGCCGTAGCCGGTCTTGAAGTCGAACCCTCGTTCCCAGAAGCACTCGAAGACCGTCGGCGGGCACGGCGCGCCACCACTGATGATCAGCTTCAGCCGCGAGAAGTCAGCCGACTCCCAGCGTGGGTGCTGTTGCAGGGCAAGGAACATGGTCGGGACGCCGAAGAAGAGCGTCACGCCGGCGTCGCGGATGAGGTCGAAGACCGCATCTGGCTCAAAACCACGGCAGACGATCGAGGTACCGCCGATGTGGACCAGCGGTGCGGTGAAGACATTCAGGCCGCCGGTGTGGAACAGTGCCGCGCTGAGGATGGTCACGTCCTCGGGGGTTAGGCCCCAGCTCATCACCGTATTGATCGAGTTCCAGGTGATGTTGCCGTGGGTCAGGATGGCGCCCTTGGGCAGCCCGGTCGTTCCGCCAGTATAGCAGAGTACCCATGGGTCGTCCCAGCTCAGCTCGACCGGCGGTGGGGGTGAGTCGCCGAGCCGCTCCCGCTCGTAGAGGCTGCGGTCGTCGGAGGCCGCGCGTCTGGTGGAGTCCAGCGCGATGTACTTCATGCCGCGACTTCCCTCGACCCGGATCGCGCGCACCAGCTCGAGGAACTCTGGTCCGTAGACCAGCACCTCGGGCGTCGCATCGACAATCAAGCCGTCCAGCTCACGCGGCGTCAGGCGCCAGTTCAGGGTCTGGAGGATCGCCCCGAGCTTGCCGCAGGCGAACCAGATGTCGAGATACGCGACGCAGTTGGACGCCAGCACCGCCACTCGATCACCCTTTGTCACTCCCAGCGCGCGGAGGAAATTGGCCGTGCGATTTGCGGCCAGATTCCACATCCGGTAGGTGATTGCCTGGCTGCCGCGGATCGTGTCGATCAGCGCCACCTTGTCGGGCGTCAGCATCGCGCGCCGCCCTAGCCAGTCGCCGATGAGCATTCGTACCTCCGTGATCTCGAGGAGGATCGACTGAGTACCCTCGGTCGAAAGCCGGTGGGCTCGGTCGTCGGCTGAGGGCCCCGAATGAGCGTCATTACCGGTGATCCTTGGGGGTGGCAAAGAGGCCTGCCCGCAAAAACTCAAGGGCTCTCAGCCCTTCCCAAACCCTGGCGGGCAAACCTCCGATGACGTCGTGGGCCAGGGTGGCTGCCACGGGTGATCCGGATCAGACCACGAAGAGCGATACGAACTCGTGCACCGGCATATTCTCCAGCTTCTCCTGATGCGCAGGAATCGAGGATGCGGTCCACCGATTGCGGCGAGAGCCTTGAGCGGAGATTCTTCTCGTACTTGACCAGCAGCAGCGGGACCCCCTCGGCACGGCGGCGGCGGTGTCCGATCGGGTATTCGACGGCGATCTTCTCGGTGGACTGGCCTCCCCGGAACACCACCTGGACCGAGTTGCCGATGGAACGCTTGGCGGGATCGAGATAGTCCGCACTCATCCTGTCGTTCTCCGTCACGACCATGTGGTTGCGGAGCCAATCGATGCGTGGGTCGGCCGCGGCGACGTCCTCGTAATCCTCGGCCGTCAGGTCACCCTTGAGCAGGGCGACGGCGACCATGTACTGGAGGCAATGGTCGCGGTCGGCCGGGTTGTTCAGTGGTCCGACCTTGTCGATGATCCGGATGGCGGATTCCTGCGTCTCGATCCGGATGGTCTCGATCTCTTCCAGCCGATCCTTGACCTGGTGGTGGAGGGCGATGGCGGCCTCGACCGCAGTCTGCGCATGAAACTCGGCGGGGAAGGAGATCTTGAACAGGACACGCTCCATCACATAGGAGCCGAAGGGTTGCGCCAGGACGAGAGGCTGCCCGCGGAAGAGCGCGTCCTGGAACCCCCAGGTCGGCGCGGTCAAGGCCCAGGGGTAGCCCATCTCGCCCTGTCGGGCCATCAGGGCTAGGCGGACCGCCCGACTCGTCGCGTCGCCGGCGGCCCAGGACTTCCGGGAACCGGTGTTCGGCGCGTGGCGATACGTGCGCAGCGTCCCGCCGTCAATGAATGCGTGGGAGACGGCATTGATGACCTCCACCCGGGTGCCTCCCAGCAGCCAGGTGGCCACCGCCGTCGAGGCGACGCGGACCAGGAGGACGTGGTCCAAACCGACACGGTTGAAACTGTGGTTGAGCGACAGGACTCCTTGGATCTCATAGGCCTTGATCATGGCCTCCAACACCGAGCGCATGATCAACCTCTCCCGCCCATCCCGGACAGTCGCGCCGCCCGAGATAGTCGGCGACCGCCAGGATTCCGCCCAGATTGTCGGAGGGGTGTCCCCACTCGGCTGCCAGCCATGTGTCGTTGAAATCCAGCCAGCGAACCATCGCGCCGATGCAGAATGCGGCCTGCACCGGGTCCAACTCATAGGGAGTGCCCGGCACCCTTGCGCCGCCAGGCAGGATGGCCTCCGGCACGAGGGGACCGATGAGCTTGCTGCACGCAGGGTAGCCGAGGGCGAGCAGGCCACAGCCCAGCGCATCGAGGAGGCAATATCGGGCGGTCTCCCACGCTTCCGCGCTCGCGATCCGGGCCGTGAGGGTGTAGTCGGCGATCTCTTGGAGCAGTCCGTCGGCCTCGACATGGCGGCTCCTCTCTGGTTCGGGGTGTGGCATGCCTGTCATCCTCGAGCTCGCGTACCCGGCTCACGCCCGGCGAGGGGCACGTCGAGTGCGTCTCCGTTGGGGATCTGGTAGAGCTGACCTCGTCCTGCCAGCACAAGGCCCTCGATGACAGGCTATTGTACGATTCCGTGAGATTCGTGAAAAATCCCGGGATTCCGAACTCTTCCCCCGGCGAGAGCCCTCATCCCTTGGGACTTCTATTCGAAAACCCGACGGAGTCATCGAAGCCTGCCCTACCAGTTGTCTCAGGTCCTCTCACTATCCGTGCCCTCCCCGCGCTCGGTGCGGGGCACGAAGACGCGTGTCTCGGGTCCGATGTCGTCCGTGGTCGGGCGGATCAGCTTCTTGATTGACCCGTTGCTCGGCGACGTGTGCCGACCAACCGGTGACCCGAGAGCAGGCGAACAGCGGGGTGAACAGCAGCTTGGGCACTCCCAGCAGGCGGTAGGCACACTACGGTGTAATAATCAACGTTCGGGAATAACTTCTTCTCGTCCCACATCATCTGCTCCACCTCCTCGGCGATAGCGAACAAGGTGCCGTCCCGAGAGGCGTCGGAAAGGCATCGTGCCCACGGTTTGAGGATCGCGCTGCGCGGATCTATAGAGGGCGGTAGACGGCATGGCCGAAGCCCATGACCTGCGCATGCCGTTCGAGCATGCGATGGACTGTGGCCCGGGTCTCCTCCGGAATGTGGCAGCAGTCGAGCAACTCCATCGCCGCCTGTAACTCATCGATCAGCCGCCCGCATGGTAGATTTCGCCGCGATCCCCACCCTACGAAGAGACGAGGTCCCCCGCGGCCTGTGCGCAAACCGAGGATGGAGCGTTCGAAGAGGCTGTCCGAGGACGCCTTTTTCAGCCCCGAAGGGCGACAGAACCACTTGCTTGGTTGACCAAGAGTTCTGTCGCCCTTCCGGGGCTGAAAAAAGGCGTCCTCGGACAGCCTCTGAGTCCTCCTGATGGAGGTTTCCGCCCGGCCTGTCCCTCGGCTATGAGAGACCGATCGGGCGGGGGATCATTGCCACACCCCGCAAGCACCACCGCGACATCTTCTTCTGAGGGGATCGCGCCGGCTCTGCGGATCGGGAACCGAATCTTCTGGGTGAGGATCAGACGTCCGCGGCGGGGCGCTCACCGCGCGGACAGGTCGGCAGAGAAGGCCAGGTTTCGGAGCAGCGCGTCCACCTGAGCCCAGAGGTCGTGGCAGGCAACTCGCTCGGCTTCGGGGAGCTTGGTCACCTCGGCTTCGTCCCGCACGCAGGACAAAGCGGGGTCGCGCCGCCATTGCTGGAGAGTCTGCTGGACCTCACGGCGGGCCTCCGGCTTGCCACCCTCCAACTGCCTGGCTCGCAGCACCAGGTCGGCCCGGAGCCACTCCAGCGCCTGCTGTCGCAAGTGGGCGCGAGCCGCCTCATCGGGCGTCGGGTCATCCTGGCTCCGGCCGCTGCCGGCCTGGGCCGCGGCGCAGGCGGCGTTATACCGTGCGGCGGACGTCAGGTCGTCGGCCCACGCCGGTTGCCGCGCGAAGGCGTCCTGGTACAGTCGAGCCGCCGCGGCATGTAACCCCTTGGGGCAGCAGATGCGGGCGATGGTGAGGGCCTCGTCGGCGTTGGCGGGCCGATCGTCGCCGCGGAGGAGGGCCGGGAGGCGGGCGTCGAGCGCGGCCATCCGTTCGGCGTCGCGGACCCACAGGGCCGAGGGGTAGGGCCAGCCCGGCTGCCGGGAGCCCAGCGCGTGGCCCTTTCTGAGGGCCTCGAGCGCCCCGGCGAACTCCCCCCGTCCCATCAAGGCGGTGCCGAGGCCGATTTGGGCACAGGCGTCCTCGGGCTGGAGCCGGAGGGCCGCGCGGTACTCGGCGATGGCCGCGTCCGTCTCGCCCTTACCCGCCAGGGCAGTGCCGAGATTGTAGTGCGCCGAGGGGTCGTCGGGCTGGAGCCGGAGGGCCGCGCGGAACTCGGCGATGGCCGCGTCCGCCTCGCCCTTGCCGGCCAGGGTGGTGCCGAGGCCGATGTGGGCACAGGCGTCGCTGGGCTGGAGCTGCAGGGCCGCGCGGAACTCGGCGATGGCCGCGTCTACCTCGCCCTTGCCGGCCAGGGTGCTGCCGAGGTTGTAGTGGGCCGAGGCGTCCTCGGGCTGGAGCCGGAGGACCGCGCGATACTCGGCGATGGCCGCGTCCGTCTCGCCCTTGCAGGCCAGGGCGGTGCCGAGATTGTAGTGCGCCCAGGCGTTGTCGGGCTGGAGCCGGAGGGCCTGCGCGGAACTCGGTGACGGCCGCGTCCACCTCGCCCTGGCCCGCTAGGACGGTGCCGAGGCCGATGTGGGCACAGGCGTCGCTGGGTTGGAGCTTGAGGGCCGCGCGATACTCGGCAATGGCTGCGTCCACCTCGCCCTTGCCGGCCAGGGTGCTGCCGAGGCCGATGTGGGCCGAGGCGTCCTCGGGCTGGAGCCGGAGGGCCGCGCGGAATTCGGCGATGGCCGCGTCCCCCTGGCCCTGGCCGGCCAGGGCGGTGCCGAGGTTGTAGTGGGCCGAGGCGACGTCGGGCTGGAGCCGGAGGGCCGCGCGGAACTCGGCGATGGCCGCGTCCACCTCGCCCTGACCCGCTAGGGCGGTGCCGAGGCCGATGTGGGCACAGGCGTCCCCAGGCTGGATCCGGAGGGCCGCGCGGAATTCGGCGATGGCCGCGTCCCCCTGGCCCTGGCCGGCCAAGGCGATGCCGAGGTTGTAGTGAGCCGAGGCGTCGTTGGGCTGGAGCTGGAGGGCGACTTGGAACTCGGCGATGGCCGCGTCCCCCTGGCCCTTACTGGCCAGGGCGATGCCCAGGCCGATGTGGGCCAAGGCGTCGTCGGGCTGGAGCCAGAGGGCCGCGCGATACTCATCGATGGCTGCCTCGGTCTTCGTGATCTGACCGTTGGCTTTCGGCATACGATCAGGAGACCGATGAGGACCGTCAAGCAGACGGGGTGCGTTGTCTGGCTCGATGAGGGAGGCGATGATGTGAGATTGGTTCGAGTCCGCTGTGCCGGAGGCCAATACGACCCGGAGGTCATGGCTGATCCAGCGGTAGCCGGGGGCCGGCCCCCACGGCCCCTCCTGGCTCAAGGCGATGATGTGAGGGGATTCCAGTTGCTGCAGTCCGTGGCCGCTCTCGGCCTGGCTTATTGCAAAGGATGACGAAACCAGAGTTCCCAGAATGATCGGAAGAAACATTGCCTCCTCCTTGAACCTCGAACCCTTGATGATGGATCTGCATCAACCATCATCGTTCGGGGTCTATTGGTTCGTAGTGGGTGTGCCCTTCGAACTTCCTGCAAGAGAGGCCCCACTACCGGAGGCAAAAAGGCCCCGACGATGCGAACAATCGCACCTCGGGGCCACCGTAGCCCACCCCTAAGAGCCCATCACTCGTCGCGAGCCATAGGGGTGAAGAACAAAAAAACCCGTCCATGCGAGTGTCCGCATGACGGGGCTACCTTAGCCAAACTCCGATTGCCCTTCACGAGCAACGATCAAGCAGTCACTAATCTAAAGAGCTTGGCAATGATCTGTCAAGCCTCTCGTCAATAAAATTTCGGATCTTCCGTGCGAGACGGCTGGGTTTCCAAGGCCCAATGGCTCTTCTGGCCCCACGTTCGCACAGGAAAACGGAAGAACCTCGACTTCTTCGACGAAGCCGTGCTCGATGTCGACGGCGGGCTGGTCGCCACCGGCGCCGGCTGCAAGCAGAGCGTCGAGAGTTCAAGGCCAACGACCGCTGCGACCAGAGGAGCCTCTGATCGCGCAACTGAGGGCGGGGCGCACGCACGGCGTGCGGCGGTGGAGTACCTCCTGAAATGATATTGCCCGGTTGCACCTGAGCTCGGAGGCGCTCAGGCGCATTCAACGTCGGCGCTGGCCTCGGCGGCGGATCGGGCCGTATTCGACGCGGATCAGGGCCGAGGGATCGAGGTGGGTCCGCGCGCCGCGGCGGACCTGACGGGGGGTGATCCGCGATCCGCTCGGGCCAGCGAATCGGCTCGTCGAGGCCCAGTTCCCAGCGCTCCAGCTCCAAGAGCCGCTCGGCCCGTTGCTCGATGGTCTGGAAGTCGAAGACCCACGAGCCGGCCAGGTAGCGGCGGGCGCGGTCGACCTCGTCGTCGGAGAAGGCGCCGGCGTGCATGGCGCGGACCTGATCAACGATCGCCGCGACGACGCGGTCCGCCTCGTCGGGCATCGTGCCAACGTAGACCCGGAACAGGCCCGGCGCGATGTCAGCTGAATCGGTGATGCCGCCACCGACGGTGTAGGCCAGGCCCATCTCGTCGCGCAGGAGCCGGCTGAGCCGGTCGGTGAAGCCCGGGCCGCTGCCCAGGATATGGTCGAGCACGGCCAAGACGTCGAAGTCGGGGTGGTTGCGGGGAATGCCCAGGTGGCCGAGCACGATGTGGACCTGCTCGCCCGGATGCGCCACGCGGCGGACCCGGGACCGCGCCGCGCGCACCAGTCGAGGCAGCGGGGGCACCGGTTCGTTCCGGGCCGGCCACGACTGGAAGTGCGTCGTGACCAGCGCTCGCAGCCGTCTCGGCTCGAAGTCGCCCACGGCGACAAGGAAGGCGTTGTCGGCGGTGAAGTGCCGGCGGTGATGCTCGTGGACGTCGTCGAGCGTCAGCCGGGCGATCTCGCGCGCCGAGCCACGCGGGTCGCGGGCGTAGGGGTGGTCGCCGTAGACCAGGCCGCGGAAGATCAGGTCGGCGCGGAAGGCCGGGTCGTCGCGATCACCTTGCAACTCGGCCGTGATCCGCCGCTTCGCCCAGGTCGAGCGCCTCCGCGGGGAAGGCGGGGCGGAGGACGACGTCGGACAGGAGCTCCAGCGCCAGGGGCAGGTCCTCGGCACGGACGCGGAGCGAGGCGCCCGTCGACCCGACATCGAGCGTGCCGCCGATGTCCTCGATCGCCTCGGCCAGCGCCTCGGCCGAGCGGGCCTGCGTCCCCTCCTCGAGCAGCCGGCCGGTCAGGTAGCCCAGGCCCGGCTTCCCTTCGTGGAGGAGGCCGGCGTCAACGAAGAACTCCAGCGCCACGATCCCGGTCCCCGGCCGGCGCTCGAAGACGAGCCTCAGCCCATTGGGCAGGACCGACCGTTGCGGGCGATAGTCGGCCAGCTTCGAACTGCCGTCGGGAACGGCCAGCACGATCGGACGCTCGGGGCTGGGCGGCGCGACCGGGCGGGGCATCTTGGGGACGGTCTCGGTCGGCAGGAGCACAGTCATCGAGCGGCCGGGGCGGGGCAGCGACCAGCCGACCGTCAGGCTCGAGTCCGTCAGGTAGGTCGAGGCGACGCGGCGGATGTCATCGGCCTCCACGGCCAGCGCCGCGCGGTGCTCGGCCTGCCAGGCCCGCCAGTCGTCCCAGAGCGTGACATGCCCGAGCCCGGCGGCCAGGCCCGCCAGGTCTTCCTGCTCCCATCGCCAGGCGGCCTCGAGCCGGTGCCGCGACCGCCGCAATTCCTCGGGCGTCGGCCCGTCGTCGGCGATCCGGCCGATCGTGTCGGCGATTGCCCGCTCCAGCCGTGCCGGCTCGACCTCGGGGGCGGCCTCGACCTGCAAGAGGAACTGGCCGGCCCACCGCGCATCCTCCTGCGCGGTCTCGACCCAGGTGGCGATCTGCTGGTGTTCGACCAGCGCATCCCAGAGCCGCGAACGTCGGCCGCAGGTCAGCAGGTCCGAGAGCACGTCGAGCGCCGGACCATCGGGATGGCCTCGCGGGACGGTGTGCCAGCCGAAGAGCCCCCGCGCGGTCGCTTCGGAATCGATGAGTGTGAAGTCGCGCCGGCCCATCTGGCGAGGCTCGCGAAGGAGCGGCGTGGAGCGTTCGGCCTGGCCGCGCGGCAGGTGTCCGAAGTGCGCCTCGACCCGATCGAGCGCCACCTCGGGATCGACGTCGCCGACGATGACCAGGACAGCGCCGTCGGGGCGGTAGTGGGTGCGGTGGAAATCGCGGAGGTCCTCGACGACGATCCGCGCCAGGTCGTCGGGCCAGCCGAGGATCGGGTTGCGATAAGGGTGGCGGAGGTAGGTGACGGCCAGGTGCGTCTGGTCGAGCCGGCCCAGCGGCGCGTCGAGGTCGCGGGCGCGCTCCTCGCCGATGACGTGCCGCTCGGCCTCGACTTCGCGGGGGTCGAACGTCGCCCCCTGCATCCGGTCGGCCTCGATCGCCAGCGCCAGCTCCCAGCGGTTGGAGGGGAACGCGAACCAGTAGTGCGTGCAATCCTCGCCCGTCTCGGCGTTCGACTGCCCCGCCGCGACGAACGCCAGGCGGTCGATCTGCCCCTTGGGGAACCGCTCGGTCCCCTTGAAGAGCATGTGCTCGACGAAGTGCGCCAGGCCCGACTTACCCGCCGGCTCATTGACCGATCCGACCGGGTAATACAGGTCGCAGACCACGACGGGCGCGTGGGTTCGAGGCAGGGCCAGCGCCTTGAAGCCGTTGGCCAGGGTTCGCTCGAAGACCGGGAGGTCTCCCACCCAGGCCGGCAGGGGGCGGGCGGTCCGTCGTCGGGCCATGGCTGCCCCTTTCTCGTGTTTTGTGACGTCGATGCCGCCCAGATCCCCCGAGGCGATCCGAGACGTGCAAGGGAGCGGGCCCCGGAAGGGCCTCGGGTCGGTGGCGACGGGGGGAGGCAACCTCCCGCCTCCCTCGGACACCCACAGGCCTCTCGGGGTCTCGTCCCTCAGAAAGAATTTATCGTCGTCAACTCGGACGGAGACCGCAAGGTCTCTGCCCCGGAAGTTGCCCCCCCCCCGCCCAGAGAATGCCCGCGCGATCTTGACCTTGCATGGGGGGAGGAGATCCCCGACAATCACGGTGCTCGACCGAAGGCCCGCGCCGCCACCGAGAGGCGGGGGTCAGGGTGAGCCGGGGGGGACCCGGGCAATGGGGGTTTGCGAACCTGGTCAGGGCGGGAACGCAGCAGCCATAAGCATCGCCTTCATGTGCCCGGGAGGACCTCCCCGGCTCTCCCCGACCCCTGCCGGCGATCGTGCGGGAGACCTCCGCCGACGTGTTCTCGAGCATTTCGCCCAATCCTTCTTGGCCCGACGGAGCGCGCCTCGTGGTCCCACCAGCCAGAGCGGCGAAGCCGCCGACGCCCCCGCCCATGGAGCCCTCGGGCTACACGGTCGTCGCTCGACGCTATCGCCCGCAACGGTTCGAGGACGTCGTCGGTCAGGACCACGTCGTCCAGGCGCTCCGCAACGCGATCCGGCTCAATCGGGTCACCCATGCCTACCTGTTTTGCGGGACCCGCGGGGTCGGCAAGACGTCGATCGCCCGAATTTTCGCCAAGTGTCTCAACTGCGTGCACGGGCCGACCGAATCGCCCTGCCTGAGCTGTGATATCTGCCAGGCGATCGCCGTTGGGCAGGACGTCGACGTCATCGAGATCGACGGCGCCAGCAACAACGGCGTCGAGGCGGTCCGCGAACTCCGCCAGAATGCCGCCCTGCGGCCCAGCCGCGCCCGGTTCAAGATCTACTACATCGACGAAGTCCACATGCTCTCGACGGGCGCCTTCAACGCCCTGCTGAAGACGCTGGAGGAGCCTCCCCCGCACGTCAAGTTCTTCTTCGCCACGACCGAGGCGAACAAGATCCCGATCACCGTGCTCTCGCGCTGCCAGCGATACGACTTCGCGGGGATCACGCCCGAGCAGCTCGTCGCGACGCTGGCCGACATCTGCGCCGGGAGCGCGTCGAGGCCGAGCCCGAGGCGCTTCGGACCGTCGCCCGCCGCGCGGCCGGCTCGATGCGCGACGCGCAGTCGCTCCTGGAGCAACTGCTCTCGTCCTCGAACGGCCGGCTGACCGTCGAAGAGGTCCACCGGCTGCTCGGGACCGCCAGCGACGAGCGGTTGCTCGACCTGATCGACGCGCTGGCCGACCACGACCCCGCCGCCGCGCTGACGCGGGTGGATCAGGCCGCCCGCGAGGGAGTGCAGCCGACCGAGCTGCTCAGCGGCCTCCTCGAGTTTCTTCGCGATCTTCTGGTCCTGTCCACCGGCGCGGCGAGCGCCCTGCTGGCCGCGACGCCCCGGCAACGTCCCCGGCTGCAAGCGGTCAGCGAGCGCTGGCCGATCGACTCGATCCTGGCGGCGTTGCAGATCGTCGCCGAGGCACGGGGAAAGCTCCGAGGCAGTCAGCACGGCCGCCATCTCGTCGAACTGGCCCTGGTCCGCGTCGCCCGGCTCGAAAACCTGAGCGAACTTGGCGAGTTGCTTGCTCGCCTGGCCGCACTCGAGGCCGGCACGGCGTCCCCGGCGACGACGAACCACGGGGCCCCCGCACCCGGAAAAAAAAAGTTAGCCGCGGCTGAACCGAAGCCGTCGGGGCCGTCCGCGCGTGGGCCGATGACCTCAGCGTCCGCGCGGGACGACGAGACGCCGCCCCTCGAACTCGACGTCGTACGCCAGATCTGGCCGGAACTGGTCAAGCTGGTGGGCTTGAAGCTCGGGAAGGGTTTGGGATTGGTCGCGCCTTTAGCAATTTTGGGGCCAAACCTCCTAGTCATCGAGGTCCCAGCGAGATACAATTGGATTGCCGACGAATGCGGGACACCCGAGGCCCGGGCCAAGATCGAGCAGATCCTGCACTCCCTGTTGCACAGGTCGATCTCGGTCCGGTTCGAACGGTCGAACGAGGTGGCGCCTCGCGAGCCCTCCGCCCCGCCTTCGACGCCAGCTCGTCGAGACGACCTGGCGGGAGATTCAATGATCCAGAAAGTGGTCGAGCTGTTTGAGGCGCGTCCCTTGCATTTGGAGTATGAGGAGGATTCCCCCTATTCTCGCTCCTCGTGAGGTTTGCCTCAACCGAACCGATGATCCCCGGACGGAAGAAGGGTTGCTGTGTTCAATAACTTGGGAAATCTCGCCGATCTGATGCGGAATGCCGGCAAGCTCCGCGAGAGCGTGGAGAAAGCGACCGAGGCGCTGGGACAGGTCCAGGTCGAAGGGACGGCGGGCGGTGGCGCCGTCGTGACCAAGGTCAACGGGCAGCTCGAAGTCCTCTCGGTACGGATCGATCCCAAGCTGCTGGCCGACGGCGACGCTGAGCTGCTGGAAGACCTGGTGACGGCTGCCGTCAACCAGGGCCTGGCAAAGGCCCGCGACGCGGCGGCGCGGTCGATCTCGGCGCTGGCGGGGGGGCTGCCGATCCCCGGCCTCTTGGGATTCCCGGGCTCTGGCGGAGGCGCTTGAGTCATGGCGGGATACTCCGGCGCGGTGGACCGGCTGATCGAGGCGTTCGGCCGCCTGCCCGGCGTGGGGGCGAAGACCGCCGAGCGGCTGGCGCACCACCTCCTGAAATGCCCCGCCGAGGAGGCTCTGGCGCTGGCCGAGGCGATCCGGAACGTTCGGGATCGGGTCCGGCACTGTCCGACCTGCTTCCATCTGACCGAGGCTGATGAGCCCCTCTGCGCCATCTGCCGCGATCCGCGCCGCGATCCCGGTATCGTTTGCGTTGTCGAGCAGCCTCGCGACGTGCTGGCGCTGGAGAAGGCCGGCACCTTCCACGGCGTCTATCACGTCCTGCTTGGTCGGCTCGCTCCGCTCCAGGGGATGGGGCCCGACCAGTTGACGCTCGCCGCGCTCGACGTCCGCGTTCGCTCGGGCACGATCCGCGAGGTGATCATGGCGACCAACCCCAACCTCGAAGGCGACGGTACCGCCCTCCTCGTGGCTGGACGCCTGGCGGACACCGGCGTCCCAATCACCCGACTTGCCCGTGGGCTGGCCTCGGGCAGCGTCCTCGAATTCGCCAACAAGGAGATGCTCGCCGACGCGATCAACGGTCGGCAGCGATTCTAGGGCCGAGCGCTGGAATTGGCCCCCGAGAAATTCGGAAGGTGCGGAAACCCCCTCGATTCCTCGGAATATCGAGGGGCATGTCGCGTCTCACGCGACGGACAGGCGACGGAAAACCACAGCTTCAATCCTCCGAGGTCAGGGTGGAGGGTTGGAAGAGAGAAGGTCTTGGAATAGTTTTTGCGGAAGGCGTTGATCACAACTCACGCGCCGGGGCCGCAGCGGAACGCGGCGTCTGGCCCGCGAGTTGCCCCGGACCAACTCGATGCCTAAAATGACCGCGGTATGGCAGTCAACTCATAGACGCTTTTCATTCCCTATCTTCCACGACGGAATCCAGGACCATGCGTCTTGAAACCTCGCAGCATCAACGGTAGAATGCGCCTCCGGATGGCGCCCCGCATGATCCAGTCGATGGAGATCTTGCAATTGCCGCTCATGGCGTTGCAGGAGCGGATCGAGCAGGAACTGAGCGAGAACCCGGTCCTGGTCGATCTGCGGGAATCTCCCGCCCCCGAGGCGGATGCCGAGGAGCCGACCGCTCCAGAAGAAGCGTCGAAGCGGATGAGCGAGCTCGACGGCGACACCTCGACGATGACTGGAGTGAGTCTTCGGAGAGCGCACCGCCTGAGCCGGGCTGCGCTGAGCGAGGAGGCCGACCGCAAGCACGACGCGATGCAGAACATGGCCTCGCGGCCGCGCTCGTTCCACGACGATCTGACCGATCAGCTCGGCTTCCTCGACTGCGACCCGACGTCCGCGCCCTGGCCGAGTACATCATCTACAACCTGGACGACAACGGGTATCTGAACCTCGAGCTTGCACGAGGTCGTCCGCGACTTCGGCGGCGAGGCGACATGCGAGCAGGCCGAGGAGGCGCTGCGCGCTGGTCCAGAAGCTCGACCCGCCCGGCGTCGGCGCGCGGAACCTGCGCGAGTGCCTGCTGCTGCAGCTGACCCCCGAGTCCCCTGCCACGACGTCCTGCACGTCCTGATCTCGCAACCACCTCGACGACCTCCAGCACAACCGCCTGCCGGCGATCGAGAAGAAGACGGGCATCCCGATCGACAAGATCAAGGAGGCGATCGAGCACCTCCGGCGGCTCAACCCGCAGCCCGGGGCGCCGTTCACCGCCGAGAAGCACGCAGTACGTCGTCCCCGACCTGATCGTCGAGGCGAACGAGCACGGCGACTACGAGGTCCGGCTGGTCGATGAGCACACCCCGCAACTGTCGATCTCGCGCTATTACCAGAAGCAGCTCCGGAACAAGCAGACCGACCCGGCCGCCCGCGAGTTCATCCAGAAGCGGATCCAGTCGGCCCGCTGGCTGATCGAGTCGATCGAGCAGCGGCGGAACACGCTGTTGAAGGTGGCCCGCGCGATCATCGAGCACCAGAAGGACTTCCTCGACAAGGGCCCCGAGTTCATCGAGCCGCTCAAGATGCAGCAGATCGCCGACCGGGTCGGCGTGCACGTCACCACCGTCAGCCGGGCCGTCGACGACAAGTGGGTGCAGACCCCGCGCGGCATCTTCCCGCTCAAGCGATTCTTCGGCGGCGGCACCACCACCGCCGATGGCGAGGAGATCGCCTGGGACACGATCAAGCAGAAGCTGCTCGAGATCATCGCCAAGGAAGACAAGCAGAACCCGCTCTCCGACGAGGAGATCGTCGAGGAGATGGGCCGCCAGGGCTTCAAGGTCGCCCGCCGCACCGTGACCAAGTACCGCCAGGACCCTCCGCATCCCCTCCAGCCGCCAGCGCAAGCAGTTCTGAGAGGAGAGGGATTGGCCGCAAAGGCCCAAAGGGCGTCCAGCAGAAGAGGAGAGAGGGAAATCGATTTCCCTCTCTCCTCTTCTGCTGGACGCCCTTTGGGCCTTTGCGGCCAATCCCTCAATTTACGCCAAGCTCATACGGTTGGACGGCATCGCCGCGACGCTCGGGGCGGGGGCTACGGTCCGATCGCCATCATCGACCTCGATCACCGGCTTGTTGGCGTTCAGGAGCCGGCTCATGGCGACCTCATAGCCGATGATCCGACTATTCTCCAGGATCTGCAGCGTATGAGGACAGCCGATGGCGTGCGCGAGATCCAGGATTCTTCGCTCCTCAGCCGAGAGCGGGTCGGTCATCTGGGCAGGATCGGTCTCGAGCGTGTCGTCGGCGAGAAAATCGAGCGAGACTCCCACGGCCTTCGCCAGTCGAAAGGCGTTTTCCAGGCCCGGACGCGACTTCCCGGCCAGGATCCGCGAGATCTCCGAGTCGCTGACCTGGGAGATCCGGGCCAGCCTCTGGCCGTTCAGGCCCCGGCGGACCATTTGCGTGAGCAATTTTTGTTGAAGCGGAGAAGTGGGTTTCGCATCCATCGAATGGGAATCCTCGACTTGCACCCAGGGAGAGTCGCCTTGGTCAGGCTTCTTATAAGAACTTACCATACTTCCTGGTTGCATGGAACGGTTTTCTCCTAAAATCGCAAAAAAATCCCCTTTTCGTGATTTTGACTCCCTGGTTGGCTTCAGCCGTGATTGAGGAGGGAGCACGTCACCTCGGGGCGATCCGTTCCCCGCGCAGACTCCGCATGTCCCGCGACTTGCGGGCTTGAGGTCCGGGCGGGGACGTCTCCGGCTCAGGAGGAGCGGCGGATCACGTAGTGAGCGAGGGTCCGGAGCACGACCTTGGCACTCGATTCGGCGAGGCAATCCAGGGCGGTGAGTGCCATCGCGGCGTGATGCTTGGCGCGGTTCCAGGCGTATTCGAGCGCGTCGGAGGCGTCGAGATAGGCCCGGAGTTCGTGGCGGCGGTCGGAGTTGGTCTCGGCCAGGAGGCGGCGGACCGAGGCAGCGATCGAGGGAGGAGCGGTCGCGAGCAGTCGGATCAGCGGGAGCGTCAGCTTCTGCTTCTCCAGGTCGGTGCCCAGGCTCTTGCCGGTCGTCCGCTCCTCGCCCCAGATGTCGAGCACGTCATCGGCGATCTGGAAGGCGATGCCGAGGTCCCGGCCGTAGCTCTCCAGCGCCTCGACGGTCGCCTGGGGTGCCCCGGCGTAGTGGGCGCCGAGCCGGCAGGAGACGGCGGTCAGCTCGGCGGTCTTGCCCCGAATGATCGCGAAGTAGGCGTCCTCGTCGAGGTCGAGGTTGCCCCGATTGTGCACCTGCTGCATCTCTCCCTCGCAGACCAGGTTGGTCGCGCGGCCGATCCAGCGGCAGGCCAGGGTCGAATCGAGCGACGCGGCCAGGTGGAAGGCGTGGGTGAACAGGTAGTCGCCCAGCAGGACGGCCGGCTCGTTGCCCCACTCGGCGTTGACCGTCGCCGCATGCCGGCGGATCATCGCTTCATCGAGGATGTCGTCGTGCACCAGCGTCGCCGTGTGGATCATCTCGACGACCGCCGCCAGCACCGGATGCGCCGGCCGGAGCACGCCGCAGGCCCGGCCGGTCAGCAGCACCAGCGCCGGCCGGAGCCGCTTGCCTCGGAAGTCGGCGCAATGATCGACGAGACGTTGCACGAACGGGAATCGACTGCCAAGCTCGGCGGTGAAGATCCGCTCGGCCTCGGCCAGCTCCACCACGATCGGCGCGTAGACCGCCGCGAGCGTCCGGCTGGTCTCTTCCGTTTTCAGCGACGATTGCGTCGCCATCGCACACCTCCCGAAAGTGCCGCCGATCTCTGATCCGGGCCGTGTGCTCCACGGTCCCGCGGCAGGGTGTCATGGATTTCCTATTCCCCATCCTCAAGAGATGTCCGCAATCGGGTCGAGGCGTTTCACGCGACCGCCTCGTCAGGGCCCCGGAGGAAGTGGCCGCTGCGTCCCCCCGACTTCTCCTCTAGCCGGATCTGTTCGATCGTCATGCCCCGGTCGACCGCCTTGCACATGTCATAGACCGTCAGCGCCGCCACGCTAACGGCAGTCAGCGCCTCCATCTCGACGCCGGTCCGGCCCTGGACCTTGACTGTCACCTCGATCCGGACCGTCGCCGGATCAGCCGCCGCCAGCGACACGTCGACACCGTCCAGGCTCAGGGGGTGGCAGAGCGGGATCAACTCGCCGGTCCGTTTCGCCGCCATGATCCCGGCGAGCCGGGCCACCTCGAAGACGTCCCCCTTCGCCACCCGCCGCTCTAGGACCAGCGCCAGCGTCTCCGGCTGCATCCGGACCAGCCCGCTGGCCCGCGCCAGCCGAGCAGTCACGTCCTTGCCCGACACATCCACCATCCGGCTCGCCCCGCCCTCATCGAAATGTGTCAAACCGGACATGTCCCATCCTCGGTTTCAATTCATTCTGAACGTATTTTACAAATCGGCGCTCGCTTGCCTAGGGGGAGCGTGGTGATTTATGGGTTCTTCGTGAAGATCCTGGAGGGTCAGCTTCCTCCTGCCTCCTCGGCGCACCGGACGGCAGGCGGAAGCCGACCCTCCGAAGAGGGGGCCGCGCACCACAGCTCCTTTGGTCCGGTACGAGGAGGCTGTCAAGAATTCGGTCCCAATCATCGTAAGATTTCGATATAAAAATTCATATATTTTTATGTTTATTTTAGGTTGGTTGTTTTCTGACAAGGACTTACGTTCCATGAAGCCGAATTCTTGGACCGCCTCCTAGGTCGTGTGGACAACAGCTAGGCAATTCGGGTGTAATGGGGCCCCTTTCCACACCATGAGAGGGCCTGCGATGCTACCCCGCCACGCGATCGAAGATGCCGACTGGGAGCGGATCCACCACCTCCTGCCTGGCCAGCCCGGCCAACATGGAAAGGTCGCCAAGGAACTGGGCAATAATTACTCGAACAATCGGTATGATAATTGCTAACAGCCATAGTATGAGTCGAGACGCCACTCTCGAAACCGTGCGGCGGAAGTTCGAATTGCTGCACCCGCTGATGAACGAACGGATGCGCCGCCAGTGGGCTGCGTGCGAAGCCATGACGCTCCCACGCGGTGGCGTCACTCTGGTGGCCCAAGCCACCGGCCTGTCCCGGACGACCATCTGGGCCGGCCTGCGCGAACTCCGGCATCCCGACGACGGGCCCACCGACGACCTCCCGGCCCACCGTGCCCGCCATGCCGGCGCTGGCCGGCCCTTCCTGGAGGAGGCGGATCCCACCCTGGTGAAGGACCTGGAAGCCCTCGTCGCGGCGACCACCCGTGGGGACCCGCAATCCCCCCTGCGGTGGACGTGCAAGAGTACCCGCAACTTGGCCGCGGAGTTGAACCGCCAAGGCCACCGCGTCGGCTACTCGGACGGTGGCCGCCTTGCTCCACGACTTGGATTACAGCCTCCAGGCCAACCGCAAGACCCGCGAAGGGTCGTCGCATCCGGATCGCGACGCCCAGTTCGCGTCCATCAACCGGCAGGTGCTCGCCTTCCAGCGGGCGGAGCAACCGGCCGTGTCCGTGGACTCGAAGAAGCGGGAGTTGGTCGGGGATTTCAAGAACGAGGGGCGGGAGTGGCGGCCGGCGGGGACGCCCGAGGAGGTCCGGGCCAAGGACTTCCCGGACAAGCGCCTGGGAAAGGTGACGCCGTCGGGGGTCTACGACCTGACGTACAACGAGGGATGGGTGAGCGTCGGCATCGACCATAACACTTCCCGGTTCGCCACGGAGACCATCCGCCGCTGGTGGTGCGAGATGGGGGCGCCGCTCTACCCGGATGCCGACCGGTTGTTGGTGACGGCCGATGCAGGGGGGAGCAATGGCTCTCGCTGCCGGTTGTGGAAGGTCGCCCTGCAACAACTGGCCGATACGATCGGGTTGCGGATCGCGGTCTGCCACTTCCCGCCCGGCACGAGCAAGTGGAACAAGATCGAGCACCGGATGTTTTGCCACATCACGAAGAACTGGCGCGGCAAGCCGCTGCTGAGTCACGCCGTGATCGTCAACTTGATCGGGAACACGAAGACCAAGACCGGGTTACAGATCCAAGCGGAGTTGGATACCAACGCGTATGAGACCGGGATCAAGGTGACCGATGAGGAACTCGCCGCCGTACAGATTGAGAAAGCGACGTTCCACGGCGAATGGAATTACACCATCAGTCCCAAGCCATGACCGTTCGAGTAATTATTGCCCAGTTCCCAAGAACAATCGTCTGTTCCTCGATGCCGTCCTTTGGATCGCCAAGACCGGTGCCCCGTGGCGCGACCTTCCCGAATCCTTCGGCAATTGGAACAGTGTCTGGCGGGAATGGCACGAGGATAACGCAAGGCTCTGCTGTTGAATAGCTTGCGGCGACACTGATTCGCAATTGATCCTATGCTTTATTATAAGGTATTATACCCCGCTTGATCAACCGCTTCGCTCTCTTCCGCGGCATCCGCAGCAGCGGGTGCGGCTTCGGCCGGCGCTTCACCGCGCGCGGCTCGTACCGGTCCGGGCGAGCGTCCACGCGTTTCTTCGCGATCAACTCCAACAGCCGCGGAAGATCCGCCTTGATCTGAACCGGATCCTACAGATGACTCTCCTCGAATGCGCGCACCGTATGCAACGACCCCGTGAAGCTTAGCCGCCGCGGCTGCACTGCCCCGGCCCGCGCCGCCTCCGCCCTCAGACCCCGGATCCAGTTGTACGCCAGCAGATGCACCGCCACCTCCTTGCGCACCATCGCCGGGCTCTTCGTCCGCAACATCTCCATCTTCATCTGAGTCTTCAAGGAACGCCGATCCAATTCCGCATCCCACCGCTGACGGAACAAATTCCCCAGCTCTTCGGATCGATACGTCTTCGCCTCCACCAGTGTCGTCACAACCACCAGAGTGCGGACCCGCTTGGTCGGGTCTTTGACCCGGACGCGGAACTCGCGCAACGTCAGTTCCGCGGGCATCGCGTCGTACTGGGCGCGACTCCTCCAGTCGGGGATCTCCTTGGGTTTCGGCCAGGTGATGAGATGATCCTCGCGACCCAGTCGGCGGCCCCGGCGGAAGTCGGCCTTGCGGCACTGGTGCAGACGCACCCCCACATCGCTGCCGCGCGCCAGCAGGGCCGCGATCACCCAGTACGAGCAGAAGCAGCGGTCGGCCAGGGCGATGTCACCGGGCTGAAACTCGGCGATGATCTGTCGGAGCAGGGCCAGCTCGCTCGTTTGCTTGCCCTGGTACGGCCCGATCGCCGCATCGAGGACCGTCCCCACGGCCAGGCTGAAGATCACGAGGATGCGGGCGATCGGGAATCCCAACCCCGGCGTCTGAGACGACGGTTGCGGATACGCCGCCTGGTTCTCCGGGGTATCGGGCATGCGCACGGTCGAGCCGTCGAGGATCTTGACCGCGCGGCCGTGAAAGAGCCAGCAATCGCACGCTTGTTGCGGGATCACATGCCCGGTGCGGCGGACCAACTCCCAGGGAAGCGCCTCGGGGAGGCGTTGCCGGGCTTCACCGTAGCTGGTCGTCTCCGTCGCCACCGCGGGAAGCCCCTGGTCGTAGAGGAACTTCTGGAAGCGATCGACGGCGTCATCGCAGGATTGGTCATCGGAGAGGATCTGGGAGAGGAACAGGCCCAAGGTGATCCAGGGGGTGTAGAGGCGTTTCCGCCACTGATGGTTGCAATGGCGGCAGGCGGCCTCGACGAGCGACCGCGAGAGGAGTTCGAGGAAGGGGAGCCCTGGTTTCTGTTTGAGTTGGTCGCGCAGGGAATCGATTGGGTCGCGAGTGGAGGGAACGTGAAACTGAGCCATGGTGACCTCCTGGGTGTGGGGACGGGTGGAAGTCCGATTCAACCACCAAGCTACCATCCCAGGAGCTCGCGTTCCTGACCCCGGAGCCGCGGCTCTCAAGTGCGACCCGCAGGGAAACTGAGGTGCCCCGCGCCCTCGGTCCCCGAATTTTTACAATAAGTGATCTTATAATTTACTGATCGCTGCGCAAAGGAGGTCAAACGTTCCCAGGCGACTTCGAGTGAGGCCCTGACACGTGGAACGGCTTGGTTCCCTTGGGAAATAGAGGTGCTTCTGATCGGTCGGTGAAGGGTATTGGCGAAACCCTCACTCTGCAAAAACTTGACCTTCTTTGCGCAGCGATCAGTAAGAATTATAATCGTCGCAAACGTTTAAATGGCAAGGCTTTGCGTTATCCTCGTGCCATTCGGCTCCGACGGGCAACCTCCGGCAGATACCAGCCCGGAGGGAGTGGAGGTCGTCGGACCCGATGTCGACCGTCCAGCACGCCTCGACGGCGGAGGATACGGTAGATGGTCGGCTCTGCGGGCAGCGGTTCGATGCCGCGGGCTCGGAAGGACTCGCGGATCGCCTCGGCCCCGAAGAAGCCTAGCCCGAGTTTACCGAGTTTCCTTCGAAAATGCCTTCTCCGCAACAACTTAGGTGCGGTATTTGTATGACCTACACTCTTCGGTAGCGTCCCAGGTCCAGAGCCTTGTACAAGGCGCGTTGTTCCTCGGTCAATTCGGTCAGGGTGAGCTGGATCGTCGGCTCCGCCCCGGGCTCAGCGGCGGGGTAGATGACGCACACTGCGCGGATCTGGCCCAACTCCTCCAACAACGCCGGCAACGAACGCTTGAGCCCCCGGCGATCCAGTTCACGCCGCAACAGACCGCAGAGCATCAACGCCAACACGCAGTAGAAGACGTGAACCTGGATCTTCTGGTCCGTCCAATGCCGCTGCGGCCGCAACGACAGATGCTTGACATGCTTCAGGTCGCGAAACGCCGACTCCACGTGGTGTTGGCTCCGAGAGCCACGCACCACCTCGGCGTCCGTCCAATCCGTGCGATCCGTGAACCTCGACTTTGGCCAAAATGACTGGCAAGATCTGGAGGTCGCCTCATATGATCGATGGCTTGTTGTAAGAGTCATCGCACCAGGGAGGCGACCCCCATGCCATTGCCACCGGAGTTGGTAGTCCTCTTGGCAGCCTTCGCTCCACTGTTTTCCGACCGCGTCTGGGCCCACGCGCAGATCCTGGCCATCGGGGCCATCCTCGCCACCGGCAAACGCACGGTCACCTCCGCCTTGCGCATCATGGGATTGAGCCACGACGACCACTTCACCAACTACCATCGCGTCCTCAATCGCGCCGCCTGGTGCCCCCGCGCCGCCAGTCGCATCCTGCTCGGCCTGATCGTCCTGACCCTCGTCCCGGCGGATTGGCCCATCGTCCTGGTGGCCGACGACACCGTCGAGCGGCGCCACGGCCGCAAGATCAAGGCCAAGGGCTGCTACCGCGATGCCGTCCGGTCCTCGCGGAAGGTGGTGGTCAAGTGCTTCGGACTGAAGTGGGTCGCGATGATGGTCCTCGTCCCACTCCCCTGGAACAAGCGGATCAAGGCGCTGCCCTTCCTGACCGTCTTGGGTTGGCCCGCATCGGCGCCGCGGCGGCGGGCGCATAAGACGGCGATCGCTTGCGTGAAGCAGATGGTCCTCCAGGTCCGCCGTTGGTTCCCCCAGCGGCGTGTCGTGCTGGTGCTCGATGGCGGGTTCGCGGCCGTGAAGCTGGCGCGCGCCTGTCGCCGCCATGGGGTGACGAGGATCTGTCGCCTGCGACTCGATGCGGGGTTGTATGATCCCCCCGGCGTGCCACCCGCCGGCCAGCGTGGCCCCAAGCCCAAGAAAGGACCGCGCCAGGTCAAGCTCCAGGAGTGGGCCCGGCGGCAAGACACCCCCTGGGAGGATCGGGAAGTCGAGTGGTATGGGGGCGAGCGGAAGACGATGCGACTGTTCTCGCGGACGGGGCTGTGGGACACGGCCGGTCAGGATCCGGTGGCGATCCGCTCCGTGCTGGCGCGTGACCCCGAGGGCGCGCTGGAGGATGCGGGCTCTCTCTGCACGGAGGAGGAGATGCTCCCTGCAGAGATCATGCGCTTCATGGTCTGGCGCTGGAGTGTCGAGGTCACGTTCGAGGAGAGGCGCGCGCACCTGGGGATGGAGACACAACGACAATGGTCCGACCTGGCGATCGAGCGGACGACGCCGGTGTTGCTGGGTTTGTATTCGCTGGTGGTGCTGGCGGCGGTGCGGTGTCACAAGGCGGGTCGGTTGTCGGCGGAGGAGACGGCGTGGTACGCCCAGGAGGAGCCCACGTTCTCCGACTGCCTGCGCCTGATCCGCAGCCGGATCTGGCAGGCACGAATTAGCACAGGGTCCCACGAAAGTAGCGACCTGATCCAATTCCCCAGAGAGCTTCTCGATGCCTTGATTCACGGCTTGGCGTCCGCTGCGTGAGGGACAAAGTCGAGTGAACAGGAGCGTCTGGCCCAACCGCGTGGCCTGCAACTGCTGCCACGTCTCCTCGCGGAAGCGGTAACTGAGGACAGGCAACCCCTTGACCTCGGCGATGTCCACCTCGAAGAGGTCCTTCAGGTCGTGGGCGGCCAACCATCCCTGCACTTTCTTCCGGGTGCCCGCCAGCGTGGGCGGATGGCCTCCCTTGACCTGCCCCATCTGCCAGCGTTGCAGGCGGGCTTGCAACTCACTCAGCAGCTGCTGCCGTTTGGCGATCTCGCGCAGCAGCGTGCGGCTCTGGGCCACGAAGAGGTTCTCGTTGTAGGTGACCACGATCACGCGCGCTTTGCCGAAGACGACCTTGGTGGTGCGGTGGGTGCTCACTCCGGGAAGACCGTCGGCCGCCAGCGCACGAAACTCCTGGACCGGCAGTGCCAGCAACTCGGGGTGCTGGGTCGGGACCAGCGACCCGATGAAGTGGTAGGGACTTTGGTCGACGGCTTGGAGGTTATCCAGGGAGTTATTCCCCTTATCGAAGACCAGGGTGATGTCTTCCACCTGCGTGGCCAAGATGTGGTGGCGTTGGACCAGTTCCTCGGTCAGGCTCGCAAACGTCGGACTCTCGGGCTGGTTGCCCGGGTACGTGTGGTGGCACAGCGGGATGTGAAAGTCCGTCGTCACCAGCAGCGCCAGTCCGACGAGGCGCAAGGCGGCACGACCCTCCTTGCTGTGACCGCGCTGGGCCAGCGTGCACCGTTCGTTGAACGGATCGATAAAGGTGAAGAAGTTGGTGGCATCGAACAGGACCTGGCGGACATCCAGAGCGAACTCCCAGATCAGGTGGGCGGTCAGATCGCGCTCGATGGCAATGATGGCGTGTGGGGGGAGGCGGTCCATCTGGTCCCAGAAGCGCTGGCTGGTCAGTTGCTCCGGGCGGAAGTCCAGGAGGCGACGCAGCGCCGTGCGTTGATACCAGGCGGCGATCTGCACCTTGCTGCGAGGATCGAGGCAACGATTGAGGGCGGCGACCAGCAGGTAGTGTCCGACGCTGGGTCCGCGTGGCCCACGTCGGGCGGGGACGTGGCGGTCGATGTGCTCGACCAGGCGCAGGCGTCGGGCCAGGTCGAACAAGGCCACGACGGCGCCGAACTCGGTGACGACCGCCTTCTCGGGCGCGGCGGTGAGGGGAGTCGTGGGTTGAGTCAGCGCGGCGATGATGTCGTCGGCGCGGCCGAGATCCTTCTGCCAGACGATCTTGGGCTTGCCGTCGACGCGGCGGCATTCGCGTGCGTAGTAGGAGGTCTTCCCGCGGATGGTCTTCTTGAGGAGGCTCGCCATGCTATAGGTCATACAGCAACAGCGGCATGTCCGTCAAGGAGCATGAAAAGCAGGGTTTGAGGCAGCGATGCCGGCCAGAAAAGTTAGGTCATACAAATTGGCCTTTCCGAGGCGAGAGGCCGTTGCCAGAAGGGTTTGTACACCAAAGGGATAAGCGAGAGCAAGTGAACTTGTGTCAACTGAAAACTCGGTAAACTTGGGCTAGGTCACTGTCGGCCTGCAAGTGGCTCCGCACCTCAAGGACCAAGTCTTCGAGAGCAAACTCGGTCCGCTGGGTGGTGTGAGCGATTGGCGAGCGACCGGACCAATCGACCCAGTCGAGGCGTTGGCCGTGCGCATGACGGACCCAGCGATTGACGGTGGCGGGACTCACGTCGAAGTCGCGGG
Organism: uncultured Planctomycetaceae bacterium; assembly: GCA_963803395.1. GTDB lineage: Bacteria > Planctomycetota > Planctomycetia > Isosphaerales > Isosphaeraceae > JAFANO01. The sequence continues at coordinate 187,082 of CAWDND010000054.1, forward strand.
CGACCTGCTGTTGCGACCGTCCCCTTCGAACGGCCTCAACCATCGCCCGACGGCGGCTTGTCTGCCGGTCGGTTTGCTCATGGTGCGTTCCTCACGAGGGGTCTCGTTTCCAACAAGCCTACACCGGGAGTGTTCAGCAGGTTGTGGCACCTGGCCGTTCAGGCCTTGCCGCCGAAGATCAGCGACAGAACCTCGGAGCGGGTCGCCAGCCGCTCCTTGAAGGAGCCCCGCATCGCGCTGGTGACGAACGAGCTCTGGGGCTTGTGCACGCCGCGGACCGTCATGCAGCTATGACTCGCCTCCATCACCACGGCGACCCCCTTCGCGTCGAGTTCCCTCATCAAAAGGTCCGCCAGCTCCTCCGTCAGCCGCTCCTGCATCTGGGGTCGTTTCGAAAGGACGTCGAGAACTCGGGGGATCTTCGAAAGGCCGATGACCTTACCGTTGGGGAGATAGGCCACGTGGGCCTTGCCGGTGAAGGGCAACAGGTGGTGCTCGCAGAAGCTTTCGAACTGGATGTCCTTGATCAGGACCATCTCGTCGTACTTCTGGGTGAAGGTCTTCTGTAAATGCACGCGAGGGTCTTGATGCAGGCCGCGGAAGACCTCGGTGTACATCCGGGCGACGCGGTCAGGCGTCTCCTGGAGCCCCTCGCGGTCGGGGTCCTCTCCCACGGCGCTCAGGATCTCGCGGACCGCGCGGCGGATGCGATCCAGGTCCACGGGCGCGACACCCTCGGAGGAGACCGCCGGCGCGTCGTCCAGGGCCATGCTTCCACTGTTGCTGGACACGTTCTCGAAGGGGTAAGTCGTCGCCATGATTCCACTCTCGATCGGATTTCGGCGATAGCGGGGGGAGACCGGCTGGAGGGGAGAAAGGAACACAATTAAAGTGTTATGGCTCTTATTCTTCCGTAAAAAATTCCAGAGATCATTCTAGGGCTTCCTGCCGCGAAAATCAAGTCGCTCCGGGGCCGGGCTAATTGGCGCTGAACGGGGGCGGGAAGGAGCGTGGCTCGCGGGCCATGTCGAGGCCTCGCTCGACGATCTGTTCGAGGATCTGCCGCAAATGGCGGGCGCGGCGCGCGACATGGGTCTCGGCCAGGAGAACCTGCTTGATCTCGGACGGCAGGCCCAGGGCATGCGCGATGATGTCCGTCAGGATCGTGAGGGAGAGGGACGTTTCGAGCAAGGCGCTCAGGTCGGGGTCGAGCGCGCGCTCCTGCTGGTAGACCTGGCGGAACAGCGCGATCAGCTCGTCGCGGCGTGCCTCATCAGCCTGTTGGTCTTCCCGATCCTCGAGGATCTCGACCTCCGCCAGCCGATACAGCTTGTTGCTGGGGATCTCTCGGATCAGGCGGACCCGCTTGCGTCCCCGGAGCAAGACGTTGAAACGGCCGTCGGGCATGCGTTCGTGCCGGAGGATCTGACCCAGGCAGGCGACCTCCGCGATCGGTGGGCTGCCCAAGACCTTGCCCGGGCCCTGGGGCCGCAACTGCACGATCGTGACCAGCTTGTCACCGGACAAGGCGTCCTCGGTCATCTGGAGGTAGCGATGCTCGAAGATGTGGAGCGGGAGGACCGCATGCGGGAAGAGCATGACCTCCGGCAGGGGGAACAACCGGCAGACGTTCGAGAAATCCCGCAAGTCAAAATCGTCGTCCATCAATTCTCGGCGAGGGGACCGCCGCCCTCAGGCGACGGGGAAATCGCCGTCCTCTCTTAAAACATGAATGTTCTTTTAGCTTCATTAGGCATGATCGGCCAGGTGACAGCAATTTCCAGTCTGTAGAATCGAGACTCAATGGCAAGTGACAGCATTTTCCGGTCACTCCTGGAACCGCTTCCGAGGCAGCGTGTCGGCCACCTCGCGCAGCAAGCGTTGATGGCCCGGATCTCGTCTCCGCAATGCGAAAGAAGCGGATCTGGCCCGCGTCGAGGTCCACCTCGGCCCTCCCCAGGCGGTGAGGCCACGATGTCACCACTCAGGGGGTTCTGCCGGGAATCCGATCACCCGGTTTGGCCGCCGGTGTTTGGTTCGCTCCCGGTGCCGACTGACGTCCAGATCGAGGATCCGTTGCACCGTCAGCTCCTCGGCCTCTTGGCGGCGGTAGCAGACCCCCTCCCGGCTGCTGTACACCCACTCCACCTCCACCGAGTCGAGCGTCACGTACACGTTCCGGCCAGCGAGGGCCTTGCCGACATACCGGCTCCGGTTGTACAGCGAGATCGTCCCGCCGCTGTCCACCCGGCGGACGAGGACGTCGCCGGCCAGATGCTCCAGCACTCGGTCCAACTTCCACGGCCACGCCTCCTCCTCGGGCAGGTAGGACCGGCCCGAGTGCCGCAGTCCGGAGAACGCCTCCAGGCGACTGTGCTCGGCGATGCTCGGGTCGAGTTCGCGCTGAAGGCGATCCTGCTCGTCGACCCGGCGCTGCAACTCGGCCGCGTCGGCGCAGGTCACGGGCTCGGCCCACCGCTTGCCCGTACCCTGGGAGTGCTCCACGACCCCGTTGGCCCGAGGGCAGCGTGGCGGATTCCAGGTCATCTCGACCCCCAGCCCGATCAGCCACAGCGCCAGGTCGGTCGGCAGCTCCCCGGTCGAGCCCCACGGCGCGCCGTTGTCGACCCGCAGGCGGCGTGGTCGCCCCCACGGCGCGAACACCCGGCGCAGGTCGGCCTGAGTCGCGGCGGCCGGCACCGCCTCCCAGCGGCCGAGGGGGGCAAACCGCAGTCCGGAGCACCGCGCCGCTGCACTCATCGACGACCCGCAACCAGCAGGCCCGGGTGCCGTCGCCCAGCGAGATCGGCTCGGCGGCATCGACCTGCCAGGTCTCGTGGGGCTCGGTGGCGCGCCGGGCCGCGCCTTCCGGCCGCCGCCCCGGGGGCGCCGGGGCGAGTCCGGCCTGGCGGAACCAGCGCCGCAGGGTGGACTCGCCGGGCGGGGGCCGTAGGCCACGCTCGGCGAGGTAGACCCGGATCACAGGCCCGCTCCCCAGGCGGGGTGGTCGCGGCGCCGCTGCACGGCCGCCTCGAAAACCGGAGGGGCGGACGCCGGGGGCAGATCGCGACGGCGGGTGTAATCCGGAGCCAAGGCGGCCTTGCCGCGGTCGGCGCCACCGGCGGAGCAGGCCCCGCACGGTCCGCACGGGGAGACCGAACGCCTGGCTCAACTCGGTGGCCGTCGCCCCTCGCTTCCAGCGCCGCCACAGAGCCTGCCGAATGGGGAGAGGCACAGGGGCCGGCATGGGTGATCCTCCTGGGTGCCGGGGTGATTCAGGCGAACCGCATGTGATTATCCCTGCCACACCGCGGCGGCGAAAGTAGGTGGTCGGATTCCCGGCAGAACCCCCTGAGCGGTGACACGTTTGGGAACAACCCCCCGAAACGCAGGATGAGCTAGGGGCTAAAGACTCACCTGACCGTCGGCGCGGTGACCGGGGTGGCCAGTTCGTAGGCGCGGACCCCGCCCGAGCCGTTGGCGTGACATGAAATCTTGGCGTCGCTCTCAAAGAGCCGCTGGCCGGTCGGAGTGGGATACACCCCCGTGATGCAGGAACGGCAGAGGTGGTCGCTCGACAGGCTGACCGAGCGCGCGATCGCGTCGACGGGCAGGTAGCGGAGGCTATCAGCCCCGAGCTCCATGGCCATCAGCTTCTGCGCCTCGACCGAGACACCGCCGCCGGGTAGGTCGGCGAACCGGGTGGCGAAGAGCTCGTCCCGCGTGGTCATGTCGATCCCGTAGAAGCACGGGGCGATGATCGGCGGACACGCCACCCGCAGGTGGATCTCCCGCGCACCGCCACGGTCGCGGATCTCGTGGACCAGCGCCGCATCGTGGTCGAGCGGACGATGCTGTCTTCGACCAGCAAGACGCGCTTGCCGGCCAGGACCTCGGGCAGCGGGGTGTATTTCAGACGGGCCTTGGTCGCACGATCGGCAGTCCCCTCGATGAACGTCCGGCCGACGTAGCGGTTCCGCATCAGACCCTCGACCGATGGGAGCCCCAGCGCGAACGCCATGGCGTCGGCGGCGGCCTTGGCGGTGTCGGGCACGGGCACGACAATCGTCTCGGCGTTGAGTGGGACGTCCTCCAGCCGCGCCAGCTCCTTGCCCAGGGCCGCGCGGCTCAGGTAGACCGAGCGATCGTCGAGCGTGCTGGCGACGTTGGCAAAGTAGATCCATTCGAAGAAGCAGTGCGCCCGGCGGGGCGATAAGGCGAACCGCTCGATCCGGACGCCATCGCGGTTGGCGATCGCCACCGTTCCCGGTTCGAGCGACCGGACGTTCTTGAACCCGAGGTTGGAGAGCGGCACGCTCTCGCTCGCCGCGGCAAACAGCGGGCCATGCTCGGCGATACAGAGCGGGCGAAACCCGAGCGGGTCGCGTGCCACGACCAGGTCGCCCGTGGCCGTCAGGAGCACGACGTTGTAGGCGCCATCGAACCGCTCGGCCAGTCGACCGAAGATCTCCGCCCAGTCGGCCGGCCCGCGATCCCCATCCTGGAGCTCGTAGCTCAGCGAGTGCATCAGGATCTCGGTGTCGGTGTCGCGCTTCAGGTGGTAGTCGCCCTGTTCGAGCAGCTCGCGCTTCAGTTGCTTGTAGTTGGCGAGCTGGCCATTGAACGCGAAGGCGAACCACTTGGCCTTGCGACCGTGCTCGCGCTCGAAGGGCTGCGCATCGCTCCGGTCGTCGCCGCCGCAGGTGGCATAGCGGACGTGGCCGATCGCGGCCAGGCCATCCTGACCCTTCATGATCGACTCGAACTTCGCCCGGTGATTGAGGCGGAACGCCTCGGCCACCGTCCCCAATTCCTTGTGCGTCTTGAGCAACGCCTTCCGCCCGGGATGATAGCTGCTCATCCCCGCAGCCAGTTGCCCCCGGTTCTGCATGTCGAGCAGCATCCGAGGGATCAACCGCGTCACGCTGTAAATCTCCCCTGCGATCGGGGTCAGCGCGGAAACCGATCCGCCAGCGGCGTGGTAAACGGCGGCCACGCCACACTCGTGGTTCAATTCGCCCATGAGCTTGGATCAATCTCGTTGGTCAGGACCCCACCCGATCGATCAAAATCGGAGTGAGTGACAACACTAGGGAAGGGAAACGGAGCGGCTCGGCCCAAGCGCACTTGCTCTGGGGTCGGCTGTGCCGAACCATTATAATGTCGTCAGGGCCTATCGACAACCTTACAGAATCCAGGTTCCGAAGGAGGACGGAGTCGCCCGAGCCAGGGCTCCGCAGGGGAGAAATCCCCGGACTTCTCGCCAACCTCAACGACGACCCCTTCCTCGTTCCCACGCAAGGCAAGGGGAATACCGCTGGGGAGGCTCGACGTCCTCCGGAGGGCCCCGACCAACGACGCAGAGCGTGTGGATCAAGGCATTCCCACGCGGATCGTGGGGACGAGAGGACGTTCACGGTATTCCAAATCTTATGTCGATTACTTGTCGAGAGCCGTGAATCTGGGATATCTCCCCTGCGGACGACCGGCGCTTGACGACTCCGCCCGGGAGATGGCGATGGTGTGTGATCTGGTTCGCGATGAGGTGGTTTATTCGGCGCGGACCTGGGTGGTCAAGGTGGGGACGAGCGTCCTGACCAGCCCTGACGGGATGCTCGACCCGGCGCGGATCGGCCATCTGGCCGAGCAGATCAGCGCGGTGATGGCGACGGGCCGCAAGGTCGCCCTGGTCAGCTCAGGGGCGGTGGGTGCGGGGATCGGCCAGCTCGGCCTGGGTCGACGGCCCGATAACCTCCGTCAACTCCAGGCGGCGGCGGCCGTCGGCCAGGCGTACCTGATCCGCGCGTACGACGAAGGGCTGCGCCGGCACGGCCGACATGCCGCGCAGCTCTTGCTGACCCACGAGGACTTCGACAACCGTCCTCGATACCTGAACATGCGGCACACCCTGACCGCGTTGTTCGAGTGGGATGCCGTCCCGATCATCAACGAGAACGATACAATCAGCGTCGATGAGATCAAGTTCGGCGACAACGACCGCCTGGCCGCGATGGTGACCAACCTGCTCCAGGCGCCGTTGCTGGTGATCCTCAGCGTGGTGGATGGTCTGTACAGGATCGACCCCGGCACGACGGCCGGGCGAGGCCGAGCCAAGGAGGTCGTGCCGCTGGTCCTCAACTCGACGAGGACGTGCTCGGGATGGCCGGCACGAGCCGGAGCAGCCTGGGCACCGGCGGGCATGCGGAGTAAACTCCAGGCCGCCCGGCTGGTCACGCAGGCGGGGGGCTCGGTCATCATCGCCTCGGGCAAGAAACCCGAGCCGCTGACCCGGATCCTAGCAGGCGAGCGGGTGGGCACCCTCTTCCTGGCCCGAGGCCGGACCCATGGCGCCCGGAAGCGCTGGATCGGCCTGACGGCGCGGCCCCGGGGACACTACGTCGTCGATTGCCGGCGCGCCGCCGGGCACTCGAGACCGGACGCAAGAGCCTGCTCGCCATCGGAATCGTCAAGGTTGTCGGCGAGTTCGAGAAGGGCGACGTCGTGGGCATCCGCGACGCCGAGGGCCAGGAATTCGCCCGCGGCCTGACCAATTATGCGACCGCCGAGGCCCGCCAGATCCGGGGGCTCCGGACCGAGCAGGCCCGGCAGGCCCTCGGCTCGCCCTCTATGACGAGGTGGTCCACCGTGACAACCTCGTCTTGATCCTGTAGAACAACGAGCGCCGATCTCCGTCCCTCGCCCGAACTCAGGCCGTCCGGTGGGCCTCGCCCGGCCGCAAGGTACGGCAGGGGCGTCGCGCGGGCAAAGAAGCGAAAATCGCTCGTCCTCCGGGCCTTACGGCATCGGCACGTCGGTGAACTCGAAGCTGATCTCGGCCGCGGCCCGCGCCAGGCAGTAATAACGGACCTCGGCGGGGGTGCCCTGACCGTTCGGGCTCAGCGTCAGGGTGATCCGCCGCTCCTTCGGCGTCGTAGCTCGAATGATACCAGGGGATCGGCCGGCCCTGGGCATCGACGACCTCGATCTGCTGCTGGTGCATGTCGGGCCGATGGATCAGGATCTCGCCGTCCGGGCCGGCCTGGGACCCCGGTTGGCCAGACCGCGAACGGATCGACAGGTCGATGCTCGTCTGGTTGATGTTGGGGTTGGGGTTGATCCGGACGTCCAGGATGTCCAGGGACACCTCGTCATTCTGGAACGACTTGCCCAGCGGGCCGCTCAGGGGGGCGACCAGCGGGCCGGACTTGCGGGTCGCGACCATGGCCGGGACCACTCCGCGGAGCTTCCGGATGACCTTGCCCGGCGAGTCGGGGTGCCTCAGAGGGGCCTGCATCTGCAGCGTCGAGCCCGACGTCAGGCCGAAGTAGCCATTCGAATAACGAGGGGTCACCGAGCTGGAGCCCGACGAGAGCAGGAGCGACTGGCCGCGGTCGTCGACGGCCTCGACGATCCGAAGCGGGCCATTCTGGCTCAAGGACATTCGAGGCTCGGCCGCCACCTGAACCTGGGCATAGAACTGCTCGGTGATCGTGCTCCCTGGCCGGTTCTGGTTCACCGGACCGGGCAGGGGGGCGGGGGGCAGGCCCATCCAGTTGACCGGCGGCGGCGGGGCCACGAACACCACGTCACGCTGATAATGCAGGCTAACGAGGTTGACCCGGAACGGCCCGCTGTCCGACATCGGGCCCGCCGGTCGGATCCCGTTGGCGTAGAGCGGGAAGACCGGCTCGCGGCTGTGGGGCGGGACGTGCATCGCGACGTTGTACTGGAGGTGGCCGGCGTCGCAGAGCCGGTCGATCGCCTTCCAGAACGGCACAGGAATGGGCTCGCGCAAGGTGATCCGCTTGTCCTGGACGGCCGGCGCGTTCTCGGGCAGCAGCGCCAACTTGACCCCGGCTCGGTCGCCGAAGCGCCTTGACGATGTCGGCCAGTGGCTGATCGTCGAAATCGAGCCGGATCAGGGTGGGCTGTGTCAGCATGGCCCCCTCGATCTTGATGACCAGCGCCGCTGCGCGTCCGGATCTCGGGATCGCGGGCCGCGCACGCCGCCCGGAGCACCGGCAACGCCTCGCGCCCGAGCCGCTCCAGCGCCGGCCGCCGCCTCACGCTCCGCGTAAAGCCCCGAGCCCAACTGCGCGACCAAGTCCGCGGTTCCCGGTGCCGGCATCTGTCCCAACAGAACGAGCAACGCGAGCTTCGCTCCCATCATCATGGACTCTCCCACCCAGGGTTGCCCATCCTTGGCAAAATCCACCGATGTCGGTGGGTCTGAAGACACGCACGGCCGCTGCCATAATCTACCCATCATAGCCCATTCACGGGCCGATTCCACTGCCCGGGAGTCGCGTTTCACCCCAGAGTTCCACGGGTCAAGGATTTCCCGAAGATCTCTGCATTCTTTTAAAACCATTCCGAGAAACAAGGTCAAGCCACGGGCGACGCCAGGTGAGATGATTTACAGAAGAAGAGGAGACCAAAGAAGAACCTTTTCTCGTTGGTAGGAGATACGCAGCTAGTTAATTGGTGTATAGTAAAATGGCCAGTCGAGCCGGAACATGGGCAAGATAACGTTTGCGCGGCAAGCCAAATTTCGGCCAACTCCATGTAACAGAAACTGTTACAACTGCGTAACCTGGATTGTTGGATCGGTCTTGCGCCGGGGGCGTGGCGCCGCTCGGCTCGGGCCCGAGCTACCATGTCGAGGGTCCGGCGCGGCTCGGCCGCGTGATCCTCATGACCAAACTGACCCACCAGACCCGCCGTCTCAACCCCAGACGCGCTGATCCGCGGACGATGAGCCCGGAATCTTCTCCCCCCGACGCTCCGGGCCGAAGGCCGCGCGGAATAATCCTTGCAGGGGGAGAATCGCAAGGTGGCGATCCGGGAGCGGTGTGATAAAATTCATGATGGTTCGGCGCGTGGCTTGAGATACCGCCGCGTGCGGGCGGGACGCGCCTCGGACCGTTGCCCCGGGATTGAAAGCCTGTTTGAGAGGAGGAGCCGCATGGCCGCGTTTCGTCCGAGGTTTTCCAGGCACACCGCCGTCGCGGGGCTGGCCCTCCTGGCTGCGCTGGTCGCGACGACCCGCGCGTGGTCGCAGGGGCACACGCCCGATCCCTATAACTTCGTGGGCGAATACAACCGCGGCTACGAGCCCTACATGTTCCCGGCGTATCCGAACGACCAGGGTGTCATCCCCGGCCAGGCCGCGCTCCAAGGCCGCTCGGGTCTTCGCCAGGCCAACCAGTACCGGAACTTCGTCGAGGAGTTGGACGGCGTCGATGCCCGGGATGACGTCTTCGCCCCGACCCGCGGTTTCCGATCCGGCGCCGGCGTCCCTTACTATCAGGCGTATCGCCAGTACGACCGGGATTATCTGCGATACTACGCGCCGAACCAGACGGCCGATCAGACCTATTACGAAAACCAGAAGGCGCGGCACGACAAGCACCTCCAGTATCAGGAGGCCGCGCGCGAGAAGTACGCCCAGTACGTGCGGGAGGCCGACCCGACCCGCGCACCCGGCTTTACCGCGAATACCTCGACCTGGACCAGCGGGCGAACCTCGAGATGGGGACGAGCCGCGGCACGCCCGCACAGGCGGGCCGGACCACCCCCGCTGCCGCGACGCTCGCTGTTCCCTCGACCACCAACCCTCGATCCCGGACGCCAGCGACGAGCGGGTCGATCCGAGAGGGCTTGAGCCCCTCCACGGCCCCCACGCCGGGTCGAGGCACGGGACTCCTCGACTCCGTGCTGCCGAGCCCGACGAGCCCGTTCGCGCCCCGGGCGTCGGGCCTCCTGGGACCGTCGTCCCGATCCTCGAGGACCACCCCCTCGGATATCCTCCGCCGCAGCGAACTGATGGATCGGGCGAACCGCGGGACCACGTCCAGCACGGCCCGCAACCCCGTCCCACGGCCGGTGACAAGCCCCGCGCCCCGCTGACGAACGCGTCGCGCCACCGCGCTAGTCCGTTGACGGCCACCCTTTGTCGATTACAATACCACGAAGTTCGGTGGGGGCTCAGTCGCGGTCAGGATCGGTCCCCCCTTGCCAACGCGACGTTCTCGTGTATCATCGACGATGTCTCCCGTGTGTCCCGGCTCTTGAGCTGGGATTTTTTTGGTCCGACTTTGTGAAACACTTCACAAGGACGGTCGCTCCCACGAGGCGGACCAGGCGGTACTGCAACGGTCATGGACACGGAATTCACGCCGATCTTCCTGTTCATCCTGGTGGCGATCCTGGTCGCGCTGGGGATGCTCGTCGCCAGCGCCGTGCTGGGACCGCAGCGAACGACGGCGGTCAAGCAGATGCCCTACGAGTCGGGGATGGACCCGATCGGCGACGCCCGGCAGCGGTTCGACGTGCGCTACTACCTGGTCGCGATCGTCTTCCTGCTGTTCGACGTCGAGTTGCTGTTCCTCTATCCCTGGGCGGTGGCGCAGTGGAGCGGTGCCGGCCGCGACGGCCGCCGGATGGCGTCCCACGGCCGCCGGCTGGCGTCGGCGGGCATCCCGCCCGAGTTCCGCAACCTGGTCTTCTGGCGAGATCCTGGTCTTCATCGTCATCCTGGCGGCGGCGTTCGCTTACGCGTGGCGGAAGGGGGTGTTCGAATGGCGATAGGCTCGACCCGAGCGACGGCGTCCCGGCTCCGCGGCCACCGAGCCGGCGGGCTCGACGCTGACGGTCCAGCCGCCGGGACTGTCGAGGTCCCCGAGAACACGATCGTGACGACGATCGACTCGGTCGTCAACTGGTGCCGCAAGTACAGCCTCTGGCCGATGCCGTTCGCGACCGCCTGCTGCGGGATCGAGCTGATGGCCGTCGGCGCCAGCCGGTTCGACATCGCCCGGTTCGGCGCCGAGGTGATGCGGTTCAGCCCCCGGCAGTGCGACCTGATGATCGTCGCCGGCCGGGTGGCGATGAAGATGATGCCGGTCCTCCAGCGGATCTGGCTGCAGATGCCCGAGCCGAAGTGGTGCATCAGCATGGGCGCGTGCGCCTGCACCGGCGGGGTCTTCGACACCTACGCCGTCGTGCAGGGGATCGACCGCTTCATCCCGGTGGACGTCTACATCCCCGGCTGTCCCCCCCGGCCCGAGCAGATCCTGCGGGCGCTGATGGACATGCAGGCCAAGATCCAGACGCGGCGGCTCGCTGGCCGGCACCGGGCTGCCCGAGCTGGTCGAGCGCGAGAAGATGCTCGGCCGAGAAGCGGACCCTGCCCCCGGGCTTCGCCCTGGCCGGCGAGCGCGGCGACGAGGATCGCTTCGGCTACCGCCTCCCGGGCGGGCCCGGACAACTGGCGCGGACGAGACGAAATAGAGAAGAGAAGATTTATCCTAGTGTGGTTTCAACCGACGTGTTGGCTAATCCTGTCTGGTCGGCTTCCGCCTGCCTCCTCGGCGCCTCGAACGGTGGGCTGAAGCCGACCCGACGAAGAGGGGGGGCACGCACCACCGGTCCTTTGGTCCTGCACCCGTTCACCCAGAGCACACAGAGACAGGGGAGAATCAGGAACGAGGAGAAGAACAAGGGACGGGACGAAAGTGCTCTTATCTTATTCGCTTTCCTTGCTCCTGCTCTTCCTTAATTAGTTCTGGAGTTTTGCAAACTTTGCCGGACGCAGGGCGAACATAGCCCCAGATCGCCATTTTGGCGATCAAAACGCCCGGCGCAACCTGGGGGGTTCCAGGGCCAATGGAACATGTCATGATGTAGTTGTCACTACGACTGAGTGCCGATCCCTCGGGAAATGCCGCAAGACAAGGGGTTCGGCCTAAGATCAACGTTTCGGACGGTCATATGAAATAACTTGAACGTTCAGGCTGCCTTGGGTGGCTGGGGTCTCGTCTTCGAGACCCCGGCGCTCGCCTGCGACAACGCCTCAGCCGGGGTCTCGAAGACGAGACCCCAGCCACCCATATTTTCACGGAACCACTAATAGATTGCTCAAGTTATTTGTTGACAGTTCCCTTAGAAACTATCCGAAAACGCCTTCTTAGGACATCGAAAACGCTGGAAAACCAAGGGGTTAGGATCGTTATCTGATAGTTTCTTAGTGGCTTGCGTGGTTTCCTGCATCACTTGGAGACGACGATCGGGATGAGCACCGCGACCGCACCGGCCTCCGCCACCGACCGCCACGCCGCCACGCTGGCGACCTTGTCGCGCACCTTCGGCGACGGGGTCTTCAGCACGTCGCGGTTCCGCGACAACCTCCGGCTCTTCGTCCCGCCGGCGCGGCTGCTGGAGACTGCTCGGCGTCCTCAAGGACGAGTGCGGCTTCGACCTGCTCGCCGAGCTGGGGGCGACCGACTACCTCGGCTATCCCGGCCGGACCCGGGCGCGGTTCGAGGTCCACTACGTGCTGCGGAACCTCGATACGACCGAGCGGCTGGTCGTCAAGGCCGGCGTGGACGAGCCCGACCCGACGCTGCCCTCGGTCGTCCCGCTCTGGCCCGGGGCCGACTGGATGGAGCGCGAGGTCTTCGACATGTTCGGCATCCGCTTCACGGGCCATCCCGACCTGCGGCGGATCCTGATGCCCGAGGAGTTCACCGCCTATCCCGCTCCGGAAGGACTATCCGCTCCGGGGCCGCGGCGAGCGGCACAACTTCCCGCGGCTGACGCGCGGCAATCGTGACGACCTCCATGGCGGATCACGCAGATCCGATGCTCAGTTGAATTTCAATCCGAGATCTTGATTGAGATGTCGGAAATTCCCGGCCCTGCAGACCATGCCGGCCAACTTGCTCGACGACCCCGAGCTGGAGACCGAGTCCAAGCAGGCTGACCTGGACGCTCAACTTCGGCCCGCAGCACCCGGCGACGCACACCACCTGCGGCTGATCCTGGAGCTCGACGGCGAGCGGATCGTCAAGGCCACGCCCGACATCGGCTATCTCCACTCGGGCTTCGAGAAGCTCGGCGAGCACCTGAACTTCAACCAGTACGTCACGATCGTCGACCGCAAGAACTACATCAGCCCGCCGATGAACGAGGTGGCCTGGCACCACGCGGTCGAGAAGCTGCTGGACATCGAGCTGACGCCGCGGTGCCAGTACATCCGCGTGATCATCGGCGAGCTGGCGCGGATCAGCGACCACCTGCTCTGCACCGGGGCCGCGGCGCTCGACCTGGGGGCGTTCACCGCCTTCCTCTACGCCTTCAACCTGCGCGAGCAGATCTACGACGTCTACGAGGAGATGTCGGGCTACCGCTTCCACCCCGGCTACACCCGGGTCGGCGGCGTGCTGTACGACTTCAACGACCGCGTGCTCGAGCGGATCCGCCGGGTGCTCGACGAGCTTCCCCAGGGTCTATGCCGACATGGAGAAGCTGCTGTTCCGCAACCGGATCTTCCTGGACCGGCTGCGCGGCGTCGGGGTGCTGAGCAAGGAGGACGCGATCGGCCTGTCCTGCACCGGCCCGATCGCGCGGGCCAGCGGCGTGACCTACGACCTCCGCAAGGACGAGCCCTACCTGGCCTATCCCGAGCTTCGATTTCGAGGTCCCCTACGCGACCGAGGGGGACTGCTGGGCCCGGTTCATCGTCCGCATGGAGGAGATGCGGCAGAGCCACCGGATCATCGACGCAGGCCGTCGAGAACCTGCCCGGCCGGCCCGGTCAACGTGCCGATCGCCGAGAAGTTCCCGCTGCCCGACAAGGTGACGGCCTACAACAGCATGGAGGGCCTGATCCAGCACTTCGAGCTGATCATGCCCAACCGCGGGTTCGAGACCCCGCGCGACGAGATCTACGCCGCGGTCGAGAGCCCCAACGGCGAGCTGGGCTATTACCTGGTGGCCGACGGCAGCCAGACCGCCTGGCGGGTGCGGACCCGGCCGCCGTCGTTCATCCACTTTCCAGGTCTTCCCGCACATCATCAAGGACCACCTGCTCGCCGACGTGGTGGCCGTGCTGGGAAGCCTGAACATCATCGCCGCCGAGCTGGACCGGTGAGCGAATCGTGGCCGACGTCGAGACGGACCAGATCCGACGACAGGACGAGACCGACCGACTGCCTGACGCAGCCGAACTCCGATGCAGCCGACGCGACGACCCGCATTGCCGATCCTGAGCGAGGCGATCCGGGAGAAGATCCGGGCGTTCTTCCCGCGCTATCCCGAGCAAGCGGGCGGTGACGCTGCCGGCCTTGCACCTGGTGCACGAGCACCTGCGGTGCGTGCCGTTACCAGGCGATGGCCGAGATCGCCGAGCTGCTGGAGATCACGCCGGCCGAAGTCCACGACACGATGAGCTTCTACGGCTTCTTCCCGCAGGCGCCGATCGGCGACGTGCGGGTCTGGATCTGCCGGTCGATCTCGTGCATGCTGCGCGGGGGCGACGAGCTGCTCGAGCACGCCTGCCAGCGGCTCGGCGATCGAGCCCGGGCGAGACGACCGCCGACGGCAAGCTGACCGTCGAGTTCGCCGAGTGCCTGGGCATCTGCGACTTCGCCCCGGCCGCCCTGGCCGACGACGGCCGGGTCTTCGGGCCGCTCGACGAGGCGACGGTCGGACGAGATGACTCGAGGAGCTGAAGCAGGGCGACCGCAGGTGACGGAGCTGACCTGATCCGGTGATCGCTCGAGTACGAGCACGATCGCCTGAGTCCTCTCGACCGCCGATGCACCGACCGCTGAGGAGACTCGAAGTGCCGTGGCCGACGTTTGAACCCGTCCTGAGCCGCAACTGGAACGTGCCCGACAGCCACACGCTGAAGGTCTACGAGTCGCGCGGGGGCTACCAGGCGGCGCGCAAGGCGCTGACGACGATGGACCCCGACGCGGTCGTCAAGCTCGTCAAGGACTCGGAGCTGCGCGGCCGCGGCGGCGCGGGCTTCCCCTGCGGGCTGAAGTGGACGCTTCCTTCCCAAGGACCGGAAGGAAACGCTCATGTGCGTCAACGCCGACGAGAGCGAGCCGGCGACGTTCAACAACCGCTCCTGATGGAGAAGGACCCCCACCAGCTTCTCGAGGGGATCCTCATCGCCTGCTTCGCCACCAGGGCGACGACGGCCTACATCTATCTGCGGTTCGAGTACATCAACGCCTACCGGATCCTCGAGGCGGCGATCGCCGAGGCGCGCGCGGCCGGGCACCTGGGCAAGAACATCTACGGCACCGGGTTCAACCTCGACGTCTGGGTCCACCGCGGGGCCGGGGCGTACATCTGCGGCGAGGAGACCGGGCTGATCGAGAGCCTGGAGGGCAAGCGCGGCTGGCCGCGGATCAAGCCGCCGTTCCCGGCCATCGAGGGGGCGTTCCGCAAGCCGACGGTCGTCAACAACGTCGAGACCCTCTGCTGCGTCCCCCACATCGTCGAGCGCGGCGCCGACTGGTTCAAGTCGATCGGCACGCCCAAGAGCTACGGGCCGAAGCTGTACTGCGTCTCGGGGCACGTGAACAAGCAGGTCTGCGTCGAGCTGCCGCTGGGCATCACCTGCCGGCGCCCTGATCGACGAGCACGCGGCGGCGTCTGGAAGGGCCGCAAGGCCAAGGCCGCCGTGCCGGGCGGGATCAGCATGGGCCTGCTCTCGGCCGACGAGCTCGACACGCCGCTCGACTTCGAGAGCCTGCGCAAGCCCGGCTGCCTGGGCCTGGGGACGGCCGCCGTGACCGTGATCGACGACCAGACCAGCATCGTCGACTACCTGTACAACACCTGCCGCTTCTTCGCCCACGAGAGCTGCGGCCAGTGCACGCCCTGCCGCGAGGGGACCGGCTGGCTCTACAAGATGATCAAGCGGATCAGGTCAGGCGGCGGCCGGCTCGAGGACCTCGACATCATGCTCAACCTGGCCAACAACATGGGCATCATGCCCGGCACGACCATCTGCGGCCTGGCCGACGGCGCCGCCTGGCCGATCAAGAACGCCCTGGCCAAGTTCCGCGGCGAGCTCGAGGACTACATCCGGACCCACCAGGCCGCCGGCCGCACGAGGTCACCCCGCTTCAGGAGGCGATCGCCAGGGCACGGCCGATCGCCGCCGCTGCCGACCCCGATCGCTCCCGGTCTCCGGCGCCGGCCTCGCCGAGCGCCCTGCCGGCCGCGGCCGCGGACGTCCGCCTGATCTCTCCCGACCTGACAGGAGACCACGATGGCGACCATCATCATCAACGGCACACGAGTACACGATCCCCGAGGGCGAGAAGCTCAACGCGATCCAGATGGCCCGGCGGGTCGGGATCGACATCCCCTACTACTGCTGGCACCCCGCGCTCTCGGTGGTGGCCAACTGCCGGATGTGCGAGATCGAGGTCGGCAGCAAGGACGCCAAGACGGGCGAGATCAAGATGATGCCCAAGCTGGTCCCCGGCTGCCAGACCCCGGCCAAGGACCTGACCGTCCTGGTGACCGACAGCCCCAAGGTCAAGGAGCATCAGCGGATGATCATGGAGTACCTCCTGCTCAACCATCCGCTCGACTGCCCCGTCTGCGACCAGGCCGGCGAGTGCGGCCTGCAGGACTACAGCTACGAGTACGGCCAGGCCGGTCCACCGGTTCGTCGAGGAGCGGCACGGTCAACCCCCGCAAGGACGTCTCCGACCTGATCCAGCTCAACCAGGACCGGTGCATCATGTGCACCCGCTGCGTCCGGTTCACCCGCGAGATCACCCAGACCGGCGAGCTCGAGGTGATGCGGCGGGGCAACCACGCCGAGATCGACATCTTCCCCGGCCACCCGGTCGACAACCCGCTGGCCGGCAACGTCGTCGACCTCTGCCCGGTCGGCGCCCTGCTCGACAAGGACTTCCTGCACAAGCAGCGCGTCTGGTTCCTGTCGCAAGCACGACGCGATCTGCACCCGCTGCTCGACCGGCTGCAACATCAGCGCCGAGGAGAACCAGGGGCAGCTCTGGCGGTTCAAGCCGCGGTCCAACCCGCACGTCAACGACTACTGGATCTGCGACGAGGGCCGGTACAGCTACAAGGCGGCCAACGACCCCGACCTGCTGGCGGCGATGTACGTCCGCAAGGACGGCGACCTCCAGCCGGCGCCGATCGACCGAGGCGCTGGCCGCGGTCGACCGCGGGCTGCACGGAGATCGCCGAGCGCGGCGGCGTCGATCGCGGGCGTCCTCTCGCCGTTCCTGACGGTCGAGGAGGCCTACCTGCTGGCCTCGTACCTCAAGGGGCTGAGCCCCGCCAGCGTGCTGGCGCTGGGCCCGGTCCCGGCGCGGGGCACGGACCTGACCTTCCGCCCCGACCAGACCAAGGGCCGGACCGGCGACACCAGCTTCGTCGTCCCCCGCCCGTTCACGATCCACGCCGAGAAGTGCCCGAACCGCCGGGGCGTGGAGGCGATCCTCGAGCACTTCCAGGGCGAGGTCATCGCCGTTCGACGACCTGCTCGAGCCGGGTCGCGGCAGGCGAGTTCCAGGCGCTCTACGTCGCCGTCCGACGCGATCGACCCCTGGATCGACGAGGCCGACGAGCGCGGCGCTCCGCGACGAAGGTCGGAGTTCCTGGTGGTCCAGGACACGCACGTCACGCCCGCTGGCGCAGCTGGCCGACGTGGTCCTGGCCGGGGCGACGTTCGCCGAGAAGGCCGGCTGCTACGTCAACGCCGACGGCCGGCTCCAGTACTCCGAGGCGGCGCTTGCCGCCGCGCGACGGCTCGCTGCCCGACCTCGACCTGCTTCGCCATCCTGCTGGACCGCGCCGGCGCGGCCCGGTCCGCTCGCGCGAGGTCCTCGCCGAGCTGGCCGAGACGGTCCCCGCCTTCGCCGTCGCCAGCGGGGGCAGGCTCCCCGCCTTCGGCGTCGTGCTGGGCAGCGCCGCGCCGGCCGACGGCGCCGACGGCGCCGGCTTCGCCGACACCTGGTACGTAGCCCCGGGGCGCGGCGCCGCGGCGGCTGAGCCCCGGTCGCAGGAGCGCGCTCGCCTGGTAAGATCGACAGACCACTGCGAGCGAGCAGCGGAACGATCGGAAGATCGAGCGACTCCGGAGTCCGCGGATCCCGGTCGAAGGATCGAGTCTCATGATCTGGGCGGTGATCGGCATCCTGATCAAGATCCTCATCGTGGTCAGCATCGCCAGGGGGCGGTGGCGTACCTGATCTTCGTCGAGCGCAAGGTCGCGGCCTACGCCCAGGACCGGATCGGCCCCAACCGGGCGGCCGGAGTCGGCATCCCGTTCGGCCTGCTCCAGCCGCTGGCCGACGGGGCCAAGATGGTCCTCAAGGAGGACGTGATCCCGGCCTACGTGAACAAGCCGCTCTACATCCTGGCCCCGATGATCGCGATCGTCGCCGCGACGATCGGCTTCGCCGTCGTGCCGTTCGGGCCGGTCGGGCCCGCGACCGAGCCGATCGCCGATCCAGTTCCAGATCGCCCCCGGCATCGACATCGGCATCCTCTACGTCTTCGCCGATCGGCAGCCTGGCGGTCTACGGCGTCATCCTGGCCGGCTGGGCGTCGAACAACAAGTACTCGTTCCTCGGCGGCCTCCGCTCCAGCGCCCAGTTCATCAGCTACGAGATCCCGCTGGGGCTGTCGATCCTGGGCATGGTCCTGCTCGCCGGCTCGCTCGACCTGAACCCGATCATCAACTGGCAGGACCGCCACGTCTGGGGCATCTTCGTCCAGCCGTCGGCTTCCTGCTCTTCCTGGTCAGCGCCTTCGCCGAGACGAACCGGCTGCCGTTCGACCTGCCCGAGTCGGAGCAGGAGCTGGTCGGCGGCTTCCACACCGAGTATTCGGCGATGAAGTTCGGCATGTTCTTCCTCGGCGAGTACCTGCACGTGATCACGGTCAGCTACCTGACGGTCATCCTCTTCTTCGGCGGCTGGGACATCCCGTTCGTGCTCGACCAGGACCAGACCGGCTGGTTCTCGGCGCTGGTCAAGGTGCTCGTGCTGCTGCGTCAAGGTCGCGCTCATGATCTTCTTCATCATGTGGGTGCGGTGGACCTTGCCCCGGTTCCGCTACGACCAGCTCATGGACCTGGCCTGGAAGTCGCTGATCCCGCTGGCGCTGGTCAACCTGGTGGCGACCGCCGCGATCGTGCAACTGGTCCGAGCTGATCGAGTCGACCTCGAGCGGCCTGAGACTCCGCAGATCGAATTTCGCTGCGAACCGAGGAGTCCGACCGTGCGAGCCGACGACCCGAACCTGAAGCGACTCGAGCCGCCGCGGCTGACGCTCGCCGAGCGGATCTACCTGCCGCAGATCGCCGCGGGCCTGGGCGTGACGGCGCGGCACATGGCCGGCGTCGCCTTCGGCAACAAGGCGATCACGGTGCAGTATCCCGAGGAGCAGCACGTCCCCAGCCCGAACTACCGGGGCGTGCACCGGCTGAACAAGGACGAGCAGGGCCGGGTCAAGTGCGTCGCCTGCATGCTCTGCGCCACGGCCTGCCCGGCGCACTGCATCGACATCGTCGGCGCGACCGCCCCCGAGACCTGGCCCGACCGCGAGAAGTACCCGCGAGAGCTTCGTCATCGACGAGCTGCGGTGCATCTACTGCGGGATGTGCGAGGAGGCCTGCCCGGTCGAGGCGATCGAGCTGACCGGCCTCTACGACTTGACCGGGCTGAGCCGCGAGCAGATGATCTTCGACAAGGCCAAGCTGCTCTCGGTCTTCGACGCGACCAAGGACGCCGAGCCGATGCGGTTCAGCACTGCCGCCCCAGCCGGCGGCCGCAGCGACGCCCGAGCAGCGGACCTCGGCGACCGCGTGATCGACATCCCGGTCGAGCACGCGGCCGCTCGCCCGTGACGGCGGCAGACGATCCCTGGACGGCATTCTCCCAGGACCTCGGCAACCGTGGATACGCACACCAAGTCCGATCTCATCCTGGCGACGCTGGTCGTCGTCCTCGGGGCGGCGGGGACCTACCTGCTGCTGCCGCACCGGCACGGCGCGGCCAAGCCGAGCGACGGTGCACGCCGTCGGGGCGGTCCTGGCCGGCCTCGGCCTGCTGCTGTTCCTGACGTTCTGGAGCGCCGCCCGGCCCGTTCCTGACGAGCCTGTTCTTCTACGTCTTCAGCCTCGGCCGCGCTGGTCGGCGGCGCTCCTGACGATCACCAGCCGCAACCCGATCTACAGCGCCCTCTGGTTCGCCTCGGTGGTCCTGTCGACCTCGGGGCTGTTCCTGCTGGCCGGGGCCCAGTTCCTCGCGGCGGGGACGGTCATCGTCTACGCCGGGGCGATCATCGTCACGTTCCTGTTCGTGATCATGCTGGCCCAGATGGAAGGCAGGGCCGACGTACGACCGCGCCGCCCGCGCTCGCCGGTCCGCGCCACGTTCACCTGCTTCCTGCTGTTCTGGGCCTTGCTCTACTCGCTGTTCGCTGGTCAAGCCGCCCGCTACGACCGCGTCCGGGCCGGTGCCCACCGCCGGCGGAGATTCAGCCGGACCGGCCGCCTGGTCCGCGGCCACGATCTGCGGGCCGGGATCGATCGCGCAGGTCCGTCGATCGGCGCGTCGCGGCCGACGGCCACAACTGCACGGACCGGCGCAGGGCCGGCCGAAGCCGCACGTCGCCGGACTGGGCGAGACGCTCTACACCGACCACCTGATCACCGTCGAGCTGGCCGGCGCGCTGCTGTTCGTCGCCCTGGTCGGCGCCGTGGCGATCGCGACCCCCAAGCCGCCGATCCGCCCCGGCGACCGGCACGGCCGCCAGCCGCGCCGACCTGCCTGAGCCCGAGGCGATGCGGTCTGGCCCACCCGGTCCGATCGTTCCGAGAGCAAAGCGAGCTTCCCATGACACCGTCCGATGCGTTCACGTTCGACATCCTGAGGAACTACCTGCTGGTCGGGGCCGCGCTGATGGTCCTGGGGATGCTCGGGTTCCTGGCGCGGCGGAACCTGATCGTGATGTTCCTCTCGGCCGAGATGATGCTCCAGGGGACCGCGCTGACCCTGGTCGGCTTCGGCCGCTACCACGGCAACTGGACCGGGCAGGTCTTCACGATCGTGATCCTGACGGTGGCGGCGTGCGAGGCGTCGATCGCGCTGGCGCTGATCCTGATCCTGTTCAACCGCCGCTCGTCGCTCGACGTGACGCTCTGGCAGGACATCCGCGAGCCCGGCCAGCCGCCGTCGCTGGCGACCGCCGAGGACGCCGAGGCCGAGCCGGTCGAGTCGTCCGCCGGCCCCGAATCGTATCCGCACCTGACCCCCGCCGGGATCGAGCCGGCCCATCCCGCGCAGCCCTGGACCGAGAGGCGAAACTGAGTCGTCAGGAAGCCAGTCGTCGGTCGGGGCGCGGAGGCTGATTGCGATCACGATGAATGGCGGGATGCTCCTTCGTTCTCCTGACTCCGCGCTACTGTCTCCTGGCGACGTTCAAGGGAGCCGAGACGTGTCTGACCTGATTCATTACGCCTGGCTGGTCCCGTTCTTCCCCCTGCTCGGGGCGCTGGTCGCCGCGGCCGGCGGGCGTTGGCTCAAGGAGCAGTCACACGTCCCGGTGGTCGCTCGGGATCGCGCTGGCGTTCCTGGTCGCGCTCGGGCTGCTGACGTCGGCCGGGCCCGAGACGACGACGGTCGTCTCCGACTGGCTCCACGTCAGTCGGCCTGCACGTGCCGGTCGAGTTCCGGGTCGACGGCCTGACGACGATGATGCTGGCGATGGTCACGTTCGTCTCGACCCTGGTCGCCGTCTTCGCCGTCGGCTACATGGCGGGCGACCCGGGCTATCCCCGGTTCTTCGCCTGCGTCGGCCTGTTCGTCTTCTCGATGACCGGGCTGGTGCTGTCGAACAACTACGTGCTGACGTACGCTCTTCTGGGAAGGCGTGGGGATGTGCAGCTACCTGCTGATCGGCTTCTGGCATTCGAAGCCGTCGGCCGCCGCGGCGGCCAAGAAGGCGTTCCTGGTCAACCGGGTGGGCGACTTCGGGTTCGCGATCGCCATCTTCTGGCTCTGGTCGGTACGTCGCCGCACCACGACCTGAGCTACGACAACGTCCTGAGCGCCGAGAACCTCGGGCAGATGCCCGCAGGGCGATGCTGCTGGCGATCGCGCTGCTGCTGTTCTGGGCGCGCGACGGCCAAGAGCGCGCAGGTCCCGCTCTACGTCTGGCTGCCCGACGCGATGGAGGGCCCGACGCCCGTCTCGGCGCTGATCCACGCCGCCACGATGGTCACGGCGGGCGTCTACCTGATCGCCCGGTCCGACCCCGCTGATCGCCACCGTCCCGGTCGTCTCGATGATCGTCGCCGCCGTCGGCTGCGCGACGGCGCTGCTCTCGGCGTCGATCGCCCTGACGCAGACCGACCTGAAGCGCGTGCTGGCCTACTCGACGGTCAGCCAGCTCGGCTACATGTTCATGGGCCTGGGCGCGGGCGTCGGCGAGGTGGCGCAGCTGGCGGTCGTCGCGGCGATGTTCCACCTGTTCACCCACGCCTTCTTCAAGGCGCTGCTGTTCCTCGGCTCGGGGAGCGTGATGCACGCGATGGGGGGCGTCATCGACATGCGGCGGTTCCGCGGCCTGCGGCACCGCCTGCCGACCACCTGCTGGACGTTCGCCGTCGGCGGCCTGGCGCTGCTCGGGCATCCCGCCGTTCGCCGGGTTCTTCAGCAAGGACGAGATCCTGGCCGTCGCTGAAGTCGGCGTCGCACGCGGCAGGCAGCCGGAGCTGGGAGGCCGCCTACCTGGCGATCTACTGGGTCGCCGTCCTGACCGCGTTCCTGACCGCCTTCTACACCGGCCGGGCGTTCTTCCTGACGTTCTTCGGCCCGGAGAAGCTGCCCAGCCCCGACGACCCCGAGGCCCAGGAGGAGGGCCAGCGCACCTGTCGCACTCCGACCCCGGCCACGGCGACGCGTCTGGCCACGGCCACGGCGGCCACGATGCGCACCTCGGGCACGAGTCGCCCCTGATCATGACCATCCCCCTGATCATCCTGGCCGTCTGCGCGACCCTCGTCGGCCCGATCTTCGTCCTCGATGACGACGGGCTGGTTCGATCATCACCTCGAGAAGACCTTCGGCTTCGAGCGGCTCGGCCATTCTCGCACGGGCACGCGCACGACTGGTCGATCCGCCATCGTCGGCACGGTGGTCGGCGTGCTCGGGCCTCGCGTTGAGCTCCGTCATGTACGCCCAGCCGAGCCCGATCCCGGCCCGGCTGGCGCAGGCTCCGGCCGCTCTACCTGGCCTCGTACAACAAGTTCTGGGTCGACGAGTTTTACCTGTATACGGTCATCTACCCGCTTCGGGGCCTGGCCCATTTCTTCTACTTCCTCGACGACGTACCTGGTGCACGACCTGGTCAAGGCGACCGCGTGGGTCCCGCGGCTGCTTGGCCGCGAGCTGCTGGCCCCGTTCCAGAACGGCCTGATCCAGTATCTACGCGGCGGTCACGGCGCTGGGCATCGCGGGCCTGCTCTGGATCCTCATTCTGATGAAGTAATACGCCCCGATCGGATGCCGCTCGATCCCTGGTTTACCCCTCCACCGGGGACCCTTCGGGTGAGGATCTCCAAGGCGATGCGAGGACTCTTGTGATGGCGACCTTGCTGGTGATCACGGCCTTCCTCCCGCTGGTGGGAAGCCTGGTCCTCTTCCTGGCACCCGGACTGGACATCAAGGCGGCGCGGGCGATCGCGCTGGCGACGGTGCTGGTGACCCTGGCGCTGCAGCCTGGTCCTGGTCGCCAAGTTCCGGGCCGGCGTCCTGACACCGCAGTTCGCCTACGGGCCGGCGGAGCGGCCCCTACGGGCTGAGCTGGATGGAGCGGCCCGACATCCGGTTCGCGCTGGGCCTCGACGGCCTGAGCCTCTGGCTGTTCGCGCTGACGGCGGTGCTGATGGTCCCGGCGGTCTTCGCGTCGTGGGAGTCGATCACCGAGCGCCCGGCGATGCACTACGCGTTCCTGCTGGCGCTGGAGACCGGCCTGCTCGGACTCTTCGCCAGCCTCGACGTGGTGCTCTTCTACATCTTCTTCGAGTTCACGCTGATCCCGCTGTTCTTCCTGATCGGGATCTGGGGCGGCCCCGAGCGGCGGCGGGCGTCGTTGACGTTCTTCCTCTACACCCTGGCCGGCAGCCTGCTGACCCTGCTCGGGGTGATCGCGCTGGTGGTGGTCCACTACCAGCACTCGACGAACCACGTGCTGACCTTCTCGATCCCCGAGCTGACCCGCGGCCTGGCCGCGCCTGAACTGGCCCGACTGGCGGCAGACGCCCCACGTTGGTGGAGCCCGCAGGTCCTGATCTTCCTGCTCCTGTTCGCGGGGTTCGCGATCAAGGTGCCGATGTTCCCGTTCCACACCTGGCTGCCGCTGGCGCACGTCGAGGCGCCGACGGCCGGCTCGATCCTGCTGGCAGGCGTGCTCCTGAAGGTCGGCGGCTACGGGTTGCTCCGGTTCAACTTGGGCATGACCCCGCTCGGGGCGCAGTTCCTCGTTCCCGGTGATCGCCACGCTGGCGGTCATCGGCATCATCTACGGGGCGCTGGTCGCCCTGGCGCAGACGGACATCAAGCGACTGGTCGCGTACAGCTCGGTCAGCCACATGGGGTTCATCGTGCTCGGGATGTTCGCGCTGAACGCCACCGGGATGGACGGCGCGGTGATCCAGATGATCAACCACGGCCTCACCACCGGGGCGCTGTTCGCCTGCGTCGGCGTGATCTACGAACGCTACCACACCCGCGAGATGGCCGAGATCGGCGGCCTCTGGGACCGGCTGCCGCTGCTGGCCTTCTTCCTGATCCTCTCGTCGCTCGGCTCGGCGGCCGTGCCGGGGCTGAACGGGTTCGTCGGCGAGTTCCCGATCCTGGCCGGCATGTTCCAGACCAACCCGAAGTCCGCCGTCCTGGCGCGCCACCGGCATGATCCTGGGCGCGTACTACCTGCTCTGGATGCTCCAGCGTGTCATCTTCGGGCCGCTCCACGAGCCGCACGGGCACGGGCACGGCCAAGGGGCCGTCCGCCCGGTCGGCTGGCACGAGATCGCCGGGCTGGGCCGTTGATGGCCCTGATCGTCGTGATCGGCGTCTATCCCGGGCCGATCTTCGAGCGGCTCCGTCCTGCGGTCCGAATCATCGCGGCGCGGTTCGCCGCCCCGAGCGAGGCCGGGCCTGTGCCCACCGTCGCCGGTGGGACCCCGTCCCGGACCGGCTCGAACCTGGCTCCCTGATCGCCTTCCCGCGATTTGATTCCTCCGGAAGGGTCGTCATTGATGATCTCTCCCAGTGCCTTTGACGTCGCCCGGCAGACGCTGCTGATCCTGCTGCCGGAGCTCCTGATCCTGATCGTGGCGACGGCGATGATGACGGCCGGGCCCTTCGTCCGCCTGCCCCGTCGCGCCTGGTCGACACTCTCGGCAGTGGCGCTGCTCGCGGCGCTGGTGGCCCTGCTGGCGCTCCGCCATCAGGCGACCGACCTCTACTCGGCGGTCGCCCTGAACGACGCCTTCTCCTATCTACGCGCGACTCGTCCTGGTGCTGACGGGCTTGATCCTGCTGGCGCTGGCGCACGACCAGGTGGACTCCGCCCGGTCGCCCGAGTTCTTCGGCGCGCTGCTGATGATCAACGCCGGCGCGATGCTCGTCGCCGCGGCCAACGAGCTGGTCTTCCTGTTCGTCGGGCTGGAACTGGTGAGCATGCCGACGTACCTGCTGCTCTACCTGCCCCGGCGCACCGCCAGCACGCAGGAGGCGGCCACCAAGTACTTCTTCCTGAGCATCTTCTCGTCGGGCCTGTTGCTCTACGGCCTGGCATTCCTGTACGGCCTGACCGGCGTGAGCAACCTGAAGGCGCTGGCTTACCTGGCCGAGCATGCGGCAACATGTCCCGCAGCCGCAACTCGGTGCTGGTCGCGGTGGTCTTCATCATGGCGGGGCTGGGGTTCCGGGTCGCGGCCGTGCCGTTCCACTTCTACGCACCCGACGTCTACCAGGGCTCGCCGACGGTCATCGCGGCCTTGCTGGCCTGGATCCCCAAGGCGATCGGCTTCCTGGCGATGGTCCGGGCGCTGACGGCGGTCGTCGCGGCGACCGGGCGGTCGAGTGCGATCGCCGAGCAGGCGGTCATGCTCGCCTGGTGTCGCGGTGGTCACGATGACGCTGGGCAACACGGTGGCCCTGCTCCAGGAGAACCTCAAGCGGCTGCTGGCCTACTCGTCGATCGCCCACGCCGGCTACCTGATGATCGGCGTGGCGGTCGCCTTCGCACAACGCCGACCCCGGCCGCGACTTCTCGGCGGTTGTCGGGACTGCTCTTCTACCTGGTCGCCTACGCCCTGATGACGCTCGGCGCGTTCGGCGTGATCATCGCGCTGAGCACGCCGGACCGGCCGGTCGAGACGGTCGACGACCTGGCCGGACTCGGCCGGACGCATCCCGCGACGGCGGCGGCGCTGGCGCTCTGCCTGTTCAGCCTGGCGGGCATCCCGCCGCTGGCGGGCTTCTGGGGCAAGTTCTAGATCTTCGGCGCCGCGCTCGACGCAACCCCGCACGAGGCGACGCGGATGTTCCAGGGACTCGCCGTGATCGGCGCACTGAACGCGGCGATCGGCGCATACTACTACTTGCGGATCGTGGTGGTGATGTACCTCCGGACCCCTCCCGCGCGTGCCGATCGCGCCCCGAACGGGCTGGCCGACCGCGCTGGCGTTCTGGTCGTGCGCGGGCTTGTCGCTGATCCTCGGCTGCCTTCCGGCCCCGATCGCCCGCGCCGGCCGTCAGGCCGCCGAGGCCGCGGTCGCACTGCCCGAGCCTACCCCCGCCCCCACCCCTGTCGCCGCCAAGTGACGGTTGCGGAAGCCCGCCGGCGGGTTGGCCCTCCCATGACATCGTGGGAGGGCCGAAATTCGCGCCTCAAAAAGCGACGATTTCGACTTGACCTTGATGTGGAAACACCATAACTTCCCGCGACGGTTCCTGCTCACAGGGACGTGGGCGGGGCGACCAGGATCATGTCACGGCTCGGCTCTCGAGGCGTGTACGGGGGTCCTCCCCGTGCGGGACGGTGCGGTGCAATGGAGGCAGGTCGATGCGGCGAGCAGACCCGAGGCGGCAATGGGCCATCGGGGCCCTGGCCGCGATCACCGCGTTCTCCCTGGTCGGGGCCGGCTCGTCCAGGAGAACGCAAGGAGCCGCCGCCGCCGAAGGTCGAGGAGACCATCGGGAACCTCGCGTTCATCCGCAGCAACGGCGGGCTCGGGTGGAAGGCATCGGCCTCGTCGTCGGACTCGACAACACCGGCGTCGAACCCCGGCCCCTCGTGGTATCGCGACCAACTGGTCGACGAGATGCGCAAGGCCGGCGTCGAGAACCCCAACAAGCTGCTGGACGAGCACGAGCCTCTCGATGGTGATCGTCCGGGTCCGGATCCCGACCGGGATCAGCACCACCGACCGGCTCGACGCCGAGGTCGAGCTGCCCCCGGCTGCGGCACGACGAGCCTGGCCGGCGGCTACCTGCTTGAGACCCGGCTCGCGAGATGCTGATCGCCGGCGGCACTGCCGAGGCAGGGCAACGAGCTGGCCATGGCCCAGGGGCCGGTGATGATCGGCATCGAGGCCAAGCCGGACGACCCCAAGGTCGGCCGCGTCCTCGGCGGCGCCCGGATCAAGAAGGACGACGCCCTTCCAGCTCCTGATCAAGGAGAACCGCCGGAGCGTCCGGACCGCCACACTGCTTGCAGGCGGTCGTCAACCAGCGGTTCCACTCAGCGCGAGGGGGTGAATAAGAACGGGATGGCCACGGCCAAGACCGACCGTACCTGGTCCTGAAGATCCCCCGCGTCTACCACCACAACCAGGACCGCTACTTCCGGGTCATCAAGCTGCTGCCGATGGTCGATACCCCGCGCCTGCCGTGCAGCTAGCGGATGGCGGCCTGGGGCAAGGACCTGCTCGACCCCGAGAAGGCGGGCGTCGCCGCGCTTCGGCTCGAAGGCCTCGGCGAGACGTCGATCGAGCACCCTCAAGACCGGCCTGGCGAGCCCGAACGCGCAGGTCCGGTTCTTCGCGGCCGAGGCGCTGGCCTATCTGAACGACGCCTCGGGTGCCGACATCCTGGCCGAGACCGCCATCCAGCGCCCCGAGTTCCGCGCCTACGCCCTGGCCGCGCTGGCCGCGACCGACCAGTCCGCCGCGCACATGACAAGCTGGTCAAGCTGATGGACGTGCCTGAGATCGAGGTTCGCTACGGCGCGTTCAACGCGCTGCGGACGCTCGACCCGAATGACCCGTTCCTCGGTCGGATCCGCGTGCTCGACGAGCCGCCCGAGCCCGAGGAGGACAAGGAGAGCGAGTCGATGGCGCTGGCCATCGCCGGCGCCCTGCGACGGCGGCGGGTCGCGCCGAGGACCCCTTCGCGCTCTACGTCGTCGATTGCGAAGGCCCCCCTCTGATTCACGTCGCCCGGACCCGGCGGTGCGAGATCGTCGTCTTCGGCCGCAATCAGAAGCTCCTCACCCCGATCGTCCTCGGCACCGGCGACCTCCTGCTCAACGCCTCCGACGGCGACGAGACGATCCAGATCAGCAAGATCGTCCCCAGTCAGTTCGGCGACGGCGATCAGAAAGTCCTGGCGTCGCTGGAACTCGGTGACGTGCTTCGCCAGGTGGCCAACCTCGGGGCGAAATATCCCGACATCGTCAACATCCTGCGGGCCGCCTCGAACCAGAAGAACCTGCCCGGCCCCTTGGTCGTCGACGCCGTTCCCGGTGCCAGTCCTGTCTACCTCGACGCCGCGATCCGGGGTAAGGACATGACCAAGAGAGACAAGGATGTCAGCAGAACCACGCTGGAAGCGCCGAAGAAGAAGAGATTCTTTGGCCGCCTCTTCCGCTGGGGCGATCGCTGAAACCCCCTCCGGGGCCAACCTGAGGTTGGCCCTCAAGAACTTCCCTGTTACAGCCTCTCCTTCATCCCTCCATTTCGCCCCAAACCCCCGGATTTCCAGGATTGGCTCGAAAGGTCGGGCTAGTCCTGACCCATCTTAAAGTCGCACGCCGTGTCGTTCGAAAAATAGTCTTGACGGTCAGGTCCGCTACGGCAAGGAGGCAGAGATTGACCTCTCTGGGTGGCCCTGGACCGGGCAGCCCTCTCGAAAAGCGGGGGTGTCCCGTGCCTTGCCCTGGGGAATCGGGGTCGCCGATCCGCGTCCCCCGCACCAAGACGGTTTTTCGGGCGTAAGATCTTGAGAGAGCAAGCCCTTAGTGCGCGATACGCAAGGGACGGGAGCGGGGTCGGAGCGTCGTGCACGATTGCCGTCTCTCGCGGTCGGGTTCTCCGTACCGGCTGCGAGCCCGCGCCGCCGAGCCGGGACTGTCACCGCGCCGACATGGTTCCTAACCGGAGGGAGGAGGAAACCTCCGTGGTCTCGCACCAAACTGGGCGAGTGGAGTCCTCGAGATGAAAAAGGTGTTTACAACCGGCCAGGTCGCGAAGATCTGCAAGGTCGCGCCCCGGACCGTGAGCAAGTGGTTCGACTCGGGCCGCTTGCGTGGATATCGAATCCCCGGCTCTCAGGATCGTCGGATTCCGCGGGAGCATCTCCTGCGGTTCCTCAAGGAGCATGGAATGCCCTTGGGCGATCTCGAGGCCGAGGTTTATCATAAGATCCTGGTGGTCGGGGCCGACGCTCCGCTCCTGGCCGAGCTGCGCGAGCATCTCCGCGAGAGCGATGATTTCCGGATCGAGACGGCCGCGTCGGGGTTCGAGGCGGGCATCCGCGCCGAGAGCTTCCATCCCGACTGCATCATCATCGACATGGCCCTGGGCCGGATCGAAGCCGGGCAGATCGCCCAGAACCTCCGCAAGAGCCCGGACCACCTGGGCACGATCCTGCTCGCCCTGACCAGCGACGAGCCGGGCGAGGAGATCTTCTCGCTCGGCTTCAACGACGCGTTCAAGAAGCCGTTCGACGGCGCCCTGCTCGCCGAGCGGGTCCGCCGCCTGATCTCGCAGAAGAAGGCCGACGAGCCCTGAGCCCGACGCACGCCTCTCCGGCCCCGCGTCCCGCGACGAGCCCGAGGTCCGCCCTGGCCCCTTGCAGGACGAACCTCGGGCTCGCTCGGTTCGGTCGGGTCGTGTCCCAGAATCGTTGCACGGTCGCCAGAACCTCTTGCAAGCAAGAGACCCTGCTTGAGCGGCGGTCGAGGTTACAAGTCCTAGTTTCGCAGCAGATGATCACCTGCCATGCGATGATTCTGGGACACCACCTCTGGTTCGGTCATGCCGACTCGCACCTGATCTGTGAGGATCTTACTTGTCAGGGTAATAATGAAGTCCACGCGTTCCCGATCTTGCCCGTGAATCTCGTACGAACCCGCGATGGCCATCGTCACCGAGTCACGGCACGCTTCTGGACCGTCGGCCGGCTGGGGCTGCGGCGGGGGCCTGGCGCCGGGCTGGCCGTGGTGCTGACGCTGGGCGACCCGGGCCTCACGATCGACGAGCCGCTCGACGTCCGGCCGGGCCGGACCTACGTGGCGACGCTCCGCGCCAAGGGCTGGCGGTTCTTCGACCGCGACGTGGTCGATGCAGTCTTCCGCGACAACGCCGAGCACCCCCCGCTGGGCCGCTGGCTGCTCGGGATCGCCTCGACGCTGGGCGAGCCGTTCGAGGTCGTGGTGGAGGGGGGACCGGACCCGGTCGGGCTCTATGTCCTCGCGGGGCGACTGGCCCCCGCGGTGGCGTTCGCGGTCCTGGTCGGGCTGATCGTCCGGACGACCGGCCCGCCGCTCGGGCCGCGCCGGCGGGGTCGGCCGCCGGGTTCGCCCTGGCGGCGATGCCGCGCGTCTTCGCTCACGCCCACCTCGGGGCGCTCGACACGTTCCTGTGCCTCTTCTGGACCCTCGCTCTGCTCAGCGCCGAGCGCGCCCTGGAGCACCGCCGGCCGTTCGTCGCGATGGCCGGCGCGGGAATCGCTCTGGGCGCTGGCGCTGCTGACCAAGATTCACGCCTGGTTCCTGATCCCGATCGTGGCTGGCCTGGGCCTCGTCCGCCTCGGCTCGGCGCAGGGCAGTCGCCGGCGCTGATCTCCTGGGCGGCGACCGGCCTGGCGCTCTTCTTCCTGGGCTGGCCCTGGCTCTGGTACGACACGATGGCGCGGCTGACAGGCGTACTGGGGAACTGGCGTCGATCGGGTCGCGATCCGGGTCCAGTATTTCGGCCGGGTCTTCGCCGACTCGCGACGTGCCCTGGCACTATCCCTGGTTCTACTTCGCGGTGACGGTGCCGGTCGGCCTGCACGCCCTGGGCCTGCTGGCGGTCTGGCTCGGGCTGGCGCGACCGCCGTGCGGACCCCTTCCCACTCCTGCTGGCCGGCTCGATCGCGGTCTTCCTGATCCTCTTCAGCACACGGGATGCCGGTCTACGACGGCGAGCGCCTGTTCCTGCTCGTCTTCCCCCTCTGGGCGATCCTGATCGGGCTGGGATTCGCCGGCCTGGCGGCGGACAGATGCCCGGCCCTGGCTCCGGGCAGGCCTCGTCACGCTCGTGCTGGCCAGGGCTACGGCGTGGTCGCGACCCACCCGTTCGGCCTGAGCTACTACAACCTCCTGGTCGGCGGCCTGCCGGGGGCCGAGCGGCTGGGCCTGGAGTTGACCTACTGGGGCGACGCCGTCGATCGCGTCCTGCTCGACCGCCTGGCCCGCGAGGCACGCCCCCATGATCCGGCTGCCCTCGCGCCCACGCTCTCTCCGGGACAGGGGGCCGTCCTCACGACCCGCGCGATGATCCGCCGCCCGGTCGTACTCCAGGACGAAGATGCCGCGCCCGCGCCGACTGGGTCGTGATCTCGCGACGCACCGCATACTGGCGTCCTGAGCTGCGCACCCTTTTGGCCCAGGGCCGCTGCGTCCTCTTCCGCGCGCGGCAAGGCGTCTGGCTCTCCGCTCTCTGGGAATTGCCTCCTCCAAAGGAGGAGGCCGTCGGCAGTGCAGACGGAGCAACGTCGCGAATCCAAATCATGATGTGCAAGATCGCCGAGCTGGAATCGCGTCCGGCCATTTTCTCCCCCATTGCCTACCATCGACTGCCCACTCCGACCTGCCGAACGAATGCCCTTCATGAAGAACCCACAAATCGCCATGCACCCTATCAACCTGTCATTGGAAAATTGACGGAGCACTAGGTCGTGTGGACAACAGCTAGGCAATTCGGGTGTAATGGGGCCCCTTTCCACACCATGAGAGGGCCTGCGATGCTACCCCGCCACGCGATCGAAGATGCCGACTGGGAGCGGATCCACCACCTCCTGCCTGGCCAGCCCGGCCAACATGGAAAGGTCGCCAAGAACAATCGTCTGTTCCTCGATGCCGTCCTTTGGATCGCCAAGACCGGTGCCCCGTGGCGCGACCTTCCCGAATCCTTCGGCAATTGGAACAGTGTCTGGCGGCGATTCGACCGCTGGGCCAAGAAGGGCGTCTGGCGGCGGGTGTTCGACGTCCTCCAAGACCCGGACCTGGAGTGGGTGATCTTGGACTCCACGCCCATCCCCACGCCGCCGGCATGAAAAAAAAGCCTGACCGTCACGGATTTTGGGGCAGAGAGCATCGGGATCCACCGAGGGACGCGGAGATCAACAGGTTTTGCAACCAGCAGTCGTGGTACCGGTGCTGATTAAGGCGCTCGGCGGGCGATCGCCAGCCCTGGTTCTTCCGCGCGTCGCTTTATGCCACGGCGTGAAGTTGGACAGCAAGGCCCACGCGCGGCAGTGCAGCCGACACGCCCCCCGCGAGCCGTGCAGGTGTTGGCCGTGGTCAAAGTAACGGTTCATTCCCCGCATGATCCGGTCGAGCATGTCTACTGGTGCGATGCCCGCCGACGTGGCGGTACGCGACCGCGAAGCGGGGGCGTTTGCGACAGAGGTCCAGGACGGTCTCCAGGACCACACCCGTCAGCACACCCGAGGCCCACTCCCGAAGCCGGCGCAGACGCTGGGCGAACCGGCGGCGGTCGGGGGCGTGGTACGCCTCCCAGACCCGCCGGGAGACGTCCGCGAACACCGCCTTGAGATGCTTGGCCCGGTCGCGGATCTTCAGCCAGGCGTGCAAGAGCACAACAGGATCACCACCTTCGGGAACAGCACCCTCCACGCCGCCTGTGTCCCTTTCCAGCCGTCGGTGCTGACGGTCTTGGGGGCGTACTTGGGAGCGACATCGCGGGCCTCGTCCTTGAAGACCTGGTAGGCGACCTTCGACTCATCGGTCCCCGCCGCGGTCGCCGGTTCGGCTCCGAGGCAGCAGCCCCTCCGACCGTCGTGGCGATGGAGACCTTCTGTCCGTCGAGCCCTTGGTGATGTTCATCCGCCGCAAGGTGCTCGGGCGATCCCGCGTGGCGGATGGTGGTCCCCACGACGCTGAAGCGGCCGAGCCCGCACTCCAGCCGGTACCAGAACATCGGGTCCTCACCGAAGACGTGGGCCAGCCCAGAACGGGACGCCGAACTTGCGGAGGAACAAGGGGCCCTCGACTTCTTCGGTGCATGCCGTCAAGGAGGGCATCAGGAACGACGGCCGGATGCTGTAGGCGGTGCCGTCCC
>CAWDND010000055.1:0-254060 GCA_963803395.1 uncultured Planctomycetaceae bacterium
AAATGGCGAGAATGGAAGAAAGGGGGTGGAGGCAAAGGTGGAGGCGGAGGAGGCAGGAAGAAGCCCATCATGTGAACCGAAGGGAGAGAACGGACTGGAGGTCGTCGGTCCGGCACCTCGTCAATGCGCGTGGCGGCCGCGCTCAACTCTCTAGGGCCTTTCCCTGTCAAGGCAAAACGTCTCCCTGATCCGTCTTGAGTGTGGCCTCGTGACGGGTGCATTCCCGGGCGTGGTGCGAGGGCTCAGGTCCGCACGGCCGGGAACTCGGCTTGGGAGCGGACCCGCACGGCGCCGGACCTGACGCCTAGCCCGACGCGGCGCGTCTGGGCCGTCGGGGCGTGTGCTCGGCGGGACGGTCCGCTGAGCTTGGTCGTTCGACGGGCGGGTGGCCGGCTGGGGTTGCACCGCAACCCCAGCCACCCATCCGTTCGGCAAGGGGGTGTGGAGATCCCTCAGGCGCGCCTTTTGTTCGGATTCCGGGCCTTGTCGGGGGCGTGAAGCATGCCGATCGTTTGGCAAGGGATAATGTGCGTCACACGCCCCGCAAGAGGGGCTGTCGGGAGCTCTCATGAGTCAAGCCGTCGCCGAGCATCGCTCCGACGCCCCCCATACGTTAAACCTGGGCCGGGTGCCATGCCCACCTCTGTGTCACGCGACGTCATGTTCTACCCCCGACGCGACGCGAAGTTTTACCCCCTCCCCTTGGACTTTTGTCGATGGGTCCGCTTGCAGCTGACTTCCAGCGCCAGGATCCGCTCCCGACTGAGTTCCTCGGCGGGGAGTCTCTTTAATTCTTGTCCTTGATGATCAGACTAGACTTTCGGACCTTCAAGCCACAGCGGCCAGCTTGTGGAGCAGGTTTCGGATGCATTCCGGAGAGGGCGGTTCCTCATCGGACTCTCCAGAAACCTCGTACTCCCACATCTGCAACCGCAGCGCACCCCGCATGTCCGTGAACGTCGGCGTCACCTTCGCGGTGTACCACGGGCGGTCCTTGACCACGTGCGAACCCTCATGGCCCTTGATGCAGTACCACAGGATCGTCAACGACCCGATGAACCACGCCATCGGGTGCGCACGCTCCACGCTCCGCTCGGCCCACACCCGCGGGTCGTGCAGTCCCAGGTGCTGCTTGCTGTCGAAGAACGCCAGTTCCACGCTCCAGCGCCGGCAGTAGCCCAGGATGACGAAGGGGGCCGAGACCGTCGGATCGGTCGCCACCAGCGCCTCGTCCCGCCACTGGCCCAGCGGATCGCGCACCAGCACCACCATCACCGGCTCGGTCTTGCTCCCGCGATACCAGAGCACGTCGCGGATGACCTGCACCCGCAACTGCCGCGTCTGCTTCGGGAAGCTGAGCTCCAGCACCTCGGCCGGGTAGGTCGCGGTGTCCTCGATCATGGCCTTGGGGTTGGGGAGACGATCCCCTTTCTTGCGCAACGCGCCCTTCTGCCCGGGCCGGCGCGGGGCGGGCAGGCCGTACAGCGCCGCCTTCCAGTGCAACGGTCCGATCACCTGGAGGTTCTTCGGTCGATCCTGCAACACCGCCGCGTTGACGTAGGCACTGTCGCCGACCAGCCAGAACGTCCGCTCGGGATTGGCCTCGGCCAGCTTCCACGCCAGCGCCGCGGCCGCCTGGGGACGGGTCTGGTAGCCGTCCTGTCCCTTCTTGCGAGAGAGCCGCCAGAGCACCGGCAGGCAGTAGTAGCGGTCGGTGCGGAACGGGATCGGCACGGCGATGCCCAGGACGACCCAATTCAGCCCGAACCGCAGGGTCTTGTGCCGCTTCGACGAGAGCACCGCGTCGAGGAAGATGCCACCGAAGGCGCCCTTGGCGCCACGCTTGTGACAGAGGGTGTCGTCGACCACGATCCAGATCACGCCGCCGGGGATCAAGGGGGTGAGAATCAAGGTCGCCAGGACGAGGCCCAAGTCGTCCCACTCCCAGGCGGCGGAGTGGCAGACGGCGTAAGCGGTGTCGTGGTGGCGCTGGGCGGCCAGGCCGGTGGCCTGCCAGACCTCGCTGAGGGTGTGTGGGCCGAGGCAGATGATCCAGCCAGCGATCAAGATTTGAAAGGTCTGGAAGACCTGGGGGTGGAAACCATCGCGGAACGACTCTACCAGCACGGCGAGCGAGGGGATAAGCTGATCCATCGAGCGGACCTCCGTGCGGTGCACGATCGCGGTGTACTTGAACACCCTCCATGATACCGACGTCGCACGTGAGCGTCCGCTCCTCTTGAGACATCAACGACTCCTGTAAAAGTCCGAAAGTCTAGTCAGAGACAACCCAATAACGTGATGAACTATCAAACCTCACACAAACCTCCTTGCCTCGATGGGCCCGCCCCAGGCCGCGGCCCCAACCATACAACCAGATCGCGCCCCGCGCGTTGGCCCGACGAGAGAGCCCCTGTTCGGCCAGGAAGCGATCCACGCGCGACAGGTCCCAACGCCCGTCTTCCTCGTCGGCACGGTACGGACGCGCGATCTGGCACAGCCCGGGGAACGCCTCGATTCGAGGACGACCTGCGATCGACGGGTACTGCTCCCGCTGGATCAGGCACTCGCGGTGCAACTGCTCCTGCAATTCGATCCGGCTTCGGCAGGCCGACGGCTCGGCCCCTTGCTGAGTCACGCCGTTGCCGCGTTCGACCTTGCCATTGTGCTGCGGCGTGCCCGGCGCGATCCACGCCAGGTTCACACCCAACCCGAGCAGCCATAACGCCAGGTCGGGCGGTAGTCCGGAGTTCAGGCCCCAGGGATGGCCGTTGTCGATGCGGATCCCACCGGGCAGTCCCCAACGGCCAAAACCGTGGCGAAACAGTTCCCGGGCGTCGCCGGGCACGATGGCTTGCCACTGCGGTTGGGGGGGAAAGCTCGCTGGCCAGCAGCGCCCCGGAGAACTCATCGGTGACAGTCATCCAACTGACCTCCTCTCCGGTCGCCAGTCGGGCCTTCTCGACCGCATCGACCTGCCAGACCTCGTGGGGGGCGAGGGCCCGGACCAAGCACGTCTTCGGACGCTGCGGCCGTCGTGGCCGGTTGACTCCGGCACGCTGGAAGGCGCGTTGGAGCACGCGCGGCGAGGGGATCTGGGCCGACGCGAAGTCGCGGAGCAACTCGAGGCGGATCCGGCCGGCACCCCAGGTCGGGTGGTCGTGCTTGAGCTGGCACGCCGCGTTGAGGATCGGCTCCGGGGTGCTGGGGGTGGATTGTCCACAGGCGTGGTATCGAAGGGCCAGCCCCCCCGCGCCGTGGTCGCGGAAGACGCGCCAGAGGGCGCGGACGGTGTCCTGGGAGAGTCGCAGTTCGGTGGCGATCTGAGGCAACGGTTGGCCGTTGAGATGGCGGCGGACGATGTCCATGCGTGTCTCATTCGGAAGGGCACGGGGCATGAGAGGACCTCCTCAGGGTCGATACAAAATAAAAAAGTGGGTAGGTCCTAACATGCCAGAGCCTTTGGGCAAAACTTCACGTCGCGTCGGGGGTAGAACATGACGTCGCGTCGGGGGTAGAACATGACGTCGCGTGACACAGACGTGGGCATGCCACCCGGCCAGTGTCATTGTTGATACTGGTGGCGAATTCCCGTCTGCGGCCGATCGGCCGGATTCTGGGCAAGATGGGGACCCCTGTGAAGTGGAAACCCGCCAGCAGACGAATTCGCCACCAGTGTCAACAGTCATGTCACCAGGGGCCATTGGGGACCACGCGAGAAGCGTTAAGCGGTAAACACTGAGGATTTTCGAGTCAGTACCTCGGTCCGCTTGTCGCAACTCACGTCGCTTTAGAAACTATCCGAAAACGCCTTTGGACCCCCTATTTTCAGGGTTCGGACCCCGTTTTCGGATAGTTTCTAAGGGTTGAGATGCCACAATACAAGAGGCTTCGGTGACGAATTTTCGTATGATGGCTCTGATGATGATTCTTGGGTTCCCGGGGGCTTTCGACGGATGCGGATGTCGCGGTGGGTCCTCGCCCTGGTCCTGACGGTCGTCGCGCTGGGCGCGGCGGCATGGCTGGCCGTTTCCGTCGGCGAGATGCACGACCGGCTCGCCAAGCATTCGGCGCGCTGGCGCTGGCCTTCGTGGCCGTGGCTGGCGTGGTGGCGCTGATCTCGGCGCTGGCGGCGGCCCGACTCTTCTGGGCACTGGGTCGGCCCGAGCGCCCCCCCGCCCGGCCCCCCGAGGACATCATCCGAGCCGCGGAAGTCCAGGCCGAGAAGGCCGGGGGTGTCATCGGGCAGGTCCGCGACGAGTTGGCCCGCACGCGGCTCAATGCCGAACTCGCGGCGCTCCGCACCGATCGCGAGCGGCGCCGGTTCCACGTCGTCGTCTTCGGGACCGGCTCGGCAGGCAAGACGTCGCTGATCAACGCGCGCTGCTGGGCCAACACGTCGGCGAGACCGATGCCGTGATGGGGACCACCCGCCACGGTGAGAACCACACGCACACCGTCGAGGGAGTCGAGGGGACTGTTGTGGTGACCGACACGCCCGGCCTCTCCGAGATGGGCCAGGGGGGCGCACTCCGCGAGGCCGAGGCCCGCGACCTCGCCGCGCGGGCCGACCTGCTCCTGTTCGTCGTCGATCACGACCTGGTTCGCGCCGAGTACGAGCCCCTGTCGGCGCCTGGCGCGGCAGGGCAAGCGGTCGATCGTGGTGCTGAACAAGGTCGACCGGCTGCTCGACGAGGATCGCGTCGCGATCCTCGCCAAGCTCCGCGAGCGATTGGCAGGGATCGTGCCCGCGGAGGATGTCGTGTCGGTCGCCGCCGCGCCTCGGCCGACCCCGATCCGGATCACCCGGCCCGACGGCTCGGTGCAGACGGCCCACGAACCCGAACCCCCCGACCTCGGCGCGCTCGAAGACCGGATCGCCGCAGTCCTCCGCCGCGAGGGTGATGCCCTCCGCGCCGGCAACCTGCTCCTCCGAGCGCACCTCCTGAGCAAGAAGGCGCAGGAACAGGTCGGCCAAGAGCGCGAGGAGCGGCGCAGGCAGTCGTCGACAAGTTCCAGTGGATCACCGCCGCCACCGTCTTCGCCAACCCGATTCCCGCGCTCGACTTGCTGGCCAACGGCGCGGTCCAGTTTCAGATGATCTCCGAGATCGCCGCGGTCTACGGCATCGAGATCTCGACGAACCACGTCCGGATGATCGGGTTGCAGATGATCCAGATGCTCCTGAAGCTCGGCATGGTCGAGGCGGCGACGTCGCTGATCGCGGGGCTGTTCAAATCATCGCTCGTCGGCTACGCGGCCGGAGGCGCGGTCCAGGCGGTCTCGATGGCCTACCTGACGCACATCTCCGGCAACACCTTCATCGAATACTTCGCCCGTGGCCAATCCTGGGGCGATGGAGGCATGCAAGCTGCTCTGGTCCGCCAGTTCGACCTGAACAGCCGCGCCGAGTTCCTCCAGGAGTTCGCCAAGCAGGCGATCCACCGGGTGTTGAGCCATACACTGAAAGGGAAGCAGCCGGCGGGCAAGGATTCCTGAGAGGGAAACCCCGCAGTCAGAGGCAACATTGCGTGTCGGCACGAGGATGGCCACCACCGGATGAGACGTCGATGAACCTCTTCCCCAACGAGCACGAGACGATCGAAGACACCGAGGCGAACTTCGCAGCGTGCTTCTCGTTCCCGGAACTCGAAGCCATCGACGACCAGGTGTCCGGCTTCGACGCGCTGGTGATGCCCGCCACGATCGGGCCCGCGCGCGCTTCCTCGACGACCGGCGACCCGGCGTTCAACTCTCCCTGGAGCTACACCGGGTCGCCCGCCGTCTCCTTCCCGATCGGCCTCTCTCCCGAGGGGTTGCCGCTGGCCATCCCGATGGTCGCGCTCGGGTGTGATCGTGGGGAGTTCGACCTGAGGGCGACGGCCCATTGATGTGAAAGCGTGATTCGCCGCGCCTCTCGTTCGAGGAGCTTCAGACCGACATGACAACCCTGGAACCGAACATCGATCCGGAGCTCGCCGCGATGCTCGAGCAGCTCGAGGAACAGAATCGTGATGAGGTGGTCGAGCGGCGCGGGAGAGCCTCGCTGAGACGTTGAACAGCCTCAAGCTGACCCCCGAGGAGGAGCGCGCGCTGGCCGACGAGCTGCGGCAGCTCCGCGACCTGAGCCAGAAGCTCGACGACCGCACGATCGAGATCGCCGCGTTCGGCATGGTCAGCCGGGGCAAGTCGTCGGTGCTCAACGCGCTGCTGGGCCAGGAGATCTTCAAGGTGGGCACGACGCACGGGACAACCGTCTCAAAGTCGTCGCAGCGGTGGGAGCAGGCCACGGCCGAGACCCCGGGCCTGGACGGGGCGCGGCTCATCCTGATCGACACCCCTGGCATCGACGAGGTCGGCGGCGAAGTTCGCGAGGTCCTGGCGCGCGACGTCGCGCGACACGCCGACCTCATCCTCTTCATCGTCTCCAGCGACATGCAGCGCCGCGAGCTGGAGAGCCTGTCGCAGCTCCGCGAGGCGCAGAAGCCGATCATCCTCGTCTTCAACCAGATCGACCGCTACCCCGAGGCCGATCGCGACCAGATCCACGCCAAGATCAAGGACGAGCGGGTCCGGAACCTGATCCGGCCCGAGGACGTGGTGATGACCGCCGCGCGGCCCGACCCGTACAAGATCAAAATCCAGCACCCCGACGGCACGACCAGCATCCAGTGGGAACGCCCCGCAGCGGTCATCGAGCCACTCAAGAAGCGGATCCTCGAGGTCCTCGAACGCGAGGGCAAGGCGCTGGTGGCGCTGAACACGCTGCTGCTGGCGGGCGAACTGCACGAGGAAATCGTGGCGCACAAGGTCCGGATCCGCGAGGCCGCCGCGAACCGGATGATCTGGAACTTCGCGCTGGCCAAGGGGGCGGCCGTCGCGCTGAACCCGATCCCGGTGGCCGACATGGCCGGGGGCTTGGCCGTCGACGTCGGCATGATCGTCGCGCTAAGCCGGGTCTACGGCATCCCCCTGACCCGCCGGACCGCGGCGGGCCTGGTCAAGGACATGATGATCGCGCTGGGTGCCATGGGCGCCGTCGAGGTTGCCACGCGGCTCCTGGCCAGCGGGGTCAAATCGTCGCTGGCGGGCCTCTCGATCCTCAGCGGCGGCCTGGCGGTGCCATTGACCGCGCTCGGCTACGGCGCGATCGGGCTAACGATGGGCGGGACGGCCGCGACGACCTCGTACGTCCTCGGCCATGGGGCCAAAATCTACCTCCGCCAGGGATGCCAGTGGGGCCCGCGCGGGATCAAGACCGTCATCCACCAGATCGTCGCCGAAGCCAAGGCCGACTCGGTCATCGACCGGCTCCGCGACGACCTGAAACGGCGGGTCTCAGGATGAGCGGGGCGCGGATCTTCCCCATGCGCCGGATCGTGATCATCCTGGGAGTTACGTCCGTCCTGGCCGGTATTCTGGCCACGGCGATTGTCCGGACCGAGCCCACACGCCTGGCCGTGCATGCCTACACCGCCCTGCTCGGCGCGGCCAATCGCCAGGACATCGACACGGCGCGCCGCCTCTGCTCGACGCGCTACCTGCGGGACCACGACCTGACTCCTGCCGCGGAGGGGGGCCTCGTCGGTCTACCTCGCAACATCCACCCCAATTTCCAAGTTTGGCGTGACGGGCAGTATATCTTGATCTGCCCGACCAACCGTGTCGGCCCCGTTTATCAGTTCGTCTTCGAAAAGGGAGACTGGCGTTTCGACGGCCCTGTGGGCATCCTCCGGTGTCGGGGTCAGCTCGTGCGACTACCCGCTGTGCCCGACGCCGATCAGGAACCCGCCCCCTAGGAGTACGGGAGACGGCCGCGGTATATATGGATAAGGCTGCACAAACGGATTCTGGCGGATACCGGGGGGCGCAGCAGGAAAACCTGAAAATCTCAATGGGTGCAACCTGGTCGCCCCCAAGAGTGCCAGAATCTGTTGGCGCACGCGTTTAAAGCCTGGTTCGTTTTTCTGAGATCCTACCCAGCTTTCCTGGTTTTTGGAGCTTCACCTTCCGGTGTGTGGTGCTGAGACCGCCGGAAGGGGAGACAGGGACGGGTCTCCATGTGCTTGTCCAACCGCCCATCCTCCGAGAGCAATGCCGCACGCACCTGCAAGATCGACTCCGCCCCATCGATGTCCCAGAACTTCTCCGTCCCCTTGACCCGGGAGTTGAATTGCTTGATCAGCGATTCCACCAGGCTCGACGTCACCGGCAGACCCAGGCGGCGCTACCGGGCGTCATCCATCCGCGGATGGTTATTCTCTAAATACGTTAACACCTTTGAGAGCACCCGGCGAGGATCCCTCTCAGGAGGGTCCTCGCCCGCCGCCAGCGGGCCCAGATGCTGGCTCCAAGCCGTCAGTCCGGCGATCACCTCGGCGACACGACCCTGCCAGCAGGACGTCGCCCAGCCCAGGGATGTCTCCCCATGCTCCGGCGTCGAACCGGCGACGGCCGTCGCCGCCAGGTAGACAGACGCCAGCACAGGGATGAACTCCGCGATCGCCATCGACGTCGGGAAGAAGGCCTTCTGGAGCGTCCCGTGCCACGCCTGGCCCTCCCCCCCGAACGCCTGACGAACCCGGCCGCGCCGAAGTCCCGCGCCTGCGCCTCGGCCGCCACCAGCGGCCCGAAGTCGTCGCTGCTCTGCGTCGTGGCCACGCAGGTCCGGACCAACGGCTCGGGCTGCCATTTCGGGGGGGCGGCCGTCGCGTCCGCGTCCCCCTCCGGAGTGGGCCCCGGCATCGCCGCGGTGGCGGTCACCCCGTCCAGGTCGCTCAAGGCCCCCTGAGAGCGGACGCCGCGGACCAAGGCGGTGACCCGGGGCGGGTCGCTGAAACAGGCGGGCAAGTCGGGATGGGGGTCGGTCTCCTGCACGGTGCTCTGCATCGTCACCAGGCCGGCGATCTTGTCCTCCTTCCACACCGGGTCATGCACCCCTCGGCCTTGGTCCGAGGCCCGCACATGAAGTCGCCCGCCATCGACCTCGACGACCGCCACCGCCGGGACGTTGGCCCCCCCGCGGCTCCAGCGTCAGGGCCGCGAAGTGTTGCGCCTGCGCCGCGCGGTTCTGGAGCAGTTCGGTGCCGATCTGCTCGGTGATGCGTCCGACATGCGGGCCGCTGATGGAGATCTCGGCCAGGTCCTTGAGCATCGCGGCAGCCCGTGCGAACGAGGGTTGTCGGCCCCCGCGATGACGATCTTCTGGAGCACGGCCGGGCTGGAGACGTAGGTGTCAAGGTGCAGCGTGGAGCGCCGCGGGAAAAAATCCCGGCGGGCAGGCCGGGCAGTGGCACACCGGCTCATCGTAGTGGACCGTGGCGCCGCGAACGACCAGGTCGCGCGGTTCGGTCCGCACAGGACAGACGTGTCCGCACTGGGGACAGGGTTGGACCGCGCCGAGCCGTGGGGTGTCATGTCGGGAGCAGCTGCTCGATGGTCCCCCTGGTCAGGGCCTGCGCGGCGGCGACGGCGATCTGCTCGAAGGCGTCGAAATCGACCTCATCGGGCGGTCCGGCGTCGCCGAAGGCGCGGCAGGCGATGACTTTTCCCCAGTCCTCGGCCAGGTCACAAAGCGCCGTGGTTCGCGTCGGTGGGGTCTTCTTGAAGGGCCTCGCATCGTCCTCGCTTGGACTTGGGGAGCTCGAGAAAATGGGAAATTCCGAGACTGTAGCATCATTGTTGGTAGATTTTGAGGATGGAGCACGAACACCGGGCCAAAACAGTGACGCCGCAAGGCTATCACCGAGGAGAACGGCCGGAAACTCGCTCAAGGAGGCTTGGTTTGTCTCTCCGGTCCGTGGATGGGCTCATTTTCGAGCCTCGACAGCAGGTCTCGGGGTCAGGCCGCCCAACAATGATGCTACAGTCTCAAATTCATCTGGACAAACTAACAACACGAAGAACCTCTGCAAAGGAGGTATTACACCCCGGCCGGTTTCGGGACGGCCTTCCCGATTGACAAGCACATCGGCTCAAGCGATAATAACCGAAGATCGGAACGGACGTTCCGCATATCTCGCGCGATTATTGCACCGTAAGTCCATGCGTCACATGAGATATCGGTATCCCCCCATCCTTGAGTGGGAGCAATGCGGTGGCACACACCAAAGACAACAGGTCGGCAGTCGCTCGGGCCGCCGAGACCGCCCGCGATTACGTCGAGCACGCGGGCGAGCAGTTCCGTGAAGGTTGCTCTGAAGTTGCCGAGCGGACCCGCGAAGGATACCGGCGGGCCGGGGATGTGGTGCGACACCATCCGGGTCGTTCGGTCGCGTCCGCGTTCGGCGCTGGCCTCGTTGTCGGCGTCCTGGTCGGCTTGGCCGTGGGCCTGCGGTCGCGGTAGGTCTGGGAAAGGGGTCGCCCTCCGGATGGGATGAAGTCTCGCCTCCGGGCGTCGCTCAGTGAAAGGATCCCAGTCCCATCCCCTGTGGGCGGCGGCCTCTACTCATATTTCTGACCATTGAAAGGGGTTGCCCATGGGCCTGATTTTGCTGATTATTCTGATCCTGTTGCTCGTGGGCGCCTTTCCCCGCTGGGGCTACAGCCGGGATTGGGGTTACGCCCCCAGTGGCGGCTTGGGGCTGCTGCTGGTGGTCGTGCTGGTGCTCTTGCTCTTGGGATACATCCCCCGTGGCTTCTGATGGGCGGCGGATCAAGTCCGGCCCTGGCGGCCCCGCACCGATTCCGAGTCAGCGGCCCGCACAGTCCCCACCGCCCGGAGTCAGTTTTACCTTCCCCCTAGACGAGGCAACTTCGCTCCACAGTGGATCGGGTGCAGACCCGGCCCTTAAGCGTGAAGGGTCATCGGGCCATGTGGTTCAAGCTAAGGAGTATCAACGTGAAGATTTTCTCACATTGGTTCAGTGCGATGGCGGCGATCTTTCTGCTAACCGGCCCGGCGGTGGCCGCCGACGCCATCGCCGCCGGCAAGGTCAAGGAGGTCAACGCCGACAAGAAGGAGCTTGTCCTGACC
The DNA here is from genome assembly GCA_963803395.1 of uncultured Planctomycetaceae bacterium. Lineage (GTDB taxonomy): Bacteria > Planctomycetota > Planctomycetia > Isosphaerales > Isosphaeraceae > JAFANO01. The sequence goes on from CAWDND010000055.1 coordinate 10,976, forward strand.
GATAGCGCCGGCAAAGACTGGACGATCGAGCTCGGCGACACGGTCATCATCAACCGTGGCGGCAAGGAGAGCCAGAGCGACCTGAACGCAGGCGATCCAGTCAACGTTTGTTACGACAAGGGCTTGTTGACGTGGACGGCCCGTTACATTCTTGTCCAGGAAGGTAATACCAAGGACTGTCATTTGCTGCACGGCACCGTCAAGAACTACGACGCCGACAAGAAGCAGGTGACCATCACCGACCATGAAGCCAAGGACTGGACCTTCTCCATGGGCGACGCCAAGGTGCGTCTCAACGGGGAAGTCAGCAAGATCGGGGACCTCAAGATCGGCGACAATGCGCTCGCCATCGTCGAAAAGATCGGGGAAGAGACGACCCTGAAGTCCCTGATGATCGACCGCAAATAATGGAGTGGGCCAAGGGCCCGGCGGAAGTAACAGTGGGCCGCCCGGCCCGTCGTTGCGGTTGTTTCGCTGGGATGGGTGCTTAGTTCGTGTTTAGCGGGGTAAGTGGTTGACTCCGCCCACCCGAGCGGTTATGCGAATAGTCATGTCCAACCCAAGGGGCGGATCATGACCGCGGATGCGCTGGCCCTGGTAGACGCGCTGGCCCTGGTCGAACAGCTCCGTCAGGAGAATCAGGCCCTGCGCACTGTCGTCGCCGAGCTGGAGAAGCGGGTCGCCGACCTCGTCGCTGAGAACCGCACCCTGCGCGACCAACTCGACGAGGCCCAGTGCCAAGCCGCTCGACAGGCCGCGCCCTTCCGACGCCGCGACTCCAAGAAAGTCCCCGAAGCCCAGCGGAAACGGCCCGGTCGCCCCAAAGGGCATCCCGGTGTCCATCGCGCCGTGCCCGCGCACGTGGATGAGCATGTCGAGGTGCCGCTGTTGGCCTGTCCGCACTGCGGCGGCGGGGTCGAAGGGGTCGAGCCGATCGAGCAGTTCATCGAAGAGATCCCGCCGGTCCGCCCCCACGTCACCCGGTTGGTGACCTACCGCGGCCAGTGCCCCCATTGCGGCGAGGTCCAGAGCACCCACCCCCTGAAGACCTCCGAGGCCACCGGCGCCGCCAAGGCGCAGCTCGGGCCGCGGCGCAGGCGCTGGCCGCCACCTTGAACAAGCAGCACGGCCTGACCATGCGGACCACGTGCCGGGTGCTCGATCAGGTCGCCGGGCTGCGGCTCAGTCCCGGCGGGCTGGCGCAGGTGGTGCAGCGGGTCGGGCGCAAGGCCGAAGCCCCCTATGAAGCGCTCGTCGTCGATGTCCGCGCGGCCGCGGCGGTGTTCGTCGATGAGACGAGTTGGTACCTGGGCGGTCCGGGTCCTTGGCTGTGGGTCTTCACCACCACCACCGAGACGGTCTACCGGGTCGAACCGAGCTGCGGCCGCGACGTGCTGACCGACACCCTCGGGCCTGACTTCACGGGGGTGCTGGTCAGTGACTGCCTGGCCAGCTACGAGAACGTGCCGTACCGCACCCCCAAGTGCATCGCGCACCACCTGAAGGCGATCGCCGAGGCGCGGCAGCGCCCCGACACGGCGGACCCCAGCTACCTCGACCAGTGGAAGCTGTTCTTCCAGACGGTCATCGGGATCTGGCGGGCGCGGCCGCACATGAGCGTGGAGGAGTTCGCCGAGCGGCGTGGGCACCTGGAGGCGTGGCTCGACCAGCTCTTGGCCGCCGAGCGGACCCAGCCCGGGGACGTGGCGATCCGGGACCGGATCGGCAAGCGCCGCGCGTCGATCCTGGTGTGCCTGTACGAACCGGCGGCGGAGCCGACGAACAACCGCGCGGAGCGGGAGCTGCGGCCTGCGGTGATCGCGCGGAAGGTGTCGTGTGGGAACAAGACGGAAGCGGGCAAGCGGAGCTTCGAGGTGCTGCGGAGCGTGGCATCGAGCTGTTTGAGGCGTGGTCACGACGTCGTCTCCTACCTCGCCGGTCTGCTGCCGATCGGTTCCCGCGCCGACCCGGTGCCGGCAGCGGCCAAGTGAGACCCTTGCGGATCGAATCGAAAGCCCGCTGGCGCGGATACAGTCGGGGTGCGCCTACCCGCTAAACACGTACGGGTGCTTGCACCCATCCCTTTCTCGCGTTTTCCAAAGCTTTTGCCTACAATGAATTAAAAGAATCGCTTATACCAGATCGCTTCGGAGGATGCCGATTTCGCCCTAGCGTTGCTCGATTTTTTTCCACGGCTCGATCCACGGCTAGAACTCCGAGGCATTTCGAAGAAGTCGCAAGTGGTTGCCTGGAAAGGGTTTAAACCGATCGATCCCGCGCAAACTCTGGGCTATCAACCACTTGTGACATCTCAAGTTTCGCCTGTTTTCAAGCCATGTATCGGATCGTTGATTTTTTCGGCGTCCGACCAAATCCGGTCCGTTTCACCGCCGACGAGACCGCTAGAAATTACCGGAAAAACCGGGATTTCGTCCTTGAAATGGCGAAACGGATGAGCATTCTAGCTCATATCTCTCATAACTTGTTGCGTTGCAATACACTCTGTAAATGTCGAAAGCGGTGGTTGCAAGCTCTAGGGACGAACTCGATGCTCGAGACCAAAAGGACTCAAGTCTTCCGCTGCGATTACAGCGACCGCCTCGATGAAGCGACGGAGCAATCAGATAACCAGAAGTGATGGTGGAGAAAATCATGGCGAGTAGACTCAGGGTCGTTATCCTCAAGCCAAGTAAGTATGCTTTGGACGGCTGCGTTGAGAGATTTCGATGGGGATTCATGCCGAACAGCACTCTCTGTCACATTCGTAGTATGACCCCCAGTGAGGTCGATGGGATTCCTACGGAGATTTATTTTGTAGATGAGTATGTCCACACAGATTTGAACTACCTTTCCCTTTTAAAGAAGGAAAAGGGATGCCAGACTCTTCTTGCACTCGTCGGTGTCCAAAGTCACCAATTCCACCGCGCCCTCGACTTAGCTGCCTACGCTCACACGAACGGTTGCCTAACCGTGATAGGCGGGCCCCACCCCATGACCTGTGATACCTCCATGCTGCAGGATCGGGGTGTGAGCTTCGCTTTGGCAGAAGCGGAACTCATCTGGCCGTCGATTCTTAGCGACGCGGTTGCTGGGGAGCTGCGCCCGGTCTACGGGCGCGATCAGCGCTGGGATCAAGACTTGAATTCGCCGGTGATTGTTCCACCAAGCGACCGGGATCTCAAGCGGTATGTCGTGCCGATGCTCGGGCTCTACCCGTGCGCGGTTGTCCGTTTTTATGCAACTATTGTTCAGTTATCAAAATCGCCGGTAAGCGAGTTCGCGGCCAGAGCATCGATACGACGATCGCGAGCCTCAGGGCGGCTAAATTGGCTGGCATAAAGATGATAATGTTTACTTCTGATAATTTTAATAAGTATAATAAATCAGAAGACCTCCTGCGCCATGATCGACGAGAGGATCGGCCTGAATTTCTTCGTCCAGTGCGACACGCAGATAGCCAGGCAGGAGGGGCTTGTAGCGCTTCTGTCCCAGGCAGGGTGCTTTTCGATCTTCGTGGGAGTCGAGTCTTTCAACCGAAGCACGTTGCTCGCGGCGAGAAAGGGCCAGAACCGACCCGAACTTTATCACGACATCGTGAGGCTTTGCCGGAACTATGGCATTAGTTCACACTTTTCGAATATCATCGGTTTCTCGGATGATACCGAGCGTGAAATACTACACCACGTAGAAACGTTACGCGACCTTGGGCCTTCCTGCGCGTCTTTTTACATCCTGTGCCCTATCCCGGGAACCGAACAGTACGACGATTTTTTGAACAAGGGCCTGATTAGATCAAAAAACTTGGATCGATTCGACACGACCTGCCTCACCTGGGAGCACCCTAATTTGTCGCCCGAACAGCTACTGTCGTTGTTGTACCGCGCCTACGGGCGGTTTTACTCTGTGGGTCATGTGCTTCGTAATGCGTATCAATTAACTAAAAGTGATGGAAAGTATACTTATAATTTGCTAAATAGCTTTGCAAGCTTGCTGTTCAACCGTTACTCAGTTTGGAGGTCCACTCACCCCATGTCGGGGGGCGCGAAGCGGGTCGCTATTGATGCAGCCGACGAATTCCTAAGCCTGCGCAGAAAGGTATTCGGCTTCGAACTCGTCCCACTTCCACAGAGCTTACGATAGCCCGATGTGAACCAACACCTCAACCCAGCCCTTGAGTAGTTCGCTCGTGTCCGGCCGACTGTCCGCTCTGCCGGTTCAGTGTCAACCTGTTCGCCGGTGGCGGCGAGGGGGCGAAGGGCCCCCGACCCGTCCGCCATGATGGAAGCGCTGGCCCCCTACCACGCGGAGCTCGGGCTCCCGGCGCCGGTCCCCCGGCCCAGCCGGCGACCCGCTCGAGGCCCGTCCGCCGAACTTCAGCTTCACCTTCGGCATCCCGGGCCCCTCGGCGCTGGCGGCTCTGAAGGGTCGGAGGATCACGGTCCTGGGCACAGCGACCACGGTCGAGGAGGCCCGCCGGCTCAAGGCCTCGGGGGTCGACGTCGTGGTGGCGCAGGGCAGCGAGGCCGGCGGCCACCGCGGCACGTTCGCCGGTCCGTTCGAGGCGGCGATGGTCGGCACGATGGCGCTGGTGCCGCAGGTCGTCGACGCGGTCGCGGTGCCGGTGGTCGCGGCCGGGGGCATCATGGACGGCCTCGGAATCGTCGCCGCGCGCCCTGGGCGCCGGCGGGGTCCAGATGGGGACGGCGTTCCTGACCTGCCGCGAGGCCGGGATCGCCGAATCCTACAAGGCGGCGGTCCGGGCGGTGGCGACGACCAGACTGCGGTGACTCGGGCCTTCTCGGGCCGCCCGGCCCGCGCCTTGGTCAACGAGTTCGTGCGCCCTGCGCGACCGGGAGCGGGCGATTTTGCCCTACCCGCTCCAGAACGCGGCGATCCGGCGCGTGCGGGCCTTCGCGGCGGCGCGGGCAATACCCGATTCCTCTCGCTCTGGGCGGGCCAGGCCGCGAGCCTGGCTCGCGGCCTCCCCGCCGCGGACCTCGTCGCCGAGCTCGTCGGGAGACCGAGCAATGCCTCGTAGGGCTCGCGACGATCGCGTGAGACGCATCCCGGCCTTCCCGGAGCAGACGAACAAAAAAAATAACGCTAAGGCGAGTTGAAGCCTGACCGAAGGGTCTCGGAGGAGGGATGACCATCACGAAAAGAGTTCTTTTCGGGTCGGTCAGTCGAAACGCTCTCCGCTCGACCTCATCGAGCGTGATGGTGAGAAGAACCTTGATGACCCGGCTTCACGGCATCGGGCTCGCTACTTTGCCCCTCGTGAGATGCTCCTCGGACCCCGAAACCTAGACCACCTTGACGCTAACCCAAGTCGAGACGTCGGGGGTAGGGATGAGAGTGAAGTTCGACTCGTGCGGCAGAAGGCCCATTCGGACCTCGTAACCGGCGTCTCGAGTCCGCCGGATGATGATGGGGGCCACATCTTGAAAGTCGGCCCCGAAGACCGGCGCATCGAGCAAGACCCAGCACACCCGGTTCACGTCCACCACGACATCGTCGACCCCGATGAACCCCTCGCCGTGCTCGGGCTTCAGGTCCTTGACCTTGAGCTCCTCGATCGGTGGTGCAGATCTGTTGATGTATTGTTCGGGCATCTTCCCTACTTCGTCTGGCATTGTGCCCACTCCCCTCACGGCTCTGCGACCTACATGCGTTGACCCGTCCTCTACCCATCTATTATATCATTAGGAGTTACGCAGTTGTACGGTTTCTGTACAGTAGGTGGCCGAAATTTGCCTTACCGCGAAACGCTATCTTGCTCATGTTCCGGCTCGACGGGTTATTTAACTATACATTAGTCAACTAACTGCGTAACTCCTAATCATATCGGGCGACCTTGGCCTCACTAGGAGGCGGGGGCGATCCCGGTTAAGATTGGTCTCGACAATCCCGACACGTCTCGTCTCACGTTCCATGGGCCGCTCGAAAAGGAAGGGATGAATCATGATCACCCAACCTGATCAGGAGATGGGGGTGAGCCAGCAATTGTCGGCCGCTGTGTTCTTCTCGATGGTGTACCGACGGCCCTTGACCTCGATGGCTTGGCCAAGGGCGACGACGTGGTCGGCGGGCGTTTCCTGGTCCGATCCCTTGTGCGTCGGCCGGACGTGCTCGAGCCAGGGGGCGGTCGGAAGCCCCCCGGACTCGGCCGGCTTGATCCTCCTCTCAACAGGAAGTCTGCCTTCGGTCAAGATCCGATGTCGCCGACGATAACCTGCGGGGAGGTCGATCACCTCGAACGCGGTATTGTGCTCGGCCTTGATCACGTCCATCGCCTCTCTCCGGAGTTGGGGGCCGGCCCTGGCCCGCGGTGCATCCTGGAGGGTTTTTCGGCAGACGGACAGGCCCGAACTGCTGATCTGACCGGCCCGCCCCCCTCCGCCCTTCGGTCGCTGATACACCCGCGATGCCTGCGTAAGAGAGGGACTCACTCTCGCTCACCAGAACGACTTACGGGGACCCTTCAAGCCAAGGTCGAGTATGGTTCAAACGTGGGTAACACTATACGTAGCGAAGTCCGCGCTTATCCCGTTGAAAGCCTTTTTCACTGCTTAAATTAGATCAAGGACAGGCACGAGCGCTTACTGGAAAAGTGTTACCTTGGCCCCGCACACTTTGAACCATGCCCGAGGTCGGTACCACAAGGGTGGGCCGCTCGACTTGGGGTTGGAGCGCGCTCACGATGCGCTCACGGGCGTCGGCGAGCTGAAAAACCACATGCGAGGCGCCGACAGCAGTCAGCCCGAGAGCGGCGCCGGCCGTCTCGCCGGAACCGCCCCAGCGGCCGACCAGGATCGGGAGGTGCTCGAACCGGGCGCGAAGCCGTCCCACGAGGTAGCGGGCCGATGGCAATCCCACCGGCGGCAGGTGCGAAATGACCACCAAGTCCGGAGCGTGCCCAACCACCACCTCGGTGAGCGTCAAGGGGGACTCGGTGTCGGGGACGATCTCCATCGCGCATCCCGAGGGGTTCAGGAGCTGGGCGAGCATCCTCAAGACCATGGCGTCGGGCGTGTCGTTCGCCGCAATGCCCAGGACCTTGGCCGAGAGCGGGGGTTGATCCGCACCGGCCGGGGACGCCGGGTGGGCCGTCGGGGAAACCTGGTCCGACCTCCCCTCCAGTTCATTTAAGACCTCACCGATGACACGCCAGATGAAAGCCCGGTCCCGATCATTGAGCTCCTCCCGGGCGTAGTCGCGTTCCGCCCGCGTGAGGGCAGGGACGAGAACCTCGTCAAACAGCTCGGCCCGCGATCGCTCTTTCAGGGTCGTTTCGATGATCTCGGTGGCGCCGTCTGAGTCCAGGGACATGAGCCGTTGGTAGAATCGGATGTCCGGATCCAACACGACTTCCTCGCCTAGGAGGATGGCGAAGAACCCCAGGCTGGGGATGTGTTTCCCCAAGACCGCCAGGCAGACCGTCAAGGGGGTCGAAAGCAGCAGGCCGAGCGTTCCAAAGAGCCAGGTCCAGAACATGGCGGCCACCAGGAGACTCAGGGCCGAGACCCCCGTCGTCTTCCCGTAAATGATCGGCTCCAGGAAGCTGTTGAACAGCGCCTCGATCACCCCGAACAGAGCCAGGACCTCCAGCGCCTGGACCCACCCCCGGAAGTGGGCGATCGAGAACAACAGGGGCAGCACGAACGCCACCGCCGGCCCGACGTACGGGATGAACCGCAACCCCGCCGCCATGAACCCCCAGAGGAGCGAATACGGGACGCCGATCGCCCAGAGGCCGAGCCCCACGACTAGGCCGTAGCACGAGTTGACCGTCGCGAACATCGCCAGGTAGCGGCTGATCCGCTGGCCCACCTCTTCCATGGTTCGGGTCGTCAGGCCGATTTGACGCTCGCCGAAGAGCTGGACGATCCGGTCACCCAAGTCCTCGCGATTCATGAGCAGGAACAGAACCAGGACCAGGACGAGGCTCCCCACCCCGAGGGACCCGAGGTAGGGGCCGACGGCCCCCCGGAGGCGTTCTTGGAACGTCGGCTGCGCGACGACCCGCACGTCCGTCACGTCATCTCGCTCGACGGGAGGTTTGTCGAGGCTCTTGGCCACGTCGGCGACGACTTGGAAAGCTTTGACGAACGCCGACTCTCCTGTCGGTTTGAAAAGGTTGACCTTCCGCAGGATGTTCTTCTCGTAGCCGGGCAGGCGGTCGGCCAGCGCGGTGAGTTGCCGCCCGACGACGAGGCCGGCCCCGCCCAGGGCCCCCAGAGTCACAACGCCCGTCAGGACGACCGCGGCGACCCGCGGGACCCACCGTCGCTCCAGGAACCGCGCCAGGGGCGCCAGGGCGAAGCTCAGAAGCACCGCCAGAGCCAAGGGCTTCAGGACCTCCGCCGCCAGCGACATGAAGGCGACGATCGCCAGGATGAGGAACGTGACGACGACGGGATGACTCATCGGCGAGGCCTTGCGTCGGGCGGCCACGGCGGGGTTCCTGTGCGGATGACTTGGATTTCCTCAGTCGCCCCGAGGAAAGCTCACGGTTTCAGCGCCTTCGAGAACTCGTCGAGTTCTTTGTGCGCCTGGTCTTTGGCGTAGCCGTACTTTTGCTGGAGAATGCCAGCGAGCTGGTCGCGCTTCCCGGCGCTGGTCGTCAGGTCGTCGTCGGTCAGCTTGCCCCACTTCTCTTTCACTTTGCCCGTGAACTGCTTCCAGTTGCCTTCGATCTGATCCCAATTCATGACGTACCTCCTCGAAAATCGAGTCCTCTGAATACCGCGTTAGATCCCGGCTGAAACGTCCACCTCCACACTTCTGCGAGTGCTGGTGCGCGGTGGCACGGCCAGTGAAACCGCCCCCCTGTGCTCGGGGGACGGTCGGTGTGACGTGCTCACTTGCCGGTCTTGCCGGTCTCGCCCGCGCGGTTGGGCGGCGGGTTTTCGCCGGTCGATTTGACCGTGGTCTCCGAGGTCGTGGTGGTCGTCCCACCGGGCGTCGTGACCGTTTCCGTCGTCCCCCTCTTCGACTCTTCGCCGCAGCCCACCAGGCCGGCGGCGGGGAACGAAAGGAGGCCGAGAATCAGGGCTAATGACAGGGGCCGTTTCATGGGTTTCTTACTCCTGAAGCCACGAATCGTTGGCGTCCGGGCGGCCCCACGGTGGGTTTGCCCGCCCGACGAGGGTCAGACAGCTGGACCCCGCCTCCCGATGATCAGCGAGACCACGAACAGGGCCAGGAAGACGAACAGCAGAATCTTGGCGATCAAGGCGAGAGTGCCGCTGAGCCCCACGAAGCCGAGGATGCCGGCGACCAGTGCAACGACCGCGAAGACGATGGCCCAGTAGAGCATGGGACGGCTTCCTTTCTCGAACAGGGATGGATCACGCTGCGAGCGGGGGCGACGCCCGTCGCATCGCGTCAAGAAAGAGGTGAAGGCACAAAGGTAGACACAAAGGAGAATTACATCTCTGTATTATCCTTAGTACCCTCCGCACCTCCGAGGTGAATCCAATTTTCCGAAGCCGGGATCACTGGCCTTGCCGCCCCGCCTGCTGGTTGCCCCGGCCGATATCCACCATCCGCTCCCGGTTCGACGCCACGGCGTTGCGGGCCGTCTCGGCCTCGTGCGCCTCGCGGGCCTGCTCGGCGACGACGTCGTGGGTCGGTTCGGGCTTCCCGCCCGGCTTCGACGGCTGAGGGGCGGGGTCGTGCTTGCTGGTGCCCGACAGGTCTCGCTCCTGATCGGGATGATCTGGACGATCGATCGATCCGGGCGGCTTCGGGCCGCCCGCCACCTTGATCTGCTTCGGCTTGGCCTCCGCCGTCTTGGGCAAGGTCAGCGTCAGGACGCCGTGGTCGAAGTGGGCGCTCGCCGCGTCGGCGTGGATCGGGGTGCCCAGGCTCAAGGAGCGCGCGAACGAGCTGACGCGGCGTTCGCGCACGTGCCAGTGCGTGCCCTTCTTCTCCTCCTCGGCCTTGCTCTCGCCGCGGATCGTGAGCGTGTCGCCGTGGACGGTGATTTGCACGTCCTCGGGCTTGATGCCCGGCAGCGACGCCTTGATCACGAACTCGCCCTCCGTCTCGGCGACGTCGAGGGGCAGCGTCGCGGCCCCGCCGGTCGACGGCGGGCCACCCGGTCGGACGAAGCTTTCCGCGAGCAGAGAGTTCAGCGCATCGCGCAGGCTGATCACGTCGCGGAAGGGGTCCCATCGCTCGATCGTCATCTCAGATGTCCTCCAAACGCCGCAGGCTGATGGCCCCTCGGCCGGGCACGTCCGGCGCGAGGTCAAAAAGAGGTCAAAAGAGGCTGGCTCTTCCTGTGTTTCGGGGACCTGATCACTCCAAGTCCGCCATAACTCTCTGATACTGAGGTTGTTAAGCCGAGGAGCGGGGCTGCTCGCCCTCTCTGCCGCAAGTCCTTGCATATTGGTGATTTAAGGCAAAATGCGATGGCATAGGTCCCCGAAACGCAGGAAGAGCCCTTCTCAATGTAACCGATCCAGTTCAGCAGTGAAAGTCTCTGATCTTACAATCTGCCGAGGGAGCACCGCCGTCCCCGGCGGTGGACAAGTTCTTTTTCGGAAGCGTATTATCGATGCTGAGGCGTGACCATCTCCGCCGCATGGGCCTCGCCGGTCCTCGGGGTCTCGGCCTCGGGCCCGTCCAACTGACGGAGGACCATCAAGGCCAGCGCCAGTGCGGCGGCGGCGATCGCTGCGGCCTCCCAGAAGGGGGCGGACGGGCCGCCGCTCTTGAGCAAGAGGTTGCCGATCAGGTAGTTGATCATGCGGGCGAGGGTCTGCGCCGAGGAGAGGATCCCAAAGACCGCCCCTTGCTCGCCGGGTGGAGTGATTCGCGAGAGGAGGCCGGAGGCCGTCGGGCTGGCCAGGCCGTGGCCGATCCCGACGACCAGGGTGGCGGCCAGCAGCGCCGGGCCGCTGGCCACCAGCGCCAGCGCCGCGAAGCCCGAGGGCGAGCGGCGCGACCCCGGCGACGATCAGCCTCGGCTCGCCGAACCGGGGGACGAGCCGGCGGATCAGGCCCCCCTGGACGAACGCGCTGACGAGGCCGAGGAAGGCGAAGGCGAAGGCCGCGCGCTCGGGCCCCCAGCGCAGGCGGTCGTGGAGGAACAGGCTGAACGTCCCCTCCAGCCCCGCGAAGGCAAGGACGACCAGGGCGCCGACAGGCCACGAGCAGGCCGACCCTCGGTAGCGTGATCGTGTCCACGAGCCCCCGCCAACTCGGCACCCGCGCGGCCTGTCGGGCGTCGCGCGTCGGCTGGGAGCGACTCGGGCAGCCGGGTCAGCACGAGCAGCCAGGCGAGCCGTCGAGAAGCCGGCGGCGACCAGGAACGGCAGCCTCAGCCGCCACTCGGGCGCCACGGGCAGGGCGAGCAGGATCCCTCCCAGCAGCGGCCCGAGCACGAATCCCAGCCCGAACGCCATGCCGATCAGACCGAGGCCCCGCGCCGGTCTCGGCGCGGTCACGTCGGCCACGTACGCCTGCGCCACCAGGATGTTGCCCCCCGAGGCGCCGTCGAGCATCCGCGCCAGCAGCATCATGGTGAAATTTCGCGACAGGCCGAGCACCAGGAACGAGAGCGCCGTCCCCGCCTGGCTGATGACCAGCAGCGGCCGGCGGCCGTAGCGGTCGCTGAGCCGGCCGAGGATCGGCCCCGCCACGAGCTGGCACATCGGATAGGCCGCGAACAGCAGGCCGATCTGCCCGCCCGCAGAATCCATACTCCCGAGCGAAGGGAGCCAGCAAGGGCATCACGATGCTGAAGCCCAGCAGGTCCACCAGCACGATCGAGACAACAACCCCCAGCGGCGACATCGGCGGCGGTCCTCCCCAGCCGAATCGGATTGGATCAGGTCGGTTCCAGGCGGTGTTCAGGCGCGGCGGCTGGCTCGGTTCCAGATCGCTCTTCGCGGAGCCGGTCGGCCTGCGTCCTTGACCTCCTGCAATAACCGGGCCTGCGCCAAGATCACGGCGTACTCGGCGAAGAACGCCCCGAAGTTGAACGCCACGGCCAGCGCCGCGGCCCCGAGGTGCCAGAGCGAGTTGAAGTCCTTCCGGGTGTCCGACGCCGCCCCCAGCCACGCCGCCACCGCGATCAGCGCCATGCTCCAGAACTCGAACCGGAACGCCTTCCGCTTGTTCTGCTTCGCCTGGTCATTGAGCCACTCGGGCAACTGGTAGACCCGGACGACCTCCTTGGCCCACTTGCCCGTCGCGAGGAAGTAGGTGTAGACGATCGAGTGGACCGCCAAGGTCGCCATCGTCGTCAGCAGGCGCGAAGAGCAGATGCACGCCGTGCCAGACCATGTGCGGCCCGCGCGGCTCACCTGAGGCCAACAGCCCGAGCACGAAGCTGGCGACCAGCAACGAACCATCCGTCACGGCGAGGACCAGGAAATAGCGGAGCATGGACGCACTCGGCGGGCAAGGCCCGGAACTCCCCTCACCCGTCGGAAGAGGGGACAACATGACTCCCTCTTCCCCCCAGAGAGGGTCAGGGCCCTTCGTGTGAGGCCCTTTAAGGTACGCGAACACACCCATCCTTGGCAACGCGCCGAGCGCGCTACAATCTGCACTCACGCCGATCTCGAGATCGAGAACCCGATGCCGACGCCGGAGCCTGTCCCGTGAACAACGCCTGGATCGCCGACCGGATGAGATTCATCGAAGCCTCGGGCATCCGCAAGGCGTTCGACATGTCGAAGTCGATGAAGGACCCGATCAACCTCTCGATCGGCCTGCCCGACTTCGACGTCGCCGAGCCGGTCAAGGCCGCCGCGATCGAGGCGATCCAGGGCGGGCACAACGCCTACACGGTCACGCAGGGCATCCCCGAGCTCCGGGGCAAGCTCCAGGCCGCCGTCGATGCCGAGTTCCGCCACGCCGACCGCCAGGTTCTGATCACCTCGGGGACCTCGGGCGGGCTGCTCCTGGCGCTTTGCTGCGCGGTCAATCCGGGGGACGAGGTCATCCTCTTCGACCCTTACTTCATCATGTACGGTAACCTGGTGGCGCTGGCCGGCGGGACCTCGGTGCTGGTCGACACCTACCCCGACTTCCGGATCGACGCTCGACCAGCTCGCCGCCGCGATGACCTCGCGGACCAAGTGCGTCGTGCTCAATACGCCGGCCAATCCGACCGGCGTCGTCGCCTCGGCCGACGAAACGAGACACCTGGCCGAGCTCTGCCGCGAGCGGCGATGTCCTCCTGATCAGCGATGAGGTCTATCGCACGTTCTGCTACGACCGCCCCTTCGCCACCCCCGCCGCCTGGAACGACGAGGTCATGGTCGTCGACGGCTTCAGCAAGTCCCACGGCATGACCGGCTGGCGGCTCGGCTTCGCCCACGGCCCGGCCCGGCTGATCCAGGAGATGGCCAAGCTCCAGCAGTTCAGCTTCGTCTGCGCTCCGAGCATCGTCCAGTACGCCGGCGTCGTCGCCTCGACCAGGACCTCACGGCCCAGGTCGATGTCTACCGCCGCAAGCGCGACCTGGTCGTCGAGGCCTTGGCCGATGACTTCGATCTTCCCCGTCCCGAAGGCGCTTTCTACGCTTTCCCCCGCGCCCCTGGGGCACCGCGACCGAGTTCGTCGCCGAGGCGATCCGTCGCGACGTGCTGGTCATCCCCGGTAACGTCTTCAGCCACCGTGATACCCACTTCCGGATCTCGTACGCCGTCGATGACGCGACCCTGCAGCGCGGTCTCGACATCCTCCGTGACCTGGCGCAGGCTCCGAAGTCCTCGGCGCCCTGATCAGATCTTGCCACCGGCGGGGCCAAAATCGGGCTCGACCTCGCCGAGCTCATCCTGGCGGTGGAGAGGCGTTCCATCAATGTCTTCGGATCGAGCCGTCCGCCCGCGACGAGCGGCGGCACGACTCGTCGTCCCGGCCGAGCCAATCGTGCTCATCGCGCCGTCCCCCTCCTGGATGAGGCGCTCCCACTCAGGCGCTTTCCTTCTTCCGCTCGGACGCCGCCTTGCCGGTCGTCAACGGCAGGGGCGGGGTATCAAAGAGACTTTTTTCCTTGCGGACGATCTCGGGCGTGACCACGAACCGGCCCTTCTCCTTGGCGGTCCGTTCGGGGAGCTCGTACATGATGTCGAGCATGATGTCCTCGACAATCGACCGCAGGCCGCGTGCGCCGGTGTCTTCTGCCTTAGCCTTCTTGGCAATCTCCGTGAGGGCATCAGGGGTGAATTCGAGGTCGGCGCCTTCCATCTCGAAGAACCGGCGATATTGCTTGACCAGCGCGTTTCTCGGCTCGGTCATGATCTGGACCAGGCGCATCGACATCAAGAGGCATCAGCGGGCAGATGACCGGCAGTCGGCCGACGAACTCGGGGATCATGCCGAATTCGAGGATGTCGTCCGACGTGACGCGGTCGAGCAGGTGCGCCCAGTTCGCCGTTATGCTCGGCCTCCGACTGGCTGCCGAAGCCGATCGTCTTGCGGCCGATCCGTCGCGCGATGAGGTTGTCGAGGCCGACGAACGTCCCCCCGCAGATGAACAGGATGTTCGTCGTGTCCATCTGGATATACTGCTGCTCGGGGTGCTTGCGGCCCCCCTGCGGCGGGACGTTGGCGACCGTCCCCTCGAGCATCTTCAAGAGGGCCTGCTGCACCCCCTCCCCCGAGACGTCGCGGGTGATCGAGATGTTGTGGTTCGTCTTGCCGATCTTGTCGATCTCGTCAATGTAGATGATGCCCCGTTGCGCACTCTCCAGGTCGAAATCGGCGGCGTGCAGCAGCTTGAGCAGGATGTTCTCGACGTCCTCGCCGACATAGCCGGCCTCGGTCAGCGTGGTGGCGTCGCCGATGGCGAACGGCACGTTGAGGATCCGAGCCAGGGTTCGCGCCAGGAGGGTCTTGCCGCACCCGGTCGGGCCGATCAGGAGGATGTTCGACTTGTCGAGCTCGATCTGGCTCTCGGGGTCCTCGCCGTGGACCAGTCGCTTGTAGTGGTTGTGCACGGCGACGGACAGGACCTTCTTGCGCGATCCTGGTCGATGACGTAGGCGTCGAGTTGTTCCTTAATTTCGCGGGGGGTCGGGATGTCGGTGAAGAGGGTCTTGGGCACCCCGCGGCGCCGCCGCTCTTGATCGAGGATCGACTGGCAGAGCTCGATGCATTCGCCGCAGATATAGACATCGCCGGGGCCTTCGACAAGCGGCCCGACATCGCGATAGCTCTTGCGGCAGAAGGAGCAGTAGGCGTTCTTTTTGGAGCCGCCGGCCGTGCCGGTCGGCGCGCCCCCTCCATTGCGCTTTCCGCCGCCACCCGACGAGCCGCCGCCCGTGATGTCCTTACCCGATGGCATGCCTAGTCCTTTCGTCCCTTGAGGGGAAGAAACCCCGCCGGCGCAACGGCGGCTGGGTGAAGATGATCCGAGCCAACTCCGGGAAAGCGCAGGAACGTCGGAGTCCTGGATGATCAAGGAGGGGAGAGGGGAGGCCAGCGGCATCGCTCCCCGGAGGTTTGAAATACTCAAGGGTCACCACCCCGAAGAACTTGGACCGCCCGCCTCGATGAAGGAATCAGGGCACCCTCGCCGCCCGTTAGCTGACCCATTTTAGAGTACGATTCGACTCCGAGCAAGGCCGCCGGAGGGATTCTTCGGCCCGGTGGCGCGACCTTGAACACCCCTTCCGATCGGAGGCCCGCCTCAGGCGCATCCCGGGAAGCTTGGGGCCGCCGGGAGCGGCGGGCTTCCCCCAAGTGCCCGCCGGGGGCGACGAGTCTCCCAAGGGAGCACCGCCGCACCCGGCGGTGGGCCAGATCGTTCCGGGATGTGGATCAGTCGTCGGACTCGGAGTGTCCACCGTTCGCCCACCGTCCGGCCACCCAGGCAGCCAGGCGCCGGCCCGCCGACCCCAGGGGATAATTCTTCAATGACTCGGGTGATTCCCAGGCGGCCCGGACCAGCCCGGGGCCGGGGCTCAGGTCGTCCGAGAGTCCGACCGCCTCGTGGGCGTGCAACTCGACCCGGTGCTTGGTCACGCTGTAGCGGAGCGTCTGGAGAATCGGTCCGACCGCGACGCGGGCGCCGGTCAGTCGGAGCACGCCCTCGGCCAGATCGATCGGCCCGCCGAACGAACGCCCGGCGGGGTCGGCGCCGCCTCGGTGGATGGTCGGGAACTCCCAGAAGTGCTCCCAGAGCTGCCCCGGACCGCGCTGGACGATCAGGATGCGACCGTGTCGGACGACCACCGCGCACGACTCGGCCACGGTCAGAGGTGGCGGCTTGGGCGTCGTGACGGGCAAAGCGTCCTGGAGGCCCAGGGTGCGGGCGCGGCATTCCGAGGCGACCGGACAGACCAGGCACCTCGGCGCGCGGCGTGCAGACCAAGGCGCCCAGTTCCATGAACGCCTGATTGAACATGCCGGCCCCCTGGTGGGGGACCAGGCGCTCGGCGGCCTGCCAGAGGCGCTCCTGCGTCGCGGCCGCTTTCAGATCCTCGCGCCAGGCCAGCCAGCGCGCCAGCACGCGCTGGGTGTTGGCCTCGACGATCGCCGCGGGGCGATCGAAGGCGAAGGAGAGGATTGCCCCCGCGATGTACCGGCCGACCCCCGGCAGGGCCCGGATCGCCTTCGGGTCGTCGGGGAAGGCCCCGCCGTGCTCCCGGACGATCTCACGGGCCGCCGCGTGGAGGTGGCGTGCCCGGCGGTAATAGCCCAGCCCCTCCCACATCTTGAGGACCTCGATCTCGTCCGCCTCGGCCAGCGCCGCGATCGTCGGGAACCGCGCGACGAACCGCGCGAAGAATGGGACCACCGCCGTGACCGTCGTCTGCACCAGCATCATCTCCGACACCAGCACGCGGTAGGGATCGCGGTCCGCCCGCCAGGGCAGGGCGCAATGCGCTTGCGCATACCAGTCGACGAGCCGCCGACGGACCCGAGACACCCACTCGGGATCGAGATCGGGGCCTCCCGAAGCCCCCTCGGTCAGCGATCGAGAGCCGGCGCACACCATCGGATCGTCGTCCCTCCCCACCCCGCCGCTGCTCCCGTTTGCGGGTCGCTCCGCCCGAGGCGGGCGCGGCAGGTCGCCCGAAATTACGACACGATGCCTGAAAAGTCCACGATATTTTCGAGGGCAAAATTGACAATCCCGTAAGAAGGATGTATGTTGCTAACGCGGGGAACGCGGTTCGACGGAGAAGCGCGGCCCCAGGGATCGGACTCGACACGATCGTGACGGACTCGGGATCATCCCAACCCCTGAGGTCACGAGAATCAGGCTACCCACATCGAGAATCCTCCACCGATCCACCTCTCAAGGAAAGGATGAGCGATGCTGCTCGCCCCTGCCGAGTATCCCGTATCAGGGATGGAGCTGACGCGAAGTGCTGTTCCCGTCTTCTCGTCTTCTTCCGAGCCGATGCTGGGTTCGGACCCTCTGGCGATCGAGTCCGAGCCCCCAAGCGCCTTTGGGCGGTTGGTCAAGATCATGCAGAGCAATGAGCGGCTCATCAGCGAGCTTCGCGCCCTGGCCACCCGGCTCGAGCGAGCTCGCGCCTACCTGACCGAGTTGGGTTGCCACCGGAACCTGGCGACTGCCAACCTCGCCCACCTGAAAGCGAAATATTCAGGCGTCCTGGCGCTGCTGCGGGCGAACCGCCTGGAAGCGCGGGAGCTCTTCGGCCGCCTCAACTCCGAGCCCGGCGGCGATGTCCTCGACCTCGTCGAACCGCATCCGCCGCTCGTCCCTGTCGATCAACGGCTCCCCTGGCGCCTTGTTATATGAATAAAATTTCATGTATTCATAATGAAGTCCGCGAGTCAAAACGATTTATCCGAATGACCTAAGCACAACGAGGCGATTTGTGAACCGGAAACTTTCCTGTGATCGGCACCTGGACGCCCCCGACCAGACTTCCCCGGAGGACTTGACGGTAACGCATGTGGGCCGCCATCCGTTGTCGGCGGTGCAGCAGGGGCTGGCGGTTCGCTATCTGCCGATGGCCCGGGCGCTGGCCAAGCCGTTGAAGCGGACGTGGCCCTCCGAGAGTGACGAGTTCGAGTCGGCGGCCTGCCTCGCGCTGGTCGAGGCGGCGCAGTCGTTCGATGAGACCCGCAACGTCAAGTTCGCGACGTTCGCTCGCTACCGGATCTGGGGGGCGCTGCAGACGTGCAGCGGTCGCTCGTGACGGCGGGTTGGCGGGGCGACGCGGAGCGCGCCCCTGGTGTCTCCAGCCTGGGCGAGAGCACCGAGGAACAGGGCCACATCCTGGGGGGCGAGCCTGACTCGCCGGTCGGCTCGGAACTCGAGGCGGTCGAGGCCGTCGAGGTCTGGCTCCGCAAGCTCCCCTCCAAGCACGCCGTCGCTTGCCGGCAGATCTATCTCCATGGCAAGACCCAGGGCGAAGCCGCGGAGATCATCGGATGTTCGAAGTCGCGGCTCTCCTATCTCCACAAAGAGGCGATCGGGATGCTGAACGACGCCTGGCAATACTCCGTTGACCTCGAGAAGAAGAAGGGCCGGTTCTGAACGCGGTCGCGGGCCGCTCGCGGCCCAGGTGCGTCATCGAGAATCCTTTGGAACATCATTCCTGGTCCACGAAATCCTGGCCTCGTCGCTTGGTTTCTCGACTCTCCGACTTGGGAACCGGCCTCGCGAGGCTCCGACAGGCGAGGTCGGGGGTACAAATGGGCGGCGAGTCATGGCGAGGCTTGCCCCGGGCGACCGGCCCTCGAGCCGCGATCGCCAGGGGCAAGCCCCGGATGCTCAGACGCGAAGATTCTGGACAATCCGCTCCTGGAGCCGATCCATCTCATCGATCCGATGCTTGCCTCAGGAAGGACCACCCGCATGCTGGTATTGAAACGCAGAGAGGGACAATGGGTGGAGATCACCCATAAGTCCGGGGATACGATTCGCATTCGCGTCTATAACATCCGGTCCCGGTACCCGGGCCAGCTTGACCTGGCGTTCGAGGACGAGGCCCGTAACTTCGAGATCCAGCGGCCTGAGCGCGCGCTGCCGGCGTCGCCGGAGGTCGCAGAGGCCGACTGGCGCGAGGGTTGGCTCGACCCGAGGCCGCCGCATGATGATCGGCGGGTGGAGCGCCGCGATGCTCCCGATCCGCGAGTGCTCAGGCCGCTCGCTCATTTCCTGGCGCGGAAGAGCGCGCCTGCCCCTGGAAGAATTCGCCAATTGAGCTGACGACGTACCGCTGGGCCTCTTCGCTCAGCTCGGGGTAGATCGGAACGGCCAGCGTCTCCCGCGCGGCGGTCTCAGAGTGCGGAAAGTCGCCGGGCTGGTGGCCGAGGGACGCGAAGCAGACCTGGAGGTGCAGCGGGATCGGGTAGTAGATCTCGCTGCCGACCCGGCAGGCGGAGAGGTGGGCGCGGAGTCGGTCGCGGGACGCGCCTGGCACTCGGATGACGAACTGGTTGTAGACATGGAAGTGTCCGGGGCGCTCGACCGGCAGCGCGACGAGGTCATCGGTCAGGCCCGCCTCCCGGAAGAGCTGGCGGTAGCGGTCTGCGACCTCGCGCCGCTCGGCCGTCCAGGAGTCGAGGTGGCGGAGCTTGACCCGGAGCAGGGCGGCCTGCAAGGCGTCGAGCCGCGAGTTGAAGCCGACCTCGTGGTGATGGTATTTCGGCTCCATGCCGTGGACGCGGAGCCGCGCCACCCGCTTCGCCAGCCTCGCATCGTCGGTGGTGACCATCCCCGCGTCGCCGAACCCACCCAGGTTCTTCGAGGGATAGAAGCTGAACGCGGCCATGTGCCCCAGCCCGCCCGTCCGACGCCCCTGGTAGGCCGCACCGATGGCCTGCGCGGCGTCTTCCAGGACCGACAGGCCGTGCGTCTCGGCGACCTCCATGATCTGGTCCATCGCCACCGCCTGGCCGAACAGGTGGACCGGGATAATCACCTTCGTCCGAGGTGTGATCGCGTCCTCAAGCTGCGTGGGGTTGAGATTGTAGGAATCGGGCTCGATATCAACGAAGACGGGGCGGGCGCCGGTCGCCAGATCGAGCCGGCGGTCGCGAAGAACGTATACGGCGTGGTGATGACCTCGTCCCCCGGGCCGACGCCCAGCGCCAGCAACGGTAACAGCAACGCATCGGACCCCGACGCACAGCCGACCCCGTGCGCGACGCTGCAATAACGGGCGACCTCCGCCTCGAACCCGGAGACCTCCGGGCCCTGGATGAAATACTGGCTCTCGACCACGTCGCGGAGGACACGGTCGATCTCGTCCCGGATGGTTTGGTACTGCGTCTTCAGGTCGATGGCGGGGACGGCGAAAGGCTCGGTCGAGCGGCTCATTCGGCGATCACTCCTTTGATGCCTGAGACGCTTCCCGGAACGATCGTGCCCCCCGCCGGGGGCGGCGGTGCTCCCGCTGGGGAGGCCCGCCGTCCCGGGCGAGCGCCAACTGCCCGGGATGCGTCTCAGTGGGCGGGCGGGGCAAGATCTTCATCCCTGGAGGAATCGGACATCGCACGCTAGTCCTTCAAACATTTTCTGTCAATGCTGTTGCCCAGGGCCATTCACTGTTTCAAAATGCCGAGCTTGGCGAAGAGTTCATTCACACGGGCGGCATTTCTCCTCAGCGCCTCGGCGATATTGGTGACGCCCGTTGATCGCAGGAATCCAATGGCTGCGTTCCGAAACGCCGCCATCACTTCAGGGCCGGACCCCTTTCGGATCCGGCTGGCATCCTCGCCGAGGGTCACATCGCGCACGTAATGCGACCCATTCTCGATGGACCAATGGCCGCGCACCCAGCGGAGTAACTCGGAGCCACCCGCCACGTTCCGTGGGACGCTGGTGATGAAGTAGCGGGTCGCTTCCGTGCGCTCGCCGTTCTCATCCACTTGGCATGTCACCTCACCCACTTGGGCGACGCCCGGCCAATCCAGATACTCGTTCAGCGCCGTGGTGGCGCGTAACGTCCGACGTTCCCGACGGCCGTGCCCTTTGTCGAGGGTCGTCGCCGTGTCCATCGCACGACGCCAGATCTGCTGCTGCCGAGGGGGAAAAAGCCCCTTCTGCGGAAGGGGCGAACGCGGCTTGGATGTCGGCTAGAAGCGTCGGTTGATTCTCCTTGACGAACCACAAGTAATGCCCCTTGGCGTCGAGAATCTCCTGGCTCAGGTCGCGCTGGCAGAACATCGCGTCACCGGTGATCAGGCGGCCTTCCAGCACCAGCCCCTTCAACAGCCGGAGGGCGGTCTTGTGTTCATTGGTCTTGTCGACGCCGCCCTGGGGGACCTCCGTCTGAGCGACCGTCAGTCCCGACTCGTGGGCGACCAGCGACAGCAGATGCACCGCCTTGTTCAGGCCTTCGAAACTGCCGCAGACCGTCTTCCCGTCCAAGGCACACGCCTGGAGTGGCGCCTCGTTCCCCTGGAGCGGTCGGCCCAACACGGTCTCGGCCCACCGGGTCAGAGCGTTCTCGAAAGCGGTTCGGTTCAATGCGATGAGTACCTTACGGATGCCACCGAGCTTGGGAGGGGTTCGGGTGAACCCGAGACGATGCATGAAGGCGATGTCGTGATCGACGGCCCATTGGGCGATGGCGGCGTAGCCGCGCGCGCCGCACAGAATGGCGCAGCACGCCAGACCCAGCACAGCGGAGAGGGAGTGCTGGCGGCCGTGACGACTCCGGGGATCGGGGATCTCGGCGAGGAAGGAAAGCAGATCACGATGAGGAGACGCGTCCATGCGGTGACCCTCAAAAGGATACTTCCTGCGGTTCGATCCCCTCCTGTACCCTCCAAATCAAATCTGTCAATAGCCCTGTGCTGTTGCCAGCGGCTTTGGAATCCCCCCTCGTCACTCCCCGTGTCAATCAAACGACGCGTAAAGTTCGGCCAGCTCAACGAATGAGGCGAACGCCGGCGCGTCCTCGGCGGTGTCGAGCTGGCGAATGCGCTCCGCGACAAGTTGCTCCAGCAGGGGATGGGGGCCGAGCGCAGGGCCGAGGCGAAATTCGACCTCGGGATGGCGTCGATGCAGGTCGTCGCGCGCGATGGCCAGGTCGCGGAGCAGGTGCACGCCCGCCGAGAGGAAGTAAGGGACCATCAAGACCCGGGAGGCACCCCGCGCCACGCACCGGTCGCCCCCGGCCTGAATGTCGGGCGCGGCCAGTTCAAGAAAGCAGGGCTCCACGATCGGATAATCACCGCGCCCCGAGAACCGGGCTGCGAGCTGGTGCAGGTCGTCGTTGGCCGGAGCGTGTCGGCTCCCGTGAGCGATCAACAGGACGGCAGTCCGTCCGGTGGGTTGCGCCATCAGTTCGGCTCGTCGGCACGGGCGGCCCCCGCGGCGCGGGCAACGTCCGGGGGAGGACGCCGGGTTTGCCTCATTGTAGGCCGCCCGGCCTGGTCGTCAATCACGCCGGCTCAGCGCCGGGGGAGGACGAACGCCGAGCGGACCGGCGGTGGCATGGGCGAGTCGGCCCCCTTGACCGCCTTCCAGATGATTTCGTTGAAGACCAGGTCATCGGCGCGATCCTCGATCTCCAGGTTCAGCCGCTTCGAAGTCTCGGCCCCCCAGGCGGTCGCGGTGTTCCTGGCGTTCAGGTCGGCCTGGGCAGGGCGGTGCGTGTACGAGCCGAAGTTGGGCGTGGCCGTGAAGGTGTTCGCCATCGGCCGCGCGGCGGCGTCGAACTGGCTCATCGGCTCCAGGCCCAGGCAGAGCTCGATCGTCCGGAGCATCGACGAAGTGCTGTACATCGTCGAATCGACCGCCTTGCGCCGGACGTAGGGGCTGATCACCAGCGCCATTGTCCGGTGGGCATCGACGTGGTCGGAGCCGTTCTGCGCGTCGTCCTCAACGACGAAGATGGCCAGGTGCTTCCAGAATCGGCTCCGCGTCAGCCCCTCGACCACCCGGCCCAGCGCCAGGTCGTTGTCGGCGATGTAGGCGGTCACGGTCGGCTTGCCGGGCGTGGTCCCCGCCGTATGATCGTTGGGCAGTCGCATGACAATCAGGCGGGGCATCTCGCCCGACCTCTCGAACTCGGCCAGTTCCTCCAGGAACCGGTCGGCGCGCCTCTGGTCCGGGTAGTCGAGGTCGTAGCTCCGGAACTTGGAATCGAAGTGCCCCTGGAGGGCCTTGACGCCCGTGGTGGTGGGGTCTTCGGGCCTGGCGCCGTTCTTGATGAACTCGCCGTAGCTCCGGTAGCTGACCCCCTTCTCGGCGGCGCGGTCCCAGAGGTAGCCGCCCGCCGGCCGGGCGATCTCCAGGGCCCCTTCCGACGGATACGGGACACGGCGGTTCCCCCGGTACATCAGCGGCCAGGTCTTCTCGACGTAGTCGGTGGCATAGGCCCCCATCGACCATTCATGCCCGTCGGCGCTGACCTCACCGTCCACGTAGAAGTTGTCGAGCAGGACGAACTCGCGCGCCAGCGCGTGGTGGTTGGGGGTAATGTCCTTGGGGAAGAGGCAGAGGCTCGGCTCGCCGTTGCCCTCGGGCAGGTCGCCGAAGACCTGGTCGTAGGTCCGGTTCTCCTTGATGATGTAGACGCAGTGGGTGATCGAAGAGCGGTCGCCGACCTTCGCCGGGATCGGGTTGCCCGGCTCGCGGGCCGGGCCGACCACGGCAGTTGGGTCCTCCTTCCTCAGCGGACTGCATTCGTAGACTGTCTTCGAGTAGGCGGCCATCTGCTTCGGGTCGGGAATCGGGATGACCGAGAGCGTCCCCTGGAACAGCCCGGCGATGTACTCGCGGGTCTTCTCGCCGGGGTTGGCCAGCGGATTCGGGCCCTCGCGGTTGGCCTTCGAGGTCGTCCCTTTCCCGTTGGCCACGTAGAGCGTCTTGCCGTCGCGCGCGACCCGGACCGAGGTCGGGTACCACCCCGTGGGGATGAACCCCAGCGGCGTGCTGTCGCCGACGTCCTTGACGTTCACCACGGCGATGACGTTCGTGTCGGCGTTAGCGACGAACAGCACCGACGCGTCGGGCGACAGCGCCAGCGAACTGGGCGTGCAGCCCGAGGGGGCGTCGGGCGCGATCGCCGTGCCGATCACCTCGACCGTCTTGCCCGTCTTGGTGTCGATGACCGAGACCGTGTTGCGGTTGGCATTGGCGACGTAGAGCACCTTGCCCCCCCGCGCCAGGAGCAGCTCGTTGGGGTGCTCCTGCGCCTTCCAACGTCCGACGACTTTCTCTCTCGGTGTCGATGACCGCGACCTCCGCCTGGTTCCAGAGGCTCGCATACAGACGGTTCCTCTCCTCATCCCAGGCCAGGCCGTAGGGATAGGTGTCCTTGCCTATCGGCAGCGCGGTGACCTTCGCCGCGGCGATCTCATTCAGGCTCTCGACCCGGATGACCACATGGGCGAAGGCGTCGGCGACCCAGAGGGTCTTGCCGTCGCCCGACACGACGATCCCCGCGATGCAGCTTTCGCCCTTCTTCTTCTCCTTGGCCTCCGACACGTGGCACGCGATCCTGGCCTTGTGGAAGAGTAGCCCGCCGTCATGGTCGAAGCGGTAGACAACGCCGTCGGACGCGCCCCCGACGTAGAGCCGCGCGCCGTCGCGCGACCAAGCGAGCCCGGCGAAGGTCTCGGTTAGGGTCACGCGGCCGATCATCTTGCCGGTCCCGGCCTCGAGGGTCATGACCTCGTGCTCGCCGTAGCCGGCGTGCAGGACGGCGAGGACCGGCTCGCTCGGATGCACGGCCATCACGACCGGGAAGTCGCCCAGCAGTGCCTGCCACCCCGCGGGCCTGAGCGACCAGCCGTTGTGGAGCAAGACCGTGCCCGCGCGGGTCATCCCAGGCCAGGTGATCTCCGAGCGCGACGGCTCGGCCGCGCCGATCACCCCGACTCCCCATCCCATCATCAGCGCCAGCGCCGAGACGACGCTGATCCTCCCCTGATCTCGCATCATGAGATCGTTCCTTAATTGCGCGTTGCGATCCCTGGAAAACGTCATAATGAACCACAGAGATCACGGAGAGACAGGAAGGTAAGGGGAAGATCGTATGAAATTTTAAATCTCAGTAGGAGTTACGCTGTCAGTTGACTAATGTATAGGAAAGTGGCCAGTCAAGCCGGAACATGGGCAAGATAGCGTTTGCACGGCAAGGCAAATTTCGGCCACCTCCTGTACAGAAACCGTACAACTGGGTAACTCCTAAATTTCCGGAGGGCTGTGTCGATGTCCGGGCCACCCACCCGACGAAAGCCCGATCTTCTGAAGGGGAGTGCGCTTGCGGACCAGGCCGCCGGCTTACCACTCCAGGGCCCTCGCCGGGACGTGATCGAGGCTGGGGGCGATCCAGTCGGCATCGGCGAGTCTCTCGGGGGGAACGACGTCGTCACGGCCAGGCAGCGCGTCCCGGCGGCCTTGGCGGCGGTGACGCCCGAGATGGCGTCCTCGATCACCAGGCACGCCGACGGCTCCAGGCCGAGCCGGCGGGTCGCCTCCAGGAAGATGTCGGGGGCCGGCTTCTTCCGCGTCACATCGTTGCCGTGGACCACCACATCGAACGTCGAGGGGGGTAGCCCGATCTCGTGAAGGTTGCCAGCCACCTTGATCTCGTCGGCGCTCGACGCCACGGCCAGCCGCAGGCCGCGACGGCGGCAGTCGGCCATCAGCGCGTGCACACCCGGCAGCGCGGTGAGCCGACCCTTGATCAGCTCGAGGTAGAGCGCGTACGTCCGCGCCTTGTCACGCTCGGGGTCGAGCCGGAGGCCCCGCGTCTCGGCCACACCGCCGAGGTATTGATCCTCGCCCATCCCGATGAACGGCCGGAACTCCTCGCGGCGGACGCGATACCCCTTCTCGGCGAACATCCGGATGGCCGCCTCCGCGAGGATCGGCTCGGAGAGGACGAGGACCCCGTCCATGTCGAAGATCACGCCGCGCAGCCGAGGGCCGTCGGGCGACGAGTTGTCGGTGAGTGCCAAGACCACCTCCCGGGTGAATTCGGGGACGAACCGCCAAGCTGCCGAGGCGTCAAGTCTATCCCAAGATTTGATGATCTTACAAACCTTTACCCCCGGCGTCTCGGCGCCTTGGCGGCTCGTCTCCGAGGACCACCTTCCTCTCGCGGTCGAACCGGGCGGCGAGGTCCGTGTCGATGAGCGTGAAGTGGTTCTTGCCGGGGACGATCTCGACGACCGCGTCGCTGCCCAAGTCCGCCAGCGACTCGCTTCAAGAGGCGGACCGCGCCTTCGAGATAGAACGTATCGAGATCGCCGGTGATGACGTGGAGCTTGCCGGCGAGCTTGGGGCCGAGCATCGCCCAGTTGCGTTCGAGGACGAGGCGGATGTCGTACGCCTCCCAGGCGCGTGGCGACCTCGAGGTCGATGGCGCCGGTGGCCCGGTCCCAGAGCCGCCGAGGCCGGCCGTCGGGGCCGAGCGGGCTGAAGACGGCCTCGAACGAGTGGAGCTGGCCGCCGTCGCCGATCACGTCCTCCATCCGGGAGAAGTCGTCGAAGAAGAGGACCGGCGTCGTCCCGCGCCGGGCGATCGGGCGGCGGTTCCCCTCGCGGTCGCGGAACAGGTTCGCGCCGGGGGCGTAGAGGTTGATCCGCTGGAAGTCGCGGAAATCGACCGGGTCGGGGCTGGTCGACCAGGCGCCCGCCGAACGTGTCGGGGTAGGTCACCTGGAGCCAGAGACTGCTCCAGCCGCCCGACGAGTGGCCGTTGAGCAGCCGGGCGCGCGGCGCGGCGACGCGCGGGGAAGTGGCCCTCGATGTGGGGGATCAGTTCCTCGACCAGCGCCCGACCGCGCGGGCCGTTGGTTGCCGAGTCGGCGAAGACGTGGTGGCCCGTTCCGCAGTCGGGGTCGAGCACGACGCGGATCAAATCCTTGCCGAAGCTCAACTGCCGGCTCGCGGCGATCCGATGGGCCATGTGGTGGTCGCCGCCGAACCCGGGCATGATGTAGAGCGTCGGCTCGCTTCGACGCCGTGTCCCCCTCGGGCAAGATCACCGCCGCGCGATGCCGGATCGGCCGGTGATGGAACGCCGACAGGAGCGGGCTCGGCGATGTCCACGAGCCTGATCCGGTCGGTCTCCTCGAATTTTCTCGGCGGGACCACGCGATTGACGGTCAACCGCGATCGTGCCGCCGGCCTCGGGGTCGAGCGTGGCGCGGACGACCGGCCCGTAGGCGTTGCCCTCGCCCGTCGCCGAGCGCATGGGTGTCCGGGTTGAGCCGGACGACCGCCTGGATCGCGTATTCGCCCCGGCTTGATGTGATCGAGCGGGCCGGGAAACCCGACGGCATCGGCCCCAACGAGGAGCGGCTCGCCGGCCATCCAGTCTTTCGCCTCGACCGCGAAAAACGGTTGCGGCTTGAACCAGTCCGGACCGTGTCGGGGCTCTCTCCCCTGCCCCGCCGGCCCGAGCAGGACGTAGACCCGCGCCGAGATCGGGCCGGGGTGAGCGTCGGCCGTGTATGTGACCTCAAATGTCAGTGGCGACCGGTCGGCTGGGGCTGCGCCGAGGGAGACGACGGCCGCCAGTGCGGCGAGCCGGGAGCGGATCAGGCGGTGGCGAAGCACGAGGCCGACTCCAATATAAATCGCGGAAGCGTGGGCGGCACGCTTTCAATTCCGGCGCGTGGCGTGATTCACGTTGTGGGAAAACCCTGCGTTCCTCGAAAAATTCAAATTCGCGATTTTAAATTTAAAATCTCAAATATGAAATTTCGAACACGAGATCGCCCATCATCCCCGGAACGCGTAAGACCCACCCTGCGGGGTCGAAAGCTCAGTCCGCGAGCGGGAACCGGCAAGTTGGGATATTGGTCGATCAGGCCCTCGAGCGTCAATCGCTCCCGCGCGATGAAATGCCGCGCCGCCAGGCGGGCCGAGCCCAGGCTGCACTCCTTTTCCAGGATGTAATAGCGGTTGTACTGGTCGATCAGCCGGTTGGCGGGCTCGAGGTTGAGGTCGTCGAGGAACGGCCCCAGCGGCGGTTGAACCGGTTCACGCTGGCGATCAGGTCGCGGGCGATCGCGCGGTGACGGCGGGGCGGCGCGGGGCGGTCGGCCCAGGTGGGGGGCTCGGCGTCGCAGAGGGGCCAGAGCCGCTCGATTGGCGCGGTGAACACCGATCGCCAGTCGTCGGGACCGGAGCCGGCCTC
Organism: uncultured Planctomycetaceae bacterium; assembly: GCA_963803395.1. GTDB lineage: Bacteria > Planctomycetota > Planctomycetia > Isosphaerales > Isosphaeraceae > JAFANO01. Next base: position 39,037 of record CAWDND010000055.1, read on the forward strand.
GGCCCACTGGCGGAGCCGGAGCCGGACCATGTCGAGCAGTCCGTCGCGCTCGCGGCGGCAGCGGGCGTGCAGCCGCGCCAGCGCGTACTCCAGGTCCTGGCCGCGTCGGGCGAACGCGGGGACGTCGAACAGGCCGAGCAACTCCTTCATCTCGGCATCGACGTTCGTCATCGTGGGGCGAGTCGTCGGGCATCGTCCATTCCGGTGTCCGGGCATGAGGTTCAGCGTTCGGAGGGGCTCGGGCAGAGTGACCAGGGTGTTGAGGCTCCGGCGGTAGTGCCAGAGTTGCCGAGCCGGTGCCGAGCGATCGGGTCCGCTCGGACCAGGCGGCGGGCGACCTCCTTAGGGCGCGGTCGGCGGGCTCGCCCGCGACGGCGGCGACGCGGCCCCGGCCGAGGTCGGCCAGGTAGCCGTCGGCCCCGGGATGCGCAGGCCGGGCACGACCCGGGCGGCGAGCAGGGTCCGGCGGACCGCGTCGGACCACTGCCGCGAGTCGACACCCGGCGGCCGAGCGCGGGTCAGGCAGGCCCTGAGCCAGTCTGGGCGGACCGGACCGGGAGCATCGGGAAGGCGCGGCTCGGGGCGGACGCGGCTCGCGGTCTCGGGGCCGATCAGGTACTTGGCGAGGTCGAGGCCGCCGCGCGCGGCGGCCCCGTCGTCGCGGCGGCGACGCCGACCAGCCAGCCCCCGCCAAACGGCAGGTAGCTGGGCCGATTCGGGGGCGAGGCGGTTTCCCAGAGGTTGCGGGACGGGTCGAAGACGCGCTCCGAGCCCGGCAAGGGGGCGACGCCGAGCGCGGCTCCCCTCGCTCCAGAGCGACGCACGCTCGGCCCGGTCGATCAGCAGCGCGACATTGCCCCGGCGGAACGCCTCGCCGCGCCGCCTCGGCGTCGAATGTCGCCAGGCCCGGAGGGCCGCACGCCTTCAACTCCACCAGCGCCTGGAGGGCCTCGACGAACGGCGGCGAGTCGATCCGGGGGGCCATCGTGTCGGCGTCGAACAGGAACGAGTAATGGTCGCGGTGCTGACCGAGGCTCGCCGCGCGGGCCAGGAAGGTCGCGTCGCCCAGCCCCTCGGCGTCGAGGCCGAACGCCAGCGCGACCCCGAAATCGGACGACCCGTCGCCGTCCCAGTCGCGGCCCTGGAAGAACCGGGCCAGCGCGTCGAACTGGTCCCAGGTCGCGGGCGGCTCCAGCGTCAGCTTCCCCTGCCCGGCCATCTCTCGGTTCGCCTCGCGCTCGAACGCGGCGCGGCGGTAAACCAGGACCAGCGCCGAGCCGCCGTAGGGCAAGGCGAATCGCTCGGCGCCGTACTTGGACACCTGGTCGCGGTAGGCGGGCACGATGTCCGCGAACTGCAAGAGATCGGAGGGGGCCTTCGAGGGCCCCTCCTCGTCTCCCAACGTTTCCTCCTCCGACTCGGACGGCGCGGGGGGCTTTACGACCGCCTCGGGCACGACCGCCAGTGCACGGCGTCGATCAGGTCGCCCAGCCGGTCGCCTCGGAAGAGCAGGACCGCGACGCCCTGGGGAGATTTCGGGTCGATCAAGGTCTCTCGGATCTCGATCTTGCCGCCCCGGGTCGCCTCCCATTCCCCGCGCTGGGGTGTGACAGTCGCGAGGACCGCCGGGTCGCCAACCGCCCCGACCACGAGCTTGATCCCTCGGAACGGCATGGCGGGGTCCTTCGGGTGGGTGTTCCGCGAATGGCACCCCAGGACCCCGGACAGCCCGATCATCAGGAGCCCGCCCCACGCGACGCGAATCTTGGGCATCCCCAGAATCTCCCGACCGATCATCCCCACACGAGGTGATACGCTTCCCGGGACGTTTGTGCCCGTCGGGGACGGCGGCCTCCCCTAAGGGAATACCGCCGCCCCCGGCGGGGGGCACAATCTTTCCGGGACACGTATCAGACCCTATGATACGCAACGCCGGCGCGGTCGGTCAAACGGGGGGATGATCCTCGTCCAGCCCATCGCGTGCTCGGCATTTCGAAAAGGTCAGCGGGGCGGGGCGTCGAGTTGCCGACGCCCCGCCCCGCGGGGTGCTCGTTTGGAGGTGGGGTGCTTACTCTGAGTGGTCGATGCCCAGGCGGTAGCGCAGCTCCTCGAACTGCTCGCGGTAGACGTCGTCGGTCGAGTGCAGGTGCTCGGCCTCGGAGATGAACTTCAGGCGTGTCGTCGCGCTTCAGGCCGTGCTCGATCAGGATCGGCTCGAATGGCTCGAGGTCGTTGGCGTAGACGAACAGCAGCTTGTGCTCGTCGAACTGGACCTCCATCGGGCCGTTGGGGTTGAGCGCGGCCAGGCCGGTGCAGCCGTCGTGGAGCAAGAGTTGCTCGTAGTCGTAGAGCGTGCTCTTGAGGATGACGGTGTCGATGTGCTCGCGGTAGAGGTCGGCGTGGGCGCCGGGCTCGCTCTCGTGGCTCGACTCCATGACGACGTCGACCTCGTCGCCCAAGGGGTCGAGCAGGTCCATGAGGACGTCGAAGAGCCGCTCGGCGGAGACTGAGGCGGCGAGGACGGGCATCTTGTTGCCCGTCTCGGGGTCGCAATAGACGTCGCGGCGATAGCCTTCGCGGGGGATGACCTCCAGGCCGAACGACGGGCGAACCGCGTCGGTCAGCGCGAAGTCTCCATAGCGGCCGACGCGGAGGTGGGCGTCAAGCTGGTCTTGGCTGAGGTCGTCGAAGCTGGTTCGTGGCATACGGCTCGTGTTGGTGCGCAGCACCCGCTCAAGGAAGCGCTGGATAAAGCTCATGGGAAAGGGTCCCCTCCTACCGCGACGAACACACTTGGGAATGTTTCGTGGAGAATCCTCGGTCACTGCGTCGGACGATCTCGGGTCAAGGGTCCCCGAACAGAGCCATCCCAGGCGTTCGTCCGACACCGCGCCCAAGGGAGCCGAAACCCACCCCGGGGACGGTTGCCTTTCCGTTGGCACCGCTTCAATGCCGTTCTTCTATATATACCATGTTTGGCGTCGAAAACCCGCTCTCGCTGCAAAACAGAGTGAAGGGGTTCCCTGGAGCGGACCGATGCGAGCAAGAGGCTGAGGATCGTTCCCTGATCTCCGTACGGTCCGGTTGGTATTTCGAATCTAAGGAATTGTGGGTCGCAAATCCAGTACCGCACGCCGCATTCTGCAAAGTTTTCCCGTGTCGGCCCGGCGAGGTCGAAACTTGAGGCGAAATTCCCTGGATTTGAGGGTCTGCGGCTCTGAAGTGTCGCCGCGTGCGATCGAGAGATCATTTTGTAAACCCTACACGCGCCCTTTACAAGATGACCAGATGAAAGGCCGGCACTGATGATTCGGGAATGCAACGTCGCATCGCCTGAAACAACCATCGGAGGAATCGGGTCGGAGATTTCAGGATGAGGCGTGTTTTCCGAAGGCCGAGTGGGTTCTTCGGGGGGAGGTGAGGGATTGGGCTGACGGCCGTCGACCGTGAGGGCCGTGCTCGGTCGATCGGCGTCGCGGGACCGAGCTGTGCGCGTCCTTGTGAGAGTGGCCTTTCCTGTCACGATCGGACGCCGGGAGGGCGGTTCGCCGCGCCGGGCCGTGCAAACTCGGGCGTACCCGTCGCCTGCCCCTGGACGGCATGGTATAGTGAAACCCTATTGCGGTTTGATGCTCCAACCCGACCGGGCACGCGCAGCGACGAGGGAATTCGGCCATGGCAATCGACCGGGTGGATGCCTACCTGGAGACGCATCGCAACGACTTCGAGGATCGGCTCAAGGCATTGCTGCGGATCCCGAGCGTCAGTGCTCAGCCGGACCACGACGCCGACACCCGGCGCGCCGCCGAGTTCGTCCGCGATGACCTCCACGCCCTCGGGTTCGAGGCCGAGCTGGTCCCGACCAAGCGACACCCGATCGTCTTCGCAGAGCGCCGCGACGCCCCGGATAAGCCCACCCTGCTCGTCTACGGCCATTATGACGTCCAGCCCGCTGACCGCGAGCAGGACGGCTGGGATTCCGACCCGTTCGAGCCCGTTGTCCGCGACGGCAAGATCTACGCCCGGGGTGCCACCGACGACAAGGGCCAGATGCTCACCCACCTGAAGGCCGCCGAGGGCTGGCTCAAGGCCGTCGGCACGCTGCCGATCAACATCAAGTTCCTGATCGAGGGCGAGGAGGAGGTCGGCGGCACCAGCCTCGACGCCTTCGTTGCTGGGAACCGCGACCGGCTGGCCTGCGACTACGCCGTGATCTCCGACACGAGCCAGTTCGCCCCCGGCATCCCCGCGATCACCTACGGCCTGAAGGGCCTGGCCTACTTCGAACTGACCGTGCGCGGCGCCAACCGCGACCTCCATTCCGGGACCTTCGGCGGCGCCGTTGCCAATCCGTGCAACGCGCTGGCGGTCATCCTGGCGAGCCTCAAGGGCCCCGCCGGCCGGATCCGGCTTCCGGGCTTCTACGATGCGGTCCGCCCCCTGGAGGACTGGGAACGCGCCCAGTTCGCCCGGCTGCCGTTCTCGGAGGCCGCGTTCCAGGCCGACCTCGGCGTTCCCTCGCTCGAGGGCGAGGCCGGCTACACAACCCTGGAGCGGAAGTGGGCCCGGCCGACGTGCGACGTCAACGGGCTCTCTGGCGGCTACCAGGGGCCCGGCACCAAGACCGTCCTGCCCGCCAGAGCGGGCGCGAAGCTCAGCTTCCGGCTCGTGCCCGACCAGGACCCCTGGACGGTCGCCGAGCAGTTCCGCGCCCACGTCAAGGCGACCTGCCCGCGGGGCGTCCGCTCCGAGATCGTCGTCCATCACGGTGCGCCCGCCGTCCTGGTCGGCGTTGAGAGTGCCGGCGTCCGCGCCGCCGTCCGCGCCATCGAGGCGGGCTTCGGCACCACGCCCGTCTTCATCCGCGAAGGCGGTTCGATCCCCGTCGTCGGACTGCTCAAGCAGCAACTGGGCGTCGAGACCCTCCTGCTCGGCTGGGGCCAGACCGACGACAACCTTCACGGGCCCAACGAGAAGTTCTCCCTGGCCGACTTCCACCGCGGCATCAAGGCCAGCGCCCATCTGTTCGCGGAATTGGCGGGGGTGGAATCATCTCCCGAAGGACTGCGGTGATCATTCCCACGATCCGACGCCATTCTTTCTCCGGATTCTGGGAGGATATCGCCGTGGAACTATCGCACGAGGAGTTCTCAGTAGCACGGCGTGGCGGGAGGGATGGAAGAACATGCTGCGCGATTTCCCCATCGGATTTCCCCCCTGACTCAGCTCCGGAGGGCGACAGGGAAAGGCACACGTCAATGGCCGCCTCTCCAGGGCTCGACTCCAACGGCATCTTCCTTCCCCCGTGCCCCAAGGTTTGCGCCTCCTGACGGACGCTTCTCCGGGGCTGGATTGCGACAAAGGTTCCTGTATGCTCGACCCGAAATACGTCCTGGCCAACGTCGAGGCCGTCAAGCAGAACTGCCGCAACCGGAACGTCCCGGCCGAGATTCTCGACGAGCTCGACCGGGTCGTCGAGCTGGAGGGGCGGCGGAAGGCGCTGCTCCAGGCGGTCGAGGAGGTCCGCCGCCGGCAGAACGAGGTGGCACAGGCCACGGGCAAGGAGAAGGACCCCGCCCGGCGGTCGGAGCTGGTCGCCGAGGGGAAGCGGCTCAAGGCGGAGGTCGCCGAGAACGAGGAGCAACTCAAGCAGCTCGACGCCGAGGTGAAGCGGCGGCTGGCCCGAATCCCCAACCTCACCCATCCCGACGCCCCCGTCGGCGCCACCGAGGACGACAGCCACGAGCTGCGCAGGGTCGGTACGCCCCGCGTCTTCGACTTCCAACCCGAAGGACCATGTCGAGATCGGCAAGGCGCTCGACCTGATCGACTTCGAGAGCGGCGCCAAGGTCTCGGGCCACGGCTTCTACTTCCTCAAGAACGACGCGGTGCTTCTGGAACTGGCGCTCCAGCAGTTCGCGCTGCGGAAGCTGGTCGAGCACGGGCTTCACGCCGATCATCACGCCCGACCTGGCCCGCAACTGCATCCTGGAGGGGATCGGCTTCACGCCCCGGGGGGTCGAGACGCAGATCTACTCGGTCGAGGACACCGACCTCAGCCTGATCGGCACCGCCGAGATCACCCTGGGCGGGCATGCACGCCGACGAGATCCTCGACGAGGCGGCGCTGCCCTTGAAGTACGTCGGCCTCTCGCACTGCTTCCGGACCGAGGCCGGCGCCGCGGGCCGGGCGAGCAAGGGGCTGTACCGCGTCCACCAGTTCACCAAGGTCGAGATGTTCGCCTTCACCGACCCCCGAGGCCTCGGGCGCGATGCACGCCGAACTCCTGGCGATCGAGGAGGAGATCTTCACCGCGCTGGGCATCCCGTACCGCGTGCTCGACATCTGCTCGGGCGACCTCGGCGGGCCGGCCTATCGCAAGTTCGACCTCGAGGCCTGGATGCCCGGCCGGGGCGAGGGCGGCGAGTACGGCGAGGTGACCAGCACGTCCGACTGCACCGACTACCAGGCCCGCCGGCTCAACATCCGCTACCGGCCCGACCGGCCAGAAGGGGACCCGGTTCGTCCACACGCTCAACGGCACGGCCGTCGCCCTGAGCCGGGCCTTGATCGCCATCCTCGAGAACTACCAGCGGGCCGACGGCCTGGTCGACGTCCCCGAGGTCCTCCGGCCCTCCCTGGGCAAGGACGTCATCGGCCGATCGTCGTAGGACGTGTACCCGACGCCACCCAGGGAGGTCGCCGTCACGAGACGTCCGGTCGATTCCGGCATCGCCCTCCGGCGGCAAGAAGGAGCCGACCGCGACGGATCTGGAGTGAGTGCCCCGGACGGCCCGCAGCCCTTTCCAGAAACGGGTCCGCTGGATGCAGGTTCTCGTCGGCGAGTCGATAGATTCAGGGAGGGGCGTCACCCCGCGTTCTTATCGCCTGATCAGGAGTTTTCGACTCGCGCGAAGGAGGGTGCCCGATGCGGAACCCGCTGCTGGTGCCCGACCTCCGCGAGTTGATCCAGGCCGGCGAGACCGACGCGTTGCGCGACTTCTTCAGCGATCACCACCCCGCCGACGTCGCCGAGATGATCGAGGACCTGGAGCCGGCCGAGGGGGACACGATCCTCGGCCTGCTCCCGGCGCGGCTCCGCGCCGAGGTGCTGAGCTACCTCGACGGCGAACATCAGGTCCGGTTCATCGTCGGCGCTGCCGCCGGCCGAGGCGGCCGCGCTGCTCCACCTGATGTCGCACGACGAGCGGGCCGACCTGGTCAACCGGCTCGACGAGGACCGCGTCGACCTGATCCTGCCGCACCTGGCCCAGGCCGAGCGCGAGGACATCCGCCGCCTGGCCAGCTACGAGCCCGGGACCGCCGGCGCGGTCATGACGACCGACTACGTCACGCTCCCGCCCAACCTGACCGTCCGCGAGGCCCTGGAACGGCTCCGCCACGAGGCCCCCGACCGCGAGACGATCTACTACAGCTACGTCGTCGATCCGCAGCGCAGGCTCATCGGCTTCGTCTCGCTCAAGAAGCTGATCCTCGCCCGCCCCTCGGCGCGGATCGAGGACATCATGCAGCGCGACGTGATCTTCGCCCGGGTCGACGAGGATCAGGAGGCGGTCGCCCGGCAGATCGACAAGTACGACCTGATCGCCATCCCCGTCGTCGACGCCGGCGACATGCTCGTCGGCATCATCACCCACGACGACGCGATGGACATCCTCCGCCAGGAGCAGACCGAGGACATCCTCGCCTTCGGCGGCGTCTCGAGGGACGCCGAGGCCGACGAGGAGCCGTACTGGCAGGGCCGGATCCTCGAGGCCGTCCGCCGCCGGATCGGCTGGCTCCTGCTGCTCTTCGCTGGCGGGACCGATCACCCGGTTCGTCATCCGCTCGTTCGACTGGGTCGACAAGACGCTACCCCGAGCATCGAGTTCGACGCCTTCATCCCGCTGTTGATCGGCACCGGCGGCAACGCCGGCAGCCAGACCGTCGGCACGATCATCCGCGGCCTGGCGCTGGGCGAGATCCAGCGCGGCGACACCTTCCGCGTCCTCGCCCGCGAGCTCCTGACCGGGCTGCTCCTGGGGATGCTCCTCGGGCCCGCTGGGATTCGTCTTCACCTGGCAGCTGCTCGGCCATCCGCCGATCTTCGGGCTGGTCATCGGCCTGGCGATCCTGGGCATCTGCATCTGGGCCAACGGCGTCGGGGCGCTGGTCCCCCTGCTGGCCAAGCGGTTCGGCATCGACCCGGCCGCTCGTCTCGGCCCCGCTGATCAGCACCCTGGTCGATGCGACCGGCCTGGTGATCTTCTACACCGTCGCCATCCTCCTCCTCCACCATCGTCATCCCGCTGCGGGCCACGCCCTCGGCGTGAGCGGATGGTTGAGGTGGTTTTCCTGATTCGCGTTGCGGCGGGCAATGGCTCCTTTCCAGAGCTGAGAGGGCAGATGACAGAGATCAGAGGGCAAATGATAGAGGACAGCGAACGGTGGAAAGACGAGGAGCGGGAACGCTCCTCTGCCATCTCACCTCCGCCTTCTGCCCTCTGCCATTGGTCGTCTGCTGTGAATTGGGTTAACCCCCGACGAAGCATCGATGAGACCCGCCTATGCGTTTCGCCGAGTTGACCGCCCCCGAACTGTCCGACCTCTCCCGCGACGGGATGGTGGTCGTCACGCCGATCGCCGCGTGCGAGCAGCACAGCCGGCACTTGCCCGTTTTCACCGACTCGATCCTGGTGGGCGCGGTGGCCGACGCTGTCGAGCGGGAGCTGCCCGTCGAGGTCTTGCTCCTGCCCGTGCTCTGGCTCGGGGCGAGCGAGCACCACCTGCCCTGGGGAGGGACGCTGACGGCCACGCTGCCGACGTACGAGCTGCTGCTCGTCGAGCTGCTGACCCCTCTGCTCCGCGACGGCTTCCGCCGCGTGATGTTCCTGAACGGCCACGGCGGCAACATCGACCCGCTCCGCGCGGCCTTGCGGCGGCTCGACGTCCTCTTCCCCGCGCCGATCCTGACCGGCGCGGGCTACTGGGAGCTCGCCGAGGCCGAGCTGGCCGCGCTCTGCGCCGGCCCGCGCAAGACGATCGGTCACGCCTGCGAGATCGAGACCTCGATGCTCCTCCACCTGCGCCCGGAACTGGTCCGCCGCGACCGGATCCTCGACGATCCGGCCATGGTACCCCCGGTGCTCAAGTCGCTGTTCTGGGCCCGGGACTTCGGCCGAGGAACCCATCACGGCGCCGTCGGCCATCCCGAGTTCGCCGACGCCGAGCGCGGTCGGAGGATGCTCGATGCCATCGTCCCCAAGGTCATCACGGTCGTCCGGGAGGTGCTCAAGCTCCCCCTGATCGACTCGTGAGCCGCTTCGCGATCGGGTGTCTGGGCTAGGGCGTGTGGACAATATCTGGGCAGGATGCAAAATCTGGGCTAGAGCAATAACACCATGATTGCAGCCACATGAACGAACCCCAGGAAGTTCCGAGCCGTCTTCTCATACCGTGTCGCCACCCGACGGTATTGCTTGATCCGGTTGATGAACCGCTCCGCCAGGTGGCGATCCTTATAAAGATGCTGCGTCATACTCTCGCTTGAAAATCCGATTCTTCCTCAGGCGGGATCACCGCGGCCGCTCCGCTGGCCTCGATGGTCGCAACGAACTTATCCCCGTCATATCCCTTATCTGCGATCACTGCATCAGCATCGTGACCTTTGACCAATGCAGCGCCTTGATTGATGTCGGCCTCTTGTCCCCCGGTCAGGATGAACTCGACAGGGTTGCCCAACCCGTCTACAGCGATGTGCAGCTTGGTCGAGAAGCCGCCGCGCGAGCGTCCCAAGGCTTGGTCGGCGCCCCTTTACCGCCCCGGCGGCGTGCTGGTGGGCCCGGATCACGGTGCTGTCGAGGCTCAGCCACTCCAAGTCAGGGTCCTTCAGCTCCTCGAAGACCCGGAGCCAGACGCCCTTGGCGGACCAGCGATCGAACCGCCTCCAGACCGAATTCCAATTCCCGAAGCGTTCGGGAGGTCACGCCAGGGGGCCCCGGTCTGGGCGATCCAGAGGACGGCGTCGACGAAGAGACGGTTGTCTTTGGCGGTCACGCCTGGGTCGCCGGCTGGGCCGGGGAGGAGTGCTGCGATCCGCACCCAGTGTTCATTTGTTATCGAATGACGGTACATGCTTGAGTGCTCGATCAGCCTGGAAACGCGAGCTTTGATACCCTCCTTACGAAGTTCACCCAGGTTTTGTCCACACGCCCTAGCTTCCTCGGAAGACGCCACGACAAGAACGGCAGGCGGAACCGCACCGTGAGCTGCCGGTACGACTTCGCCCGGTTCAAAGGCGGGTCTTGAAATTCGACCCGGACGGGTCGCCGACCGACCCTTGGATCCAGGGCGGTAGGCCTTGGCAAGGTCGATACTGACCAACACGATGTAGACCACGGCGACCGTCGCCGTGCCCCCCTCGCCGAGCGGCAGGATGTTGGAGGTCTGGGCCTGCCCCATCTGCACGAGCTTATGGTTGAAGTCCGCCTCGACGAGGGTACGCGGCAAGTTGCCAACCGGGTCTCGGACCGGCTTCTGGAAGGTCCCGTCACCCAGCCCGCGCATGACCAGATGTCGTTTCGAACCCGAGTCGGCGATGGCCAGGTCAGGCCGCCCGTCGCCGTTGAAGTCACCGACGAGCAGACCGGTCGGGCTCTTGCCCACCGGGATCGGGGTGCCGTCCTGAAACGTGCCGTTCCCCTGGCCAGAGCGGACCGTAAGCGAGTTCGTGTTCGGGTCGATCCGCTCGGCGATCTTCCCCGCCGGGACCAGGACGAGCACCAGGACAATCGCGTTCGCAGGGCGCGGCAAACGAGCGGCCATGGTTGGTCTGCGTCAGTTCAGAGGTGCGGGTCGCGAGGATTCGAAAGGTGCAAGGCGTGGGCGATGCGTCGGGGGGCGCCGCGCCCCCGACCGGAATGAAGGACGATGCGCTCAGTCGGCGGCGGGGGCTTCGTCCCTCTTCTTCTTCGACTTGTCGCCGGTCATCTCCTCGAGCACGGCGCGGACCTCCTTCGCCTGCCGGGGGTCGAGCGGGTGCGACTTCAACAGATGGAGGACCAGCAGGCCCGGCTCACCCTGGTAGAGCTTGTCCACCAGGTTGTTGATCCGCTTCTGGCGCACTTCCTGCGACGTGATCACCGGGCGGTAGACGAACGCCAGCTCGCTCCGGTCGCTCGTCACGACCCCCTTGTTCTCCAGGCGGTCGAGCAGAGTGGCGACCGTCGCGTAGGACCACTGCCGGCCGGCCGTGCACAGCGTCTCCAGAACCTCCCGGACGGTGCCCTGACCACGGTCCCAGAGGACCTTCAAGACGTCGAGTTCCGAGTCGGGAATCGTCGGAGGGCGCTTGGCCATCGGCGGTTATCTCGATAACGGGTCGGACAAATCTCCAGCCTCGCGCTCCGTCAGGACCGCGCGAAACCGGGACCGGGCAGGGTCCTCTCGCCCGGGTCATCGTATCCTAAGACAACTGTCTCACGATGTCAACTCTTCGCTGACGAACGGTGACAATCCGGTCCGGATGCGGGGGCGGTACTGGTTCGGAAAGCTAAATCCGCACCTTGATCCGGGAGTGGACGTTCGGCCAACGTTGTCGGTTTGAGGAACGCAATTATTAAAAACATGATCATGAAATTTGAACATTGTTCCGAGTCTGCCGCGACGTCGCGGGGCGACTTCCCAAACGATCGCTGAGCCACTAAACTGACCGGAAGGGACGATCTCACCGCGGAAACGGGAAGATCGAGGCGAAGGACACGAACTCATGGCGACGGTGGCCGTAGAGCGGCATGCGGTTCTCTTGCGGGGCGAGGACAACGTGGCGGTTGCCGCGCGGCCGATCCCCAAGGGATACATCATCGCGATCGGCGGTCGGCGCGTCGAGGTCCGTGAGCCGATCGCGCTGGGGCACAAGGTGGCACTGGTGGCGATCGAGCCGGGTGCGCCGGTTCGGAAGTACGGCCAGGTCATTGGGTTCGCCTCGCGCGCGATCCCCCCGGGGGCCTGGGTCCACGTACACAACGTCAAGGCCGACCTGTTCGACCGCGACTACGCCTTCGCCACCGAGCACCCGCCGGTTCCGGCGTGCGCACCGCGGACGTTCCAGGGCTTCCTCCGGCCCGACGGCCGGGTCGGCACCCGCAACTACGTCGCGGTCATCAGCACGGTCAACTGCTCGGCGAGCACGTCCCGCTCCATCTCCGATCGTTTCCGGGACGAGTCCTGGCGCAAGGACTTCCCCAACGTGGACGGCGTCTTCGCGATCACGCACAAGGGGGGCTGCGCCATCCCGTAAGGCGGCCCCGACCACCGGACGCTCGAACGGGTCCTCGCCGGGTTCGCCAACCACCCCAACGTCGCGGCCTATGTGGTCGTCGGTCTCGGGTGCGAGGTCAGCCAGGCACAGCAGTTCGTCGAGTCGCACGACCTGGTCGCGCTCGGGGCGGTCAAGCGGGACGGGGGCCGGAGGACCGAGGCTCGCCCGCGCGTCCTGAATATCCAGGAGCAGGGCGGGATCACCCGGACGGTCGAGGCGGCGGTCGAGGCCGTCCACCGGCTCCTGCCCGAGGCCAACGCCTGGACGCGGACCGAGCAGCCGGCCTCGAAGATCGGGCTGGCGATGGAGTGCGGCGGCTCCGACGGCAACTCGGGGGTGACGGCCAACCCCGCGCTCGGCGTGGCCGCCGACCTGGTCATCGCGCAGGGAGGGACTGCCGTCCTCGGCGAGACGACCGAGATCTACGGCGCCGAGCACCTGCTGACCCGACGCGCCGTCAGCCGCGCCGTCGGCGAGAAGCTGGTCGAGCGGATCAAGTGGTGGGAGTGGTACGCCCGCGTCTTCGGCGCCGAGATCAACAATAATCCCTCACCCGGCAACAAGGCGGGCGGCCTGACGACGATCTACGAGAAGTCACTCGGGGCCTTGGCCAAGGCGGGCTCGACCTCGCTGGTCGACGTTGTCGGCTACGCCGAGCGGTTGGATAAGCCCGGCCTGATCTTCATGGACACCCCCGGCTACGACCCCCCCTGCACCACCGGGCTGGTCGCCGGGGGCGCCAACGTCCTGGTCTTCACGACCGGGCGGGGCAGTGTCCTCGGCCTGAAGCCGACTCCGTGCATCAAGGTGGCGACCAATACCCCGATGTTCGAGCGGATGGCCGACGACATGGACTTGAATGCCGGCACGATCCTGGAGGGCGAGCCGGTCGAGAGCGTCGGCCAGCGGATCTTCGACCTGATCCTCGACGTCGCCAGTGGTCGCTCGACCAAAAGTGAGCGCAGCGGCGTGGGTGAGGAGGAGTTCGCCCCTTGGAACATCGGGCCGATCCTTTGAGCCGAGGGCCGACCGTCGTCGCGCTGCTGGTCGGCCTGGCCGTGCTGGAGTTCGCCTGGCTCGGCTGGTTCCTGGTCGAGCCGCTGCCCAACGTGGGGAACCTGGGGGGCCGGATCGATCGCTGGATGCTCCTGGCGCGGGCCCTCCCGGAGGTCGTGCCGGGCGTCCGCTTCGAGCACTCGTATCTCGGCCAGGCGATCGGGCGTCTCGGACACGTCGCGAACCTGCCCCAGCGTCTGCCGATCGTGCTCAGCGCCGCGCTGATCGGCGCCGCCGCGCTGGCCCTGGGAGGGCTGGTGCTCCGCGCCCTGGGGCTCCGCCGACACCTCGATCCCTCGGAGCGCATCCCCCTCGCCTTCGGCCTTGGGGCGACGGGCCTGGGGCTGATGACCCTGAGCGCTGGCCGGCTTGGCTGGCTTGGCCCCTGGCCGGTCCGCGTCGGCCTCGGCCTGCTCGTCGTGGTGGGAGTCGGGGGCCTGGATTTCGGGGATGGAGGCGGCCGAAGGCGTCGTCCGCGTGGCTGGCCTTCTCGCTCATCGTCGCGCCGTTCGTGCTGGTCATGGCCCTGGGCGCGATGCTGCCGGCGACCGACTTCGACGCGATCGAGTATCACCTGCAAGGGCCCAAGGAGTATTTCCAGGCGGGCCGGGTGGCGTTCCTGCCACACAACGTCTACACGAGCATGCCGTTCGGAGTGGAGATGCTCCACCTGCTGGACATGGAGATGCTCGACGACTGGTGGTGGGGGGCGTTGGCCGGCCAGCTCGTCGTGGCGACCTTCGCGCTGGCCTCGGCGGCGCTGGTCGCGGCGACGGCCCGGCACTGGGCGTCGCCGCGCGCGGCCTGGGTCGCGGCGGTCGTCTACCTGACGACCCCCTGGATCGTCCGGGTCGCGGTGCTCCCCTACGTCGAGGGTCCGCTCTGCTTCTACCACGCGGCGCTGGTCTGGATATCGACGCGGGCAAGGCTGGCCGGTCCCGAGCTCAGGCCCCGGCTCTGGGGCATCGCCGGCCTGCTCGCGGGCGGGGCGATGGCGTGCAAGTATCCCGCGCTGCTCTCGGCGGTGCTCCCCTTCGGCCTCCTGGCGCTCGTCGAGGCGCTCCGGGACCGGTCCTGGCGGATCGCGCTCGCCTTCGTCGCGGGCGGGGCGGTGGTCATGGCCCCCTGGCTCGCCAAGAACGTCCGCGACACGGGCAACCCCCTGTATCCGCTTGCCTACCGCGTCTTCGGCGGGCGCCATTGGGACGAGGCCCTGGACGCCAAGTGGTCGAAGGCGCACGGCCCGAGGCCCATCTCGATGCCGGCGCTGGTCGGGTCGGTCCTCGACATCGCCGGCCAGTCCGATTGGCAATCGCCGCTTTACGCCGCGCTGGCGCCGCTGGCGCTGCTCCGCCCCGGCTTTCGGCGCGGGGCCTGGCGCTCTGGGGTTATGTGGCTTACCTGTTCCTGACCTGGTGGCTGCTGACCCACCGCCTCGACCGCTTCTGGCTACCGATCCTGCCGCCCCTGGCCGTCCTGGCGGGCCTGGGAGCCGACTGGACGCACGGCCGCGGGTGGTCGATCCTCCTCGGCGCGGTCCTGGCCCTCGCGATCGCCGCGAACCTTGTCTTCGTCTCGACCGAACTGGTCGCCGGGCCCAACGAGTGGACGGGTGACCTCCGCGACCTCCGCGTCCAGATCCCCGAAATGCTCAACGCGCCGCTCGCCCGGCTCGACGCCGAGCTGCCCTCGAGGCCAAGATCCTGCTCGTCGGGCAAGCGGGGGTCTTCCATTTCCGCCACCCGATCCTTTACAACACCGTCTTCAACCGCGAGACCCTCGAAACCTTGGCGCGAGATCGGACCCCCGAGCAACTCCGGCAGGCCCTTCGCCGGCGAGGCGTGTCTCACGTGTATGTGGACTGGTCCGAGATCGACCGCTATCGCTCGCCTGGTAACTACGGCTTCACTGCCTTTGTGACGCCCGAGCGGTTCGCCGGATGGGTCGCCTCGAGGGTGCTCGACCCACCGGCACAGCTCGGCCCGAGGCAGGAGCTTTACCGCGTCCAAGACCTCGGACACAGGAAATTCGGAGTTCCGGGGCGTTCCACGCGCCCGACGTGAGGGAGAAGGCATGGAGGCGCTGACGATCGTGACGGGGGGCGCCGGGTTCATCGGCAGCCATCTGGTGGGACGGCTCGTGGCGCTTGGGCATCGGGTCCGGGTGGTGGAGCGGCCGGGGGCGGAGACGGCGCACTTGCCGATGGGCGTCGAAGTGGTTCGGGCCGACATCCGCGATCCCTCTGCGGTCCGCAAGGCGATGCGGGGGGGGCAGTGGGTGTATCACCTGGCGGCCAACCCGAACCTCTGGGTCCGCGACCGGGCCGAGTTCGAAGCGATCAACCACAGGGGAACGGTCCACGTGCTCGACGCGGCGCTGGAGGCCGGGGCCGAGCGGGTCCTGCACACCAGCACCGAAAGCATCCTGACCCGCTCGAAGGCGCGGGGGCCGATCGCCGAGGACGTCGAGGTCGCGCTGGCCGACACCGTCGGGCCATACTGCCGGTCGAAGCTCCTGGCCGAGAACGCGGCGCTGGCCCGTGCCGGGCTGGGCAGCCGGTCGTCGTCGCCAACCCGACGATGCCGGTCGGGCCGGGCGATCGGGGACCCTCGCCGCCAACCCGGCTGATCCGCGACTTCTGCCGGGGCCGGCTCCCCGCGCGGATGGATTGCACGCTGAACCTGATCGACGTGCGCGACGTGGCCGAGGGCCTGGTCCGGACGATGGAGCGGGGCCAGCCCGGCCGCCGCTACCTGCTCGGTGGCGAGAACCTGACGCTGGTCGGCCTGCTCGGCATCCTCTCCGAACTGTCGGGCCTCCCCGTCCCGCGCTGGCGCGTCCCCTACGTGTTGGGGCTGGCCGTCGCCCACGTCAGCGAGTTCTGGGCCGACCACGTCACCGGCAGGACGCCCAAAGCGACCATCACGGGGGTCCGGCTGACTCGTAGGACCATGCACTTCGACCCTTCACGCAGCCTGACCGCGCTCGGCCTGCAACCTCGCCCCGTCCGTGAGGCGCTGGCCGACGCCGTTGCCTGGCTCCGCCAGACCGGACAGATCGGAGGTCCCGTGGGTTGACGGGATCTGGGGACGATCAGCAACCGGCTCGATGGTGGGAACGAGCGAATCCCCCTCGCGGGATTCGTGCCTGAGATCGGCACAGCTCTTGCAAGACTACACAACAATGAAATTTCGAAGGGGTCGCGCCGCCGACTGAAAAGAGGGCCTCTTTCGGCTCGGCGTCGCGCCTTCGTTCTCACGCGAGGAGCCCGAGAAATCGGCGCGATACCGCCATCATTCCCGCAGAGCGTTATGGGACGCTTCTCGGGACGTTACGTTGATGCCCGCGGGGACGGCGAGCCTCTCCCGAGGGAGTACCGTCGCCCCCGGCGGAGGGCACGATCGTTCCGGGATGCGTTTGAGGGGCTCCTCCGCCGTTGTCCTCTCGCCCGATGACCGCTGATGGCGGATATTACAATTCCAAGGGGAGATTTTGCATCCATCGGATTGATGCGCGTTGATCGTTCTACTGACGCCGATCCGACCATCTGTTGTTGGGAATCGACCTCTCACAGGCGGACCGTGAGTCCAGGGGCTCGGCACTCGAAGGCCCAGGCTCCCAGGGGAGGAAGGGTTCCGAATTCGCGAAAAAATTGAATCCGAATGGTTCTCCGGAGTGTGACAATGTACCATCTTCATCATTTCCTGAAATTTCCTCCTGGCTTATCCAGCGAATCAGGCTCTATAATGAATGAAGATGGCTCGCTGCGCGATAAGAATCCCAGGATGGCCGGTGGCTCTGGTCCAGGACACGCCGATATGCCCGCACGCCTGGTGGCACTTGACGAGGGGCCCGATATTCCCCTGGACCGGGCCATGGTGGTTGTGGGCCGTCATCCGCAATGTGATGCACGCCTCGATTCGCTTCGCGTTTCTCGCCATCATTGTTGCATGACGCAGGACAAGGACGAAGTCGTGGTTCGCGACCTGGGCAGTACCAATGGGATCCGGATTAACGGTCAGCGCGTTGAGATGGGGCGGCTCCGGCCGGGTGATGAGCTGTCGATTGCCCACATCCGTTACCGCTTGGATCCCGGGGAGGGGTATGTGGTGACGCTGGCCGATGATAACCATCTCAAGGTGGGGGTGAATCTCTTGTCCCCCGCTTCGCCTCTGCCCTCGCCGCTGGCGGCTAACCCCTTCTTGGCGTCCTCCGCCCACGAAAATCCGCTGGCGGCCGCCGTCCGCGAACTCCTGCCGGCGGGCGTGGCCGATCGGTGTCGAATCCAGGTCATCGTGGAAATGCATAATGATGATGATGATGCGGAGAAACTCGACGCATGTCGGCGCAACTCATCCCCTTGAAGGCGGGAACAGCACCGGCAATTCTCTTGCAACGGCCAGTTCTCTTGATCGGTCGACATCCTGAGTGCGACGTCCGGCTCGACGTGTCCACGATCTCGCGACGTCATTGCTGTGTAGCGCTGGCCTATGACCGCGTGATGATCCGCGATCTCGGTAGCCGCAATGGGCTTCGGGTCAACGGCCTTCTGGTGGATGAGGCCCAGCTCCGCCCCGGAGACGAAGTTGCGATCGGGCCACTCTTGTTCCGGCTGGACGTGATGGCTGCGGCAATGACCCCTCCGACCCCGCCTTCACCCCCGACTCCGCGTCCCCCGGAACCTGCTGCGGGGCCCTCCGGTCTCTCCGAACTCCCGGCGGATCCGAGCGATCTCGAGGGCGACCTCTATCCCATCAGAGATCTCTGATTCACACTCCGGTTCTGTCCGTCTGATTCGCGATCCGGAGTCGTTGATCGATCGCAGATGACAGTGATCGTATTCAGCCGGATCGTGAAGGATACAGCAATCCGAGCCCGGGGACCCCTCCGATCCGGACCTTCCTCGAACCGCTCCCATCCCGTTCCATCGAGAGAGCAACCTCATTTTATGAGTTGACCCTGGGCTGCCCGCGGCGAATCATTGAAGATGGAGGCGCGTTCAACGAGGGGGGACATGGTCATCACGAAGGGTGGCCGCAGGCCATCCCCTCAAAAGTGAGGTTGTCAATGCTCCGAAAGCGTTCGGCCGGCACTTGGGATCGTGGTCATCCTCGCGCTCTCGGCGGAAGTCGCTGCGGCGCAATTGGCGTATTACCCCGGCTCCGGTGCCAATGGATGGGGCGGAATGCGTCGGTCAGGTCCTAGAACCTCACGGTCTGATCCGCCCCCCTGAGGCGAGCCTCTTACCGTCGGGCGCGAGAGCCGCGCACCGGACGATCGCTCGGCCGACCTGCTCACGACATTTCTCCAGATGATATGCGTCCTCTCCACGGTGCGGGCATGCATTGACTTATCATCCTGGTTTCAATGAAGAGGTCCGGATTTTGCCATCGGCGGCGTCGCGCACCATCGCGGGTGCGTCGAACGCGAATGAACCCATGGTATCCGGGCGGAAATCTCATCTGCTTTAGGAGTTATGAATTGACCTTTACCAGGGGGCCACGGCGTTGACAGCGCTCGTGACCGACGCCTATAATCCGAGACTCGGTCTCTCGAAGCGATCGTATGCGCTGCCGATGGGCATGAGGCCAGGCCGAATTCATGTGGACTGAGCAACTTATTGAGGAGCGGGACGCATGGCCGTTCGAGTTGGTATCAATGGTTTCGGACGGATTGGAAGGTTGGTCTTCCGCGTGCTTGCGGAACGGCCTGAGGACTTCGAAGTCGTCGCGATCAATGACCTATCGGATGCCAAGCACCTGGCGCTGCTCCTGAAGTACGACAGCGTCCACGGCCGGTTCAAGGGAACGGTCGAGGCGGGTGAGCATTCGCTGATCGTCAACGGTAAGGAGATCCGGATCACGACGGAGAAGGACCCGGCCAACCTGCCGTGGAAGGCGCTGAAGTGTCAGGTCGCCCTGGAATCGACCGGCATCTTCACCAACAAGGCCGCCCTGCAAAAGCACATCAACGCCGGCGCCGAGCGTGTCATCCTCAGCGCCCCGCCCAAGGACAAGCTCGACGCCACGATCGTCCTGGGTGTCAACGACCACATCCTCAAGCCGAGCGACCGGATCATTTCCAACGCCTCGTGCACCACCAACTGCCTGGCGCCGATGGCCAAGGTGCTTCACGAGTCGTTCGGAATCGAGAAGGGGCTGATGACGACCTGCCACGCCTACACCAACGATCAGCGCGTGGCCGACCAGATCCATTCCGACCCGTACCGGGCCCGGAGCGCCGCGATCAACATCATCCCCTCGACCACCGGCGCGGCCAAGGCCGTCGGCGAGGTCATCCCCGACCTCAACGGCAAGCTGACCGGCTACGCGCTCCGCGTCCCCGTGCCCGACGGCAGCATCACCGACCTGACCTCGCTCTTGAAGCGCAACGTGACCAAGGACGAGGTCAACCAGGCGATGAACACCGCCGCCGAGGGGCCGCTCAAGGGGATCCTCCAGTACGCGACCGACCCGCTCGTCTCCAGCGACATCATTGGCAACCCCTACTCCAGCATCTTCATGGCCGACTGGACCCTGGTGGTGCAGGGGAACATGGTCAAGACCGTCGCCTGGTACGACAACGAGTGGGGCTACTCGTGCCGGACCGCCGAGCTGGTCACGCGGATCGCCCAGTTGGGCTGATCCGGTATTTGATGGTTGCCCAGGGCCAGAGGTCCGATCCTCTGCCCTCGGGCATTCCAACATCCGGGACATTGGGCATCTGACATCTAACATCAAAGAGCCGAGGATCACGACGTTGCCCAAGCAGACGATCCGCGACCTGGATCTGACGGGTCGCAAAGTGCTGGTCCGGGTCGACTTCAACGTCCCCCTGACCAAGAACGGCGAGGTCTCCGACGATCGCCGGATCCGCTCGGCGCTGCCGACGCTGAACTATGCGCTGGAGCACGGGGCCAGCCTCATCCTGGTCAGCCACCTGGGCCGACCCACGGGCAAGCCCCAGGAGGACGCGCCCTTCCGGATGGATCGCGTGGCCGCTCGCCTCCAGGAGGTCCTGGGCCGGCCCGTGGTCAAGGTCAACGACACGGTCGGCCCGGCGGCGCAGTCCGCCTGTGCCGCCCTGAAACCGGGGGGCGTGGTCGTCCTGGAGAACGTCCGGTTCAATCCCGGCGAGAAGAAAGGCGACCCCGGCTTTGCCGCGCAACTGGCTGGGCTGGCCGATATTTACGTGAACGATGCCTTTGGGACCTGCCACCGCGATGAGGCCTCGATGGTCGCCGTCCCCGAGCGCTTCCTCCCCGAGCGTCGGGCCATCGGCTTCCTGGTCGAGAAGGAGGTGGAGATCCTCGAGACCCTGCTCGGCCAGCCCAAGTCGCCGATGATCGCCGTGATGGGGGGCGCGAAGGTCTCCGACAAGATCCTGGTCATCGAGAACCTCCTTCCCCGGATCGATCGGCTCCTGATCGGCGGAGCGATGACCTATACGTTCCTGAAGGCTCAGGGCCATTCGACCGGCAAGAGTCGCGTCGAGGCCGATCGGCTCGACGAGGCCCGCCGCCTGCTCGACCTGGCCGGCGCGAAGCTGGTGCTCCCCCCGGATCACCTGGTGGCCACCGCGCTCGACCCCGCCGCCGAGACGAAGGTGGTGGAAGGCTCCGAGATCCCCGAAGGCTGGCTCGGGGTCGATATCGGCCCGGCGACCGCCGCCTCCTACGGCGAGATCATCCGCACGGCGGGGACGGTCGTCTGGAATGGCCCGATGGGCAAGTTCGAGGACGCTCCGTTCCGTCAAGGGACGCTGAAGGTCGCGCAGGCCCTGGCCGACTCCTCGGCCGTGACCGTGGTCGGCGGGGGCGAGACGGCCGAGGCGGTCGAAGAATTCGGCTTCGCCGACAAGGTCTCCCACGTCTCCACCGGCGGTGGCGCCTTCCTCGAATCGCTTGAAGGAAAATCATTCAACTCGCTGAAGGTCATTCCCGATCGTTAGGGAGATGGACGACCGCCCGCGGGGGCGGTCGGCTCCTCACGACGGAATCGCGTCCGAGATGTTGGGGAAGGCGAACGAATCGATGGGGGAGGAACCACTGGCAGAGGCGGCCCGCGGCCCGGTTGGACGTCTTGAACGCCGCCGATCGGCCGCTCATCACGCCGTCGCTCCTGAACTGCGACTTCGCGCGGATGGCCGAGGAACTCGACGCGCTGAAGCACGCCGGCGTGATCGCCGTGCACCTCGACGTGATGGATGGGCAGTTCGTGCCCAACCTCAGCTACGGGGCGCCGGTGATCGCTGACTGGCGGCAAACGGACGGATTTCCCGTTCGACACCCACCTGATGATCTCCGACCCAGCGCGGTACCTCGATGACTTCGTCCGCGCCGGCTGCGACGTGATCATCTTCCATATCGAGGTGGTCCCGGAACCGATCCCTCTCCTCCGCCGGATTCGCGCCTCGGGTTGCCAGGCGGCCCTGTCACTCAATCCCCCCACGCCGTTCTCGGCGATCGAGCCCTACCTGGATGAATTGGATGCCGTGCTGATCATGAGCGTGATGCCCGGGTTCGGCGGCCAGAAGTTTGAGGCCGCGGTGCTCGAAAAGGTTCGCGCGGTGCGGTCGGCGCGCCCCGGGGTGCGGATCTCGATCGACGGCGGGATCAATCCCACGACGGCGGGGGCCGCCGTAGCGGCCGGGGCGACGCAACTGGTCGCCGGTTCGGCAATCTTCCGCAACGATGGCAACTACGCGGCGGCCCTGGCCGAGTTGGCGCAGGGCGCCCGCCGCGGCAGCGCGTGAGGTGGTGGCCCAGCCCACGACGGCACGGCCCCCGGCCCTAGAATGACCCAGGTCGTCCTGATCCGACCCGGCGCGACCGTCTACGACGAGCAGAATCGCGTCCAAGGCATCCTCGACGTCCCCCTGAGCGAACGCGGGCGGGCCGAGGTCGCCCAACTCGCCACCACTCTGGCCGAGGCCCGCTCCGGCATCGCTCTGATGGCCCTCTATTGCGGGCCCGGCGAGAGCGTCGTCCGGACCGCCGAGGCCGTTGGCAAAGCGCTCGGACTCCGGCCCAAGCGGATCGATGATCTCCGCAACCTCGACCAGGGGCTCTGGCAAGGGCTCCAGCTCAACGAGATCAAGCGGCGCAACCTCAAGGTCTTCCGGCAATGGCTCGACGATCCCGTCACCATCTGCCCCCCGCTCGGCGAGACCATCGAGAATGCCATGGAACGGATCAAGACGGTGCTACGGCCCCTGATCCGTCGCCATCATGATGAGGCGATCGGCCTGGTCGTCGCCGAGCCGATCGCCCAGTTGATCGCCTGCTATCTCCGACGCGATCCCCGGGTCCAACTCGACGATCACGTCCCCACCGGCGGCTTCGAGAAGATCGAGATCACCCCCGAACCGGGCCGCAACGGCCACACCTGAGAATCGCGAAGGATCTGATGTCGAGCCACAAACCCACCCCCCCCATCCCAACCCTTCCCCCTGGAAGGGTTGGGATGGGGGGAGACGAACGGCCAGCGAGCTTCTTATTGTGAGCGATCCTCAATTCCGCCGAACACAGGAGGGAACCATGTCCCTCAGACCCGGAGGGCCGGCGAACGCCTGGCACGGACACTTCGAGCCCAAACGGGTGCCCGAAGGGGTCTGGATGCGCTGCGACGGCTGCCAGGCCACACTCTTCCGCAAGCAGGTGAAGCAGAACCTCAACGTCTGCCCCGATTGCAACTACCATTTCTTGGTCTCCGCCGTCGATCGGATCGCGCAGTTGCTCGACGCCGACACGTTCGAGGAGTGGTTCCCCGACATCCGCCCCGGCGATCCGCTGGGATTCAACGACCGCCGGCCCTACCCCGAGCGTGTCCGCGCCGAGCAGGAGCGGACCGGCCTGAACGAGGCGGCCGTTGTCGGCCAAGGGTTCATCAAGGGGATCCGGATCGTCTTTGGACTGACCGATAGCGGCTTCATCATGGGGAGCATGGGATCGGTCGTCGGCGAGAAGCTCACCCGCGCGATCGAGGAGGCCACTCGTCAAAAGCTCCCGCTGGTGATCGTCTCGGGCTCGGGCGGAGGCGCACGGATGCATGAGGGCATCCTCTCGCTGATGCAGATGGCCAAGGTTTCGGCCGCGCTGGCGCGGCATCATGCGGCGCGGGGCCTGTACATCAGCGTCCTGACCCACCCGACAATGGGGGGCGTCGCGGCGAGCTTCGCCTCGTTGGGCGACTTCGTCCTGGCCGAGCCCAAGGCGCTGATCGGCTTCGCTGGACCGAAGGTCATCGCGCAGACGGTCCGCGTCCAACTCCCCAATGGCTTCCAGACGAGCGAGTTCCTCCTCGAGCACGGCTTCATCGACCGGATCGTCCACCGCCGCGACTTGCGAAGCATGCTCGCGCAACTGATTGATTACGCCACGCAGTGACCGATCCGCCCCAGAGGCGCAAGCGGGCGTTCAGCGGTTTTTCGAGGAGGCCACGGCTCGCCCGCGCCCGTCTTGGCCGATCAGTACCAGCAACAGGTTGTCATGCGGGTAGGCGTGACCGAGGTACTGGCGGAATGTCTCGGCCTGCGCCACGCCGATCTCGGCGCCCCGGCGCTCGCCCCAGCGGGCTTGGTTGTCGAGGTATTCGTCGATGCCGTGCTGTTTCAGCAACCAGTTGCGCTGGCTGGAGTGGCAGGTGAGCATCTGCCTCTTCAGCTCGAAGACCCGCGAGACATCGACGTGAAACCCCGCCTCTACAGGCCGGCCGTCGCGGTCGGTCCCCTCGATCGGGTCCACAAAATAAAGGTGGGGGATCCTCGCCAGGGGAGGCGCGGGCTCCCACTGGCGGGTGACGTAATTGGGGATCGGCGCGGCGAAGCAGGCGTCGCGGACCAGCAGGCTGGTCAGCTCGTGGTCGCAGAGATAATCAATCGGCGGGGCGGTCAGTACCAGGTCGGCACGGACCCGACGCAAGACTTCGGTCACCTTCCGTCGCGACTCGTCATCGTTGAAAATCGCCATGTCGCGGAACTCGAGGCACAAGTAATCCGCGCTGATCAGGTCGGCTGACGCCCGTGCCTCGTTCCGGCGGTATTCGGCGATCGCCTCGGCGTCGTGCTCGGCACTGCCGCAGTCGCCGGGCGTCATCGTCGCCAGCGTCACGTGGCAGCCCGCCTCGCGGAGCAGGGCCAACGTGCCAGCACACTGAAACTCCAGGTCGTCAGGGTGGGCGTGCAAGGCCAGGACGCGGATCGACGTGCTCATGATGGTCTCCGTGGGCGTGAGTAATTCCCCTCGAGCGGCGAATTCTGAGGTTTACCGACCCCATGTCGATGAGGCAAGATCCTCGAACCTGGAGGCTCAAGAAACAGGGCCGACATGGCCGATATTCCTGAAAGCGTCCGCCTAGGGCCCCGGCCATCCACCGAATTCCCGAGAGGGTAACCCCGGGATGTTATGGTATCGACCGTATGCACTGGATTCTCCACTGGCTCCTCGGCGGCGTCGCTGGATCGCGTCCGGCCCGCCCGCTCGCGTCCGATCCTCCGGACGGGTGCCTTTGGCGGTGCTGGGAATGATCGGCCTGATGGTGGCGATCGAGGCCTTCCTCGCGCGACATCCGCTCGATTTCTCGGACCCCGTCAGCCTGAACTGGCAGCTCAGCGCGTGGGCCGCCCATGACGAGGCGCCGGGGTGCTCGATCGTCTGCGTCGGCGATAGCCTGGTCAAGCACGCGATCATCCCCAAGGTCCTCGCGGCGCACTCGGGCCGACGCGTCACCAACCTGGCGCTCGCACGTGGCCCCGCGCCGGCCACTTTCTTCCTGCTCCGCCGCGCGCTGGAAGCCGGCGCAGGCCGGAGGCCGTGGTGGTCGACTTCAAGCCGGGCGTGCTGGTCGGTAGCCCGCGCTACAACCTCCGTTACTGGCAGGAGATCGCCTCACCCCGCGAGTGCCTGGAACTGGCCGGGATCTCCGGCAGCGGCTCGCTCCTGACCGCGCTCGTGCTGGGCCGGCTCCTGCCCTCCTTCCGGTCGCGGCACGAGGTTCGAGGCGCCCTCCTGGCGGCGCTCCGGGGCGAACCACCCCCCATGCGCGCGATCAACCAGGTCTGCCGGCGGAACTGGCAGTTCAATGACGGGGCCAATGTCGCTGCCCGGAATCCCGCTTTTACAGGTGAGGTTGGGCCCGCCGAGCACAGGACGCTCCTGTCGGACCACTGGTACTGCCACCGTGCCAACGCGGCCCACGTCCGCCGTCTCCTCGACCTGACCGCCGCGCGCGGCATCCGGGTCTATTGGCTCCTGCCGCCACTCTCCCCCCAACTCCAGGCGCACCGCGAGCGCTCGGGCGCCGAGGCGGGGTATCTCCGGTTCGTACGATCAATGCACGCACGATATCGTCACCTGACGATCGTCGATGGCCGCCATGCTGGTTACAACCACACGGTCTTCGTCGATGCGACCCATCTCGACGGTCAGGGGGCCAACACGCTAAGCACCGACCTGGCCGCCCTCCTCGACCGCGACGTGGCCACCGCGTCTCCCGGCCCGCGCTGGGTCGACCTGCCCGCCTATCGAAAACGGCCCTTGATCGTCCCGCGAGAAGATGTCGAGCAATCGAAGGTTCTCTTGGGGGTTCAGGGTCTTCTGACACTTCCGCCCGCTCGGGGAGGGAAAGGGTGAGCACCCAAGACCTCGCCCCTTATTGGGTAGGACGTTGATGCAGGTTCACAAAATTCGTGTGAGAGAGGGCCTGGATCTGATCGAGGGGCGGTCCGCCCTCTCTCGCAGGTCTGTTGTTCCGGCATGAGCCATGAATGAGTCGTGAGCGGAAAAAGCGGAAAAGCTTCGGTATCTCCTTCCCTTTGATTTCATGTGGGCAACATGGCAGGGTATGGAGAAGGGAGTTAAAATAGACAATTGACTGCTCCACGGGGAGCCTGAGTCGGCGTTTCGCTGCACGGTTCCTGTCCTAGTCAATCGGTGGTCATCCAGCAGGTTTTTCGGAATTCCGAGCGGAATGGACTTGCAGACGGGTGTACACCAAAGATACAAAAGGGCAGTGCTAACGGGAGACCGTCCATGACATCGGTTGGCGAACATTTGATGACAGAGACCCGAGCCTCCCAGAGACGTTCGGGGATGATGGTTCCGCGCGTCTTCAGCACCGAAGGGGTCAGCCCGTTCGACCAGGTGGACTGGGACTTGCGGACGGCGGAGATCAAGGATGAGCGGGGGCGGGTTATCTTCCAGCAGACCGCCTGCGAGATTCCCAGGTCCTGGAGCCAACTGGCCACGAATGTCGTGGCGAGCAAGTACTTCTACGGCGAGCTGAACACGCCGGAACGGGAAACGAGCGTCCGCCAACTGGTCAACCGTGTCACCCGGACGATCGCCGATTGGGGCCGGGACGACGGCTACTTCGCCACGAATGAGGATGCCGAACGATTCTATGATGAGTTGACGGCCCTGTGCCTCAACCAGTACGGCGCATTCAATTCCCCCGTCTGGTTCAACGTCGGTCTCTATCACTGCTACGGCCTGGTCGGCTCCGCCAATAACTGGCGCTGGGATGAAGAGGCGCGGTCCGTGATCAAGGCCAAGAGCGCCTACCAGCATCCCCAGGGTTCCGCCTGCTTCATCCAAAGTGTCGCCGACGATATGCAGGACATCATGCGCCTGGCAACCGCGGAGGCGATGCTCTTCAAATATGGCTCGGGCACCGGCACCGACCTCTCGACCCTACGATCGAGCAAGGAAAGGCTCACGGGCGGCGGCCGTCCTTCCGGACCGGTCAGTTTCATGCGGGTCTACGACGCGATCGCCAGCGTCGTCAAGTCGGGCGGCAAGACTCGCCGGGCCGCCAAGATGCAGACCCTCAAGTGCGGACACCCCGATATCCTCGAGTTCATCGAGTGCAAGGCCAAGGAGGAGAGTAAGGCGCAAACCCTGATCCAATCCGGGTATGAGGCCAACTTCAACGGCGAGGCCTATAGCTCGGTCATGTTCCAGAACGCGAACCTCTCGGTTCGCGTCACCGACGCGTTCCTCCGCGCCGTCGAGAAGGGAGATGAGTGGACCACCCGCGCCGTCACCACCGGTCGCCCCATGCAGACCTATCCGGCGCGGCTGCTGATGGACAAGATCGCCGCGGGGACCTGGCTCTGCGGCGACCCCGGCTTGCAGTACGAAGACACCATCCAGCGCCTGGCACACCTGCCCTAACACCGCGCCGATCAACAGTAGCAACCCTTGCAGCGAATATATGTTTATTGATGATTCCGCATGTAATCTTTCATCGATCAACCTGATGAAGTTCCGCCGCGAGGACGGCACGTTCGATGCGGCGGTTCCGTGTGGCCTGTCGGATCTTGATCACGGCGCAAGAGATCTTGGTCGATCATGCGAGCTATCCGACCGAGCGGATCGCGTTGAACAGCCACAAGTTCCGTCCCCTTGGGCTGGGCTATGCCAACCTCGGCAGCCTGATGATGGCCTCGGGCCTGCCCTACGATTCGGACCAGGGACGGGGACTCGCGGGCGTCATCACTGCGATCATGCATGGCCAGGCCTACCTGACTAGCGCCGAGCATGCGGGCCATCTCGGTCCGTTCGAGGGGTTTGCTTAAACTGCGAGCCGATGCTCCGGGTCATGGAGATGCACCGCGATGCTGTCGAGGCGATCGACCGCTCGGTGGCCCCCGACCTCTTGGCCGAGGCCCGCGCCGTCTGGGACGCATGCCTGGAGTTGGGCCACCGTCATGGTTACCGGAATAGTCAGGTGACCGTCCTGGCACCAACAGGCACGATCGCCTTTATGATGGACTGTGATACCACGGGAATTGAGCCCGACATCGCGCTGGTCAAGTACAAGCAACTGGCGGGCGGCGGGATGCTGAAGATCGTCAACCGGACCGTGCCGATGGCGTTGCGCAAGCTCGGGTACGACGAGCCGGTGATCCGCGGGATCCTCGATCATGTCGACGGGCATGACACGATTGAAGGGGCCCCCGGCCTTCGTGATGAGCATCTCCCGGTCTTCGACTGCGCGTTCGCTCCGCCGCAAGGGGGGCGGAGCATCCACCTCGGCGGCCACTTGCGGATGATGGCGGCCGTGCAGCCCTTTCTCTCCGGCGCGATCTCCAAGACCTGCAACGTCCCGAAGGACGCCACTGTGGAAGACATCCGTGCCGCTTACATGGACGGCTGGAAGTTGGGTCTCAAGGCGCTGGCCATCTACCGGGATGGTTCGAAGGGGAGCCAGCCGGTCAGCACGAAATCCGAGACAGAGAGCGCGGCCGAAACGACCGCCACGGCCACCGACAGCGGGATCGCCCCTGCGCCCTCAGCCAATCTCCCGGTGATCGTGGCGGCAACTGCGGTCTCGAATCCGGAGGCCGCCCAGCCGCGTCGGGAACGACTGCCCTATACCCGGCGGAGCCTGACTCACAAGTTCAACATCCAGGGGCACGAGGGCTATGTCACCGTCGGCTTCTACCCTGACGGCCGGCCGGGCGAGGTGTTCATCACAATGGCCAAGGAGGGCTCGACGATCGGTGGCCTGATGGATGTCCTGGGAACATCGATCTCGATCGGCTTGCAATACGGCGTGCCGCTCGAAGTCTTCGTCAACAAGTTCGCACATAGCCGGTTCGAGCCGGCGGGATTCACCCAGAATCCCGACATCCCGATCGCCAAGAGCGTGGCGGATTACATCTTCCGCTGGCTCGGCATGGAGTTCATCCCCGGCTACCGCGAGGCCAACGCCCCCCAGCGGCCCTCCGAGGAGTCGCCGTCGGGCAGTGCGCCGGTCATCAAGGTGAACGGACACCGCAGCGCCACCATCGCGGATCTGGAGCACGCCGAGGCTGTCCGAGACGCCCACCACGGGGGCCTCTCTTCCCAAGGCACCTCCTTGCCCCTCGATGATGGTCACGAAGGACAGGAGAAACAATTTGCCCATTTCCAGAGCGATGCCCCTGCCTGCGATAACTGCGGCGCGCCTGACCGTACGGTGCGGCACCTGCTATCGCTGCTTCAATTGCGGCAATAGCATGGGTTGCTCCTAGAAATTCCGTTTCCTTGTTTGGACAAACGCATTTTACTCGAGCGGCGAGGTTTGGGGAGAGGCTCTCAACCGGGGCCGGTCGCTCGCCCGAGGGCTGGCGACCGACCTTGTTGTCGCTGTGCAGGGGCGTGCCAAACACGAGTTGCACCATCGGCCGAAGGAGTGATAGCATTGGGAGTTGTTGCCGACCCTTGAATGATCGAAGAGAGCCACATGGAATACGCGTATCTGATCCGCTACGGCGTGATGCGTCATGTGGGTCGTTTTTCCTCGGATTCGGCCGATTTCGAAACGTGGTCAGTCGGTCGTCATCCGATCACATCGTGGCCTCGAACTGGGCGAGGTCCTGCTCAAGATCCCACAATCGCCGGACCCGGGAGAGGGATTATCGAGCGCGTCCCCGCCCTGGATTCTCCGCGCCGCCAGCTCCGACGATCTCGAACGCGCCTTCCAGGCTGACCTTGAGCGTCCCCTTCGTTTCACGCTCTGCCAACGCCTCTTGCAAGACAGCCGCTGGCCGATGGAGTTGATCGACGTCGAGGTCTTGCTTGATTCCAGCCGGCTCATTCTCCATTTTATCGGTCCTCGTCCGCTCGACATTGCCGGACTGCTCTCGACTTTCCGATCGCTTTGTGAGCTCGATGTGATGCTTGAACCGGTCGGTCGCGAGGTCCCCGACGTGCCTGGCGATCCCTGCGATGACCATGGCGCTAGCCCTTGTGGGGCCGGGTGCGGGGGTTGCGGTCCTGGCGGGGGCTGCGGCTCGAGCTCCGACCTCACTCGGGGAGGGTGCTCGAACTGCGGTGTGAAAAGACTCCTAGCGTCAACCAGACGCAACTCCTCTCCTTGATCGGCGATCCATCCCCTCTGGCAATCCTGCTCCTCCCCTCTCTCCGCTCCTGAGGGCTACGGTCTCGTACTCCCTCAGGATTGAATTTCATGGAATAAAAAATCCCTAGCGCTCGCCAGTTGGTGCGCGCGGGCGGGGGTCGGGCGGTCCCTTCTGCCGGGCGGGGCCGCCTCAGCCCGCCCGGACGCGCACACCAACTGATGGGCTCCAAGAAAAAATCTCCCTTTTGGGGAATGATCCTGAGTCTTCCCCGATGGTTTGGAATGCGCGGTCGATGTCAGGTCGCTCGCGGAGGCCGCAACACTTGGATATCTACTTTTCTTGGATGTGCGCATGGGATCCTTTCGAAATCCTCGCTATGCTCCCGATTTCCTGGAACAACGTTTATTTCCTTCGGCGCTCGTAGCCCCTATGGCCCCGCCCAGCGTGGCTGCGGTCGACCCGGTGGCCCCGAGTGATCCTGGCGTCCCCTTGGATTCAGGTGAACCCGAAGACCCCTCGGATCCCCTCCCTCTGCCAGGGGATGGCGGAAATACTCCGATCAACTTCCCGCCGGAACCCCCCGTTGAGCCGGTTGGACCCGCTTGAACGGACCCGCAACTCCCTCTCACAACTCACACCCGCTGGATTCATCCGGGATCCAGCGGGTGTGAGTTATTGGGGGCGACCCCAGGGGCTACGCATCAAAATAGGGAGGATGAAAAAGCTAGGAAAACCAGCTCTGCGGAGCTTTTTTGATCAATATTCGTAAATATCCGGTTATTTTTTGAATATCGGAACTTAATATGATCTAGATTAAAACACAAAATAATTATTATATAGCAACTCGGCTTGTTAGAATAGCGAGAAACACAGGGTTTTCTTCATGAGTAGACCCTGGTGGCGACCCCCCACACGCAGACGGCGGCAAGGTCTCGCCGTCGATTCACGAAGACGAGGACGTGTTCCGAGGAACGTCAATCGAGAAGGGACTTTCTCCTCGATTGATCCTCTCGGAGCCTGGAGCGCAGATCGTGGAATGCAGGGTCATGTTCGAACCGTTGCCTGACATCCTTCGGGCGGGTTTTTTCCGCGGCCTTGAGATGGAGATCGGCCTGCCTGAGGAGTCCTGGGTCTTTGAGGCTTGCCAGGGCGTACGCACGCGCCATGACGTAATGTGACGAACCGAGTACGGCCTTGATTCGGATCGCATGGGCCAGGCCTCGTTCGGCAACTTGGAGGGCCTTGGAGATCTCCCCTTCCCGGAGATATTTCTCTGTGTAGTAATGGAAGATGGAAATGGCGGAGGGGTACTCTCGGATGAACTCTTCGAAACGGGGATGTTCCAGTAAAACGAAGAAGTCGCGGCTCAGCTCCATCGCGACCCAGTTTAAGAAGCAGCATGCCACGCTCATAGCGGCGCGAAGATGTTCGGGATTCAATTCGAGGATCTTATCGTACTCCGCGAGGGCGGCGTTATCAAATCCTGCATCTCGAAATCGCCGAGCGAGGATCCTGCGGACGTCGACATCCTCGGGATCGACGGCCAGGATACGACGCGAGAGATCGTCGCCGCGGCCCTCCGGATCGAGGATGGGATTCTGCCCAAGAGAGAGCATTGAGTCGAGACGAAGTTTCAATGAGGGGACTTTGCCTCGGCTTCGTGTCAACAATTCGAATCGACCGGTGTCGATGATTACGTCCTCCGTCTGTCCAAGACGTCCTCGGATGAGCGTCCGAGTGCGATAGGACTCCGCCATGTCGGGATCGAGCATCAACGCCTTGTTGCATTGGTCAAGTGCTTCGTCGAAGCGTTCCAATCGATAGAGACGCCCGGCAAGTCGATCTCGCAGGACCGGATTCTGGGGTCGTCGGTCTACGCAATGTTTGAGATGGACGGCGCTCGCGAGGGTTTCGTTGAGCTCGTAGGCGACGACTGCGGCTCGATAGTGGCCCCAAAAGGATTCGGGACGATCCTCCAGCACGTTCTCGTAATGCGCCTGTGCCTCCACGGCAGCTTGGCCCAGTTCGGCCTCGATTCCACGAAGGTACTCCTCCATCCAACGGGGTGGAGACGTCACGCGTGATGGGCCAGCAACTTGCGCCGTCGGTTCGGGGAGTTTGAGGCGCTCCCGGAAGAGCCGGCACTGGGTGACAAGCGGACCGAGCGGCACCAGGGTCGCGGTCCGCTCAAGCAATGCCAGACCACGTCGCCAGTCATCGGGGGAATCAGGGCGAATGATGAGGGCATGGCCGTAGCGGAGCACTTGCTCCAACAGCCAGATCTCCAGTTCCACGCGATCGGATTCGGGCAACGTGCGGATATCATCGCGTTGGCGCCAGTCACCGGGATCTTGGACGCTATATTGATTCAGGTGGCATAAGGCATTTTCGCCGGGGTCGCCTTGCCCCTCGGTCCGCCAGTAGCCGAAGCGTTGATACGGAAATACTCCCGACTCAGCGCGGTCCCAGATCGAGGCCAACTTGGATTCGGCCTGCTCCCGGAGAGACGTCTGCGACGTGTACCAGACCATCAGGGAAGCCAAGATGCCGATCGCCAGGGAAAGTGTGGCGACGAGCAGGGCTGAGCCTCGACGGCGGACCTGCCGCCAGAGGCTAAACCTCCAGTGTGGCTCCTTGGCGGTTGCCAAGGGGCGGTCGGTTCGCCATTGGTCCAAATCTTCGGCCAGTTCGGAGGTGCGCTTGTAGCGATCGGATGGGTCGGGAGCGAGGCAGTGTGCCAGTATCGATCGCAGCACCGCCGGGATCGGGACGCGCGGATCGGATCATCGACGCGCTGTCCTGGCTGCGTGTCGCCGCGATCAGGGTGGCAAACTCTTGCAGAGAGCGAGCCTGGCGCTCCGGCACCTCGGGTGCCCGGCCAGTCAGAGCCTCCAGCAAGAGGAGACCCATGGCGTAGAGGTCCGCGCGATGCCGATCGGCCGCCTTGGGACGAGGAGCGTTGCTCGGATCGGCGATGGCCCGAAGTCGCTCGGGGGCCATGTAAGCCAGGGTCCCACCGCAATCCTCCGGCACGCCGATGATCCGGGGGAGCTGCCAGTCGAAAGCGAGGTTGAAATCGAGCAGCAT
Source organism: uncultured Planctomycetaceae bacterium (assembly GCA_963803395.1). Classification (GTDB taxonomy): domain Bacteria; phylum Planctomycetota; class Planctomycetia; order Isosphaerales; family Isosphaeraceae; genus JAFANO01. The sequence goes on from CAWDND010000055.1 coordinate 72,348, forward strand.
CGGATGGCCATCGGACGTCAGCAGGACGTTCGACGGCTTCAAGTCCCCGTGTGCCACTCCATGCCTTTCAGCATGATCGAGCGCCTCGGCGAGCCGGGCGACGATCCAGGCGATGGCCCTGGGATAGGACAGTCCCGCGATGATCTCGCGGGCCGGTCGAATGATGCCGGCCCTTGGATACTCCGGCGCGGAAACATCGTCGAGATCGGCGAGGAGGTCGCGTCCCGATGCGGGCCTCCTCCTTCGCCGCTCCTTTCCGGCGAGCACCGTCGCAAGCGTCGCACCTCCCAGGAACGGCATACAGATCAGTTGGAGCATGCCACCCTCGGCGACTCCATGCCAGAGGACCTCGACGATGTGCGAGTGCCGGACTCGTGCCAGGAGACGCGGTTCCGGCGTGAGCTGCTCGGAAACTTTCACCACCACGAGCCGGCCGTCGAGATCGGCCTGCTCGGCGAGGAAGACGCGGGCGAATCCGCCCCGGCCAAGCTCGCGAATCAAGAGGTAGGGGCCGATCTCATCTCCAACCTCGGGCAAGGGAGTCGTTCCCACCCAGTCCCGGAGTCGTGAGAATTCGAACGCTGAGTGCAGGAGGAACAACCGTTGGAGCGAGTCGCCTTGGGCGGGGAACCGTTTCAGGTAATCGGAGGGATCGGGATTCAAGCCGGCCGCCTCGGCCAGGCAGTATTCGTGATAGATCAACTCAACCGCATCCGCCGATTGATCGAGGGCCAGCAGCTCCAGGTACTCCTCGGCGTGAGGATTCTCGCCACGTTCCCAGCGAGACGTGAATTCGGCCAGGGTCACCTTCAGCATCGCACCCGAGGTCGCAGGATCGGGCTCGTGAGCCGAATACGTTCGGGCGTGAAAGTGCCCGGACCGCCAACTCGAAAGATGATGTTCCGGTCGCCCGCGCCTTGCCCTCACCAGCTCATGGTGAGGCTGAGACATCATTGCCATCTCCGGGCCTCCATTCGCCGGCGAATCTCCTCGATCACGCGACGCACGGAGCGCTCGTGCAGGCCGGTCTGCGCGGCAATCTCCTCGAAGGTCAAACCCTGACAGCGGAGCTGGATCACCTCCGCTTCTTGAGGACTCCGGCCCGCGATCATCTGGGCGAGCCGATCCGCGGCCTGAGCATCTTGACTCGGCGAGGGATCATGCGCCGCCACCTCGCGCGGCACCTCCCGATTGCCACGACGGACGAAGAGCGGTTCCTCCCGCCCGATGTCGTATTTTTGAGTCCGAGTGCGGCGGCGGTATTCCTCGAAGACCTTGTTCTGCGCAACCCCCGCCAGGAAACCTCGGAGGTGCTGGACGTTCTCAAATCGGTGCAGGTCTCGGTCCGAACCCGTGAAGACACTCTGCCAGACGGCCTGGACGAAATCCATCGAGTCGAACTGCGACCGCAACGCTCGAGGCAGCCGGTGCGCACCACCAGCCGGACGTCGTCCTCGAAACGTTGGAGGAGATCGCGAATCGCGAGTTCGTCACCCGCCTTGGCGCGCTCAATTAGACCGGCGAGGTCTTCATCGTCCATCGCCGTCCTCCTAAATGATAGGGCTCGATCCCTGAGGCGATACGCCGTTCCCCCGAGGCCACGACGATATCGTCAGTATGAGGCAGCACTCAAATAAGACATCTCGGTCTAGGTCAAGAGCCTCCGTTAGGCCTATTATTGCAACAATCAACTCCTTAAGCACGACAAAAAACACCTCCGATTCGAATTTTCCTTGTCTTAACGCTCGAAGGATTCCTCGCTGAAAGTCACCCCCCGAGAATCGGGTGGGATTCCCCTCACCCGTTCCTCAACGGGAGAGAAGCGAGAATTCTGAAGAATTCAAACAATCCTGCCGCATTCTTCCGTCGTTTTGCAACTCAAGGAATGACGTCTCGGTGCCTCGCCCAAAGTTCGAGCGTCCTTCAACACCGCAAGGCCTCTCCCGAGGCGCACAGCCTCGAAGGGGCATGATCCGACAGCTTGATTGACGATTCCAAGGAAGACGGTTGCGGACCCGGGAGAACTCCAATGACTTGCCTCCAGGCGAAGGACTGCAACGTTCCGAACACGTTGAACCTCTATCTTCGAGAGATCCGGGAAGATCGACTGCTCTCGGCGGCCGAGGAACAAGCCCTGGCAGAAGCCATCGCGCGGGGCGATCGTGACGCGCGGACCAGGATGATCCAGGCCAATCTCCGACTCGTGGTCAAGATTGCCCGCGACTATGTGGGCCGAGGCTTGGTCCTGGATGACCTGATCGGCGAGGGTAACCTCGGGCTGATCCGCGCCGCCGAGGAGTTTAATCCTCGGTTCGGCACGCGCTTCAGCACATACGCGAGCTACTGGATCAAGCAAGCGATCCGCCATGCGCTGATCAACACGACGCCCACGATCCGGCTGCCGGCCCACATGGTCGGCCTGCTGACCAAATGGCGTCGGGCCGAGCGGGCCTTGACCCGAGAGTTCGGCCATGCCCCGAGCTCCGAACAGATTGCGGTCTCCCTCGGACTGACCGACTCGCAGCGTGGCCTCGTCGAGAAGGCCCGACTGCGCCAGCCAGTTGCGATTGGAGAATGGTGCGGGCGACGAGGGAGGGAATTGGTCTCCTGACGAATCAACTGACTCCCATGATGTGCCCGATGCGGTCGTCGAGGCCGACGATGAGCGACAGGACCTGCTCCGCCGCATGGAGCGGCTCGATGACCGCGAGCGGGCCATCTTGGCTCTCCGGTTCGGGCTAGAGGGGGAGTTGCCGCTGACCCTGAAAGAGGTCGGTCGTCGTCTCGGGGTCACGCGCGAATGGGTCCGCAAGATCGAAATCCGGGCCGTCCGCAAACTCGAGGACGGTGCGATGCCCGAAGGGTCATCCGGAGGACGCACTCGGACGACCGAAGTCCGGACCAAGACGCGACGGCCCGCGACGAAGGGTCGAGCCGGTGTCCGGACGCCCCAGCCGGCCTGATCCGCCGCCCGCCCGTGTAACAACGAGAGACCAGGGCTTGGGTTCTCCGCCCTCCCGGCGATCATCGCATCGAGGTGAGGCTTTCGAAACGGAGCCCGCCGTCATTCTCGAAACGGTGGAAGCACATCCAGGTCAGCCAGCAAGGCCGCGCTCATTCATCAGGATCGGTTCAGTTCCCTCCGGGTCAGAGTCGTAGCGGCAGAGGGCGAACCGCCAGGCCGCTTCCGGTTCGGGTCGACCCCCGGTCGGGCGCATGCCGACCAGGGAATTCGGCCCTCGACGGCCCAACCCCGATCGTCGTCGTCCGACCGGTCGAGCGTCCCAACGACGACCGCGACCGTAATTCATTCCCAGGGCCGGCCAGTGTGGCGAAGTCGAGCCCACACTTGAGGATGAAGAGTTCGAGGATCACCGACCTGGGATTGGCCTGGAATTCGTACGATCCATGCCGGTCGGTGCGGAACTTCAAGAAGAGCTCGAAGACGTCTCCGAGCCAGAGCCGGTCCTTGCACCGGGTGCCGAACGCGCGGAGTTCGGCGTCGATCATGTTCGCGGAGCAGGAAAGGGCTTCGTGAGTCCAGGCCAGCCGGGTACGCGTCCCCGATCCGACGTCGGTGTTCTTCCCGTACACGGAGAAGCGGTCAGTGACGTCGCCGCAGGCCCACGCCGGATGGCCGAGTTTGCCAGCGATCACCGGCGCCTTCTTGGCCCAGTGCCAGAGCGCCTCTCGGGTCACCGGAGATTCCTCGTGCGACGACTTGGCCTCCGCGCCCGCGCGAATGAGAAAGCGAGCAGGGCCAGAAGGATCATCGTCCCGCGGTGTTGTGCCGAGATCATGGCAAGATGAGCCTCTTCGCCACTTGAGGATAGTCCAGAGTCTGCGTCCGGGCAACCTGTGCTCGCCGGCAAACGGGGTCGCGCCGGCCCCCCTGATGTGGCGATTGGTCCCGATTGACCAATTCCGCCCGATCGACCACAATCCCCGGCCAATTGATACCATCGGTGTCGAAGTGAGGCGGTTCCTCTCAAAATGGATGGAGTCGGCAAGGATGCCCATCCGCCGCGGGGATTGGGTTTTGATCATCTTGGCGATCGCGGTTCGTGTGGCCGCGATCCTGATCTTGCAGAGCCACACAACTCCCAATAGCACCTACGAACACGGCGAGATCGCCGCCAACCTGCTGGCAGGCCGCGGTTTCTCGGTCCAGTTCCTCGGGGCCGAGGGGCCGACCTCTCAGCAAGCGCCGATTTATCCGTTCCTGGTCGCCGGGGCCTATGCGCTGGGGGGGGTGGCGACGCCCCTCGCCCTGCTCCTGCTCCAGCTCGGACAGGCCGCCCTGGGGGGACTACTGGTCTTCGTCGTCATGAGGCTGACCCATGAAGTCGCGCCGGGGTCTCACCGCTCGGCGTGGTTGGCCGGCCTGATCGCCACCTTGCATCCGACCCTGGTCTACGCGGCGACTCACGTCCAGGTCGCGCTCCTCGCCGCGACCCTGTTGACCGCGACCCTGAGCTCGGCCTACCGGGCCGGTCGGACAGGCCGAGATCGCGACGCATTGGCGTCGGGCCTGATCCTGACCACACTCGTCCTGACCGACCCCATTCTCGCCCTGGCCTTGCCAGGGGTCGGCTGGGCCGTTGTCCGGGGTCAGGGCTTCCGCCGGGCGGCCCGGCCGGTCGCCCTGATCGTGCTGACGTCGGCCCTGGGCGTGGCCCCCTGGATTGCCCGGAATGCCCGGGTCCACGGCGAGCTCGTTCTGATCAAGAGCACGTTCGGCTATGCCTTCTGGCAGGGCAACTGCGCGATGAGTGAGGGGACTGACAAGGTCGTCCGCGCGTCGGTCGAACTGCGCGCTGAGGCGGGGACGCGGCGATCTCCAGAGCGTCAACGAATCCCTTTGGGTCGCGCGACACGAGGCCGGATCTCTCGACGACATCGCGCTGACGACGGCCGATTACCGTGCGCTTGGATCGGTCTCCGAGCCCAAGCGATCGCGTCTCCTTTTCCGACGGGCCCTGGACGACCTCCGTGCCGAACCCGGCCGTTATGCCCAGCTCTGTCTGCGGCGACTCCGCTCTTTTTGGCTCTTCGATGAGACAAATCCCAAGACGCGGAACACCCTCTATCGCGCGACCCATATCGCCCTGACAATCCTGGCCGCACTGGGGTGGCTGCTCGCGGGGCCGGGATTGCGGCGACGGCTGGAACCGACGATGCTGACGGCGGTCCTGATCGCGATGTTCCACACCTGCACGATCGTGTCGGCGCGGTTTCACATCCCGCTCGAGCCGCTGATGGCACTCTGGGCCGCGACCGGAGTCGCGCGCGAGGGATCAGCCGCTTCGGCCCATGGCGTCATAGGCTTCGGGAGCGAGCGTCGGCTTCCCATCGGACTTCGACTCGCCCGCGTCGCCGCTCGCCTGGCGCTTGAGCCGTACAGGTGGTCCGCCGGCATGCTGGCGGAAACGATCCAGACCGTCTCGGTCACGCCGGCACGATCGCTGCCCAGCCACGCGAAGCAGAACATGATGGCCGGCACGATTGCCCCCAGCGAGATGCAGGCGGAGGCCACGCCTCGGCAGAATCTCTCGGGGGCAGGGGAGAACTGGAGGGCGGCGAACGTCCTTCCGATGACGAGCAAGGCGGGCCAGACCACGATCGTCTCGCGCCAGCCGACCATCGTCCGGATCAGCCAGAACGGGATCAGGAACGAGAGCGGCGGCAAGATCCGCCCGGCGGTCCCGCTGAGCGCTTCGACGTCCAGCTCGGTCACCTTGCTCAAGGTCAGGATCGGCGTGCCGATCGCCTCCAGGCCGCGGGGGCGGTGTTGGCGATCAGGCAGAGCAAGGCGGCCTGGAACGGCCGGAAGCCGAGCCCGACCAGGAACGCGGCCGAGATCGCCACCGGTGCGCCGAACCCGGCCGCCCCCTCGGATGAACGCGGCGAACGAGAAGGCCACCAGAACAGCCTGCAACCGCCGGTCGCCTGAGAGCCGCGCGATCGCCGCCTTCATCACGTCGAACTGCCCCAGTCGCCACCGCGATGTCGTACAAGAAGACCGCCGCCCGGGACCGACCGTGCGAGCGGCCACGGGTCTGCGCACGATCGGCTCAAATGATACGGCATCCGCCGGCGACGCGGTAGCCCCTTCCCCCGCTGATCCGTCGCTTCTTCAGGGAAGGGACAAAAGGGACGGCGCAGCCCGGTGATGTCTTGACCGCACCGGCCCTGCTGAGTTATCCTTTTTATAGCGCCTGGGATGCTGTCCCGGGCAGGCGGGATGACTAGGCAAGGAGCGGACGGGTGCACATCGAGATCTCAACCCGCCACGGCGGTTTAGAGCCGGAGCAGCAAGGTTACCTCCACGAGAAAGCGGAAAAACTGCTCAAATATTTCGGTCGGCTGATGGCGATCGAAGTGGAGGTCGAGCACCATAAACACGCCTGGCAGGTGGAAATTTTCGTCTCGGCCGAGCACAAACATGACTTCGTCGCCCGCGAGGAAGGGCCGTCCCCAGAAGCGGCGATGGATCAGTGCGTTCATAAAATCGAACATCAGCTCCGCCGGTACAAGGAGAGGGTCCAGAATCACAAGGGAGACATCGCCCTGGGGGGGATCGCTCCCGAATCGCCCAACCTCCCCGAGCCGCCGGAGTCGGCATGACCTGTTTGGGTGCGTTCAACCGTTCCTAGCCTTGAGTCCCCCCAGCCCGTGTGAGCGAGCGCCGCGTTGAATGGGCGATGTCACCGAGGGTTGAATGATCCCGGCGAGTCGCCCTGAAGCCCCGAGTCCCGGCGCGGGTTGCCGGCCCGGCGGCACGTCGATGGAGGGCCGGATGAAGCTTTCGGATTTCGTGGTTCGTGAGGCGATTCTCGTCGACCTGCAAGCGAGCGGCAAAGAGGAAGCAATTCGAGAGATCGTTCGGAGTCTCAGCCAGGCGGGTCGCCTCGCGGATGGCGATCTGGACAGCGTGACCCGTGCGATCCTTGGTCGTGAGGAACTCGGCTCGACCGGCATCGGTCAAGGCGTGGCTGTCCCGCACACCCGACACCCCACCGTCAATCGCCTGATCGGGACCGTGGCTCTCTCGCGGCGTGGGGTTGATTTCGCTGCGCTCGACGGCGAGCCGGTGGACATCCTCTTCTTGCTGATTTCGCCTCCCAATCAACCTGGCGATCACCTCCGGGCCCTGGAAAATATCTCGAGACACCTGAAGGACGAGCGCTTCGTCAGCTTCCTCCGTCAGGCGAAGACACGGGAAAACGTGATCGAGCTGCTTGAGGAAGCCGACCAGGGCACGCCTTGAGCGCCGCATCCACGTCCTGCCACGGGATGGTTAGGGGACGGACAACGCCCCAACCCCGGGCGGGGGGCGAGATCGTTGGTGTCCCCCCCATCCTCGTGGTGGGGGGAGGGATGGGAACCAACCGAGACACACGGCCTGAGACCGTCGGCGCGTTCACCCCATGGTCTCTTGTGCCCAGGCCGACCGAGCCGCCGATGAGCCAAGATCCGCCCGTCGCCCGCCGCCAAGTCGAGATCATCAACAGCCTCGGACTGCACATGCGGCCCGCCGACAAGTTCGTCAAGCTGGCTCTGCAATTCCAGTGCGAAGTCCGAGTTCTCCACAATAGTAATGAGTTCAATGGGAAGAGCATCCTCGACCTGACATCCCTGGCCGCCGAATGCGGTACCCGGCTCGATCTCGAGGCGTGTGGCCCCGATGCCGAGGCCGCCATTGCGGCGCTGGCCGAATTGGTCTCGGCGGGGTTTTTCGAGACCGAGGACGACCAGGAGCCCCCCCCATGAAGGCGCGGGATTCCCAGCCTCCGGAACCGCGTGCCAGGAGGGCCCCTTCCACCCGCCGCCGGGGCCCTCGGGCCAGACCCTCGATCCAACGCCAGGAGTGGGGCCTTGATGCGCGGCCCGCGGCGCAACCTATGACGATGCAAACCCTGCGCGGGATCGCCGTCAGCCCTGGGATCGCGATCGGCCCGGTGGTGGTCCTTGACCACCGCGGCCATCGGGTATCGCGTCGCACGATCCAGGCCGAGTCGGTCGCGGCGGAGCTCGAACGGCTCGATTGCGGCCTGGAGTCGGCGCGCGGCGAGGCGGAGGTCGCCGAGACCGAGGCCCGCGATCGGCTCGGCCTGCAGTATGCCGCCATCCTGGCCGCGCATGCGCGGATGATCGCTGATCCGACCTTGCGCCGCGACGCCCGGTTGCGGGTGGAGCGCGATCTCGTGGCCGCCGAAGAGGCCGTCAGCGAGGTGCTCGAAGGCCACGCCAACCGGCTCGAAAGCTTGACCGACTCGCACCTGGCCGCGCGCGCCGCGGACGTCCGCGACATCCAGCATCGCATCCTCGGCCAGCTCCTGGGCCAGCGGCCCACTCGGGTGATGGATATGCTGCACGAGCCGACAGTGGTCCTGGCGCACGACCTGTCGCCCAGCGAGACGGCGGGGCTCGACCCCGAGCGGGTTCTGGGCTTCGCCACCGAGGCCGGCGGGCGGGCCAGCCACACGGCCATCGTCGCCGCGGCGCTGGAGATCCCTGCCGTGGTCGGCCTGGGCCGGTTCCTCGACCGCGCCCGCCCCTGCAGAATGGTCATCATCGACGGCGACGAGGGCCTCGTTGTCCTCGATCCCGACCCGCCGACCCAGGAGCGCGCTACCGCCGCGCCGCCGTCGAGCGGACCGCCTGGTTCAAAGGCCTGGCCGGGCTGGCCGACCTCCCCGCCAAGACCCTCGACGGGATCGAGGTCGGGCTCTGGGGTAACATCGAGTTCCCCGGCGAGGTCGCCGCCTGCCTCGAGCGGGGTGCCCTCGGCGTCGGCTTGTACCGGACCGAATTTCTCTACCTCAGCTCCGTCCGGCCGCCGACCGAGCAGGAGCAGTTCGAGGCTTATGCCGCCGTCGTCCGGTCGTTGCAGGGCCATCCGGTGACGATCCGGACCCTCGACCTGGGCGCCGACAAGCTGGTCTCCTACCAGAGCGCCGGCTACGCCGAGCCGAACCCGGTCGCTCGGGCTGCGGAGTCTGCGTCTCCTGCTGCGCGACCCGGTGCTGTTCCGGACCCAGCTTCGCGCGATCCTCCGAGCCAGCGTCCTAGGAAACATCCGGGTGATGTTTCCCCTGGTCTCGACGCTGAGCGAGTTCCGCCAGGCCCGTGCGATCCTGGACGACGTCGCTTCGGAGCTGATCGCCGAGGGGACCGCGATCCGCGCCGACCTGCCGGTCGGGATCATGGTCGAGGTGCCCGCCGCCGCCGTGATGGCCGATCAACTGGCAAAGGAGGTGGATTTCTTCTCGATCGGAACCAATGACCTGATTCAATATACCCTGGCCGTCGATCGGACCAACGAGACGGTCGCGAACCTGTACTGCGCCGCCGATCCGGCCGTGCTCCGCCTGATCGCCATGGTGGTCGACGCGGCCAAGGCACACGGGATTGAGGTGAGCATCTGTGGGGCGATGGGCGGCGAGCCGATCTTCACCATCCTCCTGCTGGGCCTGGGTGTGCGCCAGTTGAGCATGCCACCGCATCAGTTGCCCGAGGTCAAGCGGGTGATCCGCGCGATCCGCGTCGATCAGGCGCGGGTGATCGCCGAAGAGGCACTCCGCCAGCAGCTCTCACAGGCCATCGTCGCGCGGCTCCAGGACGCGCTGCGTCTGGCCTTGCCCGATAGCCCGTCCCTCCTGGTCAAGGAACAAGACGACTGATGGGGAACCGAACCATCCCTTCGCACCCGACACCCTCTTTCTCCTTTTACCAGTGTCGGGCGCGTCATGCCTGTGCGAAGTGAGCTCTCGGTGTCCCCAACACGGAGCGCCGGCGGCTCCCACGGGCCAGACCAGCAACCGAACCGTGGTTTCGGCTCGGGGCCGAGATCGCTCCCAGGAGACCGACCCGAATTCTTTTTTCTCCCGTCGGTCGCGTGCGGCTTTGCCAGCTCAGGGCCAGGCCCGACCGAGATGTGATGCGGCCCGCTGCGGGCCCGAACGCACCAAAATGATGACTGCGACCAAGGTGCGACTCCGATTCGCCAAGCGTGGCGATCTTCGTCTGGTGAGCCATCATGACCTGATGCGCTGCCTGGAAAGGATCGTACGCCGCGCGCAGATTCCGATGGCGATGAGCCAGGGGTTCAACCCGCGTCCCAAGCTCGTGTTCCCGCTGGCGCTGGCGCTGGGGATCGAAGGGCGCAGGGAGGTGGTGGAGTTGGACCTGACCGAGCCGCTGGAGCCGGCCGAGGTCCTCCGCCGCCTTTCGGCGGCGACCCCGCCCGGACTCGACTGGCTCGATGCCGAAGCGGTGGCCCGCGGTCGCGCCGCGCAGGCCGGGGCCGTCCAGTACGCCTTCGAAGTCCCAGCCGACCGCCAGAATGTCACACGGGCTCGCCTGGCCACACTGCTGGCTAGCACGTCCTGGCCCTATACCCGACATCGGCCCGATCGCGACCAAGACATCGCGATTGACCTGCGACCGTTCGTGCTCGGGGCCGAGATCGACCCGCTTGGTATGCTCCGATTCCGGATGAAAATGACCCCCAACGGCTCGGCGCGGCCCGAGGAACTGATCGACGCCCTCGGCCTACGCGACGTGTTGGGACGAGGGACCGTTCTGGTTCGTACCGAAGTGGAACTGGTCCCTTGACCGCGGTGGGCCCCGGCCGGGAGTGGCCATCGACGAGTGCTTCGCACGATTCGCGATCAACCCCACTCGCCAGACGCGACGGCGACCGAGGTGCCCCTTTACCCGATCAATGCCAACCGTGATCGTGTCAGAAAGACACCCCGCATGAAGAAAGAAATGCTGATCAACGTGCTCCAGCCCGAGGAATGCCGCATCGCCATCGTCGAAGATGGTGTTCTCGAGGAGCTTTACGTCGAGCGGACAAGTCACGAGAGCTATACCGGCAATATCTATAAGGGCAGGATCGTCAACCTCGAGCCGGCGATCCAGGCCGCGTTCGTCGATTTCTCGGTCGGCCGCAATGGGTTCCTCCACGTTTCCGACGTGGAGCCGCAGTATTATTACCGGAACCAGATAGACGAGCCCGAGGCCAGTCCCCGCGACAACCGGCGGGAGCGAGATGATCGTCGCCGTGGCCGCACGATCGAGGACCGCGACCTGAACGCCGCTCCGCCGCCGCCCCGCCTCGAGGAGCGCTTTCGCGAACGGGATCGTGACCGTCCCGACCGTTCCGAGCGAGGCCGGCGCGACCGCTCCGAGCCGCGTCGCTTTGGCGAGGGCTTGCTCGACGAGAACTGGTCACCGCCGCCCCCTCCTCGTCCCGCCGAGCCGGCATCGCGCGCGGAATCGAAGCCCCTGGAGCGCGACGAGACTCGTCGCGTCCGGGCCGAGGCGCCCTCCCTGTCCTGGGCGGAGGAGTCGGTGCCCGGACGGACCACCGAGCGCGAGGCGCGTCCCGCCGAGGTGGACGAGCCGCGCGGCCGGATCGGCCGGGTGGCTGAATCGTTCGACCCCGACCTGCCGCCGAGTCGCACGCAACGCTCGCGGCTTCCCTCACCCCCGGCGCGCCCGCTGGATTTCGGTTTCGAGGAAGCGGGCCGCTTCCGAACCCCTCCGGAACCCCTCGACGTCGCACCCGAACCCGAACCCGAGCCGCCCTCCGCCCGTGAACCCCGCCGGCCGCGTGGGCGCGGCCGGCCGGTTCGGCCGGCCGAGCCGGAAGTCGCATTTGAGGTCGAACCCGAAGCCGAGTTCTTAAACGTGGAGCCCGAGCCGATCCCTGACGAGCCCTCCGAGTCGCCCCGTGCCGGGGCGGGCGGGCCGCGATCCGCTCGCGAGGCGGCGAGCGCGAGCCGGAGCGGCCGCGCGAATCGGTCGCCGATCGGCCGAGAGGCCTCGCCCCCGACCGGCCGACTGAGCTGGAGCCCGAGCGGCCCCGGGACCGGGCCTGCGAACCCGAGCGCGTCCGGGCCCCAGATCCGGAGCCGCCCCGCGCCAAGCCCCACGACCGCGCGGGCGAGCCGGGCTACGTCCCTCGCCGCGAACGATACCGGGCCCCCGAACCGGCGTTCGACATCAATCACCCGGCTCTCCCCTCGATCGACTGGTCGGACGAGGCGGCCGAGTCCGAACTCGATGCCGACGTGGAAATCGAACCCGGTTTGGAGGAGGGTCCGGCCGAGGCCGGTAAGCTGGAGGGACCGCGCCGGCGGCGTCGCCGTCGGGGTCGCCGCCGCGAGCGCGAGCGACCCGAGCGCGAATCGGCCCCCGCACCTTCGGCCGAGGACTTCGAGCGCGACCTCGAAGAGGACGAGCACGAGGAACCCGAGCCCATCCTGGAGCGCGACGAGGTGAAGCACGGCAGCGCGGAGGTGGAGGGCGCCACCTTGCTGGATGAATTCGACTTCGGCGACGAGCCCCTGGGGGACGAGTTCGAGGAGGAGACCGGCGTCGAGGAGCTTCGCGAGGAGCCCGCTTCCCCCGTCGTCGAGGAAGGGATCGACCCCGAGCTCGAAGAGGAGATCCGCAAGGAGATCGCCGAGATCGCCGAACTGGAGGCGCGAGATGGGCTTCCGCGAGCCGATCGAGGCTCACCCGCGCCGCGGCGACGACCGCGAAGCCGAAGCCGAAGCCGGACGCGGCGGGGGCCGGTTTGTGCGCGGCCGAGGGACGGTCAAGCCGCCGATCCAGGAGATCTTTCGACGGGGCGATGAGGTCCTGGTCCAGGTCATCAAGGAGAGCATCGGGACCAAAGGTCCCACGCTCTCGACCTACATCAGTATCCCCGGCCGCTACCTCGTGTTGATGCCGGGCCTGAATCGCGTCGGCGTCTCGCGCAAGATCGCCGACGAGGCGCAACGGCGCAAGCTCCGCGAGATCATGAACGAGCTGAACCCCCCGAAGGGGCTCGGGTTCATTGTCCGGACCGCCGGGCTCGAGCGCACCAAGCGCGAACTGGCCCGCGATCTCGCTTACCTGCTCCGGCTCTGGAAGGTCATCCTCCGGAGGATCAAAAAGGTCAGGACCCCCGCGCCCATCTACCAGGAATCGGACATGATCACGCGGACCATCCGCGACATCTTCACGTCCGAGATCGACACCATCTGGATCGACGAGCCCTCGGCCTTCGAGCGCGCCCAGGAGTTCCTCCGCAACGTCATGCCCCGATTCGTCAACCACCTGAAACTCTACGACGAGAAGGTCCCCCTCTTCCACAAGTACGGCATCGAGGACGAGATCGCCAAGATCCAGCGCCGGCACGTCCCGCTGCCCGAAGGGGGCTCGATCGTCATCGACCAGACCGAGGCGCTGGTCGCCATCGACGTCAATTCGGGCAACTTCCGGGTCGAGAACGACGCCGAGCGGACGGCCTATGAGATGAACCTCCGGGCCGCCAAGGAGATTGCGCGACAACTCCGGCTCCGGGACCTGGGCGGCGTGATCGTTAACGACTTCATCGACATGCGCGACGAGCGGCATCGCCGGGGCGTCGAGAAGGCCCTCCGTGAAGCGATCAAGCGCGACCGGGCCCGGACGAAGGTCCTCCGGATGAGCGCCTTCGGCCTCATCGAGATGACCCGCCAGCGGATCAGGCCGAGTCTGAAACGGTCGGTCTACGAGGACTGCCTCCACTGCGGCGGTGCCGGGGTCGTCAAGACCGTCGAGAGCATGTCGATCGACGTCATGCGGCTCCTGGCCCTCGCCTCGCACCGCGACGACATCCGCCGGGTCAACATCGGCGTCGCTCCCGCTGTCGCCTCTTACCTGAACAACCGCAAGCGGCGCGAGATCGCCCGGATCGAGAGCGAAGCCAATATGACGATCCACATCCGCGCCGAGGAGGATGCCCCCGCCGAGCACCTCCAGATCGACTGCTTCGACGGCAACAACGGCGAGGTCAGGCTCCTCCTCCTGCCCACGCTCATCAACCGGCGGATGCCTTGATCAGGTGAGTGGCTCACTTCCGACCTGATCTCCGCTCCCCCCTCTTCCTGGAGGGGGGCTCTTCTCCCCTGTTCGCGTTGAGGAGCCTCTTTACCCCGGAGCGGAGGAGGGGCTATAATTCACTCTTTTCCATGTCGTCCCTCGACCTCACCAAGCAGGATCGGGCTCCTGGCGTGGGCCGACAATGGCAGTAAGAAATCGGACTCAGGCCGTGGCAATCCCGGCCAGGGCCGCGAGGAGCTTTGAGGGAATGTACGCGATTATTGAAGACGGCAGCCATCAGTTTCGGGTGAGCGAAGGGGACCGCATCGTCATCGATCGACGCAATGGAGAGCCCGGTACCGAACTCATCTTTCCCAAGGTCCTGCTCATCGCTGGTAATGGTGAAGCGACGATCGGCACTCCCGTCGTCGAGGGTGCTCGGGTCGTCGCCAAGATCGTCGACCAGTTTCGCGATAATAAGATCGTTATTCAAAAATTTCGGCGACGCAAGAATTATCGGCGGCGCAAGGGACACCGGCAGTCTTTGACCAGGATCCAGATCACCGACGTGGTCGCTCCTACCTGATCCGTCTTCGGCCCCGACCGGCCCGTTTCAATCGGACAATCAAATGTCTCAGGTCTTCAGGATTTCTGAACCGGGGGCGTTTCTGTCTGGCTCGTCATCACCCCTCGTTGCGGACACCTCACTCGCCGGACAGGCGAGCCAGGTGTCGGAAATCGACGGGACGTCCGGTCCGAAGTTCAGAGGCGTTTTCTGACGTGCGCACACCAAGGGAAGGTCGATAGAACGGGGCGGTGGGGCCTCCGGTGTCCCAGGAAGAGATCCTGACCCGACCGCTCAACTCTGGCTCCGACTATGGACAACTCGTTGCTCCAGAGAGGCGGCCCGACCCACCCCGCGTCGGGATCTTCGGCAAGGCGACCCCATCGCAACTCGGGCTCCTCACGCTCCGGCGCTCGGTGTTCGGGGGGGTTCGAGGATGTGAGAGGCTGAATGCGACGGAGTCATCGAAGGAGCATTTGAGAGGGAGTCGGCGGGATTCGGGCGCTGGGTCTGGATCGCGACGGACATGGGTTATCTCCCCGCGCGGCGCGGGGGAAACCGGGATGGGGAGCGGCGTGCCAGGAGGCGGGCCAGTCTGCCACCCTCCCCGCGACCGGCCGAAGTCATGCGAGCGATCGTGCGCCCACCCAACCCTCGGGCGGGCATAGGACCCTCTCGCTGTGGGTGTCAGGCGACACGCCGCAGGGGCGAACCGGGACTCGTCCCCACGGGAGTGGAGAATGTGGATTGCGATCCTTGCTGATACGCATGACCAGCTCGCCCGCAGCAGGTCCGCCGTGAGCCTGGTCATGACCCAAGGGGCCGAGGCGTTGATCCATTGCGGCGACCTGACGGGGCCGGACGTGGTCTACGAATGCGCCGGCCTCCCCGGTTATTACGTCTTTGGAAACAATGACTTCGATCAAGAGCCCCTGCGCCGAGCGATGACGGACGTGGGGGGCGTCTGCCTCGGGCGGTCGGGCGAGTTGACCCTGAGAGGACGGCGGATCGCGGTGACGCACGGCGATCTGACCAAGGAAGTCCGTCGCCTCGCGGCCCGATCCCCCGACTATCTGTTATTCGGCCACTCGCATCGCCGGACCGACGTGCGCGAGGGACCGACGCGTCTGATCAATCCAGGCGCCCTCCATCGTGCGGCCGCATGGACGGTCGCGCTGCTCGACCTGGATGCCGATTTTTTACAGTTTTTGCAAATTGTGAATCACAACAGGTAAAAGACTTCCGATCTGGTGGATTTTGTGGGCTGGTCGTTATAATCCGGACCACCACATCGTTCTAGCAATTCATCTTGAAAGGCGCTCGAGGACCCGAATCGGGAGTTTTCGGGTGTTTTCGCGACGCATCCAGGACCAGAAACGGAGGGAGCAATGCGACTCTGCTTGGTCGAAGACAACGCGGTCGCCGGTCTCGAGCCGCTGACGCTGACTCGTCCGGTGTTCGATCTGCTCCTGGGGTCCGGTGCGCTCGGCAGCAAGATTGCCCGTGCCTTCGGGATTGGTCAGGGGCCGAATCGCCGGGGCGTGGTGATCCGGCCGTACCTGGCCGCGATCCAGAAGGCGCGTGACCCGCACACCGCGGTCAACGACCGCGGCTGGCTGGCGCGGGGGCCGGTGCTCGTGGTCAATGGCCGCTGGGTTCCCCCCGCCGACTTCGAGCCGCCGACGGGTCGGGGTCCGTGGCTCGGCCGCTGCGCGGGCCAACCCGCCTGCGCGCTGGTCGGGCCGGAGCAGGCCGTCGCACTGGAGCCCAACGGCGTCGGGGTCTGGTTCGATGAGCTGGCCGTCAAGCTCTGCGGCCGGGAGCTCGGCGGCGAGTGGATCCATCGCCCCTGGGATCTCGTCGCCAAGAATGCCGACCACCTGGTCCGCGACTTCGCGACCGAGGGTAAGGTCGGGCTGAGCAACCGCCACCTCACGACGGCCGCGCTGGTTGGCCCGGCCAGCCGGCTCTTCATCCACGAGACGGCACGGATCGATCCGTTCACGGTCTTCGACACGACCAACGGGCCAATCACGGTGGCCGCCGGCGCGGTCGTGCAGCCGTTCACGCGGGTCGAGGGGCCGAGCTACATCGGCCGCGAGACACACCTGTTCCGCGCCAACCTCCGCGGCGGCGTGACGCTGGGCCCCCATTGCCGGATCGGCGGCGAGGTCGAGCAGAGCATCGTGCACGGCTTCTCGAACAAGTATCACGAGGGCTTCCTGGGCCACGCTTACGTCGGCGAATGGGTCAACCTCGGGGCGATCACGTCCAACAGCGACCTCCGTAACGATTACGGCGAGGTCTACGTGCCGCTGGGCGGCGATCAGGTGGCGACCGGCCAGGCGAAGGTCGGCTGCTTCGTCGGCGACCATACCCGGACCGGGATGGGCAGCATGCTCAACACGGGGACGGCGATCGGCGTGATGTGCAACCTCCTGCCGGCCGGCCCGCTCCTGCCCAAGCATGTCCCGTCGTTCGCGGCGGTCCTGTACGGCCGCGTGGCCCCCGGCTTCCCCCTGGAACAGATGTTCGCGACGGCCCGGATCGTCATGGGACGCCGGGGACAGGTCTTCTCCGAGGTCGAGGAGCAGCTCTACCTCGATCTTTACGAGCAGACCCGGCTCGAGCGCGAGCGGGCCTTCCAGAAGGCGCACGACCGGCGCTCCGACCACTGGCCGATTTCCGCGGCCGCCCTCAAGTAATACAACGATCCGATACACGGCTAGAATATAGGCGAAACTTGAGATGCCACAAGTGGTTGATAGCCCAGAGTTTGCGCGGGATCTATCGGCGTAAGTCATTTCCAGACAACCACTTGCAACTTCCTCGAAAAACCTCGGTATTCTAGCCGTGTATCGGGCCGTTGAAGTAATACGCATCCCGGGACGTTTGTGCCCGCCGAGAGCGGCGGGCCTCCCTCAAGGGAATGCCGCCGCCCCCGGTGGGGGGCACGATCGTTCCGGGACGCGTATTAAGATCGGACCGCACGGCTCCGGAATCCCACTCTCCTCGGATGGCCCTGGCTTCCGGGGCCTCCACGCGAGGCGATCCGACTCCTCACGCTTCGCCCTCGTCCGAGGGGAGATCCTCTGGAGGGTCCTGTTCGAGGTCGCCGAGGGCGTGCAAGTCGTTCTGTCGTTGTATCCACCGCCAGAATCCGAAGCAGGCCGAGAAGAACGTGCTCGTCAGTTGGTTGACCAGTTCCTGGTGGATGCACGCCTCCAGGTTGAGCCATTGCTCGCAGACGACTCGGCCGGTCGCCGAGGTGTTCGGGTCGTCCACCTCGAGATAGACCTTGGGCATCTTGTAGAGGGCGTTCCATTCATTGCAGAGGCGGAGCATCCGGTCCCAGTCGGATCGGGGAATGCGCCGCATCGTATCGCCGCGCATGCAATATTGTTCGTGGTCGTCGCCGGTGGCCGCGAGCAGGAAGCGGGGATGGCCGGCGATCTCCTCGTCGTAGCCGAACTCGACGACGTAATCGCCGTCGCGGTCGCGGAGGAAGTGGAGGTCGCCATCCTCCAGGAACGCCTCGATCATGGCGTGGCCAAAGCTCTCGACGAAACCCATGCTCCGGTCTCCCTCTCGGAGGATCGCCCACTCGCTCTGTACTCCTCATTGGAGTCGGAGTCTCGGGCGCGTGCAAGGGGTGGCGCCGCCAGGAGGGGGATTCGGCTCGGGGAGTTTCTCGCCGCGGCGCGGAGGTCCCAAGATAACCGATGACCGTACAACGGGCTATAATCTCGAAGTTTCTTGAAGGCGCTGCAAGGGACTGCCCGCAAGAGCCTGGGTCGTCGTGTCTAGCGTAAGCACGGGTTTCTAAATGACTTACGGAATCCCGATTTTCTGCCGGTTTTTTGCTCTTTACACGGTCGTTAAAGATAATATGTCGAGGATGATTGTCTTCTAATTATCTCACTTATCTTCACAAGCCCGATGATGCCGTCCGGTCTTGGCCGCGCTCGATCCGGCCCTTTCCAATCTCGACGCGATGCTCTTGCCAGGTTTCGAGATTGTCGTCGGCTTTTCCACCTTCCACAAAGGAAGTATGCGTTTGGCGCTGCGGGCATGGCGATGCCAGTGCCCGGGACGACAACAGCACTGGCAAGACCGAGGTGGCGCCGTCCTTCCATCCCCCCGCCGCACCGTGGTTCGTCGGCGGGGCGAGCATGGGAGTGCAGGGCCGGCAATTCGGCCAGGAGGGACGGTTGATCCTGTCTCGGTCTGGGTGAACGGCCCGGCCTCGCGTCCCGTCTCGTTGATCGTGCGGCGCGCCGAGAGCGGCACCTCGACGAGTGAGGGTCGCGGGCAAGGTCTCGGGCCTGTCGCATCGCGAGGGCCATGGCCACGTCGCGATGACCCCGGTGGGTCCTCGAATGCCGCGCCTCGGCCGGCCTCCGGTCAGGGGTGCGTCGGTTTGAGGTAGCGATCGAAAAACTGAAGGCTCTCACCCATCGTGTGCTTCATGTCGTCGCCGCGCCAACCGTGCCCGGCGCCGATGAGCAACTCGACGCGGCCGGGGACGCCCGCGTCGGTCAGCGCGTCGGTCAGCCTGATCGCCTGAGTGTAGGGGACGAGCCCATCCTTGGTCCCCTGGAAGGTCAGGATCGGCGGGTCGTCCTTGGTGACGTACGTCACGGGGGACGCCTTGGCCGCGGCCGCGGACTTCTCCTTATCCTTAGGTGTCCCGCCCAGGAAATCTTTGAGGATCGACTGGGTGTGCTCGGGGATGTCGCCGGCGGCGAAGTCGGTCGGGCCGAAGTAGTTGACGACCGCCTGGATCCGGGTGTTCGGAGCGTCGCTGGGATGATCGCCCTCCAAGCCGTCGTCGGGTCCGGTCAGGCCGAGCATCAGCGACAGGTACCCCCCGGCCGAGAACCCGATCGCGCCGATGTGGTCGGGGTCCACCTTGTAATTCTTGGCGTGCTTCTTCAGCCAGCGGACGGCCGCTTTGACGTCGTGCACCTGGGCCGGGAAGGTGTCCTTGGGGCAGAACCTGTATTGCGGCGAGACCGCAAGATAGCCCCGTCGGGCGAACTCGGCCAGGGCCCCGCGCATCTGGGCCTTGTCACCCCCGCGCCAGCCGCCGCCGTGGATCACCAGGTACTGCGGGGAATGGCCCGTCGCCTTCGGAGGGACGCGCCAGGTCGATCTTCAACTCGGTGTCGCCGACTTTCGTATAGACGAGATCATCCTCCGTCGTCACCTTTGGCCTGTCGTCGCCGAGTGCCGGCAGGGTCCAGGAGGCCAGGCTCAGGGCCGCGATCATGGTCCTCACGCGCATTGTCATGGTTTTCGTGCCTTGGAGCGGTCCGATCCGGGAGGCTTCGGCAGGTCGCTCGCCTTGACGACCTCGCCGCCGTCCCAGGTGATCAGGGCATACCATACCTTGCGGTTCATGGTGCCGGGAAGGGGGCGGACGAAGCCGTCGGCGAAGAGGAGCAGTGAAGCAAGTCTGGCTGGCCGTTTCCCACGACGGCGCTCTTGGCACGACGATCAGATACGCGATCAGGGCCGGTCCCCGCCTCATGGGAGGAACTATCCCATCTCAGAGACATCGCCGTTGTTGACGGAGGGATCGCCATGTTGCTCGCGCTAAACCTGAAACAAGCGTGATCCGAGGATTGACATAGAGATGACAGTGACCCGCGCCCTATGAAACAAGGCATAAACCGAAACGATGGAATTCGGAGAAGCGCTCACTCGAAAACGACAACCTCCTCGCAAATGCCTTCGACAAGGGCCTTTGAACATAGAGGTGAGGTCCCAAGCAGCTTCTCCTCACGCTTGTTTCAGGGCTATAGACCCCTGGGGGGGGGCGCTTCCGGCCACGGGCTATCGGTCCACCGCGCGGACGGCCATCCCGAAAGTCAGGGTCCGCCGCGCGATCGCGGCCCCGATGCCGCCGAAGCCGACGACCCCCAACGAGGTCTCGGGCAGGTCGATCGTGCCACGGTCCATCGCGTTGACCGTGCCTTGTCCGCTGGCGTTAAATTGAAATGAGGAACCTCAGACGACTGGCCGCTTCCTCGGCGGGGCCGAGGAACAGGTCTGCGTGAGCCGTTCGGCGACGCGGGCTGCGCCGTCGGAGGGGAACGGGGGTGGGCCGGGCGTTAGCGCGAGGGCCCGGTCCAGGAGCCGTTCCAGGCGAAATTCGGCGAACTCGCGCGCCGAGGCCGGGACGCCTCCGCCCCAGGCCCGCAGGGCGCGGTCCAGGGCGCGGTGCTCGGCGAAGCCCGTCCGGGGCGGATAGATCATCGGCGTGCCGGCGACCATCGCCTCGCAGGCGGTGCCATAGCCCGCCTTGGCCACGAGGACATCGGCCGACGCGGCCAGATCGGCCCCCGTCCACTCGGTCGCCGGCAGGACGTGCACGTTCGCCAGCGGACCGACGGGCGGGGGGTGGAACCCGACGAAGTGGATGCCCCGGTCCTTGCAGCGATCCAGCCGCCCCCAATCCAGGTCCGCCTGCCCGTACCGGCCGACGTAGAAATAGACAAGCCGGTTGGTCGCGGCCAGACCGAGCCGCTTGCGCAGCTCGCTCGCGGCGGTTGTGTCCGGGGGTCACGACCATGCCCACCTCGATCGTCGGGGCGATCTCGGCCATCCGCAGCGCGGGCTCGGCCCGGAAGAGCGGCCGTCGCCTGGCGATATGCCTGGCGCAGCTCGGCGACCAGCTTGGGCGCGTCGCCCCCGATCCGCCGCGCGTGGGGGGCGTAAATATCAGCCCAGGTGAAGTTGGCCAGCAGGAACCCGGGAATCCCGCGCGGCGGGCGGCCACGAGCGGCACGGGGGGGACGTCGCACAGGACGGCCGCCGTCGCCTTCGTCGCGGAGCTTGTCGCCCTCCTCCGCCACCCGCGCCATCGCCTCGGCATGGACCCGGGTCGCCATCACCAGCGTGGCCTCGCCGTCAGTCGCGGCGCTGTCGCCGGGAGGGCTCAACGCGCCCGACGTCCGAGATGTGCGGCTCCAGCGTCGCCGGCCGCCGCAACCGCTCGCGCCAATGGTCGAACAGGTTCGGATGGCTCCGGATCGTGACCGGGATCTGGGGCGGCATCCGGTTGATCACCGCCACCGAGCGGTTCAGGTGGCCGAACCCGTGGCTGGTCACGTAAACGGCGAGTCCGCCGGATCGATCCATCGCAGACCTCGCGCCCGGGAGACTGGAATCGCCCGGTCGATGGTCCAGACCGGACGGGCCGAGGATAACCAACTCCGCCACGAAGGGGCAAGCCCCCCACGCCCCGAGCCCCGCCGCACCGAAAGGCCCCGGCCATCCCTCTGGCGGGGACGGCCCGATTCGTCGCGCCAGAGATCGATCGCCCGGCCATCCTTGGGCACGCCCTCATCCCCTGGCGAGGACGTGACCTGATTGCAGTAAATTTATATGTTTACATTTTATTAAATGTAAAACCATCCTCGAGAGGATCTCGCTCCGGAGTGTTTCGGCGGTGGGTTTTGATCGGGATCTCCATTCGTCCGTTCGCCGGAAGGAAGAAGTCGCGCCTGCTCGCCGATCTTCCTCACCTACGTGATTTTCCTCCGCCGAGAACGGCGCGGTTTCCTACCACGCCCGGATTCTTGGAAAATGTTCTCGCGTGCGCTACGACGACTTGTGTACATTGGCCACCAAAAGGTCAGTTGGTGATCGTCCGTATGTTGGGACCCTCGCCACCCCCTGGCCGTCCTTCTCTCCGAGATCGGAGTCGCCACCCATGGCCGACGTGGACACACTGACATCGCGACAACGGGAGATCTACAACTTCATCCGTAGCAAGATCCAAGGACGCGGCTATGGGCCGACCGTCCGTGAGATCGGTATCCAGTTCCAGATCAAGAGCCCCAATGGGGTGATGTGCCACCTCAAGGCGCTGCAAAAGAAAGGACTGATCCACCGCGAGCCCAACATGTCGCGGGCCATCCAACTGCTCGACGACCCGACCACGGCGCGCCCCTCGGGCCTGAAACTGGTCGGCCGGATCGCCGCCGGTCAGCCGATCGAGGCCATCGAGCAGGATGAGGAACTCGCCTTCACCGAGTGGGAGGGGGTCGAGGACAAGTTCGCCCTCCGCGTCTCGGGCGACTCGATGATCGAGGAGCATATCGCCGACGGCGATTTCGTCGTCATCCAGCGCCAGGACCAGGCTCGTGATGGCCAGATCGTCGCCGTCCGAGACGAGGACGGCGAGGCGACCTTGAAGCGGTTCTTCCGCGAGCGTAACCGGGTCCGCCTCGAGCCCGCCAACAGGGCGATGAAGCCGATCTACCGCGATCGCATCAACATCCTCGGCGTCCTCGTCGGCGTCGTCCGGAAGTATTGATCCCCTCACCCTTCGGGTGCGTGTGTTGCCGTCCTGGTAGGATCGTGAGCGAGGGAGACGCGACTCACTCGCCCGACGTGGTCGCCCGAGCTCCCGAAGAGTAGTCGCTTGCCCGGATGGAGGTGGAGTGCACCGGGCGTGTTCGTCGTCGCTTCCCGCAGCGCGAGAGGATCGTTCTGATGGCAACGGATTCCACGGCCTCGACCGACCAGGTGCGGCTCTTCACCGATGGCGCGTGCAGCGGCAACCCCGGTCCCGGCGGCTGGGCGTATATCTTGAAACACCCCGCGAGCGGACGGGTCCGCGAGGCCTCGGGGGCGGTGCCCGCGACGACTAACAACCGAATGGAGCTGACAGGGGTCATCGAGGGATTGGCCATCCTGAAACGCCCCTGTCGGGTGGAGTTGATCACCGATAGCGAATACGTCGGCAAAGGCATCCGGGAGTGGATGCCCAGGTGGAAGGCGCAGGGATGGCGGCGCAAGCAAGGCGGTCAATTCCAGCCGGTCGTGAACCTCGACCTCTGGCAGCGGATCGACGAACTCCTCGCCCGGCACCAAGTCGAGGTCACGCTCGTTCTGGGCCACAACGGCCATCCGGAGAACGAAGCGTGCGATCGAATGGCCGTCGCCGCCTACCGGGCGCTGAGGGCCGAGGCGAAGAGATGAGGCGAGACGTCCTCAGCCCGACCCGCTCCCAAAACTGTTCGGCTGAAGATCTACCGTCCATCATTAAGGCGGGTCCCCTCGCCTATTCGACGGTGACGCTCTTGGCGAGGTTGCGGGGCTTGTCGATGTCGCAGCCGCGGAGGCGGGCGACGTGGTAGGCGAGCAGCTGGAGCGGGACGACGGCCAGACGAGCGGCTGGACGACCTCGGGGACGTCGGGGATCGGCAGGAAGACGTCGGAGAGCGCGGCGAGCGACGTCGTCGCCCTCGGTGCCGACGGCGATGACCGTGCCGTGGCGGGCGCGGACCTCCTCGACGTTGCTCAGCGTCTTGGCGTGGAGCGAGCCGCGGGGGGCGACGAAGACGCAGGGGGTCTCGCGGATCGACCAGGGCGATCGGGCCGTGCTTCATCTCGGCGGTGGGATAGCCCTCGGCGTGGATGTAGCTGATCTCCTTGAGCTTCAGGGCCCCTTCGAGCGCGACGGGGTAGTGGAGGTCGCGGCCGAGGTACAGGGCGCTCCGGGCCGCGGCGATCCGCTCGGCGGCCGCGGCGATCAGCGGCTCGGTCGCGAGCACGCGGCCGATCAGCCTCGGGGACCGACTCGATCGCGTCGACGACGGCCAGGCCGTCGGGGAACGAGAGGTGGCGGAGCCGGCCCAGGTAGAGGGCCAGGAGCGTCAGCACGGCGACCTGCGCCGAGAACGCCTTGGTGCTGGCGACGCCGACCTCGGGGCCGGCGTGCAGGTAGATGCCGCCGTCGGCCTCGCGGGCGATCGTGCTGCCGACGGTGTTGACGATCGCCAGGGTCGGGTGCCCGCTGCCGCTTCGCCTCGCGGAGGGCGCCGAGGGTGTCGGCCGTCTCGCCCGACTGGCTGAGGACGAAGACCAGCGTGCGGTCGTCGAGCGGGGCGTTGCGGTAGCGGAACTCGCTGGCGTACTCGACCTCGACCGGCAGGTGGGCCAGCCGCTCGATCAGGTACTCGCCGACCAGCGCCGCGTGCCAGCTCGTGCCGCAGGCGGCGAAGACGACCCGGCGGACCCGGCGGAGCTGGCGGGCGGTGAGGTTCAGCCCGCCGAACTGCGGCGGTGGCCTCGGCGCGGCGGAGCCGGCCGCGGCAGGCGTCGTGCGACCGTCTCGGGCTGCTCGCGGATCTCCTTGAGCATGTAGTGGGCGTGGCCGCCCAGCTCGACCGCGTCGGGCTTCCAGTCGAGCCGGTCGATCCGCGGGGTGATCGGCCCGTGCTCGCGGTGGCGGATCTCGAAGTCGTCGGGGGTCAGCCGGACGACCTCGCCGTCCTGGAGGTAGGCGACCTGCGCCGTGTGCGGCACGATCGCCACCGGGTCGCTGGCGAGCAGGTGCTCGCCGTCGCCGACGCCGACGACCAGCGGGCTGCCGAGCCGGGCGCCGACGACCTGGCCGGGGCACCGCGGGCTGACGACCGCCAGGCCGTAGGTCCCCTCCAGCCGGGGCAAGGCACGCTGCACGGCCTCGAACAGGTCGTCGCCGTCGTCCAGCTCGCGGGCGATCAGGTGGGCGATGACCTCGGTGTCGGTCTGGCTGGCGAAGTCGAACCCCTCCGCCTCCAGCTCGCGGCGCAGCGTCGCGTGGTTCTCGATCACGCCGTTGTGGACGACGGCGACGTCGGCCGGCCCGTCGGCCGCCGAGGTGCGGGTGGGCGTTGCGGTCGGTCGGCCGGCCCGTGGGTCGCCCAGCGGGTGTGGCTGATCCCGCACGAGCCCGATGCGGGCTCGCCCTCGAGCGTCTCCTCCAGCACCCGGACCCGCCCGGCGCGCTTGCGGACGATCAGCCGAGCGTGGTCGAGCGTGGCGATCCCCGCGCTGTCGTAGCCGCGATACTCCAGCCGGCGCAAGCCCGCCACCAGGATCGGGCTCGCCTCGTGATGCCCCGTGTAGCCGACGATTCCGCACATGCGAAGCCTTTCGAAGAAACGGCGGCCGGACGTGACCGTCTATACTCCATTAAACGGATGGAGGCGGGAAGATCGCGCCAACGCGGCTGCGGAATCCGGGCAGGACCGCCTCGCCCGACAGCTCGTCGTCCTCGAACAGAGAACCCCGGAACGGCCGCCGCGGTGGACGCGGACCATCCGCTCGATCTTGTCCGCCAGGTCGTTGGGAGAGATCACCTCGACCGCCAGGTCAGGTGCGATCCGGATGTCACCCTTGGGGACGCGGTCGTCGGGCAATCCGCCCTGCCGAATGAACGAGACGTCGGGCCTGCGGTTCCTGGCGGACGTGTCGGGGAAGCATTGGAAGCCGTTATCAACCGCCCAGACCCCGCCGAGCTTGTGCCCAGCTCGTCGTCCTTCTCTGCCGGCATCGCCAACAAATCTCCCGGCGGTGAGAACGCCTTGGTCGCCACGGCGTTCCTCGTTCGGACCTCCGATCGAGTGGGGCGTTACCCTCCTGGTCGCCTCGATTATAAACCGAAAACCTCGCCCTGTCAGCGACGAGTATCGCGGGGTGTCGCCCAAAAAATGGAGCGGACGTCGCCCGAGCCCACGATTTTTCGATCCTCCTGAAGAACGGCGAGACAATCGATCGGGCCTGCATCCCGCTTCAACCCTCGGCGTGAAGTTGGCGTTGACAGGCTAGCCTGGCTATTCGATAGTATCGCCCGCCGGACGAGCCGACCCCGGGTGATCTGATGAGCGATCCCGGGTGGAAGGGGGGCGGCCCGTTCCCCAGCGCAAACGAACCTGAGGCCGCAAGGACGGGGGCCTGGCGCGTTGACCGCCCGTCACGTCTTGCCGCCGCTTCCCTCATTCACCCTCGACGTTCCAGGCACGTCCAAAACACCAAGGATGGATCTCACCATGCGAATCCTGGTCACCGGCGGAGCCGGTTACGTCGGCTCGACCCTGGTCCCGATGCTCCTCGACCAGGGACACCGTGTCCGGGTCTCGACAATCTCCAAGTTCGGCGGTCAAGGCCTGCTCCCCTGCTGCCAGAACCGCTTCTTCGAGCTGATCAAGGGCGACGTCACCGAGCCGGACGGGGCCCGCAAGGCCCTCGACGGCATGGACGCGATCATCCACCTGGCGGCCATCGTCGGCTATCCCGCCTGCAAGAAGGAGCCGCAGGTCGCCCAGGCGACGAACGTCGAGGGCACCCGGATCCTCCTGGGCCTCCGCAAGCCCGACCAGAAGTTCCTCTTCGCCTCGACCGGGAGCATCTACGGCTCGATCCCCGACTACGTCTGCAACGAGGAGACGCCCCGCGCCCCGATCACCCTTTACGGCGAGACCAAGGCCGCGGCCGAGCAGATGGTCCTCGACGCCGGCAACAGCGTCGCGTACCGCTTCGCCACCGCCTTCGGCGTCAGCAACCGGATGCGGCTCGACCTGATGCCCAACGACTTCACCTACCAGGCCGTCAAGAACCGCAACCTGATCGTCTACGAGGGGGGCTTCAAGCGGACCTTCGTCCACGTCCGCGACATGGCCCGTTCGTTCATCTTCGCCCTGGAGACGTGGGACGAGGTCAAGGACGACGTCTACAACGTCGGCCACGAGACGATGAACTTCACCAAGGAAGACGTCGCGCGCAAGATCCTCGAGCACGTCGACTACTACCTCCACTTCGCCGAGGTGGGGCACGACGCCGACCAGCGGAACTACGAGGTCTCGTACGAGAAGATCCGCAAGAAGGGCTTCGAGACCACGATCGACCTCGACCGCGGCATCGCCGAGCTCGTCCGCGCGGCCAGGCTGATCGAGTTCCAGAACCCGTTCGCGAACGTCTGACACGCATCTTAGAAAATCCGGGTACAGCCAGCCGCGGCTCGTGTGCCGTCAATCGAGGATTGACGGCACACGAGGCCCCAGGGAATGTGGGCCATCCGTCTCTGGCCGGCCAGTGCAGATACTTACTGGAATGCGGATAACACACGAGCCCGCGGAGCGTGTCTGTTCACCTCCCCCTTTGTGGGGGAGGGTGAGCGTGGAGGATGGTCGCTCGATCGGGGCTCAACCAACCCTTCACCCCGAACCTCACCCACAGGGGGGAGGTTCGGAAATCGGACAGTCTCCCCGGGCGCGTTGCTGAGGACCGAAGTCGGGTGGGTCGAGCGCGGCGAGGCCCACCATCTCCGGATCACTGGTGGGCCTCGCCGCGCTCGACCCACCCGACAATCACCCCTCTCAAGAGTGCACCATGAAGGGATTCTGGGCTGACAAGCGCGTGACGGTGACCGGCGGGGCGGGCTTTCTGGGGCAGCACCTGGTCCGGAGGCTGGAGCGGCTGGGTGCGAAGGTGTTCGTCCCGCGGCAGCGCGAGTACAACCTGACGTCGCTCGACGCCTGCCTGAGGTGCCTGCTCGAGCACCCCTGCGACATCCTCTTTCACGCCGCGGCGTACTACGGCGGGATCGGGATCAACGTCGCCGAGCCGGCCAAGCTCTACTACACCAATCTGGTCATGGGCGCCAACCTGATGGAGGCGGCCCGGCTGGCCAAGGTCGGCAAGTTCGTGGCGATCGGCACCGCGTGCAGCTATCCGGGCTACCTCGAAGGCGACCTCAAGGAGGAAGACCTCTGGGCCGGACCCTGCCACGCCAGCGTCGTCAACTACGGCCTGACCAAGAAGATGATGGCCGTGCAGGCGCAGGCGTACAAGCGGCAGTACGGGCTCGACTCGATCCACCTGATCCTGACGAACCTCTACGGGCCCGGCGACTCGTACAACCCCGACCGGTCGCACGTCGTCGCCGCGCTGGTGCGCAAGTGGGTCGAGGCCGAGATGGCCAAGGCGCCGAGCGTCGAGGTCTGGGGCACGGGCAAGCCGGTCCGCGAGTTCATCTACGTCGAGGACTGCGCCGACGCGATCGTGCTGGCCGCCGAGAAGTACGACGACGCCGCGATGCCGCTGAACATCGGCACGGGGATCGGCACCTCGATCCGCGAGCTGGCCGAGACGATCCACGTGGTCTCGGGCTACCAGGGCAAGATGGTCTGGAACACCGACAAGCCCGACGGCGCAATGAGAAAGGTGCTCGACGTCACCCGGATGAGGCGAGTGCTCGACGGCTGGACGCCGCCGACCGACCTGAAGACCGGGCTGGCCAGGACGATTGCCTGGTACCGGGCCAACAAGGCCCAGGCGGACGCCAAATGGTGAGCGCGTTGTTGCGGAGTAGGGAGGGCGCGGGCGCGACGGTGGCGGGCCGACCGTGCGGACCGGAGCATGGCGGCACCAAGGAGTCACCCACTGCCGCTCCGGCCCTCGGCCCGGCCCAAGCGACTCTTGTTCATCAACCAGTATTACTGGCCCGATCATGCCTCGACGGCGCAGCACCTGGCCGACCTGGCCGAGTCGCTGGCCTCCGCTGGGCACGAGTTCCACGTCCTCTGCGGCCAAGGGGGCTACAAGCCCGGCGCGCCCCGGCCGCCGATATTCGAGGTGCACCACGGGGTCACCATCCACCGCGTCCCCGCCACGTCACTGGGGCGGCGGAGCACGCTGACCCGGATGACCGACTACCTGAGCTTCTACGCCCGGGCGCTGATCATGGCCCTGGCGTTGCCCCGGTTCGACGTGGTGGTCACACTGACCACGCCGCCGATCATCGGCCTGGTCGGGACCCTGCTCCGGCGGCTCAAGGGGTCGCGCCATGTCTACTGGAGCATGGACCTCCATCCCGACGCCAGCCTGGCGCTGGGGCGGATGTCGCGGCGCAATCCGGTCGTCGTCGCGCTGGCCTGGCTGAGCGACTTCGTCTATCGCCAGGCCGACAAGGTCGTCGTGCTCGGCCCGTACATGGCCGACCGGATTTTCGCCAAGCGAGTTCGGTCCGACCGCGTGACGATGATCCCGGTCTGGAGCCGCCGCGACGAGATCTACCCGATGCCCCGACATGCGCACCCGCTCCGCGAGGCGCTCGGGCTGGCGGACAAGTTCGTCGCGATGTACTCGGGCAACCTCGGCCTGGCGCACGCGTTCGACGAGTTTCTCGACGCCGCGCGTCGGCTCCGCGACCGCCCGGACATCGTGTTCCTCTTCGTCGGCGGCGGCCCCCGCCTGTCTGAGATCGTCGCGGCCAAGGAACGCGACCGCCTGGACAACATCCGGCTGCTCGACTACTTCCCCCGCGAGCAACTGCACGCCTCGCTCTCGGTGGCCGACGTTCACCTGATCTCGATGCGCCGCGAGATGACTGGGATCGTCGTCCCCGGCAAGCTCTACGGCGCCATGGCATCGGGACGCCCCGCGCTGTTCGTCGGCCCCGAGCACTGCGAGTCGGCCGACACGATCCGCCAGTCCGAGTGCGGCCTGACGGTGCGCCTGGGCAACGTCGAGGAGTTGGTCGAGGCGCTCACCCTCCTAGCCGCCGACTCTGAACTGGTCGAGAAGCTGGGCGCGGGGCCGCGAGGCATTCCTCGCCGCGTACGAGAAGGAGCCCTGCTGCGCGCTCTGGAGTGCGATGATCGCCGACCTCGTCGCCGCCCCGGCCCCGGCCCGTCGCACGCCGGCATTGCGTCCAGTCAATGTGACGGTCGCCAGCGGTTCGCCCTGAGACGCATCCCGGGAAGTTGAAGGAAACCTCCGCGATGAACGCTCGGATTTCAATGATCATGTGGGCCGTGCTCGCCGCGCCGATCGTCGCGCGTGCGGACGGGCCGCCGTATGCAAGCGTGGCCGATCTCCAGAACGCGCACGACCGCGCCCTGATCCGCGACCTCCAGGTCTATCTCCGCGATCACCCCAAGGCCGACGACCTCGACCAGGCGTACATGACGCTCTTCGACAAGGTGATCGAGCACGACTGGTTCGCCGAGCACGAGGCTCTGGCGGGCCGTTATTTGGCCGACCACCCCGACGGCCCCGTCCAGTCGCTGGCGCGGATCGTGGCGACGATGGCGCGTGCCCAGACCGGCCATTTCGCCGAGGCGCTGGCCCGGTACGACGAACTGATGCGCGACCTGGGCAAGCCGGAGCAAGAGGAGTTCGCGTCCAACTTCGCTGACTCGCTGGCCAACGCCTCCGCGACGGCCGGCGAGTACGAGGTCGGCGCGCCAGGTCTACCGGACCCTGCTCGACCGCTTCGGCGAGAGCCCCACCCTCCGCCAGAAGATCAAGGATGACCTGAACCGACTCGACATGGTTGGCAAGCCGGCACCCCGAGTCGTGGTCAAGGACATCAAGGGAGATACATTCCGCCTGGAGGACCTGAAGGGCAAGTACGTTCTGGTCGATTTCTGGGCCACGTGGTGCGCCCCTGCGTCGCCGAGTTGCCCCGGACCCAGGCGGCGTACGCCAAGTATCACGACGGGGGCTTCGAAGTCGTCGGGGTCAGCCTCGATGAGACCAAGACCGCCGTGCTCGATTTCATCCGGCGCGGAACATCCCGTGGCGGCAGGTCCACAACGCCAGCAGCGGTGGCGACATGGTCGAGGCCTTCGGCGTGAGCACCATCCCCGCCACGTTCCTGATCGACTCCGAGGGCGTCATCACCCGCCTGGAGTTGCGCGGACCGGCACTCGACAAGGCGCTGGCCCCGTTGATCAAGGATCCAGCCGTCATCCGGAAGCTCGGCGCGAGGGGACGCTGAGCCCCGCCACGGCGTCGGAAACCTCCTCTGCCATCGGGAATTCCTGGTTCCCGATAGCAGAGGACACCTTGTGATGGGATGACGTCCGAGCCCTCGTCAGGGCTTCTCCTTCTTGTCGATGACGCTTTCCTCAATCAGCTTGAAGAAGTCGTCGTCGCTGGTCGAGACGACGAGATCGGGCGCGTGCTTGACATGCTCGGGGAGAGGGTCTTCGAAGTCGACGTCATTGGTCGCGGGCCGCTCAATCTTCCCGGTGTCGCGAGGGGAGCGGGCCGTGCTCGGGGCCGGGGCCTTGGGTTTGGCCTTCGGCTTGTCCTCGTCCGCGATCCCGGCCAGTTCGAGGAGCGAACGTCGCGTCGGACCGGGCTCCGCTTCCTCGACGGCGACGGCCCGCGGTTGGGCGGTCGCGGCCTGCGCCCGGATCGTAGTCGACGCTGAACAGGTGACTGGCGACCCCGAGTTCGTCGTCGGGCATCACGCTCTCCTCGCGCTGGATCTGCTTGCCATTGAGCGTCGTCCCGTTGGTGCTACCGAGGTCGCGCACGTGCCAGACCTGGTTAGTGAGCCGGAGCATGCAGTGCTTGCCCGACACGTTTGCGAAATCGAGGCAAATGTCGCACGAAGGGCGCCGCCCGATGATCAACTCGGCCTTGAGCAGCGGGATCGGGTCGCCGCCTCCCATCGGTCTCAGGATCCCCAGGACATTTGAATCGGAAGGCATGAAAAAAAACCTCCCGTCGTGGCGGGCTGGAAATTAAATTCGGATGACAAGGGATATTGTAACATGCTCCTCGACAGGACTGCACGGGTTCAAGGTTCGAAAATCCAGGCGGGACGTCCAGTCGTTCGCGGTTTTTTTTCATTGAGGGACTGGAACCGCCGCGCGCGTTCGGATAGCCTCGGGCCGATGCGAACGGCAGGGCGGCGGGCGTCCCAGAGGCATCAATAACTCCTCGCTCATGTGGCCAGATTGGTCGAATCACCCAGAGCTCTTGCAGAGGCCGCTGTGCGGATCTCGAGGTAAGTTATGAGGTCCGCCGCTCTTGCGAGCCGGGCCAAGGATGGTCCGCGCGGCGGACTCTATGGATCTTCACCAATTTGATGAGGACATGGGTCTCCCTCTTTCCTCTCGGGACACCCCTCCTCCTTCTCTGAGGGGACGAGTCACCAGAGGCCCACCGACGGAGAAAGAACCCATCCGTGACGTCACCGACAGAACTCAGCTCGTGCGGTGTTCCTGAATTCGTTCAAGCCGCCAGCAGGCGCTCGGAACGTTGGTCCGGCGGCACGACGCGGCAGAAAACGCGGACTGGTCGGCCCACAAGGCGTCCCCAACGATGAAAAAAGCCTCCGGGTCCTCCACAAGCGCCTCTCCCGAGGGTTTCCGCCACTCGGGAGGCCACCCAGCTCTTCAGCTTCTGCGACGCCGACGCCCGCAGCACGTTCCAACCCGCCAGCTTGTGCAGAACCACCCGCGACACACCCTTCAGACCGCGCACACTCAGACGCCCCAGGTCCAGGCGGTTCTTCAGCCCACTATTGGTCGACTCGATCCCCGATCGCGGCGCGTACCGCTCCGCGAACACGTCGGTCTCCTCTTCCACACGCCGCCCCGCCAGCCGGCGCTCCTTGTCCGTGAATTCCAAAACGAACTTGCCATCACGTGTTTGCTTGATCGGACATTGCCGCCGGAACGGGCACTCCGCGCACGCCGACTCAGGCATCTCGACCCGCGTCGTCGCCGTCGCCGTGTCGTGCGCACACGACGTCGGCCGGTGGCCCGCGGGGCAGGCGTCGATTGTGCCAGTCCGCTCGTCGAGGGCGAAGTCGTCGACCGTCAGCGTCGCGGGGTCGGCCGCCGGCGCGGCCGGGGACCGGACCGACCAGATCGACGCCCCGCGCGGCGGCGGCCTGAACGTTCTCATCGCCGGTGTAGAGCGTGTCGGCCAGGAGTTCGTCGGGAAGCCTCCCGGCGTTCTCCAATTGGTCGAGCATGGGCGTGACCGCCTGGGCGTCGGACGCGCAGGCGGTTTGCGGCAGCGCCGCGGTGAGCAGTTGCACGTCATTGTCCGGCACGCAGGTCTCGGCGATCTGCACCTGATAGCCGGGACCTTTCTTGCCGTCGTAGGTGGCGTCGGGGTCGGACGGATTCTGGACGCAGTCGCCGCCGGTCTGCGCCTTGACGACGATCTTGCCGCCGCTCAGCTCGCACTGCTGATCGAAGATCGTGATCAGAGCTTTAGAGGTCGAACGGTTGGCGAGGTCGCCGCGCGCGGCGAAGCGGTCGATGACGAAGCAGAGGTCCTCGGCGGCCTGCTGGCGGCAGCGGGCGCGGGCTTCGGTGTCCTTGGCGTCGGCGAAGAGCCGCGCCTGCGCCGGCTCGTAGCGCCGGCGGAGGTCCTCGGGCAGTGCGGCGTAAGCGTCGAGGTCGTGCCGCTTGAGCTGGGTCAAGAACCGCTTGATCGCCACGGCCATGAGTTTGGTGCGTCCGAAGCTGGCCATGTGGCTGAAGACATGGGTCGAGTCGAGCCGCTGTCGGGAGACATCGAGATCGAGCGCTTTGATGAGGCGGGTAGTGACCTCCTCGAAGACGGCGCGGCGAGGTCGTCCTCTCGGAACAGCTTCTGGTAGCGTTCGACGGTGCGCGCGGAGACCGCGGCGCCGGGCTCGAGGTTCAAGGCGTACTGGACATCGGTGCGAAAGATGTAGGCTTCGGCGGCCTCTTGGGCGGTCCAGCCGAAGAAGTCGGCGAGGAAGACGAGCGCGGCCAGGGAGTAGAGCTCCTTGGTGGGGGCGCCCAGGGAGTCGCTGAAGTGTTGGGCGAGCTCGGCGACGGGCATGAGTTCGAGGAGGACGTGGCGAAAGACGCCCTGCCAGCCGTCGGCGATGATCCGCCGCCCGACGGGGGGGATGACCCCGTCGAAGGGGTCGAAGAGGCGGTTTTGTCGGGGATCGACGGAATAGATCATGGCGAGCGCAACTCCTTATCCAAGCTCTAGTTAAGTATAGAATCGCGCCCAGGGTTGTCAAGGAAAAAGCGACCGTAAGGTCAGGAATTTCAAAGAGTTACGCCAAAAACTAGGGCCGGCAGACTTCTGTCGGAGACGTCAGGCCTGTTCGAGGCGTCACCGCACGCGGCACTCACCTTGCAAGAAGTTCGATACCTCGTCCGCGCCTTCGGCCGGTCGGACGCAGACGTCGTCATGACCTCCGACCGGCACTGAACCTGGACCTGTGCCGACCGATCGAAGGAGGGGCGGATCCGTCGGATGTGTGAAACGCCACCAACGGTGGAGGATCTCGCAGAGGCGCAATGCTTGCAAAGAGAGGACCCAAAGGAGAGAATTTTTCCAGCAGGACCTCTCGATTATTTCTTCACGAGCTTTACGCCTCGAGAAACTCCCCCGACCGAGATTGGGCCACGTACCCTCTGCGGGGAAGTCGTTCGAGGAGATCGAGATGCTGACGACCCAATCACCGCCGTTCGACGTGTCGATCCCGACCCCCGACGGCCTGGTGCTCCGGGGCTGGCACTGGGCGCGTCCGAACCCTCAGGGAGTGATGGTCGTCTCGCACGGCTTCGGCGAGCACGGCGGCGCCTACCGCCACGTGGCCGAGGCGCTGGGGCCTGCCCTCGAAATCGATTTCGTCGCGCCCGACCTGAGGGGCCATGGGCGCAGCCCCGGGCGCCGCGGCGTGGTCGGACGGTACAACGACCTGACGTCCGACCTCCGCGCCACCCTGGAGTGGGTTGCGTCCGCGCGACCCGGCCGACCCCGGTTCGTGCTCGGCCACTCCAACGGCGGACAGGTCGCCCTTCGGCTGGCACTCGAAGGCGAGGAAGAACTGGTGGGACTGATCCTGTCGAACCCCTCGCTCCAGGTCGCGGTTCCCGTGCCCCGTTACAAGCTGCGGCTCGGCAGGCTCTTGCTCCGGTATGCGCCGGGAGTGACCCTGGGAAGCAAGGTCCCCTCCAGTTGGATGACGCAAGATCCGGCGATGCAGCTCGAGCACCGGATCGACCCGCTGCGGCACAGCCGGATCAGCGCCCCGCTGTTCTTCGGGATGGTCGAGGGCGGCCCGCTCCTCGAGGCGCGTGCCGAGGAAATCCGCGTCCCAATCCTCATGCTGCTCAGCGGTTCCGATCGCGTCATCGACCCCAACACCTCGCGCCGGATCTTCGAGCATCTCGGAAGCACCGACAAGACAATGATCGTCTATCCCAAGATGCTCCACGAACCGCTCAACGAACTCGGCCGCGAGCACGTCTTTGACGACATGGCGCACTGGCTCAAGGAACGACTCTAAGCATGAAGTGAGATAATCATTTCAAATCTCATATTTTCTTTTCCCCAACCCGAGTGACGAACGATTTTTCAGGCGCGGACGAACTGGTGTCCAGGCACGCGGCGGACCAGCCGGCGCATTTCCAGGACGCTGAGCGTGGCCATCACCTGCGACGGCGGTCAGCCGGGTGCGCGCGATCAACTCATCGACGGCGACGGGTCGATCGTCGAGCTGACCGAGGAGCGAACGTTCGTGATCGGAGAGGGTCAGCTCGGCCGGGTGCCGCACGGGGACCTCTCGGGGCGAAGGGCGGACCTCGCGGACCAGGGGGCCGAGCTCTTCCAGGATGTCGTCCACGGTCTCGACCAGCCGGGCGCCGTCGCGGATCAGGCGATGGCAGCCCTGGCTCGAGAGGCTGTCGATCGGACCGGGGACGGCGAACACCTCGCGGTTCTGTTCCATCGCGTGCTTCGCCGTCGAGAGCGAGCCGCTCCGCGGGGTCGCCTCGACGACGACCACGCCCAGGCAGAGGCCCGCGATGATCCGGTTGCGCTGGGGGAAGAGGCCCGCGATCGGTTCCTGGCGCATCGGCGATTCGCTGAGCAGGGCGCCGGCTCCTGCGACATCGCGGGCCAGGTCTCCATGCTCGGGTGGATAGACCTGCGCCAGCCCGTTGGCCAGAATGGCGATCGTCCGCCCGCCCGCCTTGAGTGCCCCGCGGTGCGCGGCCGCGTCGATCCCCCGCGCCAGGCCCGAGACGACGGTCAGCCCAACCCGCGCCAGCGCCGCAGCCAGCCGTTCGGCGGCCCGCATCCCATAGGGCGTGCACTTCCGTGATCCGACCAGCGCGATCGCCAACTGGTCGCTCGGCGCGAGCGTCCCCCGCAGGTAGAGCAGGCTCGGCGGGTCGGGGATATCGTCGAGCGGCGGCGGATAGAGCGCGTCGCCCCGTGCGAGAACCTGGACCTCGGCGCGACGGCAGAGATCCAACTCGGCGCCCGGATCATGCTCGCGCCGCGCCCGCGCGATCTTCTCGGCGAGCTTCGGCCCGACCCCCTGCACCGCGCAGCTCGGCGATTGACGCGTCGAGCGCCTGTCCCGCCGTTTTGAACCGCTCCAGCAGCGCCTGGCTCGTGTGGGGCCCCACGCCGGGGACCATCGTCAGGCAGATCAAGTCGCGCAGGTCGCCTTCGGTCAACGCATCGGCCATCTCCCCTCCCTGGCTCACCCGATGTATGTCCTGGACCACCCTCACGTCTTACCCGACTCGCGGGAATCCCGTGCGCTCGCCCTGAGGACCTGAGATTTGAGGTTCTATATTGGAAATCTCAAATAGAAATAGGAGTTACGCAGTTAGTTGCCTGATGTATAGCTAAAAAAATCTCGAATAAGAAATCTTAAATCCCAAAGAGAGCAATCCTGTCGAGCATACGAAATTCCGATGCGTGAAGACAGCGAATGGCCTCGATCAAAGGACCGCCCGGATGTCGGCCTCGGTCGGGGCGTCGGTCAGCTCGACCTGGCCGATGCGCGCGGGGCAGGATGAACCGAATCTTGCCCTTCTGGTTCTTCTTGTCGCGGACCATGGCTTCGAGCAAGGCGTCGGGGTCGAGGCCGTTGGAGGCGACCGGAAGGCCGAATCGCTCGATGAGCCGCTGGACCCGGGCGGACGCCCCGGCGGGGATCCAGCCGAGCCGCTCGGCCAGGCGGCACTCGGCGACCATGCCAATGGCGACCGCCTCGCCGTGATGGAACGTCGCCGTAACCGGCGACGGCCTCGACGGCATGGCCGATCGTGTGGCCGAAATTGAGCTCGACGCGCAGGCCGGTCTCCTCGCGCTCGTCGCGAGTCACCACGTCGGCCTTGAGCCGACAACTGTGCGCCACGATGTGCCGGAGGCAGCCCTGGTCGCGCGCCAGGATCGCGTCGGCGTTCTCCTCGAGGTCCTTGAAGAAGTGGGCATCGAGGATCACGCCGTACTTGATCACCTCGGCCAGGCCGCAGCGCAGTTCGCGGTCGGGCAGGGTCGCGAGCGTCTCGGTGTCGATCCAGACCCCGACGGGCTGGTGGAAGGCGCCGATGATGTTCTTGGCGCGGGGGTGGTTGACGCCGACCTTGCCCCCGACGGAGCTATCGACCTGCGCCAGCAGCGTGGTCGGGACCATCAGCAGCGGCAGGCCTCGGAGATACGTCGCGGCGACGAACCCGGCGAGGTCGCCGAGTACGCCTCCGCCCAGCGCGACGATGCAGGTGTGGCGATCGGCGCGGAACCGGACCAGGTCATCGTACAGGTCAGCGGCGCGGTCGAGCGATTTGGTCGGCTCGCCCGAGGGGAGCACGGAGACCGTCCCTGTGATCCCGACGGCCGCCAGCGCGGCGGAGCACGGCGCCTCGTACCGCGTGACATTCTCGTCGGTGATCAGCAGCGCCCGGCGGCAGGCGCGACCCGCCCAGGTCGCGTCGAGGCGCGCCGCGCAAAGCGCGCCGAAGGCGTCGGTCCGCCCGCTGACGACCCGGACCTCGTACGAACGGGGGCCCAGATCCACGCGCACGGGGATTTCTGGCTCGGTCGCGTGCGAAAAGGTTACCACGTCGGAGCTTCCTGAGACATTCGGGACAAGCCAGTCTACCAGACCGGCCCGCTCCGATGAAGGGGCCGAGGCGGCTCGCGTTGCGGGTTGTCTTACCGGCTGCTAGAGTATAATTCCATATTCGGGATTTCCCCTCGCCCCGCGTTCGCAACCCGCCGCGGGTGGCCGATGATGACCGATCCCTTGATGTGGTCGCCGATCCACCTGGGCCGATGGTCCGGGACCCAGGTCCGGCTCCACATCTTCCTGGTCCTGTTCCTGGTCTTCGAGCTCCTGAACGCGGCAATGGCCGAAGGCACTCCGGTCGTGCCGACGGCGTGCTGGCTGGCGCTGCTGCTGATGACGCTGGCCCTGCACGAGCTGGGGCACGCGCTGATGGCGTCGTGGCTCGGCGGCGAGCCCGACGAGGTCCGGCTCTGGCCGCTGGGCAACATGATCGGGCCGTTGTCGCACGGCTCGCGGTCGACCGACAACACCCTGGTCGCGCTGGCCGGCCCGGTGACCAACGGCGCGATTGTCCTGATCACGGTCCTCGGCCTCAGCCTCGCCTTCGGCGCCCGGTTCGTCTGGAATCCCCTGGGCAACGGCCAGGATGCCGGCGCACCGCTGCTGCCCAACGGCACGCCGGCCCCGGCCCTTTCGACGGCCTGGTTCGTCGGCTGGTTCGGCTACCTGAACTGGGTCCTGCTGCTGGCCAACCTGATCCCCGCGCTCCCCTTCGACAATGGCCGGGTGCTCCGCTCGTTCCTGGCTAGCTCGTCGGTCTCCCCGACCAAGGACGGGCTCTACGCCCCGATGACCGCACACGTCTGTGCGACCCTGCTGGGGCTGGTCGGCCTGGTCCGGCTCCTGGGCGGCAAGGGCGATGGCATCACACTGATCAGCCTGGCCCTCCTGATCGAGCTGATGGTTCGGATCGAGACCCGGATGCTCGAGGACGGCGGGTTTTTCGAGGATGGGGTCTTCGGCTACGACTTCTCCGAGGGTTACACGAGCCTGGAAGGCAGCGCGGCCAAGGTCCGACCCTATCGCGAGAGCGCGCTGAAGCGCTGGCGGCGGCGGCGGTCTGAACTCCGTCGTCAGCGCCGCCAGGCGCGCGAGGTCGCCGAGGAACGCCGGATGGATGAGATCCTCGAGAAGCTCTACCGCGAGGGCCGCTCCGCGTTGACCGACGAGGAGCATCGATTCCTGGTCCGCGTCAGCGCCAAGTATCGCAACAGGTCCAAGGCGCCAGTGAGTGACCGGTTCCGCGCGGCACTGGCACGAGGCCCCTTGATCCTCGACGCCGCGATGGGCACCCGCCTCGATCGCGCGGGGACTGGACTCGCGCGGGATGACCCCGCACTCTGGAACCTGTCGCACCCCGAGGCGGTCGCCGAGGTCCACGCGCGCGACGTCGCCGTCGGGTCTGACGCGGTGCTCACAAACACCTTCGGGGCCAATCGGCCATGGCTGGCGCGGTTCGGCCGCGCCGAGCAGGTCGCGGCGATCAACCGCCGCGCCGTCGCACTGGCCCGCCGGGCGGTGGGTCCGGAGCGGTTCGTCATCGGCTCAATCGGCCCGACGGCCGCGGACGACGCCGACGCTTACCGCGAACAGGCTGACATCCTGATCGCGGCGGGCGCCGATGCGCTGATCCTGGAAACACAGACCTATGAAACGGCGCGGGCCGGATTGCGGCAGATCCCGGAACGGGGCACCCCGCCGATCCTGGTCTCGCTTTCCGCCTGGCCCACCCCTCCGGACCCGATCCTTGGCCTTTTCGACCTCGGGACCCTCGCCCTTGGGGCCAACTGCCAGCCGCTGGAGACGCTGCTCCGCATGGCGGAGCAACTGCATACGCTCACAAGCATGCCGCTGCTCATCAAGCCGAACGGCGGCCCGCCCGGTGCCCCCCCCGTCCTCCCCTCATTGTTCGCCCGGGCCGTCCCCCGGCTCGTCGCCGCGGGGGTCCGGCTCGTCGGCGGTTGCTGCGGGACGACCGAGGCGCATGTGGCTGCCCTCCGCGGCGCTTGTTATTATCCTGAGTAGGTGTGTGTCACGCGTGCTCCCGCTCCAGATGGGTGCGTGATCCATCGCATTCGCCTGTAATCCGTAGGATACGGGAGTTTCTCGCAATCGGCGAAGCTCACAAAGAGGCTGGCACAGAGATGATGATTTCAAGGACTTACGTCGCTTGCTTTTGCGTGCTTTTCGCCCTTGCAAGAAACTCTCTGATCCCTGCCCTGTGAAGAAAGCGATCGCCGTTGAAGAAGCCAAGATCCGCCGCGACCAGCTCCAACCCGGTGAATGCCTCTGCGACCACTGCACGGGTAAGTGCTGCCGCTATTTCTCGCTGCCGATCGAAACCCCGAGCACCTGGGACGACTACGACGCCATTCGCTGGTATCTGGCGCACGGGCGGACGCTGGTTTATGTCGAGAAGAGGACCTGGTACCTTGTCGTGATGACCCGCTGCAAGTACCTGACACGCGACGACCGCTGCCGGATCTACCTGAGCCGACCCAAGATTTGTCGGGAGTACACGACCAGTGAGTGCGAGTACGACGAGGACTGGACGTTCGAGAAGGTCTTCGAGACCCCCGAGCAGATCTGGGAATATCGCCGAGGCCGTCCTACCGCCCCGGCGCCGAACCCCGACGGCATGGGGCGGGCCTCCCGGTGATCGCGATCAATGGCGGTCGAGCAAGAGGTTCTCTAGGATAAGGCGGCGATGGCCAATCGCTCGAACCATTACGAGGCGGCCTTCGAAGCCTATATCCGGTCGCTCCGCGTCCCGTGCGTGGCCGTCGACGAGGCCAAACGGCGCGCTTTTCGGCGATGAGGGGGTGAAGAATCCCGACTTCCTGCTGTATCCTCGATGGGGGCCGAATCTTGTGGTCGAGGTCAAGGGCAAGCGCGGCAAGAACGCGCGGGGCCGGCGGCCCTGGGAGAACTGGGTGACGACCGACGATCTCGACGGCCTGGCGCGCTGGCAGGAGATGTTCGGGCCGGGCTTCCGCGCGATCCTGGCGTTCGTCTACGCCGAGCCCTTGCAGCCGTTCCCCTTGCCGCAGGGAGAATGGGGCCTTCGAGTTCCGGGGCCTCGACTACCGCTTCTGGGCCGTCGGCCTCGACGACTATATCGCCCACCTCCGCTCGCGGGGGCCGGCCTGGAAGGCGGTGGCGATGGCCCGCGCCGCCTTCCGGCGCCGGGTCCGGCCGCTGCGAGAATGGCTCCCCATGACGCCCGAATCGCCCAGACGACCCAGACCCCTCAAGGAGCGCGACCGATGATCCGCCCATACGGATCCGTCGCTGGCTCCGCGCTCGCGCTGGCCCTCGCTCCTGGCTGCCCGCCAACGCTGGCGCGTGCCCAGGAGCCCGCCCCGGCCGAGGAGGCGAGGGCAATGCCGAGGGCGGTGACGAAGGTCCTCGGCCGCCTCGGCGGTTACCTCGTCGCCACGCGGCTCGCCTGTGCCGCGGCCCTCGTTCGCTTGTGGCAACGTCTGCCCGCGCCAGGCTGACTGTCCCCGATTCGCCCCGTTGAAGACGTCGCAGGACGATCCGATCCTGCCTGGATGGCGAGCTACCTCGCCATGCACATGCCGGCTCACGAACCCATTGTCGCGAGCCGAGGTCGCGGCGATCTACCGCACCCCGATCCTCGACCTGATCTTCCGCGCGGCCGAGGTCCATCGCCGGCACCACGACCCCTCGCAGGTGCAGGTCTGCGTCCTGCTCTCGGTCAAGACGGGGGGCTGCCCCGAGGATTGCGGCTACTGCCCGCAGGCGGCGCGCTATCACACGGGCGTCGAGGCGCAGCGTCTGATGGACGTCGGCGACGTCCTGGCCGCCGCCCGGCGCGGCCAGGGACGACGGCGCGACCCGGTTCTGCATGGGCGCCGCCTGGCGCGAGGTCCGCGACAACGCGCCAGTTCGACCGCGTCCTGGAGATGGTCCGGGGCGTCAAGGCGCTCGGGGCTGGAGGCCTGCTGCACCCTCGGCATGCTCACCGACGACCAGGCGCGGCGCCTGAAGGAGGCCGGGCTCGACGCCTACAACCACAACCTCGACTCCTCCGAGGAGTTCTACGGCCAGATCATCTCGACGCGGACCTACGAGGATCGACTGCAGACCCTGCGAGCACGTCCGCGAGGCGGGCATCTCGGTCTGCTGCGGCGGGATCGTCGGCATGGGCGAGACCGAGGACGACCGGATCGGCCTGCTGCACACGCTGGCGACCCTGCCCGAGCCCCCCGAGTCGGTCCCGATCAACGCCCTGGTGGCCGTCGAGGGGACGCCGCTCGGCGGACCGTCCGCGCGGTCGAGATCTGGGACATGGTCCGCACGATCGCGACGGCCCGGATCTTGATGCCCACGGTCGATGGTCCGGCTCTCCGCCGGCCGGATCCACATGAGCGAGGCCGACCAGGCCCTCTGCTTCCTCGCCGGGGCCAACTCGATCTTCGCGGGCGACAAGCTTCTGACCACGCCCAACCCGCGGGTGGACCGGGATCGTGTCCTGTTCGAGCGGCTCGGCCTGACGCCGAAGCCGATGGCGTCGTCCTGAACCCGATGTCACCCTCCATTCCTTGCCCTCGAAACCGCCTCCACCGACCCGAGGCCCCGGGTCGTCGTGACGGGGATCGGCCTGACGACGGGCCTGGGCTGGCACCGGGAGGACACCTGGAGGTCGGTCAAGGAGGGGCGTTCTGCGGCGCGGCGTCCTCGACCTCCCGCGCCTCAGGATGGCCCGCCCTATTGTGGTTCTCCAGTCTCGATCGGCCCTGTCTTCGGTCGAGACCCGGACCCGGCAGATCCGTTCCCGGACCCCGTCTTCCCCCTCTTGAGAGACCTGGCCCGCGTGGCGGTCGAGGACGTGCGCCTGTTCGACGGATGGGGGAAATCGGACCGCCTTCGCCTCGGGACGTTGATTGGCCTGAGCAAGGGGGGCGTCCACAGCCTGGCTCGATTGCATCCGATGGTCCGCGATCCTCGGGCCGAGCCCGACGTCATCGCCCGACACTGGATGTCGTGCTGGCCGGGCGCGGGGGCGTCGTTCGTGTCGGGGATGCTGGGGCTCCAGGGGCCATGTCTCGCCCCGGTGGCCGCGTGCGCAACCGGCCTGGTCGCCGTGCTCCAGGGAGCCGACCTGATCCGCCGGGGGACCTGCGACGTGGTCCTCGCCGGGAGCGTCGATGCTTCCCTGGAGCCAATGCTCCTGGCCGCCTTCCGCCGGATGAAGGTGCTGGCCCGCGGGGACGTCGAACCCTCCCGGGCAGTCCGCCCGTGGGATCGGGGACGTACGGGGTTCCTCGTTGGCGAGGGCGGGGCGATCCTGGTCCTGGAACGCGCCGAGCACGCCGAGGCGCGCGACGTGCTGCCCTACGCCGAGATCGCCGGCGGCGCGCTCGGGTCCGACGCCCACCACGCGACCGACTTGAATCCCGACCCTTCAAGCCTTGCCCATGTCATCCGGCACGCGCCTGCAGCACGCGGGAATGACGGCCTCGGAAATCGGGTACGTCAACGTCCACGGCACCGCGACCCGCATCAACGATCCGCTCGAATGCCGCGCCCTCCGCATGGCACTCGGCGAGGACGCAGACCGGGTCGCCTGCTCAGCGAATAAGGGTCAGATCGGCCACCTCCTCGGCGCGGCGGGGGCGGCCGAGCTGGCGATCACCTGCCTGGCGATCCGCGACGAATTTATCCCGCCGACCTTGAACCTGACCGATCCCGACCCGACCTGCGACCTCGACGGCACGCCGCTCGTCGGCCGGTCGATGCCGATCCTGGCGGCCTTGAAGCTCTCGATCGGTTTTGGCGGCCACCTCGCGGCGATCGTGCTCCGCCGGCCCCACGTTCGTCGGCCTGCGCCGGGGGATGGACCTCGTGGGTGACCCTCTCGCCTGGATCGACGATGAGGCGGCACGCTGGGAGCGGCAGGGCCTGACACGTCGGCTGGTCGTCCGCGGTCCGGCCAGACCCGGTCGGCTCGAACGAGGCGGGCGATCGCTCGTCAATTTCGGCGCGAATGACTACCTCGGTCTGGCGTCCGACCCCCGCGTGATCGCTGCGGGTTGCGCGGCGGCCGAGACGTTTGGCTGGGGTGCGGGGGCATCACCGCTGGTCACCGGCTGGAGCGCGGTTCATCACGAGCTGGCCGAGGCCCTCGCCCGGTTCGAGCGGACCGAGGCCGCCGTGCTGTTCTCCTCGGGGTTTGCCGCGAACCTCGGGACGATCGCCGCGCTGGTCGGGTCGGGGGACGCCGTCTACGTCGATCGCCTCGATCATGCCTGCCTGATCGACGGCGCGCGGCTCTCTGGGGCCAGGCTCCGAGTTTATCCGCACGCCGACGCCGACCGGCTCGAGGAGATCCTCGCGCGCGAACGCGCCCGGTCCCGCCGCGTTCTGATCGCGACCGAGAGCGTTTTCAGCATGGACGGCGACCTCGCACCACTGGACCGTCTCGCCGACCTGGCCGATCGGTTCGACGCCATGCTCCTGGTCGATGAGGCGCACGGCACCGGGGTTTTCGGCCCCGACGGTCGGGGCGCGGCCTCCGAGTGGGGCGTCGCCGGGCGCATCCC
The DNA here is from genome assembly GCA_963803395.1 of uncultured Planctomycetaceae bacterium. Classification (GTDB taxonomy): domain Bacteria; phylum Planctomycetota; class Planctomycetia; order Isosphaerales; family Isosphaeraceae; genus JAFANO01. The sequence goes on from CAWDND010000055.1 coordinate 116,797, forward strand.
GGTCCGGGTTGGCACGCTCTCGAAGGCGCTCGGCTCGATCGGCGGGTTCGTCGCGGGGTCGAGGCGGCTGATCGACCGGCTGATCAACCATGCGCGGCCCCTGATCTACTCGACTGGCCTCCCCCCGGCCGCCGCCGCCTCGGCACGCGTCGCCCTCCGGATCGCCGAGGACGAGCCCTGGCGGCGCGAACGTGTCTTCTCTCTCGGCGACTCGCTCCGCCACTTCCTCACGGCCGCCGGGTTCGAGGTCCGCCCCTCCTCCGGTCCGATCGTGCCTGTCCTGCTGGGCGATCCCGAGCGCGCCATCGCATTGGCCGACCGGCTCCGCGGACGCGGCTTCATCGTCCCCGCGATCCGGCCGCCTACCGTCCCGATGGGGACCGCACGGCTCCGGATCAGCCTCTCCGCCGCGCATCGCGACGCGGATGTGGCCGACCTGATCGCGGCACTTCCTTGAACCCAATCGTCGCCACCCACGCACCCACGCCGGGGGGCAAAGCGCTCTTGCAGGCGGACGCGGTCGCGGGTAGCCTGTCGCGGCCATTCCCACTTGGCTGGATCGAGCCACGCGGTCATCGGCAACTGGGACGTGACGCGCAAACCTGTCGTACGATCGAATCGAAGTTCCGTGCGGTCGGCCAGGACGGCCGACCCGCGGCTGACCTGAGTCAACCTCTCCATGGATGGAGATTGCCCATGAACCGCCACGTCGTCGCCGGGGTGTTCGGCCTGGTCCTGGCGGGCTGTGCGCGAGACCGCTCCGCCCTGCCCCAAGCCGGCCTGGCCATGTCACCGGTCGGCCTGACCACATTCCCCTCGATCCACGAGGCGATCAACAAGGAGAACCCTCGGGTCGATCCCCGGACTTTACCCGTGGGGATGGTGCCGCAGAACGCGAAGCCGTCCGTGCCTCGGATGGCGAGCGCCGCGGAGGCGAGTCCATCCGGCCCGATGTCACCCCCAGCCTCGAGTCAGCCGCCACCCCAACCCCTCGTGCCCGAGGCGATGGCCGTCGCATCACGCCCTCAACCCGGTGACCCCGCCTCGATGCCCACGCCGAATACGACACCCGCGCCGACGCTCGACTCGATGACGAACCCGGCTCCTCCGCCGGGCGGAGAGCCTGCGCCGAATCCGGCATCCGTACCGACGGCCGAGCCCGCACCGGACGCGACACCCGCCCCGAAACCCGAGCCCGCGCCGAACCCCGCACCCGCACCAAGTGCCGAGCCCATGCCGGGCGCGGCACCTGCGCCCAACCCGACGCCTGATCCCTCCTTCGGCACTTTACCCGACCCGGTGTCTCCGGTCGAACCGCCCCCTGCGGCGGCTCCGGCTCAGGGCCCGGCGACCGGGACCGAGCCTCAGCCCGGTGCGCCTCCTGAGGCACCACCGCAGATGTCCTTGCCCGCCCCGGCCGATCTCCCGGCCCCCGCGCCGTCGTCCCCACCCGACCCGTCACTCGGCGCTTTGCCCGATGCAGTCTCTGCGCCGGGATCGTCGCCTGCGACCGTCCCTGGGGCATCCAGCCCAGCCTCCATGCCGGAGTCGGCATCGGACCCGACGCGCGGCGCCCTGCCCGACGCGGTCCCCGCGCCGGGATTGCCACCTGCCGTCGCTCCTGCGGCATCGCCCATGGCCCCCTCGCCGCCGCCGGGGTCGGTGGCGGACCCGGCGCGCGGTGCGGCGTCCCAGGCGGCGCCGACGATGTTGCCGCCCCCGTGCACTTCCCAGCCGATGGGCGCCTTGCCCGATGCAGTCCCGCCGATCGACCTGCCGCCGTTGCCCCCGGACGATGCGCCGGAGGCGGCCGACGCGCCGGCGACCCTGCCCGCGCCGCTGAGCCGCAGAAGGCCGCCGCGCCCGGCGCGGCGGCGGCCGGCCCGACCCGCGACCCCGAGGTCCGGGTCACCGCCCGCGACGAGGCCACGGTCCGTTCGCGGGTCAAGACGCGCGACCTGAAGGAGGCGAGCAAGACCGCCGCCCGCATCGGCGACGAGGTCATCACCCTGCACGAACTGACGATCGCCGTCAAGGAGCGCCTCGAACGCATCCCCCCCCTGCCCAATGATCCGGAGGAGCGGCGGCGGGTCACCAACATGCTCGCCGCCTCCAGCCTCGAAGACTTGATCGAGCAGAGCATGATCATCCAGGAAGCGCGCCGGCAGATCAAGAATCCCAAGCAGATGACCATGTTCAATGAGATGGCCGACAAGGCCTTCCGCGAGGAGGAACTCCCCCCCCTGCTCCGCAAGTATGCCGCGGCCAACGAATACGAGCTCAATCAGAAGCTCGCCGAGAAGGGACTGTCGCTCGACGCGAAACGCGAAGCGTTCCGGAACTCATTTCTGGCCAAGGGCTTCCTGCACAACAAGTTGGGCGCGAGGATGCACGTCGGCCTGCCCGAGATGCTCGACTACTACAATGAGCACCTCCACGACTTCGACCGTCCCGCGCAAGTGGTCTGGCGCGAGGTGGTCGTTGAGGTCGCCAAGCATCCTAGCCGCATCGCCGCGCGGCACAAAGCCGACGCGCTCCTGACGCGGCTCCGCAACGGTGAGGACTTCGCCAAGGTCGCGAAGGCCGAGAGTGAGGGGCCAAACAGGGCTGCCGGCGGGTTCTGGGAGACCACCCCCGGCGGCTACGCGATTGAGGCCGTCAACGCCGCGCTCGAGGCCCTGCCGCTCGGACAGCTCAGCAAAGTCGTCGAGGCCCCGGACAGTTTCCACATTCTCCGCGTCGAGTCGCGACGCCTCTCCGGCCCCGCCCCCTTTGCCGAGGTCCAGGATGTCGTTAGAAAGACTGTTCACATGAAGAAGATCCAGACCGAGCAGAACGCCTTCATGGACAAGCTCCGCAGCCAGACGGTGATCAGCACGATGTTCGACGGCACCGAAAGCGCCCCCGCCTCGACCCTCCGCAGCAACGCCCCTGAACAATGAGCCGCAGCACGAGGGAGTTACCATCCCGACAAGCGGGAAACCTTGATTGCAAAGATCAAGGTTCATCCTGCGTTTCGGGTGATTTTTCCCCGACGCCTTCTCCGAGGCTTATCTTCCCATGCGACCGCTGAAGCGTTTCGCCGAATTCCCCTTCTGCTCCCGACACCCTGCATTCATCTATACACTGAACGTTCTGAACCTCATCGACGATCTCAAGTCCTTCGAGACCGTCTGCAAGTTGCGCTGGCCCGACGGGGTGACCTGTCCTCATTGCGCCTCCCCCCAAGTCACGAAACAGGGGCACGACGAGTCCCAATCGGCGTGGCAGAAGTACGAGTGCGTGGTGTGTCGGAGACGCTTCGATGACCTGACCGGGACGATCTTCGCCGGGCACCACCGGCCGTTGCGGACCTGGATCACCTGCCTCTACTTCATGGACCTGAATCTCTCGAATGAACAAATTGCCCAAGAGTTGGATCTCAACGGTAATGATGTCCACAAGATGGCCTCTCCGCTGCGCGAGGGCATCGTCGCGCGATCGCCGGAGGTGACACTCAGCGACGAGGTGGAATGTGACGAAGTCTCTGTGACGGCGGGACATAAGGGCCATCAGGAGGCGGTCAAAAAAAGGCGGCCGGGGAGTCGCCACCAGTTGAAGAGGGAGCGCGGCCGGGGGACGTTGGAGAAGGAGAAACCGCCGATCTTCGGCATGATCCAACGCGCCGGCATGATCGCCATCCGGATGCTGGCCGATGTGAAGCAAGCACACGATTGCCCCCCCTGATTCGACGGATGATCGCCAACGGGACAGTGGTCTACACGGACGAAGATGACATCTCTAGTCGGCTGAAGGACTGGGGCTACACCATCGGACGGTGTGCCATGCGGCGAGTGAGCTCGCGCGTGATGAGGACGAGGATGGGTTCTGTGAGGTTCATGTCAATACGATCGAAAGCTTCTGGTCCTTGCTGCGGTCGTGGCTGCGCCCCCACGGGGGGATCTGGCAGGAGAAACTGCCGCTGTCTCTGGGGATCTTCGAGTTCGTCCCCAACGTCCGCCGGCGCGGCAAGGCGTTGCTCGGGGCCTTAATCGAGCTGCTGGTCACGCCAACCCCCCGAAACGCAGATTGTGCTAAAATAAAAAGAGTGGCTCAAGCCGGATTCCGGGGTGGTGGCCCCAGGCAATCGGCCGCAAGCCCTTCCATGGAAGGTTCTTGAGTGCCATGGGGCGAGGATGTTGCCTCCGGGCCGTAAATGTTGCCCATATAGCGACTTATAGCAAGACAGACTGGCCACCACCCCGGAATCCAGCTCGAGCGAAAAGAGCAACCCCTGGCGAATCCGGGACGATCCACTAAACTTTGTCGTATGAGCCATTCCTCCCTCGCTGTGGCGCCTGCGATTAGGTTTTCGAAAACACGAGGAAACACCACGTCATGAATCTGCAGCCTAAGGATCGGAGTCTCTCCCCCCATCGTCGCAACAAGCCGGCTCGTCGTCCGACCCTGGAATCCCTCGAGCATCGCCTGGCGCTGAGCACGGCGCACCCGATCCACGCCTCCTCGCACGCGCTCGGGACGATCAGCGGCCAGGTCACCAACGACGCGACCGGCAAAGGCCTCCGGCACGTGCAGGTCCAGTTGATCGACTCGGCTGGCTCGGTCGTGAAGCGCGCGTCTACCAACGCCAAGGGTCAGTACAGCTTCAAGGTCTTTGCGAATGGCCCCTACATCGTCCGCGTGGTCAGGCCGAAGTTCCTCACCCAAGTGACCCCGACCTTCGCGACCACCGAGCCTGTCGGCTCGTTCGTCCCCGGCGCCGGCAGCTCGTCCTGGAGCTACAGCACAGGCAACAGCGACCCGTCGCAGGGATCGGTCGGCCCCTATGCCTGGGATACGATCGCGCCGAGGGGGATGTGCCCTTCGAATCACCCGTCAACCTCTCAGGGCCGACTGTCGACCTGAACAAGTACCTGGCCATCAATTACAGCTCCTCCACGCAGCCGCAGCTCATCAACAACGGGCATCAGATTCAGGTCCAGTTCCCCATCAACAACCCGAGCGACACCGTCACCCTCGCCGGCCAGACATTCAACCTGGCGCAGTTCCACTATCACGACCCATCGGAATCGACGGTGAACAACCACGGCTTCTCGCTGGAAGAGCACTTCGTGAACACCGACGCGGCGGGCGGCGAGACGGTCCTGGCCGTCTTCCTCCGGCTCGGTGCGCACAACGGCGCTCGACCCGATCCTCGCCGCCGCGCAGCAGACCTTGGGCCAGCAGACCAACACCAAGGTCCTGGTCTCGAGCCAGATCAACTTCGCTGGCCTGCTACCGTCGAACACGCAGGGCTGGTTCTACGAGGGCTCGCTCACCACGCCGCCCCTCTCGCAGCCGGTCAACTGGTTCGTCTTCGCGACGCCGATCACGCTCGACTCCGCCCAGCTCAAGGAGTATGAGCAAGTCGCCGGCCCTGAGGGATTCCTCCCGAACGCCCGACCGAGCCAGCCGCTCGACGGCCGCATCCTCAACGAGATCAACTATGACGTCGCCTTCAACAACACGTCCGTCGCCGGCCTAAACTTCAGGCTCTCCCGCCCGTCGAAGATGGCGTGAGGCCGACGGCCACGAGCACGCTGCGACTCGGGATCGATGGCGGATGAAAAATTTTTAAATATCAATTTCAGTGAGGAGTTACGCAGTTGGGGGTTCCGTGAGCTCGTGAGCTGTCGCTCTGAGGACAATAGGGGACGGTCGTGTCCGAGAATCGTTGCACGGTTGCCATAACCTCTTGCAAACAAGGGACCTTGCCTTGATCTGCGGTCGAGGTTACAAGTCCTTGTTTCGCAGCAGATGATCACCTGCCATGCAACGACTCTGGGACACCACCCCTTCGAGCGTCGCGCCGGCGCCGAGGTTCCCGCCACAAAATGGGGCGATCGCACTCACTCGGGGTGTGGGAATCCCGGGGCGAACATCGCGGTCATCCGCACGGGATCGACGATCTTCTGCCCGGCCATCCAAGCATCCGCCGTCGCGACCAGGGCGCGGCCCTCATCGCCGCCGAGGATCACGCCGAGGCGGCGCCGGGCGGCCTGGGCGCAGAGGTACATGTCCGCGGCGTCGAATCGGGCCGCCGCGGCGGCCAGCCGGGTCGCGGCGACCGAGAGGTCGCCGCGGGCCTCCCGCAGGCCCGCCCGGATCAGCTCGGCGTTTGCCTCCGCATAGGGCATTCGCTCGCGATCGAGCCGCCGGGCGTCGCGCTCCGCCTCCCGGAGGTACGAGCGCGGGTCGGCGGTGGTGGCCGCCAATGCCAGGGCGCTCCGGCCTCGGAGCGACCACATCGAGATCCGGATGAACTGGACCCGCAAGAGGAGCGACCCCGACAGCGCGGACCACGACCGCTCCAGGAGGCCCCAAGCCGCCAGACCGTTGCCCCGGTAAAGCTCGATCTGAATCCCCGCCCAGAGCGCATCGTTGTGCTGGACGTGATAGCCCTCCTGAGACCATTGCGCCATCGTCCGGCGCAGCTCGTCCTGGGCCTCGTCCGGCTCATTGGCCGCCAGCCGGACGATCGACATCAGGTACGTGCTGAGGTTCATGACCGCATAGAGGTCGCCGCGTTCGCGCGCCTCCTTGAGCAAGACGGGCCAGCGGCGGGTCAACTTGGCCGTGCCTCCCATGTGCGACAGCGCCCAGAGCCCGAAGGCATGGACGGTGTCGAGCTCCCAGGCGACACCCGTGCAGCGGTCGCGGAAGATCGCCTCGGCCTGCTCACAGTGCTCGTGGGCCGACTTCCAGGCACCGATGAGATAGTCGGCAGTCCCCCGTGCCAGGGTCGCCATCCCGAGCGCGGAGGGGTGGGCGTCACGCTCGGCGAGCGACTGGGCGGTCGCGAGAAGTTCGAGCGTTCTCCGGCGGTTCGGGCCGCCAATCGACGCGGCGTGCGCGGCCTCCATCGCCAGCGCCCGGGCGATCCGGAACGGTTCGCCGGCGCGGAGCGCCAGGAGCAGGCCGCGTGCCTGGAAGTCGGCGCCTCGGATCGTATCGACGACACTCAACCCGGCGATCGCCGACCAGCAGACGTCGATCCGGGTCAGGTCCGCCTCGGCGATCTGGGTGGTATCGCGCGGTCGGAAGCCCAGCCCTCGAAGCCGGAGCAGGCGCGCGCCGGAGCACGAGCGAGATCAGCGCCTTCTGGGGCGTCGACGGCAGGCTCATCCCCACCGCCTCCAGGACGGTCCGCAGCGCCGCGAGCCCCTGATCGACGTGTCCGCTGATCAGGTATTGCATCGCGGCGCGGCGCTGGAGTTCGAATGTCTCGGCGACGGTGGCGCCGGTGGCGGCCGTCAGATACTCGCGCGCGGCCTCGGCACCACGCCCGGCGTTGGCCAGCGCGTCGCCGAGCTTCCTCCGCAGCGCACGGTCCTCGTCTCCCGAGAGCGGCCGAAGCTCGAGCGCGAGTCGGTAAAGCTTCACGGCGCGGTCGAAGGCCAGCGCCTCGGCGGCCTGCTCGGCTGCCCTGGAGAAGTATTCGCCCGCCTTCGCTGGCTCGTGGGCCCCCAGGAAGTGGGCGCCCAGGTCCTCGAAATCGGCTTGCCCCGAGGCCTCGAGGGCCAGACCGAGCCTCCGATGCAGCGTCTGCAAGACCTCCGGCGCCAGATGCGCCACGATGGTCTCCCGGATCCGGTCGTGATAGGTCTCGATCGCCCCCTCTTCGGTCGGCCCCGTCCCGCGAACCAGCCGGGCCGAGCGGAGCAGCGCCAGCGCCGCGCGCTCGTCACAGGCCAGCTCGGCGCCCTGGCTCGCGTCGGCCTGGCGGACCGGCCGGCCGGAGACCGCGACGACCTCCAGGAGCCGCCGCGCCTCGTCCGGGAGCCGGACGATCCGATCCCAGAGGACCTCGTCGAGCGTGATCTCGGCGCCCTCGACGGCCGCTCCGACGCCTCGGCGCCCGCCTGGATCGACCGGACCAGCTCGGCGACGAAGAAGGGATTGCCCCCCGACTCGCGCGCAATCGCCTCGGCTTGCGACGCCGCGCACGGGTCGTCGCGGTCGAGCAGCGCCAGCGCCAGGTTGCGAGCCTCGGCCGGTGTCAGGGCCTCGACGGCCAGCTCGCGCCGGTCGAGGCTCGCATCCACCAAGCCCTGCGGCTGCAACAGGGCACGCACGAACGGGCTCGTCTCCACATCCTCGGACCGGTAGGTGGCGATCAGGAGCAGGACGGGAGGATCGGGGGGGCGGAGCAGCTCGGAAAGCAGCGCCGCGCTATCGACGTCGCCCCACTGGAGGTCGTCGAGGGCCAGGACCAACGGCGTGCGATCGCCCATCCGCGCCAGCAGGTCGCGGAGCGCGGTGAAGGCGCGGCGGCGGAGTTCCTGCGGGTCGGGGATCTCCTGAGCGCGGCGGGGGATCTCGCTCACTGCCTCGACGCGCCTCAGCACCGGGAAGACGCGCGCCAGCGGCAGGACGTCGCGCGGCAGCAGGGCCTGCACCTCCAGCAATGGCAAGTGTCTCAGGTATCGGCTCAGGGTATCGACCAAGCTGTCGAGCGCCTTGTAGGGGACCGTCTCTCGCTCGTAGCACCGCCCCGACAGGACCACAGCCTCGTTGCGCCCGCGGAGGTCGTCGAGGAAGCGCTGGACCAGGATGCTCTTACCCGCCCCCGACCGCCCGTGCACACAGAGCAGGACCGTCCGTCCTCGCGTCATGGTCGCGTACGCGTCGGCCAGCACTTCGAGATGCCGCTCGGCCCGATCAACAGGGCACCCGCTCCCCGCGAGGAATGTTGCGTCGTCCGCGGGTCGGGCTCCGTCGGCACGCCACCCAGACGGCGGAGTACGTCGCGCCCCGAGGGCCGCGCCTCGGGTTCGCGGCGGAGCAGCTCGACGCAGAGCGCGCCGAGGTCCTCAGGAACATCGGGCACCAGCGTCCTCGGTGTCGGCGGATCGTGCATCTGCTTGTCCATCAGCACCTTCAGCGGTTTACCGGTGAAGGGGAGCCGACCCGTTAGCGCCTCGTAGAGCATGACACCGACGCTGTACCAGTCGCTTGCCGACGAGACCTTCATGCTGGCGGCCTGCTCCGGCGCCATATAGGCCACCGTGCCGACCACGCTCCCTTCGCTGCTCGGGTCGCACTCGCCGTGGTCCAGCTCGGTCGCGAGACCGAAGTCCAGGAGCACCACGCGGCCCTCGCGCGTGACCATCACGTTGGTCGGCTTGATGTCGCGGTGCAACTTATTCGCGTCGTGCAGCGCCACGAGCCCCTCGGAAAGCTGCCGCAGCGTCTCGCGCAACCGCCCCCACTGCACAGCCGACAGACCGACCGACTTCAGATCGTTCACCGCGAGCGATGGCGTCCCAAGCTCCTCGCGCCCGCTGGGAGGCTTCTCTTCCGGCGCCCGCGAGAGGAGAGCTTCCGCCCCCGCGTTCCGAAGGATATCGCTATCGGGACGAGCGAATCCGGATCGGACAAACTGCATGAAGTTGACCCCGTCGATCAACTCCATCGTGAAGAACCAGTCCTGTCCGTCCGAGATCAGCTCGTAGAGGATCACCAGGTTCGGGTGCGAGAGGTCGAGGAGCGTTCGGAACTCCTGCTTGAAGTGATAGAGCGCCGAGGGGTTCGCGCGGATCACAGTCTTCAGCGCAACCGTGGTCCCACGCTTGCGGTCGTGGGCGCGATAGACGATCCCCATCCCGCCCCGGCCGAGAATGCTCAGGATTTCGTAGCCCTCCACGATCGGCCACGTCGGGTCACGCGTCGGGAGGGCGGGGCTCGCGGCCGGGAAGGGGATGGTAGGCGGACCGGACTCGGTCTGCGTCCTCGCGGAGTCGAGCGGTGCGACGGGCCTCGTCTGATACAGCTCGACTCGCGTCTTCAGTTCCTCGGCTAGTTGCGGGAATCGGCGGGTGAAGTCCTCGAGCGAGGGCTCCTCGCCGAGCTCTTTGCACAGGAGCATCTCGCCGTAGACCAGGTCGCACACCGTCTCGACGTTCTCCCGGAGGGTGGGATGCTCCTCCAGGTAAGCTTCGGCCGGGACCCGCTGGCCAAGCATCCAGTGTTCCCGCTGATCGACCCGGAGGACCTCGACCATCTGGCCCGGGTCCACGACCCCGACCTCCGCGAGGAACTCGTGGACGTCGGGGCGCTGGCCCTGGCGCCAGAGTCGCCAGAGGCGCTGGCCCAACTCGATGGAGCCGGTCAACTCCCTCGGCGCTGAGGTTTTTCGTGGATTCGCATCCGTCATCGCCGCGCTCGCACTTTTTCGCCCCCCGGCGCCACTCGTTACCGGCGGGGCATCCGACTTCCGACCATCAGCACCGGGGCGATCCGAGTCCGTCAGGGAAAATAACAATTATACCCTATACCAGGGACCCTCCCTCCAGTGACTCACTAGAATCATCCTGACCGCCGCGCCGTCGATCCCGGAGCTTCCTTTCGGAACCCGAGCCGGGTCGCGATGTCATGTTAAGAGAGATAAGTTGAGAGAATTGGGTGCGCCTCACGGAGGATGATGCGGGGCGGACCGCCCAGCGCCGAGCATGCGCGAGCACTCCGGGATCGAACTGGAGGAAGACGGCGGCGCCGAGCACTACCAACGCGACCGCCGCCAAAGCCGTCGCACCCCAGGGCCAGCCCCTCGGCCCGGCTCCTCCAGGGTCATCCTCCGATCCCGCCGGGTTCGCCCGCGGCCGTCCAATCTCGATGTTCTGCCGCAACGCGTTGCGGGCTAGGCGGGTCACGTACACGCTGACCGCGACGGTCGCCATCAGGCCGACGACAACCTCGGCCCACTCGGCCGACGTCCGGGTCCGAGGACTTCCGCTCGAGGCAGCCTCGAGGCCCGCTCGGCCGACGTGTCCCAGGTACACGTACAGGAACGTGCCGGGCAACATCGTGATCCAGCTCGCGAGGATGGCTGGCCAGAAGCGTGCACTGGTCAGCCCGTACAGGTAATTTTGAAGATTGAACGGGACGGCTGGGGACAGTCGCAGGAGCGCGATGATCTTCCAGTCGTTCCGATGGATGGCCTGGTCGATCGCGGCGAACCTGGGGTCCTTCTTGACCGTCCTCGCAACCGTGTCGCGCGCCAGGTAACGGGCGATCAAGAAGGCCAGGGCCGCGCCGGCGGTCGAGGCGATGGAGACGGTGATCGTCCCGACGACGAGGCCGAACAGCGCCGGCCGCCAAGGTCAAGGCCGAGCCGGGGACCAAGGCGATCACGGCCAGCACGTACAGGACCCCGAAGGCGACCGGACCCCACGGGCCCAGGCCTCTGATCACACCTTGCAGGGCCTCGATCGTCGGCCCGAGCGGGCGCCGGCGAAGGATCAGCATCATGCCGAGGGCAATGACGGCGACCGCCACGACCTTGATCAGGCCCGCGTTCCGGCTCGCGAGGGCGGTCAGCCTTCGCGTCGTTGGGATGCTGCCCGACGAACCCATGGGACCTCCGGTCTCGATTCTCCGAGTCGCACATCTCCCGCAGTCAGGCCCAGCGCGGGACCAACTCGATCTTTGCCTCCGCCACCGCCTCTCTGATCCTCCACGGCCAGCGGTTCACCCTTGCCGTGATCCCGGTAACACGGTCGGAGTCGCTCAAGCAGGTGCTCCAGGAGTTGCTCGCGGTGGTGAGCCAGGAGGGGCTCAATCTCGGGCTGTTGCTCCTGGACCGTGGGTGGGCGGTCGGCGGTAGAACTGGGAACTCCTGCATGTGGAACGGATGCTGCTTTGGCTGGAGGAAGTCGCCAAAAGCATGTACGATTTAGTCGTCACTATACAAATATAAATATATATATAAAATAATCATTTCCTTTCTAGACCTCCGAAATCGTTCATTTGGTCGGCTTGTCATCGACGATCAGAATCGTGGCCATGATGGTCCCTTATTCTTCAATCATCCGTTCAATGGCTTGGGGGCTGGTCGGTGCCCAGGGGGGATACCTTTATTGGTCGCGTGCTCGCCCAAGACGGATTCGATCGCGTCCAGCAGCGCCTGCGGCCTCGAGCGGTCGTGAGATGAACCGGTCCGCTCCGAGCGCCAGGCTGACGGCCTGGTCCCTTTCCCGCAAGACGGTGGACGAGATGAAGACGAAGGGGACCGAGCACAACTGCGGAACGGTCTTGACCGCCCTCAAGAAATCGTAGCCGCTCTCGGTTCGGAGGTGGATGTCGGAAACGATCATATCGGGATGATATCGCTTTGCGAGTTCCATTCCATCCTTGATGTTCTCGGCCGCGATCACGCTGTAGCCGAACGATTGGACGATGCTGGAAAAGACCGCGATGTTGGGCGGCGAGTCGTCCACGATGAGGATAGTGCCCTGGCGCGGCGTGGTCGGCGGCGGGTCCGGCGTGATCTCCGCCGGGTCCGGCGTGATCTCCGCCGGGTCCGGCGTGATCTCCGCCGGGGTGGTCCCCGGGCGGGTCATCCGCTGGTCGGGCCGGAGGAAGGCCTCGACTTGCTGGATGAAGGTTTCCGGGGCGATGGGCTTGGCCAGGTAGCCGTCGAAGCCCGACGCCAGGATCTTGTCGCGGTCGCCGATCATGGCCAGCGCGGTGACCGCCACGAGCGGGACCTTCCGCAGGACCGGGTGGCTCTTGAGCTGGCGGGCGATCTCGTGCCCGTCCATGTCGGGCAACTGGATATCGCAGAGGATGAGGTCGGGGACCTCACGGTGCGCGGCGTCGAGGCCCACCCCGCCGCTGCTGGCGCTGATCTGCTGGTAGCCGAAGGCGCCGAACAGGTAGGCCATGAGATCAAGGTTGGCTGGGTTGTCTTCAATGACGAGGACTCGCGTCTTCATGGCTGGGTTATCCCTTGAGGACCAGCGCGAACGTGCTGCCCTGGCCGTAGGTGCTGGTGAACTCGATCTGGCCGCCGAGCAGGGTGGCGAGCTTCTGGCTGAGGTGCAGGCCCAGCCCGGTTCCCTCCTGGCGACGCGCCACGGGGGTCCCCAGCCGCTGGAAGGCATGGAACAGGCGGTCCTGGTCCTCCGGCCGGATGCCGATGCCAGTGTCCGCCACGCGGAACTCAATCAGGTGGAGCCCGTTGTCCTGACGCTGCCCCAGCAGCAGTTCGACACCGCCCTGCTCGGTGAACTTGATGGCGTTGTTGGTCAGGTTCAGGAGGATCTGCAGCAGCGCGCGGCGGTCGGTCCGGAGGGTGATGTCCGTCAGGGGCTTCTTGACCACGAATGTCAGGCCCCTCGACTCCGCCAGCGGGCGCAAGGCCGTGGCCACTTCCTCGAGCACCTCCTGGCCGATCACCCGCTCGGACTTGATCTCCACTTTGCCCGATTCGATCTTCGCCAGGTCGAGGAGGTCATTGATCAGCGCCAGGAGGTGCTTGGAGCTCGACTGGATGGTGCGGAGATGCGTCTCCTGGTCGACGCTGAGCGGCCCGGGCAGCTTCATGAGCAGGATGCCGGTGAAGCCGATGATGGCGTTGAGCGGCGTGCGCAGTTCGTGCGACATGTTGGCCAGGAAGCGGTCCTTGGCCTGGTTGGCGTTCTCCAGCTCGACGTTCTTCTCCTGCAGGGTCTGCTCGAACCGTTTGCGCTCGGTCACATCGCGGGCGGCGGCGAAGACACCCTGAAGGAGGCCGTCGCGATCATTGAAAGTGGTCGCGTTGTACGAGACCACGGTCTCGCGGTCGTCCTTGGAGCGGGCGGTGAGCTCGTAGTTGGTGACCTTGCCCTCGCGGAGCACCTGGCGGATGCCCTCCTCGGCGCGCACGGGGGCTCGGTGAAGTAATTCTTGAAGGGGGAGCCGATCAGCTCGTCGCGGGTGTAGCCGGTGAGCGTCTCCATCTGCTGGTTGACATCGGTGATGAGCCCGAGCGGGTCGGTGGTCATCAGGGCATCGATGTTCGACTCGATCAGCGACCGAGTGTAGAACTGCTGGGCGCGGAGCTGCTGTTCGAGCTTCTTCTGCTCGGTGATATCGCGGGCCCCGGCCAGGATGCCCAGCGGCATGTTGGCCGCGTCGGTGAACACGCCGGCATTGAAGCTCACCGTGATCCGGCGGCTGTTGCGAGTGATGAGCACCAGCTCGTAGCCGAGCACGCGCCCCTCCAGCAGGGTCTGCTGAACGCCGGTGCGGGCCCGCTCCGGCTCGGTGAAGTATTCCGAGAAGCGCGAGTTGATGAGGTGCTTGCGGGTGTAGGCCGGTGAGCCGAGTGGCCTCGTCGTTCACGTCGGTGATCGATGCCGTCCGGGCGCGATCGCGAACAGCGCGTCGGCCGAGGCCTCGATGAGCGAACGGTTGTAGGCCTGCTGCTCGGCCAACTGGGTCTGAAGCCGGGCCTGATCGGAGATGTCGCGGGCGCTGGCGAAGATGCCCTGCACCTGGCCGTCGCCGCTGCGGAAGACCGAGGCATTGAACGAAACCGTCGCCTTGCGCCCCGCCTTGGTCCGGAGCACGAGTTGATAGTTGGTAACGATCCCTTCCGCGAAGGTGCGTTTGACCCGTGTCGGCTTGCTCCGGCTCGGTGAAATAGTGTTTGAAGAGCGAGCCGATCAGCTCGTCGCGGCTGTAGCCCGCCATGCGGCACATCTGCTCGTTGACGTCGGTGATGAAGCCCTCGGGGTCGACCGTGATCAGGCCGTCGACCGACGACTCGATCAGGCCGCGGAGGTAGGTCTGCTGCTCGCGGAGCTGTTCCTCCAGCCGGACGCGGTCGGTGATATCGCGGGCGCTGGCGAAGATGCCGCGCACCGCCCCGGACGGGTCTTTGAAGACCGAGGCGTTGAACGACACCTGGAACAGCCGGCGGGTCCGCGCGACGAGGGTCAGCGCGTACTCGGTGACGAAGCCGTCCTCGAACGTCGCGCTGGACGCCGGCGCGGGCCCGCTCCGTCTCGGTGAAGTAATCGGGGAAGGGGGTGCCGATCAGCTCGGCCCGGGTGTAGGCGGACATCTGGCAGAACTGGTCGTTGACGTCGGTGATCGTGTTCGACGAGGTCGACTGTGATCAGGCCGTCGACCGACGACTCGATCAGGCCGCGGAGGTAAGTCTGCTGCTCGCGCAGTTGCCGTTCGAGCTTCTTCTGTTCGGTGATGTCGCGGGCGGCGGCGAATACGCCTTGGAGGTTCCCGGAGGCGTCGTTGAAGGTCACGGCGTTGTAAGAGACGACGATCTCCTTGCCGTCCCTGGAGCGGGCGGTGAGCTCGTAGTTGGTCACCTTGCCCTCGCAGAGCACCCGGCGGATGCCCTCCTCGGCGCGCCGGGGGTCGGTGAAGTAATTCTTGAAGGGGGAGCCGATCAGCTCCTCGCGGGTGTAGCCGGTGAGCTTCTCCATCTGCTGGTTGACGTCGGTGATGATCCCGAGCGGGTCAGTGGTCATCAGGGCGTCGATGTTCGACTCGATCAGCGACCGGGTATACGCCTGCGAGGCCTGGAGCTGGACTTCGAGTTGTTTCTGCGCGGTGATGTCGCGGGCGCTGGCGAAGATGCCGCGCACCTGGCCAAACATGTCCTTGAACACGGCGGCGTTGAACGAGACGGGCACCTGCTGCCCGTCGGCGGCCTGCAGGGTGAGCACGTAGTTGGTGACCGCGCCCTCCTTGAACGTGAGCCGCACGCCCTCGGCGGCCCGGTCGCGCTCGGTGAAGTAGGCCGGGAATGAGGAGCCGATGAGCTGGTTCCGGGGTCGGCCCACAATCCGGCACATTGTTTCGTTGACATCGGTGATGGCCATCGCCTCATTCACGGTCACGAGGCCGTCGACCGAAGCCTCGATCAGGCCGCGGTTGTACGCCCGCTCTTCCGCCAGTTGGGCCTGGAGCCGGGCCTGCTCGGTGATGTCGCGGGCGCTGGCGAAGATGCCGCGCACCGCCCCGGATTCGTCCCTGAAGATCGCGGCGTTGAACGAGACCAGGCTTTCCCGCGCGTCCTTCGTCCGGAGCGTGAGTTCGTAGTTGGTGACCGCACCCTTGTCGAGGGTCAGGCGGACGCCCTCCGAGGCGCGCTTGGAATCAGCGAAGTAATCGGGGAAAGGCGTCCCGATCAGCTCCCGCCGCGAGTACCCGGACATCCGGCACATCGTCTCGTTGACGTCAGTGATGACGAGCAGCGGATCGACGGTGATCAGGCCGTCGAGTGAGGCCTCGATCAGGCCGCGGTTATACGCCCGCTCTTCCGCCAGTTGGGCCTGGAGCTGGGCCTGCTCGGTGATGTCGCGGGCGCTGGCGAAGATCCCCCGCACGCTGTTGGAGGGGTCGCGGAAGACCGAGGCATTGAACGACACCTGGAACCGCCGCCCGTCGCGCGTGGCGAGGTTGAGCACGTAGTCGGTGACGACCCCCTTGTTGAATGTTTCTCCTACACCGGCCGACGCCCGGTCCGCATCCACGAAGTAGTCGGCAAACGGCGTCCCGATCAGCTCCTCGCGCTGGTAGCCCGACATGCGGGCCATCTGCTCGTTCACGTCCATGATCGTGCCCGAGGGGTCCACCGTGATCAGGCCGTCGACGGAGGCCTCGATCAGGCCACGGTTGTACGCCTCCGATTCGCGCAGCTTCCGTTCGAGTTGCTTCTGCTCGGTGATGTCGCGGGCGGCGGCGAAGACGCCCTGGAGCTTGCCCGCGGCGTCGCGGAAGATCGAGGCGTTGTACGAGACCACCGTCATCCGCCCATCCCTGGCACGCACGGTCAGCTCGAAGTTGGTCACCTTGCCCTCGCGGAGCACTTGACGGATGCCCTCCTCGGCCCGCCGAGGTTCGGTGAAGTAATCCTTGAAGGGGGAGCCGATCAGCTCGTCGCGGGTGTAGCCGGTCAGCGCCACCATCTGCTGGTTGACGTCGGTGATGAGCCCGAGCGGGTCGGTAGTCATCAGGGCATCAATGTTCGACTCGATCAGCGACCGGGTGTAGAACTGGGTGGCCTTCAACTGCTCGGTGAGCCGGATCTCGTCCGAGATGTCCTTGGAGATGAGCAGGAAGCCAATGGCGCGGCCCGCGACGTCGCGGCGAGGGGTGATGACGACACCGCGCGGTGAACTGCTGGCCGTTCTTACGCACCCGCTTGATCGTCCCCTCCCACTTGCCGTCGCGCAGCGCGAGGTTGAGGATCTCGCGCGGCATGCCGGCCTGGACGTCCTCGGGGGTGTGGAGGATGGACGAGTTGGCCAGGCCGACGACCTCCTCGGGCTCGTAGCCGTAGATCCGCCGCGCGCCTTCATTCCAGAGGAGGATCTTGCCGTCGAGGTCCTTGCCGATGATCGAATACTCGGTGGACGATTCCAGGACGTTGCGTGATAAAGTCCACCGCGTCCTGGGCGGAGCTGACGATGGCGCTGTCGAAGAGCTTGGCCTTGCGGATTTCTTCGGTGAAGCGCGCCTCGTTGGTGACGTCCTTGGAGATGAGCAGGAAGCCGATGGGCCGGCCGCGTGGTCATAGCGGGGCGTGATCACCACGCGCGCGGTGAACTGCTGGCCGTTCTTGCGCACCCGCTTGATCGTCCCCTCCCATTTGCCGTCGCGCAGCGCGAGGTTGATAATCTCGCGCGGCCTGCCGGCCTGGACGTCCTCGGGGGTGTGGAGGATGGACGAGTTGGCCAGGCCGACGACCTCCTCGGGCTCGTAGCCGTAGATCCGCCGCGCGCCCTCATTCCAGAGGAGGACCTTGCCGTCGAGGTCCTTGCCGATGATCGAATACTCGGTGGACGAAGCAAGGACGTTGCCGATGAACTCCAGCGCCTGCTCGGCACTGCCCATGCTCGTGGGGTCGAACAGAGTGGCTGACATGTCAAGTTCCATCGCCCCTTGGCGTCAAGGTGAGTCGCGTCCCCGAAGTCAATGCCCTCTCTGTCGCGGTGGACAGGAACTGACCGGAATTGCTCGACGGGCCCGACGTCGGCGTCGGATGATCCGATGCCCTGTCCTCTCTCGGTGGCTCGTTGCACTTCAAAAAAATTATAGTGGCAAACTCAAGACGTTCGTGATGGCTCTATTATCGTATTTCCGGCGATTAATGATTGGGACTTTCTCACTGCCAGTGCCAGGACCAGTGGACAGCGAGAGCACGGACACTTTGGGCGGCCGAGGCAGCCCGAGAAGCCGAAGCAACCCTCTGCAAGAGAAGGACTTCCGTGCCACTTACTGCCTCGGCGTCCACTGCTGAAACTGTCCGCGCTTGTCCACGCTCGCTGAGCATGTCCCTCGTTATTAAGCTTATTTACAAGCAATACAAGGGGGTAAATCCTGGAATATCTTGGGGAAAACACCAGGAGAGGAACTCGGGGAAAGACTGGGGAGGCGCCCCCTTAAAGAAACACATGAGAAGGGATCGAGCTGAGAAACCCGGGAGATGAACACCTGCGCGTCCCTCCGTCGGCTCGAACCGATCGCTGGGCGCGAGGATGCTGCCCACTTCAGGCCAGGACCGAACTGGTTTTATTAACGGTCCAACAGCGGGCAAAGCGACGGGAGGGACGGGAACCATCCCCAGTGCGGGACCAAAGGACCTGTTCGGCGCGGCCCCCTTTTCGTCGGGTCGGATTCCGCCTGCCGTCCCACGCGCCGAGGAGGCAGGCGGAAGCCGATCCTCCAGGACCTCCAGGATCACACAAGCAGGTCGGTTGAAACCGCACCAGGAAATCCGGCGTGAGCAGAGCGAAAGAGGGGGTGCGGACGGTTTCTGCGGGGACCTTCCGGGCATCCCATATCCCACCAGTCGCACACCATGAGCCCGATCATCGACATGTTCAAGTCGGGTCGAGGAGACACGGTCCACAATCCTCCCCGATGGCTTCCGTCCGGAGGGAGGGCCGGGTGCGACGAAGCCCACCATCGCAAGCCGTTGCCGGGGAGAAACTGTCAGCAACTCGGCCAGGAAATCACCGTCGGACCGGTCGCCGCCGAGGAACCTAGGGGTTCCGGAGTGACTTTCAAGGCCTCCGGTGGCAGAGCCTGGCAGAGCCAAGGCCGGATCTTGGAGGATCCACGCGCGGATGCCGCGTCGGACGATCTTGAGTGCTGTCCGGAAACTTGCCGCCGTATCGCATGGCACCGCGAATCCGTGGTCAGGTCCCTGACCGTCCGAAGAGAGCTGCCAGCGAACGGCGCAAAGGCAGAGCACTCAGCCAAGCGGCGGGAGTGGGACTCGGATCATTTTCGGGTGATGAACCTACCCACAAATCGCATGAATGATGTATTATGAGCCTTTTTGGGCGATTTCAGGTCCTTGCGAGAGAGATTCATCCGGGATCTCTCGCTCACCTCCATCCCATCGAATCGACTATGCGAACCCTTGCGTTCGAGGAGTGACCCTTGGCTAACGACCGGATGCTGGTCCAGATCCGCGAGCGGACGTTCCTCGACATCCTCGACCTGGCGATGGTTGTCGTCCGGGAGCGGCCGGTCACGCTCGGGTTGGCGGCGGTGGCGGGGGTCGCGCCCTTCGCGGCGCTCAACGCCTGGCTCGTGTCCTCCGTCGGTCTGGAGGTCGGGTGGCTCATCCCCCTGCTGGTGATGGAGGTCCCCTGGGCCACCGCTCCCCTGACGATGGTGCTCGGCGGGATGATGTTCGCCGAGCGGCCCTCGGTCGGCCGGATGCTCAAGGCCTTCGCGCGGTCGATCCCCGTGATGATCGTGTATCAGGTCGTGGTTCGGGGCTTCCTGGTGGTCATCCCGATCCTCTCATTCGCGATCCCGGCACGGCTGGCGTTCCTGGACGAGGTCATCCTGCTGGAGCGCGGCCAATGGTGGAAGGTGATCCGCCGCGGCGCAGGACCTCTGCAGCCATCGGGGGGGCGAGCTGTTCGGGCAGTGGCTGGCGCAGCTCTTCTTCGGCGCGGTGTTCGTGGCCTGCTCCCGGCTGGGGACCGAGGCCCTGATCCAGGCGCTGACCCGGAGCGAGCTGACCTGGGAGCCGCCCGTCGCCTCCGAACTGTGCGACAGCCGGTTCCAGTTCGCCGTCTGGCTGGCGATCGCGTTCTTCGGGGTCGTGCGGTTCTTGACATACGTCGACCAGCGGATTCGCCTGGAAGGCTGGGAGGTGAAGCTCCGGCTCCGCCACGTCGGACAGTACCTGGAGGATGCGCAGCGATGGTGAGCGCGGCGGCGTGGAGGATGATCGCAGTCGTCGGCCTCATTGGGCCGGATCCGGAGACGACGACCTCCGAACCGTCGCGATCCGTCCGCGCAGGCGCTGGGGCGGGGGCACTATCCCTGGTATGACGCGAGGACCGACACGGCCCGGCCGGTCTGGCCCCCTCGCGAGTGGGACCTCGATGGGTTCGACCGCTGGTTCCGGGGGCTCAACCGCTGGCGGATCCCGGGGATCGGCTCGGTCGGCGACCTGTTCGTGATCGCACTGGCGCTGCTGGCGCTGACGGCCGTGCTCGTGGTCCTGGTGGAACTCTGGCGGCGGCATCGGCCGCCCGAGGTCGAGCAGCAACCCGGGGTGGGGCGGGCGAAAGGCGTGGCGGGCCGGATCGAGGTGCTCCCCGAGGGACTCCGCCCCGAGACGTCCGATCCTTGGGCCGAGGCGATCCGGCATCGCGAGCGGGGCGACTACGCCGCCGCGATCGTCTGCCTGTTCGCCCATCAACTCCTGACGCTCGCCCGACTCCGGGAGATCCGCCTCGTCCCCGGCCAGACCGGACGACAGCTCGTCCGCGCGATCGACGATCGCCAGTACCGCGCCTGTGTCGAGCCGACGCTCCGACTCTTCGAGGCGGTCTATTACGGCCACCGCACGCCGACGGCCGAAACGTTCAAGTCCGTCTGGTCCCAGGCCGAGGCGTTCGAGCGGCGCGTCGCCGCAGGGCCGGTCGCATGAGCCACGCCGAGACACTTCCCATTCTCTCGCCCGCGACGGGCGTCTGGTCCCCTACCTCCTTGTGGGGGAGGATGAGGGTGGGGGGATGGTCTCTCAATCGAGTCTCGACCAATCCCTCTCCCCGGCCCTCCCCCACAAGGTGGGGCAGGTGTGTGCCCTCTTCGGTGGCATCGGCCCCTGGCCAATCAGCCCTCCGGCTCGCGGCCTCCGTCCTGCTGGCGATCGGCGTGCAGGCCCTGTCGGGCTGCTCGACCGGGGTCGAGACGTCCTACGGATACGCGCGGGGTCAAAGCCTCAACGGCACCGGCGTCTTCGCCGAACGACTCCGCGAGCGCGGGCACACCGTCCGCTCGGCGTACCGGCTGACCGACGAGCTGGCGGGCTGGGCCGACGTGATCGTCCGGTTCGCCCCCTATCCGGGCCCTCCCGCGAAGAAGGAGGCCCAGTGGTACACCGACTGGCTGACCGGCGGGATCGACCGGTGCGCCGATCTACGTCCCGCGCGACTACGACACGGAGGCCGAGTACTGGGCTGACGTCCTCGCTCAACTGCCCCAGGGCACCGATGCCGCGCACCGCAAGCGCGGCGAGGAATTGCGGAAGAAGGCCGACGATTGGGTCGCACGCCTCCCCGGCAAGCCCAAGGAGACTGCGACGCCCGAGGACTGGTTCGCGGTCACCGCGGCCTCGGATCCACCGGCCGTCTGCAAGACGCTCGGCGGCCCGTGGGCCGAGGGCCTCGATCCGGATCGGGCCGCCTTGACGCGCCACGAGACGTTGAAGGTCGAGTCGGAGACCGTGCTGCTCGAAGGGGATAAGCTGCCGCTGGCGATCGAGTGGACCGTGGTCAACGGTGGCACGGTGCTGGTGGTGGCCAATGGCGCGTTCCTGCTCAACGCCGCGCTGCTCAACCCGGCCCGACGGCCGCTGGCGGAGCGGGTGGTCGCGGTGGGCGGGCGAGTCGCCGCGGCGGGTGGCGTTCGTCGAGGGTGGCCTGGTGCTTGGCGGCCGGCAGGGCCCGCCTTCGGTCTTCGATCTGCTCAAGGTGCCGCCATTCGGCTGGGTGGCGGCGCAGATGCTGGCATTGGCGCTGGCCGCCTGCCTGGCGCTGCGCCCCGAGGCTGGGCCGACCCCGCCCCGAGCCCCCCTCCGACGCCGACCGCCCCGCCGCTCACCCCGAGGCGCTGGGCGCCCTCCTGGCACGGACTCGACAGGCCGCCGACGCCCGCGCCATCCTCGACGCCTATCGCCGCTGGAGACATCCCTCGACCGTCGGCCGTCCGCCCTCCGCCACGGGCCATCGACCACCCCTGACGGACAATCCGGATCGTCCTGCGATGAGTTCCCCGGAGCCACCCACGCCGCATCCGTATTTACCCCAGTGAATCCCCCGGGTCCCCCTCGCATGAATGACTCCGGCATCCCCAATCCGCCCGAGATCGTGTTCCCCGACGAGATCTCCGCCCGCGTCCCGGGACGCCGACCCCCGGCGGCCGCGGCGGTGTCACCCGCCGGGCCCGTGGCCGAGTGGGCGGGGCAGGTCGTCGCCGAGATGAACAAGGTCTTCATCGGCCAGGAGGAACTGGTCCGGGGCGTGCTCGCCGCGCTGCTGGCCGAGGGGCACGTCCTGATCGAGAGCGTGCCGGGCCTGGGCAAGACGCTGCTGGTGCGGGCGCTGGGCCGGGTGCTGGGCTGCGCCTTCAACCGGATCCAGTTCACGCCCGACCTGATGCCCTCCGACGTCACCGGCTCGCCGATCTACGACGAGCGGATCCACGACTTCCGGTTCCGCCCCGGCCCGGTCTTCACCCAGCTCCTGCTGGCCGACGAGATCAACCGGGCGCCGGCCAAGACGCACTCGGCGCTGCTGGAGATCATGCAGGAGACGCGGGTCACGATCGACGGCGTGAACCATCCGATCGAGCCGCCGTTCCTGGTCATGGCCACGCAGAACCCGATCGAGTCGGAGGGGACCTACAACCTGCCCGAGGCCCAGCTCGACCGCTTCCTGTTCAAGCTGGTGGTCGACTATCCCGAGCGCCGACGGAGGAGACGAACATCCTCCGGCTGCACACGCGGGGCCACGGCCCCGATCGCGACGCTGACCGAGCGGCTGGACGTGGTGACCGGCCCCGCCGAGGTGCTGGCGATGCAGCGGCGCTGCGCCGAGGTGCTGGTCGACGACCACGTGCTGGGCTACATCGCGGCCCTGGTGCGGAAGACCCGGCAATGGCCGACGTTTTCGCTGGGCGCCTCGCCGCGGGCGGGCGTGGCGATGCTCCGCGGCGCGCCGGGCGATCGCGGCGCTCGAGGGGCGCGACTACGCCGTGCCCGACGACGTCCAGGAGGTGCGTCCTGCCCGCGCTGCGGCACCGGGTGATGCTGACCCCCGAGGCCGAGGTCGAGGGCCGCGGCGCCGACGAGCTGCTCGACCGAGCTGATCCGCTCGGTCGAGGTGCCCCTGCGATGAGATGATCTGGCCCGGCCGCGCGCTGGCGTCTGCCTTGCTGGTCCCCGCGCTGCTGTCGCTGGCGCTGTTCGTCACCGAGGCGGTCCGTGCCGGCCGTGCTCGTGCTCGACGTGGTCGATCGGCGGTCGTGGCGCTGGTCGACCTGGCCACGCCTGAGCGGCGCCGGTCGGTTCCGCGTCGAGCGGCGGTGCGGCACGGTCTGCTCGCTGGGCGAGCCGCAGGAGGTCGAGCTGACGATCGAGAACCTCGGCCGGCACCGGCCGGCGTCTGCGGTCCGCGACGACGTGCCCGACGACGTTCACGGCCGAGCCCGCCGAGTTCCTGCGTCGAGCGTCCCGGGCCGCGAGCCGCGCCGCGCTCGGCGTACACGGTCGTCCCCAGGCGGCGCGGGACCTATGCCGTTCGAGCGGGTCGACGCGCTGGTCTCCAGCCGGCTGGGCTTCTGGCAGCGGTCGGTCGTCCTGGCCGGCGCGAGACCGAGGTCCGGGTCTATCCCGACATCCGCCAGATCGCCCGCTACACGATGCTCGCCCGCCGCGACCGGCTGAGCATCGCTCGGCGTGCGCCGGTCGCGGCGGCTGGGGACCGACAACGAGTTCGAGCGGCTCCGCGACTACATCGAGGGGGACGAGCCGCGGCACATGGACTGGCGCGCCACCGCCCGGCGGCGGAAGCTGACCGTCCGCGCCTACCAGGTCAACCAGAGCCAGCGGATCATCTTCCTGATCGACTGCGGCCGGATGATGGCCGGCGACACCGGCGACGGGCTCTCGCCGCTCGACCACGCCTTCAACGCCATGCTCCTGCTGGCCCACGTCGCGCTGATCCGCGGCGACCAGGTCGGCCTGCTCGCCTTCTCCGACCGCGTCCGCGCCTACGTCCCGCCCGGCGGGCGGCCCGCGCCGGATCAAGCGGCTGGTGCACAGCGTCCACAACGTCTTCCCCGAGCTGGTCGAGCCGCGGTACGATCGGGCCTTCGTCGAGCTGGAGAAGCGCTGCCGCAAGCGGTCGCTGGTCGTGCTGATGACCAACCTGTTCGACGACGTGAACGCCCAGATCGTCGCCGACCACCTGGGCAACCTGGTCGGCCGGCACCTGCCGCTGGGCGTCTTCCTCCGCGACCACGACCTCTTCGCCCTGGCCGACCACGCCCCCGACCACGGGCCCGGCCTCTACCGCGGCGCGGCCGCCGCCGCGCTGCTGAACTGGCGCGAGCGTGCCCTGGCCGGCCTCCGCCGCCGCGGCGTCCTGACGCTCGACGTCTTCCCCGACGACCTGACCGCGCCCTTGATCAACGAGTACCTTCAGATCAAGGCGCGACATTTACTCTGACACGCCTCGCTGGGACTCTCGGTGATCGGAAATCCCCGCCAGCACAATCCAGCGAAAGGCAGCATAGGATCCTCCGCAGACGACCAGGATTCCCATCAATGCGGTGGCCAGTGCCTCACCCATGAGTCGCTCTCCTCGAAATCGGACATGATGTCGCTGGTGTTGGCAGAGAGGTCATCTTAAATCACGAATGGGGGAACCGGCACACCCGTTTCCAAAGATCAACGGCGTGCGCTCCGATTACGTGGCGATTTCTGAGCGCGCCGGCTTGAAGAGGTCGCCAGGGCAGGCGTCAGCGGCGGTGGACTCGGGCGAGGGCGGCAAGGTCGGCGCGGCCCACCGGCGCGGCGAGATAACCGGCCAGGTAGGCGAGGGTGCCCAGGGTCAGGTGGATCACCAGCGGGAGCGAACGCGTCGCGAGCGTCGTCCCGCTCGGGTCGGGCGACAGAAGGGCGCGGCAGACCCAGGTGGCCGCGATCAGCAGCACGGCCCCGAGCAGGGGGCGCTGAGCGTCCGGAACAGGAAGCTCGAGAGTCGGACCCGGAGCAATCGGAAGAGCAAGACGCCCGGTACCAGCAAGTTTGAAAACAGGGTCGTCAGTACCGTTCCCCAGATCACCCCGGAGACGCCCAGTCGGACCGTCAGAAAATAGCTCAGCGGCAGGTTCACCAGCGACCCGACCAGCAGGGGGAGCGCGAGCTAGCTCGGCGCGACCCATGCCGATGGCCATTTGCGCGTGGACCCAGAGCATCAGCGGCAGGGTCGCCACCAGGAAGAGCTGGAGCATCGGGGCGTACGGGGCGTAGTGGGGGCCGACCCAGAGGCTCAGGAATGGCCCGGCGTAGATCCCCGCCAGGAGCGCCAAGGGCAGGAGGACGCCAATCAGGAGCCTTGGGCCGTCGTACTTGATCCGCTCCAGGCTCGACTCATCGCGGGCCGCGGCCAGGCTCGCCACCACCGGCAAGACCAGGTGAGCCAGCGTCCAGCCCGTCTGGCGGATCTGCATGAACGGCTTGCTGACGTTCTGGTAGACCGTGATCGACGGACCCGGGTCCGTGTCTGACAGTGCGTAGCCCAGCACCGTCGTGTCGATCTTGTCGCCCAGGACGATGCTCAACTGGATCAGGAACACGTAGAAGCTAATGTGCAGCAGTGACGCGTAGTCGGCTCTGCCGGCGCCGCCGAGGTGCGGCACGAAGCCCAGTTCGCGGATCATCACCCAGAGCGACGGGACGAGCTGGATCAACAACGGGACCGTGATCTGCGCAGCCACGATCACGAGGAAATCGATCCCGCGCGGAGTCCGAGGACCAGGATCGCGAACCGGAGGAAGCTGCCGAGGAGGTCGAGTTGGGGGAGGAATTCATACCGCCGCGCCGCCTGCAAGATGCTGGAGATGACCGTCAGCAGGCTGAAGAGGGGTGCCGAGAGCGCCTGGAGCCAGAGCACCCCGACGATCAGGCGACGGGACTCGCCCTGGAACTTCGGCGGCAGTCCGAAGGTGGCGATCGCCCCCAATGCGGCGATCTGAAGGAGCGACATCGCCGTGTAAAAGTTCATGCCGCAGGCGATCAGACGGTTGACCCCGGCGCGGTCGCCTCGCGTCCACGCCTCGGTCACCTGCCGTTGCAGCGCGGAATTCATCCCGAATTCGAGGATCCACTGGAGGAACCCGAATCCCCAGGCGAACACGTAGGCCCCGTTGGCCTCCTGACCGATGGCGTGCTGGATCAGCGGGATGCTCCAGAACGCGATGACGATCTGGAGCGGACTCTTCAGCGCCAGCCAGAACGTCCCGTAGAGGAACTTGCGGAGGATCGGCGACGGCGTCCGGTTGGGGGCCGAGGTGGCCGGGATCACGAAGTCCGTCCTTCGGTTTCGAGTCTTCACGCCCCCGCGCCCCGGCCCTCCGGCCCGGGTACCCGCCGCGCGACGTGCGTTTCGAGGGCGAAAGGGTCGTCACGCATTGCGGATCAGTCCTGGACAGGGGCGGCTCCTCTCCCGAAGGAATCATAGTTGATGCCGGGCCGGTCCGCCACTCGCCAGGTGACTGCCCGAAGGCGCGACGGACGGATGGCCCAGATCGCCGCCCGGTCACGACAGGACGACGGAGACTTTGGGAGCGCATCCGTCTCTGAGAAAATCGAGGTCGGGAAATGGTATCCTCCCTGAATGAGCGGGTCGGGAAAATGACCCATCCCGATCCTCAAGACTCGGTGCCCTCGAGTGCAACCTGGGCGAATCAGGCAAGATGGTGACTCGCGGAACTCCTCTTCTCCCAGATCTCCGAGAGGCTCATGAGGGATTCCGGGGTGGCGGCCCTGCGCTATTGCCGTGACTCTTCAGAGCCATCTGGCTTGTGGCTCAGGGGCGACCCACCTGCCCCAGGGCACTTAACTTGTTGTCCCGGTGATTTCCGAACGGCTCCGAAGAGGACAGGTCTAGCCCGATCGTTTGCGAGACAATCGGTCGTGCCATTCAAGGCTGAGATCGTCCAGGTCGTCGAGGCGATCGTGGTACTCGGACTCATCTCGGGACAAGCTCATCCAGGAAAGATCGTCCGAGGGATCGCTGGTCGTCGACGCCTTGTCGCTTGGGCTGAGACAAGCGAGAAGGCGCCGGGCCGTGATCCTTCCGAGGTTGGTCCGGGCCGGATCGGTCTGACGGGGGACGGTCGTCGAGCCGAACGGGTGAGGGAAGAAATGGCCCGCCCACAATACGAAGTTTGGCATCGAAAGCTCCCACGAGGTTGCCGCGCAACCCTCAAGGTGCGAAAAAGAGCGAATCAGGATGTGAGATTCAGCAATGGGAGATGTCGCCTCGCACGTGGGATTATACGGGGCATCCTCTCGGATAGGATATCAAAATTCCTTGAAATCCCACGATTTCACGGTCGCTCGCCCATGAACCGGATCAGGGTAGTGGCGCCGGCAGACCTTCGAAGCAGATCCTCGACCCGGATCTCCTCGGTTGCAGGGCGCAAAAAAAACCCCGTCTCTGCGTTGATTTGCAGAGCGGGGCCATCACTGCCTACCTGAACATGCCCACCCTGAGCAGGCTCGAGTAACTTCAATACAACAAACTTTATGAAAAATGAGATGCTAAGTCAAGGCTTTTTTTTTTGACCTTTTTCCCCTGCCTCGGCGTGCTGCCCGGCGACCTTGTCCAGTCGCGCGCTGGTGTCGCGAGGGACGCCGACCTGGCGTGCGGTCTGTCGGATGCCGCAACCCTCGGCCAGAGGGTCCAGGACGGCGTGGAGCTTGTCCTGGGGCAGATGGGACGGGAATGGAGCCGTGCCCTTGCGCTCGGAGAAGCGGGCCTTGCAGGCGCGACAGTCGAGCAGCCGGATCGGGCTGTGCGTGTCGTCGGAGTC
The DNA here is from genome assembly GCA_963803395.1 of uncultured Planctomycetaceae bacterium. Taxonomy (GTDB): domain Bacteria; phylum Planctomycetota; class Planctomycetia; order Isosphaerales; family Isosphaeraceae; genus JAFANO01. The sequence goes on from CAWDND010000055.1 coordinate 144,706, forward strand.
GCGGACGGAGCGGTTTCCGGCGTCGCATTGCCCAAAGGTGGAGCAGTCGGGATTGTGGCAGCAGAAACGAGCGAGGTGGTGCATGAGCGGGGGCGCACAGGACCGCAGAGCCGGGCTATGGTTGAGGTCAGACGTGTGGCACCCTTCATTCTACGTCGGCTCCCGTTCCAGAGTTCCGTGATCCTGGGCCACCACCGCCCGGACGGATTTCGGGAACGATCTCCTCGCGGGGTGGCAAGGCTTACACGCGGATCGGGTCTTCGCGTCTCGGCCTCGCCAACCCGATCGGCCCCGGCAACGTGTGGGCTCGGTCGATCCGGACGCGGCGCGCGCGGCGGCGCTCGTCGATCAGGTTGAAATAGCGGTCGAGGTGCTCGGCCTCGGACCAGACTCCCTGGCGGGTCCGGTGGCCGTTCTCGCCCAGCGTGCGGCGCAACGCGTCGTCGGAGCCGAGCCGCCGGAGGGCCTCGACGAGGCCCTCGGGGGAGTCGAAGACGAGCCCGCCCTGGCTCTCCGCGACGAGTTCCGGCAGGGCACCGAGGTCACGGACGACGACCGGGCAGCGCTCGGCGAAGGCTTCGAGGACGACGTAGCCGAACGTTTCGTAGACCAGCGACGGGACGATCACGGCGCGGGCGGTCCGGAACAGCGCGGCGACCCGCGCGGCGTCGAGCCGGCCCTCGAAGTGGACGTTCTCCAGCCCTCGGGCACGGTCACGCAGCGCCGCCTCATACTGGCCCGAGCCCGCGATCCGGAGGTCGAGCCCGGGCAGGGACCGCATGGCGTCGATGACGTCCTGGAATCCCTTGATCTTTTCGAGCCGGCCCGCCGCCGCGACGTACGGCCGGGCGACCTCGAGGGCGGGCGCGGCGGGCCGGCCGGTGTAGTCGTGCGGCAGGAAGTATGGGAGGTGCGTCATTCGCGCCCGAACCCCACGGCGGGCGTGCTCGTGCATCGTCGAGCGGCTCGGGCAGATCAGCGCGTCGAGGTGCCGGAGCGACCGCTCCATCATCCGGGTCATCCGCCAGAGCTGCGGCGGCCGGCCCGCCCGGATGCAGCACCGGACGCATTCCTTCCGCTCACAGACGCCCTCGTCGAATTTCCAGAGGACGTGCAGCGGGCAGACGAGCCAGTGCTCGTGCGTCGTCATGAACTTGACCGCCCCGGGCACAGGTAGGCCGAGCAGCCCGGGGCCGCCGATCAGCGAGAGGTTGTGGAAGTGGACCACGTCGGGCCGGAGGGCGCGAAGCCACCGCCGGATCGCGCGGGCCTTGAGCAGCGGGCGGCCCGTCTGGTGCGTCGCCAGCGGCGAGAGCGCCCGAAGGCGCTCTCCAGAGGATGAATCACGACGCCCGGCGGAGGGTCGTACAACCGGGGGGTCTCGCCCCCCCGCGAGACCTCGAAGGCGTCGCGGCAATGGATCACATGGACCTCGTGACCGTGCCGTGCCAGGGCCCGCGACAGCCGATCGACGAACGCGGCGTCGCCGCCGAAGCTATGCGTCCCGAAGAACGTTGTGAGCATGCAGAATTTCATGTCGATTGGGCTCTTGGCTTTTGGCGGTTTTTGTGAGAGGGTTTCTTGTGCGTCCTCGGGGTCGCGCTCGGGTCGAGATCGTCGAAACAATCGAGCAGACCGCGGGCCGCCTCGGCCCAGGTGAATCGCGCCGCGCGCCGCAGCGCCCGCCGCGCCAGGCGGTCGCGCTCGGCCGGGTCATCGAGCAGCCGGACGAGCGTCGCGGCGATGGCCGCCACGTCGGTCGGGTCGAAGAAATCGCCCGCGTCGCCGACCACCTCGGGCAGTGATCCCGCAGTGCTGCTCAGCACCGGCACCCCGCACGCCATCGCCTCGACCGGCGGCAGGCCGAAGCCCTCCTTCAGCGACGGCTGCACCAGGGCGTAGGCGCGGTTGTAGAGGAACACCAGGTCCTCATCGGGCACGAAACCCGTGAAGTTCACCCGATCTTTCAGGCCGGATCGCTCGGCCGCCGCGCGGAGTGTGGGAACGTGGGTGTGGAAGATGTCGCCGAGGTCGCCGACGAGGACGAGCCTCACGTCGCCCGGCGCCGCCCGCGCGAACGCCTCGATCAGCCGGGGCAGGTTCTTGTGCGGGCTCAGCCCGCCCACGTAGAGGAGGAAGCTGCGCGTCCGGTGCGATCCCATACCGCGCCAGCGCCTCGTCCGACTCGGGGCCGGGGGGCCGCGGCCGGAACACAGCGTCCGACCCCTCGGTCATGACGCGGACCTTGCCCTCGGGCAGCCGGAACCATGCCCGAAGGTCGCGGCGGGCCGCTTCCGAGACGGTCAAAATGCGGTCGGCCCGGCGCGCGGCGACGTGCTCCTTGACCGCCCACGCGATCCGGCCTTGCCACGTCGGGAAGACCAGTTCGGGATGCGCCAGCGCCAACGTGTCGTGCATCGTGACGACGACCCGCCGGACGTTCCAGACGGGGAAAAAACTATACGTCGCCGGGAAATAGATCAGGTCGAGTCCCGCTCGCGCCACCGCGCGGCCCATCGCGAGCAGATCACCGAGTCGCCGACGCCCCGAGGCCGACGCCGCGCGGCTCGGCGCCTCGCTCAGCTCGACCACGATCCGCTCGAACAGCTCGGGGACGTGGACACCCGGGCTCGACGGCCGATCGACGAACACGACGAACTCGTGCGGGCTCGGAGTCTCGGCCAGCGCCGCGAGCGTCTGCCGCGCAAACCGGCCGAACCCGCGTCGATTCGCCAGGCAACCGCCGTCAATCCCAATCCTCATGACGCCGCTCCTCCTTGCCCGGCAACCTAAAAGAATGATGATAAAAACTTATTATTATAAATCTTATGAGGTTTGCCGTCGCGCCAGCACCATTGTGCTATGCCCGAACGGCAGCCGCGCCGCGAGTCGTCCCGCGACGACCGCCTCGGTCTCGGTAACGCCCTTCATCAGCCGGTTGACCCACGGGTGCGGTATCTGGATTTGCAGACCGCCACCCGCCGGATGGCTCCGACCGGATCGCGTCAGCCGTCCACGGATCTCCTGCGCCAGCGCGGGCAGGCAGTTCGCATAAGTCGCCCGGAGTACGGTGAAGCCCGAGGTCTCGAGCACGCTCCTCAACGCGCCGAGGTGATAGCCAGGTCCCGCCGCAGTCCAGCTCGCGGCGTTCGAGCGGACGAGCGCCAGCCCGCCTGGCCGGAGCACGCGCCAGAGCTCCGAGGCCGCCTGGCGGTCGCCCCGGGGAGGCAGGTGCTGGAGGACGTCGAAGCACGTGATTACGTCGAACCGATCGTCGGCGAAGGGCAGTGCCAGGGCGCTGCCGCGGACCAACGGGAGGCGATGGCGGCACCGCGCGTGCGACAGCGCCTCGGTGCTGGGATCGATCCCGACGACCTGTCCGATCTCGTGCCGACTGCGCCAACCGCTGCGCCGTCAGCCCGGTGCCGCAGCCGACGTCGATGCCCGCAACTCGCGACGACCCCGAATCGCCGCTGTCAGCCAGTGCGATGCCAGCCGCCACATCCCCTGCGCCCACCAGTGCGCAGCCTCGACCTCGGACAGCCGGTCGAAATAGGCGGGTTGGTCGATCGTCAGGCGTTCGACCATCGTCATCGTCCCGGATCGGAGGAGGTTTGTGCCCGCAACGGGCGGCGGGTCTCCCTGGCTGGAGCAGCGACACCCTCGGCGGTGGGCAGAAGCCTCATGGGAAGTGGCTGAGCTGTCATGGTATTGGACCCCTGTCTTGCGCCTTGGCGAGAAACCCATTCTCAACCTCCAGCGCGGCGCCACGTCGAGCCGATGCAGCATCCGCCATCCGCCGACCGTCCCCGCAACCTCGATCCCGAGCATCGCCCACCCAACGCCTCCCGTCCCCGCGCAGACGACCGCGGCGGGCAGCACGACCAGCGCCAGGGCCGTCAGGCCGAGGACCTGGTCGAGCACCCACGTCTCGCGGCGGCAGGAGATGAGCGCCGTCTGGATGAAGCTGGCCGTCAGCAGCCAGGGGAGCCGTGCGGCCACTAGCGCCAGCCACGGGCCGCCCTGCCGATACGCGCGGCCAAACAAGAGCGGCATTCCCCAGTCCGTCAGCACGATCAGGCCGACCATCGTGGGCAGGCTCGAGCGCCAGAGCCGCGCGAGCGTCTCCTCGATCAGCCCCCGGGCCATCGGCGCGCCCGAGGCCCAAGCGCGGGCGATCATCGGCGACACCGCCGACGGAATGACCAGCCCCAGCGCCACCAGGCGCGAAGACCAGTCGACGAGCCGCGGCGTAGGCGCCGAGTTCGGGAGCGGCCCACCAGCCCAGCATCAGGAGGTCGGCTCCGTAAAGACTGACGCGGCCGAACCGAGTCAAGCCCGTGAGCACACCCCGATAGGTCAGCACGCTCCAGGCCCGGCGCCGCCATCGGGGTCGCGGCAGTCCGTGGGTCGTCGCGTGCCAGGCGAGCGGGACGAACGTGCCGAAGGCCTCGGCCGACACCAGGCACCACGCCGCGTTGAGGACGTCGCCGGGCCCCCGGACCAGTCCCAGGGCGAGGGCCGCGTAGCCCAGTGCCCGGAACCCTTGCGCCAGCGCGAGCGTCTGCAACCGCCCCGAGGCGCGGAGGCCGACGTCCGCCATGAACGCCGAGGGGACGAGCATCATCCCGGCCACGGCGACGACTGCGCCCCGATCGCCGCCGACCAGCGCGGCCATGGCCAGCACGATCGCATAGCCAACCAGCGCGGCGGCGAGGCGGAGTCCGATCAAGACCTCGGTCAAGGGCCGGACCAGCCTCGGCCGGCGTGCGGCCTCGCGGTAGACGATGACATCCACGCCCCCGCGGACCACCACGAGCAGCCACGCCGCGACCGCCGACGCGAACTCGACCCGCGCGAAGCTCGGCGGTCCCAGCCGACGCGCCAGATGGACCATCACCCCGAACCCCAGGGCGCTGGAGAAGAGCTCGGAGGCCAGCAGCCACCCCATCCCGGTCGGCCGGAGCGCGGCCTCGGCGCGATCCCGACGGGCGCGGAGGATGCGTCGCGCGGACGAGCCCACCGCGATCATGCGGCCTCCTTCTTCGTCGCCCGGAGTTCCCAGAGCGGGCCGACCGCACGGAGCAGGTCACGTGCCGGCCGGACCATTCGAATTGCCGCGTAGACGCGGATCGAGAGTCGCTGCAGCCTCGAGAAGGTTCGCGCCCAGCCTTCGGGGATGCCAGGCACATTGAGTTCGATCGCGTCCAGGCCCGAGTCCGCCGCCAGCCGCCGCGCCTCCGACGCAGAAAGCGTCCGGGGTGGCCAGTCGTCCCGGCCCCGAAGCCGGAGGTAGCCGGGCACCCACGACCTCGGCAGCCAGCCCATTCCCCAGAGCCCGACATGCGGGTCGGTTGTGAGCGTGAACCGATTCGGCGACCAGACAACCAGCCGTCCCCCCGGCCGGAGCACCCTGACCCACTCGCGCAGCGCGGGTTTCGGGGCGTCGAGGTGTTCCAGGACACTGTCGGCCACGACCGTGTCGAAATGACCGTCGGGCCAGGGGAGCCACTCGGCCGAGGCCGCCACCAGGGGCGCCGACAGACCGTGGTCGGTCAGCCGCCGCCGCGCGACGACCAGCCATCGCGCGGCGATGTCCACCCCCTCGATCGTCAGCCCGGCCCGCGTTGCCGCGACAAGCAGACCGCCCGTCCCGCATCCGACTTCCAGGATGCGCCCCCCGCGTGGCAGGCACGCGACCAGCGCCTCGCCTCGCGCCTCGGCCCCCGCGATGTGCCGCAAGAACCGCTCGCGGCGATCATCGACAACATCGTCGGTCATCGCGTAGTACACCTCGGCCAGCCCTCGGAGGTCGGTCGAGGGCTCCAGCGCGTGCAGCCACTCGGCCTTGGCACGCTCGGCCTTCAGGTCGAGATAGCGGTCGGATTCGAGCCGAAGGTCCCCCAGTCCCGCGATCGTCGGAAAGGACCGCGCACACCCCTGCGCAATCCATGCCGTGCGTGCCGACGGCCAGCGTCCCCCGGCACGCCGGACAGATCAGGCCACGCTCTCTGACGGAATGAGTGGTCTTCGTCATGGTTCACTTCGATGGATCTGATCGGGCGGGCGGAACCCACCGTCCTGAACTGAAGATCGATGGGCGGACGCCAATCCCGCGGGGAGAAGCTCTTCGAGCTTTCAAGGAAATCGAGTCCTGAAGGAAAGAGAGCACTCTTCGTAGGGTGGGCTGAGAGCCGCGAAGCTCGCTTCAATAAAATCCCGACTGGGAGAAGGCCTAGAAATTATCTCAGAACCTCAAAAAAATGGCTGGTAAACCGGGTATTGAGAGAGTTAATTAATGTGGTTTCAACCGACCTGTTGTGTGATCCTGGAGGGTCGGCTTCCGCCTGCCTCCTCGACGCATCGGACGGCAGGCGGAAGCCGACCCGACGAAGAGGGGGCTGCACACCACCGGTCCTTTGATCTTGCATTAAGAAATACAAATCATAATGCTCTGAGACACGGCCCCACCCCCCACCCCAGCCCCCCTTCATGAGGGGAGAGGGAGGTGGTAAAACCCCTCCCGCATTTTGTGAGCGACACTTATACGCCCGTCATCGCAGTCCGGCGCACGCCGCGCCAGGCCCGACGTACGCGGAGCCAACTTTGCCAGCGACCGGAGACGAGCCGCTCGACGGCCCGCCGCGATCGCACGTAGTACGCATCGATGTGCGCCAGATCGTAACGATCCTGACCAGCCGATGCCGCGTCGAGCCGCGTCCCGAACGCCGCCGCGAAGTGCCGCGCGGCCGCACGGCGCACGCGAGGCGTCGAGACGCCGTAGGGATAGGCGAGTAATCGGCAGGGATGGCCCATCCGTTGCTCGATCGCGTCGCGCGCACCGCGAATTCGGCGTCGAGCGCCGCGTCGTCGCAACGATCGAGCCGGGCGTGGTTCCGGCCGTGCGCGGCGAACCGGAACCCGGTCGCGTGCAGCGCGTCGAGGTCGGACCAGTCGAGCAAGGGCTCGCGGCGGACCCACGCGGGTTGGCCCGGCCAAGAGTTGTCACGGCCCATCCAGTCGGTGACCAGGAAGACCGTCGCCGGGACCCGGTGCCGCCCCAGCACGTCAGTGACCCGGAGAATCGAGCGCAGGCCGTCGTCGAACGTCACCGCGAACCCGCGGCCGACGTCCGGGCATCCCCGCGCCGCCCAGTCGTCGAGATCCACCGCGCGGTGGCCCGACTCGACCAGAGCGGACAGGGTCTCGGCGAACCACGACGGATCGGCGGACGTGACACCGGCCGCCTTGCCGAAGGCGTGATAGGTGAGGATCGGCAGGCCGCTCGACCTCATGTCCATTGCTCCCGAGAGACTTCCAAAGTTGAGGAGGCCGGCAGATGGAGGAGCCTGGAGTTCAGCGCGACTTCCTGTCCGATGAGGTGTGAGTGGTAGGCGGCGTCGATCATCTCGGTCACGCGACAGCCGTCCCAGCCGCTCGCTTCGAGCCGGTGCTGCCGCCGGTTGGGCTTGGAGACGAACGCCTCGATCTCGCGAACCAGCGACCGCTCGCAGCCGAAGAGGCCGCGGAACCGCCGCTCGGCGATCCGCTCGGCCAGGTAGCGTTTGTGGATACGCCGGCCGGTGGCGAGCACGCCGGTCAGCTTCCAGGGCGCGGTCTCGACGTGGAGCCGGCCCTCTGTGCCCTGGACGTTGATGGTCAGATATCCCTTGCGCAAGGTCCACGACGAGCGGACCTCGCCGAGACCCCGGTCATGATCGCGGAACAGGGCGAACGCCTCCGACTCGCACCCCGGCGGCAGGCCGAGTTGGTCGTCGAGCGTCCCCCGCGTCGAGACCACCTCGCCGAGGAAGCGGCGGATCAGGTCGCAGGCGTGCGGCCCGTTGTCCATCAGCGTCCCGCCGCCCGAGAGGGCGACCTCGGTGTGCCAGCTCGCCAGGAACTCGGGCGAGGCCATGTGGCCGATCTCGGCGCGGACGTGCTCGACGCGGCCGATCGCCCAGCGCGCTGACCAGCGCCAGCGCGTCGCGGACCGGCGGGTAGAACCGGTGGTTCAGGCCGGTCGCCAGCCGGAGTCGGAGCTCGTCGGCCCGGAGCGCCAGCAGCCTGGCCTGGTTCGGCCGGATCGTCAGCGGCTTCTCGCAGAGGACGTGCTTGCCCGCCTCCAGAGCCATGCCGACCTGCTCATAATGGTCGGCGTGGGGCGTGGCGACGATGACGGCGTCCACCTCGTCCCAGCCCAGCGACTCGGCGTAGCTGGCCGCGACTCGGACGCCGTGCTGGCCGGCGACCGCCCGCGCCGCGGGCTCTTGGCAGTCGTGGACGGCGACCAGCCGGCACCCTCGCGCCGCCATGACCGCCGCGGCCCGTTGTGCCCCGAGGAACCCCGCCCCTATCACCAGGAACCCCACCCCAAGCTCGTTGACATCCATGCCGGCCTCCCATCGCTCTCAGGGAACGATCATCTGCACTTCGTCATCTGCCTTCTGTCATGATTCCGGGAGCGGGCGGCCCGAACCAAGTTCCTCTCGCCTCTCCCAGGGTCCAGGCCGCCAGCAGGAGCGAGAGTCGCGGCAAGGCTGGCAACCAGGGACCGAGCGCCTGGCCTCGGGCCGGCAGCGCGGCGACGAGTCGCCGGAGCATCACGGCGGGGACCATCGGGGTAGCGGCCAACCGCACCAGCCGCTGCGCCCGACCCATCCGGGCCGCTCGGCTGGCTCCGTAATGCCTTGCGTGCGCCTGCCGCTGCCGGAGCGCCTCGGTCAGCGTCGCGCCTCCTCGAAACTCGATTCCCGCGTCGCCGGCCATCGCCAGCCGCTCGCCCCGTCGCCGGAGATGCCGATGGACCTCGACCTCCCAGAAGCCCCGCTCCCAGAGCGGCTCCAGCCCGCGCAGACGGTTGCGGCGATAGAGGGCGTTGTCGCCCGGCGGCTCGACGAAAGGGGCGTCGGGGAGTGGGCGGAGATAGTTCACGTCGCGCTGCCAGTAGAGCGCGCGGTCGTTCAGGGCAAGCCGGGGAGAGGGCTCGATCGGCCCCCCGACGACCGCCGCCCCCGTCGCCTCGAGTCGGTCGAGCAACGCCGGGAGCCAGCCGCGGCACGGGACCATCTGTGCCGTCGAGAAGGCAATCAATGGTGCGTCGGTCGCGTCGAGGCCGTCGCGCCAGAGTTCGGGGGTGAGCCGCCCAGGTGGACGTCGGAGCACGCGGAGGCCGGGAAAGACGCGTTCGGCCTCGTCCGCCGTCCCGTCCCTTGAGGCATCGACCAGGACCACCTCGCCCCGACCGGCCACCTCGTCGAGGAACCGCGCGAGGCTGGCGCGGACCGTCCCGCGCGCCTCGATTGCGGCGACGACGACGGCCACCGGTCCGGCCTCGCACGGGTTCATCGGGTCGAGGCCCTCTCGGTCGGGGAGGTCGGATGGAAGTGGGGCGACGGCGGCGACGATGCGGCCAGCCGGCTCCAGTACCGCTGAACCGCGTGGTTCGAGTGCGGGACGAACCGACGGCGGACCTCGGCGATCGGGTCGCCGAGCACGGTGATTGCATCGAGGTCGGCGATCCCCAACCCGGCGGCGTGGGCGGCGTGCAGGTAGCCGATCTGATGCGGTTCGAACCCCATGACCGCTGCCGCGACGGCATCGACCGCGACGGGGTCCGTGCCCGCGATCACTGTCCCGAGCCGGATCGGCGTCCCGTGCCGGGGCCCTTCGCGGTGCATCCCCACGAACCCATCAACCACGCTGACGTGCGGTCCCGCCTTCCAGGACAGCGCGACGAGGTTCCGGTTCATCACCTCGACCGAGCGGAGGAAGTCCAGGTCGGCCCGCGACAGCGCGTGGAAGGTGTCGCGCCCACCGCGCGTCCGCCACGCGGTCCGTGCGTTCCTGACCCACCCCATCGCTCGGGTCAGGCCCTTGACGAGCAGGTTGTCTTGCTTGAGAAAATCGACGGCCACGCCCTTCCAGCCGCGATATCCGTTCTTGCCCCCCCCGTGGCCGTGCATCATGATTCGGTCCTGGGGGTGGATGCTGGAGAGCATGTTCTTGAGGCTGAGTGTGACCATCGACGTGACGTGCGTCTTGGCCAGCGCCAGCGAGACGCGGCAGGGTGCCTTGACGATCGTCCGCGAGACCCGAGCGATCAGTGTCGCTCCGTTCACGCCGGTCAACTCGAGCGGCTCCCAGGTGGACTCGACGCGGTTGATGTCGAGGTACCCGACGGGCCGCCCGTGCGTCTCGCGATGATAGCCGAAACGGGTGAATCCCGCCGAGGCGTCCCTGGCGCCCTCGGCCACGGTGATCTGCCGGGCACCCGAGGCGAGGACAGCGTCGAGCGTCGCGGAAAGAGTCTCGCGGTGCGTTGAGGGGAGCTGCTCGCGATGGCTGACCAGGTTCGGCTTGATCAGGACATAGGGAGTGACGACGGCGCGAAGGTCATCAGCGATCAGCGCCAGGCGCCTGCGCGACCGCGCCCGGCGGTTGTCGCCGCGGACGACGGCGACATTCACGGTCTTGTCCATCGCGTGAGCCTCCGTGCCCAGGCAACATTGGGGCGAGGGACCGGTTCCGGGCCGGCGTGGTCCCTCCGGACGCCCGCGGCCGGGGCGTCAAGTGGTTCGATCGCGGACAGACCACGATGGACGAGGTGCCAGAGCGTCAGGGCGATCAGGACGGACACGCCGCAGCAGCAGAAGTAGAGGTAATGTACCGGGATCGCCGCGACCGCGAAACCCCAACCGCGCCGACGCGCCAGGAAGCGATAGAACTCGTGGTTCAGCCCAACAATCGCCACCAGACCCGCCAGCACTGGCGCCAGGAGCCAGGGGGTCCAGGGGGCGGCTGCGAGCGCCAGGCTCGTCAGGCCAACGATCGCGACGCAGAGCTTCTGCCCGCGCTTGACGTTCAGGTCGGTCTCGACGACCCCCGAGCGCTTCATCAGGAGCATCCAGGGGACGCCCCGCTGGAAGATGTCGGTCTTGACCATGCTGGCGAGCGTCCAGCGCTTCAGGTGGGTCGCGAGGATGTCACGCACCAGGGCGATCCGCCGCCCTGCGCGGGTCAGTCGGTAGCCGAACTCGATGTCCTCGATGGCCGGCCGCTTGTAGAGCTTCGGATCGAATCCACCGAGGTCGAGGAAGTCCCGCCGCCGGATCGCGCCGCAACCGGTCCAGAAGGTCCGCGCCGTCCGAGCCCCCGCGACGAAGTCGCCCTGTTGGTGGACGTAGTGATGGAGGAGGTTGCGGAACTGGCTGACCAGGCCGGGGGCCGTCGGCGCGTCGTCGTACGAGCCGAACAGCGCCGACAGCTCGGGATCGGCTTCGAAGCGGGCGACGACGCGCGACAGTGTCTCGGCATGGACGGCGACGTCGGCGTCGAGGAAGAAGACCACCGGCGCGGTCGCGACCCGCGCGCCGAGGTTGCGGGCCGCCGCCGGACCCTGCGACGTCGTGTTCCGAACGACGAGCGCACCGAATGACGCGGCCAGGGCGGCCGATCCATCGGTCGAGCCGTCATCGACCACGATCAGCTCGGACTCGGTCGGATGCGAGTCGCGAAGCCGACGGAGGCAGTGCTCGAAGTCGAGGCCCCCGTTACGCACGGGGATCACCACCGAGAGCGTCGGCCTCCGCGGCCCCGGGCTCGCCGGACCGGCGGGGACATCGTCCATGAATCACCCTCGCCCGTCAGAGAATGACACGCGCCGGAATGCGTCCCCGTCCTTGGGATCGCCCGAGCACGCGCCAAGGACCGCCGGCGCTCGGGGCGGGCCGAAGACAAGGATCGGAAGGTGTGATCTCGTGATGTGTTCTGGCTTCGTTCCGCCCCGTCGCGGTCGGTCGCGACGTGCGGCGGAACTGTAGCCGGAAGCCGAAGAACTGTCAACGCGGCCCGTCGGCATTCGCGCCGGCACTCGATAATCATTCCCGGACGCACCCGCGCAGCGGTCCGATGATCCCGACTCCCTCCTGATCGCAGGAACAACAGTACTTGTGGTTCGATGGCGAGCTCGGGACGCACCTCGACGCGAATCGACGCGGCTCTCTCTCCCTTGCCCCGCCCTGGCCCGTCGTCGGAGATGAAGACCGGCCTTCCGGCTCCCTCCGCGGCTCCTCGCCGAGAGCGACAGGACGCGCCTCCGATCCCGCCCGATAATAATTGGCGGGGGGCCAGGGGGGAGAGTGTGCCCGGCAAAACGTGCTTTCGTGAACATTTCATTCCGCCTTGTCAAAGAAAACGCGCGGTGTCCCTCGCAAAACATTAGGGTGCAACCCGTTTGGCTGCAAGCCTGAAAAGTGATTTCAACTACTTGTTATTTTTAGAATGTCTCAGACGCAACAGCCTTCGACGTTAAGACTTCCGCAAATCTAACGTAGAGATGCTGAGCGGCAACATCATTTACGCATTGGAATCCCAATCATTTGACTTTCCTCCATAAGATCGAATATTGCGTGTTTTCGCGGATTATCAGGTGGGGCGAAGTCAAGAAAAAAGCTGGATAACTTGAAAAAGGAGGGCGGTCGATCGAGTTTTGGTTGCAGCCAAACGGTCTGCACCCAAAACATTATCGAGGAAAACGCGGAAACCGTCCCTCGAATCGTAATTGATCAGGATGCAACCCGTATGGCTGCAAGCCGGAATAGTGATTTCAACTCCTTGTTATTATTAGAATATTTCAGACGCAACTGCCTTCGACGTTAAGACTTCCGCAAATCGAACGTAGAAATGCTGAGCAGCCACCTTTTTTACGCATTGGAATTCCAATCATTTGACTTTCCTCCATAAGATCGAAATCATGCGTGTTTTCGCGGATCATCAGGTGGGGCGAAGTCAAGAAAAAAGCTGGATTTCTTGAAAAAGGAGGGCGGTCGATCGAGTTTTGGTTGCAGCCAAACGGTCTGCACCCAATTCCGGGGAGGTGATCTCCGTCAGCCGTTCGGCCTCTAGGTCCTTCCGAATCAGGTGGCCGTCGGCCAACAGGCGGCGGATGACACCGCTGCGTAGGGCCGAGATCCCACCCAGGCCCGGGTGTTCCTTGATCACATCAATACAAGCTTGTGTGAGCATGCCACGATCGCCGCCCAGCACCACCCGCGCCAGGCCGAACCGCTTCGTGAGGACCTCGACCTGGTCGGGAACGGCCTTGGGGTCGCCAGTGTTGCCGGGGTAGACCTGCACGGCAATCGGCCGCCCGTCTCCCAGTGAAGCGTCGCGGCCTGTTGCCGGATCACGAAGAACGCCCTGCGACGGGCGATCCCGAAGAGGAAGTCCGGCGTGCAAAAGATCCGGTCAGCGATCCAGAGATCCTTTGGCCGCGACGACCTCCAAGACCTGGTCCAGCAGCGACCGTTCCTGCGCGTGACCGTCTTCACGGAGGATCATCCCGGCACCGCGACGGGTCCCGAGACTCCCGTGTCGTCGAAGGTGGCCATGTCGCGGAGGATGTCGGCGGCCGAGGCGATCAGGGGTAACGCAAGGGCCGCGCCGGTCCCCTCGCCGAGGCGGAGGCCGAGGTCCAGAAGCGGCTGGAGGCCCAACGCGTCGAGCGCAACCCGATGGCCTGGCTCGGGGCCGATGTGGGCGGCGATGAGCGAGCCTTGGACGTGGGGGCAGAGCCGGCGGCGACCAGGCCGGCCGCGCCGCTGATCAGGCCGTCGATCACGACCAGTGCCCGGTTCCTCGCCGCCCCGATCGCCAACCCGGCGAGGCCGAGGATCTCGAACCCGCCGACCCGCGCCAGCCAGTCCCAGGTGTCCTCGATCCCGACGCCATGTCGCGCGACCGCTGCCGCGACCGCTCGGCATTTCCGGTGATAACCCTGGTCGTCCACGCCGGTCCCCCGGCCGACAACGCGATCGGCGGCCGCGCCGGTCAGCGCCGCGAGCAGTGCGGCGGCCGTGGTTGTGTTGCTGATTCCCATCTCGCCCAGCGCGACGATCCGGAACCCCTCGCGGCGCGTCCACCTGTCGGCCAGGTCAAGCCCGACCTGCACCGCCCGGAAGGCCTCATCGCGCGCCATCGCCGGCCCGTCCAGGAAGTTCGACGTCCCCGGCCGGATCGGGTGTGCGTGAAGCGATCCGTCCCGCGCCCAGCCCTCGGGCCAGCACGCGACACCCAGGTCGGCAACGCGGACGGCCGCCCCCACGCGCCGGGCCAGGACGTTGATCGCCGCGCCGCCACGGAGATAGTTGGCGACCATCTGACCCGTGACCTCACGCGGGTATGCGCTGACCCCCGCGGCGGCCACGCCGTGATCGGCCGCGAAGACGGCGACCAGGGCTGGGTGGCCCTCGGGCCGATCGGTCCGCTGGATCGCGGCGAGCTGGCGGCCGATCTCGAGGAGCCGGCCGAGGCTCCCCGGCGGCATCGTCAGCCGATCCTGGCGCACCGCCGCTCGGGCCGACCAGTCCAGGTCGGGGGGCGCGACCGCCGCGAGCGCCTCCAGGATCGGTCCGGGAACTGCGGCCATCAGATCACGATCGGCTTGTTGAGCTTCCGACGCACGCCGACCCACTGGCCGACGTGCATCAGCACGTGGGTGCCCACCAAGCCGAACACCCACGCGACCGTCGGCGCGCTTCATCCAACCGAGATCGGGGCCGGAGGCGTCGAGCTCCGAATCATTCATATTGTCGAGCAGCGCCTTCGTTGCCTCACGCTGTTCCTGCCAGAGCCTGAGGTATTCGTCCTTCGTCCGGAACTTCCCCGGATCGTCCGAGGTGGTCGCCTCGCGGCCGTGGGTCTCGACGAAACCCTCGGGCAAGGGAGGGCTCGACCCTGGCCTGACCTTCTCGATCAGATGGCGCTCAGACGAGATCAGGTGCCCGAGCTGCCAGGCGATGTGGTTCATTCCCTCAACCGGCCGGATCAGCAGGTCGACGTCGTCCAGGTCGTTGAGATAGGCGTGCATGATCCGCTCGTTCATGTCGTACGTCTGACGGATGGCATCTTTGGCGTTCATGGGCGTCGTCTCGGAAAAGGGAAGGTCGTTCAATTTCCCCCAAGGGGTGATTCTCGAGAGAAACATCCCTCAACGTGCGGGGGTCGATTCGGGTCCGTTGACGAAGTCGGCAATGAAGAGTTGGCTTGTGTTGTCGGCGGTCCGCCCCTTGGAGGTCCACATCAGCCGCTTGCCGTCGGGGCTGAAGACGGGGAGGCCGTCGAAGCCTTCGTGGTAGGTGATCCGCTCCTGTCGGCCCGGTCTCGATGTCCATCAGGTAGATCTCGTAATTCGTGGTGGCCGTGAAGGCTCGTCGAGTAGACGATGTGGCGGCTGTCGGGGTGGAAGAAAGGGCCCCAGTTGACGGCCTCGTTGTCAGTCAGGGCGCGCTCGGCGGTCCCCTCGGGATTGTTGAGGAAGATCTGCGAGCAGATCGTTCCGCTTGCGGTCGCTCCGGTAGATGATCTGCTTGCCGTCGGGCGAGAAGAAGGGGCCGCCGTCATAGCCCTCGGCGCGGGTGATCCGGCGCGGGTTCTTGCCGTCGGCGTCCATGATGTAGATCTCGGCGTCGCCGTCGCGGAACGAGGTGAAGATGATCTGCTTGCCGTCGGGCGAGTAGCTCCCCTCGGCGTCGTAGCCGGGCGTGTCGGTGAGCCGGACCAGGTTCGAGCCGTCGAGGTCGGCCCGGAAGATGATCCATGTGCGGGGTCGAAGTCCCAGCGGTAGCGCTCGGTCCGACTGTAGGCCGGCCCGCGGGGTGCCTTGAGATCGGGCTGGTGGCCGTCGGCGAGCGCGGGTCGAGGTGGGTCGAGGCGAAGAGGATCGACTTGCCGTCGGGGTGGTAATAGGAGCAGGTGCACTTGCCCTTGCCGGTGCTGACCAGCTTCGGCCGGGCGCCCGGCGCGAGGTCGAGGGTATAGATCTGGTAGTCGTCCTCGGCCCGGGCCGGGCGGCCTGGAAGATGATGGCCTTGCCGTCGGGCCGGAAGTAGCCCTCGCCCGCCTTGGAGAAGCCGAACGTGACCTGCCGGATGTTCCTGAG
Organism: uncultured Planctomycetaceae bacterium; assembly: GCA_963803395.1. Classification (GTDB taxonomy): domain Bacteria; phylum Planctomycetota; class Planctomycetia; order Isosphaerales; family Isosphaeraceae; genus JAFANO01. Next base: position 160,646 of record CAWDND010000055.1, read on the forward strand.
GTGCTTGGCCTCTTGCGCGAGCGACGTCGTCCAGAGAGGGTGCGGGCTCGGCGGCGAGGGTCGCGGTCAGGATCAGGAGGGTGAACATGAGGCGAGTCTCCGTCATGGGATGGGAAGCCGTCGCGTCGGCGGACGGCTCCGGGGACTTGTCCCTCGCGGGTCGGCTCGCCTAGTATATGCCCTGCGAGAAGGGCCGCCAATGGTCGGCGCCCGGGTGGGGAGGGTGGATCGTGAAGATCTACACGAAGACCGGCGACGATGGCACGACCGGACTCCTGGGGAGCGGCCGGGTGCCCAAGGACGACCTCCGGATCGAGGCCTACGGTACGATCGACGAGCTGAACGCGGTGCTCGGGGTCGCCCGGGCGCAGGGCCTGACGTCGGCTCCGACACGGTCCTGGCCCAGATTCAGGACGAACTGTTCGCCGTCGGCGCGGCGCTGGCCGACCCCGACCCCGCCGGGCCGTTCCACGCGTCGATCGGGCCCGAGCACGCGGCCCGACTGGAGCGGACGATCGACGTCCTGGAGGGCGAGCTCCCGCCGCTGAATCGGTTCATCCTGCCGGGGGGATCGCCCGCGGCGGCGCAGGTCCACCTGGCGCGGACCGTCTGCCGACGTGCCGAGCGGCTCATCATCAAACTCAGCCGGCAGCCCGACGAGCATGTCCCCGACGCGATCCTGATCTATCTCAACCGGCTCAGCGACCTCCTGTTCGTCCTGGCCCGCGTGGTCAACCACCGCGGCGGGGTGGCGGACGTCCCCTGGAGTGGCCGACGATGAGCCTGCGGGGCAAGACGATCCTGATTACCGGCGGCCGTCGCGTCGGCGGCGACCTGGCACGGCTCTTGGCCGACCTCGGGGCGAACATCGCGCTGACGTACCACACCAGCCGCGCGACGATCGAGCGGACCGTCGCCGACGTCGCGGCGCGAGGCGTGTCGGGCCTGGCCGTCGCCGCCGACCTCTCTCGCGCCGAGCAGGCCGAGCAGACCGTCGCACAGGTCGTGGACCGGTTCGGACGGCTCGACGCGCTCGTGAACATGGCGAGCCTCTACCGCGCGACGCCGTTCGCCACGCTCGTCGCCCGAAGATTTCGATACGATGATCGCCGCCAATCTCGCCGCCCCCTACCACACGGCCATTGCCGCGGCCCGGCGGATGCTCGCCCAGCCGGGCGAGGACGGCATCAAGGGCCGGATCGTCAATCTTGGCGACTGGGCCACCGAACGCCCCTCCAAGGACTATCTCCCCTACTTCGTGGCCAAGGGGGGGCTGACCACCATGACCCTGGCGCTGGCCAGGGAGCTGGCTCCGCACGTCCTGGTGACGATGGTCCAGCCCTCGATGATCGAACCGCCCCCCTCGCTCACCGAGGCCGGCATCGCCGCCTTCGCGGCCTCGACCCCCTTGCGGCGGATCGGCACGCCCGGCGACGTCAACCGCCTCATCCTCTATCTCCTCGATGGCACCCGTTTCGTCACCGGCGTCTGTTACCGCGTCGATGGCGGCCGGTTCCTCGGCGAGGACGCCTGAGCCAGGGGCGAATGGCTTGGCACGGAGGCCGAGTGCGCCTCCACAATCCCCGAGTTGAGAGATGGGGGTGTTGCGTCTGCGGTTTCGAAAAACCTCCGGCTCATGTCCTCGCATTGGTATAATCGCATAGGCGCGTTTTAGCATCATATAGATTTATAATATTTTATATAATAAAATGATATAAAGTAAATAAATTATATATAAAATATTAATTATGTTATGGCATATTTGACAAATGTCAAAAAACTCTCAAGCTCACAGCGGACCCTACAATCTTGGCACCGGCAGTGAGAAAGTGAGAAAGTCCCTTGAAGAGGCCCCGATGAGAAAATTGAGCAGTTACATCGCCAGGTATGGTCCCGATGCCGGTCCGAGGCTTTATCACTGCGCTCCAGAGCCAGGCGGCACACGCGGGCGTCAGCGCCCGGTTACGTCGGAAGATCGAAACGCTGACCGGTCGGCCAGCCCGGGTGCATCGTCGCGACCCGGGCGCGGCGAGCCGGCCTTCGCCGCCGCGACTCCTGTTCCCCGAGCCCGCGGCGGACCCGGTCTGAGAGAGCGGTCCGCCTCCCGAAAAAACCCTCTAGGCCCGTCTCGGTCTCAGCTCTTATCATTCGGCGTTATGGGGGACACCCACACGCTTTATCGTCAGGCCCGTCGCGTGGCCTCGTGGGGGATCGCAATGAGTCTCGGCCTGGGGCTGGTCAAGCTTCTGGGCGGGTACTTCGGGCACTCGTTTGCGCTGCGGACGGATGCCGTCCACTCGCTGCTGGACGCAGTCATCTCGGGGACGCTCTTCGGGGCGCTGATCATCGCCGAGCGGCCCGCCGATCGTGAGCACCCCTACGGCCACACCCGCGCCGAGGCCGTGGCCGGCTCGTGCGTCGCGCTGCTGCTGATGATCCTGGCGCTGGAGATCGGCTGGGAGGCCTTCCGCAGCATGCACCAGCCGCACTCTGAGCCGGAGGGGTTCACCATGATGATCGCGGCGGCCGGGGCATTCTTCCAGGAAGGGCTCTCCCGCTACGCTAGTGCGATCGCACGGCAGACCGGCTCCGGCGCTCGAGGGCGACCGCCTGGGATTATCGCCTCGACGCGCTGGGGTCGGTGGCGGTCTTGGCGGGCGTGGGCTCACCCGATGGGGCGGCCCGGCCTGGCAATGGGCCGACCACGCCGCGGCGGTCGCCGTCGCCCTGCTGATCCTCTGGGTCGTCGGCCACCTGTTCCTCACGAACATCCAGGAGCTGATGGACCGGCAGGCCACCCCGGAGATGCTCCAGACCGTCCGGCGCGAGGCCCTGACCGTCCCCGGTGTTCGGGGCGTCGAGAAGCTCCGCGTCCGCAAGTCCGGCCTGGAGTACCTGGTCGATATCCACGTCGAGGTGGACCCCGAGCAAACTGTCCGCGAGGGTCACGCCATCGCGCACGCAGTCAAGGACCGCGTCATCGGTCAGGTCGTCACGATCCGCGACGTCCTGGTCCACATCGAGCCGTCCCGCGCCCGGTGACACTTGGTTTTCAATGTTCGATCATCTCAAATCTAAAATTTTAAATTTATCATTAATCAGTTATAAACTCCTAATATTTGAACTTATGAAGAGTTTTCCAAATCACACCGGGTCAGCCGTATTCCCCAGTGAACCGCTACCAGATTCGGAAACGGCGCGTGGGGGCAAGCATGGGGGATGGGGAATGGTGAAACCTCATTCTCCATCCCCCACGCCATGAGGGATCCTTCCGTCGCGACCGGATCGGCCCTCAGGGAGAGGGCCAGTGGAAGGGCGCCCCGCCCCCGAGCCGGTCGAGGTCGTAGACGAGCAGGCTCCGGCCGATGACCGCGTCAGGCTCGAAGCGTTGGAGCGCCCTGTAGTCGCTCGACTTGGTCTGGGCCACGGTTTCCCAGATCGGGCTGATGATCAGAAGGCCGGTCGTCGGCGGGGGGGCATCGTCGCCGAGCAGGACGACCCGATCGCCCAGGTAGTACCGGACGCTCTCCGAGTGGTTGTAGTTGGTCCCGAAATAGCGGAGGGAGACCGGCCGCCCGGGGTGGGGATGAGCGTCAATCCAGTCGCGGGCCTGCTTCAGGGCCTGGCCCCAATCGACGTTGCTGTCGCTGATGTCCAGGTAGGGCTTGTGTCGTGGAGCGTTCATGTAGGCGAGATAGTCGGGATGATAGCTCGCCGCGTGGAGACCCGCCGCCGCGACGGCCGTCCATGCCGCGATCGTCCACGCCCGTCCCCCCGAGGCGAGGCACCGGCTGCCGAGCGGCAGCGCGAAGATATAGGCGGGGAGAAAGTGGCGGAATCCAATGTTCACCTTGTTATTTAACATGAACAGGACATAGGCGACCATCGGGACGAAGAATCCCCACTCAGCCCATCGGGGGGGCGTGCGGCCGAGCGAGAGGACCCCGAGCAGGAGCACCGCGGCGATGCCGATCGGGACCTTGTACGTGGCCACCATGGGGAAGTAGTTCCACCAGCCGGTCGTCCGCCGCTCGCCGAACAGGTAGGCGTCGTGGCCGCCCATGCCGTGCGCCAGGCCCGTGCGGAACGCGCGGAGGTAACAGCCCGCCGGCCAAGTGCGAGGTCAGGTGGAGTGCCCGCTCAAGCTGGAGCCGCATCCCGTGCGCGCCGCCCTGATTCACCGCCGACGGGTTCAGCGCGTGCTCCGAATCGATCGGCGAGATCGGCGAACTCACATCGAACAGCGTGAACGCCCAGAGTGCGACGATCACGATCAGTCCCAGCCGCAGGGGCGCGACGAGTCGCGCAGGTAGCGCCGCGCGCGATTCGGACCAGTCCTGCCGGTCCAGCCAGGGTCGGAGCCCCCACCAGAGCAGGGCCATCGCTCCGAGGATCATCGGCACCAGCGCCGCCGTGTGCTTGAGCATCAGCGCGAGGGCGACGGCGACGCCCAGCGCGACCAGTCGGCCCGTCGTCGGCCCTTCGAAGAAGCGCCAGCCCAGGAAGCAGGCGGTCACGATCGCCGTCACGCTCACCACGTCGACCGTGGCCAGCGGTTGGTGCGCGGCGAAGTTCGGCTCGACGACGAGCATCGCCGTCGCGAGCCAGGCCGACCGGAGTCCGTAGACCTGGCGGCACCAGGCGAAGATCACGCCGGCCAGCGGCAGGAAGAGGATCGACGTCCAGAGCGCGATCCGGGCGCGATCGTCTCCGCCCGGCCCGGCCGGTCATAGAGCCGATCGTCCGACGCCTCCCGACCTTCGAGGAGGTTCGTCACGAGGATCGGCAGCGCGGCCAGCCCCCCGCCCAGCGGCGGGTCGTTCAGCCGGAGGTCTTTCGCGGCGAGGGTCCGGGTCAGGAATGCGATCCCCCGCCGGAGATGGAAGGCCTCGTCGTAGGTCTCGCTGTGCGCCCACGCGATCGAGAGCGACCGGGGGATCACCACCAGGGCGACCAGCAGCAAGGCCAGCCCGAGGTGTCGATCAAACGACCTGGTGGGGGCGGGATCGGGCACCGGTGCGGCGCGTTCCGGTCGTCGCGTTCAGGGTTCCGGACTCGAGCTGAAGGGTGCGTCGTGCTTGCCATCGTGTGCTGAGGTCTCCGAATCCTAGGGAGTGTGCCGTTTCCGCATCCTGGAGATCTCCGGATCGCCCCTCGTGCGGGGCGGCAGGCCGTCAGCCTCCTTGAGGGGTGCGTGCGGGCCTGGGCCGAACGATGAAATTAGCTGAATCCGCTTTTTCTCGCAAGGATGGTTTTCCGGTGCGGACCGGGTGATCGTGGAGGATGAATCCAGGAAGAAAAGAGGGCGGCTGCATGATCATGAAGTTTCTTGGCGTCGCAATTCCACGCCACCGACCACTCGGCGGCCCCGCCGTGCCCCGCGCCCGATCGAGCGCGAGGCGCCGCATGTCAAGGACGACCGCGGCGAAGAGCCCAAGGGCCAGGAACATATGACAGCCCGGCTCATGGAGGGCAACTGGTAGAGCGTGTCCCAGCACGCTCGGCATGGCACGCTCTAACTTAACGCCACTTAAGGAGTTCCGCCTGATCAGCGGCGAGGGCCACGGTGGCTCCACCAGTTGCCCTCCATGAGCCTTGGGCGGAATATGGTGAATGCGATGGACTGGATAAGGAGTTCCGCCTGATCAGCGGCGAGGGCCACGGTGGCTCACCAGTTGCCCTCCATGAGCCTTGGGCGGAAATGGTGAATGCGATGGACTGGATTTGCCCAAGATGTCACGGTTCTTCGAGATCGGCTGCGCGAGCCTTATGAAGGAGGCTGAGATTTCAATGACCTCCTTGATCTGGCTGGCTCCGAAGACCCCGGCTCGCCTGCTCACCCCGGCCGTTTGGTGGAAGTATCCGCGCAAGAGCAACTTGCGCGGAGCGTCGAGCCGCGTCGTGGGGGCAACTTCCCCCAACTGGTTGGCTCGACTCCAACCCTCGTAGGACACGCGATTGCGTGCCATCACTGGGCTTGCGGTCGGATGGCACGCAATACAGTGGCTGCCTTGCTACGGGGATGGTCTTCTCACTTACTTGGCCGACGCCTGGACGTTGCTCGCCGGCTTGAGGCCGGGGGCGGCCAGGATGGTCTTGAGGGACTGTCCGCCGGCGCAGTTCCAGAGCCAAACCTCGCCGTCCCAACTGCCCGAGGCGAGGATCGAGACCCGGAGTCCGCAGGAGTTGGGGATCCCGTCGGCGCTGTGGACCCGCCAGGCCGTTCGGAAGTTGATCCGACAACGTGTCGGCATCCGCTTGCCGATTCGCACCGTGGGCGCGTCCCTGCGGAGCGGGGGCTTCACGCCCCAGAAGCCCGTACGGGAAGGCCTACAGGCAAGATCCCAAGGCCGTGGCCGAATGGCTGGAGAGGAGGTATCCGCAGATCGAGAAGCGAGCGGCGGAGGAGGGCGGGGAGATCCTTTGGGGGGATGAGATGGGGGTGCGTTCGACCTGCCAGCACAGTCGCGGCTCTGCCCGCCCGGGCGCGACCCTGGAGCTGACCGTGCCCGGGAGCCGGTTCAGCGTGAACATGATCTCGACGATCACCAACCAGGGGAAGGTGCGGTAGCTGATCTATTAACCCGGCAACAAAGTTGATCGGGAGTCCTTAGTAGAGTGCCATTCGATCAATTCTTCTGTGCCACCACCTCGGAACGGTTCCTCGAGGACGAACTGCGGAGATCGGGCGAGGAACTGCCGGACTGCGCGAGACGCGGCCGAGCGCCACCGGCAGGAAGGCGAGCGCCTGGTCGATGCGCTCATCGGCCTCGGCGCAACTGAAGCGGAGGAAGCCGCGGCCGGCCGCGCCGAACGATTCGCCGCCGAGGCAGGCAACGCCGAAGGCATCGTCGGCGTCCTCGAGCAGGTAGAGCGCCAGGCCGTGCGAGGTCATCCTGAGCCGGTTGCAGACCTCGCGGACGTCGGGGAAGACGTAAAACGTCCCGGCCGGCGGGACGATCCGGATGCCGTCGATCCGCGCCAACCCGGCGGCCAGGCGCTCGACCTTGCGGCGGAAGCGGGCCATATACTCGTCGCGGGTCGGCGCATCATGTTCCAGCGCGGCCTGCGCGGCGATTTGCACGAACGGCGGGCTGCACGATACCGAAGTGTTAATCAGCTTGCCGATCACCTCGACCACCTCGGGATGCGCCACCGCGAAGCCGATCCGCCAGCCACTCATGCTGTACGACTTGCTGAAGGTGTAGGCGGCGACCGCGTGGTCGAGCATCCCCGGCTGCGCCAGGATCGACGCGTGCCGGCCGTTCCAGACCATGTGGCAGTACGGCTCGTCGGAGAAGACCATCAGGTCGGTCCTACGGACCACGTCGGCGATCGCCGCCAAGTCGTCGCGGGTGGCGACGCCGCCGGTCGGGTTGTGCGGCGAGTTCAGGAAGACAGCGCGCGGCCTTGGGTCGGTCGCCAGGAACTCGGCGACGTCGCGCGCCTGGGGCCGGAACTCGTCCTCCACCCGCAGCGGCACGACGACGGCGCGTGCCCCTCGGCGTTCCAGGTTGGGGATGTAGGTCGGGAAGTGCGGGCCGAAGATCAGAACGCCGTCGCCCGGTTCGAGCAGCGTCTCGGCGAAATATTGCTCGAACGGCTTCGCCCCCGAGGCGACCACGACGTTCTCGGCCGTCACGCCCAGGCCGAACTCGGCAGCGACGAACCGCGCCGCGGCGGCGCGGAACTCACCGAGGCCAAGGCTCGGGCCGTACCCGGTCCGGTCCTCCTCGATCGCCCGGATGCCTGCCGCCTTGGCGTGTGGAGTGCTGGGATACGGGCTATCGCCGATCTCCAGCTCGACCACGTCCTTGCCCCGCGCCTTCAGCGCCCGCGCCAGCGCCAGGACCGTGAAGGCCGTCTCGGCGGTCAGGTTCCGGGCCAGCGAACTCAAGCGATCCATAGTGTTGGGTGCGCGGAACGCACCAATTCCTTGTTCTTGGAAAAGATCCGTCCGTTTCACGTCCCTCCGAAACCCTGAGACGCGTCCCGGAACGATCGTGTCCACAGCCGGGGGCGGCGATGCTCCCGCAGGCCCGCCGCCCCCGGCGGGCACCAACGTCCCGGGATGCGGATGAGTCCCTGAGAGTTGAAATGATGCTCAGGCTGTAAAGATTTCCGCTATCCGATGCCTTAAACCGTTGTAGTGTTAAGGATGAGAAGCGGCTTTTCGTAAATCCCCAGCTCTATATTGGACGTGAGGGTGATCCGGATGGGTTCCGGCTCTGGCGGTTCAGGGCCTTTCTCGGAACCTTACCGCGACCCGATCGCCTGCGCCAACGGCCGGACGATCTTCGGGATCACCTTGCGCTGCACGATCTCCTCGCCGATCTCGCGCTGGCGGCGGAACGAGTCGAGAAAGATCTGCTCGGGGCCGGTCTCCCAGTATTGACGGACCGTGAAATAGACGCTGATCTGATCCTCAGGAAACTCGCCGGTCCGGATCTGGTAAGCGTTGGTCCGGGTCTCCAGTGCCAGCCGGCACTGGAGCCGGCACGACTCCTCCAGCGCCAGTGTGATCGACGGCTCGTAGTTGATCACCCGGCCGACGGGCACTTCGAGCAGCCCTTCCAGCCCCGGGCCGACCCCCAGCGCCTCGGCGACCACCTCGTCATGGTTGCCATTGTAGGTGAAGTCAAACCCGTACATCACGTCGAGTGCCTCGCAGTCGAGCATGCTGATCGTTAGCAAGTGCGGCGCCAACTCCAGGACCATCTCATGCTGGCGATAGGCTTCCTCCAGCGACTCGGGATTGACCTGCCCCGAGCAGAGCCGCCTTGGTTCGATCGCCAGCCAGCGGTACGACCCCTGATCCTTGTCCCCCTCCAGGACGAGCTCGCCGTTGTCGCGGGTGTAGAAGTTGCGCAGCTCGGGGAACGCTTTCCTCATCTGCTCGAAGTAGTGCAGCACCGTATCACGGTTGGTCGGCAGCTTCATCTCGGTGTTCAAATTCATGTTCACATAAAAATCATCGGCGTCGCTGAGGTAGCCGTTCATCCGTCTGATCCTGATGGCCCCCCGGCCGGTGCCTCACCCGAGGGCGTTCGGACAGAGGGGCGAGAGGTGCTGTCGTCGGAAAACAATCATCTTACCAAAAACGACCCCGTAACGGAATGAACTGAAAGCGGGGGGCGCGAGTTGGCTCGGGTTTGGGCAGGTGGTTCGGGCCTCAGAGGGGCGAGGGCGAACTGGAGGGGAGAAGGACTCCAGGGGTCGGGATGCGATATGCTCCTACTTCCGTTTCATCCGACACCCTCCCTTGCCATTATCTCGCTATTTTGTTTGCTCTCCAACCTTTCATCGGGTCGTCTCTCACGATGTTGGCAAAGTTTTTTGGGGTTTTTCACGTTCCAGGGGCGATGTTAGCACCTCTCGGCGCTCCTCGGCCCAGATTTCGCGCTTGAGGTCGTCGACATGGACCGGGTAGCGGATGTACTCCAAGACCGTCCAGATGTGGTCGGTCAGTCGCATCGCCATCGCCGGTGTCCGTCCCCTCAGCGCCGTGGACCCAAACCCAGTTGGAGAGGTCCCGGAACAACCACAGCCCCCACTGCAACGGGCCCTCCCCACGCGACACCGCCTGCGTCCGGCGGACCAGCCGGGCTTTGGTGACCGCGCCGCGTCCCATTGAACCGTTCCACGGGCGAGGTGTTGATTCTCCGGCCCCATCCCAACGCGACGATCCGGCGACGGATGGCCTTCAGCCGACCGAACCGGGCGCGGGTCCGGACGCGCAACAGGTTGCCCTTGGGGTCGCGGACCTTGTGCACGACCCCGACCAGCAGCCCCGGACGCGGTTTCTCGGCCGTGCAGCTCATCGAGTTGGACGGCTTCCGGAGGCGCGACGATTCGCTCGCGTTGCAGGTCGTGGCAGTCCACGGCGCGGCGACCGCCTTGCTCCCAGAGCCGCGTGACAGTGCGGGGGTCCACGGCGCCGATGTCCGCCGCGGCCGTCGCTCGAGCACCCGTGCCCCAGGCACTTGACGACGCGGACGACGGTCTCCTCAGGGATCTGGGTGTACCGCAAGAGGGTTCCTTGGCGTTCGCTGAAGCGATGGCCGCAGGCGGAGCCGTACACGCGTCGGATGTGCTGGTGCTTGCCGATCCACTCGACCACGCTGAGGTTGCCGGCGCCGAAGGGGTTGAAGTCGCAACAGTCGGGATTGGGACAAGCCAAGCCGGCCAAAGCGGGATCGGTTCCGCTGGACCGTTCCGGTGGAGTGGGCTTGCGAGCCAAGGCTGGTCTCCCTGCCCCCGAGGGACGGCAGAGGGTTGTTGACCTAACAGACTCACTTCCACCGTAAAATCCCCGGGTTTTTTTGCCAACATCGTGCAGGACGACCTTTCATCGACTTAAATGCATTATTGGGCTCAGGATCAGTCCCTCGACTCGCCGAAAGCGATCCAGCGTTGAGCTGCGGCAACCACCGTTGCCGATGCACATCCATTCCTTTGAATGTTGTCCAGGGGGCCGACCGGGCATGACCGAGACGACATACTTCCAGGAAGTTCGGTGCGAGGTGTCGGAGGGGATTCGGGAGGACGGGTCTGATATTACGGTCTGCGTGGTGGACGAGCATGGCGCCGAGCAATACCTGCACGTGACGCGAGGCTTGATCAATGTCGAGGGGAGGACGTCCTACTTGCCGGTCGGGTTCGTCCGGATCGACCGCGAGGGGCGGCGGGTCCTGGTCGAGCTCCCATGCGAGGCCGACTCCGGGGCGAACCGGATGTGGGTCAAGTTCGAGATGTTGCGGCATCGCGAGAGGGCGGTTTTATGATCCTGTCGGACCGGGAGATCCGGACCGCGCTCGATTCCGGGTTCATCAAGATCGACCCCGTTCCCCCGGAGGACCTCTGGACCTCGACGGCCGTTGACCTGACGCTCGACGCCACGCTGGTCCGGTGGAAGGAGGCCACGCCGGACGCCTCGGGCCGGGTCGCCTCTCCTCGGCCGAGCGGCCAGGGTTTCAACGTCCGGACGATGGCGAATGATCCTGACCGGGCCGACAAGATCACGATCCCCGCCCGGGAATATCCCATCGGCCCGCGCGAGTTCTTGCTTGGCTACACGCAGCAGTCGATCTACCTGCCCGCCGCGGCGCGGATTGCGGCGCGGGTCGAGGGCAAGAGCAGTCTGGCCCGGCTGGGCGTCGGGGTTCACGTGACCGCCCCGACGATCCACGCCGGGTTCGGCTACAACCCGGAGAAGCCCGACGAGCCCGGCCTGCCCATCCAGCTCGAAATCTTCAACATCGGCAACCTGACCGTCCTGCTCGACGTCGGCATGCCGATCTGCCAGTTGATTTTGGAGGAGGTTCGCGAGGTCCCCGCCAAGGGCTACGCGGGGCAGTTCTCGAGCCAGAAGAGCTTCACGGAATTGACTCCCTGAGACATAGGTGATGTGATCGTGGGGTCCGATGGACCTCAGGATGGCTCACCCAGCCTCATCCGGAGTTCCGGGCCGATTTTTGGCGCAACCCATTTCCATCTATAGACTTCCCCCTGATTTCGGCTCCATTTTGTAGCCAAAATCTTTTCGGGTCACCCTTGACATCCCCCAGCTTGCCCTCGAATTATTGGGCATGGTACGCAAACCACGAACAGTCCACGTTGACAAAATCACCAACACCGTCAAGGGGGTGACCTACACCAGCTACTATCTCCGACGCACCTACCGACAGGACGGGAAGGTCAAGCACGAGACCCTCGGAAACCTTTCCGACCTCCCGCCCCATGTCATCGACTTGATCCGTCGCTCCCTCAAAGGCGAGACCTTCGTCCCCGCCTCCGAGGCCTTCCGCACCACTCCGCGCCCGGCCCCATGGCCATGTCGAAGCGATCCTGAGGATGATCCGGCGCCTCGGCCTCGACGCCCTCATCGCCTCCGGCCCCTCGCGGCGACGCGACCTGGTGATCGCCATGATCGCCGAGCGTCTCCTCTTCCCCTGCTCCAAGCTGGCCACCACCCGCCACTGGCAGGACACCACGCTCGCCGAGGAACTCCACATCCAGGACGCCACCGAGGACGAACTCTATGCCGCCATGGACTGGCTGCTCGAGCGTCAGAAGGCCATCGAGACACAAGCTGGCCCAGCGACACCTGGCCGACGGCGGCGTGGTGCTCTACGACGTCAGCAGCAGCTACTACGAGGGGGAGACCTGTCCCCTGGCCCGCTATGGCCATGACCGCGACGGCAAGACCGGACGGCCAATCATCGTCTACGGCGTCCTGACCGATGGCGACGGGCGACCCGTCGCGGTGCAGGTCTATCCCGGCGACACGGGCGACCCCACCACCGTCCCCGATCAGGTCGCGAAGCTCTCCCGCCAGTTCGGCCTCTCCCGGATCGTCCTGGTCGGCGATCGTGGCATGCTCACACAAACGCAAATTAACACGTTGAAGGAGCATCCCGGCCTGGGTTGGATCTCGGCGCTGCGCAGCGAGGCGATCCGCGACCTGCTGGAGGATGGCCACGTGAATCGCTCGCTGTTCGACGAGGTGAACCTGGCCGAGATCGACGTCGCCGGACTTCCCCGGGGAGCGGCTCTTCGCCTGCTATAACCCGCTCCTGGCGGAGAAGCGCCGGCTCAAGCGGGAGGCCTTGCTGGCGGCGACGGAGGCGAAGTTGACGAAGCTGGCCCGGGCCGTGTCGCGGCGGACCAAGGCGCCGCTGTCGGCCGCGGAGATCGGCGTGAAGGCGGGCCGGGTGATCGGGCGGCACAAGATGGCCAAGCACATCCGGTTGACGATCGGTCCTGGGACATTCACGTGGTCGCGTAATGATGATTCGATCAAACGTGAAGAGCTGCTGGATGGGATCTACGTGATCCGCACCAGCGAGCCGGCCGAGCGGTTGTCGGCCGCGGACAGCGTGCGGACGTACAAGCGGCTGTCGCAGGTGGAGCAGGCGTTCCGCTGTCTGAAGGGGATCGACCTGCTGGTGCGGCCGATCCACCATCGGTTGGAACCGCGCGTTCGTGCGCATGTATTGATTTGCATGCTGGCGTACTACGTGGAATGGCACCTGCGTCGGGCCTGGCGACCGCTGCTGTTCGCGGACGAGGAGTTGGACCGTGATCGCGCGGTCCGCGACCCGGTGGCGGCCGCGGTGCCCTCGGCGTCGGTGCGGCGGAAGAAGAAGACACATCAGACGACCGAGGGCTTGCCGGTTCATAGCTTCCGGACCCTGCTGGCGCACTTGGGTTGTCGCGTCGGGAGACGTGCCAGGTGCTGTCGGACCCGAGTGGGGCGACGTTTGAGCAGGTGACCGAGATGGACCCTGTGCAGCAGGAGGCGCTGCGACTCTTGGAAACGTAGCCAAAATCAAGAACCTGAGATTTTCTCTAAGTAGTTACATGGGAATCCCTTGCAACTGAAACGGTCTGGAACTCCGGCCTAGCCGGCGAGTGCGGTGTTGTACTGGCTGACTGCGGAGGCGATATCCTGAGCAACCTGGGCCCTGGCGATTCTGATGTTCTGGGACGATCCGATCTGGAAGAAGAACCTCGAGAAGAACGAGTTGCCGCTGATCGTGGACGGCAAGCCGGCCAGGCGGGACTGGAGGCTGTTGCTCGTGCTTGAACCAGTGCTCAGTAGATCATTCGCGAGGGTCGTGCTCAGCGTGGTGACCGTCTGTGCTGGGGAGTCCGAGGCTGCTCACGGCGTTGTCGATGCTCCCGTTGAGCGTCGTCAGGGCCGTCCCCACGTGTCCATTGAAGGTGCTGATTTGCTCGGCCGTCGGGGTGGTGGTGCCCGCTGGCAGCAGATCCGTATTCACGTCACCATAATAGGTTTGGACGAAGCTCTGGAAGGCGATGGAGACTTGGTTCAGCACCTGCTGAAGAGTCTGCGGACTGATGCTCCCGGCCGGCGCAGTGCCGTCGCCACCAGTTGCGTCACCTGGTTCGAGATCAGCCCGATCTCCTGTGCCGCGGTGCGCGTGATGGCCCGCAAGGACCGGAAGCTCGTGCTGGCGGGCGCCGGGATGTTCGACAGGAGCGTCTGGAGGTTGTTCAAACCGTTCCCGGAGAGATCGCCCGAGATCGTCGAATTGAGGCTCGTCGACGCCGTCGGCAAGTTCGCGATGTGCTGGTCGATGTTGCTGTTGAGAGTGGTCAAGATACCGGGGAGTATCGAGGTGTTGAACGTGTTCCAGCTACTGGTCGAGAGATTGGCGGTGGTCGTCGATTGCAGGTACGAACTCACGGCCTGATTGTATGATTGTGCGAATGCCCGAAAGTCCTGGGCGACAAGCCGGGCGTCCTGGACCGGCACCGAGCCACTCAGGCCGCCGAACAGCCCACCGAACCCGCTGGGAACCGCTCGATCCTCCAGCTCTTCACCCACCAGCGGCCGAAAGGTTCGCGACTTCGCCATCGGAATCCCTCCGTTGCCAATTCTGAGGTTCACGTCTGACCGGAAGGGGGACCGCCCCCAACGAGGAGCATCCCAACCTCGAACGCATACGGAGCAACTACATCGTCCCCTCCGCAATGCCCATCCCGAGGGCGATGGTGACCCCACAACAGAGAATGCGGTGAGAGCGCTGAGGGAGATTGGTGCTCATCATGAGAAGCGGAGAAACCACGTCGCTCCCGAACCCTTTATTCCGGAAAATCAGGCTCCGGACCGGAACTCATGGGGGTTCCGGCAGTGGACCTCGACGGAAGCCGCGAGAGATGCCGTACTTGCGAACCATCCCAGGGACGGTCCGCATGACGAGCCCCGCGGGATTTCACCCCTCTGAGGATATGGGCCTTGGGAGGGATCTCCCGTTCCCACCGCCGCGGTGTTCTGGTGGTGGAACCACTCTTCCAGTCGGCGCAGGCCCTCCTCGATCGAGACGCGCGGCTCGTAGCCGAGGTCGCGGCGGGCGGCGTCGATGTTGAACCAGTGGGCGGTCGAGAGCTCGCGGGCGAGGAACCGGGTCATCGGCGGCTCGCCGCGGAGGCCGGAGCGCGCGGTAGAACGCCTCGCAGGCCGCCCCGGCCAGGTGGGCGAGCGCGGGCGGGATCGGTCCGCGTGACGGGCGGCAGGTGCGGCGGCCTGGAGGATGCGGTTGACCAGGTCCCAGAGCGGCCAGGGCTCGCCCTGCGAGAGGAAATAGGCCCGGCCCGCGACGGCGAGCCGGGCGCGAGCCGGTCGGCCGCGAGCAGGTGGGCCTCGGCGGCGTTGTCGATGTAGGTCGAATCGACGAGGTTGGGCCGCCGGCCGATCCGCCGCAGCCGGCCCGCCCTGCGCCCGCGCGATGATCCGGGGGACCAGGTGGTTGTCGCCCGGCCCCCAGATCAGGTGCGGCCGCAGCGCGACCGTCGCCAGGCCGTCGCCGTCGTTGCGCGGCGCAGCACGAGCTGCTCGGCCTCGGCCTTGGTCGCCGGGTAGGCGGCCTCGTAGTGCTCGGGGTAGGGGGCCGACTCGTCGACCCCCTCCATGTCGCGGCCGTCGAAGACGACGCTGGGCGAGCTGGTGTAGACCAGCCGCCGCACCCCGCGGCCCGGCAGGCGGCGATCACGTTCCGCGTCCCCTCGACGTTGCGTCCGGTGGTAGTCGTCGTACGGGCCCCAGATCCCGGCCTTGGCCGCGACGTGGAAGACCACGTCGCACGCCCTCGACGGCGCCGGGACGCGCGTCGCGATCGGCCAGGTCGCCCCGCGACCTGCTCGACGCCGAGGGCCGCCGAGCGCCGGGTAATCGCCCCGCGACAGGCTGCGGACCGCGTCGCCGCGCGCGACGCAGCCGCGCACGATCGCCCCGCCCAGGAACCCGCCGCCGCCGGTGACCAGCGCGTTCATCTCGAGCTTCCTCGCCGCCCAGACGGCCAGCTTCTCGCGGAAGATCTTGGCGTTGTGGCGGATGTCGACCGGAAACGAGGGGTGGAACAGGATCGTCTCGATCGCCCTGGTCGTGGGCTCGAAGGACTCGCCCGAGCGCGAGCAGCTCGCCGCGGACCCGCTCGCGATCGGCCGGCCTCCGCTCGGCTCGACGCAGAGCACCGGCCGCATCTCGCCGGGCTCCCGACGCCGACCAGGGCCGTGCGGGCGACGTCGGGGTGGGTGTTGAAGACCGCCTCGCAGGGGATGGTGAACAGCGTCCCGCCCGGCGGTCGACGACCCGGTGCGACTTCCGCCCGCAGAACCAGATCCGGCCCCTGGTCGTCGCGATAGCCGAGGTCGCCCATCCGGTGCAAGAACGAGCCCGTCCTGGCCCGGGTCGGCGATCTTGGCCAGCGCGGTCGCCTCGGGGCGGTTGAAGTACTCGCGGGTCACGACCGGCCCCTGGACGACGATCTCGCCGATCGTCGCCGTCGGGGACGAGCAGGTCGTCGGACCACTCGGGGATCGGCGTCGTCGGAGATCCGGATGATCTCGACGCGCGATGCCCGGCGACCGGCCGGCCGACGCAGACGCCCGCGCCCGCGGTCGGTGGCGTGGCGGGTCTCGCCGAGGATCTCGTCGCTGCCGATCGAGGCGACCGGCAGCGCCTCGGTGGCCCCGTAGGGCGTGAAGATCTGGCGCCTGCGGCGCCGAGCATCGTCGCGAACGTCTCGAGGACCCGCGGCCGGCACCGGCGCGCCGGCCGAGATCACCCGCCGCAGCGTCGGCAGCGTCGACGCCCGCGCGGCCCCGAAGTCGCCGACGCGGCGGAGCAGGGCCGGCGAGCCGAACAGGTTGGTCACGCCGAAGTCCTCGATCGCCTCGAGGATCTTCGTCGGGTCGACCCGCGCCGGCCGGGTCGCGTCCATCTCGGGGACGATCGCCGTCATCCCCAGCGCGGGGGCGAACAGCGCGAACAGCGGGAAGGTGCAGAGGTCGATCTCGCCCGGCTCGATCGCGTAGAGGCTCGCGGAGCAGCTCGACCTGCGCGGCGAAGATCGCGTGGGTGTAGACCGCCCCCTTGGGCGGCGCCCGTGCTGCCGCTGGTGAAGAGGATCGCCGCGATCTCGTCGGGCCGCGTGCGGGCGACTCGAAGGGCGACTCCGCCAGGCCCGCGCGGCGGACGTCGGCGAGCGTCCACCGCCCCACCCGGCCAGCGCGGCCCCGACGGTCACGACCGTACGGATCGATCTTCGCGCCCCAGCCCAGGAGCCGCCGCGCCGCCTGGGCCTTGGGGATGCCGAGGAAGGCCCCGGGCGCGGCCTCGGCCAGGCAGCGGCCGAGGTTCTTGACCCCATGCCCCGGATCGATCAGGACCGGGACCGCCCCCGCCTTGAACAGGGCGAAGGTCAGGGCGAAGAACTCCAGGCTCGGCTTGACCATCAAGACCGTCCGCACGCCCCGGCCGATCCCGAGCGCCTCGAGCCCGCGCGCGAGCGCGTCGCTCTCGCGGTCGAGCTGTCGGAACGTCCAGTGCGTGTGCCGAGGCCGCCCTGCGCGGTCGCGGCCGGCGGGGCAGACCACGGCCAGGGCGTGCGGCCGATCTTGCGCCATCGCGGGCAGGGTCGCGGCGATGTTGACGAAATCGAGGGCGATCAAGGGCGAATCCTCAGCAGAGCTGACGGAGTGGAGCAGGAGTCAGTCGCTCTCACGGTCGCGGCGAGCGAGAAGCCAATTCCCTGTTGGCGTTCATTATCACGCTCCTTGGAGCGGCTGACCATGGAGATTTGGTGATCCCGGGCGCCAAGAAACAGCGGAGACCGGCCGCAGATGCACGCGGATGCCCCGGATCAATGCAATGGCTTAATTCTCAAATACTTGTGCGCCGTGCTAAGGCAGGGTTTTTCCAGCGGGTGCAAGTCTCGTCCGGCCAACTTGGGTTGCTTTAGCCGGAAGCTATCGGAGCGGCGGTGGAGGTAACGAAGCCGTCGGAGCCTTCGGAGACCAATGTACTGCTCGGCGGCGCAGCGAAGTCGGCAGGCCGTAACGCGAGAGAATGCTGAGCAGGCCTCGAAAAGATATAAGGTGGGAGCCGACCCGCCAATGATTCGGGGAAGGCCGCCGTCGTTGGCGAACAGGGGAAGCGGTCCTATGGCAGATGAAATACAGGTGGAAACGGAATGTCGGCATACGGGAGACCCCTGCAACACGGAAAAACCCACTCGGCAGAGGCGCGTGACCTCCAACCGGACGCCCGCGAGGGACAAGCCGGGCTGCTTGGGGTGGCGGACAGGCCCGCAGGACCGTCGAAACCGACTAACCCCGGTGGAGGGAAGGGGCTTGAGTTCAAGACCAACGTCCGAAAGAGCACGAGAACCAGGAGACTGGTGTGAGCCTCGCACCTCCGGAAATGGTTCGGAAACTCCGGGAGACGAGAGCATGTCAAAGGTCAGCAATCCCACTCTGGAGGTCCACCCCTACGATCGATCAAGACAGTTCAGCCTGGCGTTCCGAAGTGTCAACTTGAAAGTGGCCGATTTGACCTATATTGGGACGTTCCCAACCTTTACAACCGTGCACAAAATCTCAACTCCAAGGGACTCAGGCGTTGTTAGGAATAACTTGGCCAATTAGAGGATCGTTCATGTTTTTGATGTAGGACAGCGCCCTCGGCTGTCCAAGGTCGAGACAGCCGAGGACGGCTGTCCTACATCGGTAGATCCGTTCAACGTGTTTCCTGACAACTCCTAAGGCAAAAGTCTCCTACCCTCTCCTTCGCCGCCCCTGTTCTGCAGTACAATTTCTTTGTCCAAGCGGCCGACGAAGAAGACCGCCCGGATGACGAGACTCGGGGCACGGGGACCCGACTCACGGGGCCACGATTTCAGGTCGGAGGGGCACCTGGGAGAGTCGTTCTTCCAGTTGAGCGATGCGGCTTCCCAGAGTGTCGAACTCCGCCTGAGAAGCGAGTGCCTGCGGCTTGCTCCGGAAATCGGCGGTCGTCGTCCACCAGTCCAGGCCCATTTCCCGAGCCTTATCGACGGAGGCCACGACGAGTCGGATCTGGATGGTCAGGAGCTCGATATCCACGAGCTTGATCTTGATATCCCCGGCGATCACCAAGCCCTTGTCGAGCACCCGCTCCAGGACATCGGCGAGTGTGGAGCTATGGATCGAGTGGGCCGCAGTGCGCGGGACGTTGATCGACATCGCTTTCGGACCCTCGGGGAGGTGAGTTCAGATCCCGGTGACATGGCACATCAAGACCGTCCTGCACGGGTTCGAGCTCGTGCGGGGCTCAGCATTGCAGGGTGGAGGCCATCGCGAGACTGCTGGCCCAGGGTCGTGATCGCTCGGGCGAATTGGGTGCGGCAATCGCAACAAATTCGGCGGAACGACGATCCCCTCAGGGAGGAGATGAGGCTGTGTGCGGTCCTCGGCGGTATCGGCATGAGATTGATCTCCAGGGTCGAGTGTTCCCGTCTCGAGTCATTCCTTCGGGAGCCGGTCCTCTTCAGACCGAGACGACCCCGAGTCCTCGGCAGTTCAGGCAGACCAAACCGCTCGAGGCTTCGAAGGCACGGCCCGCGGCATTCTGGGCAGATCCTGGTCGGGTCGGCCAATGGGGCGGTGACACCGGCTCCGCCGCACACCGCGCAGCGGTAGGTCTTATAGCTCCCCGTCCCCTCGCAGTAGGCGCAGCGCACGTGAGGCACGGAGACGCTGCGCGTGCCTCGGCCATCGCAGGCACCGCAGACGGAAAGGCTCGAGAGGACGTTAAAGGGATCGGTCCCCTTGCCCTTGCAAAACGCGCAGGGGATCGTCTCCTGCGTGGCGCGGGTCTTCGGCATCGTGTTTTCTTGGAGCATCGTTGACTTCTCCGCCGTAGGAAAGTAGGCCCGAGGTTGCCTCATCACGAGAGGAGTTTTCCCAGCGGACCGAGGTCGAGGTTCAGATCTTCGCCTTCGAGGCCGAACGCCTTCTTGAGCGCCTCCATTTGCTCCGAGAGCCTGAGGAAGGTCATCCCGAGCCGTTCGACCTCGGCATCGGCCAGGGAACCGGCCTCCATGCGCCGGATGGCCTGCCGCTCGAGCAGCTCACGGATCAGTTCGACCAGAATGAGTACCAGCTTGGCCAGTCCGTTCTTGACATCATCGGGCTGAAAGGCGATCCGCAGGCCGGCGGGCTTCGGCGGGTTCATGACCCGGGCGAAGTCCGCCAGGGAGGGCGACCCGAGGCCCTCCCTCGAGGTCTGTCTGGTCATGAGGTCCCCTCCCGCCCAGTGATGACAGGCGGCGACGCGGCCCGCCCATTCTGGTAGGCGGTCTCCACCGAGGTCAGCATGAGCTGAAGGTTCAAGTAGATCAGATCGATATCAGCGACCGAGATCACGACCTCACCGGCCACCACGACCCCCTTGTTCAGCACGCGATCCAGGGTTTCACACAAGGAGATATGCTGCGTGTCGTCGAGCTCGGCGTGGAATGCCGGAGATGTCATCGGGAACACCTCACAGGAGTTGTTCGTAAATCGATCTGGCGAGGTGAAGCTCACCGCTCTGCTCGTAATGATGAGCGACCTCAAGCAGTCGTTCCTCGGCGCACCCGGCCTGGGGCGTGCCGCTGTACTCACTGACGAGCTCGAAGTACATCTCGAGTGCCTGGCGCAGCGAGCCGGCCTTCTGATAGATGTCGGCCATCCGGAGGAGACTCGCGAGCACCCGCGCTCGACTCTCCGAGTGTTCCTCCACGGTCCCGGTCGGCGTCGGTTGCTTTCCCGGCGGTGCCGCGGAAGCCGGCTCATCCACCTCGTGCTGGAGGTGGTCGGCTCGGATCTCGATGTTCGCCCCCTCAGCGGCCAAAGACAAGGACTCCACCTCATTCATTCGCTCGGTGATCAGTATGCTCATTGCTCCCCCTTGCTCATCTCGGGTTTGCAGGTACTCGTGAATTGACGACCTCATCCTCCGGATGGTGCTCCTCATCTATGTCCACCCGGTCAGGGGCTAGCCCTTAGAGATCGTCGACCTCGACGGAATCAGCTTCCATGGCAATTTCTTCCTCTTCCTCCTGATCCTCCTCGTCACCGCTTCCGATGCCCGTATCCCTGGACTCAATGGCATCAAGCCGGTCGAGCAACTCCCGCTCGAGTGTGTCAAACGCCGTGTCGTCGAGGGCTCCGCTTTCGAGCATCAGATAAAGCCGGCTGAGCTCGGCTCGGAGGGATTCCGCCTCTTCGGCCTGTTCCTGCACGGCGGCGTTGTAGATCTCGCGGAAGATGGTCATCATCGACTTGACCGGGAAGCACACAATATCATCGGCAATGAACATGCCTTGGCTCCCTGAAGGACTCTACGACAACTGCAAGTCGATTTCCACGAAGTTGTGCGGCGGCCACGGTCCGTTGTAGTCGAAGGCGAAATGGTCATTGAAGAGCCGCGCCGTCTCGATCACGCCTTTCTCGAATCCCTTCTGTTGCGTGCGATCGACCAGGCAGGCCAGGCTCATGACCTCGCGCTCATTGTGCGGTTTGTTCGCGACGACCTCGGCGCAATAGGGGCGGAGCGTCTCGATCACCTCCTCGGTGTACTCCTCGCGGTCAGCCGTCAGGAACCGGTCGAAGAGACGGCCCAGCTCGATCTTTTCCTCATGCGAGGGCGCACGGCCGCCTCGGAGCAGGTGGTCGCGCATCGCCCCGAGTTCCGGATGGATGCCAAGGGTATACTCGAAGATATTCGGGACATCCCAGGTCACGCGCAGGCCCATCTCGATTTTGCCGCGGACGCGCCGGAGTTGTTCCTCGAAGACGTTTCGGTTGAGCCGCAGGACGCGGCGAACCGCCTCGGTGCTGTGGGCGATCAGGCCGAAGGCCATCGGTAGGACCGAATGGTCGTCCATCAGCCGCTTGAGGACCTCGTGATGCGCCGCCAGTCGCCGACGTTCCGGTCGGATCTTCTGGAGGGGCAGGTCGCTGACCACCACGGCCACATTGCCGTCGCTCAGGGCATAGACCTCCGCACCATCCAGGCCGGAGAGCGCGAACGGCTGCTGATCGACCACGCCGTCGACGATCGCGTAGAGATAGCGGCCACGTGCCCGGACCATCGCCGCCTCATCGGGTGCCACCATCGCCATGCTCGTTCCCTTTCAATAGGAGAATTCTTTGATCTTCATCCGTTGAGACACGCCGATCGTTCTGGGAGAAGGGGCCTCCTCGGGGCTGGTCGCGGGATTCTGCACCAGGGCAAGCAGGCGTTCTCCTTGGCGCCGATATCGGCCAGGCGGGCCTGGATCTCGGCGTACCGGCGCTCCCAGCGCGCCATCTCTCGCTGGAGCAGGAGCCTCTCGCTGGCCATGGCCGAAAGCTCGAGGAGGGCACCAGCGGTCGTGCGGGTTCGCCGCTTGTCCACCATCGCCTTCATCGTCCGGATCGACTGCATGCCGCGCATGGAACTTGTCATGATCGTGTCCTCCCTCCGTCGATGCCGGCAGGGTTCAATTCACGGCGACGCGGTGTCCGTGGGTGCCGTTGCCGTTGTTGAGGGACGACCCGTGGACGTGGGTGGGACAATGCTGCCCGAGGATCTCCTCCAGCCAGCCGGTGCCGGCCGGGCTGCCCTCGTGGGTGATCTTGATCGAATCGATCCGCAGCACATCGCGGCACGTCTCGTGAAAGATCCGGTCGTCGCAGGCCACGCTGGCCCCGCGCAGGGCGGTGACCTTGGCGATCATGATGCAGGACCGGACCGTCGGGATGTGCTCGTGGACGCCGAGGGCGCGGAAGTCGCGGACCAGATCGACGATCCTGGCGGCGTCCTCGAGGTCCAGCCCCGACTTGGCCGCAGTGATCCCGACCTCGGTCTCGCGGTCGTACTGGCCGATGGTGATGGTGATCATCCGGTCAAGCAGGGCGTCTTGCGTCTTGTGCACGCCCGCATACTCCTCCGGGTTGCTCGTGAAGATCGCGCTGAAACCCGGGATGGACCTCGAGGTGGCCCTCGTTGATCCGCCCTGCCGGGAGCTCGAGCAGCCGCTCCTCCAGGACACCGAGCAGCACGTTGTTGGCCTCGGGGCGGGACCGGTTGAATTCGTCATAGATGACGGTAAAGCCGTGCTTGCACGCGTTCGTCAGCCGGTGATCGACCCATGTCTTGGAGACGTTTTCCTCGGTCTTCATCACCGAATGGATGAAGTTGTCGACGACCCGTGTCGAGCGATATCCGAGCTGACCACCGATCAGGTCGGAGCTGCCGAACTCGTCGTCGCCGTGGATCAACACGACCGGCCGGCCGATTTGCGCGGCGACGTGCATGGCCAGGGTTGTCTTGCCGGTACCAGCCGGGCCGCTGAAGTGGACAGGATACCCCGCCCGGAGATAGCAGAGGGCGCGCTCCGTCAGGCTTCGGACGCAGGCAGTCTGCACGAAGTCGGGCTTCTGCTTGAGCGAGAAGACATTGAGATCGTCGATGTTCACAGCGGTCTATTCTCCTTGACGCCGCGTCGGCAGCGACGTGTTCCTGAGTTGAGGACGTGCACGAGCCGCCCGCGCACGCGGTGAATGGTCCGGGACCGCCGGACCGCAATGCGACCGGCGGGCCGGGCTCCCGTCCGAGGTTCGGCCCTCGCGTCCGCCAGACCCGCCGTCGGGCCCACCGAGCCGCGACTTGGCCCTCCCTTGCGGTCTTCGCGCAAAGTCGAGGCGGGATGTCTGGCTCAACAATGTCCCGCAGCGAATTCGCGCCAGGCATGCGACGCCTTGCTGAGGTCGTCGGCCAGCTCGTGCTGAGCCTGGTGGAACGTGTTGCGCAGTTGGTGCAGGGCCTCCTGGCGGCTCCGATTGCTCGCGTCCAGCATCTGGCGCAGATCGGTCCGCATCCGCTGGAGCGACTCGAGATGAGTGTGCCGCAGCGCGGTGATGCGCTCGCACTGCTCGGCGCTGGGTATCGAGCGTCGCACGCAGCTCGCTGGCCATCGCCTGGTGGTCGTGAGCCACGTCGCTCATGAACTTCCGTGCGCCATCAAGCAGCAGGTTGGTCGCTCCGTGAACCCGGGTCAACGCATCCCCCCGCTCCTGGATCGAGGATTGCAGATGGTTGGTGAAGCCGTTCATGCGATCCGCGAAACTCGTCATTGATGATTCTCCCAGGGCTCGGACCGAAGCAGGACCTCCTCATGAAGACCTGCTCCGGCCGAGAGATGAAATGGGTGCCCGATCCTTCGATCGAAAGTGATATCCTATCCTCAGGCAGGGCTGGCGGCCGTCGCGGTCAGGCCGATGGCCTCGGCGTACTTCAGGTAAGTCTCGACCGACGCGACCACCACACGGGCTTCCACCGACAGAAGCTCGATGCCGACCAGCGAGACCTTCATCCATGCATCGATGACGATGCCCTTGTCCAGGATCCGATCGACGACCTCGGCCAAGCTGGAGCTGTCGGTCGACTTCATTACCTTCGCCATAACTCTGATCCCCTTTCTCGTGGGATTCTGGAGTGACTCGCCTCTCCAATTGAAGCGAGCGACTGAAGACCATTGTCTCACTCCAACTCGAATCTAGAACCTCGCGAGGGCTCTTGTGGCGCCCTCAGGTATTCCCCGAGGGCCACCTAGGGGAATCTCCCAGACTGTCGCTCAGTTCATCGAATTGCCAATTTGGCTGACTTGCAAATATTCAGTAATGATCGCACTATGAACATCAGCGGCGGGACGCCGCAGAATAACCTGATCGGCGGCATGACCCCCGCGGCGTGGAACGTCATCGCGGCCAATTCCCGGGGTGTCACGATCGTCTTCGGTGCGCGGAACAACCAGGTCGAGGGGGTGCAATCGCGCCAGTGCCAAAGATTCTGCGGGATTTCTGGCCTTTTCTCGGCTCGAACCCCGCTGAGTTCGATTCTCAAAAGATGCTGTAGTGTAAATCTGTATGATGGAGCTGCGGCCCCATCCCACGCGGCCGCTCCCCGCGCCGTCCCAGACCCGTCGCCCTCCCACACGGCCCCGGGGCTCTCGGATCGCCTGCGCCCCGCGGGAGGATCAGAGCCACCCACCGAAGGATCAGGGGGACCGAGGAGGAAGAGTCAGGAAGATCCAGCCGGGCGCCCACGAGCGTTCTCCTCCGGAGGCACGCTCCGTCCCCTTGGCCCTGGAGGCGGCCCTTCCTGAGAGGAGGCGGTTCGGTGAGACAGCGCCCGACCGCGGAAAAAACGCCTCCGGCTCCGAATGGCACCAGGATAACTTAAAGCCTGTCATTTGGACAACTTGCGGCGATAGCCATTCGTAGTTGAGGCTATGCTTTACTATAGGGTATTATCCCTCGTTTGATCAGGCGTTTGGCCTTCGCACGCGGCATCCGCAGCAGCGGGTGAGGCTTCGGGCGTCGCTTCACGGCCCGTGGCTCAGAGCGGTCCGGGCGGTCCCCCACACGCTTCTTGCCGATCAACGATAACAGGCGCGGCAGGTCCGCTACGATCCGCGCCGGGTCGTACAGATGGACTTCCTCAAACGCGCGGACTGTGTGCAATGACCCCTTGAAGCTGAGCCGCCGCGGCTTCACTTCCGCGGCCCGCGCCGCCTCGGCCATGATCCCCCGGATCAGGTTGTACGCCAGCAGGTGGGTCGCCACCTCCTTGCGGACCATCTCCGGGCTCTTGGTCGAAAGCAGCTCCATCCGCATGTCCGTCTTCCACGAGCGCAGGTCCAGTTCCGCGTACCACCTCTGACGGAACAGCCCCCCCAACTCCTTGGCTTGGGATGTCTTCGCATCCAGGAGGGTCGTCACGATTACCAGGTTGCGGACCCGCTTGGTCTTGTCTTGGACCCGGACGCGGAGTTCCCGGATCGTCACCTGGGCGGGCATCGCGTCGTACTCGGCGCGGCTCATCCAGTCGGGGACCTGTTGCGGTTTGGTCCAGGTGACGATGTGGTCCTCTCGGCCCAGGCGACGCCCGCGCCGGAAGTCGGCCGTGCGGCGCTGGTGCAGTCGCACCACCACGTCGACGCCGCGTGCCTGCAAGGCCGCAATCACCCAGTACGAACAGAAGAACCGGTCGGCCAGGACAATGTCACCGGGCTGGAACTGGGCGATGACCGTGCGGAGCAAGGCCAGTTCACTGGTCTGCTTGCCCTGGCACGGCCCCATCGCGGCTTCGAGCACCGTGCCCACGGCGAGGCTGAACACCACGAGGAGCCGCGCGATCGGAAACCCCAGGCCGGGCTTTGGGGTGTCCACTTGGGG
Organism: uncultured Planctomycetaceae bacterium; assembly: GCA_963803395.1. Lineage (GTDB taxonomy): Bacteria > Planctomycetota > Planctomycetia > Isosphaerales > Isosphaeraceae > JAFANO01. The sequence continues at coordinate 186,698 of CAWDND010000055.1, forward strand.
GTATGCCGCCTGGTTCTCTGGCGTGTCCGGCATGATCACGGTGGAGCCGTCGATGATCTTGACCGGTCGCCCCTGAAAGAGCCATGAGTCGTTCGCCTTTTGATGGATCGATTGCCCGGTCGTGCGGACGAGATCCCAGAAGACCCTCTCGGGCAGGCGTTGCCGGGCTTCGCAGGAGCTGCTGGTCTTGGGGGTGACCGGGGGGAGTTCCTGATCGTAGCGGAACTTCTGGAACCGATCGACGGCGTCGTCGCAGGAGTGGTCATCGGAGAGGACCTGGGAGAGGAAGATGCTCAGGGTGATCCAGGGGGTGTAGATCCGCTGACGCCACAGATGGTTGACGTGACGGCAAGCGGTCTCGACGAAGGCCCGCGAGAGAACCCTGAGGAAGGGGAGCCCCTTCTGCTGGACGAACTGGTCTCGGAAGTCATGGAATTGGTCGCGCGGCGATGAGGCGGTAGACTGAGCCACAGGGACCTCCTTGGTGTGGTGCCTGGCGTGCGGGTCTCAACCGCCAGGTTACCAACCGAGGAGGTCGCTTTGCTCCCCACAAAGCCACGCGGCTCAACTTCCGAAGAGACTGAAAGTTAGGTTATCCTGGTGCCATTCCCTCCGGCTCCCAGTTCCCAGCCCTCGGCTGAGGAACTCAGGGCACGTTCCAGGACCGGAACGCTCAAATTCCGCCGAAATCCTTGGCTCTGGCGCGATCGCACCCGGTCGAGGGGAACGTCATCGGCACTCTTGCCGACGGCGTGACTCCCGCCGGCAACGCTGCGGCGGGCGTCTACCTCACTTTCGACGCCGCCAACAACACACTCGACGGCACCGACCCCGATGCGGGAAACGTCATCTGTTGGTGCTTGACGCCGCTTCGATGAAGTGATAGGGGGGCCAGGGACCGGTCAGGAGCATTCGATCCTGGCTCGTCTCCCGAAGGCGCTCGAACGCGCGTCGGAAGCGTTCGAGATCCGCGCGGAACGAGAAACGCGAGGGAAAGGATGGAGTTCTGGGCGGCACCGGGCCCTTCGACGTGACAGCGCCGATACAGGGCTGGGAGTGCCTGTTGCACGCGCCCGACGATCCTGGCGGCCTCCTCGCCGAGGGCGTCTGCGCGGCGAACTGGGCCCGGCGGGCGGTGAGATAGGCGACCCCCGAGGAGTCTTGGCGTGGGGGGGGGCACGGGAGGGGCAGGCCGATGGCTCGCGCCGTCTGCCTGGAGCAGCACGCGCAAGCCCATCTCCTCGCACCCCTCGACCTCGTCGAGGGCGGCGAGCCAGGCCTGGCGATTGCGGCGGAGCAGCGATTCGAGTTCCGCCTTCGCACCCAGCATACAGCCATAACGCAGGGGCAGGATGGTGTCCAAGTGATGAAGCGCCTCCACCACCTGCGCATAGGCCTGGAGGTGAGCGAGGTCTGGGGCAGCGTCCTCCGGCGACACCCTCGAGTACGCGATCGCCAGTCCATCAACCGAGATCCGGGCGAGCGCCGGCCCCCCGGTCGCGGTCAGGTCGGGGAGCGGAGCCGACTCGCGGTCGCGGAGGATGCCGTAGGCGAGCAGCCTCATGATGGCCCACCTCCGAGGCTGGGGCAGAAGTGAAACGGCGGCCAGGGACCGGAGGGCTCCAGGGTCAGCAGGGCCTCGCCGTCGGCCCTCATCATCTCCTGGGAACGAGCCAGGACGTCGGCCACCGCCGCGCGGGTCACGAGGCACGCCAGGTGCAGGACCATTTCACGGCCGGAGGTGTCCGCGTGACGCAGGGATAAAGGGAGGGCCTCCGTCACCCAACCGCTGAGCGTCTCGCCGACTTGCTCGGCCAGGGCATGACTCAGATGCCTCGCCTGCTTCCGTGCATCCTCCCGCAGCCGCCTTTCCTGGAAATAGCGCGTCCCGGGAGTCTCGGCCAGCCGGCGATAGCGATCGGCCAGGTTCGGGTCGTGATTGAGGAGCCAATCCGAGGCGCGGTCGAGGTCCACGAAGCCCTTGAAGACCCACTCCTCCTTGTCAGCCATGTGCTCGAGGAACTGAGCAATCTCCTCGCGGTGGACTCTGACGAGTCCTTCCAGCGCCGAGCGATGAGAAGAGGGCACCAAAACGGACCGGCAGCACGGGCGAACGGGCCATGATGGCCTCGATGACCCGCTCATGCTGCATGGCGCGGGGGACAATCCAGGCAGGATCGGGCTCACCGGTCGCTAGCGCGGCCTCGAATGCCTCGAGCGGCACCTTGCTGATGACCACCGCCAGGTCCTGCATCTCAACCACGCCGACCGGCTGTCCCTCCTCGACGCCAGCCACGTCGAGCGAGCCCACCACGCCCGGCCGCGCGAACCCAAAGAGATAAATGCCATGACGACTCATCACACTCACCCTATCCGGTCGAGCGGTGAGTGGTCAATCGGGCCGTGGAGAAGAGCGCGGTCGGGGCCCTCCTCCGACCCAGGAAACGGCAGGTCGGAGGAGGCAGTAGGCAGTAAAGAGAAGAGGAATTCCATTCGCCTCCTCCCCTCTACTGCCTACTGCCTCCTCCGACCTGCCGATTGTTGAGTTTCCGTCATCGGAGGATCCCATCGTTTGGCGCACGGCCGACGGGTCAGAGAGACTGGTGTGAGGACCGCCGGAGGTCGTCGGCGGCCTTCCTCAGGTGGGCTTCGGTGATCATGACTTGGGGATAGGGAACGCCCTCGTCCCTCTTGCATCCCAGGACCTCGCGAATGGCCGCCCAGGCCGCTCGGGTGCAGACGGCGCGGACCTCGGCGCCGGTGAAGCCTTCGGTCGCGTCAGCCAGTGCGTCGATCTGCACACCCTCGGCAAGCGGCTTGTCGCGCAGGCCGATCTGGAAGATCTCCCGGCGGCCGGCCAGGTCGGGCAGGGGGATGGCGATCTGGATATCGAAACGACCCGGCCGCAGGAGGGCGGGATCGAGGATGTCGGGCCGGTTGGTGGCCCCGAGCACCAGGACGCCGTTGAGGTCCTCGACCCCGTCCATCTCCGCGAGGAACTGGCTGATGACCCGCTCGGTCACGTGCGAGTCGGTCGCTGCCGCCTCCACGCGTCGGCACCAGCGCATCGATCTCGTCGAAGAAGATGATGCAAGGAGCGGCCTGCTTGGCCTTGCGGAAGACCTCGCGCACGCCTCGTTCCGACTCGCCAACGTACTTCGAGAGCAGCGCCGGGCCCTTCACGGGGATGAAGTTCACCTGGGTCTGGCTGGCCACCGCCTTGGCAAGCATGGTCTTGCCGCAGCCGGGCGGGCCGGAGAGGAGGATTCCCCGAGGCGGCTTGACTCCCGACCTGCGAGAAGATCTCGGGATGCTTGAGCGGCCACTCGACGGCCTCGATCAACTGGTTCTTGACCTCGTCCAGCCCTCCCACGTCGTCCCAGCGCGACGTTGGGGATTTCGACGAAGACCTCGCGGATGGCCGAGGGCTCGACCTCTCGCAGGGCCCCCTCGAAATCGGCCATCCTGACTTCGAGCGTTCGCAGGCGCTCGTAGGGAATGCTCTTGGAGGCGAAGTCGATTTCGGGGAGCAGCCTGCGCAGGCAGATCATGGCGGCCTCGCGGCAGAGCGCCATCGAGGTCGGCGCCGACGAAGCCGTGAGTGATGTTGGCCAGGTGGGCCAGACTCACGTCGGCGGCCAGCGGCATGCCGCGGCTGTGGATCTCGAGGATCTCGCGCCGGCCGTCGCGGTCGGGGATCGAGATGGCGATCTCGCGGTCGAACCGGCCCGGGCCGCCGCAGGCGCGGGGTCCAGGACGTTGGGCAGATTGGTCGCGGCGATGCACGATCACGTTCTGCCGCTTGGCCAGCCCGTCCATCAGGGCCAGCAGCTGGGCCACGACCCGCTTCTCGACGTCGCCGACGACCTTCTCGCGCTGAGGCGCGATGGCGTCGATCTCGTCGAGGAAGATGATGCTGGGGGCCTGGCGCGTGGCCTCGTCGAAGATCTTGCGGAGGTGGGCTTCGCTCTCGCCGTAGAACTTGTGGATGATCTCCGGTCCGTTCACGGCGAAGAACCGCGCGTCGGTCTCGTGGGCCACGGCGCGGGCGATCAGGGTCTTTCCGCAGCCGGGCGGGCCGTGGAGCAGCACCCCCTTGGGTGGGTCGATCCCCAGCCGCTCGAAGACCTCCGGATAGCGGAGCGGCAGCTCGACGATCTCGCGAATCCGGTGCAGCTCGCGCTTCAAGCCGCCGATATCTTCGTACGAGAGCGGCTGACCGGCGTCCTTCGGCCTCGGTTGCTGGACCTTGGACGGCCTGCTGGGCCGCGCGATCTCCAGGACCGTCTCGAGGCTTGATCACGACCGGGCCCGGCGGGCGTCGTGCTGGCGACCTTGAAATCGGCCGACCGGTTGCCGAAGAGGGTGGCCCGCACGCGGTCGTCGGCCAGCACGGGGAGGCCGTCGAAGAGGCTGCCGATGTAATCAGGTCGCGATCGGCGGGCACGAACCCGAGGGGCGTGAGCACGACGCGTTCCGCCGGCCGGACCGTGGCCTTGCGGACCTCGACGATCTGATCGAGTCGCCGCGCCGGCGTTCTCGCGCGTGACGCCGTCGATCTGGACGCGGGCCTGCTCGCGATGTTCCTTGTAGGCGGGCATCGCCTTGCCGACGGTCGTCTGCTTGCCCGTCGAGCTCGACGATGTCGCCGACTTCCAGGCCGAGCCGAGCCATGTCGGCCGGGTCGAGCCGCGCCAGCCCGCGCCCAAGGTCCTTGGCGAGCGCCTCGGTGACTTTCAGCTTCAGGCGTGGTTCGCCTCCTCGGTTGCCATGCATCAGCCCTCTTACGTTTGCTAACGCTGGAGCTTGATTTCGAGGATGCCGTTGCGGCAGGTATGGGTCATCTGCTCGGCTTGAAGCTGGCCGGCAAGAGCACTTCCTTCTGGTACTTCTTCTTGCCGCGCTCCGCCTTGATGGTCAGGATGTCGTCGTCGAGCTCGAGATGAGGTCGTCCTCGCCGACTCCCGGCAACTCGGCGACCACCAGGACGTGGCCCGGCTCCTCGAAGACATCCACGGGCGGTTCGATGACCTCGTGGACCGTCGCCCGTCCGGTCTTCTCGTCCGTGCGAACATTGCCGAAGGCTCGACCTTGACTCCCCCTCCGTGATCCTTTCCCAGGTTGGTCCGGATCGTAAACCCATAGACCCCATGCAACTCTTCTGTCGCCGAACTCCTTCAGTCCGTGGAGTTCCTTGCCCTTCTCGGCAAGCTCACCGAGCTTCTCGATCAGCGTACCGAGTCCCATGAGAAATCCTCCGATCCCGGCATCAACCACAGTTTTCTTGGTATTTGGCATGACTATCTGTTCTCCCCGTGAAAAGGACGAAAAACCCTTGCGAGTCGCGCACCGAGCGATGCCGTGTAATCTGCCTGCCGCCACTTCCAACCATAGAACCCGGCACGCGCCCCGGCAACTCGGAAGGCGCCGATCCGGCGCGAATGGACCCGGCAACTCAACACGCGGATCTCGAGGGAAAGCCGGGGATGTCGGTGAGGTCCAGCTTCATCACCTGGATGTCGCTGGCGAGGTGGCCGTCGAGCGAGTGGAGCATTCCCAGGAGGACCAGCCCCGTCTCTCCAGCTTGAAGCGTCTGGTCGATCCGGTCAGCGATGAAGCGATCGCGCTGCTCGAGAAGCGTGCGGCTTTGCTCCTTGAACGCCGCGGCATCGATCGGGGCCGAGGCCCCGTGACCACCAAGCAGCCGGAGTGCCAACTCATATTCTTGGAGGAGCAGTTGCGGCGATTCGGTACCCGTGAGGGTAGCCCCCCGAGACATCAGGTCCACGAGCAAGTGATGATTCTCACTGCCGGCCCGCGCCAGGTCGTGCACGATGACCTCCTCCCGCCCGCAGACCGGCAGCCCGTCCTGGTACAGACGGACATGCTCGTAGGAGGGGCCGAGTGCCATGATCCGCCGTCGGATTTCCCGCCACAGCGCCTCGAGGGCACGAAGGTGCTCATCCCACTTCTTCTGCCCGTGCCGCTCGATGTAGAGCCGGCGAACCGAGTCCCGGAGGCGTCCCATGTCCTCCTGGGTGTGGATGATCGGGATCCAGATCAGTCTTCGCTCAGACGCGTACCGTGACACTCGAGTCTCCCATTCTCCATCCCCAGATGGACCAATGGAATCTACGACACTCCGAGAGAAGAAGTGAGGATGGCGGAGGAAGCCGACTTCGCTAGGCGTGGAAGAGCTCTCCTTTCGCGGCACAATTTTCGGTTCTTCCGGCTTTCCTGTGGGTAAAACTTGGTGTACAAATAGCCAAAAGGAGGGTCATTTCCATGGCGATGTTGATCTCTTCTCAAGGCTCTTGTGTCTGGAACAGCCTTGGAGGGTGGGGCACGTCTCTCTCGATGCGAAGGAACGAAAGATTGACGTTTGGCTCGCGCATCGACGCAACGCTGTCTTCACATGTCCAGAGTGTGCGATCCGTTCACCGATCTACGATCATCTCCCCTCAAGGAGTTGGAGACACCTCGATCACGACAACTGCCTGACCTGGCTGCACGCCCGACCCCCTCGGGTTGCCTGCCGGGATCACGGTATCCGACAGGTCCGTGTCCCCTGGGAGTCGCCCGGCTCTCGATTCACTCTCCCCTTCGAAAGGCACGCGATCGACGTGCTGCTCGAGGCCGATGTCCTCGGCGCCACCCGCCTGCTTCGGGTCAGTTGGGACGAGGCCTGGAACGTCATGGAGCGTGCCGTCGCGCGCGGCCTGCTCTCCAAGGCGAAGCGTGTGATCGCGCACCTTGGTGTGGACGAGAAGGCGGTAGCCAGGCGACACCGTTATGTCACACTGGTCTGCGACCTGGATCGGTCGACCGTGGAGTACATCGCGGACGACCGCAAGAAAACCAGCCTGGATGCCTACTATATGTCCCTCTCCGAGGAGCAGTTGGCGGGCATCGAGGGGGTGGCCATGGACATGTGGGAACCGTTCGTCTCGTCGACGGTGGCCCATGTTCCCGACGGGCGGTCGAAGATCGTTTTCGACCGATTTCATATCATGAAGCATATGACGGACGCGGTCGATCGGGTGCGCCGGAGTGAGCACCGCCGGTTGCACGCGGAGGGGGATGATACGCTGAAGGGGACGAAATATGTATGGTTGACCTCGGAGGAGAACCTGAGGGAGTCGGGCGCGGAGCGGCTCGCGGGCCTTCGTGCTCTGAGGCTTCAGACCGGTCGTGCCTGGGCGATCAAGGAGGAGTTGCGCGACCTCTGGGAGTACCGCCGCAAGGGGTGGGCGTTGCGGCACTGGAAGCACTGGTACTTTTGGGCGACACATTCGCGGTTGAAGCCGGTGGTGGAGGTGGCGCGGATGATCCACGGGCACCTGGACAATGTGTTGACGTATTTCGATCATCGGATCACGAACGCCACGAGTGAGGGGCTCAATTCAAAGATCCAAACGATTAAAAAAACGCCGATGGTTTTCGCCACCGGGAGCATCTGAAGACGGCGATTTTCTTTCACTGTGGGGGGCTGGAACTTTACCCACCGCAGGGCTCAAAAAGCCTGATTTCCAGGCGGATCTCGTAGATTCGATACGCCTGTTCAGGTAAATCTACCCACAGGAAAGCCGGAAGAACCCAATTTTCGAGAGAATATCGAGTCACAAGCGATTTCGGTTGCTCAATTTGCGAGTCAGCCCCAATCCACGAAAACCTAATACATACTTTTTATTATGTATTACTAACAACGAAGGAAGCTTTGACAGCTTTTTCATCTTACGAAGACCTCCCATTTTTGATTTTGTATCTCATAACGGAAAATCTACGTTTTAATGAAAAAATGACATCGCAATTTTCAACCAATTCTCTCGCGAAAAATATCTCTAAATTATTCTTTTATATATTTATCTAATCAATTCAGGGGGGCGACTCGCTCGCGCAACGTTTCATAATCAATATGACGCAAATTCACCCCCGTGTCTATCGAGAGGTGACCCGAGACAATCTCGGAGTTTTCCTGAGGCTTCCACGCGGCACGCCCCATGTGAACCAACTTTCGATGCGTCCGTTCTCAGTCCTCCGCGCAGTGCGCGTCTTCTTCATGATTTCACGTCGCCTGCTTGACGGCCGCAGGGATCCCGTAATCGTATTGTTACACTATCTCATGGTGCATCTGATGCTCTGAGCCATCACCAGTCTGAGGCACGATGAACAGTGGCTTTCGCAATGGCATGGACACCTTTCACAGCGTTAGCCCTCCCGATCTCAGGAGCCGTTCCAAATAACTTGGGTGTAACTACTCGCTTCCAGCGGATGTTCAGGTCAAAGGTAATTGCTGCTCAACGATTTAGGATTATCGATCTCGTGTCTCGCGGCCAAGAATCTCCGCAAAAACGCGGACCATCGCTCGGATCAGAGGAATGGTCTCGAGGACCAGAGGCATGTTCTCGAAGCGATCCTCGGAATAGTCGGTGAAATCCCGGTCCTCACTCACCTTGATCGACGCCCCCAAGACCGTCGAAGCAGAGTAAAACTTCGCCTAACCCGTTTTTTTCTCTTGAACGTCCGGTCGGCCCTTTCTTTTCCTCGTCGGTTTTGCGTAGATTTTTGGGGTCATGCAAGACCTCGTGCTTCTACCCCTGAACGAAGTTGACTCGTCGGCCACCGAGCCGACCTGTCTCGCGCCACTGCGGCAGGAAGTCGTGGAGTTGCGCACTGAAAGGCGCAACTGCGACGCGAGAACCTCGAACTGCGGCAGCAGACCGGGTATTGGCGGAGTCAGCACGCCACGGCCAAGCAACGGATCGCCGAATTGGAACAGGAGGTCGCACAGCTTCGCGGTGACAATCGCAAGCTCCAGGACCAACTCTTCGGACCAAAGAGCGAACACGCTTCGTCTCGGGACCGCTCCAATGGCCTTGATGGCGAGGAGGAGCCGGCCTCCCCCGAGCCCGCCAGGCGCGGCCAGCGAACGGAGCGGCCCGGGCCGAAGCGGCGGGACTACAGTCACTTGCCAGTCGTCGAGGACCTCCGCGAGTTGCCCGAGCACCAGCGCCGTTGTCCCGGGTGTGGGGTGCCGTTCTCCCCCAGCGACACCGAGGATTCCGAGCAGATCGAGATCGAGGTCCGCCCCTATCGCCGCCGCATCCGGCGGCGACGTTATCAACGGACGTGCACCTGTGCGTTCGGCCCGCGAACCCTCACCGCTCCGCCGGCGCCCAAGTTGATCCCCAAGGGGTTGTTGGGGGTGTCCGTGTGGGTGGAGATCCTGCTCGACAAGTTTGCCAGCCACCGTCCCACGGAGCGGTTGTTAGCCTCCTGGCGGCAGCTCGATTTCGACGTGGCGGCCGGTACCGTCACGAGCGGCCTGGAGCATCTCGAACCCGTGTTTCAGCCGCTCTACGAGGCGCTGCTGGCGCGGAACGCCCGATCGGCGTTCGCCCAGGCCGACGAAACGCGCTGGATGGTCTTTATCGTCCAGGACGGCAAGAGCGGGTATCAATGGTGGCTGTGGGTCTTCCTGGGCGAGGACACGGTGGTGTTTCGACTGGACCCCAGTCGCAGCCACGAGGTCCCCGAAGGCCACTTCCCCGACGACGCCCACGTGGTGGTGATGGTCGACCGCTACTCGGCCTACAAGGCGATGGCCCAGGTGAAGACAGGGCATGTGATCCTGGTCTTTTGCTGGGCGCACGTCCGGCGTGATTTCGTCAAAGTCGGCAAGGGGTGGGACGAGTCGAAGGAGTGGGCAGTAGCGTGGCTGCGGTGCATCCGTACGTTGTATCGGCAGCAACACCAGCGGCGGAAACATGCCGTCGGCAGCGTGGAGTTCGCGGCCGCCGACGCCGAAGTGCGGCAGACTGTGGCGACGATGCAGGCTCAGGCCGAGACGGAGTTGGCGGACCCGAAACTCGCGACCCCTTGTCGCAAAGTGCTGGTCAGCCTCCAGGAGCACTGGCCCGGGCTGATCCGGTTCGTGGACGACCTGCGGATCCCGCTGGACAACAACGCCTCGGAGCGGCAGGGGCGGGGTCCGGCTCTGGGTCGGAAGAACTACTATGGCTCTGGTGCGTTGTGGAGCGGCCGCCTGGCGGCCGCCTTGTTTTCTCTATTCGCGACCTTGACGCTGGCCCGGTTGAACATCCGCAAGTGGCTGACGTGGTACCTGCAAAGTTGCGCCGACAATGGCGGCCAAGCCCCCGCGGACCTCGCGCCGTTCTTGCCCTGGACGATCTCCCGAGAAAAACGCCGTGAAATGGCCCTCGATCCCGACGACAGTTCGTGATCGGCGCGGCCCCGTCCGCAATCCATTCGCGATTGAACCTGACCCGCAATCGGGTGAAGATCTCGTTGCGCCGATTCCATCGCATAACGGTTTGGGCGAAGGTTTACGAAGCAGAGCACGGAGGTCCTTGGTATACCGTGAGATACGACAATCCGCCGATGGTTCTGAATCCCCTCGGAAACCAGTAGTTACACCCAAATAACTTGATAAATTTTCGGCTCATGGGCCCAAATCAGTGACTTCCCCATTGACTTTCGCAGATCGTCGAAAACCATTCTCTCGGCCATGCACCCCGATCCTGAGGAGTTCATGCGATGGATTTCCCCATCAATGATCTAATGCATGAAAATGCTTGTTATCAATTCCTCATCGACATCTTTCATCCCCAGGGCTTGCACTGTCCCCGCTGTCAGACCCAAGAAGGACTTCAAATTCAAAACTATTATCGTGAACCAATACTCAATTATCGATGTACTCAATGCCGCCGGGTCTTCAATGCCTGGACGGGCACCCTCTTCCAGGGGACCCACTGGCGGCCCACGCAGATGGTCCTCATCCTGTGCGGTTTTACTCCGGGGGTGTCCACCGCCCAGTTGGCCCGGGAACTCTCATGTAGCCGAAGGCATCTCTTGGATCTTAGACACAAATTCCAAGCACAAGCACAATCCAATTTGGATCGAAAACCCTTGGAGGACGATCATGTCGAAGCCGACGAAATGTATCAAAACGCCGGAGAAAAAGGGGTCCCACACGAGGACCCGGAGGATCCGCCCCGGTGTCGGGCCAACAAGATCAAGGGGCACGGGACGATGGAAAACGACCGTCCTCCCGTGGTCGGGATCGTCGGCCGAGAGTCTGGGACGGTGCGGCTGGAGGTCGTGGCGCATTCGGATCAGGAGACATTGGAAGCATTTGTAGATAAGACAACAAAATCGCAGGCCATGGTATACACGGATGAATGGAGTGGTTACGACCACGTTCCGGAACTCGGTCGCGGCCACGCCACGGTGTGTCACACTCCGGGGAAACGGGAGTGGGCGCGTGATGACGATGGTGACGGGGTACGCGAGGTTCATAACAATACGACCGAGGGATTGTGGACTGGGGCACGGAACTTTTTGCGGAGCTTCCGTGGAGTCAGTAAGTGGTTCCTGGGCCAGTACATGGCCATGTTCGAATGGTCATATAACATGAAGGAGGCGACCAAAGCCGTTCTGCGGGCGATCCTGAGAATCAAGGTCGCTACTGATTTGGGTGCAGACCGTTTGGCTGCAAGTCTGTCCCTCTCATGCTGCTTCGGGGAGTTGGATAGGGGTCTTGCTCCGGATCTGGACGACGTGGCCACGCTCAAGTTCTTGGTTACGCTGCTCTTGGCTCCACCTCATGAAGTCCTCCCAGTCGCCGTTGACCTCGATGCACCGCAGCAGCAACACCGCCTCCGCACGCTCCTCGATCCACCTCATCCCGCTGTTGTCCAGCCGCTCCCCCACCACGTACCGCGCCGCACCTTCCACCACACCTGTGGCGATCACCAGGTCCTCTTTCCTCAAACGACCGGAGTCCATCAACTTCACCCGCGCTTCCAGGTAGGCGATGACCTTCTTCAGGACCTCCCGTTTCTCCTTCGTCCCGGGGCCCCGTCGGCTCACACCCCGGAACTCCTGCTCCAAATGTCGCAGTAGCGCCCGGACATGGCCCTTGTACAACAACTCCTCCAGTTCCTCGACCCACCGCGTCCACTCCGCGCTCCCCTCCCGGTGGAAGAGCCGACCCACCTCCCAGAGCTTCTCCTGCGCATGTCGGATGTCCAGCGTCAGGATCGCGCCGCGGAACAGCCGCCGGAGCCGCTGCTCCAGGCACGTCTCACCGTCGACGACGATCTGCACCGTCTTGGCAGTCCCGGGGGGGAACCCGCGACGCGTCGCCTGGGTCCGGGCCCACTCTAGCGCCGATTTCCGCGCACCGAACGTCCCGAAGACCTTCTTGTGGAGCGGGCCGTGCAGCCGACCGTCCGCGCCCCGCCGGAGCGTGTACATCACCACCAAGGTGACGCTCCGGCCGTTCTTGCTCTTGTCCCCCTTCTTGCGCCGCTTCTTCCGGCCCCGACGCCCCCGTTTCGCCCGGCCCCGATGCCGCTGACACTGGCAGCCAGGTTTGTGATGAGCCCGCGGGCCGCGACGCCGCGCCAGTTCCTGCTCCGTGGCCGTGGGGGCCGCCTTGCCGTCGACCTCGATGACCAGCACCTCGCCCTCGTCCCCGGGCAAGGGGCCGTCGCTCAGGTAGACGTAAGCGGGCCGGGCCAGGCCCAGGACCCATGGCTCGATCGCCGAGGCCGGCGGCGCCGCCCCCAGGAACATTCCCCCGAGCCCGCTGGCGACCTGGAAGCTCATCCGGGTGGCCAACCGGCAGAACCAGCCGATGACCAGCGGGCTGAAGGCGTCGCGCGTCAGGCCCAGCGCCACGTCCAAGGGATGCACGCCGGGCCCGCCGCCGTGCCGCGGCACGAGGAAGGCCCGGTGATAGACGACCGGCCCGCAACTGGTCTTGAGCGTCCGCCCGGCGGCGGGGTCCGCCACGCGATAGCCGCGAGCCTGCCAGGCCGCCGGATCGAGCCGCTCGTGGCGTGCCTGGAGGAAGAGCTGAATCAGCAAGCATCCCAGCGACCGCAGGAGCCCCAGGAGGGCCGTCTCGAACTCGAGGAAGGACGCGGGCCCTTGATCATTCAAGCAGTAGGCGATGATCTCGTCGAGCCGCTGACGGATCTGCGGCTGCAACTCGTCGACCGTCGGTGGACACGCCGCGACGGGCGGGCTACCCTGACAAGCGCTCATGGGGACCGACTCCTCACCGTTCCCGTTTGGGACATGTTGAGCAGCGGTCAGGATAAGTCCCCTGAGCGTCACATTTCAGCCCCCGACGCCGAATAATGGCCCGTCGAGCGCGCCACCGGACAAGGCCCGATCCCTCGGACAGGTGCTTTCCCACACCATTTCAAGGACTTACAATCACGCGAGAGTTGCAGCCAAACGGGTTGCACCCAAATGGCACACGGTAGTTCGCAGGCCGATCTCGTCTGCGAGTCCTTGCGAGGCGACTCTCCACAACCATGAACGACTGCACCTGGACGACATCATGGAGGAACTTGCAACTGGTCGAGGAGGTGTGGCAGGCCCCTCTGAGAGAGGCGATCAGGGTGGTCAGGTGCGGTCCAACCAGGCCGCCGCGTTCGATCGTGAAGGGCAACGGGGCATAGCGCACCTCCTGGCAGTGAGAACCCCACCCCGGCTGACTGCAATGCGCTTCGATCCCCAGGGGAACCTCGGAGATCTCGAGCTGCTGGACCACGTGCTCCGCAGCGGTGGTGGTAGGATGCAGGCCATCACACCAGATCAGTGACACACCCCGCGTGAACCGCGAGAGTTATATTGCGCGAAACACCCAATCTACCCATTTTTGTGTATCGACCGACCCGGATGTATCGCCGGATCTGGACCTCAATCCCACCCAACGGTGCTCGCGCCATAACCCCGAGCCCAGAAGCTCCAGCCGAACGCACGTCGGAAACGGTAGAGTCTGACGGAGTCTCAGCGGCCGAGGCGGTGGATTCCCTTCGATTAAGATCACGTGTGGTCGTTCTGGTATCACCATCGAGTGTACCGGACTGATAATCAACCGGCGCTCTTGAAGGGATTCTGGCAATTGTGTCATCATTCCCATTACGTAGGTTACACTATGGAGTAACCGCCCAACACGGAACCGATTGTGGAGAATGACCATGGCAACCACCACTGGCAAAGGAGAGGGTAAGTCGGTCTTCGTTCGCGATCTCCTCCAACGTAATTCGAACGCGACCGAGAAGACCGTCAACGAGGCATGGAAAACCGCCGGGAACGAAGGGACCATCAGCGGGACTCTGGTCTACAAGATCCGGAAGGACCTGGGGATGGCGGGCAAGGGGACGTCCACGAACGAGGCCGATGTGGATGAAGCGACCTTCGAGCGATCCAAGCCGAGATCGTCACCGAAGGAGTCGAAAGGCCAATGGACGGACAAGCCGGTTGAGGCAGCCCCTGCGGGGGGAAAAGGCCTGGGGACGACCCCCGAGACGTTCAAGAGCGAGCCGATCGGGAGCGAGTCGGAGCACACCGAAGGCCGAGACCGGGTGCTGGACGAGGTGGAGGATGGCATCGACGACCTGATTTTCAAACTGAAAGAGTCGGGGGGCAAACCCGAGGTCGAGGAGGCGTTACGTCGGGTACGCCGGCTGCTCTACCACAGTCATCCCTGATGCTTCGACGGGCCCAGGCGGCGGATCGGCGATTTCAGGTCCGCCGCCAGTCCAGCGCGGAGGCTCCGGCCTCTGTCTCGATCCTGATCGCTCTCGATGCCCCTCGGTCCCATCCAGCCTCGAGCATCATTTCCGATCTAGAGCATGTGTCCTGGAGTGCTCCGCCCGATGCCAGGATGGAGCGGCACGATCCCGCCCGGCTCGTCCGCGGCGTCGGGGACTTTTTCGGGGAGTGCCGCTCCTCGCCGTGGGTCGAGAGGGCGGCCTCGATCCGGTCCACTCGCTCGGCGGCCAGACGGGTCACGGTATCCCGAGGCGTGGGGACCTGGGGTAGGTCAAACGCGTCAAACTGTGGAAGCACCGGCTGCCGAGGATCGACATGACCCGTCTTCAGCGGGGAGAATATAATGAGGTAGCAAGGGATTTGCGGCCCGGGGTGGTCGGGGGGAGACGACCGCGTCGTCCCCTGTGGGATCACCCGAGTTTTGGCCCCACGCGTCCCGAGAGGCATACCGCCCGACCATGGAATCTCTCAAAGGCCATCTCCTGATTGCGACCCCCCAGTTGCACGCCCCCATCTTCACTCGGAGCGTCATCCTGATGCTCGACCACAGCGAGGAGGGAGCGATGGGCCTTATCCTGAACAGCCCGACCGACGCGACGATCACGGCCCTCTCGGACAAGATCCTCGACAATCCCTTGGAGTGGGACAAGCCGCTCCACCTCGGCGGGCCGGTGCCGGGGCCACTGATGGTGCTCCACACCCTCGAAGACCTGGCCGACCGCGAGGTGATCGCGGGCGTTTACACGACCCTCGATGCCCCCAAGGTCCAGGAGATCATTCGTCAGAAGGCCGAGCCGTCCTTGGTCATCGCCAACTATTCCGGGTGGGGTCCAGGGCAACTGGAGGGGGAATTCGGTTGGGACTCCTGGCTCACCTTGCCCGCTACCGTCGAACGGGTCTTCTGGACGGGAGACAAGGATCTCTGGGACGTGGTGGTCAGGGAGGTCACCGCCAAGAAGCTTTCCGAGTTTCTGGGTTTGCGTGACGTGCCGCCTGACCCGAGCTTGAATTGAAGCCCCGAAGGCAACGATTTCCCCTGGCCGGGGCGGAAGGCTCCGTTCCGGCTACCCCTTTCGGCTCCATCGCACGGAAGATCCTGTGCACCCGCGCGAGAGGCCAATCCGGATCACATCTGGGACGGCAGCTCGAAACGGGTGCTGTACTCGCGTCTCAGGAGCGGGCTGGCTTCGCGGTCATTCGGGAAGCTCTCGGAGGCGCCATCGAAGATCAACTAGCCCGAAGTTCCGGACCCGTTTTTCGCACAACTTCCCTTGTGATAAAGACTTCACCGCGATTCTGACTCCCAATTGTAGCCAAAATATTTCCGGGTCATTCTTGACGCGCCCCGGATGCCATCGCGATAGTGTCCCGCATGGCACGCAAACACCGAGCGGTCCATGTCGCCAGAGTCACGAACACCCTCAAGGGGGTAACCTCTACCAGTTCCTACCTCCGACGCACCTGCCGTCAGGACGGCAAGGTCCAGCATGAGACCCTCGGAAACCGCTCCGATCTCCCGGTCCACGTCATCGACCGGATCAGCCGCGCGCTCAAGGGCGAGACCTGCGTCCCCGCGGCTGACGCCTTCCACAGGACGCGCTCGCTCCCCCATGGGCACGTCGAGGCCGTGCTGACGAGGATCCGCACGCTCGCCCTGGAAGACCTCGTCGCCTCCGAGCCGGCGCGGCGGCGCGACCTGGTGAGCGCCAGGATCGCCGAACGTCTCCTCTTCCCCAGCTCCAAGCTGGCCAACACCCGAAACTGGCACGACACCACCTTGGCCGAGGAACTGGACGTCGCCGATGCCACCGAGGATCAACTCGATGTCGCGATGGACTGGCTGCTGGCGCGGCCGGAGGCAATCGAGAAGAAGCGGGCGAAGCGGCAGCGCGGCGACGGGGCCCTGGTCCTCTACGATGTCACCCGCAGCTCCTCCGAGGGGACGACCTGTCCACGGGCCCGCTGCGGCCAGGACCGCGACGGCCCGACCGGCTGCCCGATCATTGCCGCCGGCGCGTGGACCGACGCCGACGGGCGGCCGGTCGCCGTGCAGGTCTACCCCGGCAACACCGGCGATCCCCAGACCGTCCCCGACCAGGTCGAGGCGCTGACGAAGCGGTTCGGGCTGTCGCGCGGGGTCCTGGTCGGCGAGCGTGGCATGCTCACGCAAACTCAAATTGACGTGCTCAAGAAACACCCGGGCCTGGGCGGGATCGCGGCGTGGCGCAGCGGCGCGATCCGCCGCCTGTTGACCGACGGCCACCTGATCCGCAAGGATCTGGAGGCCGAACGCCTGGCGGAGATCACCACCCCGGAATTCCCCGGCGAGCGGCTGGTGGCCTGCTCCAACCCCCAATTGGCCGAGCAGCGCCGGCCCAAGCGCCCGGAGCTGCTGGCGGCCACGGAGGCCGAGCTGGGGACGCTGGCCGCCCGCGTGGCGCGGCCGGCGGGTCCGCCCGAGACGGCGGCCGCGAGCGGCGTGAGGGCGGGCAAAATCATCAATCATTACAAGATGGCCAAACATTTTATCATGACGATCCGTGACGGACATCTGGGCTGGGCCCGCAAGGAAGACACAATCAAAAATGAAGAGCATCTGGATGGCATCTCTGTGATCCGGACCCGCGAGCCGGCCGCGCGAGTGTCGGCCGCCGACGGGGTGCGGTTGTCCAAGCGACTGGCCTTGGTCGAGCAGGCGTTCCGGTGTCTCAAGGGGATCGACCTCTTCGGTGCGCCCGAGCCACCACCGCCCGGCCGACCGCGTGCGGGCGCACCTCCTGCTCTGCCTGCTGGCCTATTACGTGCAGTGGCCTCTGCGCCCGGCGTGGGAGCCGCTGCTGTTTGAGGACGAGGAGTTGGCCGTGGACCGGCAGCGGCGCGACCCGGTGGCCCCGGCGCGCGCCTCGGAGTCGGCGCGGCTCCAGAAGAAGACGCACCTGACGTCGGGCGGTCTGCCGGTCCAGAGCTTTCGGACGTTGCGGGCTCCTCTGGGGACGCGCTGCCGGAACACGTGTGGGGTGACCGTCGATCCCAACCAGACGACGTTCCACCAGGTGAGGGAGGCCGATGCGTTGCAGGTAGAGGCGCTGCGGTGGATCACGGTGGAGACAGAAACGGGCACCGAGAATCTCCGTAAGTCGTTCGACACTATAGATATTCTCCATCATCCCCCCTGGAACTTCGGATTAGCTGTATAGACTTGACGCATCAACTGGGCTGCGTGGCACTCTGCGCAGCGTCTTGCTCCGGGCCGGTCGGCGAGGCTTGTTGGATCGTCGGAGGTCTGGCCACTCCGACCGCCTGGAACCCCTGGCCACAACTCCCCTGGACCTCACGCCGCAGCCGGAACCGCTTCCCGTCCTGCTCCACCTCCACCCTCTGCAACCGGTCCAGGTCCCCGATCACAGCCGCCCCCTCGAACTCGTGACCTCGCTCCTCCAAGCGGGCCTGAAGCTCCTGACGAAAGACCAACGCCAGGAACGAACAGAACACATGACCCCGGATCGTCGCGTCACACTTGTGGGAGATCGGCCGGGTCTGCAACAGCGACGTGCCCGAGCGGAACCCATGCTCCACCATCCCGAGCTGTTTGTACGGCAAGGCCACCTCGGCCGAGTCCCGTTCGGTGTTGCTGCGGAGCACCCACTTGCCGTCGTAGCGGGCGTCCTCGGCGATCTTCGCCTCATCGCTCCGGACGTGAGGGGAGTCACTGCCGCTGAGGTAACGGCGGGAGCCCTTGTTGCCGACCAGCGACTTGTCCCCACGGCGGAGTTGCTCCCTCAGGGCCGCCCCGATCGCCTCCCGGTCGGCGGCGTCCTTGCGGGCCTCCGCCTCGTTCAGGCAGACGACGTAGCGGCGCTCGCCCCCCCACACCGCCTTCACCTTCAAGGCTGAGGGGTCGTCGCTGTGGACCCGCTGCGGATGCACGACCCGAGAGCGACCGGCTCGGGAGAGGACCTCGTCTCTCACCTCGGTCTGCGCCCGCATGCGGGCACCGCGGAGGTCCTGCCAACCCCGCTCGTCCTGCTCCCACGCTGTGATGGTCTCTGGGCTGATCATGCCCCGGTCGGCCACGATGCCGACCCGACGCACCCCGAAGCGACTCCGCAGGCGATCGACGACCGGGATCAGCGTCGTCACGTCAGTGGTGTTGCCCGGCCACCACTCGCAGCAGATCGGCCGCCCCTGTCCGTCGCGCACGGCCCCGACGACCCTCGGATCGAGGTCGGGCCGATGGTCCTTGCTGCACCCCCGTTGGCCGAGGTCCTGGCCGCCCTCGCCCTCGAAGGAGATCGACGTGGTGTCGAAGAAGACCCGTTGAAGGTCAGTGAAGAGGTCACGCCGAGGGGCGAACAACTGGGCGAACAACTCCTCCTCGACCCGGTCCTTGGTGCCGCGGGGTGCGAACGGCGTCTTGCCCGCCTGCTGGTCGTGGGGCAGTTCCTCGCCGAGCCAAGCCACGCCATCGCCCGGTAGAGGGGGTGCAGTTGGATCGCAGCGCACCCCGCGATCCGGGAGTCGGTCCTCCCCCTGTCGGCAGCCCGGTCGCTGCCAGGGTCGAAGAGGCGATGGAGGACGGTGAGGAAGATGGCCCGCTCGACATCGAACTTGAAGCGGCGTCCGTCCCGAAGTCGCTCGATGACCCGTGGGCACCCCGTCTCTTTCCAGCGCCGCGGGAAGATCAGGGCCGGTCCGATGCGTCGGGTGCTGATGGTGGGGAGTTGACCCTGGGCGTGAGCGGAGAGCAGGAGGACGAACTGGGCCAGGCGGGCGCCCGAGACCAACAGGGCGTCGAGTTGGCCGGACTGCTGGAGTTGCTCGAGGCGCCCAGAGTGGCGATGACCCGTTGCCGTGGTCGTCCATCCTCCCAGCGGTTCTCGACGATCTGGAGGTAGGAGCGGGTTCCGGAGGTCTTGGTGCGGAAGGACATGGCGCCCGCGTGGTTGAGACACCATGATCATAGGGCAGAAATGCAGGATTACAAGGGGAAAACGCCGTGTAGTGTGGCACTAGGATTGTGGCACCGATGCGATTCCCGGCCCGTCAGCAAAGGAGTTACGTCAAAAACCGAGGCGCAACTGTAGAAGAAAAGCCTGAGCAACACCGCGAGCGAGGTGGACCTCACCGCCGCCTCCGGCCAGTTTCGCGACGAGGCGGCCGTGGCGGCCCCCGAGGACACTCCCGAGACGGTGAACACCGACGGCTGGAAGGCGACCCAGGCCGCCTGGCCGACGTTGTTCCCCAAGGTGGTCTTGATCTTGTGCTTCTTGCACGGGTTCTTGAAGAGCCACGACCGCTGTCGCAAGGCGTTCGAGCTCCATCGCAAGATCTGGGAGGTGTACCAGGCGGCGAATGCCGGAGCCTTCCGTGAGCAGAGGGAGTCGTTCCGTCAGTGGTGCGCGGTCCGCTCATGGTCGGGTCCGATTCAGGAGGCGTTGGAGAAGCTCTGGAGTCGCACCGAGGAGTATGTTCGTAGTTATAGTCACCCGGCGTGCCACCGCACGAGCAACCAGGTGGACCGTCCCATGAACGCCCTGTATCGGTTGCTCTACGCTAACCGGACGCTGCACGGGCACCTTGGGACGGCGCAGTCGCGGCTGCGGGGTTGGGCGTTGTTGATGAACTTTCGTCCCTTTGAGCCCCAGACGCGACGCCGGACCGGTTCCCAAAGCGCGGCCCATCGTCTGAACAAGACCAAATATCATAACCATTGGCTGCACAACCTCTACATCTCCGCCTCGCTAACCCGACTTTCGCAGGAAGGAATTAAGAGATAGCCGATTTGGGGGGCGTCTGCGCCCTCGAACCCCTTGTTTTCGCGGGTTCTCCCCCGCCCACGGTCATTATAGTGACGAAATCCGATGCGATCTCGCTCTGGATTTCTCCGGATCATGCTGTTACCATAGTGACTATGTACGTGCGACAAACCACCCGCCGATACAAGGACAAGACATACACCAACTACTTGTTGGTTGAGTCCATCCACACTCCCAAAGGCCCTCGCCAGAAGGTCATCTGCTCCCTCGGTGATCTCAGCCCACGGCCCGCCGAGGACTGGCTGCGCCTGGCCCGCAAGGTCGAAGACGCCTTGGTGGGTCAGGCCAACTTCTTCTCAGAGCCGGATCCCGAAGTCGAGCAGATCGTCCGCCAGGTCCGACAGCGCCAAGCCCGCTCGCCCCACCGGACCCCGAGTCCGCATCCCCAACCCGACCCGACGCCGACCTCATCTCCGTCCACGCCGACCGCATCGCCATGACCCAAGTGCGATCCGCCGGCCCGTCCACGTCGGCTTCCAGTTCTGGAAGCGGTTGGAACTCGACGCCATCCTCCAACGCCACGGCTTCTCCCCCGGGCCATCCAGCTCACCTGCGCCATGACCCTCAACCGGCTGATCCACCCCGACAGCGAGCACGCCATGCCCCGCTGGATTCGCTCCACCGCGCTGGCCGACATCCTGGGCGTGGATTTCACCACCTTGGCCGACGATCCCCTCTACCGCAACCTCGACCGGCTCCATCCCAACCGCGCCGCCATCGAGTCGGACCTGGTCGAGCGGGAACGGCAGTTGTTTCAACTCGATCCGACCGTCTACCTCTACGACCTGACCAGCACCTATTTCGAGGGGCAAGCGGCTGCAAAATCCCAAGGCCCAGCGCGGCTATTCCCGCGACCATCGCCCCGATTGCAAGCAGGTGGTCGTCGGGCTGGTGATCGGCCGGGAAGGCTTTCCCACTCGCCCACGAGATCTTCGCCGGCAATACCCAGGACCGGAAGACGCTGGGCCGGATGCTCGATCTGCTTGAAGGACCGCGTCGGGCTGCCGCGAGGGGTCCACGGTGGTCGTCGACCGCGGCATGGCCTACGCCGAGAACCTCCAGGAGATCCGCGACCGCAAGCTGCATTACGTGGTCGCCGCGCGGCAGCCGGAGCGCGATCGAGTGGCTCGACGACTTCGAGCAGGAGGAGGGCTTCGA
This sequence comes from uncultured Planctomycetaceae bacterium, assembly GCA_963803395.1. Classification (GTDB taxonomy): domain Bacteria; phylum Planctomycetota; class Planctomycetia; order Isosphaerales; family Isosphaeraceae; genus JAFANO01. The sequence goes on from CAWDND010000055.1 coordinate 208,267, forward strand.
GGAGGTGCTCCGCCCGCCTTCACCGCAGAACCCGTTCCAGAAGAAGTCGTTGGTCCGGGTCAAGCGACTCACGCAGGGCAGGAGAAGATCGTGCTCTGCACCAGCGAGGGACGCACGGCCAAGGACCGGGCGATTCGCGAGAAGCAGGAGGGGCGGTTCCTGGCGGATCTGGAGCGGCTCCAGCGGCGGATCGCCGGCGGCCGGCTCAAGCGGGAGATCAAAATCGGCGAGGCGATCGGGCGGCTGAAGCAGCGTTATCCCCGGGTGGCCCGCTACCACACGATCCGCTATGACGCGGCCCGCGGGAAGCTGAGCCATGAGCCGAACGCCGAGAAGAAGGCCAAGGCCGAGCTGCTGGATGGCGGTTATCTGCTGCGGACCGATCGCACGGATTTGACGGCGCAGGAGGCGTGGCTGATGTACATGACGCTGACGCGCGCGGAGAGCGCCTTCCGGGCGATCAAGACACCGTTGGCGGAGCGGCCGATCTTCCATCACCTGGAGCACCGGGTGGAGACGCACATCTTCTTGTGCGTGCTGGCGTATCACTTGATGGTGGCGATTGAGACGACGCTGCTGAACCAAGGGGTTCATACCTCGTGGGCTACGGTGCGTGAGACGGTGGCCACCCACAACGTGGCGACGATGGTGCTGCCGACGGATGGGGGCAAGGTGCTGCGCATCCGCAAAGGGACGACGCCGGAGCCGGAGCAGTTGGAACTGTACCGCCTGTTGAACATCCCCGCCGAGATCATGCAACCAATCAAGACGTGGTCGTGACGATCCGGATCGGGACATAGTGACTGAAAAATTGCTCAGACCCTAGAAAACAAGGGGAATTATGAGGTGGGGTGCGGAAGTCGGGCTAATCGGGAATCCACCCGTCACCGCCCGAGCATCCCGAGTAACCGAGCCTGCTCCGCGTCACGATGTCAGGCGACGACGCGCGTCGGGCCCTCCGCGCGGATGAGTTTCTCGCCGTTGACCCCCGAGGCGATCCAGACCAGACCCGATGGCCCCACGAACGCCACGTCGCCGACCGACCAGCCAGCCGCATGGAGACATCGGACCATGGTGGCTCGACGTCGGTCGTTCTGTTCAGCATGACGGCCAACTGCAAGTACCTTGACATCGACTCGTTCGCTCACCTCCGAGAAATCTTGGGGCGACTTCCCTCCCATCCCGCAGCACGGCTCGAAGGACTATTGCCGGCCGTCTTGTTCGCGTTGCACCCCTCAGGTACAGGGAGCAAGACGGCCGCCTGACACATGCCCCTTGCGACCGCAGAATCGTGTTTGAGGATAGGGGCGTGGATTACGATACGGTCACGAAGCGCGACTTTTCCCGTTTTGGTGAGGCGCAGGATGTTTGGTTTTCCACGCTTTACTAAGAAACTATCTCTGAACCCCCTGCTGAATGGCTGTAAGGCATTGCTAAATAATGGGTTAGATCGCGATTCTAGCGTATTGAGGGGGATCTTACGGCGTATTCCCAACGCGGACAGTTCTTCCCGCAATTCCTCCGGGGTTAGCTTGAGGAACTTGAGAAGCTCAGGTCGGGCAATTTCAAGCCCAGCAGGCCGTACGGCGTCTGATCCTTGCGGCGGCCGGTCCGGAACCGACGAAGGTTCCAGAACAGCCGCTACAGGTCGAGTAACCCCTGCGTCATCTTCCGGTGCTGTGCCCGCTGCATCTGGGCCACGCTGTCGACGCATTCCAGCAGGCTGCTCGCACGCCACACCCCACGAAGCACCGCGCGGATGCGCCCCGCCTCGTCGCGCCAGTCCGGACACGCCTTCGTCAGCTGGACCGTGCGGACCAAGGCCCAGGCGCGGATGGCGGCGGACAGACGCCAAGGCTGGCGGCGAAGACCTTCCAGGTCCAACGACGCCGACAAGAGGTCGGGGTCCAACCCCAGGTCGGTCAACCGTTCGTGGATCTGATCCAGGAACGTGAAGCTCTCCCGCCGGAGTAACAGCCGCCGGGTCTTGGCCCACGCCTTGCCGCCGAGGTGCGGCAGCGCCGCCGCGATGACAGCCTCGGCCTGTGTACGGTCGTTGAGGCGGCCTTCGGGGGTGAAGATCTCGAACGCCGATCGGGCCTGTTTCCAGGCCGCTTCAGCGGCTGTGGCCTGATCCCAGAACCGCTCGGCTTGTCGCCAGAGCCGGTTCAGCGGTGCGCCATGACCCTGGCACGATTGCCCCTGACGACCACGCCGTTCGCGTCCCTTCTGAGCCGTGTCGGCACGCTCCAGGGCACGCGCGGCCGCGCCCTAGGTCGTCCGCAAGGCACGCCCTCCTTCGCGGAGCGTGTGGAAGACGTCGACCGCGTCGTCGAGGTCGGGGAGGCCGGCGGCGCATCGGCGGGCACGCTCGAGTTCACACCTTTGCCCAGCCCCGAGCCGTCGTCACGGACCACCGCCTCGAGCGTCGGGAATCGGGCGAATTCCTCGGCCCATGTCGCCCCGTCACGCGCCTGGACCATCCGGCCCGTCAGCCAGCAGAGGCTCTCAGGCTCGACGACCATCAGGACGGGTTTGCGCCAAAAAAATCTCGTCGGCGGTGCCCTGCTTGACCCTGAGCCGGGCCGCCTCGTCGAGCACCTCGAGGAGCGGCCCGGCGTGCTTGCCGGCCTCGAGGGTCGCCCGCCCCAGCGTCGCCACGGCCCGGCTGCGCCTCTGCCCCGTCATGACCCGCAACAGCCGCCGGGCCACACTCAAGCTGACCCCCTCGGCCTGGGCGACGGTGGCGAACTCGTGCTGCTTGTCGGGGGTGATCTCGACCGCGTGTTTCAGCCTCGATTCGAGGGCCCGGACCTCGGCCTGCCGCTCGGCGAGTTGCCGCTTTAGCTCGTCGATTTGGGCTTGGGCCGCAGTGCCGTCCACGGCCTCGGCGACCTGTTCGGCCTCGCGGTACAGCGACTGCCGTGATTGCTCACGGTCCTTGGCCATCTCGGTGACGTCGCCATATTGACCGCAGAGGACCGCGAAAGCACTGGCGATGCGTTGCGGGATCGTGGGCATGGGGACTTGCTCCGTCGAGGACGATCAAGAGATCACGCCCACGCTTGCACACGCACCCACGGGAATTGTCCACGGAATAGACCCGCCGAACGACGGTTTTGAGAAAGTGCCTATTGAGGGGGATCGTCCCAAAGTGGGGCACAGAGCATAGTGTACGAACTTGACACTTTACGGCACAAAGTGAGGCACGGACTGGAGCATTTATCCCTCGTGATTCACGGCAGTTGCGCCAACAAGAGCCAAACGACCACTACTGAACGTGTCAAGTAGCCGCCGGATCAATTTGGGACGGTCCCCCGCCGCCGACCTCGGTCCCGCCGCCGGTACTCGATCACCGGCCGATACCCGGCCCGCGCCATCAGGTAGAGCATGTCGCCAGGGTTGGAGCATTCGCCGCTGGAGCTGAACAGCTTGATCCGGCTCCAGTCGTGGTTCGCCGGCCAGTCGTGTGCCTTCCAGGCCGCGACCAGGCTCGGGACCAGGCCCAGGGTGGTGACGCCGCCTCCGCCACGAACTGGCAGAAGTCCTCGGTGCCGGGGTGCCCGTCGTAGAGGGCGATCGTGCCGCGGTTGAGGAGCGTGGCGAAGACCAGCCACGGGCCCATCATCCAGCCCGGGCTGGTGGGCCAGGCGACCACGTCGCCGGGCTGGATGTCCTGGTAGAGGAAGCCGTCGGCGGCGGCCTTGATCGTGGTCGTCTGTGACCAAGGAATCGCCTTGGGGTCGCCCGTGGTCCCGGAGGAGAAGAGGATGTCCACAGGCGCCGTCGGCTCGCAGGGGACCGGCGTGAACTCGTCGCGCGGGGAGAGGAAGTCGCTCCAGAACCGGTCCCCCGGGCGGAGCGGGATGCCCAGTTCGCCTTCCGACGGGATGACGACGGCCCGGACCCCGGCGGCCTGGGGTAGCTTGGGGTAAAGTGGCAGGCGGCCCCCGCGCCGGAGGATCGCGTCCTGGGTCATCACCAGCCGCGCGCCGCCGAGTCGGAGCCGCCGCTCGATCTCCGAGGGTGCGAAGCTCTCCGCCACAGCGACCACCACGCAGCCGGCGCGGATGATGCCGAGCAGGACAGCGATGGCCTCGACGGTCATCGGCAGCAGCAGCCCGACCGATTCGCCGGGGGCCACGCCGGCCGAGGCCAAACCTTCGGCCACCCGGTTGCACAGCCGCTCCAAGGCCCCAAAGGTCAGCTCGCGAACATCCCCGCGCTCCGTGTGCTGTCGCAGGGCGATCGCTTCGGGGTCGGCCCGGAAGCAGCTGGCGGTGATGTTGAGCATCGCCCCAGGGAACCAGCGGGGGCGTTCCGGCCCGTCGGCCAGGTCGACCACGGCCTCGAAGGGTCGGTTGAACTGGATCCCCAAGGCGCGGACCATGGCTGCCCAGAAGCCGGCTCGGTCCCGGACCGACCAGGCTCGGAGATCGGCCTCGGTCGCGAAACCCAGCCGGTCCAAGAGGCGGCCGAGGTTGCACCGTGACCGGATGTCGTCGGGCGGGACCCAGGCCGGGGGCGGTCCCTTCCTCGGGTCCCAGGTGCGGTACGTCTCCCGGAAGAGGTCCTCGTGAACCGAGGCCGGATGGTGGGGCCGGAGGACCTGGCGGCTGAGGTAGGACCACTGGCCCGGTTCGTCGGCGAACCCCGGCGTTGCGTCCAGGTTTCGCAGGAGGTCGATAGCCTCGTGGTATGGCATGCCCCTGCGAATCATGTCTTCGAGAGAGAAGTGCTCTCTGATGTTCATAGGATCGCCTCCACATTACGGGTTGCCTTGCTCATTGGTTCCCCCTGCCATTCATGGCGCTAAGAGCTGGAAAATATTGGCTTCTTTGGATCGGTTCGGCCTGGCGGCGGCGTGAAGATTTACGCCGCCGCGGTCATCTTCAGACATTGCTAAAGAAGAGCATGGCGGTGCCGAAAATGAAGCCGGAGTAGAGACGTGCCGTGACGCAGTAGCCCATGATGTCACGCACCCCCAGCCCGGCGATCGCCAAGGCTGGCAATGCCCAGAAGGGCTGCGCCATGTTCATCCACGCCTCGCCATAAGCGATGGCCATCGCGGCCTTGCCGAGATTGACACCCAGCGCCTTCGCCGCCGGGATGACGAAGGGGCCCTGCACCACCCAGTGTCCACCACCCGACGGCACGGCGAAGTTGATCAGACCGGAGCTGAGGAAGGCGAGGAACGGGAAGGTGTCCTTGGTAGCGACTTGGACGAAGGCGTTGGTGATGATGCCGCCAAGGCCGGACTGTTCCACCATGGACTGGATGCCGGCATAGAACGGGAATTGGATCATGATCCCGGCCGTACCTTTTGCCGCCGCTCCAATGGCACGGGCATAAACCATCGGCGTCTTATGCAGCAGCATTCCCGCGGCCAGGAAAAGGAAAGGGTGTAACTACTCGCTTCCAGCGGATGTTCAGGTCAAAGGTAATTGTTGCTCAACGATTTAGGATTATCGATCTCGTGTCTCGCGGCCAAGAATCTCCGCAAAAACGCGGACCATCACTCGGATCAGAGGAATGGTCTAGAGGACCAGAGACATGTTCTGGAAGCGATCCTCGGAATGGTCGGTGAAATCCCGCTCCTCACTCACCTGGATCGACACCCCCAAGACCGTCGAGGAAGAGCACGGAGGTCCTTGGTATACCGTGAGATACGAAAATCCGCCGATGGTTCTGAATCCCCTCGGAATTCAGTAGTTACACCCAAAAGGAAAACGCTCATCCTGCGTTTCGGGGGGTTGGCGTGACCAGCAGATCGATCAAGGCCCCGAGCAACGCCTTGCCGCGTCGGCGGACGTTGTGGACGAACTCAAAGAATCCCAGATACAGCGGCAGTTTCTCCTGCGAGATCCCTCGGTGCGGGCGGAGCCACGACCGCAGTAAAGACCAAAATCCTTCGATCGTATTGACATGTACCTCGCAGAATCCATCCCCATCCTCATCCCGTGCGAACTCTCCCCGCGCATGGCACACCGTGCGATGACTGTAGCCCCATTCCGTCAGACGGCTGTAGATATTATATTCATCTGTGTATAATATGGTACCTTTGGCGCTCGTCCGTCGGATCAGGGGGGCGATCGTCGCCTGCTTGACGTCCGCCAGCATCCGGATGACGACTTGGCCCGTGCGTTGGATCATCCCGAAGATCGGCGGCTTCTCCTTCTCCAGCGTCCCACGGCCACGCTCCCCCTTCAACCGACGCCGTCGTCCCGGCCGCCCTTGTTCCTTGACCGCCTCCGGATGTCCCTTATGTCCTGCCGTGACATAGACTTCATCGAATGCCACCTCGCCGCTGAGCGTCACCGCCGGCTTCGTTCCACGATGCCTACGCGCAGCTGAGAGGCCATCTTCTGGACGTCATCACCATTAAAATCCAACTGCTGAGCAATTTGTTCCTTGGAGAGATTCAGCCCCATGAGATAGAGGCAGAGGATCCAGATCCGCAACGGCCGGTGGTGCCCGGCGAAGATCGTGCCGGTCAGGTCATCGAAGCGTCTCCGACAGGCCGAGCACTCGTACTTCTGCCGCGCGGTTGGGTCTCGTCGGACCCCTGCTTGGTGACTTGGGGGGAGGAGCAGCGAGGACAGATCACTCCGTCGGGCCAGCGCATCTGCCGGACGGTCTCGAAGCATTTGCCCTCGTCGATGAGGTTCTGGATGTTCAGCATCATCCCTGCACGCATGATATCGGAGAGAGGAAGACGGATCCGCCGCCTCGCTGGGGCGGTCTCAAGGGAATTGTAGGGTCGGGGAATAATCCCCCCCGAAACGCAGGATGAGCGATTCGAAATCTCCCGGGAATTGCGGCACAGTTGATTGACCGAACCCGTTCCACGGTCCCAAGCCCACAGGAGATTTCGAGTGAAACCGATTCCACACCGCCATCACGCCTCGGACAAGCGCAAAATCCGTCGGCGGCTCGACAAGCCGGTCACCGCCCCGTTCCTCGAGCCGGTCTTCGCCGCAGCGAACATCCACTACGAGGTCGCCGACAGGGCCCGCGCGATCTCCTGTGGCGGTTCGGCGTCATTCCACGGCTGGTCCGCAAGCTCGGGCTGGCGGAGGCCATCGACGAACGGCTTCACCTGCTCAAGTTCCACTTCCCCACCCCTTTGAAGGTGGTTCAACAATCTCGCAACGTCTTGTAGCTTAAAATGTTGCGAGATTTCTGATAGAGATACGAATCTGGTACAAATCAGAATCTAATTTATTCGCTGTCCCGAGTTCGGGCCGTCAAGGCCGATTCGGAACGAATTCTCGCTCCAGCGACTTTATCTCGGCGCTAGTAAATGCCCCAGATTACCGCAATGACAGCGATTTATTTGCACCTCGTAGACGGGCAGCCACCTTCAAAGGGGTGGTTCCACTTCCCCTACCATGAGTCCGACCACGTCCTGAACTTCGCCTCCAACGCGCTCTGCAATGGCACTTGCCTCGACGACATCGAGTTGCGGCGCAACGACTTCGTCTTCCTCGACGCCTTGGGCGCCGACCGGCTCCCCGACCCCACCACCGCGGGCGACTTCTGCCGACGCTTCACCCCCGACGACGTCGAGACCCTCCAGGACGTCTGCGACCAAACGCGGATCAAAGTCTGGAAAGAGCCACCGGCCGACTTCTTCGCTGAGGCCGTCCTCGACGTCGACGGTACGCTCGTCGCCACCGGCGCCGGCTGCAAGCAGGGCGTCGACATCGCCATATGACGGCACCTGGGGTTATCATCCCTTGATCGTCTCGCTGGCCAACACCGGCGAGGTGATCAGTATCGTCAACCGCCCTTCGCACGAGGGCGCCGCCAAGCAGCTCGACCTGGCCATCCTCCACTGCCGCCAGGCCGGCTTCCGCCGCATCTACCTCCGCGGCGACACCGACTTCACCCAGACCCAACAGCTCGACGCCTGGGACGCCGAGCACGTGACGTTCCTCTTCGGGATCGACGCCATGCCCAACCTCAAGGCGTGGGCTGAGGACCTGCCCACATCGGACTGGTCCGAGTTGCAACGGCCGCCGCAGGACACGGCCAATGGACCGCCCCGGAAACGCCCCGAGAAGCTCAAGAACCGGATCGTCCGTCAGCGCGCGTTCGAGACGTTGACCCGGATCCGGGAAGACGTGGCCGAGGTCGCGTCACAACCGACGGCCTGTCAGCGGACGTACCGGCTGATCGTCGTCCGTCAGACGATCATGGTGGAGAAAGGCCAGCTGCGGCTGCTCGACGAGATCCGCTCCCGGTTCTCGTTGTCGAATGGCCGCAAGGCCGCCGCGGGGCTCTGGTCTTCAAGGCCAACGGCCGTTGCAATCAGGAGAACCTGTCGCGCAGCTCAAGGGCGGGGTGCACGCGTTGAGGGCCGCGGTGGACAACCTGGTGAGCCACTGGGCGTACATGGTGATGTCGGGTCTGGCGTGGAACCTGAAGGCGTGGTTCGCGCTGATGGTCCCCGAGCACCCCCGTCACAAGGAACAACACCAGGAACAGAAGCGCCGGCTGTTGGGCATGGAGTTCAAGCGGCTCGTGAACGCGATCATCGAGATGCCGTACCCATGCGAGAGGCACACAACTCAGGATGCGCGGCCAAAACCTCGCTTGTTTAAGGACAAAGGTTGGACGCCATGCGGTGGTCCATCCGGCTCCCCAGGCACAGAAAGATGAACGCCTCGTAATGCTCGGGCCGCGCAGGCGCTCGGGGTCGGCCCGGACACGTCTTAGCGGGTACGGGGTGGCGAAATGGACGAACTTGCCCCCATCGACGACCCGGGGGAACGGATGGCCGCCGGGATCGCGTCGGAGAGCTCCATGAGAACTTCCTCGAACATCCTTCTCATCTTCACAATAGACCTTCCCCATCAGCTTTCTTGATTTTCATGGATCCGCAAAGTCGCATGGCCGATCTAAACGATGCTCGTTCGCAAGGTTAATGGGTTCACGGGCCGAGAGGCTTCCGTGAGAGAGCATCCGGAGGTCTTTGAAGAAAAAACGAAAAACATTGATCGGCACACGTATGAAGAGGATGCCGGCTCTGGCCGTTCTCGAGATCCCGAGCCGTCATGTCAGGATGGGTTCGGTCATCAGAGCAGGAGAGGACCCGGTTTCCACTGGACTCCGATTCCCTTGACCGGGGTTGCTCGGCCTGCAATTCCCGAGAAATCAGGTGGATGAATGTTTTCACGATGGAGACCTGGGTCGGACCAGTGCGGGCCACATCGCGAAAGGGACCGGCGGCGGACCGCGTCGAAGGCCTTGGTGGACGTTGAGTTGCTCGAAGGCCGAAAGCTGCTGAGCTACCTTGTCATCGTCAACCGGAATGCGAAAATCGTGCCCATTTATACAGGAGACGCCCGCGATAACCAGCCTCTGTTCAGCAATGGCCTGGCGATCAAGCATCAAGCCCACTTCTACCCGTTTTACACCGGCCCGAAACGGCAGGAGTTGAACGGGGTCCAGGCAACTGCGTTTGTTAAGGGGACGAACTTGGTCCTGACCGGTACCGTGGCCGGTCCGATCGTGCAGAAACCAACGAACTCCAATCAAGAGGCGGTCTACGCGTTCGCGATCGATCGCGGAGGCTCCTCGGAGGACGGACCATTCCCGGGGCGCCGAACATCCGCTTCGACGCCGTGGTCGCCGCCGCGATCAGAGCCAAAGGCACCACCGTATCCATTAGCCTCACCGACCGGTTCACCAACCAGCCCTTGACATCCATCGTGAAGTTGAGTTCCTCGAGCCTCTCAATCAATGGGAATCTCATCAGGATCACCGTCCCGCTCAGCATGCTCCCCTCCTCGGGTAAGGCTTTCAACCAGTGGAACGTCAACTTCTTTACCCAGAACCCCGCGCAGAAAAATAATTTCCACAGCATCGCCAGCCTGACCCCCGAGTTTACGCAGTTCCAGGTCGGCGTCACACCTCCGTCCAGTTAGTGATCGCCCTTCGGGTCACCGACCGAATTCCCCCAGCTTTCGCGTACTGCGATGCGGAACCGGCCGCAACGAGCCACGAAGGCTCTTTGCGGCGCGTTCCTTCTTCGAACGACCCGACGCGGGGCGCATGCCGACGGTTTGGACCCACCCAGAGGGATGATCGAGGGCGGCGTCACGTCCTCCACGACGGCTGGAGTGCGTCCCGCGTCGAGGACCGAGGGGGTCGCCGGGATTCCCCGATCGACCGGTGGTAGAGGGTGGCCATTCGCCCGGCTCATTTCCTGAGAGCAACTCCTCGAACATCCGGACTGCAGGATCGGCGCGAATTTTCGAATCTCGTCCTGATGACCCATTTTTCCTGGATTATCTCCTGATCATCGTTCTGAGCGAGAATGAGACCCTTAATCTCTTAATCCTTGTTCTTCACGCTTTCTTCACGATGTCGTCCTCTTCATCTCCCCTTAACATAAGACTTTATTTCGAGATGCCGAAGATAATTTTCAATCCGGATAATCGTCAAACCCGATACCCAAACTGGCGTGACTCTCCCGAGTCATGATGCTCACAGTCACGAATCCGGTGATGGGGAGTGAATGATGTTTCCCAAGAAGTCCGGACTTGAACGCTGGAGGAGTCGGTTCGCCTTCCTCTGGCTATTTCTCGGATGGCTTTCGATTGCCCAGGCGCAGAACCTGTCGCCCCCAGCACCCGCTTCGAAATCCCGCGCAGCGCGAGCCTTATCCGTCGAGGATCGGCTCCAGAAGCTGGAAGCGATGAACCAGATGCTCCTCCAGCAGAACCAGCAATTAACTCGGCAACTGAAAACGGTCACCGAACAACTCACCAAGCCAGGGGCCGCGGGCCCTCCGGCCGGGAATGCTCCTCCCGGAGAACCGAATGCCCTCCGGCGCGAGCCGAGCACAGCGTCGGCTGTCGGCGGTGGCGATCTCGTAGCCCCGTCGGGCCGCGGGGCAACTTCCGAAACCGGCGGCGGTGGCGGCATTGGCGGCAACGTCCCCAGGCGCGAGCCGAGCACGGCGTCGGCCGTCGGCGGCGGCGACCTGGTCATCCCGCCAGGGTCGACGGACGCCCCGGGCATCGGGATGAAGGCCCGGTTCGGGAGGCGGTTCGTGAACAATGGCCTCTGGTTCGAGTCGCCGAACAAGAATTTTCAGATCCACATCGGCGGGCGATCCCAGTTCGATTCTTCGACCTTCGCCGCGGGCAATACCGTGCAGTTCGGCTCCCGAGGGATCGGCAAGCTCCGCGACGGCGTCGACCCCCGCCGCGCCCGCATCCGGCTGGAGGGGTTCATGTACGAGCAGTTCGTATATGTCATGGAATGGGACTTCGCCAACACGTCGATTGCCCAGGGTACGGCTGGAGCGGGGCCGTTGACGAGCACGGCCAACACCCCCGCGGCCAGCGTCCCTGCGCCTCAGGACCTGTGGATCGGTTTCCGGAAGCTCCCCATTATCGGCAACCTCCGCATCGGCAACATGAAGGAGCCGTTCGGCTTCGAGCGCCTCACGAGCAGTCGCTTTCTGAACTTCATGGAACGCTCATACAATAATGATGCGTTCTACTCGACGTTCACCAACGGGTTCATCCCCGGCGTGCAGATGTTCAACACGGCGTTCAACCTCCACGCGACTTGGGCCGTGGGGCTCTTCAAGAACGTGACGAACCCGTTTGATTTTCAGGTTGGCGGTGGCGACTATGCGGAGTCGGCACGGCTCACGTTTCTCCCGCTCTACGAGGATGAGGGGCGCGAGGTCATGCACCTGGGCATCACGGGCCGCAATAGTGGCTTCGACAACGGCAAGGCCCGCTTCCGGGTGCGCGGCCCGGAGCGCCTCGGCCTCCCCGCGGTTTGGGCCTTGTACGCCGATACCGGCGTCATCAACGCGAACGGTGGCCAGCAGGACCTCAACCTCGAGTACGCCTCTGTGTTCGGGCCGTGGACGATCGATGCGGAATACGACTTCCACTTCATCCAGAATGCGTTCCTGCCTGGCAAACCGAGCGTGGATACGCTCTTCTATTCGGGCGGTTACGTCGAGATCCTCTACTTCCTGACCGGCGAGCATCGGGCCTACATCCGCGAGTCGGCCCTCTTCGATCGGATCGTGCCGCGCAAGAATGCCTACTGGGTCAAAGGCAAGGACGGCCAGCCCAATGAGTGCGGCCCGGGAGCCTGGCAACTCGGCATTCGTTACAACTACCTGAATCTCAACGACAAGGGGATCAACGGAGGCGTCCTGCAGGACATCACCGCCGGGCTGAACTGGTTCATCAACCCGAACATGAAGTTCCAGTGGAACTACACCGTCACCGTCCGGCATTCGCCGACGGGATTGAGCGACGGCACGATCCAGGGCTTCGGCATGCGATACGCCATGGACTATTGAGCGGCCGCCGGAGTCGGTTCGGGAACGCACCGGAAACGGCCACACGCGGGGCCCCGGTCCCTGACAGGGATTGGGGCCTTTCGGTCATCGTAGCCTGTCTCCACTCGGCTTTCTTTCCAGAAAAATCCCTAGCGCTCACCAGTTGGTGCGCGATCTTGGGCGATCTGCACAGAATAGGAGAGGGTCGTTCTCGAGTGATCCGGGACCAGGATTATGACTTATCGTGCCAGTATGGAAATCCACCGTGCGTGACATCGACGACCTCCAGACTACCTTCTCCCTCGGTCCCGTCAACCGTGAGGGTCAGGCACTCTCCCTGGAGCGCAGCCTGCGGATGACCTTGCCCATGCCCGACCAGGACGAGCACCTCCCCGACCGGATCGAGGCGTTCGTCCCTCACGCTGGCCTCGAGATCTAGCGCCGGCTCTTCCGCGCCCTCATCGAGAAGCCCGACCAGGAGCTGGTCCTCCAGCGGCGGCACGGCAAGGGCGGCGATGGGATCCCAGGCCGAGGGACACGGCCCTCCACCTTCAAGACCATCTTCGGCGAGGTCACCGTCGAACGCTCCCGGATCCGTCACAAGCGCGACGACACGACGGAGATCCCCTGGGCGACCGCCTGGGACACACCGCACCCACTGGCCCTCACCGGGAACCTCCGCGACGCGGTCTGTGATCAGAGGCTCGACCGATCCGCGGGCGAGAGTCGCGCCGACATCGGCCGGGACGCCGGAGACGAGGACCTGCTGGGGCGGAGCACGATCCTGGAGATCGTGCATGAGGAGGGCGAGCGACTGATCGCCGCCGAGCGCGAACGGGCCCGGGCGTCCTGGAGGACGCCCCCGAGGCGCGCCTGGCTTGCTTCGGCCCCTCCGACCCGGACGCCGCGGCGGGGCGGGCGGTCCTGGCGTTGGCGGCGGTGGAAGCTGCGCGGCGCAACGGGGAGCTCGACCATTGGCGTCAGGATCGCGAGCTGCCCGAGCGCGAGCCGCCGAAACCGGTGCGGAAGGCCGCTTGAGCTCGTGATGAGCGCACCCACTGGCGATGCGCCAGGGAAAATCCTGAGCGCCTTCGTGGCCCGGATCATCCCACCCTCCGATACCGGCCCAGAGATGCCGATCGTCTGCCCCTCTCCGATCTTCGATCAGGCATCCTCGAAGGGGAACACGATCTCGTGCTCCCGCTCCCTCAGGGCCAGGTCGCGGTTCACCAGGTCGAGCTCGTTGCGAGCCTCGCGGATCTCGCCCTCCAACCCCTCGGCGCGAGATGTTAAGGTCGCGGAAACGGCGTTGGGCCTCGGAGAGCCAGCGCTTGAGATCGTTCCGGTACGCATCCAGATCGTCGGAGGCGCCGCTCTGTAAGCGAGGGCGCCTCGCGGGTTCGGCCGCGCCTTCGCGCCGGTGGCTCCATCGCGCCGCAGGGCGTGCGGACCTCGCCGATCGAATCGACTTCGCGCCGCGCCGTCGCGTCCGAGGGCCACGAGAACCGGACCGATGTCCCGTCGAGCCGAACGACCCCACCCGGATGATCCTGCTCGAACGGACTGGCGGTGGAGGGGATCACCTCGCCGTGCGCCTCCAGGTGGTCGGCGCTCCCGAACCAGGGCCGCGACCTGGCACACGGCCTCGTCTCGCTCCTGCCGCGCGGTGTCGAGCAGACGGCGCCATTCCTCAGGCCTCGGCGAGCCGCTCGCCCAGGCGGTCGTGTTCCCGGCCGAGCTCCATGACCAGCCGTGTCATCTCGTCCTGCTCCTGGCCAAGCGGCTCAATGCGATGAAGGGCTTCGTCTCGCTCCTGGCCGAGCGTCGCGACCCGGCGCTGCGCCTCGTCCCGCTCGTGGCCCAGGATTTCGACCTGTCGCAACGCCTCCTCCCTCTGATTTCGGAGGATCTCGACCTGGTATCGCGCCTCGTCCCGCTCCTGCCGCGCGGTGTCGAGCCGTTCCCGCAGCTCGGCGAGCCGACGCTCGGCCTCCGCCACGAGTTCCTGTGCTCGCATTCCCAAGATGCTTGCAACGCACGCCGTTCGGTCGTCCAGCGTTCGTGGCCCGTCGCGGCCTCGGACTGCGACCTCTGCGACTCATCGAGCAGGGCTCGAAGCCGCTCCGCCTCGCGCTCGAAGTCAACCCGCTCGCCGCCGAGCCGGTCGGATTCGGCAACCCCGGGCTCGGATCGTGCGATCGCCGGAGCGAGTCGCTCGGCCTCCGCCATGCTCTGGGCCGGCTCGGACCGGAGCGTGCCAGCCTCGGCTTCGAGCTGGTCGCGGTCGGGCCGGAGGTTTTCCTCCTGGTGATCGGAATCCGCGAGCCGGTCGCGCAGCACCGCGACCTCGGTCCGGAGCGCGACGAGTTCGGACCGATCGACCTCGTGCTCGGGCCGCATCTCCGGGGCCATCCCGTCCGGGTCGCGCCCTTGACCGAGTTGCTCCTGGAGTCGCCGCGCCCGCTCCTGAGACTGGGCGAGCCGACTTTTTGCGACTTCAAGCTCCTGGAGCACAGCGATGTGCCGCGTCGCCTGGGCTGACAACTGAGTCCAGACCTGCTGAAATTCGAACTCCAGGGCCCGGACCCGCCGTTCAAGCGTCGCAACTCCTTCCGACGACCGTGCCGGGGTGGCCTCCGGCCAAGCACGGAACACGTGGCCACAGTGCTTGCATTGGCCCCTTTGCCCGAGTTTCTCGATCCGAGGATGAAGGGTACGGTGGCAGTTCGGACAGGAGATCTGGATGCGGTCCACCATCTTGGTCGGGCTCCGCGTCGAGGTCGATCGAACCGGGTCTGACCAGCCCCGAATGGAGGTAGCCATTTCGGGTTTCGGCAACACCCCGGACAATCGCATCCGATCCTGGGAAATCCGTCTCGCAAGGGTCGGGCTCAGTCCGCAAGGAAGTCGGACTCGGACCTGGCGACCTGGCTGGAGGGAACCGACGACTTCCAGGGATTCAATCGAAGGCCGCCAGGCTTCAGCCCGTGCGGTCACTGACTTCCTCGGGGATATTATCATTCGCATAGACGTTCTGGACGTCCTCGTTTTCTTCGAGGATGTCGCGGAGCTTGAGCATCCGCTTGCCGTTCTCGACATCGAGGTCCACGGTCGTGGTGGGGATGTAGCTCGTCTCGGCACTTTCGGTGGCGATCCGGTGCGATTCGAGCGCCTTGCGAACGGCTTCGAAGATCCTGGGGTCGCAAGTCACCTCATAATAGCCGTCCACGTGCTGGAGGTCGTCGGCGCCGGCTTCGAGCACGACTTCCATCAGCCGGTCCTCGGCGACGGTCTTGGGATCGATGATGAACAGCCCCTTGTAGTTAAAAAGGTAGCTGACGCAGCCGCTGGCGCCGAGGTTGCCGCCGCAAACCTCGAAGGTCTTGCGCAAGTCGCCCGCGGTCCGGTTGCGGTTGTCGGTCAGGACTTCGCACATCACGGCGACGCCGCCGGGACCATAGCCCTCGTAGATCACTTCCTCGTAGTTCTCGGCCCCGAGCGCGCCGGTCCCTTTCTTGATCGAGCGCTCGATGTTGTCCTTGGGGCAACTGTACGAGCGCGCCTTGTCGATGGCATAGCGGAGCTTCAGATTCGAGTCGGGGTCACCGCCGCCGATGCGAGCGGCCACATAGATGGCGCGGCAGAGCTTGCTGAAGAGTTTGCCGCGCTTCGCATCGACGATCCCCTTACGATGGGCGATATTTGCCGAATGGGAATGCCCTGCCATGTTCCTTCCAAACTCCCTGCGATGATAAGATCCAAAAAGGCCTTGCGCGAGTCGAAACTTAGGATCGGGTGGGTGGTTCCCGCCGTCCTTCCGAGGAGGCCTCCCGCGGGCGAGGGCGGTGGGGTCGGCTCGTCCCGCGGTAGGAGGTCAGGGGGTATCGTTCGCCGCGGGCTTGGGCGCCGGGGCACGCTTGCCGAGCGATTCGAGCTTCTTGCGGATCTCGGGCAGCCGCTTATCGGCCGGGACGGTCTTCGCGGCCGCCTGCTCGGCGCGGTCCCACGCGGCCTTCGCCTTGGCGGTCTCCTGGAGCCGGAGATAGACGTCGCCGAGGTGCTCGAAGATGGTCGCATCACCGCCGCCGGTCAGGTTCTGGACGGCCTTCTCCAGCGGCTCGACCGCTTCCTTGACCTTGCTGCGCTTGAACAGGACCCAGCCGAGGCTATCGAGATAGGCGGCGTTCTTCGGCTCCTCCTGAAGGGCCTTGCGGATCATCGCCTCGGCCCTCTCCAGGTTCTTGCCCTGATCGGCATAGAGGTAGCCCAGGTCGTTGTTCACCCCGGCCTCCTCAGGATTACGTTGAAGGAGGATCTCCAGTTCGGCCTCGCCCTTGGCGAAATCGCCGAGGTTGACGTAGACCACCGACAGCCCCGCATGCGCCAGGTGGACGAGCTCTTCGTTGTTCGGGTAGCGTTCCAGGAGGCCCTTGTAGAGGGCGATCGCCTCATCGGACCGGCCAAACTGCGCCAGCACGCCGCCATAGAGGCGGTTGAGCGCGGGGTTGGCAGGGTCGTTCTTCAGTGCTCCCCGGAAGACTTCGAGCGCCTCGTCGAGCTTGCCCGCCTGGCTCAACGTCAGGCCCAGCAGCGCCTGCGCCTCGGTGTCATTGGGATCGATCCTCAGCGCCTCGCGGAACGCCTCGATCGCCCGGTCGTTCTGATTCGCCAGCCTCCGGAGCTGGCCCAGGAGGGCGAGCATCCGGGGATTCTTCTCGTCCGGATACCTGGCCATCGACTCCTCGACGGTGGCCGCGGCCTCATCGTATCGATGGAGGTCGTCGAAGACCTTGATCATCTCGCGATAGCCCTGGGGGCTCGGATTCTGCCGCAGGGCCAGGCGCTGGATCGGGACGAGCTTGTCGAGCTTATTTGTCTCGGTGGCGACTGCCGCCAGGATCGTGACGGCGGGCTTGTCGAGGGCCGGGGGGATGGCCGAGAGCATCTTCAAGCCCGTGTCGAGCATTGCGTCGGCGAAGGTCGGATCCTTGATGATCGCTTCGAGCTGAGGCTTGACAGCCTCGAATCCGTTCGGCTTGGTCACGGCCTCGGTCAAGACCTTGAGTAGGTCCTCGGTTCTCTTCCGCTTCAAGAGCGATGCGGCCAGGGCGCGATAGCCCATCGGGGTCGGCGCGGCCGACAGCAGTTCCTTGTAGAGCGCCTCGGCCCGATCCACCTGGCCGATCTCACGGTAGTGATCGGCCAGGGCATACTGGAGCGGGAGGTTCTTCGAGTCGATCTTGGCCGCCTCCTCGAGACGCGGGGTGATCTCGTCCTCGCGGTGCAGGGCAGTCAGGATCTTGGCCAGCAGCTCGTAGCCCTCGCTCCCCTGCGGTTGCCGCTTGAGGAAGTGCTCGACGATATTGAGCGCCTCTTCGCCCTTGCCGCTCTTCAGGAACGTCTGAGCGAGCAGGAGCGGGAGCTGGGGATCATCCTCGTTGTAGACGAGCCCGCGCTGGAAGGCCTTGATGGCGAGGTCGTACCGCTTCGCATTCAGGAAGACAACGCCGAATTCGAGGTATGTCGCGGCTTCGTCGGCCCCCAGGATGCGGGTCTGGTCGTGCGGCGAGAGCCGGTTGGAGACCTTCTCATCGAGCTCCCCGACGACCTTGGCGAACATGTCGGCCGCCAGCTCCGGTTGCTGGAGTTTGCCCGCGTAGAGCTTACCGAGTTCATACTCGGCCAGCAGCCGGCCCGGAGCGTGCGGGTCGAGCTTGGGATTGGCCAGCGCGTCCTTGAGGACCGACTCGGCCCGCCGGGTCGTTCTTCCGGAGGTAGTGCACGACCAGTCGGCTGATCGTGCCGGTGTCGCCGGGATCGGTTTCGAGGACGCGTTTGCTGTAGCGGAGGGCCTGCTCGGTCTCGCCTCGGCCAAAATAGAGACGGCTCAAGCGCCGCAAGATCGCGATCGAGTTGGGCTCGATCTTGAGGGCTTCCTCCAGCAGGGCGATTGACTCGGACCACTTCTTCTGGTCCTCCATCGCCCGTGCGGCGCAGTAGTCGCGGACCGCCTCGATGTGCCGCTGATCCTCGACGGTCCGGGGGTGCACGGGGACGAACGGCGGCGGCGGGTCTTCGCCCGGCAGTCCGAAGGACGCCGAGCGATCGACCGTCACCGAGGTGCCCGGGGCATTTCGAGGCGGATCGGCGGCCACTCTGTGGGCCGCCAGCGTCGACGCGGCCAACGCACACGTCAGCCCCAACACCATCGGACGGAATGATCCGACCATGATCCCCCTCCTCTGCGCGACGTCTGAGCGTGCGCGGCCCACGCCCGCGTCCCGAAAATCCGACGGTCGATGGAGGGGCGCATCCCCGGGAGCCTCGAACGGTCGTCCCTACGCCCGATCCCCATGGCAGTGATGTTAGCACGCTGAGGCAACCGCTGCCAAGTCCTACAACGATCGCCGCCATCGTGGTGGGCGATCCCAAATCCAGTCCGTCACGACGACCTCACTTGACTCGACGGGCCTTCGTCACCCTGGACACGCCCTCGCTCCGACCCGCTCCCGGGGTGAGGGCGCGTCCGGGGTGACGAGGGCCATTGTATTGTGTTGAGGGTCTCTTACTTCGCATCGCCGGGCTTGCCCCTGGCAGTCTTGGGAGGGAGAGGAGTCGGTTCCTTGGCGGGCTGGTTCGAGCTGATCTTCGCCTCTTTCGCGCCGTCCTTGGTCGCCTTGAGCGTCTGGGGCTTCGGGACCTGGACCTCCTTGTGGGTCTGAGATGCCGACACATCGTCCTGCTGGAGGCACGCGGTCGGGCAGATCTTTCGGAGCTCACAATGGGGGCAGTCGGGCTCCCTCTCGATGCAGGTGTCATGCGCCAGCTCTTCGATCAAATCGAGGAATTCGCCTCCCCGATTCTTGGGCACGGCGCGTTCGAGTATGGTGCGGAGCGTGGGAAGATCGGTGTCGGGGGCAGTGACGCCAAGGCGAACGAGGGCGCGGTGGGTGAAGGCGTCCACGGGAATCGCGTGCCCGCCCAGGGCCTGATGGATCACGGTCGCGGCGACATAGTCGGAGTTCAGCGCCTCGTACTCTTCGAGAGAGTTGAGCGCAGTCCTTGAGCGGCTTCTTGGCCAGCGCCTCGAGCGTGAAGCCATACGTGCGGTCGAACAACTGACGGAGGAATCGGCGAATGCGTTGCGCCCGGCCTTCAGGATCGGTCAGGCCGGCCAGGGCGCCCTGGATCTCCTCCAGCGAGCTGACGCGCACCTCGTTCCAGTCGAAGAAGCCATCTTTGAAGCGGGAGAGCGCCTGGTTGGCCTGCTCGCGGGTGGTGTTCTCATGGCAAATCCCGTAGATGACCGCCTCCACCACCGTGAGCCGGGCTCCGCTCCGTTCGGGCTTGGGCTTATAGCGCGTCTTCAGGTGCGTATGCACGTCGTTCAAGAACTGCGCTTTGCTTTGTGTAGCCATGGGTGTGCTGATTCGAGGCGGAAAGGGAGAAAGAAAACGTTCGAGCCGAGGGGACAGGGCGAGACGCCGGCCCACCCCGTCGGTCGCGATCATGGGAGATCGGAGGCCGGATCGTCGGTGTCCTCGGCGTCGTCCTGCACCGTGTCGACAGGTTCAGGGTGGCGGTCCGAGGCGATCGCGGTATCGATCAGGCGCGAGATCTCGATCGATTTCTTGACGCTGTCATCAAGCTTGAAGGTCAGGACCGGGGTGAACCGGGTCTGGAGCCGCGCGGCAACGCGCGCCTGGAGGAAGCCCGCAGCATGTTTCAGGCCCCGCATCGCGAGGTGCTGCTCGGCCTCGGTTCCCATGATCGAGACGGAGATGGTCGCGTTGCGGAGGTCGCCCGTGACTTCGACGCGGAGCACGGTGATCGACCGGATGCGAGGGTCGGCGACCTCGAACAAGATCGCTGCCGAGACGACCTCGCGGATCGCCTCGGCGATGCGAAGGCTGCGGTGGGAGGGCATGGTTCGTTGATCGATTCGTTGACTTCCGCCCATCCCCCCGCCCGATCGGGGGAGGAACGGGATTGTCGCAAGGTTAACCAGGTTCGTCAATACGGCACGAAGTCGGGTCTGTTTCTCAGCTCCGGAGGAGCGGCAGTCAGTCGCCGAAGGGCGCCAGCCCCGGGGTCAAGTCTGCGCGAAAGAAAACGTAACGAGCCCCGGGGCGGTGACCGAACTTCCTCTGACCAGCCAGGCGGTCTGACCGCCCCTTCGGGGCTGAGAGCTTGTGAAAATTAGTCATCCGTACACTAGATGCGTCAGATGGGTCACTCCGAAGCTCTTGTTGGCTAACAACTTAGGACGGTAGTGTCCATCGGTTTGGCGCACATCCGTTTAATTTTTTCACAGGCTCTGAGAGCGGCCTCCTCGGAAAACCTTTCAGGCCTCGGTGATCGTGCAGCTCAGGAGCGCGGCGCGGGGGGAGGGTAGGCCGCCACGGCGTCGGCGACTCGGTTGGGCAGCTCGCGCGCCTCACCCCGGGACCGCAGACTGCGGCAACGGTTGGCAACTCCTGCGCCGAATCGCCGTCGCGATCCGCCTCGGAGACCGAGACGTTGAAGTGGCGGTGCAACTTCTCCATGATCCCCCGGACCCGCCGTCGCTTTTCTCGAGGGGTGTGGCAGCCGTTGACCAGCAATTTCAGCCGGAGGATTGTCCAGGTCAGGCGCCCGGCTCCGCGCTTCGGGGGGCGAGGGCGAGGCGCCCCCCGAAGCGGACTCAAAGCGTGCGCCGAATGGTATCGATCCGGTAGGCCTCGATCACGTCGTCGATCTTCAGATCATCGAAGTTGGCGATCTTGATGCCACACTCGAAACCCTCGCGAACCTCCTTGACGTCGTCCTTGAACCGCTTCAGAGCATCGATGGCCCCCTTGTAAATCTCGCGACCCTCGCGGATCAGGCGGGCCTTGGCGGAGCGCTCGATGGTGCCCTGGGTGACGAAGCAGCCGGCGACGGTGCCGACCTTGGAGATCTTGAAGATCTGCCGGACCACCGCGCGGCCCAGGTGGACCTCCTTGATTTCGGGGACGAGCATGCCCTCGATGGCCTTCTTGATCTCGTCGGTGACCTGGTAGATGATGTCGTAACGACGGATGTCGATCTTCTTCTCGTCGGCCAGAGTGACGGCACGGTCCTCGGGCACGACGCGAAATCCAATGACGATCGCCTGCGAGGCGTCGGCCAGGAGGATGTCACTCTCAGTGATACCGCCGACCCCCTTCAGGAGGACGCGGATCGGGACCTCAGCGTTCTCCAGCTTCTCCAACTCCTTGGTCAGGGCCTCGAGCGACCCCTGGACATCGGCCTTGAGGATCAGGTTCAGGCTCTTGACCTTCTGCTCGGCCATCTTGCTGAAGAGGTTCTCGAGCGTGACGGCCTGGCGCTCGCCCAGCGTGACCCCACGCGAGCGGGTCCGGCGGGCCTCGGCGATGTCGCGGGCGCGGGAGATGTCGTCCACCACCGCGAACTTCTCGCCCGCGGTCGGGACGGCATCGAGCCCGGAGACCTCGACCGGAGTCGACGGGCCGGCCTCGAGGACCGGGCGGCCCTGGTCATCGAACAGCGCCCGGACCCGGCCGAAGCCGTCGCCGCAGACCATGATGTCGCCGACGCGCAGGGTCCCGTCCTGAACCAGCACGGTCGCCACCACGCCCCGCCCTTCGGAGATCGACGCCTCCAGGCAGGTGCCGGTGGCCGGGCGATCCGGGTTGGCCCACAGGTCGCAGCGCAGCTCGGCGAGAATCCCGAGCATCTCGAGCAGGTCGGGGATGCCCTGGCCCGTCAGCGCCGAGGTCTTGATCACCGGCGTGTCGCCGCCGTACTCTTCGGGGACGAGCTGTTGCTGCGACAGCTCGCCATAGATCTTGTTCATATTGACATTAGGCAGGTCGATCTTGTTCAGCGCGACGACGATCGGGACCTCGGCCGCCTTGGCGTGCGCGATCGCCTCCTGTGTCTGGGGCATGACACCATCGTCGGCCGCGACGACCAGCACGACGATGTCGGTGACGTTGGCACCGCGGGCTCGCATCGCGGTGAATGCCTCGTGGCCCGGCGTATCGACGAACGTGATCGGCTTGCCGTCGTGCTCGACCTGGTACGCGCCGATGTGCTGCGTGATGCCGCCGCTCTCGGTCTCGACCACGTTCGACTTGCGGATCTTGTCCAGGAGCGAGGTCTTGCCGTGATCGACGTGTCCGAGGATGGTGATCACCGGCGGCCGGGGCCGGAGATCCTCGGGCCGGTTCTCGGCGGGCTCCAGCGAGGCGAGCATCTCGTCCTCGGCGGTCCGCTCGTACACGACCTCCAGCTCGACGCCAAACTCCAGGGCGAGCATCAGCGCGGTCTCGTCGTCGAGGGTCGCGTTGATGTTGACCAGTTGACCCATGCTGGTCATCATCCTCTTGATCAGGTCGTTGGCGCGAATCCCAATCACCTCGGAGAGGCCGCGGACGGTAATCGGCGGCTCGATCTCGGCGCGCGTCTTGCGAACCGGGGCGAGCGCCGTGCGGTGAACACCTCCCTTATGCATCTTGCGGCCCGACCGTGAGCGACGGCCTTCCTCCTCGCTCTCGTTCATGATGGCGGCGGCGGGCATCGGCGAGGTGACGCGGCGCTGGGTAGCGCGTTCGGTCCGCTTGGCGCGACGGCCCTCCCGTTCGAGGGGAGTGCCGAGGCGGCTGCCTCCTCCCTTGCGCTTGCGTTCCTCTTCCTCCTCGACGGTGAGGGCGGGCGGTGCCGCGGCCGGTGCCACGGGCGCGGTCCCCAGCATCGGTCGGCGAGTGGCGGGGCCGGGGGGCGCGCCGGGACGCGAAGGGGGGGCGCCGGCGGTCCCTGCCGGGCGGGGCGACATGCCCGACCGCGCCGGCCCGACACCTGGTCGGGGAGGCGCCGCTCCCGGCGCCTGGTTGCTGCCGAGCTGGCCCGACTTCATCATCGCCAGCAGTTCCTCGGACGTGTATCGCTTCTCAGGCCGCTGGGTCTTGACCTCGGGTCCACCCCCACCGGGGCGAGGCCCCGAGGGGCGTCGCGTCTGCGGCGGGGTGACCGGCGCCACCGGCGGCAGGGGCCGTCGCGGCCCACTCTGCGGTTCGCGACGGCCGCCGTCTCCCGACGGTCCCGCCGACGACTCTTCGTCGGCGCGTCGGGACATCGTCGGCGACGGCGGAATCGAGCCCGGGATCGTTGGGCGGGTTCCCCCTGGAGTCATGTAATCGCTCCGCTTCAGCGGCGGCGGCGTGCTCGGGTTGGGCCGGTAATCGGGTGGCGGTGTCGCGGGCGCGGCCGGCCGCGGGGCGGTCCCGGTGCCGCGGTGAGGCGTGTGACCCGAGAGCGGACCGCCCGATCGGGGAGGCGACGTCAGCCCCCCGGGGCGTGCCATCGGAGGGCTGGCGGGCGGGGCCTGCGCGGTCAGGGCCGGTGCCCCGGTCGAGGCCGGCGGCTGGGTGGCCGGCCGAGGTGGGGCGGTCATGGAAGTCGGGGGCGAGGCGGAGGTGCAGGCCGCAGCCGGTGGAGCCGCCGGACTCGGTGCCGGTGCTAGGGCCATCGCCGGGGCGTCGGAACGTTCGGGGGCCGTCGGTGGTGCCAGGAACGCCGAGGGACTGGGGCCAGGCCGGGTGGCCGTAAGAGCTGTCGCGCCGATGATGGGTGTCTCCGAGGGACTCGGGCTGGGCGAAGGTTTGGTGGTCGGCGCCTTACGGGACGTCGCCTCGTCCGCGGGATTTTTCATTAATTGCTTGATCCGATCAACCATCGCGGAATCAAGGCTTGCCAGGGCACTGACCTTGACGTCGAGTCCCCAGCGCTGGATGCGATCGAGCAACTCCTGGCTCTTCAGACCCAATTCCTTCGCCAACTCGTGGACACGCGTGGACAACGGCAACTCCTCCTGGATGGGCCGGGTCGGCCCGTTGGTTCGATGACTCTGGGACAGCCGACCGAACCACCTTCCGGGCCTGGGTGCCGGGACCACTCAGGGAGGCGGGTAAGTGCGGTCAGACCACAGTGCCAGGCCCATACGGGGCCTCATGGTTGATGCATTTCCGAATCACGTCCCTCGACCGGATCGGTCGAGAAAGGTTCCGTCGGTGGCAAGGGGGGGACATTCCGCCCCGAGCCGGCCTCTTTGGCCTCGATCTCCTGGTCCGAGGAGCCCGCCTCCACCGCTTCGGTCACGATCCGTACGGTCTCGCTCTGGTCGGCATCGCTCGGTGGAGCGGTCACTTCACGCCCATCCTCCTCCGTCCTCAATCCTTCGGCGGCCAGCGCCAGGTCGCGGATCTCATCGGACTTTTCCGACGCTGTCAAGTCCAGCTCCTCTCCCACCCCATTGGTATCGGCCGGCGAGCTGGGCGACTCGTCCACGTCCGGGGCGAGGGACTCACCCGGCGACGCGTTCCGGACGAAGAGCTCATCGAGGGTCGGCTCGGCTGTCCGCTCGGCGCGATCCTCGCCCCTCTCGGCCGGCACCACCTCGCCTCCCGATTCAGACGGGCTGGGCGACGCAGCCCGCGCTCCCTTGCGGCGGGGCATCTCCTCGGCCTGCTGCTCGGCCAGGGTCTCGGCCCGAGTCACCAACTCGATCGCTTGTTCTTCGCTCAGGCCTTCAATGGTGTTCACCAGGTCCGAGATCTCCATGACGGAAAGGTCATCGTAACTGAGGATGCCTTGCTCCACCAATTTCTCGGCCAGGTCGTTCTCGACGCCCTCGATCTTGGTGAAGGCTGCGACCGCCTTCTCGATCAGCTCGTCGAGTTCCTCCGACGTCATGATCTCGATGTCCCAGCCGACCAGCTTCGAGGCGAGCCGGACGTTCTGTCCGCGGCGGCCGATGGCCAGCGACAGTTGGTCCTCGCGCACCAGGACGATCGCTCGACCCAGAAGCTGGCAGAGCATCACCTCGTCGATCTCGGCCGGCTGCAACGCGTTGGGAATCAGGACCTGCAACGACTCGTTCCAGCGGACGATATCGATCCGCTCCCCCCCCAACTCGTCGACGATGTTCTTGATCCGGGTGCCGCGGACGCCGACGCAGGCGCCGACGGCATCGACCTTCGTGTCGATCGAGCTGACGGCCACCTTCGAGCGGTATCCCGCCTCACGGGCCAGCGCCGGATCGCGATGATCTGGTCGGCGATCTCGGGGATCTCCAGCTCGAAGAGGCGGCGCACGAAGTCGGGGTGCGTCCGGCTCAGGATGATCTTGACGCGCTGGCCGACCTTGCGGACGTCGAGGATGACGGCGCGGATCCGCTCGTTGGGATGGTGGCTCTCGCCCGGGATCTGCTCGGAGCGGGGCAGCAGCGCGTCGCTCTTGCCCAGGTTGACGGTGACGGCGCCCCCTTCGAATCGCTGGACAGTGCCGGTGATCAGGTCGCCGCGCTGATCCTCGAACTCCTCGTAGAGGCTATCGCGCTCCGCCTCGCGGATCTTCTGGATGATGACCTGCTTGGCCGTCTGGGCCGCGATCCGCCCGAGCTCGGCCGGGTCCATCCGTGCGCCGTCCTTGGTGGCCTCGATCCGGCCGGAATCGGGGTCGATGTTGATCAGGATCTCGTTGGCGTCGGGATAGTGCTTCTTGGCCGCCGTTTGCAGCGCCGACTGGATCCCCTCGAACAGAATATCCTTGGAGATATTCTTGTCGCGGTGGATGCTATCGACAATGCGGACCAGATCGACGCTCATTCCACTCCTCCGAGGCGTGCCGCGCCCAATTCAGGCCAGGGAATGATGGGAACCTCTTCCTCAGGAACCCCGCCTGCGGAGGCGTGGTTCAGGTTTTTTGGTGCCATCACGCGCTGACCGTCGCGGCGCCTCCTTGGAACACCCACCGCCAACCCCTTCGTGTCCATCCCATTAGGCGGCGGGAAAGTTCCCACTGACCGACTCGGACATTGATCCGTGTACGGTCCCGAAGTTTAATCTAACAAGACGTTGACACCACTGTCAAGCACCCGAACAATGGTTGGGTACGCCGATCGCCGCGTGGCAGAGGCGAGGATCGACCCGGTCAGGGGTGGCAGATCCTCGCTTGCGGGGTCGGAGGAAAGGGCCCGACCCGCCGTCGGAGCGGGCTACGGCGGCCGCGCGAGATGATCGAAGCCCCGCTCGCGGGGATGTTCCCGAGGAATTTGCGCGTCCGATGATGTCACCCCCGCTCGATCCCGACGGGTTACGCACCATCCTGGAGTTGGCCGGCTGGCGGTGCACGCCGCAACGGCTGGCGGTCTACGAACACCTGTGCTGCGCCTCGCACCACCCGACGGCTGAGGACGTCTATCAGTCCGTGAAGCTGGTGGTCCCCAAAATCAGCCTGGCGACCGTCTACAAGGCGCTCGAGACGCTGGTCGCGAGCGGTCTGGCGACCAAGCTGACCGCAGGTGACGGCTCGGCGCGGTACGATGCGCGGAGCGAGCAGCATTATCATCTCCGTTGCCTCCGCTCGGGCTCGGTCCAGGACCTACCGACCCCCTACGATCCCGACCTGATCGCCAAGCTCGACCCGACCTTGACAGCAACCCTCGAGCGCCAGGGCTTTCGGGTAACGGGATATCGCCTGGAGCTGATCGGGTATTACGATCGAGACGTCGCCGGCGAAGGGCCGTCCGAGGGATGACGCCGCTGGTCGATACACATGCGCACCTGGACGAACCCCGCCTGAGCGGCGACCTGCCCGGCGTCCTCGACCGGTGCGCGCGGCCGGGGTCGTCCAGGTGGTGGCGATCGGCACGACGGCCGCCGACAGCGCCGAGGTCCTCGCCCTCGCGCGGCGCCGGGCCGGGATCTTCGCGGCGGTCGGCATCCACCCCAACGAGGCCGCCGCAGCCGCGCTCGGTGACTGGGAGCGGGTGGTCGCCCTCGCCGCCGAGCCGCGCGTCAGGGCCATTGGCGAAACGGGGCTCGACCGCCACTGGGACCTGACACCCTTCGAGCTCCAGAAATGCATGTTCGGGTTGCACCTCGGCCTGGCCCACGAGCGGGACCTGCCGGTCGTGATCCACTGCCGCGCGTGCGAGCGCGACGTCATCGACGCGCTGACGACGCTCCGGCGTCCGGTCAAAGGGGTCCTGCACGCATTCGCCGGCACCTGGGAGGACGCGCAAGCTCTGCTCGATCTCGGGCTGCACCTGTCGTTTGCCGGAATGATCACGTTTGGCAACAAGAGCCTCGACCCCCTCCGTCAGGTGGCCTCACGGGTGCCACTGGACCGCCTGCTGGTCGAGACCGACAGCCCGTACCTCAGCCCTCACCCACACCGGGGTCAGACCAACGAGCCGTCCCGCGTGACGCTGACCGCCGAACGCCTGGCGCAGCTCCGCGGTCTCGCGCCGGCGGAATTCGCTCGCGCGACCACGGACAATGCGCGACGGCTCTTCGCGCTGCCCGAGGACGATCTCCTCTGACGACTCATACGCATTCCGGGAAGTTTGTGCCCGCCGGGGCGGCGGGCCTCCCCCGAGGGAGCACCGCTCCCCCCGGCGGGCGGCACGAGCGTTCCGGGACGCGTTCATGTCACCCCGAGATGACACCCGCAGGGTTTCCTCAGCTTTTCAAATCGCATTCCCGACCGAAAGATTTTCCAAGAATCAGGTATACTCTCTTGAAAACGGCTGGCGTTGTACTGCCGAATGAAGGTTTGGTGGTGGCCCGAGTCTCGTGGGCTGCCCCCGGCCCTCCGGTTCTGGCCTTCCTTTTGCACAAATCACGCCTTGGGCGTTTTCGATCACCCTTGGTGCCGCGAGGTGTGGGGAGCTTGCAATCATGGGATACTGGAATCGTCTCCAGGCGATCCTGGTTTTCGGACCGATCTTGGGTCTCTTGGCGCTGGGGCTTGTCATTACCTTGAAGAGCGGGGTCGTCAGCCTGACTACCCATCAGGGCCTTGCCTGTTTCGCCAGCAACCTCTCTCAGTTGCTGCTTTGCCTGGTCGGCTACGGAGTTAGCCTGCTGGCGTTGCAACAATTGATTGGCGTCCCGCTCGAGCTGGTCTGGTAGGGCTGCGGGGCATCGGACTCAAAAAATGATGTTCGCGCGGCGGGCACCTTCGTGACGAAGGTGCCCGCCGTGTTTTTGTCAAAGGGGGAGTTCGTGCCCTCAGAGTCGACGAGTCCTGCCGGATCAAACGCCTCGGGCGCTCGGGTTCCAGAGGATCTTGTGCTGCTGGAGCTGGAGGCGGATCGGCAGGCGGGTTTCCAGGATCCAGGCGGCCAGGTCGGTCGGGTTGACCTGGCTGAAGGACGCACTGAAGAGGACGGGGCAGCGGTCGGTCAAGGCGTGGGTACGGACGTGCGCGACAGCCCAGTCGAAATCCTCACGGTCGCAGAGGACGAACTTCACCTCGTCGGTCGACTTGAGCAGGGCCAGGTTGCTCCAGAGGTTCGCCTCGGCCTCGCCCGAGCCAGGGGTCTTGAGGTCGAGAATCACGCGGACGCGGCGATCGACGGGGCCGATGTCGAGCGCCCCGCTGGTCTCGAGCAAGACGGTCCGCCCAGCGTCGGCGAGCCGGATCATCAGCGGCAGGACCTCGGGCTGGAGCAGCGGCTCCCCCCCAGTCACCTCGACCAGCCGGTCGCCCAGCTTGAGCGCCGCGCGACCACCTCGTCGAGGGTCAGGGTCTCACCCTGCGCGAACGCATGCGGCGTGTCGCAGTAGTGGCAGCGCAGGTGGCATGCGGTCAGCCGGACGAACACGCAAGGCAGTCCGGCGAAGGTGCTCTCGCCTTGCAGGCTCCGGTAGATCTCGTGGATGACGAGCGTACCGGCCGGCTTCCCCTCCAGCGGTCTCAGCCGGGACGGCGCGCCGTCGCCGATCCGGGTCGTGACGAAAATGGGAGATCACCTTGCTGGGTCAAGAGCGGGGTCATGCGGACTCTTCGTGGGGTGCGGAAATCTGGGACCACGAGGCGTGAGCCCGTGGGCACGTGCGGCAAGATCGGGCCGGGATGCACGTTTCTCACGTCAAGATCGGGTGGCCGGGGCGGAGCCTTCGACGCCCCGGCCACCCGGCGGTCTCTGGCACCACAGATCGTTTGAACCTGAGCTAGGGCTTAACAATTCGATTGATCCTCGCCGCTTCCGACTTGATGAAATCAACGTCCAAGAACGGCTCGGCGGAGACTCGCTGATAACGGACGTCACCCTGGCGGTCGATCAGGAAGGTGCCGTGGAGCGGCTGGTCCTCGAAGTCGTCGAAGGCATGATATCGCTTGAAGACGTCGCGCTTGGGGTCGGGAAGCAGGGGCATCGGGAAGAGGATCTTGTCGGGGTTGGCTTTCAGGGCCTTGGTGGCCTCGAGGTCGTCGCTGTTCAGGGCGACGAGGTCGGTGTTCAGCGCCTGGAGCGCTTCGATCTCCTTGCCGAAGACCTGGAGTTGTTGCATGCAGTGGGCGCACTTGCCGCCGAGGAAGAACAGGACGACGACGTTCCTGCCTTTGTGCTCGGCGAGGGACCAGGTCTTGCCGTCGGTGTCGGGCCTCGCGAACGGCTCGGCGGGCCAGGGGGACCAGGTTAGCGGGCCGAGGGTTGTCAGGTCGATCCGGTGGACCGTCGCGTCGTCGGTCGCCGACTCGGGGCCGGGCGGCTTGCGCTCTCTGTCCGACTCCGACGTCCAACCGGCGACGATCGGCGCCAGGCGGCGGAAGACGGGGAGATCGGGGTCGGCGTTCCGGGCCAGCGGTCCGAGCTTGCGGTAGGCCTCCTGCGCCGGCTTGTCCCTGCCAACGGCGTGGAGGATCTCGACCAGTGCGGCGAGCGGGGGGAGCTGGTTCGGCTGCTTCTTGACGGCCTCCCGGGCGATGCTCTCGGCGAACCCGAAGTTCCGCGCGGCCAGGTGGGCGCGGGCCAGCGCCTCGGGACGCATCGCGGTCGCCTTGGCGAAACGTTCGAAGGTGGGTCCGACCTCGCCCCTGGCGAGCGCCTGAACTCCCTCCAGCTCCGCCAAGGCGGCCTGGGTGGCGGGGTGAACGAGGTCCCACGGGTTCTTGGGTGCGTCAAAGGTCGAGGCCGACTTCGGGGTGGACTTGGCCTCCTCGGCGGCCAGCGCCTTGAGCGCGGCGACCTGCTCGGCGAGCTTCGCCTGGTCGCCCTTGGCGGCGTAGGCGAGGCCGAGAGTGTACGCCTTCTCCTTGCGCTCGACGGCGAGGTCCGACCAGTCGAGGGCGCCCGAGGCGGTCTCGGCAATCAGGTCATCCCAGAGCTCGTAGCGGGTCAGGACTTCCGCCCAGCGGAGCCGGCCGCTCCGCTGCGGCGAGCCGCCATCGTTCTTGCCGTTCTTGTTCGGGTCGCGTGGCTGCTCGACGAGGTTGCGGGCCACGGCAATCGCGTCGCGGGCACGGCCGATGTGGCTCAGACTGGTGCAGAGCCACTGGTTGTTGTGCGCGTAGTTGTGAATCTCGAAGGGCATGACCCGGTCGCGCGTCATGGAGGCGTGATCGACGCGGGCCGAGCCTTCCTGCTGGTACGCGGCATCGGCGTAACGCTTCAGGCCGGTGTAGGTGTGTCCTGGCATGTGCCAGGCGTGCGCGATCCCGGGCGCGGTCCTGGTGTAGAGCGCGGCCGACTTCTCCGCCCGGATCGGCTTGACGCTGTCCCAGAGGTGGATCCGGTAGTGGTGCGCCCCCGGATGCATCGGCGCGACCTGGAGGACCGAATCAAGCACGAGATCGACCACCTGTCGGCTGCCGATCGTCTCGTTCTGCCAGGTGACCAGCGCCAGCCAGGCGCGGGCGTCGATGTCGTCGGGGAACTCCTGGACGATGGCCTCGAGGCCGAGCAGGTGGTTCTGCTTGCGCGTCTTCTCATCGACGCCCTCATTGGAGAGCGCCTCCAAGGCGTCGAGGTACAGCGTCTCGCGCAGGGTGAGCTTGACGTGCCGCTTCCGCGCCTCCTTGAGGAACTCCCGAGCGCGTCGGCCGTTCTTGACATTCGCCATCGCCAGGCCCCAGTAGGCCATGGCGCAGTCGGGGTCGATTCGGGCGGCCTGGCGGAACGACCGCTCGGCCTCGAAGAAATAGAACGAGTGGAGCTGCGCGACTCCTTGATCGATGAACGTCTGCGCTTCGGCGCTGGCGGTCGTGACGGGGAAGACGACCTTACCCATGCCCGGGAGCGCGGAGGCGTGATGCCGGGGTCCGTCGTCGAACGCCTCGCCGTGGATCGAGTGGCCGGCGGCCGGCACGGCAGGGTTGGCCTCGCTCGCCGGCACGGTCGGCCGGGTCGGTTCATCGCCGTGCGCCCCGTTGAGGAGGATCAGGGCGGCGACGATCGCACCGCTCCGGCAGACGAAATCTCGCATCGATGACTCTCTGGTCTTCTTCCGCTGGAGTGGGTTTCGACGGAGCGATCGAATCGATGGTCGATGATCCTGGTCCGGGGAAGATTCCATCTTCGCCGAACGTCGTCCGAATTGCGAGTCACCACCACGCCCGGTCGTGCGGCATCAGGGCGCATCGCGGGGGAGGACTTGTTGACATTCCGCGCCGGTCCTCTCAATCTTGAGGAGGTGCGATCTGCTGAGGACGAACAGAATATCGCCGATGGGAGGCTTGCTTCGATGCGCAGGTACACGACAATCGCGCTGGCGGCCATCCTGGGTTCGGCGCTGCTGGCATCAACCGCCGCGGCGCAGCAGCGAGATTATCAGCGAATGCCGACCGGGACTGCGGGTCTGGTGTCGACCGACTCCGGGGTTTCTCATGCTCGCAACGAGTCGGACCTTCTCCGGCCCTATGGGAGTCCAGGCCGTGGCCGTGAGGAGGGTTGGAGTTCTTATCGAAGGGAGCCCGTGGCAATCCCTCGCGAGAGGACTCATCCGGCCGTCAAATTGCAACGGTTCAACTACTACCCCAGCCTTCGGCCTGGGCAGGGCCCCAACCGCAATTACATCCCCCCGAACCAGCTCTGCGTACCCGGCCGCCGCGCGTTCCTCATAGCCATAGCCGCTAACCGAGAGAATCGCGAAGGAGATCGGGGCTGTTAACAAGGTGCTGGGTCATCGGGATCAGTCGAGGGGATAGCCCCACTCTTCGAAATTGCGTCTCCAGGCTTGGCGGATCCGGCTCCGGAGCGTGGGGGGCAGTTCGGGGTATTCGTTCTTGCGGTAGTCGGCCAGCGAGCCAACGTACTTCTGGAGACGGGGGAGGACGGCGTCGAAGCCGGAGAGGCCGAGTGCCTCGTAGGTCCGTCGGGTCTGGCCGATGGGGTCGCGTTCCAGGTCTTCGAAGGCGAGCTCATGGCCGTGGGACTTGGGGATCAGGTCGCGCTCTTCGAAATAGGCGTCGTACATGATCCGGTAGCGCCGAAGGACCGCATCATCGAGGTCGGCCGGATCGGATCGCTGGAACTGCAAGGCGCCGGTCAGGACCGCGTTCAGGTGCTTGGTCGATTGGAAGACGATAGACGGGTCGCGGCGGATGTGAACGAACCGCGCGTCCGGGAAAAGTTCGAGGAGCAGTTTGATCCGGCACGTGTGCGGCGGCGATTTCAGAACCATCGGGCGCTGGTGGCGGAGCGTCAACTTCTTCAGGAAGTGGACGAGCGCCTTCTTCCAGCGCCCGACGTCGGCCTCCGGCACGTCCCGGAACGTGAGGTAGCGCTCATACTGCGCGGCGTGCCCGGGGAACGACCACATCATGTAGGGCGAGCGGAGCGACGTGATGGACGTCGCGAACTCGTCCTCGTTGGGCATTTGGAGTCCCTGCGCGACGTTGTCGATGATCCGGGTGGAGGGGATGAGCGACGCGATCTGGTCGGAGCGGACGTCCTCGGTGCAAAGGAACGTGTGCGGGAAGAAGACCTCGTAGAGGTTCGGATAGGCGAACTGGTCATCGAGCGCCAGCAGGTTGTGGAGCAAGGTTGTTCCGCTCCGCCAGTGGCCGAGGATGAACAGCGGCGGCGGGATGGTGACCTCCTCGAGCAAGCGACCGTAGCCCTTCATCTCCCGCCGGAGATAAACCGAGTTCAGCCAGCACCCCGCGGTCAAGATCGCCGCGCGGGGCCAATAGGGGAAATCGATCGCGAATCGGTTCGCGCGCAGAACCTCCCACCAGTCACGGAGGGTCACGCCGCATAACGGGGTGAAGAAGGTTTTAAAAAGCCAGATACGCCCCCTCTCCGGCCACGGAGTCGCCGACTTGGGCGGCCGATCCGCGACGAGTGTTGCCACGTGTTTTCCCCGCTGAGAGTGGCCCGATGGCGTTGCGAACCCACTGACCCGGCCGCCTCGATGCCGAGTCTCTCTAAATTCTTGCACGGTTTGAACCAAAGTCAAAGCAAGGGGCGGGTATCGCGGGATCGTCCCAAAGTGGTGCACAGAGTATAGTGCACGAACTTGACACTTTGCGGCACAAAGCGAGGCACGGACTGGAGCAGTTATCCCTCATAATTCTTTGCAGTTGCGCCAACAAGAGCCAAACGACCACTACTGAACAGTATCAAGTAGCCGCCGGATCAATTTGGGACGGTCCCGGTATCGCCCTTCTCCCTCATTCTCGGTCGCGGACCGAAGCGTCATTGCTCTTCCAACTCGCGTGCCAGGATGGGACCTCCGGGCGGCTGCGGATCGCCCCTGGCCAGCGCGCTGGTCGGGGCGTTAAGATGCCTCGGGGTTTCCTCCGCGCTAGCGTCGCGCGACGTGGCCCGATCCTCGTCTCGTGCAGAGTTCAGGAAAGAGATGCCGGATTTCCCCCCTGATTCGCCCCTGG
This sequence comes from uncultured Planctomycetaceae bacterium, assembly GCA_963803395.1. GTDB lineage: Bacteria > Planctomycetota > Planctomycetia > Isosphaerales > Isosphaeraceae > JAFANO01. The sequence continues at coordinate 242,252 of CAWDND010000055.1, forward strand.
TCGGCGTGGTGATGGGCAGCCGGTCGGACTGGGAGACGCTTCGTCACGCCACGGAAGTCTTGACCGAACTGGAGATTCCGCACGAGGCGAGGGTGGTCTCGGCGCATCGGACGCCGGATCGGCTGTTCCGCTACGGCCGCGAGGCCGAGGGCCGGGGCCTGGAAATCCTGATCGCCGGCGCGGGGGGGCGGCGCACCTGCCGGGGATGCTGGCGGCGGTCTCGATCTTGCCCGTTCTGGGCGTCCCGATTGAAAGCAAGGTCCTGCGAGGGGTCGACTCGCTCCTGTCGATCGTCCAGATGCCTCGAGGTATCCCAGTGGGGACGCTGGCCATCGGCACCGCCGGGGCGGCCAACGCGGCGCTGCTGGCCGCCGCGATCCTGGCGCGGAAGTATCCCCAAGTGCGCGCGGCGCTGGCCACGTTCCGACAGGCGCAGACGGACGCGGTGGGAGAGTCGCCTCCATGAGCCAGAGCGGTCAAGCTGCCGTGCTGCGGCCTCCCGCCTCGCTCGGCGTCATCGGCGGCGGTCAGTTGGGCCGGATGTTTCTCCAGGCGGCGCAGCGGATGGGTTATCGCGCCGGGGTACTCGGCGCGACCGACGACGCGCCCGCCGCGCAGGTGGCGCACTGGTCGGTGGTTGCCCCCCCGACCACCTGCCCGCCTTGCGGACCTTCGCCGAGCGGGCCGAGGCGGTCACCGTCGAGTTCGAGAATGTCTCGGCCCCCGCCCTGCGCTGGCTGGCCCGACGCCGGCCGGTCCGGCCGGGGTGGCGGACCGTCTGGGTCAGCCAGAACCGGATCCGGGAAAAGCGATTCCTGACCCGGCATCAGATCCCCCACGCCCCCTGGCGCCCGGTCCGCACGGCGGACGAGCTGAAAGCGGCGGTCGAGGCGGTCGGGCTCCCTCTGATCTTGAAGACGGCCGCCTCCGGATACGACGGCAAGGGCCAGGTCCGCGTCGAACGCGCGGAGCATGCCTTCTCCGCATGGTCGAGCCTGGGGCATGTTGCGTGTGTCGCGGAGGGCTGGATCGACTTCATGGCCGAGGTCTCGGTGATCGTCGCGCGGGGCCGCGATAGCCAGGCAGTGGCCTACCCGGTCGCACTGAACCGGCACGACCGGCATATCCTCGACTCGACCGTGATGCCCGCGCCGGTCGGCCCGATCATCGCGTGGGAGGCACGGACCCTGGCCCTCGCCGCGGCCCAGGCGCTGGGCACGGTCGGCGTCCTGACCGTCGAGTTCTTCCTGACGGCCGAGGGCCACCTGCTCGTCAACGAGCTCGCGCCCCGGCCGCACAACTCGGGGCACTTGACGATCGAGGCGGCCATCTCCAGCCAGTTCGAGCAGCAGGTCCGGGTCCTGTGCGGCCTCTCGCTCGGGATGACGGACCTGGTGGTGCCGGCCGCGATGGTCAACGTGCTCGGCGATCTTTGGGCCGGCGGCGAGCCGGACTGGGAGGCTGCCCTGCGGGCTGACCCGGGCGTCAAGCTTCATCTCTACGGCAAGCGGACCCCCGCGCTCGGGCGGAAGATGGGCCACTTGACCGTCCTCGATCCCGACCCCGACACCGCTTTGGCCCGCGCTCGGGCCGCCCGCTCGGCCCTGAACCCGCGCGTGGCCCGAGCGCGCAGAGGGACGGATCGGGGATGAGGGACGTCGTTTGCGTCGCAGTGATTCGGCTGCCGACGCGGTTCAGCCTCAGGATTGGTGAGGGGAAGGCGAAGCAGGATGCATTGGGGCGAACCGGCTTGGCTGATCGTCCTGGTCTTGATGCCGTTGCCCTGGCTTGCGGCCCGGGCGCGGCCGAGGGTTGCATGGCCCTCACTGCACGGCTTCGGGCCGGTGCGGTGGCGCTGCGCCATGCTGCTGGGACTGGTGCCGGTCGCCCTGCGCGGCCTGGCGATTGCCTGTCTGGCGGTGGCGCTGGCGCGGCCGCAGACGGTGGTGGGGAGGACCCGGATCGCCGGACGAGGAGTCGCGATTGTCGTGGCGCTCGACCAGAGTTCGAGCATGAGCGCGGTCGATTTCCCCTCGGGTGAGGCGTCGCTGTCGCGGCTCGAGGCAGCCAAGGCGACGCTCGCGCGGTTCCTCGCGGGACGGCCCGACGACCTGATCGGCCTGGTCGTCTTCGCCAACTATCCCGACCACGCCTTCTTGCCGACGCTCGAACATGGGCTCTTGCTCGACGTCGTCCGCTCAGTCCGCCCGGCGCGGCCCGGCGAGGACGGGACCAATCTCGGCGACGCGATCGCCTGGGCATCGATGCCCTGCTCGCTGCGCCGCCAAAGAAAAAGGTGCTGATCCTCCTGACCGACGGCCGGAACAGTCCGGCGGTCCCGCATCCGCTCGACCCCGAGCACGCGGCGGCGCTGGCCCGCGACCTGGGGGTCACGCTGCACACGATCGCTGTAGGTCAGGAGAGGGGCATCGTCCGCACCGTCGATTCGGTCACGCGACTCCCCGGGCGTCGCCAGGTGGACGGCCCCGACCTCACCCTGCTGGAGCGAATCGCGACGACCGGGGGCGGCCGCGCGTTCGTCGCCGGAGATGCTCGCGCGCTCGACCAGGTCTTCCAGACGATCGACGCCCTGGAGAAGAGCCCAGTTCGCGGGACGATCTGGACTCGCTATCGTGAATGGTATGCCCCTTGGGTCGGGCTGGCGATCGCCCTGCTCGCTCTCGACCGACTCGTGTCGGCGGGGCGGCTTCGGCGGCTCCCCTGATTCCGGATCTGACGACTTCGCCCTGCCGACTCTCCTCGCGGAGGTGAGTGGAATGCACTTCGCTCATCCGGAATCCCTTTGGCTTCTCGCAATCGTGCCTCTGCTGACCGCGTGGGTCGCTCGGGGCTGGAGGCGTCGGGTCCGCGACTGGTCGGCACTGGCACAGGCGGGACGGCCTCGCGGAGAGGGGGCGGCGTGGTGGCTCGCCGCGATCGTCTGCCTGATCGTGGCGCTGGCGCAGCCGCGCGGGGGCCGGTCGCCGGGGCCGCCGATGCCGCCAGGCCATGATGTCGTCTTGCTCGTGGACGTCAGCCGGAGCATGGCGGCCGAGGATGCGGTTCCGAGTCGGCTGGGAGTGGCGGTCGAGACGGCCGAGAGCCTCATCCGGGCGCTCGGGCGCGAGCGGGGTGACCGGATGGCGGTGGTCGCATTCGCTGGTCGCGGGGTGGTCCGCCGTCACTTGACCGAGAACTTCGGCGCGGTGGCCGATGCGGTCCGAGCGCTCCGGCCGGGGGGCGTCCGGCCGGGCGGGACCGACCTCGGCGCGGCGCTCGACACGGCGGCCGCGGTGTTCGGCGACCAGGAGCCCGCCGAAGGCCGGGTGATCATCCTCCTCTCCGATGGCGAGGATCACGCTGCGAGCTGGTCCTCGGCGGGCGATCGGCTCCGCGCGGCCCGCATCATCGTCCATTCGGTCGCGATCGGAGATGACGCGCGCGGGCACACGATCCCCTCGGGCCGGGGCTCGGCCGTCTTGACCTATCACGGGGCGCTCGTCCTGTCGAAGCGGTCCGACGTCGCGTTCGATGCGCTCGCCCGTGTGACCGGTGGCGCCGTCGTGCGCGCGGGGCTGGCGCCGGTGGACCTCGGGGAACTGTACCTGACCCGGATCGCCCCAGTCGCCCTCCAGAGGCGAGACGCGATCCGGCCCCCCGTGCGTGCCGAGCGGTTCGGAGTATTCGTGCTCGCCGCGCTCGTGCTGGGTGTGGGCGGGAGCTGGCCGGGCCCGGGGCTCCAGTTGAGGCTGCGCGGGTGGGTCGTCGCGGTGGCGGTGACGCTGACGCTGACCGGGCTCGGCGCGGCCAGGGAGGGCGAAGCGCCGGCCGAAGCGGTCGAGCGAGGCCGGTCGGCGTACGCCGCCGGCCGGCTGCCCGAGGCGCTGGCCGCCTTCGAGCACGCGATCGCGCACGCCCCGGACGCTGCCATCCCCCGCTATGACGCCGCGGCGACGTTGTTCCGGCTCGAGCGCTATGTCGAGGCGCTCGCCCGCTACGGCGAGGCCCGCGACCGCGCCGATACCGAACTTCGTCTGAAGATCGACTATGCCCTGGGCAACACCGCGCTAGCTCTGGGCGACGTCGCTGCCGCGATCCACCATTACGACAGTTGCCTTGTCTCGACCGCACCTGGCGCGTCGCTCGACGTGATCCGCCGCGAGGCCGCGATCAACCGTCGGTTCGCCGAGGAGGCCGCGCGGTGCTCCTCGGCCCCGCCGCATCCGGACCCGGGGTCATCCTCGCCCCCGGATCACCCCAAAAACTCGGATCGGACCAGCGGCGATTCCCCTTCCCGGTCGAAGGCCGACAGCCAGTCACCCGGCGCGGAATCGCAAGATCCTCCGTCCTCAGGCCGGCGCGGCCCCGGCGGCGCCGGAGGGACTGGCCCCGCGCCTCCGAGAGCCGGATCGTCCAAGAATCGTCTCGCCACCGCGCTGGCGAATATCCGCGAAGCCCAACGCCGTCGCATTCAGGACGAGGCGCCCCTGGACTGTGATGAAGACCGAAGGGATTGGTAACGATGGGAACGGACCGGATTTCTTGCGGAAGTCATGAGGGAGTTTCTCGCAAAGGCGCACAGGCGCGAAGAAAGGCGCAAAGGACAGAGTCTGTCGTGATCCCACAAGGATTTCTCTTGTCTTCCTTTGCGTCCTTTGCGCCTGTGCGAGAAGCTGCTCGACCACCTTCGCCCAGGAGCCCGCGCCGATCCGCGTCCAGGCGCAGGTGGCGCGGGGCGTGCATTACGTCGGTCAAGCGATCGAGTTGCAGGTCGTGACGGTCGCGGAGGCAGATCGACCTCAGGTCGGCACGCCCCGGGTCGGCGGCGCCGAGGTCTCCCTAGTCGGCACCGACCTGAAGCTGATCAGCGCCAGCGGGATCGGCGACTTCGTGACCGAGCGGAACCTGTTCCTCTGGCAGTTCCGGATCATCCCCCGACGGGCGGGCATCCTGGAGATCCCGCCGGTGGTGGTGCGGTTGGGGAGGCGTTCGGGAGCGAGCCCGTCGCTCCGGCTGACCATCCAGGCTTCCCCCCTCTCGGGTCGACCGGCGGAGTTCCTCGGCGGGGTTGGGGCGTTCGAGGTCGAGGCCGAGGCGCGTCCGGCAATCGTCCAATCGGGCCAGGCTCTGGAGTATCGGGTCCGCGTGACCGGGCCGGCCGCGCGGGGCATGACCGCCGCGCCCGACCTCACGCGGTTCAACCACGTGCCGCTCGGTTTGCAAGTCGAGCCGATCCCCTCCGAGGTGATCGCCGACCCCCCGTCGCGGGTCTTCCGCTCCCGCGTCCGGCCCACCCGGGCGGGCGAAGCCGTCCTGCCCCCGGTGGCGATCGCCGCGCTCGACCCGAAGACAGCCCGGTATCTCACCAAGGTAACCTCGGGCGTGCCGATCCGTGTCGTGGACGTGCCGCGATTCGACCCGGCGACCCTCGGTTACGGACCGCCCGCGCGCCCGCCGACATCGCGACCGACCCAGGCCGTCGTCTGGGTCGTCGGGGCCCTGACGGCGTTCGTCATCGCGGCGGTCATTGTCCGCCTGGTGGTGCGCCCGACTTGGAGGCGACCGAAGGGCGCGACGGCTCGCGGCCCGGATCGTCCGACAGCTCGACGCCGCCCGGGAGGCCGCCGAGGTCGGCCAGCAGGTCACCGAAGGATTGGCCGAGTACCTGAACCTCGCGGCGGGTCGGCCTCCCGGTGCTTTGACACCCGATGAGGCCCGGCAGGGAATCCGGCAGGTCACCGGCTCGCCCGACCTCGCGGCGCACGCCAGCAGGCTCGTCGCCCGATGCGACCGGGCACGCTATTCAAGGGACGGACCCGACACCCACAAACTGGTCGAAGAGGCGCGGACGCTGTTCTCCCTGCTGGGAGCGTAAGAACGGGAGGGGGATGGCAAGGTCTGACAAGGAGGACAAACCGAGAGAGGCAGTCGAGACCGCGCCTGGATGATGGCGATCTTCTGACAACTGCCTCTCCAAGCGACCGATATGAGAAGAGACCGACTCAGCGACGAACGCCGACCGGCAACGGCCGGTCGAAACCAACCGAGACACGATCCGGACTCAACGCCCTCCAAAGGGCGAGCGGGTGGACGCGGCGCTGTACAACTCGCGGAACATCCCTTCTTTCGACCTGCGGCGATAGGCTTCGAAGCCTTCGATGTTCAGCGACGGGATCACCTTGTTGATCAGGTTCTCGATCGACGGTCAGCGGCTCGCCCTGGTCGGGGCAGACGAACAGGTAGGCGATGCCGTCCTTGCCCATCCGGCCGGTCCGGCCGATCCGGTGGAGGTAGTTCTCGGGATCGTCGGGGATGTCGTAGTTGATGACGTGGCTGATGCCCTCGACATCGATGCCGCGGCCGACGACGTCGGTGGCGACCAGGACCGGGATCGTGCCGTCGCGGAAGCCCTGCATGACGCGGTCGCGGGCCGATCTGGGGCAGGTCGCCGTGGATCGTGGCGACGCCCGGGACACTTGCCGCGAAGCCGCTCGGCCAGCCGGTCGGCCCCGCGCTTGGTGCGGGTGAAGACGATGCACTGGCGCGGCTGGTCGCGCTTGCAGCAGGTGGACCAGCAGCTCGAACTTGCGGTCGTGGTTCGACCGAGATGTAGTACTGCTGGATCGACTCGACCGAGGGCTCGTCCTGCGACAGGTTCACCTCGATCGGCTCGTACATGTAGCGCTGGGCCAGCTTGCGGACGTCGGCGCTGATCGTCGCCGAGAGCAGCAAGGTCTGGTGCGGGTCGGGCACCTTGCGGAGGATCCGCTCGATGTCGGGACGGAAGCCGATGTCGAGCATCCGGTCGGCCTCGTCGAGGACGACGTGGAAGATGTCGCCCAGGTAGAGCGTCCGCCGCTCGATGTGGTCGAGCACGCGGCCGGGCGTGCCGACGACGATGTCGACGCCGCGGCTGCAGGGCCCGGAGCTGCCGCTCGATCGGCTCGCCGCCGTAGATGCCGCAGATGGCGACGTCCTGGCCGTGGGCCAGCTTCTGGAGCTCGCCGACGATCTGCTGGACCAGCTCGCGGGTGGGGGCCAGGATGATGGCCTGCGGGCCCTCGGCCGCGGGCTTCGAGCATCTCGATCAGCGGAATGCCGAAGGCGGCCGTCTTGCCGGTGCCCGTCTTGGCCTGGCCGATGACGTCGAGGCCGTCGAGGGCCTCGGGAATGAAGGCCGCCTGGATGGGGGTGGGGTCGTGATAGCGGGCATGCTTCAGGGCCTCGAGCATCATGGGGCTCAGGCCCATGGATCGGAAACCCGGAGGGGGTTCCTCCATGGCTCGTCGAATCAAACAATCCTCCTCGAAAGAGAAAGAGTGGGTAGGACCGTCGACACGACCGGGCCGGATGGCCCTCAGAATTCTGAGTTTTTACTATAATATCAGTTTAACACGATTTCGTCAAAGGCGGACCGATCGACGATGTCCGAAAGGGTGCACGACACCCTTTGCAAAGCCGAGTTGTCTTTGCTATAAAGTCAAGCCGGTTTCCACTTTCTCCCGAGACGCAACTTCAGGAAGGAGCCAGAGATGGCGCACGCCAAAGCCCCCGCGATCGTCAAGGATGAATTGCAAAATCTGCTGCGTGGCCTTGCAAAAGATCTCAACGGCCGGATTTACGGCCCCAACGGTGTTCCCTGGGGCACCAAGTTCGCCGACATCGAGGAAATGGCCGTCCAAATCGGCCAGGCCCTCTCTCTGAACATGGTGGAGCAAGGGCTCGCATCCCAACCCGCCGCCGTCCCCCCTGAGGCCCAGGCGTGCAGCAAATGTGGCGGGCCGGTCCAAGCGACCGGCGCCGAGCCCAGGGCCATGACCACCACGGTGGGCGAGGCCCTCGGGGAAGATCCCAAGTATTACTGCCCCACCTGCCGGGCAGCTTTTTTTCCCTCTGTCCCGCGCGCTGGGCACTGACCTAGGCGGCTACAGCCCCGACGTCCTGAAAAAGATCACCTACGCAGGGACGCAGTTCACTTCCTTCGCCAAGGGGAACGACGCCTTGGGCGAACTTTCAGGGTTGGATGTCTCCACCAAGCAGGTCGAGCGGATCAGCGAAAAGATCGGCAGGGAACGAGTCCAACAGCGCGATCAGGCTGTTGCCGATTTCCGCGCGTTGCCGCTGATGCGACAGTGCGAGTCGCCAGTGCCAAACCCGCCCGACGCGTCGACTGTGGCGACCGTGATGGCCGACGGCGGTCGCCTGCAGATCTTCGATCGCTGTCAGCGCGACCCCGGTCCCGTCCCGGCCCAGAGCGACCAGGCCGGCGGCGGCCAGACCGACAGCGACGACCAGCCCAAACACGGCGGGTACTGGCGGGAGGACAAGATCGGCCTGGTGATGACCATGACCAGCACGGTCTCGGCTGAGGACCCCTGTCCGGAGGTCCCCGCGCATTTCGTCGATCCCCTGCGGATTCTCAAGCTGGCGCGTGCGATCAAGGGACATGTCGCGGCGGCGAAGGACGAACCGGATGAGATCCCCGAATCGGCGACCGCGGCGGTGACCATTGATGCCCAAGAAGATGAGCCTTCCACGACCCCGAAACCGAAGGTCCGATCGATGGTCGCCACGCGAGGAGACGTGGACAAGCTCGGGGAGATTCTGGCGCAGGCGGCGTGGGCGGCGCGGGTTCGCGGCCGCGAAGCGCAAGGCGTTCGTTGGGGATGGGGCGAAGGGAAACTGGGGAATACACAAGCGGTGGTTCAGCAGCTACGAGGCGATCCTCGATTTCATTCATGCGCTAACGGATGTTTTCGCCGCTGCAATGGCGGGGCGGAAGCGGCTCGAAGGCTGGGAGGTGTACAAGACCTGGATTCAGTCGGTCTGGAGCGGCAAAGTCGAGGAGGTGATCAGGGCGTTGGAGATTCGGCTCGCCGAGTTGGGAGAGGCCAAGGAAGACGAGTCCGAGACGAGCCCTCGAAGGGTCGTGTCGGAGGCGCTGGGGTACCTGAGGAACAACGCGGGCCGGATGCGCTACGACGCGTATCGCAAGGCGGGCCTGCCGATCACATCGAGTCACATGGAGTCGCCGGTGAAGATGTTCAACTATCGCGTGAAGGGGACGGAGAAATTTTGGTCCGAGCCAGGGGCCGAGGCGATGCTTCAACTCCGCGCCGATTACCTGAGCGAGACCGAACCCATGGACACGTTCTGGGAAGATCGGCAAGGGACGGCGACTGGGCGACGGCCTTACCGTCGGGCCGTGTGAAAAAAGAAATCGCAAACCGCGTCGTGCACCCTGTCCGAAAAACTTCCTAGCGCTCGCCAGTTGGTGCGCCGATACCGCGATCAAGCGGCCTTGCGAATCGGTTCTGGCAACGCTCGCTCGGGCAGCGCACGATCCCGACGCCAATCGTCGAGTTCACCGTTGCGTCGCGCGGCTTCCAGCGCGGCCAAGGCCAGCACCCCTTGGGGCGACCAACTCATCCCCTGGTGCTTGCAACGTGCCGACACCGCCCAGTCGTTGTATTTCTCCACCCGGGTGCTCGCGATCCATAACCCCGCCTGTTGCCGTTGCTGGTAGTGGGGGATGTACGCACGCCGCTTCTCCAGGTACGCGATCAACTCCTCGACCGCCGCGGGGTTCCTGACCCACTCCAATGTCCCTCTCAGAAGGGCGATCGCGGTCTCCACCTTCCCTTCCCACAACTGCCCCAGGAGTTCCTTCTCGAACGCGCGGCGTCGTTCCTTGGGGCCCCCCGCCGAACTCATCTGCTCATCACAGCGTTTCCGAAGATGCCACCAGCACAAGATCATCGCTTTGAGAGAAATCCCCAGGCTCTCGAACCACGTTCGAATCCAGGTGGCACCGTCGCCCAGGACCAGCAACCGACGCTCGCCGCTGAGGACTCCCAACTCCAGCAGCAGCGCCGAGACTTGCAACCACAGGCCCTCCGGCGTGGCTTCCGCCAGCGCATACCGCAACCCGCTCACCAGCACCACCGCCGTGTACGTCCACACCTCCTTGCGGCCGGTCGATGGTTGGGCCTTGGTCTTGACCTCATCGGGCTCGACGATCACGAAGCCCGCGTCCACGGCGCGCGGTTCGTCCTTGGCCGTCGGGAACGCCGGCTCACACCCGGGAAAGCCCGTCGCAATCCACTCGGCCTGAGTCTGTTCCCACTCGGCCTGGGCTTCCTCCGAGTCGTCCCACGGCGGGTCGTCATCGACCAACCCTGTCATGGCGTCGGGGTCGGCCGCGGCAGGACCGAGCCAGGCCAACTGAGCCTCCGACGCGCCGTCCAGGATCGCCCGGGCACGCGCGCGTTGCGCAACGATCAGTTGCTCGCCCTCCTGATGCACGATGTCGATGATCGTGCTCCGCCCCAACAGACTCTCGTCCCCAGCGTACTGACAGAGGTCGGCGCGGCTCTTCTCCGTGGATTGATCGCTCCTCTGATCACAGACCGCGTCCCGGAGATTCTGGGTGATGTGGAGTTGGTGCGACGTGTTCCAGGCGGTGCGCCGACGGCACCTCCAGCGTGCCATCCATCTTGTGCTCGATTCGCGACCGCTGAACGGTGACCTCGCCAAAGGTCGCCTTGAAGGTGAAGGGTCGTGTCCCCCGAAGCCGGATGCCGGCGCCGCCTTTGCCCTGCCGCCGCTGGAGGACCAGTTCTTGGTCGGCCTTCTCGACGAAGGCTTGGAAGAGCCGGCGCTCGATTTCGAGACCGCCTTGATGGACGAACGCCTCGATCTGGTCGGGGAGATGCTCGTCTTGATTGGGCATGGGCAAGGCCATCTGCAACCCCAGTTCGAGTGAGAGCGTCTGACCGACGCAATTGACGGGGCCGAGGGTGATGGTAGTCTGGAGGTCGTTGGTGTCACGCACGGTGTATCTCCATAACTGGTACTATGGGGGTCCATCGTGCGTGTTTTTACCGATTGAACAGCGAAAGTCACTACCCTGGAGCGAAATCTCCCCGGAAAATCGTTTCTCTATCTTGTGCAGCCTTCCTCTTGTCGCGCACCAACTGGCGAGCGCAGGAAAAACTTTGACGCGCCGCGTGCCCCACGAGTTCCGCCGGTTCAGCCCCGGTGAGCATCACGTTAGTTGGTGAGACAGGCGTTCAGTTGGGCGAGTAATCCCGATTCCAAAAGGCGTCCCATTGGCCCTTCTCGCTGCGGTAGAGGCGCGGAGGTGGCAGACGGCGTGGGCGGCGTCCTCGCCCCAGCGCATCCCGGCCAACTTCAGGCGTTGGCCGACGACCGTCTTGCAGCGCTCTCGCTCGCGCCGCTGCCGAGGCACCAGCCGTGAGCCAGGTATTCGGGGTACTCCATCCGGTGTGCGTGCCGGTCGAGGTAACCGGTCAGCTCGTCGACCGCCTCGTGCAGGCCGGGCCGGGGAGGCCAATCCCACTGGCGGAGGACGGCACCCAGCAACCGCCCCCTTCCTCCTTGAGCCACTGCCGCCACTGCCGTGCTTGGGCCTCCGCCGCGCCCTCGTCGCCGGGGTGCAACAGTCGCGCAAGGCCGGTGAGTTTTTCCGCGGGGTGAAAGAAATCGAGGATAATCACTTCCACACGTGGGAAGTTTTCCCGGAGCCGGGCTTCCAGGCCGTTGCCGCCGTCAGACAGCCCGATCCAGCGGTCGGCCCGGTCCATGCCGACGTGCGCCGGCGGGCGTGCGGATCAGCGGAGTGAACTCTTCCAGGGGGTACAGCCCCGAGAGGGAACGCGCCTGCATCGGCCCGGGTTTCTCGCCGGGAGCGAGGAACTCCGGTGTCGGGTTGCCGACCATCCCGACGTAGGCCATGCGGCCCTCGGCGGGGCCGCCCCCTTCGCCTGGTTGTCGGACGCCGGTGGCG